>CAVOQV010000020.1:0-272623 GCA_963698435.1 Ilumatobacteraceae bacterium | reverse complement strand
GTGACTCGGAACCCGACTGGGAACCGTTTCTCGCTCCGAAGGCTCCCGAGGGCGCACCGAACGTTCTGATTCTCGCCTGGGACGACCTCGGCTACGCCACCATGGACACGTTCGGCGGCCCGGTCCAGTGTCCGAACATGGCCCGCATCGCCGAACGGGGCGTGAAGTTGGCCAACTTCCACACCACCGCGCTGTGCTCGCCCACCCGAGCGTCGCTCCTGACCGGGCGGAACGCCACCTCGAACGGCATGGCGACGATCGCCGAGTTCGCATCGGGGTTCCCGGGGATCTCCACTCGCATCCCCTTCGAGAACGGGTTCATCTCCGAGGTGCTCGCCGAACGGGGCTACAACACCTACTGCGTGGGCAAGTGGCACCTCACCCCGGGTGAGGAGTGCAACCTGGCGGCCTTCAAGGGTCGGTGGCCACTCGGCCGGGGCTTCGAGCGGTTCTACGGCTGGCTCGGTGGCGAGACGAACTCGTTCTTCCCCGATCTCGTGTACGACAACCATCCGGTCGAGGCTCCCGGTCGTCCCGAGGACGGCTACCACCTCGCCGACGACATGGCCGACAAGGCGGTCGAGTTCATCCGCGACGCCAAGGTGATCGATCCCGACAAGCCGTTCTTCATGTACCTGGCTCCCCAGGCGGGTCATGCGCCTCACCTCGTTCCGACGGAGTGGGCCGACCGCTACACGGGCGTCTTCGACGAGGGCTACGAGGCCATTCGTGCCGGGATCCTGCATCGCCAGATCGAACTCGGCCTCCTCCCCGCCGACACCGAACTCTCGCCGATCAACCCGCACGGCGAGCCGAACCGGACGGGCCCCGACGGGCAGCCCTGGCCGCTGCTCGACACCGTGCGCCCGTGGGACAGCCTCTCCGACGACGAACGTCGGCTGTTCACCCGGATGGCGGAAGTGTTCGCCGGCTACATCTCCTACAACGATGACCGTCTGGGCCGTGTGCTCGACTACCTCGAGGAGTCGGGAGAGATCGACAACACGCTGATCGTCGTCGTCTCGGACAACGGTGCGAGCGGCGAGGGCGGGCCGAACGGGAGCTTCAACGAGTGGCGCTTCTTCAACGGCGTTCCCGACACCGCTGAGACGACGATGCCCCATATCGACGAACTCGGCACGCCGGCATCGAACAACCACTACAACACGGGTTGGGCGTGGGCGTTCGACACGCCGTTCCCGTACTGGAAGCGGTGGGCGGGTGCCGAAGGCGGAGTCGCCGACATGTGCCTGGTGTCGTGGCCGGCCAAGATCCCCGCCGACGCCAGTCCCCGGCCGCAGTACATCCACGCGGTCGACCTGGTGCCGACGATCTACGACCTCTTGGACATCGAACCCCCGGAGACGATCAACGGGTATCTGCAGAGCCCGATCGAGGGAGAGAGTTTCGCGGCTGTGCTGACCGATTCGTCGGCGCCCGGTAAAGCGACGCAGTTCTACACGATGCTCGGTCAGCGTTCGATCTACCACGAGGGCTGGCTCGCATCGACGGTGCATCCGCCGTTGTCGAGTTGGGGGAACTTCGAACGAGACGAATGGGAGCTGTTCCATCTCGAGGTCGACCGTTCGCAGACCCGCAACGTCGCCGCCGAGCATCCGGAGCGCCTCGAGTCGCTCAAGAGCTTGTGGTTCTACAACGCCGGCATCTACAAAGGCCTGCCGTTGGACGACCGCAGCGCGTTGGAGCAGGTCCTGGCAGAGCGTCCTCGCGGCGCACCGGATCGGGACCGCTACATCTTCTACCCGAACTGTGCGGACGTTCCCGAGTCCGCAGGTCCGGCACTCCCGGGGCGTTCCTACACGCTCGCCGCCGGCGTCCGCATCGACACCGATGAGGCACAGGGAGTGGTGTGGGCCGCCGGGGGCGTTCCGGGTGGCCACTCGCTGTACGTCAAGGATCGCCGGTTGCACTACACGTTCAACTGGATCGGCACCGTCCTGCAGGACGTCGTGGCTGACGAGGAGCTCTCGCCGGGCAGCCACGTGCTGATCGCCGAGTTCGTCGCGGAGGGACCCAGTCCTGACCCGACGATGCCGGGTACCGCCGGCACGCTCACCCTGTACGTCGACGACCGCGCCGTTGGCTCCGCTCCCATCGTCACGCAACCTGGCTACTTCTGCCTGACCGGCGACGGGATCTGCGTCGGGCGAGACAGCGCGTCCGCGGTCTCGCCGAACTACCAAGCGCCGTTCGCGTTCGTCGGCGGTGAAATCGACAAGGTCATCGTTGACGTCACCGGCGACCGATATGTCGATCACGAGGGCCAGGTTCGGGCCTGGTTCAGCATCGACTGATGGTGGTGCTGCAGGAATCCCTCGCTGAGCGCAGTGCGCACTCGGCGGCCGAAGAGCTCGGGCGCA
Organism: Ilumatobacteraceae bacterium; assembly: GCA_963698435.1. Taxonomy (GTDB): domain Bacteria; phylum Actinomycetota; class Acidimicrobiia; order Acidimicrobiales; family Ilumatobacteraceae; genus Sva-07. The sequence goes on along the minus strand of CAVOQV010000020.1, from coordinate 270,242 downwards.
TTGCCCGCAAGTCGGTCCCGAGATCGACGCACGCCGAGTGGGAGCCCGCCTCGGAACGGCGCGACCCGATCGCGATGATCGAGGCCCAGAACGCGACCCGTGTTCCGTGGCTGGTCCCGGTACGCCACGACCGGATGCGCGCGTCGCCGTTCACCTTCTATCGAGGCGCGGCAGGGATCATGGCGGCCGACTTGGCTGCCACTCCCAACAGCGGGTTGAGCGTCCAACTCGGCGGCGATGCGCACCTCTCCAACTTCGGCGCGTACGCATCTCCCGGGCGACAACTCGTCATCGACGCCAACGATTTCGACGAGACGCTTCGCGGGCCGTGGGAGTGGGACGTGAAGCGGCTCGCCGCCAGCGTCTACATCGCTGCCCAGCACCTCGGATTCGGAGCCAAGCTGTCGAAGGAGCTCACCGCTGACGCCACCGGCGCCTACCAGCAGGCAATGACTCAGTTCAGCCAGATGGGTTTCCTCGACCTGTGGAATCGCCTGCTGACCATCGAGGACGTCCGAGCGGAGGCGAGGATGACCAAGGCAGATCTCGCTCGACGGGTCGATCGATTCGAGGAGCGTGCCCGAAAGAAGGATGGTCGCCAGGCGGTGGGAAAGCTCACCGAGATCGTCGACGGTCGCCGTCGGATCATCGACCAGCCGCCTGTCGTGTATCCGATCAGATCCTTGCCGGCCGGGTACGACCCCATCGAGGTCGAGGCCACCGCTCGCGCCGCAATCGACTCGTACCTGTCGACGCTCAACGACGCGCGCCGCTCACTCCTGGCGCGCTACACGCTCGTCGACGTCGCGCTGAAGGTGGTGGGCGTCGGCAGCGTCGGTACACGATGCCTCATCCTGCTGTTCGAGGGGTGCTCGCCGGATGATGTGTTCTTCCTCCAGGCCAAGGAGGCCCAGGCGTCCGTCCTCGAGGAGTTCCTCGAACCGAGTCCGTACGACAACCACGGTCAGCGAATCGTCGAGGGTCAGCGGCTGTCGCAGGCGCAGTCGGACATCTTTCTCGGATGGACCACCGGCGAACTCGAGCAACGCCACTACTACATCCGCCAATTGCGCGATTGGAAGGGCTCGGTCGAAGTCGAGGGTGCCACCCCCCGGCAACTCAGCTTCTACGCCAAGCTCTGTGGCACGACGTTGGCACGCGCTCACGCTCGAACCGGGAACGCGACAGCGATCGCGGCCTACCTCGGTGGTGGCCGCCGCTTCGCAAGCGCCATCGCTGCCTTCTGTGAGGCGTACGCCGCTCAGAACCTGGCTGACTTCCGTGCCTTCGAGAACGCCATCGACTCCGGCCGGCTCGAGATCCCATCAGCATGATTCCGACTTCGTCAACCGTGCATTCCAACTGGTGGCCGCTCTACCAAGGAGATCAGCCATGAAAGTCACCGTGCCGTTTGCAGCACTGCTCCTCGCCGTCGCGTTCGGGTACATCCTGGGCACCGAGAGCGGGCGCGCGAAACGCGATGATCTCCTCGTTCGCCTGGGCCGAGGCACCGGCGGCGACGCCGAGCTGAGAGTCGACGACGCCGAATCGTGAGCTGACAGGTGTGGCTCCGGCCACGCGCAGACGTTCTCGAGCCGTCTGTACGATCAGCTGCCATGGTGAGCGACCGCTTCCTGGCTGCCACGACTGAGGTCATCGAGGGCGCGGTTCCGTGGGAGGACCTCGGACTCGTCGATTCGAAGTTCCAAGCGCCGTGGACGCGTCCCGGGATCATCGGTCGGCCCGCGCTCGTCGAACGGCTGACGGCGACGGACTCCCCGGTCGTTGCGGTCGTCGGACCTGCCGGCTACGGCAAGACCACCTTGCTCGGTCAATGGGCTGCCACCAGCGACGTCCCCGTCAGCTGGCTCGCGCTCGACGCTCACGACAACGATCCGGCCATTCTGCTGTCGTACCTCGTTGCCATCATGAACCGCATCGAGCCAGGCGACCCGCAGCTGTGCCGGTCGCTGTTGGCTGAGGCCGCCGTCGACACGAACTGGTCCCTGCGTCGGCTGGCAATGCTCGTGTCGTCGCGGCGACGTCGATTCGGTCTCGTCGTGGACCACACCGAATCGGTGACCGACCCACGATCAGGCGACTTGCTCGCCACGGTCGCACTCAACCTGCCGCCAGGTTGTCGAATCGCCTTCGCGTCACGCGCCGAGCTGCCACTCCCGATGGCCAGGCTCAGAGCCGAGGGTGCCGTCGAGGACATCGGCGTCGAGCAGTTGGCGATGGACGAATCCGAGGCGACTGCGCTGCTCGGGGAAGTGCACGCGGGCATTGGGGCGACGGAGATTCACGAACTGGTGCAGCGCACGGAGGGATGGCCTGTCGGCCTGTACCTCGGCGCGCTGACCAGCCGGTCGGGGAGGCCGGCCAACACGCATCGCGCCGCGGTGCAGGGAGACGACCGGATGGTCGCGGACTATCTGCGCAGCGAGGTCCTCGCAAACCTGTCCGCGGCTGAGATCGCCTTTCTCACTCACACGTCGATCCTCTCGGAGCTGAGCGGACCACTGTGCGACGCCGTCATTGACAACCCCGGTTCTCAGCGCATGCTCGAATCGCTCGAACGTTCGAATCTGCTGCTGATTCCGCTCGATCGACAGCGTCGCCGGTATCGCTGTCACCACCTCCTTCGGGAACTGCTGCGCGCCGACCTCGAACGGAACGAACCCGACCTGGTCGAGCAACTCCACGACCGTGCCGCCGGATGGTTCGAGGCCAATGACGAGCCCGATAACGCAATCGATCACGCCCTCGAGGCGAACGATCCTGATCGAGCGGCACGGGTGTACGGACGGATCTGCCAGCCTGCGTACGCCGCCGGTCGAATCGAGAGGTTGACCCGTTGGTTCTCCTGGTTCGAAGAGCGTCGCCTGCTCGAACGCTTCCCCCACGTCGCGGCGACCTGGGCGCTGAAGGAGGCGCTCGACGGAAACGGTTCGAACGCCGACCTCTTTGCCGCGACCGCCGCCGTCGGCGACCCCGCGGCGCTCGCCCCGGACGGGAGCCCGGTCGCTGGCCTGCTCGCACTGGTCGGGGCGTGCCGCTGCCGCGACGGCGTACCGGGCATGAGGATCAGCGCAGCCACGGCCACGCGTCTGCTCCGGCATGACAGCCAGTTCCGGGGACCAGCGATCCTCCTGGAAGGTGTCGCCGCCCTGCTGCAGGACGAGACGGACGCGGCCGATGCTCTGTTCACCAGCGCCACCGCAACGTGCTTTCGGTACGGCGGCGTCCCGACCGGAGTCGCAGCGCTGGCACTGCGTGCATCGATCGCGCTCGATCGCGGAGACACCGCCGCGGCGTCCGAGCTCTCCGATGAGGCCGTCTCAACCGCCGCCGAAGCCAACCTCGACATGCACGCACAGTTGACCGCCGTCTACGCCGTTGCCGCACGAGTCGCGATTCGGCGCGGGGATCTGGAACAAGCCCAGAGGCACGTGGCGCTGGCTGTGCGCAACCGACCGTTGTGCTTCCCTGATGTGCCGTTCTGCGCCGTCTTTCTCCTTCAACTCGCCGAGGCGTACGTCGCTCTCGCCGACCCCGCGGGCACCCGTGCAGTGCTTCACCAGATCAACGGCGTCCTCGCCAGGCGATCCGACCTCGGTGTGATCGTCAATCGATGTGACGCGCTGCGTGGCATGCTCGACGAGGCCGGTCCAGCACTTGTTGGAGCGTCGTCGTTGACGGCCGCCGAGCTTCGACTCGTGCCGTTGCTCTCCACCCACCTCACGTACAGCGAGATCGGCGAGCGTCTCTACGTGTCCCGGAACACGATCAAGTCGCAGACGGCATCGATCTTCCGGAAACTCGGTGTCTCGTCACGAAGCGAAGCGGTCCGCGCCGCGGAGCAGCTCGGCATGCTGGGACCAGGACCGATCATCTCCTCGGGATGATCCGCGACGGCGCACGCCTTGGGCAAACGTAGTTCCCAGTCGCCACCACGACCTCAGCTCGCCCTCAGCCACGCAAACCCAAGAGTTGAGTAGGAATATCGACGCCCGGTCGAGGGCCGCAGACCCGTCCGAGAACCGGCAGACTGCTCAGCGCCGGCCACACATGACGTGCGCTCTGTAAACCGGCCGAGCACGTAGAGCACGCGCTGCAGTGCGGCCCTCACTGGGCACCCGATCACCGCGCGGAGGACGGACCAGTGGAACGCGGTCAGTGATCGCGTGATGAGCTACGCGTCGGTTTCCCATCCGGACGTGTCGTAGTGCGAGCCGGGCGACGACATCTCGCACTTCTACGCCCGCCTCGGGCGCCGGCGAGAACCCAGTGCCCTCACACCGTCGGGTGCCGTCGGCGCCCGTTCAGATCCCGTGGGCCAGCTGCCGCTCGTACTCGACGGTGTCGAACCGACCGTCTGAGACCGCGATGAACCCGTCGTCGTCGAGGGTCCACTGTTCCCACCCGTTGAAACGTACGGCGTGACCAGTTCCGCCAGTGCCAGTGTTCGTCCCTTCATACGTCCACATGTACACGGCGCGATCCCCAGCGAGTCGAGCAAGGTCCATGACGACCACCGTGTCCGGAAATGCTTCGTAGAAGCCCCGTGCAACATCGGCGATCGCCGAACGACCCACCGCAGGTTCCTGACCATTGACAGCCAGAGAACCGTTCTCGGCGAAGAACGACGCCACCGACGTGGGATCGTGCGAACACCAGGCGGCCGTGTACCGCCTGACAAGGTCCTGGAACGCGTCATTCGTCATGGATCGAACGGTAATCCGAGCGCGCCCAACCGGAGCTACCTCGAGTCGCTGAAGACATGGCGCTGATCAGTTGCCGCGACTGCCACCATCTTGCTGAAGTACGTAGACGTTGCCATCTGGTGCTCGAAAGAAGCACCAGCCCCAGCCTTGATCGGCTGGATCGCCCGTGACGTCGGCCGCCCACACCAGTTCGCCGATGAGTTCGACTCCAGCCGTGGCGAGTTCCTCCCTGGCACTGATCACGTCGTCGACCGCGAACGCGACCAGCACACCGTTCTCGAACTCCGCTGGCACCACTCGCTCGTCGACATCTCGCGAACCGAAGACCTCGAGCAGGTCCCGGTCCCCAGACGGCAGATGAAAACCGGCCCATCCGGGATGCTCGAACGCAACGTCCAAGCCGAGCACATCACGGAACATGTCGACGGTGGGAGCGAAGCTCCCCGACCGAGCCCCGACGAATGACACCCGCAACACCTTCATGGACCCTCCGTGTCTGCCGCCCACAAGACCCTACATCGGGGCCGAATAGGGTCGTTGCGTGGAGATCAGATTCGAACCCGCTGACGCTCGCCGCGATCACGCAATGCTGACGGAACTCAACATCGAGTACCTCGACTGGCTGGATGAGAACATTCAACGCGACTTCGGGATCAGCCTGCCAGCGCTCCTGGGACAGGCGATCCCCGACTATGTGGCCGCCACACTCGACAAGCTGTGCGACGCCGAGCCACCCGAGGGCGTGTTCTACACCGTTCACCGCGATGGGCGGGTCGTCGGCATGGGCGGCGTCCGTCGCACCAGCGATGGAGCATCGGAGATGAAGCGGGTCTTCGTGCGGCCGGACCAGCGTGGCGGTGGGCTGGGAATCACCATCGTGAGACGTCTGATCGCGGACGCTGAGTCCTACGGGTATGCGAGCATGCGGCTCGACTCCGGCCCGTTCATGACGTCGGCACACCGGCTCTACGAAGCCGAGGGGTTCCAAGACCGGCCCATCTATGACGGTGCAGAAGTTCCCAGCGAACTGCATCACAACTGGCGGTTCATGGAGCGCAGCCTGAAATGACGGACGCGACGCGGGAGCGTCGCGTCCGTGCGGCACGCCCACGCCAAGAGTCGGTGGGACTCAGTCGGGACGACACCGGGTGCCTTGCCGGTTCCCGTCACTCGTGATGGAGCAGTGCTGTCCCGTCTGGGTTGTCGATCACGTACTTCCAGCTGCCATCAGGCTGACGGCGCACGACCTCGGCCGTTGCCCCCTCAGGGCTCGACCCATCCGGTAGCTGCATGGTCCACGGCGTGTGGATCAGCGCCAGATCACCGGCAGGGAAGACAAGGGACTCACCGAACACCAACTTGGCGCCGGAATCGAGGTACGCCTTGAGCGTCGCACGGATCTCGTCATGCCCGGTCGAGGTGCCACGCGGTGTGGGAAACACAGCGTCGTCCTCATACAGGGCCATCAGCCCCTCCAGGTCACCATCGGCGAAACAACGCTCGAACAGTGCGCTCACCTCGGCCGGTTGCTGTGCGCTCATCAGGGTCCTTTCGACACGTACGGATCGCCGAAATGTAGCAATGCTGACCGATCCCGGCCCGGACCGGGTACCGACGCCGGCCTCGGCTCGGTTCAGAGTGCGCAGCGAAGCTGTCGCCTGCGCTCGAGGCGGTGCCGCACGTCACGCGAGCCCCCTACCCTGTTGGACCGATCCGTTCGACCCGCACACTTCGATGCCCAATCCGAGCACTCCATAGTCGCAGGCCGTGACTTGTCCGATAGACGGACGTCAGTCGAGCTGGTTCGTGGTCGTCGCTGCCCCGAGTGACGCTCGGCGGTCAGATCTACGACCCCGACGACCCGATGGGGAAGTTGTTCTTCAACATCCTCGCCACCTTCGCCGAGTTCGAGGTCGACCTGATCCGGATGCGAACCCGCGAGGGGATGTCCGTCCCGAGGGCACCCGTTCTCATTCCCGAACGGCGACGTCACCCTCAGCGTCAGCCGCGCCCAGCTCCGCTCCGATGCTGCGATCCTGATCGTGGTTGCCGTCGCGTCGGCCCTGCTCCCTGCACTCAGAACCGTCCGCGTCCGCATCCTCGACGCCATCTGGCGATGAGTCAGGGAACCTCGTTGTGTGACGACCCGACACCTCGCAACGATGTCGGGGCACGTGCAACCAATGAAACGACCCCTCATCCGACGTCATCCGTCGGATTTCCGTCCTGAGCCGCTCAGAGGCGACATCGCGGCAGCGAGTCGAGCTGTCTCAACGCCTGGTCAGCCCGCCGTTCTCGACAGGGTTCTCCCTGGTCAACCGGGGTGTTGGACGGGGGAACGATCATTCCGTCCACCCCCTGCGTTTCCCCTGGTAGATGGCACTTTTCGTGGAGCTGGGGGGAATCGAACCCCCGTCCATCAGCCGGTGGACGAACCTGCTACGACCATTCCCGGTATTGCCACTGACGCTGTGACACCGACGGGTCGGCTGTCCGCTCGAGGCGGACCACGCGCCGTCTTTCCGGCACGTCAGCGGTCTTTCTCGCCGTCAGCAGTCTTTCCTGCCGTCATCCCTCACTTCTGTTGCCGGGCTGTGATGGATTGGCCCCGTGCGACATTTCTGCTCACGATGACTCTTCGCTCACTTGATGTGAATCAGGCGGCGAGAGCGAACTGCTCATCGGCAATTCTTTTGGTTCCCCCGTTTAGCGAGTCTGAGGAACTCGGGTCGCAAACTCGAACAGCGTTACTGACGTCGAAACCAGTCAGCCCCGTGTTGATATGTGCAGTGCGCAACCTGCGTACTGATTGACACAGCGTACTGGCCGTCCACCGGGCAGCGTCGCGGTCACCGCAACCCGTGGCCCATTCGTTCACGTTTGGTGTCCAGATAGGCAGCGTTCGCTTGAGTGGGTTCGGTGAGGATCGGCACCCTCACGGCCACCTCGATCCCGTGATCCGCCAGCGCGTCGGTCTTGGCCGGGTTGTTGGTGAGCAGACGGAGCGAGGTGACGCCGAGGTGTCGGAGGATGTCGGCGGCGTCGGCATAGTCGCGTGCGTCCGCCGGGTGGCCGAGCGCGAGGTTGGCGTCGACCGTGTCGTAGCCGCGTTCCTGGAGGGCGTAGGCACGGATCTTCTCGCCGAGGCCGATGCCGCGCCCCTCCTGTCCGCGGAGGTAGACGAGTGCCCCGCGGCCCTCGGCAGCGATTCGCTCGAGGGCGAGATCCCGCTGTTCGCCACAGTCGCACCGGTTCGACGCGAACACGTCGCCGGTCAGGCACTCGCTGTGCACCCGCACGAGTGGACCATCGTCTGGATGTGCCGACCCGAGTTCGCCGAGCACGAGCGCCAGGTGTTCGACACCGTCGGGACGGCGGTAGGCGTGGCATGCGAACTCGCCCCACTTCGTCGGCACCGTGGCTGTTGCGATGTAGGTGATCACGAGCGCTCCACGACCACTTCCACGTCGTCGCCGATCACTCGCGTGGACGCGATGCGGCCGCGCCAGACGTCGTCGATGGAGGCGGCGCCGGGACCAGCGAACATCGGCCGGGCGTCGTCGCCGCCGAAGAGGCAGGCGGCGAGATGGATCACGTAGCGATCGACGAGTCCCCGGCGATGGAACGATGCTGCGACCGTGGCGCCACCCTCGACGAGCAGTTGGATCACGCCGCGGTCGCCGAGATGGTCCAGGAGTTCGCCGAGGTCCCCAGTCCATTCGAGACACGGCCGCACCTTCGCGTCGTCGGGCACGGAGCCGAGCACGACCCGAAGTGGGTTGTCCCCCTCGACGTGCCGAACGGTCAACTCGGGATCGTCGTCTCGAATCGTTCCGGCCCCGACGCAGATCGCGTCGCTGTCCGCTCGCAATTCGTGGACGGCGAAACGAGCAGCCTCGGAGGTGATCCATCGACTCGAGCCGTCGGGCGCCGCAGTGCGGCCGTCGAGCGACGCAGCGAGCTTGAGGATCACGAACGGCCGTCCGGTGCGACGGTGGGTGAGGTAGGGGAGAAGCTGGGACTCGACGTCGTCGGCGGCAACTCCGACATCGACCGAGATCCCGGCGGTACGAAGCCGATCGATTCCGAGCCCGGACACCAACGGATCCGGGTCGAGGACGCCCACCACGACGCGCCCGACGCCCGCAGCGATGATGGCGTCGGTGCACGGCGGGGTCCTGCCGTGGTGGGCGCATGGTTCGAGCGTCGTGTACAGCGTTGATCCCTGCGCCTTGTCGCCGGCGCTGGCGAGGGCAGCGATCTCGGCGTGGTGTTGGCCGGGCGCTCCGGTGGCGCCCTCGAAGGTGCTGCTGTCCGCCGCGACGACGATGCAGCCAACCCATGGGTTCGGCGAGGTCACCCGACGAACAGCCGCCGCGGCGTTGACGGCGCTGCGCATGTTGGCGTGATCGACCGAGAGATCGGTCATCGCTGCGACCGGATGTCGCTCGGACCGAACGTCGCCGAGCACGTCGAGCACCAGAAGCCCTGCTCGAACTCGTGGCCGCAGTCGGCGTGCACCAACACGACGGTCCGGTCGCCGTCGCCGAACCACCGGTCGCCCCAACGGATCAGGGCGACGAGGGCGGGGGAGAGCTCGATGCCTGCCGGTGTCAGGATGTAGTCGTAGCGAGGCGGGTGATCCTGGTACCGGAGCCGTTCGAGGATTCCCGCTGCAACGAGGCGCTTGAGGCGATCGGCCAGGATGGGACGTGACACGCCGAGATCGTCGTGGAGGGCATCGAATCTGCGGATGCCGCGGAACACGTTGCGCACGATCAGCATCGACCATCGGTCGCCGACGACCGCGGCGACCGACTCGATTCCGGGTCCGTGGTCGGTCGGTTTGGTCGGCACGGAAATCGACCATAGCAGTGGGTTCGCATTCCAAACCCACTTGCGGCTACCGTGCGCCGATGCCGAATCTCGACGACGTCGAACTCCTCGCGACGCCCCTCGACGAGTTGATGTCCGCTGCAGGCCGCGTGCGTGATCTGCGGACCGGGACGCGGATCACGTACTCGCCCAAGGTCTTCATCCCGTTGACGTTCCTGTGCAACGACACCTGCGGCTACTGCACCTTCGCTCAGCCACCTGGCCGTGTCGACGACGCGTATCTCGAGCCGGAGGAGGTGCGCTCCATCGCTCGGGCCGGAGCCCGGGCCGGATGTCACGAGGCCCTTTTCACGCTCGGCGAGCGTCCCGAACTGCGCTACGAGGTCGCGCGGAACTGGCTTGCCGAACGCGGGTACACCAGCACGATCGACTACCTCGCAGCGATGTGCGAGTTGGTGACGGAGGAGACCGGACTGCTCGCGCACGCCAACGCCGGTGCGCTGTCGGCCAACGAGCTGGGCCAACTGCGCCGCGTGTCGGTCAGTCAAGGGATGATGATCGAATCGATCCGACCCGACCTGGCGTGCCATCGGGGAGCGCCCGACAAGGACCCGACGCGTCGGCTCGCCACGCTGGAGGCGGCCGGCGAGCTGATGATCCCCTTCACGACCGGGCTCCTCGTGGGAATCGGCGATGACCGTCAGGACCGACTCGACGGGCTCAGGGCGATCGCCGCGAGCCACGAGCGCCACGGCCACGTCCAGGAGGTGATCATCCAGAACTTCCTGCCCAAGCTGCTCACCGGAATGAGGAACGCGCCGGCCTGCCCGCCCGACGAGTACCTCTGGACGATCGCCGCAGCGCGGCTGGTGCTCCCTCCGTCGATCCATCTCCAGGCGCCACCCAACCTGTCGGACGACTTCGGCGTGCTGCTCGACGCCGGCATCGATGACTGGGGCGGTGTGTCTCCCGTGACCGCCGACCACGTCAACCCCGAGCGCCCGTGGCCTGACCTCGATCGCTTCCGCGAGGTCACCGAGGCTCGCGGGTTCACGCTCGCGCCACGGCTCACCGCGTACCCGGAGTATCTCGACGACACCCTCGCCGGTCCGCAACGGTGGGTGGATCCCGACTTGCGCTTCGCCGTGCTCGACCGCAGTGACGCCGAGGGCCTTGGTCGCGACGATCCCGGCAGTCAGTTCCCCGAACGGGTGCAGGGCACGACCGAGACCGCCGACGGTGCCGACGTCGTGATCGTCGGAGACCGGTCGACGCAGTGGTACTCGGGTTGGAACGCCGAACCGCCGACGCTTCTGCCGGCACCGACGGCGCCGATCCGAGGCGCGGTCGGCGAAGTCCTCCGCGGATTCGACGCCGGCGCCGAGCTCGGGATCGACGAGATGGTGACGTTGTTCGAAGCCCGCGGCCGCGAGGTCGCGGCGGTCGCAGAAGTGGCCGATCGGCTCCGGCGCGCCACGGTCGGCGACGTGGTCACGTGGGTCCACAACCGGAACATCAACTACACCAACGTCTGCACGTTCAAGTGCAAGTTCTGCGGATTCGCGAAGGGGAAGATCTCGCTGAACCTGCGCGGCACCCCGTACCTCCTCACCATCGAGGACATCCAACAGCGGGTGCGAGAGGCATGGGAGCTGGGAGCAACCGAGGTCACACTGCAGGGCGGAATCCACCCGAGCTTCGATGGTGACTACTACGTCGACGTCTGTCACGCCGTCAAGGACGCAGTACCCGAGATGCACGTGCACGCGTTCACTGCGCTCGAAGTCCACGAGGGCGCACGTCGGCTCGAGGAGCCGCTCGAGAGTTATCTGCGGCGACTCAAGGACGCCGGCCTGCGGTCGCTGCCGGGGACCGCGGCGGAGATCCTCGACGAGGAACCGCGCGCGATCCTGTGCTCGGACAAGGTGACGACGGAGGAGTGGCTCGAGGTGCACGAAACGGCGCACCGAGTCGGACTGCGTTCCAACGTGACGATCATGGCGGGTTCGATCGAGCGGCCGATCCACTGGGCCCGCCACATCGAACGCACGCGTGACGTCCAGCGTCGTACGGGAGGGTTCACCGAGTACATCCCGTTGCCGTTCGTTCACATGGCCTCGCCCATCTACCTCCAGCGCAAGGCCCGGCGCGGCCCGACGTTCCGCGAGACGGTCCTGCTCCATGCTGTCGGACGGCTCGCGTACCGGGGGCTGATCGACAACGTGCAGGCCTCGTGGGTGAAGATCGGCGTGCCGGGCGTGCGCCAATTGCTGCAGGCCGGTGTGAACGATCTCGGCGGGACGTTGATGGACGAGAACATCAGCCGGGCCGCTGGCGCCATCCACGGTCAGAAGATGACCGAGGAGGCCTTCGGATCGTTGGTCGCGCCGCTCGGTCGCACCCTCGCACGACGGACGACTCTCTACGACGTCGCCGAGACCGTCGTCAACGCCTGACCAGCCCGACGGGGCATAGCGGTCAGCGCACCGGGCCGACGTCGGAGATCGTGTACTTCTTGATCTCCATGCCGGCCACGGGCAGGCCGGCGCTCGCCCGCTGGAACTCGGCCATGTGGTCGCTCGCGAAGTGGAGGTCGAGTGCCTCCTGGTCGTCCCACAACTCGAACAGCAAGATGCGGTTGGTGTCGTCGGGGTCGGGAGAGAACACGTACTCCCGGCAGCCGGGTTCGGTGTGGGTGGCGGCCACCATCGGTGCCACGGCCGCGAGGAACGCATCGCGACCCCCGTCCTCGGTGGTGATGGAACCGGCGATGATCAGCATCGACTGGACCATAGTGAACCGTTCATCGGGGCGCCGAGGCCGGCGTCGGACGCTCGGCTGCGCTCACGGCCCACAGCGCCCGTTCCGGTCCATGCCCACCGTGTCGCACCCGCCGCTCGATGCGCGACACTGGTGGCATGGGCCCGCACAGGGGTGAGCGGTGACGAGCAGCGGACCGGGCACGTCCGCCGCGCCGCCGCGAGAACTGCCGGCGGGATCGGTCACCTTCGTGTTCACCGACATCGAAGGGTCGACCAAACTGCTGAAACGGCTGCCGGCCGTCGCCCCGGATCTGTTCGACCAGCACAGCGACATCGTTCGTCGGGCGGTTGCCGAATCGGGGGGCCACGTCATCAGCGCGGAAGGTGACGGATTCGTGTTCGCGTTCGAACGAGTCGACGCCGCCGTCGAGGCGTCGGCGCGGATCCAGCGCGATGTCGCGTCACACGACTGGCCGTCCGGTGGCGATGTCCGGGTTCGCATCGGGTTGCACACCGGCCTCGCCGTCCCGAGGAACGACAACTACGTCGCGATGGCCATCCATCAGGCCGCACGAGTGGTCAACACCGCGCACGGCGGGCAGGTCGTCGCCACGAGGTCGACCATCGAGAGCCTGCAGGCGGGGTCGGACATCGAGGAGGTTTCCCTCGGCCGGTTCCGCGTCCGGGACTTCGACGAACCGGTCGAGTTGGTCCGGCTCGATGTCACGGGGGTTCCGGTCAACGAACGTCCGCTTCGTGCGCTGCCGGCGGACAGCCACAACCTCGTCAGGCTGCCGACGTCGTTCGTCGGTCGGAGCGAAGTGATCGAGCGGGTGGGCGGGCTGCTCGGACGGGGAGGCATCATCAGCCTGGTCGGGCCGGGAGGGACCGGCAAGACCCGGCTCGCGGTCGAGGTGGGGTTCGAGAGCGTCACCGCCTGGCCCGACGGCGTGTGGTTCGTCGAGCTGGCCGACGTGACCAACCCCGACCTCGTGGCCCACAAGGTGGCGGACGTTCTCGGCCTCGGCCCTGCGCCGCACAGCGACGTTCGACGGGACCTCGTCGACTGGGTGTCCGATCGGTCGGTGCTCCTCGTGATCGACAACATCGAGACGTGCGTCGATGCCTGCGCCGACCTGCTGCCGCACCTCGCCGACGCCGGTGCGGCCGTCCTCGCGACCGGCCGCGAGCCGATGAACGTTCCCGCTGAGATCGTATGGCGTCTCGGAGCGCTCGACGTCGCTGCACCGCACTCGTCGCCGGACGTGCTCGCCGCGTCGCCGGGAGTGGCCCTGTTCGTGGACCGGGCGGCGTCCGTACGACCCGACCTCGATCTGGCGCCGCACCTCGGCGACGTCGCTCGAATCTGCTCCCATCTCGACGGCCTGCCCTTGGCGATCGAGATCGCCGCTGCTCGCGTGGCGGTGCTGACGGTGCCGGAGATCCTCGCCGGACTCGCTGACCGATTCGCGCTGGTCAGGAGCAACGAGCGCAACCGACCGCAACGCCAGCGAACCCTGCGTGCATTGCTGCAGGGCAGCTACGACCTGCTCGACGACGCGGAGCGGGCGGCACTCCGGCGGCTCGCCGTGTTCGGCGGGACGTTCGATCTCTCGGCGGCATCGGTCGTCGTCGCCGACGACGACGGTCTCGGTGGCGGCGAGGCGACGGCAGCCCTTCGAATGGATGACATCCCGGAACTCGTGTGGTCGCTGCACGACAAGTCGTTGGTGGTTCTGGAGCAGTCGGCAGACGGCACCAGGTATCGGCTGCTCGAGTCCGTCCGCGAGTTCGCGTTCGGCCTGCTCGTTGACCGAGGCGAGGCCGACGACGTGGTGCGTCGAGCGGCGAGCCTGCTGCTCGATCGAGTCGGACCCTGGAAGCCGTTCGATCGTCGGTGGCTCGGTGAGGTTGCAGCCGAGGCGGCGAACCTGCGCGCGGTGGTGGAACGACTCTCGCCGGCCGACGCCCAGCTCGCCCAGGCCGCAGCCTGCGTCGTCGGCCAGTTCCACGACGCGACGCAGCAGCTCGCCGCGGGCATCGCCGAGCTGACGCCGTGGGTCGCCCGTCTCACCGCGGACACCGTGGTGCGACCGGTACTGCTGGCGACACTCGCCGATCTCCACCACCGCCGCGGCGACGCGGGAGAGGCCGAGCGCTTGCTGGGAATGGCGACCGAACTACGCGATCGAGTCGGGACGCCACCATGGGCGCAGGTCGCCATCGAACGAACCCTCGGCGAGGCGTTGGTCCGTCGCGGCGAGTTCGAGGAGGGGGCGCAGCTCGCACTCGACGTGCTCGAACGCGATCTCCTCGTGAGCGACCGGGCGCGGATGTGGAACCTGTTGGGCATCGCCCGGCTCAGCGCTGGTGACTTGGACGCTGCCGAGGACGCGTTCCGCCGCGAGCTCGCGGCGTACGTCGAACTCGACCTTGCCGCCAAGATCGCGTCGGCGAACGGGAACGTCGCAGAGGTCGCTCTGCGCCGTGGTGACGATGCCGCCGCGGCGTCGTACCAGCTGGCGTGCCTCGAGGAAGCGCTGGTCATCGGACAGCCGGTGATGCTTGCGTTCTCCGCACTCGTTGCCGCCCATCTCTCGGGCCGGCGGGGCAACTGGCCAATGGCGATGCGGCTGCAGTCGGCGGCGCTCGTCGGGCTCGAGGCAACCGGACATCGCCTGTACGACTCCGACCTTGCGGGACTCGAACGGCTCGTCGCCGACGCCGGGCGGCACCTCGAACCCGGACAGTTCGCCGCCGAGGCGGCCGCTGGAGCGACGCTCGACTCACTGCAGACCGCGGCGCTGACCCGCCGGATCCTCGCTCAGGTGAGCGAGGGGGCCCCAGGTCAGATCGCCGGCACGCCCGCCGAAGAATCCAACCATCGAAAGGACACGCCATGAGCGACAACGACGACACCACCGATCCGCCGGCCGAGCCCGAACCACCGGAACCACCACCCGGTTGGTCGCGTCGCGTCGACTACTCGCGCCGCGCCGGGGGATACGCCCACCGACCCCGTCAGCTGTTGTGCGCGGACCTCGAGTCACGCGACGCCGCGATCGAGTTGCTGCCGGAGGCGGCGCAGGAACCAATCGCCATCGCCGGAGGACCCGACGTGTACCGTGTGCGGTTCAACGGCGACGTCGACGACGCCGTCGCGGAGCTTCGACATCGCGGTGCACGCGTCGAGCCGAACTACGTGATGTTCGCCACACCGATGTATGCGAATCCGATGTATGCGAATCCGATGTATGCGAATCCGATGTATGCGAATCCGATGTATGCGAATCCGATGTATGCGAATCCGATGTACGCGAATCCGATGTACGCGAATCCGATGTACGCGAATCCGATGTACGCGAACCCGGTCTACGCCAGTCCGGTCTACGCGAACCCGGTGTTCGCGGGTTCCACCCTTGCTGATCCGTACGTCTGTTCCGGTCAGCGGCCGAGTAGCGCTCGGCCGGCCGCGGCGCCCGATGTGTTGCCGGGGACGTACGACCCGAACTCGGTCAGCGGTCCGAAGGTGATCGTCCTCGACACGGGCATTGCGGCGAAGAGCATGTGTCCCGAGATGCTCGTGCCGTTGTCGATGGAGTACCAGAACCAGTGGGAGTTCCCCGACGGCGCCGACCCCGACAACGCGGCTGACGGGTTCCTCGACCCGGCGAGCGGCCACGGCACCTTCATCGCCGGCCTGATCCACCTGCTCGCGCCCGGGAGGGCGGTCGTCCCCGTCAACGTCGTGTTCCCCTTCGGTGACGTCGACGTCGCCACGGTGATCCAGGCGATCGAGCAACTCCGGACGAGTCACAAGCTCGACGACCGGACGATCCTCAACATGTCGTTCGGCGGCTACGCCGACGAAGAGATGGACCTGCTCTCCGCTGCCGTTCGCCGGGTTCGACGCACCGGAGCGGTCGTCGTCGCATCGGCGGGCAACGACGCCACCGATCGCCCCCTGTTCCCGGCCTGTCTTCCCGAGGTCGTCGCCGTGGCGGCGCTCGACCCCTACGGGCCGGCGCCGTACTCGAACCACGGTGCCTGGGTTGATGCCTGCGCGCCGGGCAGCGACCTGGTCAGCGCGTTCTTCGAGTTCAACGGGAAGATGGAGGTGTTCCCGCGGCCGGGCAGCGTCGACCCCGACGACTTCCGTCACTGGGCGCGCTGGACGGGCACCAGCTTCGCCGCGCCGGTCGTCGCGGCGGCGTTGCTCCGGCAGATGACGTTGCTCGATCAGCCGGCCGACGAGGCCGTGGCGCGTGTGATCCGATCCGAGGGTCTGTTCCGGATTCCGGGGTTCGGCACCGTCGTCAACCACACGCCGTTGGATCCGGGTTGCCTCGCGCGTTGACGCGACGTGCTAGCGGGCGTCGCCGTACTTGTTGGCCCGGTTGAACTCGGTCTGGATCTCGCGGTCGGCGTCGCGCTCGGCCATGTGCTGGCGCTTGTCGCCCTTGGTGCGGCCCTTCGCGAGTCCGAGCTCGAGCTTGGCCCGACCGCCCTTCCAGTAGAGGCGGAGCGGCACGATCGTCAAGCTTCCCTGGGCGACGCGCTGGTCGAGCTTGTCGATCTCGGCGCGGTTGAGGAGCAGTTTGCGCTGGCGGTCGGGATCGTGGGCGCCGAAGCCGATGGCGTTGGTGTACGGCGGGATGTGAATTCCGTCGATCCACATCTCGCCGCGCTGCACGCGGGCGTACCCTTCCGCGATCTGGGCGTTGCCTTCTCGCAGGCTCTTGACCTCGCTGCCGGTGAGCACCATTCCGGCCTCGTAGGTGTCGAGGATGTCGTAGTCGCGATAAGCGCGCTTGTACGACGCGATGAGCTGGGTGCCGTCGCCGGTCCCCTTGTCCTTCTTGGTCTTCTTGCCCTTGGCCATGTCGGTGTGCCTCTCGGAGGAGACGCAACCCTACCGAGACGAGCCGTGCCGGACCGGGCGGCCCCGCCGATCCTGATGCTCCACGGCATCACCCCGTTCGGAGGGGCACGGGAGCGGATCGTGCCGGTGTCGGACACCTCGTCCACGCTGAGTGCCTCGTCCCGTTGGCCCGTATCGTCGTCGCAGTGATCGAGATCTCACGCGAGGCATATGCACGGATGGTCGGCGCAGCACTCGACGCCTACCCCCTCGAAGCCTGCGGGCTGATCGCCGGGCCTCCCGCGGCCGGTGGGGGAGCGGGCGATCGGGCACCGATCTTCTACCCGTGTGCGAACGTCGCGGAGTCCGCGCGTGTCTACACGATCGACCCGATGGATCATCTGCGCTCCGAACGCGACGCCGATGACCGCGACTTCGAGATCAATGGTGTCGTGCACAGCCACACGCACTCCGAGCCGTACCCGAGCCCGACTGACGTGGCGGCCGCTCCCGACCCGTCGTGGCACTACGTGATCATCAGCCTCAAGCGCGAGGCGCCCGAAGCGCGCAGCTACCGCATCGTCGACGGCCAGATCGTCGAAGAGCCCGTCGCGATCGTCTGACCGGCGACGCCGGTGGCGGTCGCGGTTCGAGTTCGAGTGCCTCGAGGTTCGGGCGAGCGACAACGCACGCGCTGACGATCGTGCTCGCACGAACGGGGAGCCAGGTGGACCCGAATCGGGCCGGGCGGTACGATTCCTGACAGAAACCATCGGATTAGTCGGAATGCTTTCGGAGTCGATGGTGTTGGGAGAACTGTGACGAACACTCTGAACCCAAACTTCACGATGACCGGCCATCTTCCCGGTCTCGTGAACGCCAGCGTGCTCGACATGATCGGCAACACGCCGATGGTCGACGTGTCCAACCTCTCGCCCAACCCCGACGTGCGCATTCTCGCCAAGATGGAGATGCAGAATCCCTTCGGGTCGGTCAAGGATCGCATCGCCAAGTCGATGATCGAGACCGCCGAGAAGGAGGGACGTCTGCTTCCGGGCCAGACGATCCTCGAGCCCTCGTCGGGAAACACCGGCATCGCTCTCGCCGCGATCGCCGGAATCAAGGGTTACCCGATCAAGATCATGATGCCGACGAGCGTGTCGATCGAGCGTCGGCAAATGCTCGAAGTGTTCGGCGCCGAGCTGATCCTCACGCCAGGCGAGGAAGGCTCCAACGGTGCGGTGGCTCGTGCACTCGATCTCGCTGCTGAGCATCCCGACTGGTACTTCCCGTACCAGTACGCCAACGACGCCAACCCTCGCGCCCACTACGAAGGAACCGGTCCGGAGATCCTTCGCGACGTCCCCGAGATGACGCACTTCGTCGCCGGGCTCGGAACCAGCGGCACCTTGATGGGGGCCGGCCGATTCTTCAAGGAGCAGAACCCCGACATCCAGATCGTCGCTGTCGAGCCGCCTCTCGGCGAGCGAGTCGAAGGTCTGCGCAACATCGGGGAGGGCTACATCCCGCCGGTGTTCGAGAACTGGAACGGTTTCGACATCCTCGACCGCAAGCGCGTCGTCCGTCCTCGCGAGTCGATCGAGTGGACCCGTCGACTCGTCCACGAGTGCGGCATCTTCTCGGGCATATCCGCCGGGGCCGCACTGGCCGGTGCTGCGAAGGTCGCCAGCCAGATCGATACCGACGTCCATGGACCGGCGACGATCGTGTTCATCGTGTGCGACGGCGGTTGGAAGTACCTGTCGACCGGTGCGTACACGGACGACCTCGACGCCGCCGAAGCCAAGGCCGAAGAGATCATCTACTTCTGATCGGCGCCGACGAGGCAGCCGTTGTGTTGTGATCTCGTCGAACCGAAGCGAAGCGCACGAGGCCAGCGACGGGGCCGGCGCAGCGCTCGCTGCTCAGACGCCGCCGTAGGGATCGTACGGATCGCGCGGCAGGCGTTCGAGCTGCATCTCGCTGCCCACCCCGTGCTCGGCGGCGAGCTCGACCGCCAGTCGGAGCGCAACATCGTCCTCGACCGCCCAGCCGGTCGAGTCGAAGACCGTCAGTTGGTCACGACGGTCGACGTACTCGTCGGCGCGTTGCATGATCTCACTCAGCGAGGGGCCGATGCGGTCGGACGACACTTGCTGGCACTCGCCTTCGAGCAGGCACTGCTCCAACGTGTCGGGTACGACGAAGGAACGATTCACGAACGCTGACGGCAGCTCGAGCTTGCCGGGAAAGTCGGCACCGACCGCGTTCACGTGCAGCCAGTCGCGGGCCTCGCAATCGGCGATCACCGGGCCGGCACCGATGTCGACCGACGTGCAGGTGCAGAGCACATCCACCTCGCCGAGAATGGTCGAACCACGATTGCCACTGGAGATGTCGAGGTCGAGGTCGAGGAAGCTGACTCGCTCGGCGAACGAGGCGGCGACCTCGGAGTCGTTGTCGAACCCGATCACGTGGTCGATCTTGCGCACGCGGCTGATCGCGTGCAGCTGCGTCACGGCCTGGGCACCGAGTCCGGCCAAGCCGACGGTGACCTCGCCTCGTCGGGCGAGCAACTCGGTGGCGAGGCCGGACGCGGCGCCGGTGCGCACCGCCGTGAGCAACGTGGCG
The DNA here is from genome assembly GCA_963698435.1 of Ilumatobacteraceae bacterium. Lineage (GTDB taxonomy): Bacteria > Actinomycetota > Acidimicrobiia > Acidimicrobiales > Ilumatobacteraceae > Sva-07. Next base: position 250,425 of record CAVOQV010000020.1, on the reverse strand, counting down.
TCGGCGATGGCGATGAGGTGGCCACTTTCGGTGTCCCACATCGACGAGGTCGCGATCACCGAGGGGAGCGCTCGCTGAACCGGATTGGCCGGGTGATAGCCGACCATCTTCACGACGACGGGGCCGCCGATCTCGTGGGTGGGCATCCACTCGACCAGACCGAGGTCGGGCTTGTCGTAGCGGAACCCGTCCCGGGCGCGGACCTCGACGCCGTCGGTGGAGTGGTCCAGGAACCGGGCACGCAGCCGCTCGATCATCAGATCCATGAACTCGTCGCGTCCGACGACCTCGAGGAGGTGGGTGATGTCGGCCCCGGCGAGAATCCTGGTCTTCATCACGGGGACCCTAGAGCCACCTCGAATGTGCCGTCTCGGTGGGCTCCCGCCTCGGGTGGGTCAATCGCGCGCGAAACGGGCGATGCTCGCGGCGGTCTCGCGGCTGACATCGGGGAGGACGGCGGTGAACACATCCATGCCGTGGCTGGTGCCCATCACCATCCGGCACTGTGCGGAGACTCCCGCGTCGAGCAACAAACGGTAGAAGTCGACTCCCTCGTCGCGCAGCGGGTCGGCCTCGTTGACGCTGATGAACGTCGGTGGCAACCCGGCGACGTCGTCGATCGTGGCAAACGACGGCCATGCCAGCGGGTTCTCCGCATCGAAGTGCTCGATGCCGTACGCGATCGCCCCGCGGTTGTGGTGCAGGTTGAGCAGGATGCCCTCGTTCTCGATCGACGACGGGAATCGATCCTGCGGCCAGCGACCGGCGATGTACGGGCACAGCGCGTAGAGCCCGCTGATCAGGCCGATGTCACCGTCGCGGAGCAGCTGCATGCCGGTTGCCAACGTCAAGTTGCCGCCGCCCGACTCGCCGGCAACGACGACCCGACCGGCATCCACACCGAGGTCGCCGGCTTGTGTCACCAGCCACTTCAGGCCCGAGACGCAGTCGTTCAGGCCGGCTGGAAACGGCTCGACCTCGGGAACCGACGACGGCGTCAGGCAGTTGCGGAAGTCGACCATGGCAACGGCGAGTCCCTGCGCAGCGAGCACGCGCGCCCACACCCGGTACATCGCCCCGAAGGCGGAGCCGTTCTGCATCCCGCCGCCGTGGATGTAGTAGACGCAGGGAAGCGGTTCGTCGGATTCCGGTCGGACGAAACGGATCTTGATCGTGTTCCCGTCAGGCGTCGACACCACATCGTGTGTCGTGATCGTCAGCCCGTCCGACGAAGCCACCTCTTCGGTGTCGAGGGTGTCGTAGAGCGCTTCGACCCGGTCACGCAGCGCAATCGCCTTCGGGCTGTTGGAGATGGCGACCAGGCGCTCCCGACTGTCGACGTCGGCCAGCTCGGTCACCGGCACGTTGCGCAAGGCCCACTTCACCCGAGGGTCGAGCCGCCGATCCTCGGCGATGTCCGGCACGGTCAGAGTCCTTCGCCTCGTGCGGCGATGTTGAAGATGGCGTCTGCCATCTGCGGCCAGTACCGGCGCGGCAGGTCGTGACCCATCTGGCCGAACACCAAGAGGTCTGCGCCCGGCACGGCCGTTGCGGTCGCCTCGCCCCCGGAGAGGGTGACCAAGGGATCCTGACGTCCGTGGACGACCAATGTCGGGACGTCGAGTTGCTGCAGCCCCTCGGTGCGGTCGCCGCTCGCCGCGATCGCGGCGATCTGGAACATCGTGCCGGCGGGGTGGAAGCAGCGGTCGTACGATTCGGTGGCGAGGCGCCGCGACTCGACCTCGTCGAAGAGGTCGCCAGAGATCAGTCGGGAGGTGTTGATGCTCGCCTCGATCGCGGCTGCTCGGCCCTCCGGGGCGGGGGACAGCAGTGCCATCATCGCTTCTGGGTCTGGCTGGCCGACCTCCGTGTGGCCGGTCGTCGACATGATGCTGGTGAGCGAGAGCACCCGATCCGGATGCTCGATGGCGATGGTCTGCACGATCATCCCGCCCATCGACGCGCCGACGATGTGCGCGGCGGGAATCTCGAGGGCGTCGAGCAGGCCGACGGCGTCGGCGGCGAGCAGCGACAGGGTGTACGGCGCCTCGATGGGTCGTCCTGCGGCGAAGGCGGCGTACATCGCCATCACGTCCGGTGGTGGCCCGGCGGTCTTCGTCGACAGGCCGGCGTCGCGGTTGTCGAAGCGGATCACCCGGAATCCGCGATCGAGCAGTTCGGACACGAATCCCGGTGACCACAGCGTCATCTGTGCGCCCAGGCCCATCACCAGCAGCAGCGGTGGGGCGTCGGGGTCGCCGAAGCTCTCGTAGCAGATCTCGATGTCGTTGACGGGAATCGTGGGCATCCCGAGATCATGCCAGGCGCCACTCCGGCGGCGAGACCCGCACTGTGCGGTGGGCGAACCGGGGAGGTCCGACCTTGAGCCGTCGGCATCTGCGACACTGGAACGATGAGTGACCCGAATGTTCCCGGATCGGTGCCCCCCGCCCCGCCTCCCCCGTCGACTCCGCCGTCACCCGGCCCGGCGATGCCGCCGGACGGAGCCCCGACCCTGCCTGACGGAGTGCCCACACTGCCTGACGGACCTGCGACGGCTGCAGAGGCGACCACGCTGATGCCGGCGACCGATGCCCCTGGTGGTACTCCACCGGGCGACACGCCGCCGCCGACCGGTTTCGGTGGCCCGGCCGGCAACCAGCCGCCCACGCCGTGGTACAAGAAGCCTGGGCCGCTGATCGCGGCGCTCGTCGCCCTGGCCGCCATCGCCGGTGTCATCGCCTGGCTGTTCCTCGGTGGAGACGACGATGACCCGGCTGCGACGGCGGAGTCCAGCTTGCTGGTGCTCGAGGTGACCGATGAGACCGGCGAAGCCCTCGACACCGGATTCATCGTCGAGGTCACCGGCCCGCCGGAAGCGCCGTCGGACTACACCTGGATCCAGCCCGCCGACGCCGTCCCGGGCGAGATCGCCGGTGGTAACACGGGCTCCGACGGACGAGTCGAGTTCGAGTGGGAACCGGCCGGCGTCGACTCCGATCCGATCACGTGGGCCGCCACGGTCTCGATCGCTCAGCAGATTCCCGCGGGATGGACCCCGCCGGGACCGATCGTCGACTGTGTGCTCGCTCGTCCCGATGCCCAGGACAGCGCCGTTTCGATGGCGGTCGAGGTCGACGTTCCCGACGCGGAGGCCGACCAGATCGCCAACTACTCGTTCCCGAACTACCAGTTCCTGGCCGGCGACACGGTCACGTGCCAGCTCTCCAGCATCCGGCCGGTCGAGACGACCACCACGTCGACCACGATCGAGGAAACCACAACGACGACGGTGGCCGAGACCACGACCACCACCGTCGCCGAGTCGACGACCACGACCGGATCGACGACGACGTTGGTGCCGGTGACGGATTCGGCGTGGGAGTTCATCGTCGCGGATCCCGAGTTGCAGGCGTTCGAGGACTTCGTGCTCGGTCTCCCGGATTCATCGGTGCAGGACCTGCTCGAGGGTCCGGGGCCGGTGACGGTGTTCGCGCCGAACAACGACGCATTCACGCGGTACACGGGTGGCGAAGACGTGCAGGTGGCGCTTGCGCACATCAGCACAGTCGATCCGGCGCTCACGAAGGACGAGGCGCTCGCGCTGCCCGGCGGAGTGCCGGTCGAGTCGGGGGGCGATCAGCCGGTGGACGCAACCGCCGGGACGATCGGCGCCGATGGCGCAACGTTCGTCGACGGTGAATTCGACCAGACCACCTCGAACGGGTTCCTCCATGTGATCACCGAGGTGCTCGAGGTGCCCACGAACTGACCGAACCTCGGCTGGTTCCCCGGGGCTCGGGGAGCCAGCTGGGCAATAGGCTTCGCTACCGTGGATCGGCCCATCGGGATGTTCGACTCGGGATTCGGCGGCCTGACCGTCGCCCGGGCATTGATCGACCTGCTGCCGGCCGAGGACCTCGTCTACATCGGCGACACGGGCCGCTATCCCTACGGTTCGAAGCCGCTCGGCGACGTGCGCGGCTACGCGCACGAACTCGCATGGAGTCTGGTCAAGGACTTCGACGCGAAGGCGATCGTCGTTGCGTGCAACACGGCAACAGCCGCAGGACTCGACGACCTGCGGCTCGAGCTCCCGGTCCCGGTGATCGACGTCATCGGGCCGGGTGCGCGAGCGCTGGTGACCACGACCACGACCGGCCGGGTCGGGGTGATCGGAACCGTCGGAACGATGGCGTCGGGCGCCTACGTCCGCGCCGTCATCGACACCGGAGCACCGGTCACGCTGACCAGTGCAGCGTGTCCCGGCTTCGTCGAGTTCGTCGAGCGGGGCCAGACGACGGGCGACGAGGTGACGGTGCTCGCGGAGCGGCTGCTGGCACCGATCCGCGACGCCGAGGTCGACGCCCTGCTGCTCGGCTGCACGCACTATCCGTTCCTGGCCCGAACGATCAGCGACGTGATGGGTTCGCACGTCACGCTGGTGAGCTCCGCCGACGAGACCGCCTTCGCCGTGATGGATCGCCTCGGCACGCTCGGCCTGTTGCGCGAAAACGACCGCGTCGGCCGGCACCGATTCGTCTCCAGTGGCGACGTCGAGATGTTCCGCGAGCTCGGCGCCCAGCTTCTCGGCCCCGAACTCGACCACACCGAGTCATGGAACCCGTCCGGTTCCTGAACGCCTGTGGCACCATGTCAGCCCGAACATCCACGAAACGGAGACCCCATGGCGCGCCCCGACGGCCGTACCGACGACCAGCTTCGCCCGATCACGTTCGAGCGTGACTTCACCGAGATGGCCGACGGCTCGTGTCTCGTGTCGTTCGGCAAGACGCGTGTGCTCTGCACCGCCTCGATCGATGACGACGTGCCTCGCTGGATGCGCAACTCCGGAAAGGGCTGGGTCACCGCCGAGTACTCGATGCTGCCGGGAGCGTCGCCGGAACGCATCGACCGCGAGGCCGCACGCGGCAAGCAGAGCGGGCGCACCGTGGAGATCCAACGTCTGATCGGCCGGTCACTGCGTGCGGCCTGCGACATGCAGACGCTCGGCGAGCGTCAGGTCGTCGTCGACTGCGACGTACTCCAGGCCGACGGAGGGACCCGCACGGCCAGCATCTGTGGTGGCTTCGTGGCGTTGCACGACGCGCTCGAGCGCGTGGTCCGACGCGGCGACCTTGCCGCCAACCCGCTGCACTCGTTCTGCACCGCGATCAGCGTCGGCATCGTCGACGGCACGCCCGTGCTCGACCTGCCCTACGTCGAAGACAGCACCGCCGAAGTCGACATGAACGTTGTCATGCTGCGTCCGATCGCAGGTGGCGAGGCCAAGTTCGTGGAGGTCCAGGGCACCGCTGAGGGCATGGCGTTCTCTCGGTCCGAGCTCGATTCGCTGGTGCAACTGGCCGAAGGCGGACTCACCACGATCGCCGACCTGCAGGCCGAGCTGATCGCGACCGCGCCGTCGGACCGCCCGGCGCGGCTGAGGCCAGGACCGTGATCCAGCTCGTCTGTGCCTCGGCGAACCCGGACAAGGTGGTCGAGATCCAGCGTCTGCTCGACGGTGTGGTCGAACTGCTGGCGCGTCCGGACCACGTGCCCGACGTCGTCGAGGACGCCGACACGCTGCTCGGCAATGCCCGGCTCAAGGCCGCCGCACTCTGTGCCGCCACCGGGCTGCCGGCTGTCGCTGACGACACCGGTTTGGAAGTCGACGCGCTCCGAGGAGCCCCCGGGGTCCATGCCGCTCACTACGCAGGCGAGGGCTGTTCGTACGCCGACAACCGGTCGAAGCTCCTGTCCGAACTCGCCGGGGTGACCGATCGGCGAGCCGCGTTCAAGACCGTCGCGATCGTGGTCTGGCCCGATGGATCCGAAGTGCACGTCGAAGGCGTGTGCCCAGGCGTGATCACCACTGCGGAGCGCGGCGAGATCGGGTTCGGCTACGACTCGGTGTTCCAGCCCGACGAGGGCGACGGTGCGACGTTCGCGGAAATGGGCCTCGAAGCCAAGAACGTCATCTCGCATCGGGGCCGGGCGTTCCGGGCCTTGCTCACCGAGCTGGCGCAACGGTGACGACCAGACCGCGGTGATCGCTGCCCGGAACGTCGAGGTCGTACACGTCGGTCGACACCAGTCCGCCGGTCGTGAGTGCATGGTCGAGGCGGACGAACGGCGGAATCCACCAGTCGGTCGGCCACGACGTCGAGAACCCTGAGCCTGCCGCCGCGTTGCGCGTCGACGAATCCGACCTCGAGCAGCTCGCGGAAGTCTGGATGCCAGTACGCCGAGTTGAGGTCGCCGATCAGCAGCGTCGGCCCGTCGGCGGACCGCCCGATGTCGGCGGCGGTCGCAAGATCTCTGCGCCAGGCGTCGAAGTTCACCAGTGGGGTCGGCATGTGCATCGCCACGACGTCGATGTCCCCGTCGGGTCCGGCCACGGCGACATCGAGGCTGTCGTTGAAGGTCTCGAGTGCGTCGCCGACCGTGAGGGGCCAGCGGCTCCACACCGCGATGCCGGTCGCCCCGAGGCCGGGGCGGTTGATGCGGTATCGATAGCTGTCAGCGAGCGCGCTGGCCTCGAGCGCCTGCTGGTGAGTTCGGGTGAACTCGTTGAACACGATCACATCCGCGTTCACCTCGGCGAGGGCGTCGTCGACGTCGTCGATCTGCGAGTTCTGGTACCAGAGATTGAGTGACGCGACCGCCAGCCCCGTGCTCCCTGCTGCAGCCGGAGGTTGCGGATCCGGAACGGCGAGGGGTGTCGCGAGCACTGCGAGGCCGAAACCGACCGCTGACGCGACCGTCGCCATCAGCAGGCGCCGACACCAGAGCGCGACGGCCATGATGGGCAGGAGCGTCAGCGCGAGGTACGGCGTGAGCGACTGCGCCACCGCCACCGTGCTCGTACCCGACCATCCGATCGTGTGGGAGATCGTGACGAGCCCGACGAGCGCGATGTACAGCCAGGCGAGGAGATCGATGGAGTGGGCCCTGGTTCCGCCTCGAGGCACGGCAGCAGGGTACGGCCCGCCCGGGGCGGATGACATCATGGGTCTGCCCACCATCGATCGGCCGCAGGCGTGATCACGGTAGGTTCAGGGCTCCGGCCGACGTAGCCCAATTGGCAGAGGCACGGCGTTTAGGTCGCCGTCAGTGAGAGTTCGAGTCTCTCCGTCGGCACATGCGGGTGTCCCTGGTCAGGCGACCGGGAGCCAGGCCAGCACCAGTTGGGTCACGTCGACGTCGGTGCGCTCCAGGCCGATCGTCATCGGGGTGATCGCTGCCCGTGCCGCGTCCCAACGGTCCGTGATGGTCGCCACGTCCCGTTCGAGGTCGGCTTCCAGTTCGTCGTACCGCTCGAGGAGCCGTTGCACCTTGTTCTCGGCAGCATCGACGCGGCGGTCGGAGGCGCTCGAACTGCCGCGTCGCCGGGCGGCGGTGCCCGCATCGCCGAGCACGTCGCCGATCATCTTGGTCTTCGACTTCCTGCCGCCGAGCAGTCCGCCGAGCATCGAGCTCGCGGTCGAGAAGAACTCCGAGGTCTTCTTGCCCTTGGCCTCCTCGGCGAGGACGTTCGCGCGGTCCTCGGCAGCATCGATCTGGTCTCGCAGCTTGGTGGCGTCGGTCTCGTACTTGTCGCGCAACGCCGCGATCTCGGCGTCGGCCCGGTCGTCGGCGGCACGATCGCAGCGGATGCGGAACTCCTCGGTGCTCTCGCCGGGGCGTCCGAAGAGTTTGAGCTCGGCATTCGTCGGGATCTCGAGCGACAGGTCGCGAGTGAGGTGGTCGCGGAGATCCCGCTCGATCTGGTTGAAGAACGTCTTCGTCGTGATGCGCGCCGTCGGGAGTCGGTACGTGGCGTTGGCCGGGGCCTCCGCGCGGAGGTCCCGGTCGTCGTAGTCGACCTGTACCAGCGACGACACGTCGGCAGGATCGTCGAGCGGGAACAGCACCGCCTCGAATTCCTCGTCGTGGACGAGGTCGGCCTTCGTCTCGTCGTAGCGGATCGCGACCCGAGCGACCACGGCTGCCTCGAGTACGGTCCCCGCGAGTCCCCGCCCACGTCGCCGAGCCACGGGGCTGCGACGTCGACGTGCCGAACGGCGATCCCGTCGGCCACGTCCGGGGCGACCGGGCTCTGATCGCTCGCAGGAACCTCGGTGTGAGCTGTGCCCGGGGGCGACTGGACTGGAGACGGCGCGGGATCGGTCGCGTGCGAATCGGTTGGCGCCGAGTCGGCTCGGGGGGTGAGCCGTGCGATCTGGTCTCTCGTCATCGGGCCGCGGAGGTACGACATCGCCCACCGGGTGGTGAACACCTCGGGCTCGTCCTTGCCCGCTCGCCGCAACACGAACTCGCGTTTCGCCAGTCCGGAGATCGTGGCATCGACGGCCGCCACGTCGACCGACCCAGCGGCGCTCGACAGGCCGTCGAGCAGCCGGGCCTTGTCGCGATCGGTCTGCAGCCGGCCGATCATCCACGTTCCGGCGTTCGACATCGCCTTGTAGTCGAGGTCGACCGGATTCTGGGTCGACAGCACCACGCCGACACCGAACGCTCGAGCTTGCTTCATCAGCGTCAGGATCGGTTTCTTGGTCGGTGGCATCGCCGTCGGTGGCAGGTAGCCGGCGACCTCGTCCATGTACAGCAGCGCTCGGAGATCGCTCGTCCCGCTCTGGCGGCGCATCCAGGTGATCAGCTTGGAGAGGATGAGCGACGTGACGAACTGGCGCTCGTCGTCGGAGAGGTGTGCCGTCGTCACGATCGCGCATCGTCCTCGTCCGTCAGCGGTGTGCAGCATCGATGCGAGGTCGAGTGCCGGTCCCTTCGACCACGCCGCGAACGATGGGGATGCCAGCAATCCGTTGAGCTTCATGGCCAGGGCCATGCGGTCGTCGGCGGGGAAGAACTGGTCGATGTCGAACACGCCGAGCTTGCGGATCGGCGGCGTCGGAACCATCGACACGAGCGTCGTGAGGTCGAGTGGACGGTCCTCGCTCCACGAGTGGTGGATCAGGTTCGACAGCAAGATGTGCTCGCGACTGGCGAGCGGGTCGGCCGCGACGCCCACCAATCCCAGCAGGCCGGTGACGTATCCCTCGATCTCGTCGGCGACCGCTTCGGCGTCGGTCATGTCACCCGGGACCTGAAGTGATCCGACGATGTTCAGCGCCGTTCCCGCCTCCGAGCCGGGTGTGTAGATCGTGAAGTCGGTGCGGTCGCGCAGGGCGCCGATGTCGGCGCCGGACAGTGCCCACCCGTCGAGTCCCTCCCGCCACAGGTTCGCTTGGCTGGTGGCGAAGGCGTCAGGGCTCTCGCCGGCGTTGGCCGCTTCGGCCTCGTCGATCCACGGCCGAAAGTCCGCCGGGGCGAGGTCGGGGAACGTGAGACACAGATTGGTGAGGTCTCCCTTGGGGTCGATCGCCAGCACCGGGAGACCGCAACGCAGGGCTTCTTCGATCAGGACCACACCGAGGCCGGTCTTTCCCGAGCCGGTCATTCCCACGATCACGCCGTGTGTCGTCAGTGACTCGGTTGCGACGCCGAGGCGGCCGCCGTCAGCGTCGCTGACTCGTTGATGTGAAGCGGGATCGACGGCACCGCCGAGGAAGAGATCTGCCACCCCCTCGAACCTACGAGATCGACGGCGGTCGTCGGGGATCCCGACCGCCCGAACGAGCCGCCTCCGAGCGGGGCTCCGCGGTGTCGGAGCGGCCGACTACCGTCGGTTCGCATGGCGTTCAGCGGCTTTCCCATCGAAGGAATCGAGTTCTACGAGCAGCTCGCTGCCGACAACTCGCGGTCGTTCTGGCAGGAGAACAGAGGACGGTACGACGAGTTCGTCAAGCAGCCGATGATCGAATTGACCCAGGCGCTCGAGGACTTCGGACCGTTCCACATGTTCCGGCCCTACAACGACGTGCGGTTCTCGAAGAACAAGCCACCGTACAAGACCGCGCAAGGGGCCTACGGTGAATCCGAAGGTGGAACGGGCTACTACGCCCAGTTCTCTGCCGAGGGCCTGATGGTCGGCGCCGGGTACTACGCCATGGCCAAGGATCAACTGGCGCGTTTCCGCCAGGCGATCGACGGCGAGTCGACGGGAGCGGAACTCGCGGCGCTGGTCGCGGACGCCGAGCGACGCAAGTACTCGATCAGCGCCATCGACTCGCTGAAGACGGCGCCCCGTGGCTATCCGAAGGATCATCCGAGGATCGAACTGCTGCGCCGCAAGGGGCTGATCGCCGTCAAGGAGTTCGGCGCACCGAAATGGATCCACACCGCAGGAGCGGCCAAGCGGATCCGTGACACCTGGACGGGTGTGGACGATCTCTGCGCCTGGCTGGACGCTCATGTCGGTCCCAGCGACCTTCCTCCGGACGACCGTCCGTTCTGACACGCGGCCGAACCCCTCACGGCTGGGGCCGGACCCCGGCTGCGCTCACCCCGACCGACGAGGGAACGCAACGGGGGAGCGGATCTCTTGACAGAATGTCAACCGTGACCGCCATCGACACCGCATCGGACGCTCTCGAGAACCAGTTCGGGCTCACCGACCGGGTCGTCGACGAAGATGCGCTCGCCAACAGCGTCGAGCGTTTCCGCGAGCGCCGCATCGTGCTTCCCACGTTCGCCCAGCTCGAGGATCCGTCGTCGTTCGATCAAGCAGCGGTCGTGGGCGACGCCGATCCGCAGGGTCCCGACGCTCGCAACCTGTGGCGCGTGCACTGGTACAACGACCTCGTCGGCGGCCGAGTGGCGGTTCCCGATCATGTCGTGCTGCCGCCGAGCCTGACGGGAGTCGAGAGCCCGATCATCGTCGTGTTCGGTGACCGCTTCCCGATGATCACGGCACACAAGGTGCTCGCTGCGTACGCCTGTCTCGCCCCACGTGTGGTCACCGGCCAGTTCGACCCCACCCATCACCGTGCGGTGTGGCCATCGACCGGCAACTACGCCCGCGGTGGGATCGCCATCAGTCGGATCATGGCGAGCCGGGGCGTGGCGATCCTGCCCGAGGGGATGAGTCAGGAACGCTTCGACTGGCTCGACGAGTGGTGCGAGAACCCGGCGGAGGACGTGATCCGTACTCACGGGACCGAGTCGAACGTCAAGGAGATCTACGACGCGTGCAACGAACTGCGTCGGGATCCGACCAACTTCGTGCTCAACCAGTTCTCCGAGTTCGGGAACCACCTCGCTCACTACCGCGTCACCGGCGCAGCGTTCGGCCACGTCTTCGAAACGGTGCGCGAACGGTTTCGTGGCGAGGGACGTGAACTCGATCTGGCGGCGTTCACCTCGGCGACCGGTTCGGCCGGGACCATCGCTGCAGGCGACCGGCTGAAGGACGACTACGGCACCAAGGTCGTCGCGGTCGAAGCGCTCGAGTGTCCGACGATGCTGGAGAACGGGTTCGGCGAGCACAACATCCAGGGCATCGGCGACAAGCACATCCCGTTGATCCACAACGTCACCAACACCGACGTCGTGGCGGCGATCTCGGATCGAGCAACCGACGAACTCGACGTGCTGTTCAACACCGATGCGGGTCGCCGCTACCTGGTCCAGTCGAAAGGGGTCCCGGCGGAGGTCGTGGCCACGCTCGAGCATTTCGGGTTCTCGTCGATCTGCAACGTGCTCGCGGCGATCAAGACGGCGAAGCTGCTCGACCTCGGTCCCGACGATGCGATCCTCACGGTGGCCACCGACGGCGCCGCGCTGTACCCCAGCGAACGGGCGAAGACGCTCGCCACCCGCTACCGCAACGAGTTCAGCGCCACCGACGCCGCCGAGGTGTTCGGCGAGCATCTCGGCTCGGTCGGCACCGACCACATGATCGACTGCACCGAGGCCGATCGGCGCCGCATCTTCAACCTCGGCTACTACACGTGGGTCGAGCAGCAGGGCACCCCCTTCGACCTGTTCGAGACCCGCCGCGACCAGGGGTTCTGGAGGGGGCTGCGGCGTTACGTCGGCGTGTGGGACGAGATGATCGACGACTTCAATGCCCGCGTGGCGGGTTGACGACGATGCGTGTCACCGGCTGGCGCTGCGCCGTCTGTCACGCTCGGGTCGAAATCGCCACGCCGTTTCCCTGGCGCTGCCCGAACTCGACGATCGATGATCGGCGCCATGTGCTGCAGATGGTGTCCAGCGCCCCCGAGACCGACGACGACGGCGTCGGTGCTGGTGCGGACGCCGGCACCGACGGTGAAGCGGGTTCGTTCCTGCGCCACGATGGCGACCTCGCCTGGGCCGCCTACGCCGACGCGAACGGACTGGATCTCACCGCCCGACGATCGTTGGTGCTCGAGCTCGATGCGGCTGTCACCGCCGCGGCCGGAGTCGGTTTCGTCCCCACACCGTTCGGACGTTCCGCTGCGCTGTCCGACGAGCTCGGCTTCTCCGACGGAGGCGGCGTCTGGGTGAAGGACGAGACCGGGGGAGTGGGCGGCAGCCAGAAGGCCCGTCATCTGTTCACGATCCTCCTGCATCTCCGCGCAGCAGAGATCCTCGGCCACCTGTCCGATCGACCGCCGCTGGCGATCGCCTCGTGTGGCAACGCCGCGCTCGCGGCGGCCACGCTGGCACGTGCAGCCGCATGGCCGATCGACGTCTACGTCCCCACCTGGATGTCCGACGGATTCGGCGACGAACTCGATCGGCTCGGTGCACGGATCCATCGGTGTGAACGTCTCCGGGGAGATCCGGCCGGCGATCCTGCCATGCTGCGGTTCCGTGAGGCTGTCGACGCCGGCGCGATCCCGTTCACCGTACAGGGGCCGGAAAACGCTCTCGCCCTCGACGGCGGTCGCACCCTCGGCTGGGAGATCCGCGAACAGCTCGCCCGGCAGGCCGTCGGTGATCTCGACCGGATCTTCGTGCAGGTCGGTGGGGGAGCGTTCGCCGCATGTGTCGGTGCAACCCGCCCGGCTCGCCGTTTTCACGCCGTGCAGGCCGAGGGTTGCGCCCCGCTGCTGCGCGCCTGGCAGCTCGCCATCGCCGAGGCCGACCCGCTCACCGAGCTCGTCGCACCGCGGTGGGGCGAGTTGATGTGGCCGTGGGACGATCCCCACTCGTTGGCCGACGGCATCCTCGACGACGAGACCTACGACTGGATCGGGGTGTTCGAGGCGATGACGGGAAGCGGCGAGTCGCCGATCGAAGCGGCCGAGGACGACATCGTCGCCGCCCACGCATTGGCGAGATCCGCAGGGTTCGACGTCAGCGCCACCGGCAGCGCAGGACTCGCGGGGCTGCTGTCGATCGCCGACGCGATCGAGCCCACCGAGCGCGTTGCCGTCGTGATGAGCGGCGTCGCACGCTGACCGCGCTGCCTGCGGCTCCTCTCCCTGCGAGGGGTACCCTGAAGGGCACGTCCGCAGTTTCCACGCCGAGCCGGGGCCGCCGGGCGGCCCTCGGTGCAGCAGCCGTCGTCACCGTCGGCCTGGCCAGCGCGTTCGCATCGGTGATCGGAGCGCAGTCGACGAGCGATCCGATTCGTTCCGAGATCGTGTCGCTCGACGCGTCCGGCTCGGCTCAGGTGATTCCCGACGGCGCGATGTCGCCGTCGATCTCCGAGACCGGCGGCGTCGTCGTCTACGAGACCGTCACGTCCGATCCGCCCGATCTCACACCGTTCGCCGGCCGCCGGGTCTGGATTCGTGATCGAGTCGGTGGCACCAGCCGCGCCGTCGCCGAAACCGACAGCGCCGCGCCGGCGATCAGCGGCAACGGCTGTCTGGTCGGCTACACGGTCGTCGTCTCCGACCGCGCCGAACTCACCGTCGTCGATCGATGCGCCAACTCGATCGATTTCCCGCTGCCGATCGGCACCGTCGTCGACACGGTCTCCTTCGATGCGGCAAGCGCGGGCGCCGGGCAGGTCGCGGCGCCGGCGCTGTCGTTCGACGGGTCCACGATCGTCTGGTCGACAGGCCGGGAGATCCGGCGCTACGTCCGCCCCGCAGCGGGCGGGCCACATGCGCTCAGCCAGACCTTCGACGTCGTTGCAGGCGGCGTGCCCGAGATGATGACCGGCTCGCACACCGATGTGTCGGCCGACGGGCAGACGGTGGTCTTCCTCGCCGGACCGGGTTCGTCGCCGTTCGAACCGAGCCCCGCCAACGTCTACGTCTGGACGTCGACCACTCCGCAACTCGACCCCGAGCTGATCTCCACGACGACGACCGGCGAGGCAGCGCCGTCGAGTTCGGCGTCACCGACGATCACCGCCGACGGCTCGTTCGTGGTCTTCGAGTCGAGCGCGGTCGAACTCGCCGTCGCCGGACCGACTTCGGTGGTGCCTCCGTTCGTCGTCGGAGTCGACCGGGTTGCCCGCACCGGGCAGATCCTCGTCGAGGACGCGAGCCGGCCGGCGGTCTCCTCGGACGGCAACCACGTCGTGTACCAGCGACGTGGCGCGGTTCGTGTGTTGTCGTCGGACGCAACGTCCACGGTCGATGAGGACATCGAGGAACTCTCGGCTGCGCAACCGACCGGGGCCGTCGCGATCTCACAGTTCGGTCGCTGGCTCGTGTTCGCGAGCACCACCGATCTGGCCGATCTGGCCGATCCGGCCGATCTGGCCGATGCGTCGGCCCCCGCCTCGCCATCTCCGGAAGCGGCGGCGGTGTGGGCGATCGACCGTGCATCGTCGAACCCCGACGTCGTCGACACCACGACGTCGACCACCCAGCCGCCGACGTCCACGACCGTCGCACCGGCGACGACATCGCCGACGGAGGCCACTCCAACGGTTCCGGACAGCGGGAGCGAGCCGGCCACGACCGTGCCGGCGACCACGTCGCCCTCGACGGTCATCGTGCCGCGCTTCCCGACCGTCGGCACACCGTTCCCGACGGTCGGTTTCCCGCCGGTTCCCCGTCGCAGCAGCACCTCGACGTTCTCCCGGTCCAACTCGTCGTTCGATCCGGATCCGGCGGCCGACCTCACGGCATTCGCGGTGCCGGTGACGTTCGAGCCGACGGTGATCGATGCCGGGCGGAGGACCGCATCGGTCGTGTTCACCAACCCGACCTCGGACCCCGTCGAGGTGACGAGTGCGGTGATCGAACCGCCCGCCGTGTTCGAGATCGTGTCGGACTCGTGCAGCGGCACCTCCGTCGTCGCAGGCGGCACCTGCCTGGTCGAGGTTCGATTCGCCCCCACCGCAGTGGGCCCGACCAGCGCAGTGCTGACGTTCGAAGTCGCCGGGAGTTCACCGGTGACGGCGTTGCTCGACGGCGAGGGCGTGCCCGAACCCACCATGGACCTGGTGCCACCGGTCGCGGGCGCCGGCCAGACGGTCACGGTCTTCGGAGTGGGTTTTCCGCCCGGATCGATCATCGAACTCCTGCAGCCGGGGTCGTCGACGACCGAGTCGATCACGGTCGACGTCGATGGCACGTTCGCCCACGTCGTCGTCGTGCTCCCCAACACGCCGACCGGCCCGATCACGCTGAGCGTGGCGGGTCAACTCGACTGGTTCGCCGACGTCGATGGCGAATTGTTGGTGTCGAGCCGGGGCGCGGCCTCAGCCGACGCCGCGCTGCGAGGCAGCCCCGTCGGCGCCCTCGTTCGCTGACTCACCGAGCGCCCGGTCGCGGTCAGCCGACTTCGTCGACGAAACCGACCAGCGACGCACCGACCGGGCAGACGCTCTGCCCGGCACCCGGAGAACGGCACTCGACCTCGAGCACGATCTCGACGTCGTCGTCGAACTGGATTGGCGCGACGAAGTGGAGATCGAAATCGCGGAAGTTCGCCAGCTCCGATTGCAGGATCACGCCGTTGCCGCGTCGCAACGACACGGTGCCGACCGCGCCGGTCGGGTTCTGGAACACCACGTCGGTGATCGACACGATCGTGCCCGGTTCGATGACCGCGGTGTCCTGTTCGATGTTCCCACCTGCGGGAGCGACCTCCAGGCGAAGATCGGTCGGTTGGCCGAGGGGGAGTTCTTCGGCCTCCGCCGCGGCAGCCTCCAGCTCGTCGATTCGGTCGCGCAGCGCGGCACGGTCGTCTTCGATGGCGTCGGCAGCGGCGTTGTCGGCGGTCTCCTCGACCCACGGCTGGAGCAGCGTGAACCACGCGATCGCCCCGAGCAGGAGCGCAGCGAACGCTCCTGCAGCTGCCGGGCCGAGCCCGTTCGGCAATCGTGGGCGCTGCTGGTACACGCCGCTCAGCTCGTCGCTGCGACCGTTGCTGCCGGTTGCCTGCACCGTGAACTCGTGGTCGCGCCTCGGTCCACTCCAGTACGTCGTGTTCGGCGTGATCCGGACCGTGACCTCTCCGGTCAGGCCAGGAGCGACCGTCAGCGACGGCGGTTCGAGGTCGATCCTGACGTCCTCGATGGGATCGTGCGACAGGTCGATCGTCACCACCTCGTTGCCCGTGTTCGCCACCCGCAGCGAATGACGGCCTCGTTTCGCTCCGCCTGACCGCACCGGTTGCAGCGCGAGCGTGTGGTCGCTGTACGAGCCGATCTCGATCGTGGCCGTGGCGACCACGATCTCGGGTCCCGTCAGAGGGGGTGGAGGTGGCCCGGGGATCTCTTCCGAATCGCCGGCGGGAATCACCACCCCGAGCGACGCCTGTTGTGGACTGGCCTGACCGCTGCCGACGGTCGCCTCGACGCCGAGCGCATAGCTGCCGGCCGGCACGGTCGCAGGGGCGAAGACGGTGACTAGGACGTCGACGATCTGATTCGTGTCGACGGTTGCCGCGGAGGAATCCAGACTGACGTGCTCGGCCAGATCCCCGGTCGCGGTCAGCGTGACATCGCGTCGGTCGCCGTCGTTGTAGAGACGCAGCGTCAGCGTCGAGGGGGTGTTGGGCAGCAGGTCGACGCGGTCGGGTACGAACTTCGCTGTGACAGCCATGCCCCTGACGGTAGTGCGGACGGTGGCTTCGTGATTCGCCGGCACCCGAGGCCGATAGCCTTCGGGCCATGTCGGAACTCATGCAACCAGCAGCACTCGAGGGCGGATTCGATCCCCGCTCTGCGGTCTTCGACCGCCTTCTGAAGAACCGAGTGGTCATGCTGGGATCGGATGTGAACGACGAGATCGCCAACCAGATCTGTGCCCAGTTGCTCTACCTCGAGGGCGAGGACCCCGGTCAGGACATCTGGCTGTACATCAACAGCCCGGGTGGTTCGGTCACCGCCGGCATGGCGATCTACGACACGATGCAGTTCGTCGGCTGCGACGTTGCGACCGTGTGTCTCGGCTTGGCTGCCTCGATGGGGCAGTTCCTGCTCACGGCCGGCGCCGCAGGAAAGCGGTACACCCTTCCCAACGCGCGCATCATGATGCACCAGCCCCTCGCCGGGTTGCGCGGGCAGGCTTCCGACATCGCCATCCAAGCCGAGCAGCTGCGCTACACCAAGCTGCGCATGGCCACGCTGATCGCCGAGCACTCGGGCCAGAGCCTCGAGCAGATCCAGGCCGATTCCGAGCGCGACCGTTGGTTCACGGCCGAAGAGGCCAAGGACTACGGGCTGGTCGACAAGGTCATCCTGCGTCGCGGCGAGATCGCCTGACGGGTTCCGCCGCTGCGGGCGTCAGCGTGTGGCGGCCCGCCCGAGGGGTCGAGCCGCGGGCTCGACTCAGGGCGTCGACGTGGGAGTCGTCGTGCCGGCGGGCGCCTCGGTCACGACGAGAGGTCCTTGGGGCACGATCGTGAAGACCGGGCCGATATCGACGGCGCAGTTCTCGATCAACCACGTCTCGACCGCTGCGGCGGGCTTCTCGCTGGAGTAGATCGCGGTCAACGCCTCCTGTTCGGACTCCTGATCGCCGATGACCACGGTGCTCGCGGTTTCGTATGCCGACACGATCTGGTCCCAGTCGTCCTCGACGCTCAGCGGGGCCAGTGCGCCGATGCTGCGATACAGGTCGAGGAGCGGATCGATGTCGTCGGTGTAGACCAGGTTCGGGTTGGTGAGCGCTTCCTTGTTGGCGGCGATCTCACCGCAGAATCGTTCGGCGCTCGGTGAGTCGTCACCCCCGCAGGCGCTCAACGCAGCGACTATTGCGACGAGTGCGACCGCCATCGATCGATGCGAGGGACCAGACCGGGCAGGCACGGCGAGCATTGTCGCACGGACATCCGCCGTTCCGGCAGCAGCGAGTCGAGCAGCGATGAGCGAACCGTCCGCATACGGCGGTTTCGCTCATCGCATGGCGGAGGTCGGCGGCTGTGATGAGCCAAGCGTCCGTATACGGCGGTTTCGCTCATCGCTGGCTGGGGTGGCCGACGTACGGCGCCGTGGATCCTGAGGGAATGCGACACCCCCTGGGTACCGTGACGTTCGCGACCGGCTCGAGTGCCTGGTCGGGGTCGTGGGGCCCTGACGCCCCTCTTCGATGTACCCGCGGTCCACCGCGTCGTCCGAGGAGGTTCGCATGTTCGCATCCGTCCCGTCTGCAGTGCTCTTCTGCGCAGAAGGTCACCTGATCCACGTCGAGGTCCAGGTGTCGTCCGGGTTGCCCGGCTTCAGCCTCGTCGGTCTGCCCGACACGTCGATTCGCGAGTCGCGAGATCGGGCGCGCGCTGCGGTGCTGAGCAGCGGATTGCCCTGGCCCAAGCACAAGATCACCGTGAACCTTGCGCCCTCGGGCGACCGCAAGGCCGGCTCGGGCCTCGATCTGGCCATCGCAGTGGGGGTGCTCGCCGCGAGCGGCGAGATCCCGCCGGAGACGATCGGCGCAATGGCATTCATCGGCGAGTTGGGCCTCGACGGCTCGCTGCGCCCGGTCAACGGCGTTGTGCCCATGGTCGGTGCCATCGGAGAACGTGACGTCGTCGTGCCGGTCGCGAGCGCGACGGAAGCGAAGATCGTTGCCCTTGGCAGGGTGCGTCCCATCGCGAACCTCGGTGAGCTGGTCGATGCGTTGCTCGGCGAGGCGTCATGGCCAGACCATCACCAGACCGAATGCGCCGAGGCGGTTCGTCGACCGCTGCCGGATCTGGCCGACGTGCAGGGCCAGCCCGTTGCGCGGCACGCGCTCGAGGTCGCTGCCGCCGGCGGGCATCACACGCTGTTCATCGGGCCGCCCGGGGCGGGCAAGACCATGCTCGCGTCGCGCTTGCCCGGTCTTCTCCCACCGCTCGATCGTGACATGGCGCTCCAGGTCACCATGGTCCATTCGGCGTCCGGCATCGCCCTGCCGCCGGGTGGGCTCGTCCGGGAGGCGCCGTTCAGGGCGCCTCATCACACCTCGTCGCGAATTGCGCTGGTGGGGGGAGGTTCGCAGTTCATCCGGCCCGGCGAGGTGTCGATCGCGCACGGAGGAGTCCTGTTCATGGACGAACTCGCCGAGTTCTCCCCGTCGGTGCTCGACGGGCTCCGCCAGCCGTTGGAGTCTCGCGTTGTGCACGTCAGCCGCGCGGAGGTACGGGCCGTGCTCCCCGCCGACTTCCTGCTGGTCGCCGCGATGAACCCGTGTCCGTGCGGTGGTGGGGCGCCGGGCGCGTGCGTGTGCGGTGATGCCGTGCTCCATCGCTACGCACGGCGGGTGTCTGGTCCGTTGCTCGACCGGTTCGACCTGCGGGTGGCCGTTCATCGTCCCGCCGTCGACGACCTGCTCGTCAACGAACCCGGCGAGAGCTCAGCGGTCGTCGCGGCCCGCGTGGGCGCAGCCCGGGCGCTCGCGGTCGACCGACAGCGATGTCTCAACAGCGCCCTGGCGGTCGACCGACTCGATGACGTTGCGCGGCTGGATGCCGGTTCGACAGCCCTGCTCCGTCACGAACTCGAGCACGATCGGCTCAGCGGCCGGGGCTACCACCGCATCCGTCGCGTGGCGCGCACGATCGCCGATCTGCGGGGCGACTTCGAGTCGTGCATCGACGAGCAGGACGTGGCGATGGCGCTCCGATTCCGGGCGACGTTTGCTCGCTCGATGCCGACAGGGAGGGTGGCATGACCGCCGGCGTGCTGCCGTCTGCGGCGTTCGTGGCCGCGCTGGCAGGGTTCGACCGGATGACCACCAACCGCCTGTCGGGACTGCTCGCACATCGGTCGCCCGAGCAGGCGTTCGCGATCGCCACCGGCGAGTGCGCGGCTCCCGAACCCTTTGCCACACTGTTCGCGCGAGAACCGGAGCTTGCAGCGGCATGGCGACGCTCGGGTGATCGGCGTCGCCCTGAGGAAGTGTGGCAGCAGTGCGAGCAGGCCGGTGTCGACGTCGTCGCCGCAGGCGACCATGCCTACCCGCGTTCGTTGCTCGACGACCCGCGCCGTCCCGCCGCGCTGTTCGTCCGCGGCGACCTCGAGGTGCTCGAGGCGCGGCGTGTCGGCATCGTCGGGACGCGCAACGCAACACAACGAGGCCGCGAGACCGCCGCTCGGTTCGGCTACGAGTTGGCTGACGAGGGGGTGGTCGTCGTGTCCGGTCTGGCCAAGGGCATCGACGGTGCAGCGCACCGCGGCGTGCTCGCAGTGCGCGGAGCGCCACCGGTGGCCGTCGTCGGCACGGGACCGGATCGGCCGTATCCGGTCCAGAACGCCCAGCTCTGGGAGGCGGTTGCCGAGCGGGGGGCGTTGATCTCCGAATGGCCGCCGGGAACGGCACCCGATGCGTTCCGGTTTCCATTGCGCAACCGGATCCTCGCTGCGCTCGTCGAGGTACTGGTCGTGGTGGAGAGTCGCGAGCGAGGGGGAAGTCTCATCACGGCTCGCGAGGCTGCCGAGCGCGGCGTCGACGTGTTCGCGGTCCCGGGGGCGATCGGGAACACCGCGGCGCTCGGCACGAACCGACTGCTGTGCGACGGTGCCTCGCCCGCCATCGAAACCGCCGACGTGTTGATGGCGCTGGGACTCGACCGTCGTCGTGCGGGCCGACGCCGTCACGACCCGCGGGCACTGCCCAGTGCCGACGATCGGCGACTGATCGACGCTTGTCGTTCCGCACCGCTGACCCTCGAGGCGTGTGCGCAGCGTTGTGACCGCTCGCTGGTCGACACGGCGCTGGCGGTCGCACGGCTCGAGCATGCCGGTTGGCTGCGCGAGACCGCCGGTTGGTTCGAGGCCATCGACGACTGGGCCGACCTCGCATGAAGCTGCCATCCACGCTGAGGCTCCCTCGCGGGCAATACCATCGTCGCCGTGGACCCTTGGCGCATCGACGACTTCGCGCATGCGCTGACCTCGTTGTCGGACAACACCGTGGCCGCGTACACCTCCGACGTGCGCTCGTTCGCCACCTGGTGCGCCCGAAGCGATCTGCTCGAACCTGGGGCGGTGAAGCGAGCAACCGTGCGCCGCTACCTTGCCCACCTCACCACGCGGCAGTTCGCCCGTCGATCGATCGCCCGCAAGACCGCGGCGATCCGGCGCTACTACCGGTGGCTCGTGGCGAGCGGCCTCGCCGAGGTCGATCCAACCATCGGCGTCTCCGTTCCCGCAGGTGGTGGGCGCCTGCCGCGGGTGCTCGACCAACGCGAACTCACGGGCATGCTCGATGCGCCGCTCGTCGACGACGAACCCGACTGGCGACGGCGCCGAGACGATGCAGTGCTCGAGCTGTTGTACGGCTCAGGGCTGCGAGTCGGCGAGTTGTGCGGGCTGCGGGTGTCGTCGGTGTCCCTCGCCGACGGCGTCGCCAACGTCTGGGGCAAGGGCTCGAAGGAACGGCGGGTCCCGGTCAGCGAACCGGCCGTTGCCGCGTTGCGCCGTTGGCTGGCGATTCGTCACGACGTCCTGCCCCCGGAAGCGGGCGACGTCCTCTTCGGCAACGAGCGGGGACGACCGCTGATGCCACGCGACGTGCGTCGCATCGTCGATCGCCGGTCGCCGAGCCCGACCCATCCTCACGCGCTCCGTCACACGTTCGCGACGCACCTCCTCGACGGCGGTGCCGACCTCCGAGCTGTGCAGGAGTTGCTCGGCCACACGGACGTGGCCACCACCCAGCGTTACACCCACGTCAGCCGCGAACGCTTGTCGGCTGCCTATCGCGAGGCCCACCCCAGAGCATGAGCATCGTTCCCGAAGACGCCGACCTCCAGATGCAGTGGACCAGGTGGTTGAACCGCCGGAACACGGCGGCCCGAGACCACTTGATCGTGCACTACTCGCCGCTGGTGAAGTTCGTTGCCGGTCGTGTCGGCGCGGGCCTCCCGTCGAGCGTCGATCCGGGAGATCTCGTGAGCTCGGGCGTGTTCGGCCTGATCGACGCCATCGAGCGGTTCGATCCCGAGCGAGGCGTCAAGTTCGAGACGTTCGCCGTCCCTCGAATCCGCGGGGCCGTGTACGACGGGCTCCGCAAGCTGGACTGGGTTCCGCGGTCGATTCGCAGTCGGGCGCGCAGCGTCGAGAAGGCGATCTCCGAACTCGAACACAAGGAGGGTCGGGCCCCAACCGACGAGGAGTTGGCCGCCCATCTCCACATCTCGACCGACGAGTTGACCCGCTGGCTGGCGGCGATCGCCAGCACCACGGTCGGTCCGCTCGACCGAGCGATCGCAGCGGGCGCGGAACCTGCCGCACTCGACGGTCCGGGCTCCGGTTCGCCGTCCGCCGTCGTCGAAGACCACGAACTCGGTCAGATCATGCGGGCCGAGATCAAGAAGCTCCCCGATCGCGAGAAGCTCGTGCTCTCGCTCTACTACGACGAGGGTTTGACCCTCTCCGAGATCGGACAGGTCCTCGGCGTCACCGAGAGCCGGGTGTCCCAGATCCACACCAAGTCGGTCCTGCACCTGCGTTCGCGTCTCTCGGCCGCCGGCGTCGGCTGACGCTCGCCCCGCCACGTCGGGTGGCCCATCGGCGCACCAGCGCCCCGACGTCCGTCCTCGGCTCGTTCCGAGGTGTCCCGAAGGGTGGGTCCATGTCTGCACGATCTCAACGCTCCCGTCTCGCCAGGGTGCTCGTCGGCACCGCGCTGACGTTGTTCGCCGTCGGAGCGCCCGAACCGGCCGCGGCCGCACCCTGCTGGTTTCCGCCGGTGGTGGGGACGGTCGTCGACCCCTTTCGGGAGCCGCCCTGTCCCTGGTGCGCCGGAAATCGCGGACTCGAGTTCCGGGTCGCTCGCGAAGCGGCGGTCCGGGCCGCAGCCAGTGGCCGAGTGGTGTTCGTCGGTACCGTCGTCGACGTCCGCTACGTGGTGGTCCAGCTGGCGAACGGCTGGCGCCACACGTACGGACATCTCGGCGCCACGGCTCTCGAATCCGGCGATGTCGTGCTCGCGAGCGGCGTCATCGGCAGCGCGTCCGGAACGTTCTTCTTCAGCCTGCGCATCGGGGACGGGTACGCCGACCCGGCGCCGTTCATCGGCAAGGAGTACATCAGGCCGCGGCTGGTTCCGATCGACGCAACGGCGCCGCGGCCAGCGCCCCCCGCCCGGCTGCGCTGTCCTGCGGTGCCCACGCGTGCTGCCCCGATCCGAACCGCGTTCGTCCGAGGGGTTGGGTGATCGGCGCCGGTCGACGAACGCTTCGAACTGACGTGTCAGGAGCCCGGAACCGCCCGATAGCATCGCGGAGGTCGATTCACCTGAACCGGCCGCTGTTCGCAGCGACGTCTCACTGTCCCATCGGTCCAATGCGGTCGCTCTCGTCGAGGGCGCCGACCGGCGGGATCAACCGCAACAAGGAGAACCAACATGGCTGTCATCACCATGCGGCAGATGCTCGAGGCCGGAGCCCACTTCGGTCACCAGACCCGTCGGTGGAACCCGAAGATGAAGCGCTTCATCTTCGGTGAGCGAAACGGCATCTACATCATCGACCTCGAGCAGACGCTCGGTCGAGTGGAGACCGCGTACGGCTTCGTTCGTGACCTCGTCGCCGGTGGCGGCACGATCCTGTTCGTCGGCACCAAGAAGCAGGCGCAGGATCCCGTCAAGAGTTACGCCGACAAGTGCGGCATGCCCTACGTGAACGAGCGCTGGCTCGGCGGCATGCTCACCAACTTCGAGACGATCTCGAAGCGCGTGAACAAGATGCTCGAATACGAGCGCATGCAGGCGTCAGGCGAGTTCGACGCCATGATCAAGAAAGAAGCGCTCCTGCTCGACCGCGAGCTCACCAAGCTGCAGCGCAACCTCGGTGGTCTGCGCGGCATGAAGAAGGCGCCCGATGCGATCTTCGTGCTCGACACCAAGAAGGAGCACATCGCGGTGACCGAGGCCAACAAGCTCGGTATCCCCGTGGTCGCCGTGGTCGACACCAACGTCGACCCCGAAGTGGTCCAGTATCCGATTCCCGGCAACGACGACGCGATCCGCTCGAACAGCCTGTTCGCCCGTGTGATCGCGGACGCCGTCGAAGAGGGCCGCTTCATCGCCAACAAGCGCAACCCAGCACCGGCGCCGGTCGCAGAGCGCACGCCCGAGGAAGAGGCCGAGTTCGCCGCCGCCCAGGCCGCTGCCCGCGACGCTGCCGCCCAGGCCCAGGCGGACCGCGACGCCCGACTCGCCGCAGCCAAGGCCAGCCCGGTCGTCGAGGAAGCGGCCGCCGACGCAGCCGAGGTCGCCGCCGACGAAGGCGCTCCTGCCGAGGTTGCCGCCGAGGTCGCCGAGGAGACCGCAACCGAGGTCGCCGAGCAGGTGGCCGAACAATCGACCGACGAAACCATCCAAGCAAGCACGGAGAGCTGAAGCCATGGCATTCACCGCACAAGACGTCAAGGCCCTGCGCGAGTCGTCCGGCGCCGGGATGATGGACTGCAAGAAGGCCCTGCAGGAGAACGACGGCGACATCGAAGCCGCGAAGACCTGGCTGCGCGAGAAGGGCCTTGCCGCCAGCGCCAAGCGTGAGGACCGCGACGCTTCGCAGGGTGTCATCAGCCTGGTGATCGAGGGCAACGTCGGCGCGATCGTCGAACTCAAGAGCGAGACCGACTTCGTCGCCGGTTCCGACCAGTTCAAGGCCGAGGCCGATGCTCTCGCCGCTCTCGTCGCCGCCAAGGGCGTCGACGCGGTGAGCGAGCGCGCCGCGGAACTCGAAGAGCTCAAGGTGACACTCAAGGAGAACATCGGGCTCGGCGAGGTGAAGCGCATCGAGGCCGCTGACGGCAACGTCATCGGGAGCTACCAGCACATCCAGGGTGGTCGGGGTGTCAACGGCGTTCTCGTCGAGCTTGCCGGCGGCACGCCAGAACTCGCCCATGACGTCGCTGTGCACATCGCGTTCGCTCGGCCGAAGTACCTGAGCCGTGACGACATCCCAGAAGACGTCGTTGCTGCCGAGCGTGCAACGCTCGAGACGATCAGCCGCAACGAGGGCAAGCCCGAGGCGGCGTTGCCGAAGATCGTCGAAGGACGCATCAACGGCTTCTTCAAGGACGTCGCGCTGCTCGATCAGCCGTATGCGAAGGACGACAAGCAGTCCGTGAGCCAGTTCATCGGCGGCGCAACCATCGTCGGTTTCGCCCAAGTCGAAATCGGCTGAGCACCCGACGCTCCGCCCGAAGTGGCGCGAGCGGAATGAGCTGAGCGCAGCGTTCGCGCGGGCTGCCGGCAGTGGCGGGTCGTTCGGACGGATGTCGGGCGCTGCCGACTTTCGGCCGGATGAGGTGTGCTCTAGTACGGTCTCGCGTCGATGAGCGACGAGCCGATCCATCCCCGAGGAGGGCCCCGGCCCAGTTGGAAGCGGATCGTGTTCAAGCCCTCGGGCGAGGCGCTTGCCGGTGAATCGGGCAAGGGCCTCGACGGGGCGACTCTCGAAGCGACCGCCCGTGACATCGTCGATCTGCGACAGAATCTCGGCGTCGACGTGGCCGTCGTGGTGGGAGGCGGCAACTTCTGGCGCGGCCGGACCGGTTCACTGAGCGGAATGGATGCCACGCAGTCCGATCACATCGGAATGCTCGGTACGGTCATGAACGCACTTGCACTTCAAGACGCCCTGGAACGCCTGGGACAGGACACCCGTGTGCAGTCGGCAATCGAGATGCCCCGTATCGCCGAGGCGTACATCCGCCGTCGGGCGGTACGACACCTCGAGAAGGGCCGGGTCGTCATCTTCGCTGCCGGTACGGGGAACCCGTTCTTCACCACCGACACCGCAGCCGCGCTTCGTGCTGCCGAGATCGAGGCCGACGTCGTGATCAAGGGCACGCACTCGGGCGTGGACGGCGTGTACTCGGCTGATCCCCGGCACGACGCGACGGCGACCAAGTACGACGAGGTCGGCTACCTCGAGGTGATGACGAAGAACCTGAAGGTGATGGACTCGACGGCGATCGCGTTCTGTCGGGACAACGGGATTCCGATCGTCGTGTTCGACATGTCCAAGCCGGGTTCGCTGCGCAGCATCGTCCAAGGCGGCCACGAAGGAACGCTCGTTCACGAGGTCTGACCTGCACCGTTCCATCTCCGGTCACGGCGTCGGTCGAGGCGTGGGTGCGTCGATGGTCTGGTCCGCGGGGTCGCTCTGGGTACGCTGGCAGCCGTGATCGACGAAGCCATGCTCGAAGCAATGGAGAAGATGGACAAAGCGGTGGAGCACACCCAGTCCCAGTTCTCCACGGTGCGCACAGGACGCGCAACCCCATCGCTGGTCGAGCGGATCACGGTGGAGTACTACGGGACCCAGGTGCCACTGCAGCAATTGGCGTCGATCTCGGTGCCCGAGGCCCGCCAGTTGCTGATCAAGCCGCACGATCGTGGAACGCTCGAATCGATCGAGAAGGCGATTCGCGACAGCGATCTCGGTGTCTCACCGAACAACGACGGCATCTCGATTCGGATCTCGCTTCCACAGCTCACCGAAGAGCGCCGCCGGGAGTATGTCAAGGTCGTCAAGCACATGGCCGAGGAGGGTCGTATCGCCGTGCGCGGCGCCCGCCGAGACGCCCGCAAGGCCATGGAGACCGCCGAGAAGGATGGCGACATCTCCGCCGACGATCTCGAGCGTGCCGAGAAGGAACTCGAAAAGGTGACGCACGAGCACGTCGAACACATCGACGCTGCGCTGGGGCGCAAAGAGCAGGAACTGCTCGAAGTATGAGTGGCGCAGGAACTGCTCGAAGTATGAGTGGCGCAGGAACTGCTCGAAGTATGAGTGGCGCAGGAACTGCTCGAAGTATGAGTGGCGCAGGAACTGCTCAGGCCGGGATCTCTGGGGGAAGGACACAGTCATGAGTGAGTGGGACGACGACAAGGCCGCGAAGGGGCGCAAGCCAGGGCCGTTCGAGAGCGAGATGGACTCCTTCGACGACGACGAGTTCGGAGGTCCACTCTTCGGTGCGACCACCGAGCAGCCCGCTGTGGGCTTCGACGACGACAAGGGTGAGCCGCTCAGCTTCGGGTCGGAGGATTCCGGCGCCTTGCCGCACTGGACCGACCCGCCGACGGGCGAAGTGCCCCGCATCGCGGCCGCCGAAGCAACGCCGGATCCCACCGAGGATGTCGACGTCTGGTCGTCGTTCGCCGGCTCGGCGACGCCCGACGACGCTGTCGTCGAGGCGCCGAAGGACCCGACCGGTGAGCTCAGCTGGCACGACGATCCCACGGTTGACGACGCGCCAGCCGCCGAGGCGGCCCGGACTTCGGGCGCCGTGCCGGTCACCGAGACCGAGGAGCCCGCTCGTCGCGAGCCGGCCCGCATCACCATCGGGACCGATCCCTCCGGCATGCCGCGGCGCCCGGACGCCAAGCGTCGTGGAGCGGCACCCCAACGTCCACCGAGCCAAGGGGCCACCGCCCCGGCTGCGGAGGGTCGCAATCTGCCTGTTGCGGTCGCGTCAGGGCTCGCTCTGGCGGCGGTCTTCCTGGCGTTGGCGATGTGGCGACCAGCCGCAGCCCTGGCGTTCGTCACCGTCGCATTGGGCCTTGCCTCGGTCGAGTACTTCGCCCGTGTGACCGACAAGGGATACCGGCCCGTTGTCGCGGTGGGTGTGGCAGCTTGCGTCGCCGCGCCGCTCGCGGCCTACTGGGTGGGTGAGGCTGCGATCCCGATCGTGCTCGCCTTCGCCTTCTTCGCGGGCGCGATCAGCTTCATCGCTGCCGACTCGGTCGATGCCGGCCCGATGCCGAACATGGCGATCACGATGCTCGGCATCACCTGGATCGGTGTCCTCGGGGCCTATGCGGCGCTGATCCTGTCGTGGTCGAACTTCGGTACAGGCACGCCTTGGGGCACGGACACGCTGGTGTTGATCGCGATCGGCGTGGTTGCCAACGATGTGGGTGCCTACTTCGTCGGGACCGCGTTCGGGCGCACTCCGCTGCGACCATGGATCAGCCCAAACAAGTCGCTCGAGGGCCTCCTCGGTGGCACGATTCTGACGCTGCTCGTGATGCTGATCATCGGCATGCAGGACCTCAGCGACACCTGGTCGAGCACCAGTCATCTGCTGATGCTCGGCATCGTGATCTCGGCGATGGCGCCGCTCGGCGATCTCACCGAGAGCATGTTCAAGCGCAACCTCGACGTGAAGGATTTCGGCGCGATCATCCGCGGCCACGGTGGTGTGCTCGACCGCTTCGACGGGTTCCTCTTCGTCATGCCCGCCGTGTACTACCTCATGCTGGTCGTCGAGCCGTGGACGGCGCTCTGAGTTCCTGATGTCGCCGACCCGCGTGGCGATCGCCGGGTCGACCGGCTCGATCGGCACTCAGACCCTCGAGGTCATTGACGCCGAGAATGCGCGAGTTCCCGGCTCGTACGAGGTCGTGGCCTTGGCGGTGGGCCGTTCGGCCGTCGCAGTGATCGAGCAGGCGCGCCGATGTGCGCCTGACCTCGTCGCTGTCGCCGACGACGTCGCCCGTCGCGAGGTCGCAGCGGCGCTGCCTGGCGTCGACGTCGTGGCCGAGTTGGCCGAGGTTGTCGGGCCGGCCGATGTCGTGGTGAACGGTGTCGTCGGCTTCGCCGGGTTGGCGGTGACGATCGAGACCCTGCGTGCGGGCAAGCGGCTCGCGCTCGCGAACAAGGAGAGCCTGATCGCGGCGGGCCCCGTGGTGCAGCCCCTCCGGGCGGTACCGGGCGCGGAGTTGGTGCCGGTCGACAGCGAGCACTGTGCGCTGCACCAATGCCTGCGATCGTCGGTGGCCACCGAACGTGAGGTTGCCCGCCTGTTGCTCACGGCGAGTGGTGGCCCGTTTCGCGGTCGCAGCGCCGAGGAACTGGCCGAGGTCACCGTGGAGGCGGCGCTCGCCCACCCCACCTGGACCATGGGGCCCAAGATCACGATCGACTCCAGCACGTTGATGAACAAGGGGCTCGAAGTGATCGAGGCGCACGAGCTGTACGGCACCCCGTACGATCAGATCGAGGTGGTCGTGCACCCTCAGTCCGTTGTGCATTCGATGGTCGAGTTCACCGATGGCTCCACGATTGCCCAGCTCAGCATGCCCGACATGCGCCTCCCGATCGGGTACGCGCTCGGATACCCGGATCGGATCGGGAGTCCGTTCGGCCGGATCGACTGGACGACGCTGTCACGGCTCGACTTCGAGCCACCCGACCGGGTCACGTTCCGCTGTCTCGACCTCGCCTACGACGCGGGTCGGCTGGGTGGCACGGCGCCGGCGTGGCTCAGCGCGGCGAACGAGGTGGCGGTTGACGCGTTCTTGGCGGGGAACTTGCGATGGAATGAGATCCCTGACGTCAGTGTTGGGGTACTTGCGATGCATGATGGTGCAACCCCCCATACCGTCGACGACGTGATCGAAGCCGATGCCGAGGCTCGGCGGATCGCGCGTGACCTGCTCTCGAAACGACCGACATGACCGATCAACTCACCCCGCACGAACGGACGACCGAGGAGCCGTTCGCTCCACCGCGCCGGGGCGACCGCGTGAAGAGCGAGATCATGGCCGGCGGCTCGGTCACCGAACTGACCGACGACGAACTGGCCAACGGTTGGACCGGTTGGTTGGCGATGGCCGGGCTCGCAGCGCTGTTCGTGTGGCTGGCATTCGTCAACATCTGGATCTTCGTGTTCGTCGTCGGCGTCGTGATCTCGATCTTCCTGCACGAGCTCGGCCACTTCGCGACCGCCAGGTGGACCGGCATGAAGGCCACGCAGTTCTTCTTGTTCTTCGGCCCACGGTTGTGGAGCTTCCGCCGCGGTGAGACCGAGTACGGCGTCCGTGCGGTCCCGCTCGGAGCGTTCGTGCGCATCGTGGGCATGAACCGCATGGATGACGTCGAACCTGCCGACGAGGCACGGTCGTATCGGCAGGCGACGTTCCCGCGTCGCCTGTTGGTGATCTCCGCCGGATCGATCATGCACATTCTGATCGCGATCGTGCTGTTGTTCGGCGTGTACGCGACCCAGGGTGAGATCACCGCCCAAGACGAGCCGCGCGTGATCGTCGGCGCCGCAGCGCAGGAATTGCCTGCGTGGGGCGCTGGGATCCGTGACGGCGACGAGATCGTGTCGGTCGGCGGTATCGCCGTCACGTCGTCGATCGAGCTGGGCGAGGCCGTGCGCACCTTCGAGCCGAGCGATGTCGTCGATCTCGTGGTGATCCGCGACGGTGAAACGTTCACGATTCCGGTGGGTCTGGGAGCGAACACCTCGGTGCCCGAGGACGACCCGTTGTTCGGATCGGCACTGCTCGGGGTGCGTTCGTACAGTCCGCCTCTCTACGAGAATCACAGCATCGCCGGGTCAGCCGTCAACTCCGTCACCGACATCTTCCCGGTGTCGTGGGAGTCGACGAAGGGCATCGTCAAGGTGCTCAATCCGGTCAACCTCGTCGATCAGCTCGCCGATACGGAGAACGCCGATCCAGCTGCCCGTCCCACGACGCTCTACGGCATCGCGACGGTGTCCGACGACGTCGGCGACTCGGGCGGACTGGCCGGTGTGCTCTACATGCTCGCGATTCTCAACGTGTTCGTCGGTGTGTTCAACATGATGCCGTTGCTCCCGCTCGACGGTGGCCACGCAGCGATCGCCGTCTACGAACGCATCCAGGAGAAGCGGCGCCACATGACCGGGCGCTACTTCGCCGACGTCGAGCGGCTGATGCCGTTCGCGATGGGAGTGATCGTCGTGTTGGCGATGCTGATGTTCACCGGCCTGTACCTCGACATCACCGACCCGATCGGCTGACACCTGCCCGTGGACGTCTCCAGCGCACTCGTCGCTCGCAAATCCACCCGTCAGATCTCCGTCGGCGACGTCAAGGTGGGCGGCGACGCCCCGATCACCGTGCAGTCGATGACGATCACCAAGACCGCCGACGTCGAGGGGACACTCCAGCAGATCTACGCACTCGCCGCCGCCGGCGCCGACATCGTCCGCTGCACCTGCAACGAGACCGAGGCCGCCGAGGGGCTCGCACAGATCGTGCCGCGGTCACCGGTGCCGATCATCGCCGACATCCATCACCAGTACAAGATGGCGCTGGCCGCGATGGAAGCCGGTGTGCACGGGCTGCGCCTCAACCCCGGCAACATCCGCAAGCCCGAACACATCAAAGCGGTGGCATCCGAGGCTCGTGATCGCGGCATCCCGATCCGTATCGGCGTGAACGCCGGCTCCCTCGATCCGGCGCTCTACGAGAAGTACGGCAGTGCCACGCCCGAGGCGATGGTCGAGTCCGCCCAGCAGGAGATCGCCTATTTCGACGAGGTCGGTTTCGACGCGATCAAGATCTCGGTCAAGGCGTCGAGCGTGCCGTTGATGGTCGAGGCCTACCGCCAACTCTCCGAGGTCACCGATCACCCTTTGCACCTCGGCGTCACCGAAGCCGGGCCTCCGCCCGTGGGGCTGATCAAGGCCACCGCCGGCATCGCCACGCTGCTGATGGAGGGCATTGGCGACACGATCCGCTACTCGCTCACTGCCGATCCGGTCGAGGAGGCGCGGGCGGGACGTCAGCTGCTCGAAGCCCTCGGGCTGCGCGAGCGCAAGAACGTCGACCTGATCGCGTGTCCTTCGTGCGGTCGCGCCGAGGTCGACGTGATCGAGGTCGCCAACCGGGCGATGGAGGCCTTCGCCGACCGTGAGATCCCGCTGCAGATCGCCGTGATGGGCTGCGTCGTGAACGGACCCGGCGAGGCGCGCGACGCCGACCTCGGCATCGCTGCGGGAAACAAGCGCGGCCACCTGTTCATCAAGGGACAGAACGTCGCCGTCGTTCCCGAGGACGAGATGGTCGATCAGCTCGTCGAGTGGGCCGAGTTCATCCAGGAACACGGCGTTGACGCCGCTCTTGCGAGGGTCGACCTCGTCAAGGCCGCTCGCGAGGCCGAGAAGGATCGCGCCAAGCTGCTCGACGAGCAGGGCGCCGACGCCAACCAGGCCACCGAGAAGATCGTCGAGATCCGCAAGACCACCCGCACGTGACGTTTGGTGTCAGACACCAATCGTCACGTCGCGACGACGAACGTTGGGACATCGGGGGTGAGACTGCTGCCGGGCGGGAGGTACCACGTCCGTCCGTCGAGGCCGACGGTCAGTTCGTGACCGGTGGATGTGTGGGTGTGGCCGGGCTCCACGCGCACGAGCGTGCAACCAGCTTCCGGCAGCGGATACCGGCCGGTCCTCCTTGCATTCGGCATGATCGGCTGCGCCAACGGCGTCGGGTCGAGGATCCGGAGCAGTTCGTCGACGTCGACGTGCTTGACGGTGAGTCCGCCCCGGACGACGTTGTCGCTGGCGCCCATCAGCTCGACACCGGCGCCACTGAGGTATGCGTGCAGGTTTCCGGCGGTGAGGTGCAGCGCCTCGCCCGGCTGCAGGGTCACCCGGTTGAGCAGCAGTGTGACGATCGTGCTCGGATCGTCGGGGTAGCGATCCGCCAGCGTGGTGACGAGTTCTGCTTCGGGCCGACTGCTGCGCGCACAGGCAACGATCGTCGGACGAGGGTCGAGCCGACCCCGGTAGATCGCCTCGATCGTGGCGGCGACGCCGTCGGAACGCAACGCATGCGCCAGTCCGTCGGCCCCCAGTGCGCCCAGCAACGTGAGCGTGGCGCCGACCGGTCGAACGCCACAGAGTGCATCGAATCGCGTAAGGGCGCACAAGAGCTCCGGCTTGGCCCGGTTGTCGGGGTAGACGCCGCGGGCGAATCCGTCGGTCGCCTGGCTGGTCGTCGGGTGGACCTGGAGTGAGAGCGGCTGGGCCGCTGCGAGGACCTTGAGGAGGTAGGGGAGGTCACCGGTCAGTTCGCTGAGCGGTCGGCCGTCGTCGATCGTGGCCGCGCCTGCCGGGTGGGTCCCCAACCAGAGTTCCGCCCAGGGCTGACCATCGGCGGTCTCACCGAGCAGATCAGGGATGAACGTCGGGTCGCCCCAGGCGTAGTGCTGCACGACACCGCGGACGGCGACGGGATGCGTCGACATGTGTCAGATCCCGAGTTCGGCGGCACGCTCGAGAACGCCGCCGCGTTCCGCGCCGATGGTGGTCGAGTCGCCGTGGCCGGTGTGGACAACGGTGTGATCGGGCAGGGTGAGCAGTGTGTCGCGGATCGAACGCAGGATGGTGGGTTCGTCGCTGAAGCTGCGGCCGGTGGCGCCGGGGCCGCCGCAGAACAGGGTGTCGCCGCTGAAGACGATCTCTGACGCGGCGTCGTGGAAGCTGCAGCAGCCGGGGGAGTGTCCCGGCGTGTGCAGGACGGTGAGGTCGTGGCCGGACACCCGCAGTTGCGTTCCGGGAGCGAGCTCGCGGTCGGGTGAAGCATCCGGCCAGACCACGTCCCACAGCATGCGGTCGTCGGGGTGGAGCAGGATTGGTGCGTCGACTGCATCACGGAGCGGGACGGCAGCGTTGATGTGGTCGTTGTGTCCGTGGGTGAGCACGATCGCGGCGACCTTGCGCCCGCTGATCGCCGACAGGATCCGCTCGTGGTCGTGCGCCGCGTCGAACACGACGACCTCGCGGTCGTCGCCGACGATCCAGATGTTGTTGGTGACCTCCCACTCGCCGCCGTCGAGTGAGAAGATGCCATCGGTGGTGACGAGTTCGATCGCCATCAGGACGCCTCCATCAGAGGACCACCATCAGAACACGACCACGCTGCGCAGGACCTCGCCGCGTTCCATCTTGTGGAAGGCCTTCTCGACGCCGTCGAGGCCGATCGTCTCCGACACGAAACCGTCGAGATCGAGCCGGCCTTGGAGATACAGGTCGATCAGCATCGGGAAGTCACGCGATGGAAGGCAGTCGCCGTACCACGACGACTTCAGGGCGCCGCCTCGGCCGAACACGTCGATGAAGGGCAACTCCAGGGTCATCTCCGGATTGGGAACGCCGACGAGCACGACGGTCCCAGCGAGGTCTCGCGCCTCGAACGCCTGCTTGTAGACCTCCGGATGGCCGATCGCCTCGATGCACACGTCGGCGCCGAAGCCATCGGTGAACGAGCGGATGAACTCGACCGGATCGGTCTCCTTGGAGTTGCACACGTGGGTCGCCCCGAACCGCTTCGCCCACTCGAGCTTGCGGTCGTCGATGTCGACGCCGATGATCGTCGACGCTCCGGCGAGTCGGGCGCCGGCGATCGCCGCGTCGCCGACCCCGCCGCATCCGAACACGGCGACCGACTGGCCGCGGGTGACGCCGGCCGTGTTGAGCGCAGCGCCGATGCCGGCCATCACGCCGCAGCCGAGCAGGCCGGCAGCTGCAGGCGATGCGGCGGGATCGACCGGTGTGCACTGGCCGGCAGCGACGAGGGTCTTGTCGCAGAACGCTCCGATGCCGAGCGCCGGCGACAGCTCGGTGCCGTCGGTCAGCGTCATCTTCTGGTCGGCGTTGTGGGTGTCGAAGCAGTACTGCGGCTCTCCGCGGCGACACGCCCGACAGTTGCCGCACACGGCGCGCCAGTTGAGGATCACGTAGTCGCCGGGGGCGACGTCCGTGACGCCTTCGCCGACCGACTCGACGATGCCTGCGGCCTCGTGGCCCAGCAGGAACGGGAAGTCGTCGTTGATCCCCCCTTCGCGGTAGTGCAGGTCGGTGTGGCAGACCCCGCAGGCCTGGATCGCGACCACCGCCTCGCCCGGCCCAGGATCGGGGACGATGATGGTCTCCAACGTGACGGGTTCCCCCTTGGCCCGGGCGATGACGCCTCGTACGTGCTGACTCATGTCTCCGAACGTAGCGGTTCGCGGATGTCCACAATGTGCCTGGCTCGTCGTGGATGTCGTGTGGAACCAACCTGATGTGGGAAGCGTCGAACGTCCATGAAGAAGCGCATCGTTCCTGCCCTGCTCGTGGTGGCACTCGGGCTCGCCGCCTGCGGGAGTGACTCGGACGCTCCGGCTGCCGACGACTCGCTGCCGCCCGTCGCCGACGGATACCAGCACCCGACCGGGGCCGACGAAGTCGTCGTCGAGTACGCGGAGGTCGGAGGATTCATGCCACGTGAGTTCGCATTCCAGCAGACGCCGAATGTTCTCGTTTCGGGCGATGGACGGGTCTTCGGTCCCGGCGCTCAGATCGAGATCTACCCGGGGCCGCTGCTGCCCGCGGTACAGGTCCAGTCGATCACCGAGGACGGCGTCCAGGCGATCCTTGCTGCGGCGGACGACGCGGGGCTGTTCCAGCAGGTCGACTACGAGCAGCCGACGAACATCGCGGATGCCTCCACGGCTCGGGTGACGATCGTCGTGAACGGCGAGACGTACGTCCACGAGGCGTACGCGCTCGGCCTCGCCATCCCGGGGGAGAGCAGCCAGGAGACGACTCCGCAACGCCAGGCGCTCGCCGACTTCATCGCCCAGTTGAACGATCTCGCCGGTCTCGTCGGCACGGGCGAACTCGGCGAGCAGACCGTCTTCGATCCGACCGACTACGGCATCGAGGCCTTGGTGGTCGATGACCTCTCGGCGTACGGCACGGACGGCATCGAGCCGTCGGTGGTCGAGTGGCCTGGGGACGTCGGCGTTCGCCTCGCCGACGCAACGACCTGCACTGTGGTGTCCGCCGACGAGGTCGGCGACGTACTGACCGCAGCCAACCAACTGACCCTGTTCAGCGATGCGGGAGTGACCTACCAGGTCTTCGCCAAGCCGATCCTCCCCGGCACGGCATGCTGACCAACGCAACGTTTGGTGTCTGACACCGAACGTTACGTTCAGAAGAGGCGCAGATCGTCGGGCTGCATGCCGCGAAGCGTGTCGTAGTCGACCTCGACCCAGCGGAATCCTCGGGCCTCGGCGAGCACCTTTGCCTGTGGCTTGACGACCTGCGCAACGAAGACGCCGCGGATGTCGCCGAGCGACGAGTCGAGCTGCAGGCGCTCGATGTAGCGGGCGAGTTGCTCGACGCCGTCGATCTCACCGCGCCGCTTCACCTCGACGGCGACCACCGTGTTCGACTGGTCCCGGCACACGAGATCGATCGGGCCGATCGCGGTCGGGTATTCACGCCGAACCAGGGTGAGTCCCTCTTCGATCGCCTGCGGGCTGGCTGCCAGCAGCTCCTGTAGGTGGGCTTCGACGCCGTCCTTCTGCAGGCCTGGATCCTCACCGAGCTCTGCAGAGACGTCGCTGAGCACCTCGTGCAGGGTGATCGTGAGCATCTCCTGCTTGGGATTGGTCACCAGCCAGTGGTCGCCGTTGTCGACGAGCGTGTTCGGAGCATTCATCCAGTTCAACGGCTTGTACGCGCCGCCGTCGGCGTGGATCGCGACGCAGCCGTCCGCCTTGACCATGATCAGCCGGGTCGCTTCGGGGAGGTGGGCGTCGAGTCGACCGGCGTAGTCGACGGAGCAGCGGGCGATCACCAGGCGCACGGTCGGCGACGCTACTTCTTGAGCTTCGGACGCTCGGACTCGACGTGTTCGCGGCATGCGTCTCTGGATCAGTTCGCGCCGTTCCTGCAGCTCGCGGTAGGTCACCCGGTTCACGGTGGGGTCGAGACCCATCGACGCCTTCACCCCGTCCATGTCGAACTCGACTGCGTTGGGGTCGACCCCGAGCTCGCGCCCGAGACGTTCGCCGTGCTTCTGGGCGAACAGCATCGAGATGTTGGCGACTTCACCGAGCAGGTCGAGTTCGGGCGCGAGGCGAGCGATGGCGCCGTCGAGGAACACCATGTTCTTCACGTAGAGCATGAGTTCCTTGGGGAGCTTCGCTCCGTAGCCGAGCAGCGCCTTGACGACCCGCTGCACCTCCTGCACCATCTCCTCGCCGGTGAGCGTGGTCGGGTCGATGACCTCGTCCTCGAGGCGCAGATCCTTGATGACCGCATCCAGGTCGGTGTCCATCGGGAGCGCACCGAGGTCGCGGAGTGCCGCCATCTGGCCGCGCACGTCGTTGGTGGTCGCGCCGAGCATCAGGCGGAGGAACGCATTCCGGCGCGCGCCGCTGAGGCGGCCGACGATCCCGTAGTCGAGCAGGGCCGTGCGGCCGTCGGCCAGCACGAACAGGTTGCCGCCGTGGAGGTCGCCGTGGAAGATCCCCTCGACGATCGCCCCCTCCATGAAGGCGATCATCGCGGTACGAACCACTTCTTCGGTGTCGATGCCGGCATCTTGCATCCCGACGACGTCGTCGAAGTTGAATCCGTACACCCGCTCCATGACGAGCACCCGCTTCGTGACCAGCCGGGGGTGCGGTCGGGGGACGATGTACTGGTGTTGATCGAGATCGTGGAGCATCGCGGCGACGTCGAGCATGTTCGCCGCTTCCATCCGGAAGTCGAGCTCTTCCACGATCGTCTCGGCGAACAGTTCCACCAGCGCCGGCGGGTTGGCGAGGGCCGCCACGGGAATCCGGCCGACGAGGTACGGCGCGAGCCACGACATCACCCGTAGGTCCTTGCGGACGAGGCGGGCGACGGTGGTGCGCTGCACCTTGACGACCACGTTCTCGCCGGTGTGCAGCGTCGCAGCGTGCACCTGAGCGATCGAGGCTGCGGCGAGCGGTGTCTCGTCGAACCACGAGAACATGTCCTCGAGCCGGGCGCCGAGATCCTGTTCGACCGTGAGGCGTACCTCGTCGAACGGTTCGGCAGGAACCTGGTCGCGGCACTTCTTGAACTCGCTGACCAGCTCGGCGGGGAAGAGGCCCTCGCCGGAGGAGATGATCTGGCCGAGCTTGATGTAGGTGGGGCCGAGCGCTTCGGCAGCCAGGCGGAGGCGGCGGGAGACGTCCGCTCGGCTGGCTTCCGGGGTGGAGAACTTCTTGCGGCGCTTCTTCAGCATCCATGGAGCGATCGCCGTGCCGAGATGGCCGACCACGGTGAGCACCCGCGAGCCGGGTGGCAGCTTCGACGGTTTGGTGAGCGCCGGCACTTCGGCTTGTGCTTGGCGGCGCAGCCTGGCGGCCAGGTGCGACCAGCGGATGTCGTCGCGGTCGAGCTCCCACGGGGCCTCGTCGGTGAACGATCCCCAAGCGAGGTCCGAGGGGCGGTCGGTGTCCGCTGGTGAGATCGTCACCCCGCCATGATGCCGGATTCTCGGAGATTCGTCGCCGCGAGGCAACATCGCGTCATGACTGCACGACCTTTTCGCGTTCTCGGGCTTCAACAGATCGCCATCGGTGGCCTCGACAAGGGAGCCCTCACCGGACTCTGGACCGGCTTGCTCGGCGTCGACAAGGTGGGCGACTACGTGAGCGAGTCGGAGAACGTCGACGAGGACATCCTGCGCCTCGGCGATGGTCCACACGCCGTCGAGATCGATCTGATGCAGCCGCTCGATCCCGATCGGTCACCGAAGGTGCACGTGCCGACGCTCAACCATCTGGGGGTGTGGATCGACGATCTGGCGGCGTGCGTCGAGTGGTTGACCGAGCAGGGGGTGCGTTTCACTCCAGGAGGTATCCGCAAGGGTGCCGCCGGTCACGACGTGTGTTTCATCCACCCGAAGGGCAACGACGACACGCCACGCAGCGGCGAAGGGGTGCTGATCGAGCTGGTGCAGGCGCCGCCGGACGTGGTCGAGGCGCTCGGCTGATGGGTGAGTCACCGCGGTCGGCCTCCGCATCTCCCGGCGGCGGGCCGCTCGCCGGCGTGCGCGTCGTCGAACTCGGGGCGTGGGTGGCGGGTCCTGCGGCCGGCGGGATCATGGCGGACTGGGGCGCCGACGTGATCAAGGTCGAACCGGCGGGCGGCGACCCTCAGCGGGCCGTGTTCGGGTCGGTCGGTCTCGATGGCTCGTTGCCGGTGCCGCCGTTCGAAGTGGACAACCGCGGGAAGCGATCGGTCGTGCTCGACCTGCCGCGACTTCGACGACCATGCGGTGTTCGATCGGCTGTTGTCGACCGCAGACGTCCTGGTCACGAACATGCGGCCCGGGGCGCTGGAGCGCCTGGAACTCGGACCCGATCGGGTGTGCGCCCGGCATCCCCGTCTTGTGTACGGGGCGATTTCGGGATACGGCCTCGAGGGCGACGACCGTGACCGCGCGGGCTACGACATCGGAGCGTTCTGGGCGCGATCGGGGCTGGCCCACACGATGGTGCCGCCCGGGGAGATGCCGCCGGCACTGCGCTCGGGCATGGGCGACCACCAGACGGGGATGACCCTCGTCGCCGGTGTGATGGCGAAGCTCTTCGAACGCGAGCGCACGGGTCGTGGGGGACTGGTGTCGACGAGCCTGCTCCGAACGGGCATGTACTCGATCGCGTGGGATTTCGGTATCCAGCTGCGCTTCGATCGGCGAGAGTCCACCAAGCCACGTGACCGCAATCGGGCCCCGCTGATCAACAGTTACCGTTCGGGAGACGACCGGGTGTTCTGGTTGATCTGCCTCGAAGCCGACCGCCACTGGCCGCAGGTGTTGGCGGCTCTCGAACGATTCGACCTCGCTGATGACCCACGATTCGTCGACGCAACGGCCCGCATGACCCACGCCGCCGAGCTGATTGCCGAGTTCGACGCTGCGTTCGCAACTCGAGCGCTCAGCGAGTGGGCCGAGCGGTTCGACGCGCACGACGTGTGGTGGGCGCCGGTGCAGTCGATCGTCGACGTGATCGCCGATCCCCAGGCGCAGCCGGGTTTCGTCGAGATGGCACCCCGGAACGGCGACGCGCCGTTCCGCGCCGTTGCGACGCCTGTCGACTTCGACGGTCATGCAATCCGGGCCGGTCTGGTGCCGACGCTCGGCGAGCACACCGCCGAGATCCTCGACGAGCTCCGCGAGGTGCCCTGACCTGCGCTGGTCAGCGATGAGCGGGCGGCGCGTATGTGGTGGTTTCGCTCATCGCTGGGGACGTGCGCTGGTCAGCGATGAGCGGGCGGCGCGTATGTGGTGGTTTCGCTCATCGCTGGGGACGTGCAATCGGGCCGGAGTCAGAAGCGGGGTGGACGCTTCTCGATGAGGGCGCTGACGCCCTCTCGGTACTCGGCGGTGCCCATCGCCTGGTCCAGGAGGCGCAGCGAGTCGGCGATGGAGCCCGCCGGGTCGAGGCGGAGGAGGTCGGCGGTGAGCTGGCGCTTCGTGGTGGTCACGGCGTTCGGCCCGGTCGTGGAGGCGAGCAACCTGGCGTAGCTCTGCGCCGCGGCGAGGGTGCCATCGCCGTCGGGTTCGACGCCGTTCCACAGCCCCCAGTCGGCGGTTTCGGCGCCGGTGACCACCCGGCTCGACAGCAGCAGATCGTTCGCCCGTGCGACACCGACCAGGCGGGGCAGGATCCAACTCATTCCGTACTCGGCGGGCAGTCCGAGCTTCGCCGCAGCGGTGGTCAACTTGGCGTCAGCGGTCACGAAACGGAGGTCGCACCACAGTGCGAGTGCCAGACCGACACCGGCGCACGCACCGTTGACGGCGGCGATGATCGGCAGCCGATATCCCAGCTGCCAGACGAAGTCGGCGTCGAGGCGCTCACCGCCACCCGGCGGCGGCAGGTTCGCCGGG
The DNA here is from genome assembly GCA_963698435.1 of Ilumatobacteraceae bacterium. Taxonomy (GTDB): domain Bacteria; phylum Actinomycetota; class Acidimicrobiia; order Acidimicrobiales; family Ilumatobacteraceae; genus Sva-07. Next base: position 209,743 of record CAVOQV010000020.1, on the reverse strand, counting down.
GAGACCACTGTCGTAGCCGCCTCGGTCGACGTGGCCCTCCAGTGCCTTCGAGTCACCGCCGACGCAGAACGCCGGTGGCGTACCGGTGACGACGACGGCGCGCACATCGCTTCGGTGTTCGAGTTCGGCCATCACCTGGCGGTACTCGGTGTGCATGGTGCCGGTCCAGGCGTTGTGGCGGTGGGGTCGGTGCAGCCAGACCGTGGCGACCCGGTCCGCGAGCTCCCAGCGGACCGCCATGAGATCGCTGCCCGTCGGCGACTGCGCGGTATCGTCGTCGGCGCTCAACCCCACATCGCCTTCAGGACGGGCTCGGCCAGTTCGGGCCGGCACACGATGAAGTCGGGGAGCCACGGGTCGCGGTCGTTGTAGACGATCGGCGAGCCGTCGAGGCGGCTGACGTGGAAGCCCGAGGCGAGCGCCACACCGGCAGGAGCGGCAGAGTCCCACTGGTACATGCCACCGTCGTGCACGTAGATGTCGGTCTCGCCCATGACCACCGACATCGCCTTGGCGCCGGCTGAACCGAGTCGGACGGCGTCGCAGTCGAGGCCCTCGGCGACGAGCACGGCGGCGTACGGGGCTCGGTTCCGCGACGTGACGAGAATCGGTCGTTCGCGGTCGAACGGCGGCATCGGGGTCGGGGCGTCGGTGGTGAAGGTGCGATCGAGCGCCGGCAGGCTCACCGCGGCAGCGCCGAATCGGTCCCCGTCCCACAATGCGATGTGGACGGCCCAGTCGATCCGGCCCTTCTCGCTGAACTCGCGTGTGCCGTCGAGCGGGTCGACGATCCACACGCGGTCGGCCCCGAATCGGCGCGGGTCCTCGCGGCCCTCCTCCGACAGCACGGCGTCGTCAGGCCGGTGCGTCGCGAACTCCTGGGCCAGGAACCGCTGGGCGATGGCGTCACCGGCGTCCTTCACGTCCCAGGTGGAGGCACCTTCGGCGAAGAGTTTGGCCCGCAACTCCAGCAGCAGGTGCCCCGCCTGCGTCGCCAACCGCGTGGCGAGCTGTCCGTCGGTCTCCGGAGAGGGCATCAGGCCAGTCTGCCCGCTGTCAGGCGAGCTTCTTGTACTTGATGCGGTGGGGTTGGTCAGCGCCGGCGCCGAGTTCCTTCTTGCGGCGCTCTTCGTACTCCGAGAAGTTGCCCTCGAACCAGCGCACCTGGCTGTCGCCTTCGAACGCCAGTACGTGGGTGGCGATCCGGTCGAGGAACCAACGGTCGTGCGAGATGATCACGGCGCAACCAGGGAACGATTCGAGACCGGCCTCGAGGGCTCGCAGGGTGTCCATGTCGAGGTCGTTGGTCGGCTCGTCGAGGAGCAACACGTTGCCGCCCGACTTGAGCAGCTTTGCGAGGTGGACACGATTGCGCTCGCCGCCGGACAGGTCGCCGACACGCTTGCCGTGGTCGGTGCCCTTGAAGTTGAAGCTCGAGACGTACACGCGTCCGTGGATCTCACGACCGCCGACGTCGAGCACTTCGGCGCCGCCCGTGATCTCCTCGTAGACGGTCGCATCGGGGTCGAGGTCGTCTCGGTCCTGGTCGACGTACGACAGGTCGACCGTGTCGCCGATCTTGATCGACCCGGAATCGGGCTCCTCGCGGCCGGCCAGCATCTTGAACAGCGTCGACTTGCCGGCGCCGTTCGGCCCGATGATGCCGACGATGCCGGCGGGCGGCAGGGTGAACGACAGATCCTCGATCAGGAGGCGATCGCCGAAGCCCTTGCTGAGGTGTTCGACCTCGATCACCTGGTCGCCGAGGCGGCGACCCGATGGGATCGAGATCTCCAGCGCGGACTGGCCGGGTGCCTGCGCCTTGTTCTCGTTGTACAGCTTCTCGTAGGCCGCGAGGCGCGCCTTGCCCTTCGCCTGGCGGGCCTTCTGGCCCATCCGAACCCATTCGAGCTCCCGGGCGAGGGTGCGCTTGCGTGCTTCGTTGCTGCGCTCCTCGCGTTCGAGGCGTGCCTGCTTCTGTTCGAGCCAGCTCGAGTAGTTGCCCTCGAACGGGATGCCCTTGCCGGCGTGGAGTTCGAGGATCCACTTCGCGACGTTGTCGAGGAAGTAGCGATCGTGGGTGATCGCCACGACGGTGCCCGTGTAGTCGGCGAGGAACCGCTCCAACCAGTCGACCGACTCGGCGTCGAGGTGGTTCGTCGGCTCGTCGAGCAGCAGCAGGTCGGGGCGCGACAGCAGCAAACGGCACAGAGCGACCCTGCGGCGCTCACCGCCCGACAGCACCGTCACGTCCGCGTCGTCGGGCGGGCAGCGCAACGCGTCCATGGCGATCTCGACGTTGCGTTCCAGACTCCAGGCGTCGGTCGCAGCGATCTTGTCCTCGAGCAGGGCCTGTTCCTTGCCGATCTTGTCGTAGTCGGCGTCGGGATCGGCCCACATCGCCATGACCTCGTTGTAGCGATCGATGATCCCCTGGACCTCGGCCACGCCGTCCATCACGTTGCCTCGCACGTCCTTCGAGGGGTCGAGCTGCGGCTCCTGGGCGAGGTAGCCGACGCTGAAGCCGGCGGTGAGCCGGGCTTCGCCGGAGTAGCCGTCGTCGAGGCCGGCCATGATCTTCAGCAGTGACGACTTGCCGGCGCCGTTGCTGCCGAGCACACCGATCTTGGCGCCCGGGTAGAACGACAGCGAGATGTTCTCCAGCACCGTCTTGTCGGGTGGGTAGTGCCGAGCGAGTTTGTAGGCCTGGTAGATGAATTCGTGCGCCATGGTCCTCACGAGGCTAACGGCGAACGCGATCGGGGCCCGTCGGCGATCTCGGAGCGTGTCTGCGACTGCGGCGAATCGGGTGTTCGTTCAGGTCTCCGCGGTCTCCCGGGCGAGGCGCGTCCGGACTCCGATCGCAGCGGTCACGGCGTAGCCGGCGAGGTAGCGGTCCTCTTCGCTCTCGCCGCCCCAGAAGCCGTACTCCCGGTTCTCCCGGGCGAACTGCTGACATGGCTTCTGGACCATGCACATCGCGCACAGTCGAGCAGCCTTCTCCTCTCGGCGGGCACGGGCCTGCGGGCGCTCGGCCTTCTTGCCGAAGAACAGCGTCGTCCGGCCCTTGCACGCCGCGAGCTCGCGCCAGTCCACTCGGGCCGGCAGCTCGTCGTCGATGATCTCGGCGTAGCTCATCGGCACGACTCCGAGAGCAACGGGCTCGATGGTGAGTCGAGCGGTGGCGATGCTGGGCGGAGGGTGGGGTTCATGCTGTCTCCTTCGTGTCGTGGTCTCTCCATGCCATCTGTCGGCACCGAGGCACCAGAATTAGCACTAATTAGTGTAACTCAGTCGGAATTGATTCGGGCGGGTAGTCTCTGCGACCGTGCCGACCGCAGGCGATGATCTGATCGATCTCCAGACCGCTGCCGATCAGCTCGGCGTCCACTACCAGACCGCGTATCGATGGGTTCGGAACGGCAAGCTCAGAGCGGATCTCGTCGGTGGGCGCTACCGGGTCACCCGCGGCGACCTCGAAGCGGTCGATGCGGGACGTCGGACGCCGACCGCCCCGCCGCCTCCACGGCCGAAACGCCTGGCGACCTCGGCGTTGCGCATGCACGAGGCGCTCGTCAGCGGCGATGAACGCACCGCCCGGGCGATCGTCCGCACCCTCCTCGGTGAAGGGGCGACGGTCATCGGCGTCGTGCAGCAGGTCATCGTCCCGCCGCTCGTGCAGATCGGTCAGGCGTGGCGGGACGGCGACCTGACGATCTGGGTCGAACACCGCGCGTCGGCGATCGTCGATCGCATCCTCGGCGAGATCGCCCCCAACCCACGTGGTCGCCGTCGCGGGACGGTCGTCGTCGCATCCGTGAGCGGTGATCACCACACGCTGCCGACATCGATGGCTGCGGTGACGCTCCGCGCCGACAACTGGCACGTGGAGCACCTCGGCGCTGACATGCCGCCGGACGAACTGCTCCAGTTCTGCTCGGAGCATGACGTCGATGTCGTGGTCCTGTCGTCGACGAATCCCGACACCGCACCGTTGGCAGCCGAGACCGCCGAGCGCCTGGAGGCTGCCGGCGCGCCGTGCGTCCTCGGCGCTCCTGGTCGGACGCTCGACGAACTCGTCGCTTTGGTGCGAGCCGCAGCGGCCCGGTGATCGGGGTGCCGGCTCGCAGCAAGCGGCTTCCGGCACGCCCCGACCCGCTGGCACGGTCGACTCAGTAGTCGCCTCGCACCGGCAGGATGCCCGACTCCGAGGGTTCGAGCAGTGGATCGTCGTCGAGCTGTCGCTCGGTCAGGGTGAGGCCTCCGGCGACGATGGTTCCGTAGACCGTGATCAGGAAGACGACCACGCCGATGGTGAAGATGATGATGTCACTCATGACCGTGCCTCCTCGTAGGTGCGGCTCGACTCGGTCTGCACGGGCGCCAACAGCAGTGTTCCCAGCGAGTGGATCGACGGGACCCAGAGTCCGACGAAGATGCCTGCGGTGGTCTCCCCTTGGACGAAGTAGAGCCAGACGGAGAAGAGGAACGACAGAAAGCCGGCCACGAGGAACGGGAGTTTGAGTCGGAGATTGGTGGGGAGCGAACGCATGAGGTGTTCCTTTCGTTGGGTTCGAAAGGTTCAGCACCATTTAGTATTCAATTATTCCGTGTGGTCCCGAGCGAGCGGCCGCGGCTCGTCGACAACGGCACCGACCCGCCGTCGCTCCAGCGGGGCCCGAGCGGGCGTCAGTGGCGTTTCACGCCGCCGTACTTCATGCGGGTGTCGCTCATCGCGGCCGGCCGTGCCTCGTCGTCACCGATGGCGCCGTCGACCAGCTCGCCGACGAACAGGGTGTGGGTTCCGAGGTCGAGCGTGTGGCGGACCTCGCAGTCCATCCAGGCGATCGCATCGTCGAAGACCGGTGCGCCGGTCGTCGCTGCATGCACCGCCCAACCGTTCAGGGTCACGCCATCGTCGACGGCCGGCTTGGAGAACTTGACGAACGGGCGCGTGTTCTCGCTGTCCCACAGATTGACGGTGAACGATCCGCTCGCCGAGATCAGCCGATGCGTGACCGCTGCGTTGTCGACGCCGATGCCGATCAGCACCGGTTCCATCGAGAGCTGCGTGATCCAGCTGGTGGTCATCCCGTTGCGCTCGCCGTCGTGCGCGGATCCGACCAACGCGAGCGCGTTCGGAATCTTCCAGGTGATCCGGTTGGTCAGTTCGTCGTCGAGGGCCATGACGTCAGGGTAGGAGCCGTCGGTAGGTTCGGACCATGGAATCCGTCGCACTTCCGGCCGCGGTCGCCGAGGCGCTCGTCACCTGGCTCGACGCCCATGACGAGGCGGCCCCCGGCGTGATCGAAGGGCTGTACGTGGTCGGCTCAGCCGTGCTCGGCGACTGGACGCTGCACAGCGACATCGACGTCGTCGCCGTGGTCGCCGACCCGTCCGACCCGGACCTTTTCGGCGATCTCGCAGCAGCGCAGGTGCTCGTCCGTGAGCGTGTCCCGATCGCCGTCGACGGCCCCTACGTCGCCTGGGGTGACCTGGTCGTGCCACCGATGGCCGTGCACCGGCCGTGGGTACTCGATGGGGACTACCACGTCGACGGGGAGTCCTTCGAGATCAACCCGGTGGTCTGGTACACACTCGCCACGCGCGGCGTCGCGATCCGGGGAGACGCCGCCGACCGCCTCGGCGTCCACGTCGATCTCGCCGATCGGCGCAGCTGGGTGCGCGAGAATCTCCAGACCTACTGGCGCGGTGTCGGAGAACGCCTCCAGGCCGCGATGGATGCCGACCAGGACAGCGAGAACGCAGACGGTGCGGTGCTCGAATGGGTGGCGCTCGGGGTGGCCCGGATGCTCTACACGTGGGAGACCGGCGACGTGACATCCAAGTCGGCAGCAGGCGTCTGGGCTGCCGAGCGGGCGCCCGACTTCGCCGACATGCTGCTCGCCGCCGTCAGCCTGCGCGCCACGCCGGGGACGGCGAGCCGCGCCCACCTCCTCGACGCTGTGGCTTTCACGGACGTGGTCGTCGACAGCCTTGCAGGTGGGGTCTGAGCCCAGATGTCACACGTCACCTGGCGAGTCGGGCCACCGTCGCGGCGAACTCGGCGACCGTGTCCTCGATGATCTTCGAGACCGGCTCGACCGACTCGATCCGGCCGGCCACCTGGCCCGACAGGGCGATCGCCGCGTTCATGTCACCGCCGAAGTAGAGGTCCTGCGGGTTGCCGAAGTCGCCGAACACGTTGTGCTCGGCGTTCACCAGCGCTTCGGTGCGATCCGTACGCAGCGCCCGGAGGGCCGGGGAGTGGCGTTGGTTGAGGAACAGCGTGTCCGTCTCAGCCGCGTCGATGATCGCCTGCTTCCAGTTCTGGTGGACCGGCGACTCGGCGGCTGACACCATCCGCGTCCCCATCTGCACACCTTCGGCCCCGAGAGCGAACGCCGCGGCCATCGTGGCGCCGTCGGTGATCCCGCCGGCGGCGATGATCGGCACGTCGACCTTGGAGCGCACGAGGGGAAGCAACACCATGGTCGACACGGGTGTCGGACTCTTGAAACCGCCGCCCTCTCCGCCTTCGACGACGAGCCCGTCGACCCCGGCGTCGACCGCCTTCAGGGCCGCAGCGAGGGTCGGCACGACGTGGTACACGGTGAGACCGGCAGCCTTGAGCACCCCGGTGTACTTCGTCGGCGACCCGGCCGACGTGGTCACGAACTGGACGCCCTGCTCGATCACGAACTCGGCGATCGACGGATCGCGCACGAACGCCTGAGCGATGTTGACGCCGAACGGACGGTCGGTCAGGTCACGCATCTTGCGGATCTCGTCCTTGACCGCGTCGAGTTCGCCCGATGACGTCTCGATGATTCCGCAGGCACCGGCCTGCGAGACGGCCGAGGCGAGCTGCGAACGCGCGATCCAGCCCATCGGGGCCTGGACGATCGGGATGTCGACGCCGAGGTCGCGGCTGACCCGGTTGTCGAACGCAGCAGGAAGTGGGGGAGTCATGTCGTCATCTTGGCCGACGCTCGCTGCGAGCCACGACGCGTACGTACTCGACGGGCCTGGAGCGGTGTAGCTCAACCGATGACGAGCGGGAAGCGGGGGTCGTCGTCGAGTGGACCGCCGACCACGAGCCCGTTCGGTTCGTACGGCGGGGAGGTCGTCCACGGGCGTTCGCCGAAACGGGCGTCGTCGCCGAGCCACCGAAGGCTGACCGCCCGACGTCGCGTCGACAGCGAGTTGCCGGGGGCGCCATGCAGTGTGCGGTAGTGGAACGCGAGTACGTCGCCGGGCTCCACGTCCCAGCTCAGCAGTCGCCCGTTCTCCCCCAGTTCGTCGCCGTCGGGCAACAGCTCGAAGTGGTCGTCCGCGTCGCCGTAGGGGCTCTGGTCGAGAAATCTGCGTGGTACGAACCTTCGCCCCCACAGGTGGGACCCGGCGATGAACTGCAACCCGGCCGATGCAGGGACCGGGTCGAGTGCGATCCACATGCTGACGTTCTGCATGCCGTCGATGCCGTAGTACGGGTCGTCGTGATGCCACGGTGTCGGCTCGACGGCACCGGGTTCCTTGACCAGCACGTGTTCGTGGAAGAACCGCACCGTTGCCGATCCCATCAACGCCCCGGCGATCTCTGCCAACCCGCTCTCGAACACCACTCGCCTGTACTGCTCGACCTCCGGCCAGGTGACGTAGTCGCTCCAGAATCCGATGGCCTCGTCGGGGCTCGTGTACCAGTGCGACCAGTCGCTCGGATGTGCCCGGTTGTACTCGACGCCCTCGGCGAGCAGCTCGAGCCATGGCGTGTCCACGATCCCGCGCAGCACGGTTGCGCCGTCGCGTTGGAACTCCTCGATCGTGTCGTCCACACGGTGATCATCTCAGAACCGGACCCAGGTACCGTCGTCGGCATGCTCCCCACCGCACCGTTCGGGCCGACGGGTCATCAGTCGACAAGGGTGATCTTCGGGGCGGCGGCCCTCGGGGGCATGAGCCAGCAGCGTGCCGACGCGACGCTGGCGCTGGTCGGCGAGTGGGGCATCAACCACATCGACACCGCAGCGTCGTACGGCGCGTCGGAGGATCGACTGCAGCCGTGGCTGGCCGGCCACCGACGGGAGGTGTTCCTCGCAACGAAGACCGGCGAGCGCAGCGGCGCCGCAGCCCGGGCCGAGCTCGAACGATCGCTGGAGCGGATGGCCGTCGACCACGTCGACCTGATCCAGCTCCACAACCTCGTCGAACCCGACGAGTGGGACGCTGCGTTCGCGTCGGGAGGAGCGGTCGAGGCGCTCGCCGTTGCCCGCGACGAAGGGCTGGTCGGCAACATCGGGGTGACCGGACACGGGATCCGGATCGCTGGGATGCACCTGCGAAGCCTCGAGCGCTTCGATTTCGCATCGGTGCTGTTGCCGATCAACTTCATCCTGCTCGACAACACCGGCTACCGGAGCGACGTCGAGGACCTGCTCGCCGTGTGCGCCGACCGTCAGATCGCGGTGCAGACCATCAAGTCGATCGCGCGGGGGCGCTGGGCGGACGAGAACGGACCGCGCTTCAGCTGGTACGACCCGCTCACCGATCCCGCCGCGATCGACCGCGCAGTTCGTTTCGTGCTCGCACACCCGCAGATGTTCCTCAACACCACGAGCGACGCCCGGCTGCTTCCGGCGATCGTCGACGCCGCGAGCGGTTCGCTCGACGCTCCCACGCTCGACGCGATGCGCAAGGACGTGGTCGCCGAGCGCATCACACCGCTGTTCGACGGTGAGGCACTCGAGCGCATCTGACTTCCCGCTGGTGTGACGTCTGCGGTCTGACCCGAGACGTCATCCCTCAGCGTGTGGTGAGGGGCGCGATGCGGACGGGACCACGGCGTTCGGTGACGTCGGCGTACTCGGCGACGATCGCCTTGATCTGCTCGCCCTCCAGTTCGTCGCTCTCGCAGAGACCATCGGCGATACGCAGGAGTGCCTCGCGGTACTTCGACGTCATCGACGCGGCGCGGTCGGCGCCCTCGACCATCAACGCCTCTGCGGCCTCGCGGCTCGGTTCATCGGAGAAGACCTTGGCGACAAGGTTGCCGGCCGTCGGGACGCCGGCTGCGTCGAGACTGAGCAGGCCGTGACCATTGCCGAGTTGCCCGACCAGTTGTGACGCGAGGTTGGTGGCGACCGCGAGGTCCGACGAGATCCCACTCGAGGCCTCGCCATACTCCTGGAGTTCTGCAGCCCGACCGGCGAGCGCGACGCAGATCAGGTCACGCGCGTCACTCGGTGTCTTGAGGAACCGCTCCTCGACGTCGCCGTGGGCGACCAAGCCCAGCGCCGCCGAGCGACGGAGAATCGATGCCATCTTCACATCGCGACGAGTCAGGATGGCGGTGAGCGTGTGGCCGGCTTCGTGGATGGCGATGCGGCGACGTTCGTCCGGGTGGTACCCCATCTCGTGAGCGACGCCGACCTCGGTCACGAGCTGTGCCTGCAGCACGTCGGTGACGTTCATCGACGTGCGGCTGTAACGCAGCGCGATGATCAGGGCCTCGTCGAGGAGCTTCTCGATCTTGACCGGCGTGTAGCCAGCCGTCAGGTCGGCGATCAGCGACGCCGTGACCGCCTCCTCGTGGTTCTTGCGGTCGAGGTAGTACTGCGCGATCTCGAGGCGATCGGCGCGCGTGGGGCAGGTTGAACCCGATCACGCGGTCGAACCGGCCGGGTCGCAGCAGCGCCGGGTCGAGATCGGCGGCGCGGTTCGTGGCAGCGACGATGAGGATGTTCGCCTCGGTGCGCTTCGGGCGCGGACGGCGCCGGTCGGCGGGCAGGAACCCGTTGAACCAGTCGATGAAGTTGGCCTTGAACTTCTGGCGGCCGGTGGGCAGGTCGAAGCTCTGCATCTGCACGAGCAACTCGTTGACGACGCCGACGATGCCCTCACGCTGCGATCCGGTGTTCATGCCGCTGCGGGCGCCGCCGATCGCGTCGAACTCCTCGATGTAGCCGATCGCGCCGCCCTCGTCGCGCGCTGCCTTGCGCAGCGCCTTGAAGAACGACCGGATCTTCTTGTTGGTCTGGCCGTAGTACATCGACTGGAACTCGCTGGCCGACACGAACAGGAAGGGGACCCCCGCTTCGGCCGCCATCGCCTTGGCGAGGTACGTCTTGCCGGTTCCGGGAGGACCCTCGAACAGCACGCCGCGCCGGGCGTTGCCGCCCATCTCGCGCTGGAACGTCTCCGATGCGAGGAACAGGTTCATGCTGTCGATCGCCTCGCGCTTGGTCTGGTCGGCGCCGACGACGTCGTCGAGACGGATGTTCGAATCGGAGGCCCGCAACAGGGTGTGCGGCGACCGCCCCGCCGTGAGGAACGGGATGAAGATCACCGTGCCGAGGATCAGGATCAACCCGAGCGCGATGACGATCTCGGGGTTGCCCATCAACCAGCCGGGGATCCCGAGGCGGATCGGGTTGTCGTTCACCAGCCGCCACAGGAGGTAGGCGAACACCACTCCCAGGATCACCAGCCACTTCTTGAGCCGCTTCTGGCGTGTGCGCTCTCGATTGGCGTTCGCATCGATGTCCTTGCCCGACAGCATTTCGCCGGTACTCAGTCGTGACATCTCCATGGGGTTCCCCTTCGTTCGCCGAGCTGTGTGTCGTTGCAGCAGGGGTCGGACCCCGATGCAACGACTGGTCACCGAACGTAGCCCGGCAACACCCTGCGTGGTCAACGGATGGAGGTCAAGGGTTGGTCAAGAATTGGTGAGGCCTCGGAACCGTGGTCGCTGCATCCGGCGCAGCTCCGAGCAGAACGCGTCGAGGCCGGAGCTGACGACGGCGCCGCCGAGCCGGGGTTCCGAACCAACGGCGCACCGGCCGGTCCTGGCGACCACCCGACCGGTACCATGTCGCCCGTGGCAGCACCAGATGGTCAGGGGTCGGGGTTCGGGGCGAATTCCTGGCTCGTCGAGGAGATGTACGAGCAGTTCGTGGCCGACCCGGCATCGGTGAGCCAGTCCTGGCAGGAGTTCTTCGCCGACTACCACTCGCAGGCGCCGAGTGTCGCCGCAGCTGCTGCGACCTCACCCGCCGTGCAGGCGGTTGCCGAGGCTCATCGAGCGACGTCCGACACCGTTCACCCCAACGGTGACGCAGCGCCCAGCCCCGCTCCCGTTTCTCGCGCGGCACCTGCGGCACCCGCCGCTGCACCGGTACCTGCTGCCGGATCCGAACCTGCTGGAGACGTGCCCGCCGACGAGCCCGGCACGCCGATCCGCGGCGCCGGCGCCGCGATCGCGCGAAACATGGAGGCCAGTCTCACCGTTCCCACGGCGACCAGTTTCCGCAACGTTCCCGCGAAGCTGCTCGAGGTCAACCGCAAGGTGATCAACGGATTCCGGGCGCGTACCGGTCAGACCAAGATCAGCTTCACCCACCTGATCGGTTGGGCCATCGTCCGGGCGATCGCCGACGCGGTGCCGGCCATGAAGAACACGTACGTGCTGGGCGACGACGGCAAGCCGCGCCTCGTCGAGCACCCGCACGTCAACATGAGCCTCGCCGTCGACAAGGAGAAGCCAGACGGCAGCCGCACCTTGCTCGTGCCGGTGATCCGCGAATGCGACACGTTGGACTTCAACGGCTTCCTCGCCGCGTACGAGGAGATCATCCGCAAGGTCAACTCCAACAAGCTGACCGTCGACGACTTCCAGGGTGCGAACATCAGCCTCACCAACCCCGGCGGGATCGGCACCGTCCAGTCGGTGCCTCGCCTGATGCCCGGCCAGGCCGTGATCGTCGGTGTCGGCAGCATCGACTATCCGGCGGAGTTCGAAGGATCCGATCGTCGCAACCTCAGCTCGCTCGGCGTCAGCAAGGTCGTGACCATCACCAGCACCTACGACCACCGGATCATCCAAGGTGCCGAATCCGGCCTGTTCCTGAAACGTGTCCACGAGTTGTTGCTCGGGGAACACGACTTCTACGAAGACGTGTTCCAGGCACTCGACATGCCGTACGAGTCCGTCAAGTGGCTCCCCGACACCTTCGCCATCGATCGCGAAGAGGCGATGCTGGCCAAGCAGATGGCCGTCGCCAAGCTGATCCGCGTGTATCGCGTCCGCGGTCACCTGATGGCCGACCTCGATCCGCTGCGTTGGAAGGAGCCGCTCACCCCGAGCGAACTCGACCCCGCCACGTACGGCCTCACCATCTGGGATCTCGATCGCGAGTTCCTCACCGATGGCGTCGGCGGTGTCGACAAGATGCGTCTCGGCGACCTGCTCGGCGTGCTGCGCGATGCGTACTGCCGCACGATCGGCGTCGAGTACATGCACATCCAGAACACCGACGAGCAGAAGTGGATCCAGGAGCAGTTCGAAGCGCGCCAGCCCGAGGTGTCCAAGGAGCGCAAGCACCGGATCCTCGAACGGCTGAACGCCGCGGAGAGCTTCGAGAAGTTCCTGGCAACGAAGTACGTCGGAACGAAGAGGTTCGGGATCGAGGGCGCCGAGTCAGCGATTCCGATCCTCGACGCCGTGCTCTCGCATGCCGCCGACACCCAATTCGACGGTGCGGTGTTGGGCATGGCGCACCGAGGACGTCTCAACGTGTTGTCGAACATCATGGGCAAGAGTTACGAGGCGATCTTCTCCGAGTTCGAGGGCCACATCGACCCGTCGTCGGTGCAGGGCTCCGGCGATGTCAAGTACCACCTCGGCATCAAAGGCAAGTACGTCAGCCCGTCGGGTGCCGACGTCGCTGTCGAGCTGGCTGCCAACCCGAGCCATCTCGAAACCGTCGGCCCGGTCGTGATGGGCATGGTCCGTGCGCTCCAGGACCAGATCGACCCTCCGGGCGCCTTCAGCGTGCTGCCGGTCCTGATCCACGGCGACGCCGCGTTCGCCGGCCAGGGTGTCGTCGCCGAGTCGCTCGCGATGAGCGACATCGGCGGGTACCGCATCGGCGGCACGATCCACTTGATCATCAACAACCAGATCGGGTTCACCACGGCGCCGCAGTACGCGCGGTCGTCGTTGTACTGCTCCGATGTGGCCAAGACCGTCCAGGCGCCGATCTTCCACGTCAACGGTGACGACCCCGAGGCGTGCGTGCGAGTGGCCGACCTCGCGTGGGAGTATCGCCAGCGGTTCAACAAGGACGTCGTGATCGACATGGTGTGCTACCGCCGCCACGGACACAACGAGGGCGACGATCCGAGCTACACCCAGCCGCTGATGTACAAGGCGATCTCCGACCGTCGCAGCGTGCGCAAGTTGTATGTCGAGTCATTGGTGCGACGCGGCGACATCACCGTCGACGAGGCCGAGGAGGCGTTGAGCGACTTCCACGACAAGTTGCAGGTCGCTCTCGACGAGACCCGTTCCCAGGCGCCCGCGACGATCACCGTGCCGAGGCCGCCGAGGCCGTTGGGCGTGCTCCCGCACATCCCGACCGGGGTCGAGCGTCCGGTGCTCGATCGGATCTTCGCCAAGCTCACCGAATATCCCGAGGGCTTCACGATCCATCCGAAGCTCGGTCGCCAGTTCGAGGGACGTGCGAAGCTCTACGCCGACGGCGAGGTCGATTGGGCGACTGCCGAGGCGCTCGCCGTGGGCTCGCTCGTGCTCGAGGGGCATCCCGTGAGGTTGGCCGGACAGGACTCTCGGCGCGGCACGTTCAGCCAGCGACACGCCGCGCTGATCGACTTCGAGACCGGTGAGGCGTGGATCCCGCTCGACGACCTCGACACCGACGACCACTTCTGGGTGTTCGACTCGCTGCTGTCCGAGTACGCCGCACTCGGCTTCGAGTACGGCTACAGCCACGCGAACCCGAACGCGTTGGTGATGTGGGAAGCGCAGTTCGGCGACTTCATCAACGGCGCTCAGATCGTCATCGACCAGTACATCGTCGCCGCCGAGGACAAGTGGGGGCAGCGCAACGGCGTCGTGCTGCTGCTGCCACACGGCTACGAGGGCCAGGGTCCCGAGCACAGCTCGGCGCGCATCGAGCGGTTCATGACACTCGCCGCTGAGGACAACATGCAGATCGTCAACACGACGACTGCCGCGAACTACTTCCACCTCCTGCGTCGGCAGGTCCACAGCGAGCGTCGCACGCCGCTGATCGTGTTCAGCCCCAAGCAGGGACTCCGGATGAAGCAGACGCGCTCGCCGATCGACGCGCTCACCCAGGGCTCGTTCCAAGAGTTGCTCGACGACCCGGGCGTCACCGATCCCGATGCGGTCACCCGCATCGTGTTCTGCTCGGGCAAGGTGGCCTGGGACGCGATCGACGAGCGCGACCGTCTCGGTGCGCCGGTCGCCGTGGTGCGTGTCGAGCAGCTCTATCCGCTGCCGACCGAGCAGATGCTCGGAATCCTCAAGAAGTACCCCAACGCCCGTGAGTTGCGTTGGCTCCAGGAGGAGCCCGAGAACATGGGCGCCTGGCGCTTCATCGAGGCCAACACGTGGAGGGTCAAGGAGCAGGGGTACGACCTGCGCCACGTCGCCCGAGTCGAGTCCGGTAGCCCCGCTACCGGTTCGAAGGCGATCCACGACCAGGAGCTCGCCGACCTCATGGAGCGCACCTTCCGCTGAGCGTTGGTCAGCTGAGCGAGATCCCGAGGACAGATTCGAGTTCGGCGATCGCAGGTTGGGCGGCGCCGACCTTGATCGTGGTCATGCCCATCGCCTTCGCCGGCTTGAGGTTGATGCCGAGATCGTCGAGGAACACGCATTCGCTCGGATCGACACCGACGAGTTCACAGGCGATCTCGTAGAACCGCGGCTCGGGCTTGCGGCACCCGACCTTGCTCGACTCGACGACGTGGTCGAACATCACCATCACGTCGCCCACCTCCATGCGCTGCTCGCCGCCGACGACGTTGTTGGTGAGACACGCCGTGCGATAGCCCGCCCGGATCACTCGATCGAGCGCCGTCACCATCTCGGGGCGGATCTCACCCGACAGCAGCCCCAACACATCGGCGCCGGGGATGCGGTGCCCGAGGGCCTCGGATTCGTCGGCGAACAGCGCGTCGAACTCCTCCGGCGTGACGTCGTTGCGCTCGAGCAACGCCCACACGTTGGTGTCGGGGTTGGTTGCGTTCACGCTGCGAACGAAGTCGATCGGGAGCCCGTTCGCGGCCTCGTATCGATTGAACGCTTCGAACGGACTCGACAGGATCACGCCGCCGAAATCCCAGAGCACTGCTCGGATCATGATCGGCGAGCCTACGATGGCGGTGCGGCAGCGGACGTGATCGACCCGAGCTCGACTCGGCGTCATCTCGCCCCGCGTGCCCTCAACGACTCGAAAAGAGAAGCAATGACATCATCCAAGGGGCCCAGCCACGTCGTGGTCGACGGGTCCAACATCGCCACCGAGGGCCGTTCGCTGCCCAGCCTTGCCCAGTTGAACGAGGCGGTGATGGCCTTCATGGACGAGTATCCGGACACGTCGATCACCGTGGTCGTCGACGCAACGTTCGGTCATCGGATCGACAAGTCCGAAGCCAAGGAGTTCGAGGAGGGCATCTCGAACAACGAGCTCGTCGCTCCACCTGCTGGCGCCGTCGGGCGTGGCGATGCGTTCGTCCTGGCGATCGCCCAGAAGTCGAAGGCCTCGATCCTGTCGAACGACTCGTTCCAGGAGTTCCACGGTGACTACGAGTGGCTCTTCGACGAAGGTCGCCTCATCGGCGGCAAGCCCGTACCGCACGTGGGCTGGGTGTTCGTCGACCGCGTTCCCGTCCGAGGCCCCGTGAGTCGCAAGGCGACCGGTTCGTCTCGCGGTGGGTCGCGTCGGGGCTCGAAGAGCGACGGCGACAAAGGCCGTGGTGGCCGGAAGACGAGCGCCGCCGCGATGGAGCCGATGCCCGTTCCGAAATCGCCGCCGCCCGTTCGCCACCGCGACGAGCAGGCCGATGCTCCAGCGCCGGCAGCCGCGGGCACGTCCGGTGATGCCAGCCCGCGCGGGCGCCGGGATCGGGCGCCGAAAGCGAGCGAGCCCGTCAACGACCTGATGCCGTTCCTCGAGTTCGTCGAGCACCACCCGGTGGGCACGAGTGTCAACGGGACGGTCGAGTCGTACTCATCACACGGGGCGTACATCTCGATCGGCGAGAACGGCGTGCGCGGCTACGTGCCGTTGCGTCTGATGGCCAGTCCAGCTCCGACGAGTGCCCGCAAGGTGATGAAGATCGGCGAGTCGGTGACCCTCGTCGTGGTGAGTTTCGCTCCCCTCCGACGAAGCATCGATTGCGCCGTGCCCGACATGGCGGATGCGGCGATCGCCGAGGCGAAGGCGGAGCAGGAGGCAGAAGCCGCTGCCGAGCTGGAGGCGGAGACCGGCCAAGCCAAGGAGGCGCCGGCGAAGAAGGCCGCGACCAAGAAGGCGCCGGCGAAGAAGGCCGCTTCCAAGAAGGCGCAAGCGACGAAGGCGCCGGCGAGGAAGACCGCTGCCAGGAAGGCGCCGGCGAAGAAGACTGCTGCGAAGAAGGCGCCGGCGAAGAAGACCGCTGCGAAGAAGGCGCCGGCGACGAAGACCGCTGCCAGGAAGGCGCCGGCGAAGAAGGCGCCGGCGAAGAAGACTGCTGCCAGGAAGGCGCCGGCGAAGAAGGCCGCTGCGAAGAAGGCGCCGGCGAAGAAGACTGCTGCGAAGAAGGCGTCGGCAACACAGGCCGCCACAGCCGGCCAGGACGAGTGACATGAGGGTCGTCACCTGGAACATCAATTCCCTGCGCGCCCGTCAGGAGCGTGTCGAGGAATGGATCAGCGAGGTCCAGCCGGACGTTCTCCTCCTGCAGGAAACCAAACTGGCCGACGACGCGTTCCCGGGACTGGCGTTCAGCTCGCTCGGCTACGAGAGCGCTCACTACGGCCAGGGGCAGTGGAACGGGGTCGCGATCCTGTCCAAGGTCGGTCTCGAGAACGTGGTGACGAACTTCTCCGACGGGATCGAACCCGATCCGGACGCACGGATCATCACCGCCACCTGCGGCGGGGTTCGCGTCAGCAGCGTGTACGTCCCGAACGGTCGCTCACTCGATGACGACCACTACACCTACAAGCTGTCGTGGCTCGATCGGCTCATTGCTCACCTCGACGCTGACGCCGATGCTGCGAGCGACGTGATCGTCGGTGGCGACTACAACATCGCCCCGGACGACCGCGACGTCCACGATCCGGCAAAGCTCGTGGGGGCCACCCATGTCAGCGAGCCCGAGCGTGACCGACTCGCGGCGCTCGAGGCGTGGGGCCTCGTCGACGTCTTCCGCGAGCAGCACGACGGCGATCGCATCTACTCGTGGTGGGACTACCGGGGCGGAGACTTCCATCAGGGCCGTGGTATGCGCATCGACCTACTGATGTGCTCGGCGTCGATCGCCAAACGAGCCCAGTGGTGCGTCGTCGATCGCAATGCTCGAAAGGGCAAGCAGCCGAGCGATCACGCGCCGGTCATCGTCGACCTGGCCGACTGACCGGAGTTGCCGGCGTCGGCCGAACGAACGACCTCCAGGATCTGAGGTGCGAGGCGCTCGGCGGTGATCTGGCCGAAGGACGTGACCTCGGCCAGTTCGTCGACGGTGGTCGGGCGCTCGCGGGCGATCGCCGTCAGATCGCGGTCGCTGCACAGCTGAGTCGGCAGGATGTCGGCTCGTCGCGCCGACTCGTCGCGCCATTCGCGCAGCGCGCCGATCAGCGGGTCGACTCTGGCTCGCACGCGGCGTGGTGGGGGAGCGGGCGGCGGTTCGCTGAGGTCGAGATCGGCGAGGAACGGACTGATCGTGCGCGCGTAGCCGCCGCGTCGAGCGGCATGGGTGATCAACAGGCGATCGGTCGCGCGGGTGAAGGCGACGTAGAGCAATCGTCCTTCCTCTGCCTTGCCTGCGACAGTGCTGGCCGACTTGTGGGGCACCAGGCTGCTCTCGACTCCGGTGACCACGACGGTGTGCCATTCACGGCCCTTCGCAGCGTGGAACGTGAGCAGGTCGACCCCGTCGGTTGATGCGTCGTCGAACGGGTTGGTGGTGGCGACCCACGCACGAAACGTGGCGCCGTCGGCGAGCGGTTGTTCGCGGAGGAAATCGAGCACCGCGGCCGCCACGCGACGCTCCGGATCGTCGTCTGCCTCGGTCGTCGCTCCGTCGCTGCGCCGAGGGTCGGTTTGCGGGCGACCCCGTCGCGGCTCGGGGGTGAGGTGCCGGAGTGACTGCGGAGTCGGCGGCGCGTCGAGGATGTCGTGGGCCCAACCGCGCAGCCGCGACGCCGAACCGAGCGCCGCGGCCTGTCGAACTGCGGCCTGCAACGGCGACCCGCTCGCGGTGGCGTGCCGTCGCACCGGGAGCCCCGAGCGCTCGAGCGCGTCGGCGATCGGTCCGAGCTGGGCATTGGTCCGTGCCAGCACCGCGACCTCGCCGGTGCGCACGAGGTTGGGGTCGCAACCTCTGAGGAACTGGGCAACGCGTCGGGCCTCGTCGGCGTCGTCCTCGGCAACGAGGTGCTCGGCCGTGGGGCCATCGGCTCGATTCGACACGAGCGGACTCGGTTGACCGGTGGTGGTGAGCACGTGGACGCCGGCCGCGACGATCTGCGGCGTACATCGATGGTTGACCGGCAGTCGGACCACCTCGATGCCCGGGAACCGGGTCTCGACGTCGACGAGCAGGCTCGGATCGGCGCCGTTGAAACCGTAGATCGCCTGCGACGGGTCACCCACGAGGAAGAGGTCGTCGCGGCCGGATCGGAGCAGGTCGACGAGCGCGTGCTGGAGCGGATTGAGGTCTTGTGCCTCGTCGACCAGCAGGTGGCGAAAGCGCCAACGTACGGCATCCGCGAAGTCATCGTCGCGGCGAAGGTCGCGAATCGTGTGCGCCAGTACATCGTCGAAATCGATGACGCCGCGGCGGCGCTTCAGCGTTGCGTAGTCGGAGTACACGGCAGCGCAACGGTCGATGCCTGGGGCTGGATGCCGGAGCTCGCGGCGCGCAGCGGCCGCGTAGCTTCCCGGCTCGACGCCCCGAGCGGACGCCCAGTCGATCTCGGCGACGTAGGCCGACAGGCTGCGACGGTCGCCTGCATCGATCGTGTCGCCGACCAGACGGCGACGGTCGTTGACCACCGTGAGGGGGCGGCGTTCGGTGTCGGTCCAGCGCTGCTTGAGCACGCCGAGCATCACCGAGTGGAACGTGCCGGCCTCGACGTGCTCGCGGAATCCGAGGCGGAGCAGCCGTTTGCGCATCTCGCCCGCCGCTTCCCGCGTGAAGGTGAGTGCCAGCGTGTGGCGCGGGTCGGCGGTTTCGGTCGCGATCCGGTGGGCGATACGACGGGTGAGGACGCGCGTCTTGCCCGAACCCGCTCCGGCGATCACCGCGACCAGGCGTGATTCGGTGGTGACGGCGGCGCGCTGGTCCGCATCCAGGTCGGCGATCAGCGCGTCCGCATCCACCGTCTCACTGTAGGACCCGGCGCACCACCACCGACCCGTCCTGCGATGAGCGAACGGTCCGTCTACGGTCGTTTGGCTCATCGAAGGGTGGTCGCACGCTGGTGCGATGAGCGAACTCGACGTATGCGGTGGTGTGGCTCATCGGAGGCCCGATGGGGAGCACGACGAACACCTGTTCCCGCGGTAGGGTGATGCGATGGCTGGCACCACAACGCCTGACACGCCGACGTCTGATCCTGCGGCAACCGACGCGGAGATCACCGAGGTTCTGGCGCCGGAGGAGGAGCTGCTGCACGCAGCGCCCGCAAGCAATTACGCAGCGCTCGACGACGCCCGGTTCCGGGTGGTGTCCGACTTCGAGCCCGCCGGCGACCAACCGCAGGCGGTCGCGGCGCTGAGCAAGGGGATCGACGAGGGCGAGCGGTTCCAGACGCTGCTCGGCATCACGGGCTCCGGCAAGTCGGCCACGATCGCCTGGACGATCGAGCAGACGCAGCGTCCGACGCTGATCCTCGCACCGAACAAGTCGCTCGCCGCCCAGCTCGCGCAGGAGATGCGCGAGTTCTTCCCCGACAACCGGGTCGAGTACTTCGTCAGCTACTACGACTACTACCAGCCGGAGGCGTACATCCCGAGCAGCGACACCTACATCGAGAAGGACAGCTCGATCAACGACGAGATCGACCGGCTCCGGCACTCGGCGACCGCCGCACTGCTCACTCGGCGCGACGTGATCGTGGTCGCCTCGGTGTCGTGCATCTACGGGATGGGCAACCCCGACGAGTACCGGGGCAACCTGCTCGATCTCAGCGTCGGGGTCGACTACGACATGCGCAACATCCTGAGGCGTCTCGTCGACATGCAATACGACCGCAACGACATGACGCTCGGGCGAGGCAACTTCCGTGTGCGCGGCGACACGATCGAGGTCCATCCCGCCTACGAGGAGTCGGTGCTGCGCATCGAGATGTTCGGCGACACCGTCGACCGGATCACCACGATCGACCCGCTCACCGGCGAGCAGCTCAGCGAGCTGTCACGAGCGCACGTGTTCCCGGCGACGCACTACGTCACCGGTCCCGAGCGGCTCCGCACGGCGATGGCCGGTATCGAGGTCGAGCTCCAGGAACGGCTGAAGTGGTTCGAGGAGAACGACAAGCTGCTCGAAGCACAGCGCCTGCGGATGCGCACCCAGTACGACCTCGAGATGATGAGCGAGGTCGGCTACTGCAACGGCATCGAGAACTACTCCATGCACATGGACGGCCGCGTGCCCGGCGAACCGCCGTTCACCCTGCTCGACTACTTCCCCGACGATTACCTGCTCGTGATCGACGAGAGCCACGTCGCGGTACCGCAGCTACATGGTCAGTTCGCCGGCGACCGCAGCCGCAAGGACATGCTCGTCGAGCACGGGTTCCGCCTGCCGTCGGCGCGTGACAACCGCCCCCTCACGTTCGAAGAGGTGCTCGAACGCGTCAATCAGTGCGTGTTCCTGTCGGCCACACCGAGCGATTACGAGCTGCGGGTGTCGACCAACATCGTCGAGCAGATCGTGCGACCCACCGGTCTGGTCGATCCCGAGGCGATCATCAAGCCCACGAAGGGCCAGATCGACGACCTGATGGAGATGGTCAACGACCGCGTTACCCGGGGCGACCGCGTGCTCGTGACCACGTTGACCAAGAAGATGGCCGAGGACCTCACGGACTACCTCCTCGAACAGGGCCTGCGGGTGCGGTACCTGCACTCGAACATCGACACGATCCAACGCATCGAGATCCTGCGCGGGCTGCGCCTCGGCGATTTCGACGTGCTGGTCGGCATCAACCTGCTGCGTGAGGGCCTCGACCTTCCCGAGGTGTCGCTCGTGTGCATCCTCGACGCCGACAAGGAGGGCTTCCTCCGATCGGAGACGTCGCTGATCCAGACGATGGGTCGCGCCGCCCGCAACGTCGACGGTCAGGTGGTGATGTACGCCGACACGATCACCCGCTCGATGCAGGCAGCGATCGACGAGACGCAGCGACGCCGAAAGGTGCAGATCGCGTACAACGAAGAACACGGCATCAACCCGCAGACGATCCGCAAGGCAGTGGGCGACATCTTGTCGCTGCTCCGGCCCGACGACACCGCGCCGGTGCCGGGCAAGGACCGCCGCCGCCAGCGCGAGCGCGACAAGGTGCAGCGTGATCTCAAGTCGCTGCCCCAGCAGGAGCTCGCACGTCTCATCCAGACCCTGGAGGAGGAGATGCACGAGGCGTCCGCCGAGTTGAAGTTCGAGTACGCAGCCAAGCTGCGCGACGAGATCAACGACCTCCGTCGTGAACTCCGCGACGCCCAGTAGTGTCACGCTCGTGGGAAGTAGCAGCAGCAAGCCGCGCAAGGGCCACGAGAAGCCCCGGCACCTCCCGAAGGTCGGCACGCCGGCAAACCAGCAGTGGGAGCACGAGACCCACAAGGCGGTCGACTTCGGCTCGCCGGGCAAGATGGTGGCGATCGGCCTGATCGGCATCCTCGCCGTGATCGGCGTCTTGATCCTCACGCTCTGAGTCGCAGCGACAACCCCGCGCTCACCGGAACTCCTCGCAGAACTGCTCGAGCAACGACTGCCGGTCGCTGCAGCGCCGACCGACCGGCAGAAGCGGGCGTTCCGAGCGTTCGATGAGCGCGGCGATCACGAGCAGCCCGATGCCGCCGACCGCGATCCACACCCAGATCGGCGTCGCCGCCAGGCGAGCGCCCGCCGACACGACCACCGTGGTTCCCACCATGAGTGTGCCGAGCACGAGCGGAGCACCCAGTCGTCGGACGCCGCCGATCGCCAGGGCGATCGTGCCCACGGCGAGCGCACCGAACGTCGCCCAGTCGGTCCCGGCTTCGAGCTGCGTGGCGATCAGCCAGGTGCCGGCCATGCCCAGCCCGGGCGAGTAGGCGAACCAGCTCGACACTGCGAGTGTCCTGCGCAGCAGCCACCCTCCGAGGATCAGCGCTGCGCTCGATGCGGCAAGGGCGACGTCGCCGCCGTCGGCGCCGTAGGGGGCGATGGCATCGATCATCCATTGGTTGGTGCCGCTCGTCCACCACAGGCTTGCTGTCGCGACGATGGTCACCCCGGATCCTGTCGGACGCAGCCACCGCCGACCGGTGGTCAGCCCGACAGCAGTGATCTGCGCGCCGAGCACGATCAGAGCGATCGACGTGAAGACCGGACTCGCGGCAGCGCTCGCGCCGACGGCGAGCGTTGCCGCGGTCACGCCGGCGGTCTGGCCGACGGCCAAGCGCCGGTCGAGGGTGGCCAGTCCGCTGAGGCCGACCCCGACGAGGGTGGCAGCGATCGTGCTGGTCCCGGCATCGACGCCGGCCGCGACCAACGCCAGACCGCCGGCAATCGTCGCGATGCCCGCTGCAAGGTGGGCCCGGAATCCGGTCAGCGAGCGAGACGAGCCGGCCACGGCCCCGGCCAGCGCTGCGGTCGTGGCGACGGCGAGCCAGCTGATGGCACCGGTCGGATCGTCGTTGACCGTGACCAGCGTGAAGTATCCGGCGACGCCGAGCGGCCATGTCGAGCGTTCCGGCCGGATGGTCGCCCCGAGGCCGATCAGGCCGACGAAGACGAGCGTGCCGAGCTGGAAGGGCGTCGATCCGGAGATCGATGCGTCGATTGCCGCGCTCGTCGCGAGCCCAGCGAGCGCCGCGGCGACCATCGAGCGGAAACCTGCGTCCCGGCGGTCGACGATCGAGCAGCTCACGACCGTGATGGCTCCCGCGACCACGAGGGCCGCGAACCAGAACATCGGGAGGCCGTCGTCCACGAACGAGGCCAGCAGGGTCCAGCTGGCCAGGGCTGCCGTCGTGGCATCCCATGACGACCAGGGCGTGACCGCGCTGATCACGATCCACCCGACCAGCGCAGCGAGGGGCAGACTCCAGATCGGTGCTCCGGCCATCGCCAGCGTCGACAGCGAGGCGGCGGTCGCGGCGAGTGGCGCCGTCGACACCCAGCTGCCACCGACACGTCGGGCACTTCCGGCGGATGCGGCGATCAGCGCCGCGCTCCAGAGCGCGAGTGGGACGTACCACTGGTCCTCTGCGACGACATGTGCCGGAAGGTCCCAGCGGGCGACCAGGGACACGAACGGCGAGACCAGTGATGCGGTGGCGAGCCCGACGCCGAGCGGCACCGTGACCGTGCGAGCGAGCCGGCGCCACATCGAGTCGAACCGAGTTGCCGCGACGGCTTCCGTGGCGAGCAGGACGATTGCCGGCAGACAGAACCAGACGAACCCGTCGACGTCGCCACCGACCAACGCGGTCAAGAGTCCCGAGGCGAGTACGGCCATACTGGCGACGCCGAGTGGCGTGTTCCGAGCGCGCTGCGCGAGCACGCCGATCACGGCGGCGGCGATCGCGCACGACAGGGGAGCCGACCACACGAGCACGTCGCCCGTCGCGCCGATGCGGGCCAACGTGCCGGCACCGATGCCGGAGCCTGCCAGCGCCACGAGCAACGGTGCGGCTCCGACCGCAACCGCGAGGGTGAGGGTGCGGCGTGTCGAACCGAGGAGCAGGCCGGCCACTGCGCCGGCGGCACCGATCACCGATACGGGGATGGCGGTCAACGCCGACAGCCCAACCGCCGCCAACCCGAAGGCGACCACGGTGGCCGCTTGCAGGGGCGCGACGTTCCAACGGCGCGACTGCACTTCGCTGGCCACGAGGGCGGCGACACCACCGATCAACGTGCACACCGACCATGGCTGACCGACGGTCGCGGCGGCCGCGATTCCGACCGGGGCGGTGAGGCACGCCGCGAGTGTGGCCAGCGAGGTGGATGTCGTCGGGAACCGCCGCCGCCCGGCTTCCGCAGCGAAGTACACCGCCAGCAGCGCAGCCACCAGTCCGGAGAAGCGAACCACGGGGTCGATCGATTCCCAGTTGCCGGCGACGACGATGATCGAGGCGACCAGCAGCAGCGACGCGCCGGTCGCCGCCAGCCATCCCGCGGCCGAGAGGCGCGGGGGACGGCGGTCGGCTTCGACTGGCGTCGATCCCGCCGGGGCCGGCCACGGTGAATCGGGGGGTGGGAAGGAGGAAGTGTCCATGCCTCCGATCGTGAACGTCGGCGACCGACGGCGCCATCGGGCGAATCCCCCAGTGGTCCCTGGGGGAGCTCTCCTCGGGCACGACACTCGTCACGCGACTTCCTGCGGATCTGGTCGCGACAGTCGAGACCAGATCTGCAGAGAACTGCACGACGAGCGGCTTCGACTGGCGAACTCAGTCCAGGCCGTGTTCGACGGCGTAGCGGACCAGGTCGCTGCGGCGCGACAGATGGAGCTTGCCGAGAATGTTGCGGACGTGGTTCTCGGCGGTCTTCGGCGAGATGTCGAGCTCGCCACCGATCTCTTTGTAGGTGTGCCCGCGGGCGACCAGCTGCAGGACCTGGCGTTCGCGCTCGGAGAGCGGGTTGGTGTCGGCGGCCTTGGCGAGTCGGCGGAACTCACCGAGCACGAGGGCGGCGAGCGATGGCGAGAAGACCGGCTCGCCCGCCGCAGCGGCCAGGAGGGCGGATCGGATCTCGTCGATCGGGGCGCTCTTGACGAGGTAGCCGGCGGCACCCGCGGCGACCGCGTCGAGGAGATCGCTCTCGGCTCCGCTGACGGTGAGGATGACGATCGGGCAGAACGTGGCGCACGCTTGGACGACCGCCAAGCCGCCGCCACGTGGCATGTGGAGATCGGAGATCACCAGATCGGGTCGCCGGGCGGTGATCACGTCGATCGCGCCCTCGGCGTCGTCGGCTTCACCCACCACCTCGAAGCGATCGCCCAGTTCACCCCGCAGGCCCGACCGCATCAGTTCGTGATCGTCGGCCAACACCACTCGGATCGGGCCGGTCGACTCCGTGCCGGAACTCTGGCCGCTGCTCATGTCGACCACACGCGCACCTCGGTCCCTGTTCCCGGCGCGGCTGACCACTTCGGCTCGACCACCGATGTCGTGCATCCGGGCCATGATCGACTGATCGACGCCGTGCCCGATGCGTTGTCCGCTGGTGTCGAAGCCGGACCCGTCGTCGCGCACGGACGCGAACACGTCGCCGTCGTCATCGGTCTCGACGAAGACAACGATTCGGGTCGCTGCGGCATGTTCGAGTGCGTTCGCGACGGCCTCCCCGATCGTGGACGCCACGGCGTCCGCGACGTCATCGGGGGGTGGGGGAGCAGTGTCGATCACGCTGACGCTGATCGGCACGCTTGCAGCAGCATCGTGATGGCGTGCGGCCCGTTCGACCGCTGCCCGCACACGCCGCTCCAGCGTGTCATCGATGCGTGTCGTACTTCCGAAGAGGAAACGGCGCAACTCTCGGTCGGCCTCGCGCGCCGTTCGCGCGAGATCCGGGTCGGTGCCCGCGGTGCGTCGCTCGACGAGCGCGAGTGTCTGCAGCACCGTGTCGTGCAGCACGCGTGCGATGTCGTCGCGTGCCCGCCGATCGGCGATGTCGGCCTCGGCGCGCCGGAGCAGTTGCGCCTGCCAGCCGAAGAGGGCGCCGGCTGCGGCGTAGAACAGCGACGTGGCGATCAACGACACGGCGTGCCGGGCGCTCCAGTCGTCGAACTCGTTCAGGACGGCCCCTGCCCACTCGGCCGGTCCGATCAGGAGGCCGAAGGCGCCGGCCACGACCGGTCCGCGGGCGAGGCCGATCGAGACCACTGCGATCAACGGGTACTGCGTTGCCAGGCTCTGGGAGACCTCGAAGACGTGGCCGGGCTCGAAGACCCACCCGTCGACCACGCTGAGGCCGATTGCGAGGGTGGCCTCCACGGCGAGAAACCTGGTACCGAAGAGGCGGGCCGGGTCGGTGCGCACCGCCCAGGTCGTCCACGCAGCGACCACCGCCACGGCCACGACGCACATCCACGTCATGAGCGGATGCTCGATCGCGTCGCGTTCGGACGACACGACGACCACGCCGACCATCCAGAGCAGGACCAACCAGCGGGCGGCCACGAGCGCACGCGCGACGGTGATCGCCGTCGGGAAGATCGTCCGCTCGTCGGCTGGCACGGCACGACTGTGCCAGAGCCGACGATGCCGGTGGGGGACGCTGCGTCCATCTCGGCTGTGACATCATCGAGGCGGTGAGCTGGACGTGCTGAAATCGCTCGGGGCGACGATCGCCCAGGTCACCCAGCGGGTCAGGGTCGGTGAGCCCGGTGAACGCGGACGCTCGTTGCAGCACTACGAGCGGGCGCAACGCGCCGCCGAGCAGGCCGAGCGGCGTCGCCGTCAGAAGACGTTCATGGTGTTGGCCGTGGTGTTCGTGGTGATGGTGGCAGTCTTCAGCACGGTCTTCCACACGCTGATGGAGTACGAGGACCGGGAGTACTCGTGGCCGACGAGCGTCTACTGGACCCTCACCACCATGACCACGTTGGGGTTCGGTGACATCACGTTCGAGTCGGATGCCGGCCGCATCTTCTCCGTCGTCGTGCTGCTCGCGGGTTCGACGTTCCTCCTCGTGATGCTCCCGTTCGTGTTCATCCAGTTCGTGTTCATGCCCTGGATGACCGAACGCGAGCGGCGCCGTGCGCCTCGGGTGTTGCCGGCGTCGATGTCCGGGCATCTGCTGCTCACCCAGCTGGGGCCGGTCGAGGCAGCGATCATCGAGCGGGCCGACCAGGCCGAGGTGCCCTACGTGCTGATCGTCGACGACGTCGCGGAGGCGGGCCTGATCCACGACGAAGGCCGCAACGTGATGGTCGGTGCGCTCGATGATCCCGCCACCTACCGCAACGCCCGCGTCGAGCAAGCAGCGCTCGTGATCGCAACCCAGTCCGACGAGATCAACACCAACATCGCGTTCACGGTCCGAGAGATCGCCCCGGACGTCGAGATCGTCGCCAGTGCCAACTCGCCGGCGTCGGTCGACATCCTCGAGATCGCGGGCGCCGACCACGTCGTCCAGCTCGGAGAGATCCTCGGCTCGGCGATGGCTGCTCGCACGTTCGGGCTGTCGGGCAACAGCCATGTGATCGGCGAGTTCGCAGGTCTGCAGATCGCCGAGGCGAGCCCGATGGGCACCGATCTGCTGGGCAAGACGCTGGCCGAAGTGCAGCTACGCAAGCGGCTCGGCGTGAGCATCATCGGAGTGTGGCGCCGTGGCGACTTCTCGATCGCAACGGCCGACACCGTCCTCACGGACTCGTCCATGTTGATTCTGGCCGGTACCGCGGATCAGCTCGCGGCCTACGACGCCTGCTACTCGGCGAACTCGACCGCACCGAACCGCGCGGTGATCATCGGTGGTGGTCGGGTGGGCCGTGCCGTCGGTGCTGCGTTCGCGGCCCAAGGCATCGAGTTCGTGATCGTCGAGCAGCTCCTCGAGCGTCAGCGTGATGGCGCGACCTACGTGATCGGTGACGCGGCTGATCGCTCGGTGCTGGAGGCCGCCGGAATCGACGAAGCGGGAGCGATTCTGATCACGACCCATGACGACAACGTCAACGTGTATCTCACCCGATACTGCAGGGGGTTGCGACCAGACGCCCGGATCGTGTCGCGTTCGAAGCTCGATCGGAACGTCTCGACGCTCTACCGGGCCGGAGCCGACGCCGTGCTGTCGTATGCAGGCACGGGCTCTGCCGCGATCTGGAACCATCTACGCGGAGACGAGACCGTCCTGGTTGCGCAGGGGCTCAACGTGTTCCGTACGCCGATTCCCAAGGAGCTCGCGGGGACCACGTTGGCTGCCGCTCACGTGCACCGGCGGACGTCGTGCAACGTGGTCGCGGTCGAACGAAACGGGGTGCTCGAGGGCAATCCCGATCCGGATGCTCCGCTCCCGTCGAGCGGTGAACTCGTCCTCGTGGGCACCGACGTGGCCGAAGCTCGGTTCTCCGCCGAGTTCCCACATGCCCGTCGCCGCCCGTCGCTGCGCCGGGGCGAACGGGTTCGGCGACAGCGCTGAGCACGGTCCTGTGGAACACATGTTCGGCGATAGGATCGGGCGTTGATGGCTGCCACCACCTCCGTCACCGGGTCCCGCTCCGGGGCGACGCCCACCAAGACCCCCCGCAAGCGAAGTGCCAAGGCGACGGTCCACGAGCCGCAGATCGTGGTTCGCGGGGCCCGCGAGCACAACCTCAAGAACGTCAACGTCGAACTGCCTCGCGACAAGCTCATCGTGTTCACCGGGCTGTCCGGTTCCGGCAAGTCGAGCCTGGCGTTCGACACGATCTACGCCGAGGGGCAGCGTCGCTACGTCGAGTCGCTGAGTTCGTATGCCGCGGCAGTTCCTCGGGCAGATGGACAAGCCCGACGTCGACATCATCGAGGGTCTGTCGCCGGCGATCTCGATCGACCAGAAGTCGGGTAGCCGCAACCCGCGGTCCACGGTCGGCACGATCACCGAGGTCTACGACTACCTCCGGCTGCTCTACGCCCGCATCGGCGTACAGCACTGTCCCAACGACGGCACCAAGCTGCAACGCCAGACGCCACAGCAGATCGTCGACCGCATCCTCGACATGGACGACGGCATCCGCTTCCAGGTGCTGGCGCCCGTCGTGCGCGGTCGCAAGGGCGAGTACGACACGCTGCTGGAGGATCTGTCCGGCCAGGGCTACGTGCGGGCGCGCATCGACGGTGAGACCGTCGACATCGACGAGTTCCTCAAACGCGACGAACGTCTCGCCAAGTACGAGAACCACAAGATCGAGATCGTGGTCGACCGGCTGGTGCTCAAGGAGGGCATCGAGCGCCGTCTGACCGACTCGTTGGAGCAGGCGCTCGGTCTCGCCGACGGCGTCGCCGAGATCGAGGTCGTGCCCAGGGAAGGGGAGGGCCAGCCCGAAACCCTGACCTTCAGCCAGCACCTCGCGTGCCCGGTCTGCGGAACAAGCTACGAGGAACCGGCGCCTCGCAACTTCTCGTTCAACTCGCCGTACGGGGCGTGCGCAGCCTGCGACGGCCTCGGCACCACGTTCGAAGTCGATCCCGAACTGATCATCCCCGACCCGGAGATGTCGCTGCTCGACGGCGCGATCGCTCCATGGCGATCAGCGAACACGCAGTACTTCACCCGCATGCTCGAATCGGTGGCAGAGGCCCAAGGCATCGACATGGGTGCCCCATGGGAGGAGTTGACCGCCAAACAGCAGAAGGTGATCCTCCACGGCGTCAAGGGGAAGATGACCGTCAAGTACAAGAACCGCTACGGGCGGTCTCGGTCGTACTCCACCGAGTACGAAGGCGTGATCCCGTGGATCAAGCGACGTCACGAGGGCAGCGACAGCGACTGGGCCCGCGACCAGTACGAGGGCTACATGCGACTCGTCGCCTGCTCGACCTGCGACGGCGCTCGACTCAAGCCGTCGACGTTGGCGGTCACGATCGAGGACAAGAACATCTCCGAAGTGGCCGACATGTCGATCGGCGAATCGGCAAAGTTTCTCGCCGCGCTCGAGCTGTCCGAGCGCGACCGCATGATCGCCGAGCGGGTCACCAAGGAGATCAACGCTCGCCTCGGTTTCCTGCTCGACGTCGGCCTCGACTACCTGACGATGTCGCGCTCCGCGGGCACGCTTGCCGGAGGCGAGGCTCAGCGCATCCGGCTCGCATCACAGATCGGATCCGGACTCGTCGGCACGTTGTACGTGCTCGACGAACCGTCGATCGGGTTGCACCAACGCGACAACCGCCGGCTGATCGACACGCTCACGCGTCTCCGTGATCTCGGCAACACGGTGATCGTCGTCGAGCACGACGAGGAGACGATCCGCGAGAGCGACTGGATCGTCGACATCGGCCCCGGCGCCGGCGAGCACGGGGGCGAAGTCGTGTATTCGGGCAAGGTGCCCGGGATCTTGAAGGTCACGGAGTCGGTCACCGGGCAGTACCTGTCGGGCCGCAAGACGATCCCGGTACCCGAGCAGCGACGTCCGCAGGGGCTCGAGTTCTTGCGGATCCAAGGGGCGCGCGAACACAACCTGCAGAACATCGACGTCGACATCCCGCTGGGCAACTTCGTGGCGGTCACCGGCGTGTCGGGTTCCGGAAAGTCGACGCTCGTGCGCGACATCCTGCTGCCGGTCCTGATGCAGCGGATCTACAAGTCGAAGATGTCCGCCGGTAAGCACAAGCGCATCGACGGCATCGAGTTCCTCGACAAGGTCATCGACATGGACCAGTCGCCGATCGGACGAACGCCGCGGTCGAATCCGGCGACGTACACGGGTGTGTTCGACAACGTTCGCAAGCTGTTCGCCTCCACGAACGAGGCCAAGGTGCGGGGGTACATGCCGGGGCGTTTCTCGTTCAACGTCAAGGGTGGACGCTGCGAGGCATGTTCCGGCGACGGCACCCTCAAGATCGAGATGCACTTCCTGCCTGACGTGTACGTGCCGTGCGAGGTGTGTCACGGCGCCCGATACAACCGAGACACGCTCGACATCGAGTTCAAGGGCAAGAACATCGCCGAGGTGCTCGACATGCCGGTGGCGGAAGCGGTCGACTTCTTCGCGAACCAGCCGGGCATCGCCCGGTACATGCAGACCCTGGTCGACGTCGGGTTGGGCTATGTGCGTCTGGGGCAGTCGGCGCCGACGCTGTCGGGCGGCGAGGCGCAGCGGGTGAAGCTCTCGGCCGAGCTGGCCAAGCGGTCCACCGGACACACGATCTACCTGCTCGACGAGCCGACCACCGGGCTGCACTTCGACGACGTCAAGCGGCTGCTGACCGTGCTGCAGCGCCTGGTCGACCAGGGCAACACCGTGCTGGTGATCGAGCACAGCCTCGACGTGATCAAGACCGCCGACTGGGTGATCGACCTCGGCCCCAACGGCGGCAACGGCGGTGGGATGATCGTCGGCGAAGGCCCGCCCGAGCACATCGCCTCGCTCGAATCCAGCCACACCGGACGCTTCCTCCGCGACGTCCTCTGACGGACCCGACAGCGTGGCGCCCGGTTTGCGATGAGCGAGTGGCGCGTATGCGGTCGGTTCGCTCATCGGTCGGGCGTGGGTTGTGTTGCGATGAGCGAGTGGCGCGTATGCGGTCGGTTCGCTCATCGGTCGGGCGTGGGTTGTGTTGCGATGAGCGAGTGGCGCGTATGCGGTCGGTTCGCTCATCGGTGGAGGTGACAGACTGCGGAAATGGTTGACGCACTGGCTGACACCGGCGTCGACCGGGAGGCACTGCAGCGGCAGACGCTGCGCTCGCTGCGGTTCGCTCAGGTGCCGGGTCAAGCCGCTGTTGCCGGCATGGTGGCGGTGGTTTCGCTCCTCGCGAGCGATCTGCTCGGTTCGGATCGGCTCGCAGGGATGGGGAGCGCCTCGTTCACCATCGGCGCTGCTTTCACGGCGATTCCGCTGGCTGCCTTCATGCGTCGGCGCGGTCGCCGCGTCGGACTCGGTCGAGCCCTCCTGATCGGCGCCGCCGGGGCCTCGATCGCGGCAACCGGCGGGCAGCTTCGGTGGTTCCCGATCTTCGTGGTGGGGATGCTGGCGTTCGGTGCGGGGCAGGCGGCGACGCTGCAGCAGCGGTACGTGGCCGCCGATCTCGCCGAGTCAGGGAAACAGGGCACCTCGATTGCTGCGATCGTGTGGGTGGGCACGCTCGGTGCGGTGCTCGGGCCACTGCTCACGCCGTTCGAGAAGGCAGTTGCTGACCGTCTCGGTCTGAACGAGCTCGTCGGGCCCTTTCTCTTCGCCGCAGCCTTGTTCCTCGTCGCTGCCGCCGTCATCTGGGTCCGGCTGCGACCCGATCCACTCGAGGTCATCGGCGGCATCGATCCGCACGCCGAGCGGGTTCGACTGCTGCGGGTGGTCAGGTCCTCCTCGTCGGTGATCTGGGCGTCGCCGGGAGCGCGGCTCGGCATCGCCGCAATGGCTGCATCGCAGGCGGCCATGGTCGGCGTGATGACGATGACGCCGCCCCACATGAAGGACCACGGGCATGCGGATCTGTCGGCGTTCGTGATCGCAGTGCACATCGCGGGGATGTATGGGCTGGCGCCGCTGGTCGGACGGTTCGTCGATCGACGCGGCTCGGTTCGGGCGATCCAGGTCGGAGCCGTGATTCTCGGCGCTGGAACGATTGCCACGGTGCTCGCGGGCTACGTGCCCGTCTTGATGTTCGTCGGGCTGTTCTTCCTCGGGCTCGGCTGGAGCTTCGGCCTCATCGGTGGAACAACGATTTTGACGGCGTCGGTGCCCGAGCCGTCACGAGTCGAAGTCCAGGGCACCGGTGATCTCACGCTCAGCTTGTGCGGTGCCGCCGCCGCGTTCAGTTCGGGGTTCGTGAAGGCGTCGTTCGGCTTCCACCTCCTCGCCGATGGAGCAGCGGTCCTCGCGGCCGCTCTGCTCGTGCTCGCCTGGCACACCGCAGCCACCTCGCCACGATCTCCCGAGTCAATGTCCTGACCCGGCCTGCGATGAGCGAGGCGGCCGCATCTGGCCATTTCGCTCATCGCTGTGTGGGCTGGGTGGGTTGCGATGAGTGAGATGCGCCAATGCGGTCGGTTCGCTCATCATCCGGCGAGGCGGCGGCGGAGTTGGCCGTAGAACGACGCGGTTTCGGCGATCGTCTCGTTGAATCGGTCGTCGTACTGCGTCTTGGTGATGCGTGTCGTGGTCCACCCGATGGTGCCCGCAGCACGATCGCGGCGGCCGTCGGCCACCATCCCCAACGTCTCTCGGTGGCGTGGGTGGAGGTCGACCTCGATGGCCCACCGAAGGTCGGGGACAGCGAGGTCGAAACGGGCCTCTCCGTGTCCGGGAAGGCTGATTCGGTGCTGGCGGACGAGACCGCGTACCCCGGCACGACCCAGCGCATCAGCGACCCGGACCTCGGGATCCGACTCGGCAGGTCCGCCCGGCAGCCGACGGTCGAGCGCGCGAAGGAACGACCGGGCCCACGGGCGTCGCGGCGACAGCCAGTCGGCGGCGACTGCGAGGAACTCGTCGTCGTTCAGCCGACCGTCGTGGGCTGCCTGCTCGATGACCGACAGGAGATCGTCCGGGTCGAGCCAGCGGGCGAGGTCGAATGCGGTACGCGACCTCGATGTGATCCGGATGCCGTCGTCTCGTTGGAGGATGTCGTGTTGGTGGCGTGCGTCGGTTCGGTACGGCGCGACCCACCGGGCGATCGCCGGGTTGCTCGCTCGGGGCGCAATCACGTGGATCCGGCGATCAGGCGGAAGCCGTCGGAACCCCCAGAGCCGCCCGGCCGTCGGGCCGGCGATGGCGACTTCTGGCCGAGCGCAGCAGACTGCGGCGCAGCGGGCGAGTTCGGTGTCGGGAGCGCTCGGTGTTCGATAGGCGCCTCGAACGACGAGCTCAAGAACTCCGTCTCGCTGGAGTCGCTGGACGTGGCGTCGCGACAGCCCGGTGTCGAGCAACTGTCGGGTCGATGCGACGCCGTGTTGGCGTGCGAGTACCGCGTGGGCGATCGGGTTGAGGTGGGCCACTTCGAACCTCCTGGACAAGCTGTCGTCGGAGGGAGTCGGTCCACGAAACGCTACCGAACTCGATCGGACACCTCTCGTTCACCGCTCTTGCGATGAGCGAAAAGCTCATATGCGGTTGCCTGGCTCATCGCTGGCTGGTGTGGGCTGGTTGCGGTGAGCGAAAGGCGCCAATGTGGTTGCTTCGCTCATCGCAGGCGGGTCGGGGCGAGGGGCGCAGCGACCGGAGCGGACAGGGGCGACCGGAGCGGAGCGGGGCGACGGTGTGCGGGCAGAGCGACCGGAGCGGGTGGAGGGAGAGCGGCGGCTGAACGGGAGCGTCGGGTTTCCGAGGTCAGCGGTTGCGGAGACGCTTGCTGAGGTCGTTGAGGCGCTTCTTCTCGTCGTTGGTGAGCGACTCCATGCCGTTGGCGCCGATCTTGTCGAGCAGTGCATCGAGCTCGACCTGGTCGGCAGGGGAGGGCGCGCTGGGCGGCGGCATGGGTGCAGGTGCGTTCTTCCACGGGCCCTGGACAACGCCACTCGACGTCGACCCGCCGGCCGATCGGCGCGGCTTCGACTTCTTTTTCGGGCGCCCTGACCCACCTGCGCCATCGAGCGGCAGGTGGGGGATCGGCCATCCTGTGGCGAGACCGAGCGACCGACCGGCCACGAGCGCCACCCCGATCGACACGAGCAGAAAGATCACTTGGCCGGTCTGATCGGTTCCGGTGAACTGCAGCAGGTTCAGCACCGTGAACACGGCGGCGAGTGCCCACAACGGCACGACCTCGAACCACTTCACGCCGGGGTAGGTCGCGGCATACACCCAGATCCCGCCGAGGAAGAGATTGCTCAGTCCGAACTGGATCATGAAGTCGATGCTGTCGTCGAGCGGACCGAGCAACGTGAGGATCAGGGCCGGCACGATCGTGAGGGCCAGCACCCAGGCGAGGAACTTGCCTCGACCGAACAACGACTCGAGCTGCTGACCGAACAACCAGAAGAACACGATGCCCAGGAGCGGCCAGATCGCCGGTTCGGTCGCGACCGGCCAGGTCAGCAGACGCCACACCTCGAAGTCGCGTACGAGCACGGGAGCGAACCACAGCCGGTCCCAGGCGTCTCGGAACAGCCCCCAGAGGAACATCGACAGCACCGAGAGTCCGCACAGGATGTCGGTGGTGGTGATGTCGTAGTTGCCCGCACGGAACCAACCGTCGTTCGGGCGGCGGCGGAAGATGGCGGCGAACTGGTCGGACATCGGGCATCACGGTATCTGGCCGTCCGTATGCTTGAGACGTCATGCAGGTCGCGTCGTGGTGAAGTTCGCGGTGGAACCGTGGTGAAACGTCCCCCGGCCGGCACGATTCCGGAGGCGCCCGGGTCGTACCAGTTCAAGGACGCCCATGGCCGTGTCATCTACGTCGGCAAGGCGTCGAATCTCCGCCAGCGCCTGTCGAACTACTTCCAGTCGCCCGTGAACCTGCATCCGCGCACCGCGCAGATGGTCGAGACCGCCGAGTCCGTCGAGTGGACGATCGTGCGCAACGAGGTCGAAGCGTTGATGCTCGAGTACTCGCTGATCAAACAGCACGACCCGCGCTTCAACGTGCGTCTGCGCGACGACAAGAGCTACCCGTTCCTCGCCGTGACCGTCGACGAGCAGTGGCCGCGGGCCCTCGTGATGCGGGGTCGCAAGCGCAAGGGCACCCGCTATTTCGGACCCTATGCCCATGCCTACGCCATCCGCGACACCCTCGACCTGTTGTTGAGGTCGTTCCCGATCCGAACGTGCAGCCAGGCGAAGTTCAACCAACACGAGCGCCTGGGCCGCCCGTGTCTGCTGTTCCACATCGAGAAGTGCGCAGGACCATGCGTCGGTGAGATCGAGGAGATGCCCTACCGACAGCTCGTGACCGATCTGTGTGAGTTCCTCGACGGCGACACCGACGAGATCGTCGACCGGCTCGAAGCCGACATGCAGACGGCGGCGACCGATCTCGAGTTCGAACGGGCGGCTCGCCTCCGCGACCGCCTGCTGGCGGTGCGCAAAGCGATCGAGAAGCAGCAGATGGTCGCCGAGCGCAGCGAGGACCTCGACGTGATCGGCATCGCCGAGGACGAGCTCGAAGCCGCCGTGCAGGTGTTCTACGTACGCAAGGGCAGGGTCGTGGGCCGCAAGGGGTTCATCCTCGACAAGGTCGAGGAGCTGACCCCCGGCCGGTTGATCGACCGGATCCTGGAGTCGATGTACGGCGACGACCCGATCCTCGGTGTCCCCAAGCAGGTGCTGGTGCCGTACGAGGCCGAGGAGCTCGCCACCTACGAGGAGTGGCTCTCGATGGGGCGGGGCTCGCGGGTGCAGGTTCGGGTGCCACAGCGCGGCGACAAGCGTTCGTTGCTCGAGACGGTCACTCGCAACGCCGAGGGCGAGTTCACCCGGCATCGGATGAAGCGAGCCAGTGACCACAACTCGCGCAGCCGGGCGCTGACCGAACTCCAGGATCATCTCGGCCTCCCTGAAGCTCCACTTCGCATCGAGTGTTACGACATGGCGCACCTGCAGGGCAGCGACTACGTCGGGTCGATGGTGGTGCTCGAGGACGGGCTGCCCAACAAGCGCGAGTATCGGCGCTTCAAGGTGAACACGGTCGGCGGCGACGAGGTGAGCGCCAGCGACGACTACGCCGCGATGGCCGAGGTCGTGCGACGGCGGTTGCAGGCATACCTCGACGAACGTGACCGGCCGATCAACGAACGCGGCGACAAGCCGGGGAAGTTCGCGTATCCCCCGCAGCTCCTGCTGGTCGACGGTGGTAAGGGCCAGCTCAGCGCCGCGAAACGGGTGATCGACGAACTCGACCTGACCGACGAGATCCCGGTGGCGGGCCTCGCGAAGCGGTTCGAGGAGGTGTTCGTGCCGGGGCGCGGCGAACCGGTGGAGATCCCGCGGGGGAGTGAGGCGTTGTTCATGCTCCAACGGATTCGCGACGAGGCCCACCGCTTCGCCAACACGTTCCACCGTGAGCGTCGCAGCAAGCGGATGACCACGAGTGCGTTGGACGGCATCCCCGGCCTGGGCGAGGTGCGGCGGAAGAAGCTGGTCAAGGCGCTGGGCGGTGTCAACGCCGTCAAGCGAGCGGATCTCGAGGACCTCAAGGCGCTGAGCTTCCTGCCCGACATGGTCGCCGAAGCCGTGCACGCCAGGTTCCACTCCGAGTGATGTCCGGCCGATCGAGACGGCCCTGAGGCTCCGCCGCTCACCGGCAACGCCGAGCGGGCGCGTCAGGCGACCTGCGAGAGCACCTCGGCGCTGAGTTCCGAGTAGTGGTCGATTCGCTCCTGGGCGGTCGACCCGAGCGTGAAGTCGGGGATGATCAGTTCGTCGAATCCCAATTCGACGTACGTGCCGATCTCGTCGAGGAGTTGAGCGTTCGATCCGATGATCGATCGGGGGCCCATGTCGCCGCTCTTGATGTTGGCGGCGAGGTCATCGTCATCGGACATGAACACGAGCGCCTGGGTCGACTTCCAGAGCGTCGCCGGGTCCCGCCCGACCCGCTCGCACGCCGTGCGGAGCTTGGCGAGCGCGCTGCCGGCCATGTCGGGGGCGCCCCACGTGTTCCACTCGTCCGCGTGTGTCGCGGTGATGCGAAGCATCCGGGGGCTGCCCGTGCCGACCAGGATCGGGAGCGGCGACTGCACCGGCTTGGGGTTCGCCGGGGCGTCGGTGATGTCGTAGAAGTCGCCGTGGAAGTCGGTGCTGTCCTCGGTGAGCAGCGACCGGATCACCTGGATCGCCTCCTCGAATCTGCTGACCCGGGTGGCCGGCTCCTCGAGTTCGATGCCGTAGGCCTCGTGCTCGTTGATCTGCCAGCCGGCGCCGATGCCAAGCACGAGACGCCCGTTCGAGATGCGGTCGATCGTGGCGGCGCGATTGGCGAGAACCGCCGGATGGTGGACCGAGGTCGGGGCGACCAGCGATCCGACCCGGAGGCGCTCGGTGACCGCAGCGATCGCGGGAAGCATTGCCCAGCATTCGTGGACGTCGCCCGGCAGGACCTCTTCGCCACCGGAGTTCGGCATGTAGTGGTCGGCGTACCAGAAGCAGTGCCATCCCTCGGCATCGGCGAACCGGGCGAGGTCGAGGACCTCCGCGGGTGGACGTTCGGGGTTGGGCCACATCGAGAACTTCATGAACGCCGACCGTAACCTTTGCCATCGTGACCGACGACGCCGACTCGACCTCGGGGCCACGGGATCACGAGTTGTGGGAGGCCCACGCCGACTGGTGGATCGACGGATTCACCGAGGGGGCAGACCCGGAATACGTCGAGCAGATCCTGCCGCTGGCGGCGGCCGAACTCGACGGGTTCGATCGGGTGCTCGACCTCGGGTGCGGCGACGGCCAGATCAGCCGCTTGCTCGCTGCCGGGGGTGCCCGTGTGGTCGGCGTGGACCCGACGTGGAACCAGATCCGTGTGGCGAACGAACGCGGTGGGGGAGCGGTGTTCGCCCGATCGGAGGCCGCCGAGTTGCCCTTCAACGACGAGGCGTTCGACGCCGTCGTTGCGTGTCTGGTGTTCGAACACATCGACGACGTCGATGGAGCGATCGGCGAGGTTGCTCGAGTCCTTCGGTCGGGCGGGCAGTTCAGCTTCTTCCTCAACCATCCGTTGTTGCAGGCGCCCGGCAGTGGGTGGATCGACGACCACACCGTCGACCCCCCGGAGCAGTACTGGCGGATCGGGCCATACCTCGTCGAACAGGACTCGGTCGAACAGGTCGAACAGGGTGTGTTCATCCGGTTCGTGCACCGCCCCCTGTCGCGGTACCTCAACGCGCTCGCCGAGCAGGGCCTCGTGCTCGAACGCATGGTCGAGCCGGCCCCGCCCGACGGCTTCCTCGACCGGGCCTTCGAGTACGCCGAGGCGGCCGCCATCCCGCGCCTCCTCTACCTCCGCCTCCGCCGCACCTGATCGCCGCCCGACCCCCGCGTGCGATGAGCGAGCGGCGCGTCTGTGGTGGCTTGGCTCATCGCTGCGGTTCGCGCCCGGCGTGTGATGAGCGAGCGGCGCGTTTGTGGTGGTTTGGCTCATCGCTGGGGTGGGTTGGGGCGGGTCGGTAGGGTGGCCGGGTGGCCGACATCGTGCTGATCACCGGACTGTCCGGCGCGGGCCGATCGGGCGTCGCCGACGTGCTGGAGGACCTCGGCTGGTTCGTGGTCGACAACCTGCCGACGGCGCTGATCGGCACGATCGTGGAACTCGCGGCGAAGCCCAACAGCGACATCGAACGGCTGGCGTTGGTGGCTGGCCGCCAGCACACCGAGGTGCTCAGCCGAGTGGGCGAACTGCGCGCTGACGGGCACGACGTGCGCATGGTGTTCCTCGATGCTGCGACTCCTGAGCTGGTGCGTCGCTACGACGCCACGCGCCGCCGGCATCCGCTCGCGGACGAGGCGGACGGTCTGGTCGAGTCGATCGAACTCGAGCGGTCGATGCTCGCACCCGTCCGCGACGCTGCCGACCTGGTGATCGACACCACCGACCTCAACGTCCACCAGCTCAAGGAACGCATCGATCACGCTTTCGACGCACCGACGGGCTCGCGCCTCCAGGTCGCGGTGGAGAGCTTCGGTTTCAAGTACGGCCTGCCGCTCGATGCGGACATCGTGATGGACGTCCGCTTCCTTCCCAATCCTCATTGGGAGGACGATCTCCGACCGTTGACCGGCCACGACCCGAAGGTG
Source organism: Ilumatobacteraceae bacterium (assembly GCA_963698435.1). Classification (GTDB taxonomy): domain Bacteria; phylum Actinomycetota; class Acidimicrobiia; order Acidimicrobiales; family Ilumatobacteraceae; genus Sva-07. The sequence goes on along the minus strand of CAVOQV010000020.1, from coordinate 170,124 downwards.
CGGGACTACGTGCTCGAGACCGCCGTTGGCTCGAGTTTCGTCGACCAGTTCGACGCGCTGCTGGCCTCGTTGCTGCCTCAGTATCAGGCCGAAGGTCGCAGTTACCTCACCGTGGCGATCGGTTGTACTGGTGGACGACATCGTTCCGTCGCCATCTCCGAGGAACTCGCCGCACGCTTGCGGGGCCATGGTGTTGCGGTGACCGCTGCGCACCGCGACCTGGCACGCTGAGCGCGCGTCGATCGTCGTCCCGCGCCCGTGTGCGCGCAGATTCGGGCAACCCGTCCCACCCGAATGGCGGCACGAACGGGGTTGGCCGGGGGGTTGGGAGGCTCGGACCGGCGACGAACTACAGTCGAACGTGGACAACGTCGTTCCCCCAGCCTGAGGAGGCACCACAGACATGACGGTCAGAGTCGGCATCAACGGTTTCGGACGTATCGGACGCAACTTCTTTCGCGCCGCCAAGGCGAGCGGCGCCGACATCGACTTCGTGGCGGTGAACGACCTCGGCTCGATCGACACGATGGCGCACCTGCTCAAGTACGACTCGGTGCTCGGTCGTTTCCCCGAGAAGGTCACGGCGACGAGGTCCAGCATCAAGGCGGGAGGCGACACGCTCAGGGTGCTCAGCGAGCGCAACCCTGCCGACCTGCCGTGGGGTGAACTCGGCGTCGACGTGGTCGTCGAGTCGACCGGGTTCTTCAACAGCCGTGAGGCAGCCGGCGCTCACCTCGACGGTGGCGCTCCGCTGGTGATCGTGTCGGCGCCGGCATCGAACGCCGATGCCACGTTCGTGTACGGCGTGAACCACAAGGACTTCCGCATCAGCAAGCACAAGGTGATCTCCAACGCGAGCTGCACGACCAACTGTTTCGTGCCGATGGTGAAGGTGCTCGACGACGCGTTCGGTGTCGAGCAGGGCCTGATGACCACCATCCACTCCTACACCGGCGACCAGAACCTCGTCGACGGACCGCACAGCGACATGCGCCGAGCGCGCGGCGCTGCGATCAACATCGTGCCCACCTCGACCGGCGCCGCTCGAGCGACGTCGCTCGTGATGGAGTCGATGAAGGGCAAGCTCGACGGCACCGCCCTACGCGTGCCGACGCCGACTGGCTCGCTCACCGACTTCACCGTCAACCTGAAGAAGGCCGCCAGTGTCGAGGAGATCAACGCGGCATTCGAGGCGGCGAGCAAGAAGGCCCTGAAGGGCATCCTGAAGTACACCGAGGACCCGATCGTGTCGAGCGACATCGTCACCGATCCGCACTCGTGCGTCTTCGACGCCGGGCTCACCATGAGCATGGGCAAGCTGGTGAAGATCAACGGTTGGTACGACAACGAGTGGGGGTACTCCAACCGGCTCGTCGATCTGACGATGTTCACCGGCTCGAAGGTCAAGCGCTGAGCGCCGTGGGCGACACCTCCATCCCGACGTTGGAGGATCTCGAGACGGCCCTCGGTGGTCTCGACGGGAAGCGGATCCTCGTACGCACGGATTTCAACGTGCCGCTCGATGACGGTCGGATCGTCGACGACTTCCGGATCCGTGCGGCGCTGCCGACGATCGAGTGGCTCACCGAACGAGGCGCAACGGTCATCACTGCCAGCCACCTCGGTCGGCCCAAGGGGGCGCCCGACCCGAAGTACTCGATGGACCCGGTTCGCGCACGGCTGGCCGAGCTGGCGCCGGGCGTCGAGCTGTTGGAGAACCTGCGGTTCGATCCGGGTGAGACCGCCAACGATCCGGCGTTCGTCGCGCAGCTCGTCGACGGCATCGACGGCTACGTCAACGATGCGTTCGGTGCGTCACACCGTGCGCACGCATCGATCGTCGGCCCGCCGCAATTCGTTCCGTCGGCGATGGGGCGTCTCCTCCAGAACGAGGTCGAGGTGCTCCTCGAACTGCGCAACAAGCCCAAGCATCCGTTTGTCGCGGTGCTCGGTGGCGCCAAGATCTCCGACAAGCTCGGGGTCGTCGAGGCGTTGCTCGAGGTGGTCGACTCGCTGGTGATCGGCGGGGCGATGTGTTTCACGTTCTTCTCTGCTCAGGGCAAACCGATCGGCGACTCGCTGTTCGAGCCTGACCAGGTCGACACGTGCAAGCGGTTGCTCGCCGAGGCGGGGGCGACGGGCAAGACGATTCATCTCCCCGAAGACATCACCGGGACGACCGCCGACGGCGAGTACGCCACCTTCGGCACGCACCTGCCCGACGGAGCCAAGGGCTTCGACATCGGGCCCGGCTCCGCGGCGGCGTTCACCGACGTGATCATGGACGCTCGCATGGTCTTCTGGAACGGCCCGATGGGCATGTTCGAAGACGAACGATTCGCCAGTGGGACACGAACGGTCGCTCACGCGATGGCCGACACCAAGGCGTTCACCGTCGTCGGCGGGGGAGACTCCGCCGCGGCGCTCGCCCAGTTCAAACTCGACGACGAGGTCGACCACGTCTCCACCGGTGGTGGCGCCAGCCTCGAACTGCTCGAAAACGGTGATCTACCAGGGCTCGAAGCCCTTCGGAACGGAATCTCATGACCACTCGACGTCCGCTCATCTCCGGAAACTGGAAGATGAACCTCAACCACTTCGAGGCGATCCAGACCGTCCAGAAGCTGCACTACCTCGTACCGAAGGAGACGCTGGAGGACGTCGACGTGAGCGTCCACCCGCCGTTCACCGACATCCGCAGCATCCAGACGGTGATCGAGACGGAGGACTTCGAGTTCCACCTCGGCGCCCAGCACTGCCACTGGGAGGACGCCGGCGCCTTCACCGGTGAGGTGTCGCCGGCGTTCCTCGAGAAGCTGAACGTCGTCTACGTGATCGTCGGGCACTCCGAGCGGCGCGAGCTCTTCGGCGAGACCGACCAGATGGTCAACAAGAAGGTCGCGGCCATCCAGGCGCACGGCATGACGCCGATCATGTGCTGCGGCGAAACGCTGGACGAGCGAGAGGCCGGCCAGACCGAGTCGAAGGTGCTCGGCCAGATCGGGGCAGGCCTGGCCGGTCGTACGAACGCGGCAGATCGCCTCGTTGGTGATCGCCTACGAGCCGATCTGGGCCATCGGCACCGGCAAGACCGCAACGAGTGACGACGCGCAGACCGTGTGCGCCGCCATCCGGGGCAAGGTCCGCGAACTCACCGACGACGCAACCGCCGAGGCGGTCCGGATCCAGTACGGCGGGTCGGTCAAGGCGGCCAACGCGACAGAGCTGATGGCCCAGCCGGACATCGATGGCGCCCTCGTCGGGGGAGCAAGCCTCGACCCCGACGAGTTCGCGCGGCTCATCCAATTCGGCTGAGTGTTCACGCGACCGAAACCCAGTTTGCTACCGCTCGGTAATCGACACTGCTATGGTCGGGCGATCTTCGATCAACAGGGAGGGGGTCGAGGTGTTCGGTGCAGTCGAACGCTGGTTCGTCCAGGCGGTTCCTACGCCACTCATATCCCTCCCGTTCTGACCCCAATCCAGGAGGACACTACGTGAACACGAAACGACGAGGTCGCAAGATTCTTGCGCTCGCCGCTGCCTCCGCCGTCATCCTCGCCGCCTGTGGCAGCGACGACGACAGTGGATCCAGCGACACGAGTGGAAGCGACACCACCGAAGCCACGACCGACGGGACGGAAGCGCCCGGCGACACGACCGAGACCACCGACGACATGGGCGAGGACGGTGAGGACGCGATGGGGGAGCCCGTGTTCCGCATCACCTACGAGTTGTCCGAGAACGCTGTCTGGAACGACGGCACGCCGATCACGGTGGCCGACTTCCAGTGCGGCATGGACGCCGCGCTCAACACCCCGGGCTCGCTCTCCACGGCCGGGTACGACTCCATCACCTCGATCAGCGAGGGCGACAGCCCCACGCAGATCGTCGTCGAGATGGACACGGTCTACGCGCCGTACAAGACGCTCTGGGATGCCGAGCTGCTCAAGGCCGACGAGATCGAGGACTGCAACGACGTCACCGACGACTTCGCCGAAGGCGTGAAGTTCTCGGGTCGTGAGTGGATCCAGGAGAGCTGGTCGCCCGAGCAGATCGTCTGGGTCCCGAACCCGGGCTACACCGGCTCCAAGGTGCCGCAGGCCGAGCGCATGGTGATCGTGCCTGCCGAGGACGGAGCCACGCTGCTCAAGTCGGGCGACGTCGACTTCATCTTCCCGCAGGCCTACACCGGCATCGACGATGACCTCAACGACCCGAACATCGAGTACGACTCGGCCCTCGGTACTGCCTACGAGGCGTTCTACTTCATGCAGGTCGACGACGATCGTGCCGGTCCGTTCGCGGACGACGACTTCCGTCAGGCCTTCTCGAAGTCGATCGACATGGACGGCGTCTACGACCAGATCTATGCGCCGCTGGCACAGGGTGCACCGTTGCTGACCTGTGGGCCGATCGCCCCGGGGCCGTACTGCGACCCCGAGACCTTCGCCGACACCTACGATCCCGATGGCGCGACGCAGATCCTGACCGACGCCGGATGGACGCTGAACGGTGACGGACTCTGGGAGAACCCCGACGGTGAGGTGCCGGAAGTTCGCTTCATGGTGAGCTCGCCGAACCCTCGTCGTGAGAGCACACAGGCCTACCTGATCCCGCTGCTGCGGGAATCCGGCTTCAACGTCGTCGCCGACAACTGCGAAGCGGTTCCGTGTGTGTTCCAGACCCGCCTACCGGGCCTGGACTACGACATGACGATGTACATCAGCACCGTGTCGCCTGACCCCACCTACCTCAAGGACAGCTTCACCTGTGCAGCCATCCCGACCGAGGAGAACGGCTTCCAGGGCCAGGGCCAGCAGGGCTGGTGCAACGAAGAGGCATCGGCCTTGATCGAGGAATCGGACGTCACGATCGACGAGGAAGAGCGGGCCAGGCTGGTCAAGGAAGGCATCGCGCTGATGCGTGAAGATGCCGTCCTGTTGCCGTTGCTGCAGTTCCCACTCGTTGGTGCGTACCGCACCGACAAGATCGCCAACACTCAGGCAGAGCTCGGCAACTACCGGGCCGTCAACGACTGGTGGCAGTGGGAAGACGTCGACGGAGACGGCCAGCTCGTCTTCGGCGCCGAGCAGTTCCCGGATCCGTCCTGCCCGAACCCGATCAACGAGTGCGCCAACTCGTCGTGGTACGTGTGGACCGTGTCCTTCGCGGCGCTGCCCGCCCCGTTCGACGCAACATCGTCGAACACCTTCGAGATCACCGAGATGCTGGCCAGCGAGCCGGTCGTCGAGGAGCTCTGAGCAAGGTTTGCTGACGTGATCCGAGTAGGGGCCGGACGTGTCCGGCCCCTACTCGGCACGCAGGGTTCGATTACTCTGAACACGCTCTGTTCGCCCAGCTGCTGATTCGGGTCCCATGCTTCGTTTCATCCTCAGACGCCTGCTCTGGTTCATCCCGACCGTTCTCTTCGTGACCTTCCTGGTGTACGTGGCGGTGCGAATCGGATGGGATCCGGTCCAGGGATATGTTCGTGCCAACCCGCGGGCATCCGACGAGCAGGTGCAGCAATACCGAGACGTCAACGGCCTCTACGACGGCTTCGGCGGTTACATCCGCGGGTATTTCGAGTGGCTCTGGGCATTCGTGCAGGGCCCCGATGCGTGGCCCGGAAGCATCAAGGGCGGCGGCGAGGTGTACCCGTCGCTGCGCTATTCGTTCTTCAACACGCTGCGGCTGGCCGGCACCGCGGCCGTTCTCGGCATCGGGATCGGCTTGTTCTTCGGCATCGTGGCCGGCAGGCGCCCCGGGACCTGGATCGACAGTCTCGTCAACTCGATCGCCTTCTTCGTCGGCTCGATCCCGCCGTTCGTGTCGGCCGTCATCCTCCAGCTCGCCTTCGCCGTGCAGCTCGGTTGGCTTCCCGCCGCCGGCGTGTATCCGCCGGGTCACCAGGGGTTCGACCCCATCCTGATGGGCAAGTACATGATCCTGCCCGTGATCGTCGTCGCCATCCAGACCATCGGCAACTACACCCGGTACATGCGCGCATCACTGCTCGACGTGTCGTCGGCGGACTACCTCCGTACGGCAAAGGCCAAGGGCCTCAGCGAGCGTCAGGTGCTTCGCCGTCACACCATCCGCAACTCGCTGATCCCGATCGCCACCGTCGTGGCCATCGACATCGGCGCCCTGATCGGCGGCTTGATCATCACCGAGAACATCTTCAACTACCCGGGTATGGGCGTGTTCTTCATCAACGCAGCGAACGATGGTGACTTCCCGCGGCTGATGCCGTTCCTCGTCATCATCACGATGTCGGTGCTGATCTTCAATCTCCTGGCCGACATCTCCTACGCCTATCTCGATCCGAGGATCAAACTTGACTAGTTACCAGCCAGTCCACGAGAGCCGCGAGTTCGAGTCGTTCGACGACCTGTATGAGGCCTCCGAACAGGAGGGCTTGGACGTCCACACGCTGACGCCGCGCCAGTTGGCGTGGCATCGGTTCCGTCGTCACAAGGCGGCCATGATCTCGACGATCATCTTCGCATTGCTCACCGTGATGGCAGTCTTCGCGCCGTTCTTCGCACGTTACGGGGTCAACGATCCCGTCTTCCCCATCTCGGAGGGGCCGAACCAGTTCCTGGAGCCGCAGTCGGTTGCATGGTTCGGGACCGACGACATCGGGCGCGACATCTACTCCCGGCTGCTCTACGGGATCCGCACCTCGATCTTCATCGGCGTGGCGACGGGGATCATCGCCACGTTGATCGGTACGACGGTCGGCTCGATCGCCGGAATGCGTGGCGGCAAGCTCGACGACGGCATGATGCGCGGTACCGACGTCTTTCTCGCATTCCCATTCCTCGTCGCAATCATCGTCGTGCGCGAATTCATCGGTGGGCTCAGCTTTCTCGAGCCCGTCATCGGTGACAAGACGTCGGTGAGATTCATCATCGTGCTGCTCTCCTTCTTCGCGTGGATGGGCGTTGCACGTCTCGTGCGCGGGCAGGTGTTGTCGCTGAAGGAACGCGAGTTCATCGAAGCATCACGAGCGGTCGGCGCGTCCGAGCGTCGGATCATCGTGTCACACCTCATCCCGAACTCGATCGGCCCGATCCTGGTGGCCCTGACCATCACGATCATCGGCGCGATCGTCGCCGAATCGACGCTCGCGTTCTTCGGATTCGGGCCACAACCTGGTGCGGAAGGGACCTCGCTCGGGAACCTCGTGTTGTTGTCCCGCGCTGGAGCAACGCAGGGCAACTGGTGGCTCGTGGTGTTCCCCTGTGGGGCGCTCGTGCTGCTCGCGATCTGCGTCAACTTCATCGGCGACGGACTCCGCGACGCGTTCGATCCGAAGATGGACACCGCCAAATGACCGCCGAGCCGGAGTCGGTGCTGACCATGCGTGATCTCCGCGTCGAGTTCAGCACCCCGAACGGGCTGGTGCAGGCGGTTCGTGGCGTCGACATCGATCTGGCGCCCGGCGAGATTCTCGGTGTCGTCGGCGAGAGCGGGTCGGGCAAGTCGGTGTCCTTTCTCGGCATGCTCGGTCTGCTCCCGAAGTCCGCGCGTGTCACCGGGTCGGCCAAGATCTCGGGAACCGAACTGGTGGGTGCTTCAACGGCCACGATGCGCTCGGTGCGCGGCCAGCGAGTCGCGATGATCTTCCAGGATCCGCTGTCGGCGCTCAATCCTGTTCATCGCGTCGGCGACCAGATCGTCGAGATGATCCGATCCCACCAGTCGGTGTCGAAGAAGTCGGCGGCGGCCACCGCGGTCGATCTGCTCGGAACCGTCGGGATCCCGCAACCGTGTGAACGGGCGGAGCAGTACCCGCACGAGTTCTCCGGCGGTATGCGCCAGCGCGTGATGATCGCCATGGCGATCTCCAACGACCCGCAGGTGTTGATCGCCGACGAGCCGACCACGGCGCTCGACGTGACCGTGCAGGCCCAGATCCTGGAAGTGATCGACGACCTGCGAGCCCAGATGGGCATGGCTGTGGTGATGATCACTCACGACCTCGGTGTGATCGCCCGCGTGGCGGATCGCGTGCAGGTGATGTACGCCGGCCGGGTCGTCGAGAGGACCGACGTCGAGGCGCTGTTCACCCACCCGACCCATCCGTACACCGAGGGTCTGTTGCGCTCGATTCCCTTGCTCGGCCATCAACGACTGCTGCCGATCCCGGGTTCGCCGCCGAACATGTTGCGGCCGCCGAGCGGCTGCGCGTTCCGGCCGCGCTGTCCGTACGCGATCGACGAATGTGCTGTTGATCTCCCCGAACTCGAGCCGGTCGGTGCGGCGGAGTCGGCGTGCGTGCGTGCGGGGATGCTCACGCTCGGGGTGCTGACGTGAAGCCGGAGACATCCGAGACGCTGCTCGAGGTGCACGATCTCACCAAGACGTTCGAGGTCAAGACCACGAAGGGCATTCGGTCGGTCAAGCTGCCCGTGCAAGCGGTCTCACGGGTGTCGTTCGACATCGCCGCCGGCGAGACGTTCGGCCTCGTCGGTGAGAGCGGCAGCGGCAAGACAACCGTCGGTCGGTGTCTGTTGCGTTTGATCGAGCCCACGTCGGGCGCGGTCGAGTTCAAGGGCACCGACATCTCCACGCTCGATCGGCGTCAGATGAGGCCGCTGCGCCGCCAGATGCAGATCGTGTTCCAGGATCCGCAGGCGTCGCTCGATCCGCGTCTGACCGTCGGGTCGGCGATCGCCGAACCGCTTCGGATCCAGAAGGTGGAGGGTGACCACCAGGCCAAGGTGGCCGACCTCCTCGAGTTGGTTGGTCTGTCGCCTGACCACGCTGGACGTTTCCCGCACGAGTTCTCCGGTGGTCAACGACAGCGGGTCGGGATCGCGTGCGCTCGCGCTCGACCCCGAATTCGTCGTGCTGGACGAGCCGGTGTCCGCACTCGACGTGAGTATCCAGGCCGGTGTCGTCAACCTCCTGCAGGACCTCCAGGAACGACTCGGCCTCAGCTATCTGTTCATCGCCCACGATCTCTCCATCGTCCGGCACATCAGCAACCGGGTCGCCGTGATGTACCTCGGCAAGATCGTCGAGATCGCGTTGGCAGAGGACCTCTACGAGCGTCCGTCGCACCCGTACACGGTTGCGTTGCTCTCGGCCGTTCCGGAAGCCGACCCGGCGGTCGAGCGGAGCCGCCAGCGAATCATGCTCGAGGGCGACGTCCCTTCGCCGATCAATCCGCCCAGCGGCTGCCGGTTCCGTACGCGGTGTCCGAAGGCGCAGGACCTCTGTGCCGAGGAAGAGCCCGAGTTGATCGATCGCGGTGCGGGTCACCCGGTGGCGTGCCATTTCCCCGAGGACGTCTCGGTGGAGATCCAGCCGTCGGTGGGCTTCGAACCGCCTGAGTGAGCGGTAGCCTGGTCAACCGTGCGCGACGTCATGCTCTACATCACCCTCGTGGTCAACGTGGTCGCGATGGGCGCCCTGATCGCTGGCATCCTGATGCACAGCGGCCGAGGTGGCGGTCTGTCCGACATGTTCGGTGGTGGTGGCGGTGCAGCGCTCGGGTCGTCAGCAGCCGAACGGAATCTCAATCGGATCACGTTCGTGTTCGCGCTGGTCTGGGTCTTCACACTCGTGGCGCTCTCGTTCCTCATGGTCTGAGTGGAGGAGCCGCAACGGTCAGATACAGTCACTGACCCACAACCACGTCGGAGTGGCGGAATGGCAGACGCGCTAGCTTGAGGTGCTAGTGCCCTACTTATGGGCGTGGGGGTTCAAGTCCCCCCTCCGACACCACAGGTTTCGCCGTTCTCGTGAACAACCTGCGCACTATGTGCGCACGTAGCTCACGAGTTCGCATTCAGGCGTCGGTGACGCCACGACGGCTGCATCATGAGTTCCGTGACCTGATCCAGGCCTCGGCGTCGGAGTGTTCCTGGCCCGAGGCCAGCGCCCGCTCCAGGTGGCTGCGTACCATCGAAGGGTCGGACTCGTTCCAGGCTGCAAGCATGTGATCGAGCGAGTTGGGATACGTCATCGATGGACTCCTCAGCAAACCGGGCAGTGATGCCCGCCGGCTCGACGCTACATGTGGCGATCTGATGGCGCGATACCGCCGACCGGACGCAACCTTGAACCGATCAGAACGACGCCAAACTCAGGTGTGGCAACACGCACGTGGTCGGCTCTTCCGATCGGTGACCGCGCACCGGTACCCCGCTCGAAAATCGCGACTCAGAACGCTCCGGTCCGCGCCGCGTCGCCGGCGAACCGTGGCGGCTTGGGTGTGTGTGACGGCACTACGTAGTCACGTCAGAAGTGGCTCCAGTCCTGGAGTCGATCGGCGGTTGAGATCGGTAACGTCCCCCTCCGGCACCAGGTTTCGCCGTACTGGTCAACTACCTGCGGATCATGTGCGCACGTAGTTCACGGGTTGGTTGCCAGGCTCCAGTGCCCGGTACAAGTATCTGCCGACCGTGTCCTCCGACCCCGAGGTTGTCGCCCGCGGCGCAGGTCGCGCTGCTCGGCCGCAGTGCGGCGCACCCGGCCGTGTCGCCGGACAGGGTGGAGTCCGCTCACCCAGACTCGAGGGGCCCAGAACCCCGGCCGCCTGCATCGGGGTGCCGCGTTCGGGGTCGCTCATCATCGGCTCGACGGTGGCGGGTCCGCTTCCATGACCATCCAGATCGAGTTCGTGTTGGATGAAGATGTGAGCCATCGCGATCTCGCCGTCGTGTCCGGGAATGACCAGGTGACCGCAACAGCCCTGCATCGGGCGCCCGACCGAAACGCTCGACCGTCCTTCTCCCGGCCGCTCACGCCTGAAGCACGCCGTTGGCCCCATCCAGGGTCGCTGCACGACGGGCCATCTCGTGACCTGGCCAACCAGCGCCGTTTTCGTGGCAGTCGCACGCGCAGCGCCAGCCAGGTGTCGAACCAGCAGTGGCTTCGGGTTTCCCCGGCGACGGCCACCAGCCGGCACATCCTTCGTGTCGAGCCCGGGGCGTCGCCGAGTGCGTCGCGGTCAGCGTGACGTTCGGATCACAAGCGAATCCGAAGTCGGTCCCGACAGTGGCCGAGTCGGGGGGAGCGAGCCTCGACGTCTGGTCCAGCTTCGTCGCCATGATCAACGGATCGTCGCAACGGGTGCGCGTCATGAGCGATCTTGATGCACTTCGCACACTTTCTGCCGACCTCCAACACTCCGACATCGGACCGCACGAAGGTGCTCGGACACGCGCAGGCCAGGAACACGAATCCCGTCGGGTGATGAACCATCAGGCGGTTCGGACGATGTCCGAGATCGTTGATCTCGCTGCCGAGGCCACGTGTCGCGATCGGGTCGTCCGTGTGCGCTAGCGGCCCTTGACAGTTGGGTCGATTCGGGAGCGTAAGCTCCGCGTCGTGATGACCAGATGACAACGACGGCGCCCACCACGAGCGGACAAGATGCCTCAAAGCGAACGCCCCCGGCGCCCGCACCGAACCGTGTGGTGGTACCGCACCTCACCGTCGCCGAGCGCATTGCCCGCGGGAAGGCTGCTCGCCGGGAGGTGCCACGATCTTCGCACTCGGCGCTCCTGAGCGGACCCGCCCGGCCCGACCCGGTGGCGTTGCTCGAGAGCCAGGCCGCGTCGCGCGTGTCCCGAACTCGTGCCGATCCGCTACGGCCGCATGCTCGTGTCGCCGTTCACGTTCTTCCGGGGCGCGGCGCTGGTGATGGCATCCGACCTTGCCGGCACGCCACGCTCCGGTCTCAACGTGCAGCTGTGCGGCGACGCCCACCTGATGAACTTCGGCGCGTTCGGCTCGCCGGAGCGCAAGCTGGTCTTCGACATCAACGACTTCGACGAGACCGCTCCCGGTCCGTTCGAGTGGGACGTCAAGCGGCTCGCCGCGAGCTTCGCGATCGCTGGTCGCGACAACGGCTTCGACGAGAAGGAGCGTCGCAAGGCCCTGTTGGCCGTCGTCGGCGAGTACCGCACGTCGATGGCCACGTTCGCCGGAATGAACAATCTCGACGTCTGGTACACGGTGCTCGACATCGAGAACTGGCTCACCACGAGCGGCAAGACCGTCAAGGGCAAAGTGTTGAAGCGCGCTGAGGCCAACATCGCGAAGGCGCGAACCAAGGACAGTCATCAGGCGTACAACAAGTTGACCCATCTCGTCGATGGCGAGCCGCGCATCATCAGCGACCCACCGCTCATCGAGCCGATCACCGAGCTCTTCGACAGCGCCGACCATGACCGGGTGCACACCGAGATCCACGACATGTTCGTGCGATACCGCCGGTCGTTGCAGAGCGACCGTCGTCGTCTGCTCGAGGAGTTCCGGATCATCGATGTCGCCCGCAAGGTCGTCGGCGTGGGCAGTGTGGGTACGAGGGCATGGATCGTGCTCCTGCTCGGCCGCGACGGAGACGATCCGCTGTTCCTCCAGGCGAAGGAGGCGCAGGCGTCGGTGATCGAGCCGTATGCGGGCAGCAAGTCACGCGTGTCGAACGGTGAGCGAGTCGTGCGAGGCCAGCATCTGATGCAGGCGTCGAGCGACATCTTCCTCGGATGGACGTCGACCACCGGGATGGATGGCGTGAAGCGTGACTATTACTTCCGCCAGCTCCGCGACTGGAAGGGCTCGGCCGTCGTCGAGGCGATGGATCCGTACGCCCTCGAGACCTACGCCCGGATCTGTGGGCGGGCGCTGGCTCGCGCCCACGCGCGTTCAGGCGATCGCGTCGCCATCGCGTCGTATCTGGGGTCGAGCACCACCTTCGACAAGGCGATCGCGGAGTTCTCCGAGGACTACGCCGACCAGAATGAACGTGACTACGACGCCCTCGTCGCCGCCGAAACGGCGGGGCGCGTCACCGTGCAGCGGGGGCTCTGAGCCGAGCTCTTCACGTCGTGGCTCGGGCCCGGAACGCCTCTTCGGCCGCGCCGACGGTCGCGAAGATGTGCTCCTGGCCGATCAGGTCGGTGAGTTCGTAGCGGTCGAGTTCGTCCTGGACCTCGGACATGACCTCGGCGAACACGAGCGTGACCCCGTTCTCGGCGAGATTGGCGACGATCGACCTGAGCGATTCTGCGCCCGACATGTCGATGTCGGGGATGGCGGCGGCGTAGATGCACACCCACTCGGGTGGCTGGTCCGACGTCCCGAACGAGAGCAGCTCCTCGGTGAAGTGCTCGGCGTTCGCGTAATAGAGCGGTGCGGAGAACCTGTACACCACGAGGCCCGGCTCTGTTCGCGCGTCGGGACTGACCCGGCCCGTCTTCCAGTGGCCGGCCTCGTCGCCGGTCGTCGGGGTCAACACGGCGGTCGGCGGTCGGTACGAACGCCGAAGGTGATCGATGATCGACAGCACGATGGCGACGATGATCCCCTGCAAAACACCGATGACGACGACGACGGCTGCGGTGATCGCAGCCACGACGAACTCGTCGCGTCGGTACTTCCAGATGCGCTTCATCCCGGCGAGGTCGACCAGCTCGATGCCGATCAGGAACACGACCGTGGAGAGCACGGCTTCCGGCATGTACTGCAGCGGTGCGGTGAGCCACAGCAGCACGATCGCCACGATCGCAACGGTCGTGACCGACGCGAGCTGGCTCTTGCCACCGGCTCCGTCGACCATCTGGGTCTTCGTCGGGCTGCCGTTGACGACGAACGTGCCGGTGAACGCTGCACCCAGGTTGGCTGCGCCGAGGCCGACCAGATCGACGTTCTCGTCGAACTTGTCGCTGTACTTGGCGGCGTAGGCCCTCGACGTCGCGGCGCTCTGGGCGAGGATCAACACAAAGATCGAGATCGCTGTTCCCATCAATGTGGGCACGTCGCCCCACGGCACGGACGGGAAACTGAGGCTCGGGAGGCCGCTGGGTACCTGCCCCAGCGTCGCCACCCCGTCGCCGGCCAGATCCCATTGCCAACTGATGAACATCGAGCCGATCACGGCGATCAGTGCCCCGGGAATCTTGGGTGAGATCGCCTTGCTGCCGAAGATGACCACGATCACCCCGGCGGACACGGCGACGGTCGTCCAGTTGATGTCGGCGATGTTCTCGAGTGTGCTCCACAGCTTGGCGACCGTGTTGTCGAACGTCTTGCCGTCGATCGTGACGCCGCTGCCGGTCGGGATGCCGAGCATGCCGCCGACCTGACCGCATGCGACCTGGATGCCGACGCCGGTCAGAAAACCGATCAACACCGTTCGGGACATGAAGTCGGCCAGGAAACCCAGGCCGATCAGGCGGGCGATGATGAGCAACCCGGCGGCCATCAGTGCCACCATGCCGGCGAGTGCGACGTACTGATCCGACTGAGCCGTCGCGAGGCCGGCCAGACCGGCGGCCAGGACTGCAGCCGTGGCCGAGTCGGCACCGACGACGAGGTGGCGGGACGAGCCGAGCAGCGCGAAGAGCAGCAACGGGATCAAGATGGTGTAGAGCCCGGTGATCACCGGCATGCCGGCGATCGAGGTGTAACCCATGACCTCGGGGATCGCGAGCGCAGCGAGGGTGACGCCGGCGATGATGTCGGTCGGGATGCCCTTGCGATCCAGCGGCAGTATCCCCTGGAGTATCGGGATCCGTCGGCTGGACTTGTCGGCGACCTGGTCAGTCATCGAGACACCGTGTGCGCATGTCGGGAATGTAGTCCGCGCGCATTCGACCGATCGGCATTGATGAATTCGCTGGCGTCACGATCTCGAACCGATCGATCGAGTTCGAGGCTCCGCGATCCCGCGTCACGAACCGGTTAGCTTCGTGGCCGAGACGACGAGGGGGTCGCGAGAATGAGCAACAGCATCGAATCCGGAACCGGGCTGGAAGGTCTGCGACTGGCGCGAGAGTGGCCGGCGGTCTTCGTGATGGGGCTGATCACGGTCGGGCTCGGCATCGTGGTCATCTCCTGGCCGCAGGAGACCCTGACGGTGATCTCGGTGCTGATCGGACTGCAGATCCTGATCTACGGCATCTATCGCCTCGTCACCGCCTTCTCCCACGACACGGCCTCGCCCGGCTGGACCGGCTTCGTCGGAGTCCTCGGGATCATCGTCGGCATCGTCGTGCTTCGCAATCCGTTCGAGACCGTCGCCGTCCTCGCCGTGCTGCTCGGCGTGGTCTGGATCATGGGTGGCATCATCGAGATGATCGGCTCGATCGCCGACGGCAGTCGCGACCATCGCTGGCTCGGTGCGTTCGGCGGGATGCTCTCGATCGTGGCCGGCATCGTCGTCGTCTCGTGGCCGGCGCCGACGGTGACCGTCATCGCCTGGATCTCGGGGCTCTACCTCATCGTTTTCGGGCTGTTTCTCTGCGTGTCGGCGTTCCAGCTGCGCAGCCTCACGAAGTAGTGGTCGTCACTCGCGATCGAGCGAGACGGCCATGTCCGGGAGATTCACCCAGGGCTGCTTGTGTTCGCACCACGCTTCGACCGTCGGGGCGACCTCGGACCTGTCGTCGAGGGTGCCCGCCTTCACCGCGATCAGCCCGGCGGGCTCGATCATCGCGGAGTAGATCGGTGAACCGCACGAGCCGCAGAAATTGCGGTACACGTAGACGGCATCGTCGTTCTCGCCTCGGTCCTCGAACGTGCTGAGCTCGCCCGACACGGCGATCTGATTCTCCATCGCGATGAGGTTCACCGAGAACGCGCCACCGCTCTGGCGCTGGCAGTGGTCGCAGTGGCAGACCGCGGTGGCGATCAAGTCGCCCGAGAGTTCGTAGCTGATCTGGCCGCAGAGGCACCGTCCGGTTTGAGTCATGCACTGACGGTACCCCTCGTCTCCGGGTCGCCTGCGAGACGGAGGACCATAATTTACCGTGAGTAGATTTCTGGGTTCGACACGACTACTGTTCGCTCCACGACATCATCCGAGCCAACATCATCAAAAAGGGGACCGGGATGACCACGATCGACGAAACCACGCCACTCCATCTGCAGGGCAACGGCAGGCCGGTGACCGAGGAGCTCACGCTCACCGATCTCACCGTGACCGGAGCGATCCCGCCCGAGCTCGACGGACGGTACGTCCGCAACGGCGCCAATCCGTTCACCGGGATGAGCGATCACCCGTTCTTCGGCGACGGCATGGTGCACGGTGTTCGCCTCCGCGACGGGGCCGCCGAGTGGTACCGCAACCGATACGTGCGCACGCCGTTCATCGAGAACCCGGACATCGACATCCTCGACCCGAACGTGATGATGGACATGACCGCGTCGAAGGCCAACACGCACGTGTTCGGCCACGCCGGCCGGATCCTCGCGCTCGAAGAGGGACACTTCCCGTACGTGCTCGACGGCGACCTCGGAACGGTCGGTGCGCTCGACTTCGACGGTGCGCTCACCGGCTCCTTCACCGCTCATCCCAAGGTCTGTCCGGTGACGGGCGAACTGCTCGCGTTCGGTTACTCGGCGTTCGAGCCCTACCTGCGCTACTTGCGGGTGTCGGCCGACGGCCAGCTCGTGCAGACCGAGAACATCACCGTCGGTGGGCCGACGATGATGCACGACTTCAACGTCACCCGCAACAACGTCGTCTTCATGGACCTTCCCGCGGTGTTCGATCTCGAGATGGCGATGCGAGGTGAGATGCCGATCCACTGGGACGACGACTACCCGGCCCGCCTCGGCGTGATGCCGCGCACCGGCACGGATGCCGACGTTCGGTGGTACGACATCGAGCCCGGCTACGTCTTCCACCCCATGAACTCCTACGAGGACGGCGACACGATCGTGCTCGACGTCGCCCGTCTGTCGCACATCTGGCGCGACTCGATGATGGATTTCCCACCGCCCGAGCTGTGGCGCTGGACGATCGACACTGCTACCGGCAAGGTGCGCGAGGAGCAGATCGACGACCGCCCCGCCGAGTTCCCGCGAGTCGCCGACTCGGTCGTCGGGTTGAAGCATCGCTACGGCTACATGATGGCGCTCCCCGAGAATCCCGACTACACCGACCCGGCGAATCAGTCCGGGGCCATCGTCAAGTACGACCGCGACACCGGCGAACGCGTCGAGCACGTGCTCGGGCGAGGCCGGCTGCCGGGCGAGCCGGTGTTCGTTCCCGCCGACGGAGCCACCGCCGAAGACGACGGGTACCTGATGACCTACGTCTACGAGGCCGAAACCGACTCGAGCAGCTTCATCGTGCTCGACGCCGCCACCATGGATCCCACGCCGGTCGCATCGATCGACCTGCCACGGATCCCCTTCGGCTTCCACGGGAACTGGATCGACTCGGCCGTCGCCGGCTGAACGCCGCGACCGCCCACGACACACCCCCGACGACCCGAGGAGAACGAATGACGATCACCGAACCGAACACGTGGAACTCGCCGTTTCTCCAGGGGGCTCTCGCTCCGGTGTTCGAAGAACGAGACGATGCGGCCCTGGAGGTCGTCGGGCGGATTCCCGAGGCGCTCAACGGCATGTTCGTGCGCACGGGACCGAACCCGCAGTTCGCTCCGATGGGTGCGTACCACCCGTTCGACGGTGACGGCATGCTGCACGCCGTCTACATCGAAGACGGTGCGGCCCGATACCGCAACCGGTGGATCGAGTCGAAGGGTCTGCTCGCCGAGCGCGCCCGGGCGCGCGTGCTACGGCGGGATGAGCAACTTCTCGTTCCCCGACGACGACGTGATGCAGGAGGGCGGCATGATGAAGAACACCGCCAACACCGCGACGGTGCGTCACGCCGGCCGCTACTTCAGTCTGATGGAGGCCGCGCTTCCGACCGAGTTCGACCGCGATCTGCGCACGCTCGGCGAGTTCGACTTCGGGGGACGCCTCGACGGTCCGTTCACCGCCCATCCGAAGGTCGACCCTGTCAGCGGCGAGATGATCTTCTTCGGCTACAGCGCCATGGCCCCCTACCTGCGCTACCACGAGGTCGACGCCACGGGCCAGCTGGTCCACAGCGCCGACATCGACCTGCCTGCGGGTGTGATGATGCACGACTTCGCCATCACCGAGCGGTACGCGATCTTCTTCGATTCGCCCGCAGTGTTCGACCTCGAGGCGTTGATGGCCGGCGACTCGCCGCTGAGCTGGCAGCCCGACAACGGCACGCGCATCGGCGTGATGCCGCGTCGGGGTACCTCGTCGGACATTCGCTGGTTCGAGATCGACAACTGTTACGTCGTCCACTTCTCCAACGCATGGGACGACGGTGACACGATCGAGATCCGGGCACCTCGAATGGAGGACATGCCGGGCGGGTTCGAAGCCGAGCCGGGTGCTGCCCGCGAGCCGATGCCGTGGCGTTGGGAACTCGATCTCGCCACGGGAGCGGTTGCCGACGAGCAGACCGACGACGTGCCCGGTGAATTCCCTCGGATCAACGATGCGATGATCGGCCAGCACAACCGCTTCGGCTACGACAGCACCGCCCGGGGGTGGGAGTTCAACTTCGACTTCAACGGCGTCATGCAGTACGACTACGAGACCGGCACGGCGGCTGGACACGTCTACGGCCCCACCGAGGTCAGCGGCGAGCACGTCTTCGCAGCGGACCCCGACGGAACCGCCGAGAACGACGGCTGGCTCATGTCGTTCGTCACCGATCGCGCAACCGAGACCTCCGAGCTGGCGATCATCGACGCCCGCGACGTGTCGGCCGGGCCGGTTGCTCGAGTGAAGATGCAGGCGCGGGTCCCGATCGGGTTCCACGCCAACTGGTTCGCCTCCGACTGACGAACGGGCGAACCTGCCCGCCCGACGTTGTCGCCGGTACGGTTGGTCATGCGCGCCGTTCGAGTTCACGATGGACACGTCACGATCGATGATGTCCCGCCAGCCGACGGTCCCGGCGTTCGTGTCCGGGTCCGCTCCGCCGGAATCTGCGGGTCGGATCTCCATCTGATCGCCGCCGGCGTGATCGAGGCAGCGCAGGTGACGCTCGGTCACGAGGTGGCCGGGCTGACCGACGACGGAACGCCCGTAGCGGTCGAACCGCTGGCTCCGTGTGGCACGTGCGGCCCGTGTACGGACGGCGACTACAACCTCTGCCGAACGAGCGGCGCCATGCTGTTCGGGATCGGTCGCGACGGTGGGATGGCCGATGAGATGTGGGTGCCCGCTCGGTCGCTCGTGCCGCTGCCTGCCGGTGTCGATGTTCGCGATGCCTCGCTGGTCGAGCCGCTCGCCGTCGTCGTGCACTCGTTCCGTCGAGCGGTGGTGCGACCCGACCAGCGGGTCGCCGTGATCGGGGGCGGCACGATCGGGCTCTGCGCTGTGGCGGTCGGACGCGCGCTCGGATGTGAGGTCGGGTTGGTCGCCCGACACGACCATCAGCGGGCTGCGGGGGAGCGGCTCGGCGCGTCTGAGATCTTGGGGCAGTACGACGTGGTCGTCGAGGCGGCCGGTTCGGAGAGCGCGCTCGCGCAGGCCGTCGACCTCGCCAAGCCGTCAGCTCAGGTCGTGATCCCCGGGATCTACTGGGGTCCGGTGGCGCTTCCGGGACTGACGATGTGTCTGAAGCAGGTCAGCCTGTGCCCGACGACGCTCTACGGAAGGCACGCCGGTGGCCGCGACGTGGACAACGCAGCAGCGTTGTTGGCGTCGACGCCGGACTTGCCGTCGACGGTCGTCACCCATCGCTTCCCACTCGATGGCGCCGTCGACGCATTCGAGACTGCAGCGAGCCGCTCGGCTGGAGCGATCAAGGTGATTCTCGAACCCTGATTCCGTCGGCGGTTCAGCCGATCGGGCGAACGACGCCGGCCACCGGGTCGACCTCGACCATGGCACCGTCGGCGATGGACAGTGCTCCCGACGCCCCGATGACGGCTGGGATGCCGAGTTCGCGAGCGAGCACGGCGGCATGCGACATGGCGCCGCCATCGACGGTGACCACCGCCCCGGCAATGCTCAACACGAGGTTGAACGCCGGCGAGGTCGCTCGCACGACGAGGACGTCGCCCGGAGCGAGCCGCTCCATGGCATCGTCGGCTGAGTCGGCGACGACGGCCCGGCCGGCGTAGCACGCCGAGCCAACGCCGGTGCCGCTGAGCGGAGGATCGGTGCGGTCGCCGGACAGCCCGGTGTACTTCAGCGAGAACTGCACCATCGCGACGGTCGTGGCAAGCGCAGTGGGCAGCGCGCTCGAGTGGGGGCTGCGCCTCGGGTTCGCCGAGCGTCAGCGGTGGATCGAGTGCGGCTTCGGCGTGCCTGGTCGCGGCACGCGACCGCAGGTCCTCGGCGGTCGGCGTGGTGTCGCCGAACAGTCCTCGTGCCTCCTCCGGGGTGAGGTCGAACACGTCGTCGCCGACACCCAACCGTGCCCCGACCTCGAGGAGCGCCCGGCGGAGCAGACCAGCCGGCCATTCGATGGTCATCGGGCCCTGGTCGTCGCGCATGTCCATCACGTTGCGTGCGTCCGCCAGGACGTGATCGAACGAATCGCGGTGCTCGGCCGGTACCTGACTTCGTATCCGTGACGCTGTTGCCTCGTCGTCGTACGTGGGCGCCGGATTGGCCGTCCGGATCGATTGCAGCACGACCTCGGGCAACTCGCCGAGCGTCGATGCGGTGATGTCGTAGCCGGTGGCGAGGACGTGGCCGTGTTCACGAAGGTGTTCATCGAGGAGTGCTGCGGCTTCGTCGGAGACCGCCCGCACCTCGTCGAGCGACGTCACCGGCGTTTCGGAGTCGTCGATCAGCAGTCGAATACGGTGAAGACGCTCCCGAGGGTGCACCGTCGAGGGCGACGCCCCGGCGAGCGCCCCGATGGCCTCCGCTGGATCGACACCCCAACCGTCGCATTCGTAGAGGTATCGGGCGATCGGCCCGAGGTCATGACCGTGTAGCCAGAAGTGCAGCTCGTAGTTGTCGTGCAACTGATCCAGCAGCTCGGCGACGTGCTGGCGGAGTTCGTCGTCGGTGAGCGCCGACGGGTCGACGCCCTGGAGGCGCTGGTTGGTCGTTCGCAGCGACGGCCGGATCTCGCGGTGCCAGCGACCCACGACCGCGTTCGACGGTGATGTTTTCAATGTGTTGGTGGCCGCCTTGGCGCGTTTGCGGAACTCGGGATGCAGTCGTGCTGCCAGCCACAACAGGGGAGTGGGCGGCGGCTTGCGCGCCGGCTTGTCGGCGCCGATCAGCGGCCGCAGCCGCGTGTAGTAGAAGCCGTTGACGAACCGGGCCTCGATGGTGTCGGCGGGGACCCCCAGCTCGGCGAAGACACGCCGGAAACCGTTCTGCATGCCGTCGGTCATCAACCACTGGGTGATCGGGGTGGCGCCACCCGTCAAGTGCGACCGATCCACCTGCCACTCGCCGGGCCCCGGCGCAACGAAGACATCCCCCATGAGGGCACATCATCGCGCACGGCGGCGCGTCGTCCGTCCGATCGGGCGCAACGACGCCAAGATGTCATCGAGATGTTGACGCTTGGTCGGCGAACGGGCCAGGCCATCACGCGTGTGCCGATCCTCGGAGGCGGCGGGTCACCCGCACGGGGCGCTCACCGCTCGATCGGTTCTGGCGATGGTCGATATCTCTTCGATCTATGCGGCTGATGGGAATGATGTGCCGATGAAGCGGTTGTACCAGTCGCTGCCATCGACGGCTCGAGCATCACCCCCAGATTCGCCCCCCGAAGTCACCCCAGAGAACCAGGACCGACATGTTCACTCGCAAGCGCATCATCCACCCCTCCCTTCTGGCCAGCGACCTCGCCATGACCGTTCCGGTCAGCGAGCTCGAGCAACTCGACCGACTCGCCACCACGATCCACATCAACGCCGGCGAAGAGATCATGCACCTCGACGAGTTCGGCCGCGAGTGCTTCGTGGTCATCGACGGCGAGTTCGACGTCAACCTCGGCGACCACGCGATTCCCGTCGGCCCCGGTGCTGTGATCGGTGAACTGGCCCTGCTGACTCTGAAGCCGCGCACTGCCTCGGTGATCGCCACGGTCGACTCGAGCGTCTACGTGCTCAACCGTGCAGAGTTCGCCAGCGTGCTCGACACGTGCCCGAAGTTCTCGCGTTTCGTGCTCGACGGCGCAGTCCGTCGCACTGTCGCTGCCGCCTGACACGGGTCTCGCTCGCGCTGTCGGATCGAACGTCGGCTGATGCGATGAGCGGAGCGACCGGAGACGTCGCGTCGGCTCATCGCGGGCCCGGCACCATCTGGTGAGACGAAATCGTCAGCTCTCGAGTGCTGCGCGCAGCTGCCCGTAGGCAGCGTCGGGCATCGACGTGTAGAGCAACTCCGCACCAGCGAAGCGCTTGGCCTCCTGCGCCAGTGCCGGTACGTAGACGTGCTCGGCGAGGATCACGACCGTCGACGTGCCTGGTTCCACTGCTTCACGGAACCACTCCACCCACTCGTCTGGAATGCCGAGGTCGACGATCTTCGCGGTCACCGCCCCCGATGCTGCGCCGATGCCGAGCCCGGCGATCCATCCGACCGGCCCACCCAGCACCAGACCCAACAGGCTCGTCCACATCGCAGCGGTGAGCGCAGCCCGCCCCGGAGTCGGATCGATGGTCTCGACCACCTTCACCGAGCCGTCGAGGCTCTTGGTCACGACCACCGCATCCTGGAGTTCGAGCGCTCCCGTCTCCTTCAGTCCTCCCATCGCAAGCAGGTACTGCTGGGCGAGCACCTGACGATCGAACGACACCCCGATGATCACCGGCGCGCCCGGATCCGAGACCACCCGTTCGTGGGGTTCGATGCCCACCCGAAGGGCCGGGTCGGGCGGATCGAAGGCCGGGATCTCGTCGCTCATGACCGTAGTCTGCCTGCCCGCGCAACCAGGTGCGTCGCGCATGGTCGGGGTGACGACCCGGAGCCACGTCTCGCATCGGCGGGAGGGTAGATGGCGGTACCATCTCGGTCCCATCCGATCAGAAGGAACATGACCCATGGCGCAAGCCAAACTCACGCCCCTCCAGCAAGCCGAAGCCGATCGCAAGGCCGCGGAAGCTGCCCGCGCCACCAAGGTGCAGAAGACCTATTCCGACGAGGAGAAGGCCACTCGCAAGGAGCGTGTTGCCAAGGCCAAGGACGCGATGGCCCGCTCGGTCGGGCTGAAGGGCGCCCATGTGCAGCCCGCCCGCGCTGCGATCAAGAAGTACCTGCAGAACCTCAACGACCCCAAGCAACCTGACGATCAGCAGTTCGAAGCGCTGATCGAGGCGCCGTTCAAGGCGCCGCCCAAGAAGAAGACCAACGACCGTCGCTTCTGACCCCGCCCGATGCACCTCTCCAATGAGCGAGGTGACCGGATCGGCGCCTTTCGCTCATCGGAGCGCTGGATCGTGTTCTTGCGATGAGCGAGGCGACCGGATCGGCGCTTTTCGCTCATCGCTGGGTTCTCGCTGCGTGGGGTGGGTGGCTAGTCGTGGGCCGACGCTGGCTGCGTCGTGGGCGGCAGGACGGCATCGACGAGGGCCTGTTCGAGCCGCGAGAGCTCGGCGCTGATCCGGGCTCGGGCTTTGCGTCGGTCGTTCAACGGCATGGTCGCCGAGATGGCTGTTGCCCGACGCAGCTCGTCGATCGCCTGAAGGATCACTGCTGCGTCGGCGTTGGCCGGGTCGGGGAACACCAGTCGGGCGTTGCGATCGAGCGCGGCGATGCGCCGTTCGATTCCCCTGTGGCCGAACCGTCGGGTCGGGTCGAGGCGTTCGAGGGGCGACGGTTCCTGTCGCGACGCCGCGCCGTCTGTGGCGCGCCGGCTGGCTGCCCACTCCCGGGCGGCGACAGGCGCCTTGCGGAGTTGCTCGCGAACCCGCTCGTCCTGCAACACCGACATGGCCAGCAGCAGGGCGCCCTGAGCGGCCTTGCGGCGGGAGGTCGGGACGGGGATGGAGCGTTTGGCAGGCATCGCAGTCATCGAGCTTACGAGTTGCGCGTTCGTGGCTGTGGCCGCCAGCGCCGGTGGTCCGTCCGCGTCGGACCCGCCCATGGCGATGTGGTTGAGTGGACCCATGTCTTTCGAGCTTCCTGCCAGCGGTCTCGAGCTGCGATCGACACTCACCGATGATGGCGTGGTCACGCTGGGCGTCCGCGAGACCGACGTGGTCCAGCCGGGCGAGGACCAGGTCGTCGTACGTGTCGAGGCAGCCCCGATCAATCCCTCCGACCTCGGGATGATGTTCGCGGGAGGTGATGCAAGTGTCGGCCTCCCGGCAGGTGACGGAGTCCACGACGCCGTCGCCGTCCCCGTCACCGAGGCAGCGGTTGCCGCCCAGCGAGCCCGCCTCGGCAAGCCGATGCCGGTCGGCAACGAGGGGGGCGGCGTCGTGGTCGCCGCCGGCTCGTCGCCCGAAGCGCAAGCGTTGCTCGGCAAGACCGTCGGGTTCCTGTCCGGCAACGCCTACGCGCACTACCGCACGCTGCACGTCAGCCAATGTCTCGCGATGGCCGATGGCACGGACCCCGCGGATGCCGCAGCGGCGTTCGTGAACCCGCTCACGGCGCTCGGCATGGTCGAGACGATGCGCTCCGAGGGGCACACTGCGCTGATTCACACGGTCGGCGCATCCAACCTCGGGTTGATGCTCAACCGGATCTGCCTCCATGACGGTGTCGGCCTGGTCAACATCGTCCGCACACCCGAACACGTCGAGCGACTCCGCTCCCTGGGAGCTGAACACGTCGTCGATTCGAGCGGCGACAGCTTCATCGACGATCTCACCGATGCGTTACGGGCGACCGGTGCGACGATCGCCTTCGACGCGATCGGCGGCGGCGACCTTGCCAGCATCCTGTTGTCACGAATGGAGAAGGTGGCCGGTGAGCTGGCGGGCGAATTCAGCCGATACGGCTCCGACACCCACAAGCAGGTGTACATCTACGGCGGGCTCGATCGTGGACCGACCACGTTGCGGCGTGACTTCGGCATGTCCTGGGGGCTGGGCGGCTGGTTGCTCACGCCGTTCCTGATCAAGATCGGCAAGGAAGCCGCCGACCGACTGCGCCAGCGTGTCGCCGACGAGATCACCACGACGTTCGCCAGCACTTACGGCACCCGCCTGACGCTTGCCGATGCCGTCGATCCCGAGCAGGTCAGGCGTTACGCGCGGATGGCCACCGGCGACAAGGCGCTCGTCACCCCCCACGCCTGACGGCTCTCCCCGGCCCCGTCCCCGGGCGGACCGTCAGCGGCCGCCTTGGCCGTCGTCGACCTTGATGACCGTGCCGGTGACCATCTCCGATGCGGGGGACACCAGGAACAGCAGCGTGCTGTCGAGGTTCTCGGGCTGACCGATCCGCTTGCGCGGGAAGACCCGGGTGAGGTCGCCCATCCGTTCGATCATGCCGTCGGACATCTCCGACGCGAAGAGGCCCGGCGCGATGGCGTTCACGTTGATGCCGAACCTCGACCACTCGACCGCGAGCGTCTCGGTGAGGCGGTTCACGCCGGCCTTGGTGATCGAATACAGCGCCGCCCCGCCGCCGGAGTAGTGGAATCCGCCGATCGAGGAGATGTTGACCATCCGGCCGGGAAGCTTCAGCTCGATCAGTCGACGGGCCACCTCGCACGACAGGACGTACGGGGCCCGAAGGTTCGTATCGAGAACCTGGTCGATCAACTCCAACGGCATCTTCGTCGCGTACTGCGCGTCAGGGATGCCCGCGTTGTTGACGAGAATCTGGACCGGGCCGAGTTGCGCCTCGGCGGTGCTGACCACACCAGCGAGTTGCTCGGCGTCGGTGACGTCGAGCTGTAGCGGCAGACAGGTGCCACCCGCAGCTCTGATCTCGTCGGCGACCTCGGTGAGGCGCTCGACCCGCCGCCCCGTGGCGACCACACGGGCGCCGTTGGCGGCGAGCAGGACCGCGAAGTGCCGCCCGAGGCCGGATGATGCTCCGGTGACGAGGGCGACCTGGCCACCGAGGTCGATCGTCGGTTCGAGGTCGTCGGCTGCGTCCATCCAGGCATGCAACCACATGGCGCGGTCGGACTCGAAGGTGAACGGTCGATGACGTTGTGGTCGATCGTGAATTCGTCGGTCCGCCACGGTCGCTGCCCTCCTCTCGCTCGTCGATCTTCGACGAGGATCTGCGTATCGAGCGGATGCAACCAGCGGCTGGGAGTAACGACGGGAGCGTCCATTCGCGATCGGCGCGGGCCTGCCAATCGTCGAACCGCGCCGTAACCTCGACCGTGCCGACGCCGTCGCCAGACGGGGTGTACCAGATCAGGAGACAGACATGCTGGGTTCATCGCGACGCCCCACCTCGATCGCCGTCCTGACCAGCGGTGGCGACGCAGCGGGAATGAATGCGGCAGTACGCGCGGTGGTCCGCACCGGCATCCGCGCCGGGCTCAAGGTCTATGCCGTCTACGAGGGCTTCCAGGGTCTCGTCGACGGCGGGGACTACATCCGCCGGATCACCTCCGACGAGGTCGGTGGCATCCTGCACCGGGGCGGCACGGTGCTCGGCACGGCGCGCTGTCAGGAGTTCCGCGAGCGTGACGGACGCCGACGTGCTGCCCGCAACCTGGCCGAACTCGGCATCGAGGCGCTCGCGGTGATCGGTGGCGACGGCAGCTTGACCGGTGCCAACCAGTTGTGCTCCGAGTGGCCCGAACTGCTCGACGAGCTGGCCGACCGCGGCGAACTCGACCGTGAGATCGCCGAGGCCCGACGACGCCTGGTGCTGGTCGGCATGGTCGGCTCGATCGACAACGACATGGCCGGCACCGACATGACGATCGGCGCCGATACGGCGTTGCACCGCATCACCGAGGCGATCGACGCGATCCAGAGCACCGCGTCGAGCCACCAGCGCTCGTTCGTCATCGAGGTGATGGGGCGTAACTGCGGATACCTCGCCCTGATGGGTGGGATCGCGACCGGCGCGAACTTCGTGTTCCTGCCCGAGAGCCCACCCGAGGACGGCTGGCCCGACACGATGGCCGACGCGCTGAGGGCGGGGCGGGCGATCGGGCGCCGCTCCAACATCGTGATCGTCGCCGAGGGTGCCCGCGATCGCCACGGCGAGCCGATCACCGCTCACCAGATCCGCGACATCCTCGAGGAGAAGCTCGGCGAGGACACCCGCGTCACCAGCCTCGGCCACGTACAGCGTGGCGGTTCACCGAGCGCCTTCGACCGGTACCTCTCGACCGTGCTCGGGTATGCGGCGGTCGAAAAGATCCTGTCGTCGCCCGACTCCGAACCCCAGCTGATCGGCATCCGTGGCCACCAGATCATCAGTTCCCCGCTCATGGCGAACGTCGAGACGACCCGGTCGGTGGCCAAGGTGATCGCCGAGCACGACTACGAACGGGCGATGGAGATCCGCGGTGGGAATTTCCGCAGCTCGCTCGATCTCATCAAGATGATGGTCCAGGCGCAGCCCCACGAGACAGCGCCGGCGGAGCGCCGGCTCCGGCTCGCCATCATGCACGCCGGCGGCCCCGCTCCCGGCATGAACACCGCAGTCCGTGTGGCGGTCCGCGTCGGTCTCGACATGGGCCACACGATGCTCGGCGTTCGCGACGGCTTCCGGGGGCTGGTCGACGGCAACTTCTTGATGTTCGAATGGATGACCGTGTCGAGCTGGGTGTCGAACGGCGGCGCCGAGCTCGGATCGAGTCGCTTCCTGCCGGACGACTCCCACCTCGACGTGATCGAGCAGCAGATCACCGAACAGGAACTCGACGGCATCTTGATGATCGGTGGCTTCACGGGCTACAGCGGGGCATTTCTGCTCCGTCAAGCCGCCGCGACCCGGCCAGCGCTGTCGATTCCGATCGTCTGCGTGCCGGCCTCGATCAACAACGACCTCCCCGGGTCGGAGCTGAGCATCGGGGCCGACACCGCCCTGAACTCGATCGTGCGCGACGTCGACAAGATCAAGCAATCAGCAGTGGCGTCGCAGCGGACGTTCGTCGTCGAGGTGATGGGCAAGGATTCCGGCTACCTCGCCCTGATGAGTGGTCTCGCCACCGGTGCCGAGCGGGTGTATCTCCCCGAGGAAGGCATCACGCTTCGAGATCTGCAGATCGACGTCGAAGCGCTCAGTGCGAGCTTCGCCGGAGGCAAACGCCTCGGTCTCGTGATCCGGAGTGAGCATGCTGACGACGTCTACACGACGAGCTTCATCAAGGCGCTGTTCGAGCGGGAGGGCGGCGACCTCTTCGACGTGCGCGAGGCGGTCCTCGGTCACGTTCAGCAGGGTGGAAGCCCGTCGCCGTTCGATCGCATCCAGGCGACCCGGCTGGCGTCGAGCTCGATCCGACAACTCATCGACGTGGCGAACCGCAACGAGCCGACGGGCCTCATGGCCGGCCTGCGCCACGGCAAGGTGCACTTCGTGCCGCTCAACGATCTCCCTCAGCTGATGGAACCGCACGCCCGCCGCCCCCGCCGCCAGGACTGGCTCGACCTCCGTCCGCTCGCGGCGGTGATGGCCGGCCGGAGCGTGCCCGCAACCAACTGACCGCGGGCTCCCCGGTGACATCTCGAACGGGCCGATCGGCCCTGTCGGAACACCCCCCGGGCGCGTAGCGTCGCCCGTGCGATTGCGCCGATCGACGGAGAATCGTCCACCCCGACAGGAGGAACATCCATGTACGCAGGCATCCAGGAGATCCTCGCTGACCGGGCCGAGTACCTGCTCGGGCACACGTGCACGACCATCCCGAAGGACCAGCTTCATCTTCCCGGTCCCGACTTCATCGACCGGGTGGTCTCCACGACCGATCGAAGCCCGACCGTCATGCGGAACCTGCAGACGATGTACGGCCACGGCCGGCTCGCGGGGACGGGCTATCTCTCGATCCTGCCGGTCGACCAGGGCATCGAACACTCTGCGGGTGCGAGCTTCGCCCCGAACCCGATCTACTTCGATCCGGCGAACATCTGCGAGCTCGCCCTCGAAGGTGGCTGCAATGCGGTGGCGAGCACACTCGGCGTGCTCGGCTCGGTGGCGCGTTCGTACGCCCACAAGATCCCGTTCATCCTGAAGTTCAACCACAACGAACTGCTGACCACCCCGAACACGTTCGACCAGACTCCGTTCGCCTCGATCAACCAGGCATTCGAGATGGGTTGCGTCGGCGTCGGTGCCACCGTCTACTGGGGGTCGGAGGAGTCGAATCGCCAGCTCCAGGAGATCGCCGTCGCCTTCGAGCAAGCGCACGCGCTGGGGATGTTCACCGTGCTCTGGTGCTATCTCCGCAGCCCGGCGTTCAAGGTCGACGGTGTCGACTACCACGCCTCGTCCGACCTCACCGGCCAGGCGAATCATCTGGGTGTCACGCTCGAGGCCGACATCATCAAGCAGAAGCTGCCCGAGAACAACGGTGGCTACCCGGCAATCCAGGCCGGCAAGACCCACGACAAGGTCTACAGCGAGCTCACCACCGATCACCCGATCGACCTCACCCGGTACCAGGTGGCGAACTGCTACATGGGTCGGGTGGGCATGATCAACTCCGGTGGCGCCTCCGGCACCAACGACATGCAGGACGCCACGGCGACGGCGGTGATCAACAAGCGCGCTGGTGGCTGTGGCCTGATCAGCGGACGCAAGGCGTTCCAGAAGCCGATGGAGGAAGGGATCGCTATCCTCAACACGATTCAGGATGTCTATCTCTGCGACGATGTCGACATCGCCTGAGAGGAGCCGACAGTGCGAATTGGAATCCTGACCGGTGGGGGCGACGTCCCGGGTCTGAACGCTGCCATCAAGGCCGTGGTGATCAGAGCCGCTGAGCAAGGTCATGAGGTGCTCGGCCTCCGCCGCGGCTGGGCCGGGCTGCTGTATGTCAACCCCGATCAGCCCGAGTCGATCGAGGAGTTCACCCAGCCGATGGACCCCTCCTGGGTGCGCACCATCGACCGCTCCGGAGGCACGATCCTGCACAGCTCGCGGACCCATCCGGGCAAGGTCAAGGCCGATGACGTCCCCGCCTTTCTCGACGCCCCCGATGGCGCCGAGCCGCCGTACGACTTCACGCCGCACGCGATCAAGGTGCTCGAGGCCCTCGGCATCGACGTGCTGATCCCGATCGGTGGCGACGACACGTTGTCGTATGGTCTGCGGTTGCACCAGGAGGGCATACCGGTGATCGCCATCCCGAAGACGATGGACAACGATGTCCATGGCACCGACTACTGCATCGGGTTCTCGACGGCGGTGACCCGTGGGGTCCAGTTCATCAGCAACCTGCGAACGAGCACCGGTTCACACGAGCGCATCGCCGTGATCGAGCTGTTCGGTCGGTACAGCGGAGAGACCTCGCTGATCACCGCGTACCTCGCCGGCGTCGACCGGGCCGTGATTTCCGAGGTACCGGTCGACATCGACCGCCTGGCTGCGTTCCTGGTCGACGACCGTCGCGCCAATCCGAGCAACTACGCCATGGTCACGATCTCGGAAGGCGCCGTGATCGAAGGCGGAGAGATGTCGTTGCGCGGTGAGGCCGATGCCTACGGGCACCGCAAGCTGGGCGGCATCGGCGAGCAGCTCGGCTCGATGCTCAAGACGGTGACGGGGGTCAACATCATCAACCAGACGATCGGCTACCTGATGCGTTCGGGCAGCCCCGATTCCCTCGACCTGATGGTCGCCAACAACTACGCCGTGATGGCTGCCGACCTCGCGATGGAAGGCCAGTCGGGCCGCATGGTCGCCCTGCGCGGCGGCACCTACACCAATGTGCCGATCTCGATGATCGGCGAAGGTGTCAAGCGCGTCGACGTCGGTGAGATGTACAACCCCGAGCTGTACAAGCCGATCATCCGCCACGTGGGCGGCAAGCCCATGTTCCTGTACTGACGCTCACGTCCGGGCCGTCCGGAGGCGCCGCTGACGGTGGGGCGTAGCCTGGACGCTCGTGACCACTCCTTCGCAGGCCGCCGGTGGCGCCCCGGAACCGGTCGCAGATCAAGAGCTTCGTCAGCGCCTGCTCGACGCCACCGAGTTGCTCCGCGAGGTCGCATCGGCGCCGGAGCTCCTTGCGCTCCTCGCCCCGCAGCAGAAGATGGCGCTGCTCAACGCCGCCGGTGACGTCTTCTGCCCCGACCCGGAAGTACGTCGGCTCCGCACGAAGGCGCTGAAGCGGCAGCGCCGCTCCGCTCGGGTGCGACGTGACGAAGGCGTGCTCGCCGGCACAGGGATCCGCACGCTTCGCGACCAGGCGGTGTTCACGACTCCCAACGCGATACCGCCGGCGGACTTCGTGCAACACGACGTCGACGAACCGACGTACCGAGAGACCGTGGACGAACAGCACTGCTACGTCTGCAAGGCGGACTACCGCGAGATCCACCACTTCTATGACCAGCTCTGTCCGAGATGCGCCGAGTTCAACTTCGCGAAGCGGGCCGAACTCGCCGACCTGACCGGCACCGTGGCCTTGCTCACGGGCGGCCGCGTGAAGATCGGTTATCAGGCAGGCATCAAGTTGCTGCGCTGCGGCGCGTCGCTGATCGTCGTCACGCGCTTTCCCCGCGACGCTGCGGCTCGCTACGCCGCCGAGCCCGACTTCGCCGACTGGGGGGATCGTCTCGAGGTGTTCGGCCTCGACCTGCGCCACACACCGAGCGTCGAGGCATTCGCCCACCACGTTCTCGAGACGCGGGACCGGCTCGACTTCATCGTCAACAACGCCTGCCAGACAGTGCGGCGCCCGCCGGACTTCTATCGCCACATGATGGACGGTGAGGAGGCGGCGCTCGACACGCTGGCGCCCGAGGTGTTGCAGCTCGTCGGCGCGTACGAGGGCCTCCGCGGGTATCACCTGCTTCCCGGCAGCGACGCCGGCGAACCGGGGGGAGCGGACGTCGCGATGATCGAGGCGGCACCGTTGCCGGGCCTCACCCGAGCGGCGGCGCTGTCACAAACCCCGCTGCTCCCCGACGAACTCGAGGCTCAGGACGCGCTCTTCCCGGAGGGGCGACTCGACCAGGATCTCCAGCAGGTCGATCTCCGCGAGCGGAACTCGTGGCGGCTCCTGCTCCACGAGGTGTCGTCGGTCGAGCTGCTCGAGACGCAGCTGGTCAACGCCGTGGCGCCGTTCGTGCTCAATGCACGGCTCAAGCCGCTGATGGAGGCGACGCCGGGCCGCCACAAGCACGTCGTCAACGTGTCGGCGGTCGAGGGGCAGTTCTACCGGCTGTGCAAGACCACCCGCCATCCGCACACCAACATGGCCAAGGCGGCACTCAACATGATGACGCGTACGTCGGCGACCGATTACCACGCGTCGGGCATCCACATGAACAGCGTCGACACCGGCTGGGTGAGCGACGAGGATCCGGCGGCAATCGCTGAGCAGAAGCAGGCGGAGCACCGGTTCCATCCGCCCCTCGACATCGTCGACGGTGCCGCCCGCATCGTCGATCCGATCATCGACGGCGCCAACACCGGCACCCACGTCTGGGGCCAGTTCCTCAAGGACTACCGACCGACGGACTGGTGATCCTGCCGCAGGTGATGGCCACGTCATCTGCTACAACCAGCGACATGCGTGTGATCGTGCTCGGGGCGGGAATCTCGGGACTGACCGCGGCCAGGGGGCTCTCCGATCGGGGCAACGAGGTGGTGGTCATCGAGGGCAGGGATCGAATCGGTGGCAGGACGTGGACGGTCGATCTCGCCGGCGCGCCCGCCGACCTCGGAGGATCATGGATCCATGGCCCGTTCGAGAACCCGCTCACCGACCTCGTCCGGGGTGCGGGCCTGGACTGGTACAACGATGGGATCTGGGGAGGGGCCTCCCGTGTGTTCGTCGACGGATTCGGCCCGCTCGACGGCCCCGACACCGCGACCGCCATCGCTGCACAGTTCGACTTCGACCCGGCAGAGGCGGTTGCCGCGCTCGGCCGAGACGGATCGTACGACGAGGGGGTGGCGTGGTTCCTCGACGATCGAGGATTCGGCGGGCTGCAGCGTCGAGTCGTCGATTCACGGATCCGCTGGGGTGATGCCGGACTCAACATCGCCGGTCCGCCCGACCGCGTGTCCTTGGAGGGGGTCGCCGGCTACGTCGAACATGGCGGTGGCAACGTGGCCCTGCGCGGGGGCTATCGATCATTGGTCGACCACCTCGCCGCGGGGCTCGACATCCGGCTGGGTGAACCCGTCGTCGAGATCGTGCACGGCCCCAACGGCGTCACCGTCGTCTCCGATCGTGGGCGTCACGATGCCGATCAGGTGGTGGTGACGCTGCCGCTCGGTGTGCTGCAGGCAGGATCCGTTCGTTTCGATCCGCCGATCGACGGGGTCGAGCATCGGGTCGAGCGGCTCGCGATGGGCAACCTGGAAAAGGTGGTGCTGCGGTTCGAGGACCGGTTCTGGCCGCCCAATGTCCGGCGGCTGGCGTTCGTGTCCGAGCACCGGAGGTTCACCGACTGGGTGGACGTCACCGCTCACTCCGGGATTCCGACGCTCGTCGCGTTCCACAACCCGACGCTCGCCGACTACGGACCGGACCGGATCGCGGAGGCGGTGGCGGTTCTGCGCTCGATGTTCGATCAGGTTCCCGAACCGATCGCCGCACATGCAACCGATTGGAGCAGCGACCCGTTCGCGAACGGCTCCTATTCGTATGTCCCCGTCGGTGGGTCCCGTGACGACATGAGCGGCCTCGCGGGGCGTCACACGCCGCAGGTCGTGCTCGCCGGCGAGCACACCGTGCCCGAGTACTTCGGCACCGTGCACGCCGCCTACGTTTCCGGCCTCCGCGCGGTGGACGCGTTCGGGTGAACGCGCGTCACACGGAGGCGTGGCGGGAGCGTTCGTCGGTCCGACGTTCGCTTGCGCCGTCGTGAATTGCATGACTGCGCCGTCGTGAATTGCATGACGCCGTCGTCGACAGGGGCCTTGCGGAACATTTTCTTGTCCTTGGCGTAGTCCTGTGGGTTGATCCACGGCTCGCGATCACCCTGCTTGGGATACCGGGCGGCGGCGCGCCGCATGTAGCCCGATGTCAGGCCGTCGAGCAACGGCCGCAGCTGCATCGATGCGTCGGACGCTCGCAGCCGCGGGGTGCAGATCTGGGTGCCGGTCTCGTCCATGTGGTTGAGCAGGCGGCACACGTACCGGGCGATCAGATCGGCGCGCAGTGTCCATGACGCGTTGACGTATCCGAACGTCGACGCGAGATTCGGAACGTCGCAGTAGGCGAAGCCCTTGTAGGCGACCGTCTGGGCGAAGTCGACCTGCTCGCCGTCGACGACGAAGTCGACCTCGCCGAGCGTCACCATGTTGAGTCCCGTCGCCGTCACGATGATGTCGGCGTCGAGGTGCTCACCTGACTCGAGGAGGATGCCGGTCTCGGTGAAGGTGTCGATGTGGTCGGTGACCACCGACGCCGATCCGTCGTTGATCGCATCGAACAGGTCGCCGTTGGGGACGAGACACAGCCGCTGGTCCCACGGGTCGTAGGTTGGCGTGAAGTGGGTGGCGACGTCGTAGTCGGGCCCGAGCGCCTCGCCGACCTGCTTGACGATGAAGTCCCTCGCCTTGTCGGGGTTCTTGCGCATCCGCTTGTACATCACCTGATGGAGCAGGGTGTTCT
This sequence comes from Ilumatobacteraceae bacterium, assembly GCA_963698435.1. Classification (GTDB taxonomy): domain Bacteria; phylum Actinomycetota; class Acidimicrobiia; order Acidimicrobiales; family Ilumatobacteraceae; genus Sva-07. The sequence continues at coordinate 135,671 of CAVOQV010000020.1, read as the reverse complement.
TCGTGCGGGTGACGCCGTAGGCGACCGTGTCGGGCAACACCTTGCGCAGGCGGTTGGCGATCGCATCGACATCGGGTCGGGCAACCACGTACGTCGGCGAACGTTGGAGCATGGTGATGTGGCCGGCCGTGCCCGCCATCGCCGGCACGAGCGTCATCGCGGTGGCTCCCGATCCGATCACGACGACCCGCTTTCCGGCGTAGTCGAGGTCGTCCGGCCATGCCTGCGGATGCACGACCTCGCCCTCGAACCTGGTGCGACCAACGAACTCCGGGGTGTAGCCCTCCTTGTAGGAGTAGTAGCCGGAGCACATCGACAAGAAGTTGCAGGTGTACGTCGCGGTGCCGCCATCGGCAAGATCTGCTTCGACGGTCCACGTCGCGGTCTCGCTCGACCACTCGGCCGTGCGCACCAGGTGGCCGAACCGGATGTGGCGGTCGATGCCGTACTCGGCGACGGTCTCTCGCAGGTACGCCATGATCGAGGGAGCGTCGGCGATCGCCTTCTCGGCGTTCCACGGCTTGAACTCGAAGCCGAGCGTGTACATGTCGCTGTCGGATCGGATGCCGGGATAGCGGAACAGATCCCACGTGCCGCCGATGTCGGTGCGCCCTTCCAGGATGAGGTAGGTGCGGTTCGGCGACTCGACCTGGAGGTGGTAGGCGGCGCCGATGCCGGAGATTCCGGCGCCGACCACGAGGACGTCGACGTGCTGAACGCTCATGAATCGACCGTAGTTCCAGGTGTCGACCGGTACGAACTCTTGACGGGACCGTGACGTGACCGGGCGACCGCAACGCCGTAGCCTTGACCCATGACCTCGACGTTCGCCCCTCCGACCGGTCCTCCGGTGACCGGATCGTCCGCGTCCACGCTTGCGGACACCGAACTCGTTCCCGCTGCCGCACCGACCTCGGGTGGACGTCGACGGCCGTTCGCGCTCCTCGCAGCCGTCGCTGCCGTGATGGCGCTCGGCGTGGCCGCGCTCGTCGCGCTCGCCAGCAGCGGATCGGGCGATGCCGACGTCGCCGAGCCCTACTCGCTGATCGCCGCTGCCGAGAGCACGATCACCGCCCGCGCCGTCGAGTTCGACCTCACGGTGTCGGCTTCCGATCTCGCCGAGATCGAGGTGTCCGGCGTCGTCGACAACGAATCGCAGCTCGTGTCGGTCACCACCGACCTCTCCTCGCTGCTGGCGCTCGGCGACACGCCGATGCCGTTCGGCGCCGGGGAGATGACCGTGCTCGTCGACGGTTCGGCCGGGGTCGTCTACCTCGATGCGTCGGCGCTGGGCGGGTTCCTCCCGAACAGTGCCGGTTGGGTCTCGATCGATCTGGGTGCCCTCGCCGAGCAGAGCGGCCAGGCTCTCGACGACCTCCAGGACGAGTTCGCCATCGACCCGAGCGACATCGCCCGCTCGTTGCTCGACACCGACGACGCCACCGAGGTCGGTGTCGAGACCATCGACGGTGTCGAGGTCAAGCACTACGAGGTCAGCGTCGACATCACCGCAGCGCTCGCTGCGGTCCCGCAGGCCGACCTCGGCCCGACGATCGGCGACATCGAGCTGCCCGAGACCGTGACGTACGACGTGTGGGTCACCGCCGACAACCAGCTCCGGCGGGTGTCGTTCGGCACCGAAATCGCCGGCCAGTCGATCGGCATGCAGCTCGACATGACGACGACCAACGAAGCGCTCGGCCTGGAGTTGCCGGCGGATTCCGACGTGTTCGACCTCACCGGCCTCCTCGGCCTCTGACGTCGCGAACCCAGCCTCAGCAGCGACTGCGCAGCAGGTCGGCCGCCGCGCGGTGGCCCGACACGCAGGCCGCTCGCGGGTCCTCGGCCCAGCCGGGCGCGCCGAGGAAGCCCGCAGCGAACGCGTCGCCGGCCCCCGTCGAGTCGTTGACACCCGGAACGGCGATGGCGTCGACCTCGATCACTGCACCGTCGGGGCAGTGGACCAACGCTGGACGCGGTCCACGCTTGATCACCGTCAGCGCAGCGACGATCGGGCCGACGATGCCGAGGGTGTGAGCCTCGTCGGCATTCGCGAACACGACGGTCGGCGCCGCCGATGTCAAGCGTCGGACGACCTCGTCGATTCCGACTTCGGCCATGATCGCCGTCGACGAGACGTCGATCGAAACAGCGATCCCGCGGTCGTGGGCCCATTCGATCACTGTCGCGGCCGCCGCGGCGATCTTGCCGCTCGCGAGCGAATAGAACGGCACGTGCAACACCTCGACATCGTCGAGCCATGCCGGGGCCGGGTCGTCGAGTTCGAGGCAGGCGCGTCGATCGGTCAGCATCGAACGCTCGCCGAGATGATCGACGAGTGCCACGATGGTGCCAGTCGAGCCGCCGCGCCTGACCATCGACACGTCGACGCCCTCGTCGGCGAGATCGGCGAGCAGGGCCGAACCGATCGCGTCGGCACCCACCTGGCCGAGGAAGCGGCTGCGATGTCCGAGGGTCGCCGCCATCGCGGCGACATTGGCGGCGCTGCCGCCACGCCGTCGCGAGATGTGGGCATGGGTGTCGGAGGTGATGTTGACAGCGCCGTCGAGACGGACGATGACGTCCTCCACGAGGTCGCCGAGGCAAGCGAGCATGAGGTCGCTTCAGCCGCCATCGACGTCGTCGACGGCGGCCATCACGTCGAGCCCGGAGAACCGGCCTGATGGATCGGCGACTTCGGTGACCGGGTCGTCGACGTCGTCGTATTCGAGGCGCAGAGCCTTGCTCATCGTGGCGTGCATGGCGTAGGTACAGGTGATGTAGGTGAACTCGAGGATTGCTTCGTCGGAGAGGTGCTCCTGCAGCTCGGCGAACACCCCGTCGGGAACCCGGCCCAGCTGCAGCACGAGGCAATCGGTGTACGCGAGCACCGCCCGCTCGACCGGACTCCAGCAATCGGCGACCGACCATGCCGGGATCGCCGCCACCTGTTCGTCGGTGAAGCCGACATCGCGGATCGCCTTGCAGTGCTGGCTGAACACGAACCGGCTCCCGACCACGAACCCCGCTCGGGTCTGGCCGAGTTCTCGGAGTTGCGCACTGATGTGGCGACCCGGGTCGCGGTAGAACTGAAAGCCGGCGGTGGTGTGGTCGAACGCGTCGGGCACGAGGGCGAACACGGTCCACCAGTTGCCGGGCGTGCCCGACGCCGTGCCCGGTTCGGCGACCGGATCGCGGTCGCCGAAGATCATCGAGTAGACCGCTTGGCCGAGGGGATGGGCGTCATCCTTGGAGACCTGCGCGAGGCGTGGCATCTCAGGCCTCCGCCGTCGCCGGTCGGGCGGGTGTGGACGCCTCGCGTGACGTCTCCACGAGTGGATCGACGCTCAGGAGCCGACGCGCCTCCGCCGGATCGGGCTCGAAGCCGGGGGTGTCGCGGCACAGCTCGACCATGATGCCGTTCGGGTCGAGGTAGTACAGCGAATGACACCAGCCGTGGTCCTGTTCCATCGCCGGCTCGATGCCGTCGGCGGCCATGCGCGCCCGCACTGCCTCCTGCTGCTCGGCGGTGGCACGGAACGCGCAGTGATTGACCCAGAACGGCAGGCCGACGCCATCCGACACGTCGGTGGTCCACTCCGGCTGCTCGCCCACCTGGTGGAACTGGAAGAAGGCAATGGATTCGGCTTCGCCCTGCTCGTTCGGACCGATGTCGTAGAACACATGGCGCAGCCAGCTCTCGCCCATCGCCTGGACCTCGGTGTGGACGAGTGGGAAGCCCATCAGATCCTCGTAGAAGTGGGTGGTGGCCTCGACGTCACGGGTGGCGTAAGCGACATGGTGCAGCGGCATGGGGCGAGCGTAGATCCCTGCGCGATGAGCGAGCGGACCGTATACCGAGGGTTGGCTCATCGCTCGCCGGATCGGCGATGATCTGTGGATGTTCGACGGACGACACCTCTTCATGATCCAGGACGGCGCCGCCGTTCCGGCCATCATCGACTTGCTCGGAGGAACGTCATGATCCGGCTCCGACAGGTCGCCCTGATCGCCCCCGATCTCGATCCGGTCGTGGACGAACTCCGTGAGACGTTCGGGCTGCGGGTCTGCTTCCACGACCCGGGCGTGGCCGAATTCGGGCTCCGCAACGCGCTCCTCCTGGTCGGCGACCAGTTCATCGAAGTGCTCTCACCGACTCGTGAGGGCACGACCGTGCAACGGCTGCTCGACAAGCGCGACGGCGCCGGCGGCTACATGGCGATCTTCGAGGTCGACGATCTCGACGAGCGCGTCGACCGTCTGGCAGCGAACGATGTTCGCATCGTGTGGGCCGCCGACCTCGACGACATCCGCGGCCGCCATCTTCACCCTCGCGATGTCGGCGGGACGCTGGTGTCGATCGACCAGCCGGTTCCGAGCGGCAGCTGGCGATGGGGCGGACCGGAGTGGCAGTCTCGATCGGAGGAGTTGCTCCGTGATGCCGCCGTGGTTGCGATCGACAGCGTGGTCGTCTCCTCGGGCGACCCCGACTCGCTGCGTGCACGGTGGACGCAGCTCGGACTCGATCGCGACGTCCGCTTCGTTCCCGCCGGACCACGCGGCGACGGTCTGGACGAGGTCGTCCTCGTGGCCGCTGATCGGTCTCGGGCGGGCGAGCGCATCGAGGTCGGCGGTGTCGCGTTCGCGCTCGTCTGACGTCGACCGGTCCCCGGCTGACGCTCTGGACTTCAGTTGCCGTTGTTCGCCGCGGTGTCGTCCCAGACGGAGGTGGCGCCGGAGTGGCCGACGTCGATCACGGTCCACGTCGCTCCGATGCCGACGACGACCGACGCGCCGATCAGCACGCCGGCCACCACCTTCGGCGGCACCTTGCCGAGGCGGTCGCGCACGTACGGCTCCGCCGCGACTGCGGCGCTCACGATCGTGAGGGCAATCGCCCACGGCAGAACCGTCTCACCTTGCTCGGTGTGTTCCTCGACCTGCTCGGTCCTCGGCACCTGGCCCTGGAGCGACTCACCTGACTGTTGGGCGAGGCCGACGGCGATCGTGGCCGCGAGGGCCACAACGAGGACCACCGGTGCATAGTGCCGTCGGGCCCTCGGAACGAGGGCGACGATGATCAGCCCGATGGCGGCGAGGGGGAGGAGGACGACGGCCGCATGCACCACGAGCGGGTGGGCGGGCAGGCCGAACAGGGTGTTGATCTCCATGGGGTGACTCCTGGTGTCAGACGGACGCTCGTGCGCCAGAACGAGATGCCGGCGCCTGACGTGGCGTGCGGCGGTGGGTGAGGCGGTACACGCTGGCCCACGCAACGGCGACGATCGAAGCGACGGCGGTGCCCTGGTAGAGCCAGTGTGTCCGGTCGGTGCCGGCGAGTGCTGCATGGAAGCTGACGAGCAGGAAGACGGCATAGCTCGACAGGTGGATCCAGCGCCACACCCTGCGGGGTAGCCGCTTCATGGCGAGCGACGTTGCTTCCACCGCGATCAGCAGCCACATCGCCACCACGCCCAGTGCAACGGCACCCGGCTTCCACTGCGACGCGAACGGAACGGTCAGGTCGGCCAATCCGAAATGCACGTAGCTGTCGGCGACGAGCGCGCCGATGTGGATTGCCGTGAACGACACCGCCAGCCCGCCGAGCCAGCGGTGCAGGTCGAGCAGCCACGCCGGGCGCCGGTGCTCGGGGAACGCCCTGGTCGACAGCACGATGCCCCAGATCACCGATGCCGTCAGCATCAGCCAGGCAACGATGCCGGACGCTCTGGTGAGATACCACCACACCTGTTCGTTCATTTCTGGCCTCCCGTGGAGATGGTTGCGAGTTCGGGACGGGGTTCGAAGCGGAGATCGGCCAGGTCGTCGGTGGCGAGTACACGGTCGTCGGCAGTCACGGCCAGCCCACTGAGTTCGTGTCGGTCGAGGTAGTCGACGACCTGCCGGCTCCCGCAGAGGATGGCGGCGGTTGCGTGTGCCTCGGCGAGCCACCCCGATCGGGCGACGACGGTCACCGACGACAAATCGGTCGTCGACGGCGAACCGGTCCATGGATCGATCACGTGGTGCCGTTCGATGCCGTCGTGCCGCCAACGTCGAGAGGTCGTACTCGACGTCGCCGTACCTCCGCTGCTCGCGGCGATCGCGCCGACGAGGTCATCGCTGCCATGTCCGCGACGGGGATGTTCGACGAGGACGTTCCAGGCACCGTCGGGTGGCTGACCGCCCATCGAGATGTCGCCGCCGATGCTGGCCATCGCGCCGACGGCGCCGGTTCGGAGCATCTGGGCCACCGCGAGATCCGCCGCCAGGCCCTTGCCGATGCCTCCCGCGTCGATGGCGAGCCCGACGGGGAGGCGAACGGTGCTCGCTTCCCGGTCGATCTCCACGTCGTCGAGTGTCGGTGTCACGAACGTCGGACGACCGTCGTCGAGACCGTCGAGCCGGACCGCACCCGAAGGGAGAAGGGTCACGCGTCGAGGATCGTCGATACTCGAGCGGTAGCCGGCGGCCAACAGCGCAGGCAGCGTCGTGGGGTCGAATCGCTGCTCGGTGGCGTGCCACGCGTCGACCATGGCGAGCAGCAAGGTGATCGTCGTTGGGTCGACCTCCACCGGTTGCCCGCAGGCGAGGTTCAGCTTCGACACGTCGCTGTCGGGGATGAACCGGCTCCAGCGCGCTTCGAGGTGGTCGAGCAGATCGATGGCGCTCTCCCACCAGGCGGTGGCCGGGGTGGCCTCGGCGGTCACGGCGACGAGCTGGAGCTCGCTCGCCATCACGCGACCTCGGTGTTCAGCGACTGCCACTGGTCGTCGCCGCTGGAGCCGGAGCGGGAGCGGGAGCCGATGCAACCTGCGCTGCGGGCGGCGGAGTGACGACACGCACCTCGGGCCGTGCCGTGAGCGTCACCGGAGCTGACGGAGCGCTCGTGGGTGTCGACTCGGTGAGTGCCGGCGTCGCGTCCCGCGGAACCGCCGCCGGAGTGGTCGCTGGGATCGTGGCCTGCGGTGCGGCGGTCGGCCCGGTACCGGCTGGTGGCGGCGAGGTCGCGGCCGTCTCGGAGACGGCGTTGGCGATACCCATCGAGGCAACCAGACCGAGCATCGTCGAGAGACCGATGCCGGCCGTTGCGATACGGGCCCGCTGTGCCGGGTGCCGACGTCGGCGCCGAATGGACGGCCGTGCCACTCGGGGTGCGGATGGTCGTTCCGCCCGAGGGGTCGGTGGCGGCAGGGGCTGCCTGGCGAGGAGCGGATCGAGTTCAGTCATCGTCATCAGCGCCTTCGTACTCGTCATGGTCGTCGTCATGGTCGTCGTCATGGTGGTCGTCGTCGTGGTGTCGTCGTCGTCGTCGGAGTAGCCGGCGGCGGGCGGCTTCGGTGCGACGCCGCCCGTGCTCTGTGCGCTGGAGGTGGCCGGTGCCGCAGCGACGACCGTGGTGGGTTCGGTGACGTCGACGACCACGCGGCCGTCGTCGGCGAGCGCCGCGGTGAACACGATCGTGCGGTCGCCGTTGACGAAGTCGACCTGCAGTGACCGGAGATCGCTCTGCGTCAGCACTGGGATCCAACCCGTCTCTGCGACGACGTGGTCGAGCGCGAGGCCGCTGGTGGTGGTCATGACCCACACCGTGCCGGTGTTCTCGATGTCGTACTGCTGGGCGCCAGTGACGGGCGCTGTGGTGGTGGACGGGGTCGCGGTCGTCGACGGGACCGACTGCTCGTCGACCGTCACGGTCGAAATGTCGGATCCGGCTGCGGGGAGCAACTCGTCGGTCGCAGCCAGATCGCCGATGGCGCTGCTGTCGGCGGCATTGAGGATGCCGATGTTGGCTGCGACGGCCGCCGTGCCGGCGACCAGGACGCCGGCGATGGCGGCGGCGGTCACGAGCGACGTACGGCCCTTCAGCGACCGACGCGACCGATGCTGGCCGGAGGGATCGAGTGGTGGTGTCGAAGTCATGGGAGCGACGGTACGCATCTCCGTTCCAGTAGGCGGCAAGGCCAAGGCAAACGTTGGGTAAGCGATCCCGAATCACCTGGTCGCGTGCGCGAACCTGATGACGTGCGCCTGTTGCTCGTCGAGGACGACCCCACGATCTCCGATCCGCTGCTCGAAGGGCTGCAGCGTGAGGGGTTCGAGGTCGAGTTGGCCTCCACCGGTGCAGCAGCGCTGGCGGCACCCCCGGTCGACCTGGTCCTGCTCGACCTCGGTCTCCCCGATCTCGAGGGGCGGGTCGTGTGCCAGGAGTTGCGCGCGGCGAGCAACGTCCCGATCATCGTGGTCACGGCACGCAGCGACGAGATCGATCGGGTCGTGCTGCTGGAACTCGGTGCCGACGACTACGTGGTGAAGCCCTTCGGATTCCGCGAGTTGGTTGCGCGCATCCGGGCGGTGCTCCGCCGTGTGGGCCAGCCCGACGTGCCGGCCGGCGACGCCGAATCCATCGTGGTCGGCGCGCTGGTGGTCGATCGACGGCGTCACGCGGTGTCGTTCGGTGACGCGACGATCGCACTCACCCCCAAGGAATACGACCTCTTGCTGTGCCTCGCCGCTGATGCAGGCGCCGTGAAGACGCGCGAGCAGTTGATGCGAGAGGTGTGGGACGAGCACTGGTGGGGATCGACGAAGACGCTCGACGTCCACATCGCGTCCTTGCGACGCAAGTTGGCCCCCGAGGTCATCGAGACGGTTCGCTCCGTCGGGTACGTCTATCGGGCGGCCGACGATCCGGACCCCTCGGGACGCGGATGACACCGACATGACCCGCCGGCTGGTGGCCAGTTACCTGACGATCACCGTGATCGTGTTGGTGCTCCTCATGGTGCCCCTCGCTGTCTTCTACTCACAGCGAGAACGCGAGCGTCTCGCTGCCGATGTCGAACACGACGCGAACGTGATCGCCACCCTGTACGAGGACGACCTCGAGGCGGGTACTCCGCTCGATCCCGTGCCGGCCGACACCTACGAGGGCCGGACGGGTGCTCGCGTCGTCGTCGTCGACAGCGCCGGCATCTCGGAGGTCGACACGGGGGACGCCATCGACCGCGACTTCTCGACCCGGCCTGAGATCGCTGCAGCGCTCGACGGTGTCCGCACGGCGGGGACGCGCCGATCCGAGACGCTCGGGACCGATCTGTTGTACGTGGCGGTGCCGGTCGCGTCCGGTGGGACGGTGCACGGCGCGCTGCGGATCACGCTCGACACGAGCGACGTCAACGAGCGGATCCGCACCTTCTGGGTGGCGCTCGGCGGTGTCGCGGTGGTGGTGCTGTCGGCGGTCGTCCTGATCGGCTGGGTGATCGCCCGGTCCGTCACGCGACCGCTGCGGGAGCTCACCGCGTCGGCGGCCCGATTCGCCGGCGGCGACTTCTCGGTGACCGATCGTGTGTCGGAAGGACCTCCGGAGATCCGTGCGCTCGACGACACGATGGCGACCATGGCGTCCCGGCTCGACGCCGTGTTGAGCGACCAGCGCCGCTTCGTGGCCGATGCATCGCATCAGTTGCGCACCCCGCTCACCGCGCTGCGCTTGCGTCTGGAGAATCTGCAGAGCGATCTCGCCGACGCCGACGGTGATCATCCCGATCAGGCTGCGGTCGACGCGCTCGAGCGTGCGATCGGTGAGACGGAACGGCTGACCGAGCTGGTGTCGAACCTGCTACAGCTCGCCCGCGCCGACGACCATCCCGTCACCGAGGTCGCCGACGTCGGGCTGCTGGCGCGCGACCGCGTCGACACCTGGACCGCGATCGCCGAAGAACGTGGTGTCGAGTTGCGGCACATCGCGACGGATGAACCGACGCTGGTGCGGTGCGTACCCGGCGCGATCGAGCAGATCCTCGACAACCTGTTGGACAACGCGCTCGCCGTCTCGTCGTCTGGCACGAGCATCGAGGTGGCGATCGACGCCCGCGCCGAGGCGGCGGTCGAGCTGTGCGTCATCGACCACGGCCCCGGATTGTCGGACGCCGCGAAGGTCGAGGCCATGCGGCGTTTCTGGCGCGGCGACATCACGAGGCCGGGCACAGGTCTCGGCCTGGCGATCGTCGAGACGCTGGCGCAGGCGTCGGGAGGACAGGTCGTGCTGACCGACACCGGCGGCGGTGGACTCACGGTGGTCGTCGAACTTCCGGCCGCTGGGTAGTGCGCCGACCCTCGGGTCCTGATACCCTTGGGGGTATGTGTAGACAAACCACGTGCAGGAAGTGTGACCGCCCGAGCTGGGCCGGGTGCGGAGCTCACGTCGAGCAGGTGCTCGGCCACGTCCCCCAGGCGGACCGTTGCCAGTGTGGCTCCGGCGCCGCCTCGTCGGGTGGGCGCTCCGGCTGGTTCCGCCGCTGATCGGTCGCGCCCCCGGAGATCTCCACACGGGGTCGTGACTCCGGTCCGGGTTGCCGCGAGAGCGAGTCCGGATGTCACACTGTGCGTCGAGGGCGGAGTGCTGCCCCATCGACAGAGAACGGAGCCCCCCGATGACCCCCACCACCCGCCCTGTTCGGCGTTCGCTCGGCCTTGCGGCCGGAGCGGTGCTCGCCCTCTCGGTCGTTGCCGGCTGCGGCAGCGACAGCGAGGACGCATCGCCGGAGGAGCAGTTCTGCGCCGCTGGTGAGGACCTGCGATCCGAGCTGTCGTCGCTGGCCAGCTTCGACGTGGTGCAGAGTGGCACCGACGGGTTGAAGTCGAGCATCGACGCGATCAAGGGAGACCTCAGCGACATGAGGGAGTCGGGAAGTGAAGTCGCAGCCAGCGACATCGAAACGCTGCAGAGTTCGGTCGACGAGCTGAGTTCGAGTGTGGATGGCCTCAGCGGTGACATCTCGGTCGCCAACGCGACGGCGGTCGCAACAGCCGTGTCGGCGGTCGGGACTGCGGCGCGTGGGGTGCTGGACGCCCTGTCGTCGACGTGTTCCTGATCGTCAGCTCGCCAAACTATTGCGATTTCATCTCGCAATAGTTTAGAGTGCGCCCCGTGCACGGGGCCGACACACCGATCGATGGACGCCGCGCGCGTCGCGAGCGCGGGCGGGTCGCGGTCATCGATGCCATGTTCGAACTGCTCCAGGAAGGCAAGGTCCCTCCGGGCGCCGATGCGATCGCCGAGCGTGCAGGGGTGTCGGTGGCGTCGATCTTCCGCTACTTCGACGGGATCGACGACCTCCAGCTCCAGACGCTCGAGCGCTTTCGCGCGAGGTTCGAGCCGCTGATCTCTGCGTCGGTCGAGGGTGACCTGAGCGCACGCATCGCCGGACTCGTCAGGGCCCGGCTCGATCTGTACGAGCAGGCCGGAGCGATCATGGCCGTCGGTCGGCTCCGGGCGCTCGAACACCAGCCGCTCGTGGAAGCTGCAGCCCGGACTCGCGGGGCGCTCGCCGACCAGGTGCGCGCCACCTTCGCTGTCGAGACCGCCGGTCGGGCGCCCGCCCGAGTCGCCGACCTCGTCGCCGTCGTCGACGCGCTGACCTCGCTCGAGTCGTGGGACGTCATGCGCAAGACACACGCTCGCTCACGCTCACAGATCTCGAGGGCCTGGAGCCGAGGCATCTCCGTGCTGGTCGACGATTGGCAACGAGAGGGGAACCCCACATGAGCAGACCATCACGCTTCGATGGATCCATCGGCCGCACCGTCGCCGAGTCGACACCGTTCTTCGACGAGCCGCCGCACCCGGGGGACGACGCGCCCAACGTCGTGGTGGTACTGCTCGACGACACCGGGTTCGCCCAGTTCGGGTGCTACGGGTCGGACATCGACACGCCGAACGTCGATGCGCTCGCGGCCGGCGGGCTGCAGTTCACGAACTTCCACGTGACCCCGCTGTGCTCGCCTACCCGGGCGTCGCTGCTGACGGGGCGTTCGCAGCACGCCGTCGGGATGCGGGCGGTGTCGAACTTCCGCACGGGTTTCCCCAACATGCTCGGCCACATGTCCAACCACGCGGCCACGATGGCCGAGGTCCTGCGCGACGTCGGGTACGCCACCTTTGCTGTCGGCAAGTGGCACCTGGCCCCGATGGAGCAGTGTTCGGCAGCGGGCCCGTTCGATCAGTGGCCGCTCGGCCGCGGGTTCGACCGGTTCTACGGGTTCATGGAGGGCGAGACCGACCAGTTCCATCCCGACCTCGTCGCCGACAACCACCCGATCACGCCGCCGGCGGGACCCGACGAGGGCTACCACCTCTCGGAGGACCTGGTCGACCAGGCGCTGCGGATGATCTCCGACAGCGTCGGTGTGCGCCCCGACCGGCCGTTCTTCACCTACCTCGCGTTCGGCGCCACCCACGCGCCGCACCAGGCGCCGCCCGAGTACATGGCGAAGTACCGGGGGAAGTTCGACGAGGGGTGGGACGTCGTGCGACAGCGTTGGTTCGAGCGTCAGCTCGAACTCGGCGTGATCCCGGAGGGCACCGAACTCGCGCCGCGCAACCCGGGAGTCGATGCGTGGGACACCCTGCCGGAGAACCAGCAGCGGTTGGCCTGCCGCCTCCAAGAAGCGTTCGCGGCGTTCCTCGACCACACCGACGCCCAGATCGGCCGCTTGGTCGACGGCCTGCGGCGCCTGGGGCAGCTCGACAACACCGTGCTCGTCGTGCTCGCCGACAACGGCGCCTCGCAGGAGGGCGGCCCGTTCGGCGTGATGCACGAGATGAAGTTCTTCAACGGGATCTTCGAGACACCCGACGAAGCGGTCGAGCGCATCGACGACATCGGTGGCCCGCACAGCCATACCAACTACCCGTGGGGCTGGGCGCAGTGCGGTAACACACCGTTCAAGTGGTACAAGCAGAACACCCACGAGGGTGGCGTCCACGTGCCGATGATCATCCACTGGCCCGAACGGATCTCTGGTGAGGCTGGCGGAACCACGCGTGACCAGTTCACGTTCGTCGCCGACATCGCTCCGACGATCTACGACCTGGTCGGGGTGAGACCGCACGAGGTGTACCGCGGTGTCGAGCAACTGCCGGTCACCGGGCACTCGTTCGCCGCCGCGCTCGACGACCCTGCGACCCCGGCCACGAACCAGCTGCAGTACTTCGAGATGGGCGGCAGCCGGGCCCTCGTGGCGGGGGAGTGGAAGGCGGTCTGCAAACACACCGCCGGAGCCGACTACGACACCGAACCCTGGGAGCTCTACCACCTGGCCACCGACTTCTCGGAGTGTCGTGACCTCGCCGCCGCGCAGCCGGCGCGCCTCACCGAACTCCAGGCCCTGTGGTGGGACGAAGCGGAACGCCACGGTGTGTTGCCGCTCGACGACCGGATGTTCGAGCTGTTCGGCACCAGGTTCCGCGACCACTCGCCGCACCCCGCCGACCGTCGCTACGTGTACCGGCCGCCGATGTCACCGCTGCCCGGGCAGGCATCGGCGGCCATCGCCGGCCGCAGCTTCGACCTCACCGCACGGATGACGAGGGCAGCAGGCGACGACGGTGTGCTCTACGCGACCGGCACGGAGAACAGCGGGGTGTCGGTGTTCGTCCAGAACGACCGGCTGGTCGTCGACTACAACGCATTCGACGACCACACGATCCTCGAGTCCGACGTCACGCTGCCTGCCGGCAACGTCACGGTGACCGTGGCCGTCCGTCGTGGTCCGTCACGGACCGGCACGATGCATCTCGTCGTCGACGGTGCTCCTGCGGGGTCGGCCGACCTCGGGTTGTTCATGTCGATGATGTCGTCGGTCGGACCGAGCATCGGCGAGGACCACGGCTCGGCCGTGTCGCAGCGCTACTCGGCTCCGTTCCCGTTCTCCGGGACGCTGCACGAGCTCGAGATCCAGTTGCTGTCGCGCGAGGATGCCGCCGCACGCGACGCCGTCGCCCGAGCAGAGATGAGCCGCCAGTGAGCATCGACGTCACGCTGCTCGGCACCGGCAGCCCGATGGCCGACCCGAATCGTGCCGGACCGGCGACGCTCGTCCAGGCGGGTGGGGAGCAGTACCTGATCGACTGTGGGCGCGGAGTCCTCATGCGTCTGGCAGCGGCGGGCGTGCCGGTCAACCAGCTCACTGCGGTGTGCATCACGCACCTGCACAGCGACCACATCACCGACCTGAACGACGTGATCACCTCGATGTGGATCACCACATTCGAGCCGACGCCGCTGCGGATCATCGGTCCGCCAGGCACCCGTGAGGTCGTCGGCCACATCCTCGCCTCGCTGGGCCCCGACATCGGCTACCGAATCGCCCATCACCACGACCTCGTGGAGGGCCCGCTGCTGGAGATCGTCGAGAGCGACGGCGTCGGAACGCCCGATGTCTCGGTCGGCTCGGTCGCGATCACGACGAGCTCGACCGATCACCGACCGGTCGAGCCGAGCATTGCCTTCCGGTTCGATCACGACGGTAGTGAGGGCCGGGTGGGTCTTGTCGTCGCCGGCGACACCGTGCCGTGTGCCGGGTTGGACCAGCTGTGCGAGGGGGCCCATGGGTTGGTGCACACCGTGATCCGCAAGGACATCATCACCAACATCCCGGTCCCGCGCCTCCAGGACACGCTCGACTACCACTCCTCGCCCGAAGAGGCCGCACAGACCGCCGAACGGGCGGGCATGAACACGCTCGTGCTCACCCACTACGTCCCGGCGATCCCACCCGGTGGCGGTGACGACTGGCGCGAACTGGCCGCCCGACACTTCACCGGCCGCGTCGAAGTCGGCGACGACCTCCACCACATCACCATCACCTGACCACCGCACCTGTCACACCGTGCCGAGCCCGGTGTGGCACTTCCACGAGGAGACATGACATGCAGACACTGCGAACACCCGATGAGCGGTTCGAAGGGCTGGAGGGGTACCCGTTCGAGCCGCACTACGCCGAGATCGCGGACGGGGACGGCGGAACGCTCCGCGTGCACTATCTCGACGAGGGACCATCCGACGCCGCTCCGGTGCTGCTGCTGCACGGCGAACCGTCGTGGAGCTACCTCTACCGGCACATGATCCCGCCACTGGTTGCCGTGGGACATCGGGTGATCGTCCCCGACCTGGTCGGCTTCGGCCGAAGCGACAAGCCGACCGAGCAGAGCGACTACACCTACGCCCGCCACGTCGAGTGGATGCGCGAGCTGGTGTTCGACCACCTCGACCTGCGCAACATCACGTTCTTCGGTCAGGACTGGGGCGGCCTCGTCGGGCTGCGGGTGCTCGCGCTCGACCCCGACCGCTACGCCCGGGTGGCGATCGGCAACACCGGCCTGCCCACCGGCCACGGCCCGGCCAGCGATGCATTCATGGCGTGGCAGAAGTTCTCGCAGGAGACCCCGGTGTTCGACATCGGATTCCTGATCAATGCCGCCACGACCACCGACCTGACCGCCGAGGTGATCGCCGGGTACGACGCCCCCTTTCCCGACGACTCGTACAAGGCCGGCGCCCGCATCTTCCCCACACTCGTGCCGACGAGCCCCAACGATCCGGCGAGCGCCGACAACGTCGCCGCGTGGGACGTGCTCGCCGTCTTCGACAAGCCGTTCCTGCTGTGCTTCAGCGACAGCGACCCGGTCACCAAGGGCGGTGACGCTCCGTTCCTCGCCAAGGTCCCGGGAGCTCAGGGTCAACCGCACGTGACGATCGAGGGCGGCGGTCACTTCTTCCAGGAGGACCGTGGGCCCGAACTCGCCGAACTGTTGAACAGCTTCATCGGATCCTGATGGACGAAGCGGCGCCCGACCTCGAGTGGCGGGACCTGAGCCGACGGGCCGCGCTGCAGTCGCACCGCCTGGTCGGGTGGATCTACTGGGATCCTCGGGCGATCGCGAACTATGCCGCGCTCGGTGTCCCCGACGGGATCGGGTACTACATCGCCACGCGAGGGGCGACGCTCGGCCACGCGGGCAACGACGTGGTGACGGCTGCCTTCTACTCGATCCATCCCGGTTTCGTCGTGTTCGCTCTCGACCAATGCCGGGCGGCGACGACGTTCGAGGCAGCGGCATCAGCCCGCGACGCAGCCGTCGTCGAGGGCCTCCGCGAGTACGTTCCCGAGATCTGCGACGACCTGGAAGCGATGGCGGACGATCTCTGGGCCGCGGCCGATGCGATGCCGCTTGCTGGTCGGGCCTTGTTCGCATCGACCCGCGTCTGGCCGCGGCCGACCGATGACCGGTTGCTCTCGGCTTGGTTGGCGGTCAATTGCCTCCGTGAATGGCGAGGCGACACGCACTGGGCGATCCAGATCGCCGAAGACGTCAGCGGTACCGCCGCTGGGATCCTCGATGGCGCCTGGCGCAACTACGACGGCGACTGGCTGGCCCGGAGTCGTGGCGCAGACGATGCTGCCCTCGAGGCGGGGTTCGCCGAGCTGGAGGTGCGGGGATTGGCCGAACAGCAGGTCGTCAACGGCGCCGGCATCGAGTACCGCCAAGGGTTGGAGGACCGACTCGACGATCTGTCGACTGCGGCATGGCGCCACGTCGGCGAGGATGCCACGCGGCGATTCGTCGAGTTGATCGAGCCCGTCGGCGGGCGGCTCGTCCAACGCATCGACGCGACCGCGGGACCCAACTGGATGCCAGCCGCACGAGACCGGGAGCCACGCTCATGACCATCATCGAACGCAGCCGGACGATTCCCGCGCATCTCACCAGGGTGTGGGACGTGCTCGCCGACTTCGACCATTTGGCCGACTGGGCCGACAACGCCGACCACACCTGCTGGCTCGATGATCCGTCCGAGAGCGGCGAGATGGTGGGGCGTGCCCGTCGGGTGCAGGCCGGGCGGGTGGTGCTCGTCGAGCGGATCACCGTCTGGGAGCCGCCGGCCCGTCTCGCCTACGACCTCGGCGGGCTGCCGCCGGTGGTGAAATCTGCCGTCAACGAGTGGCGGCTCGCCGTGGATCCCGGAAACGCCGAGCGAACCATCGTCACGCTGGCAACACACGTCGACTGCGGCCCCCGGCCGCCCCAGCAACTGATCGCCCGTCTCGTCGCTCGGCGTCTGGCCAAGGCGTCCGACGTGATGCTCGCCGGGCTCGACGAACACCTCGCTGCAACTGGCACGGTTGACCCGGCACCGTGTGACAGTTCGAACGAACCATCGAAGGGGACACCGACATGACCGACAACCGACCCGACGTGATCGTGATCATGACCGACCAGGAACGGGCGACGCCGCCGTACGAGTCCGACGATCTCGGCGTGTGGCGCGACGAGACGCTGACCGGGCGGAAATGGTTCGCCGAGCACGGTGTGTCGTTCCAACGGCACTACACCGGGTCGCTGGCCTGCGTGCCGAGTCGCCCCACACTGTTCACCGGCCAGTATCCGGACCTGCACGGCGTCACGCAGACCGACGGGCTCGGCAAGCAGTACGACGACTCGAGGTTGCGCTGGTTGCCCGAAGGCGAGGTGCCGACGCTCGGCAACTGGTTCCGGGCGGCCGGCTACGACACGCACTACGACGGCAAGTGGCACATCAGCCACGCCGACCTCACCGACCCGGCGACCGGAGAGACCCTGGCGACGAACGACGATGAGGGCACGGTCGATCCCGCCGCGGTTCGCCGCTACCTCGACGCCGATCCACTTGGGCCGTACGGGTTCTCCGGCTGGGTGGGTCCGGAGCCGCACGGCGCCCCGTTGGCCAATGCCGGCGTGCGACGCGATCCACTGATCGCGGCTCGTGTGGTCGCGTGGTTGGAAGATCGCTACGCGCGCCGTCGCGCCGGCGATGCCGATGCGCTGAAGCCGTTCCTGCTGGTGGCGAGCTTCGTCAACCCGCACGACATCGTGCTGTTCCCCGCGTGGATCCGCCAGGGGATGCCGATCGAGCCGGGCCCGCTCGATCCGCCGGCCATCGCGCCGTCACCCACCGATGAGGAGGACCTCGCCAGCAAGCCAGCGGCGCAGATCGCCTACCGCGAGTCGTACCCAACCGGCTACGGCCCGGTGGCGCTGGTCGGCAAGTCGTACCGCGACCACGCGCAGGAGTACCGCGACCTCTACTACCGGCTCCACGCCGAGGTCGACGGGCCGCTCGACCAGGTTCGCCGGGCGATCACCGCCGGCCACGAGCAAGGGGCGTTCGACGAGGCGGTGATCGTGCGAACGGTCGACCACGGCGAGTTGCTCGGCGCTCACGGCGGGCTGCACCAGAAGTGGTTCAACCTGTACGACGAGGCGACACGCGTCCCCTTCGAGGTGGTCCGCGTCGGGACGCTGGCGACCGAGCCGAGGGTGATCGACGACGCTCCGACCTCGCACGTCGACTTGGTCCCGACGCTGCTCGGCGCCGCCGGGATCGATGAAGAGGCGACCGCTGAGGTCTTGAAAGCCGAGTTCAGCGAGGTGCACCCACTGCCGGGCCGCAACCTGATGCCCGTCATCGATGGCACGACGGCGCCGGACCGCGATCGTCCGGTGTATGTCCTGACCAGGGACAACATGCTCGAGGGTGACACCGGTGCGTCCGGGTTCGCTCGCCGGCTCGGGCGCACGGCCAAGCCGCCGGCTCCGCTGCGGATCAAGGTTCCCGCCCACGTGGGCGCCAACTTCGAAGGCGTCGTCGTACGGGTCGACGAGGCCGACGCGCCCGGCGGTGGCGGGCACCTCTGGAAGCTCGTGCGGACCTTCGACGACCCGGCGACGTGGACCGAGCCGGGGGTGCGCCATCTGGCCGCCAACGGGTTGCGCGGCGAGGAGTACCGCACCGAACCGCTGGCCGACCAGTGGGAACTCTACGACCTCACCGCCGATCCGATCGAGCACGTGAACCACTGGCACGATGAGGCGACCAGAGCGGTGTTCGATCATGTCCGCACCGTGCTGAAGCAGGAGCGGGCGCGATCGGTGCCGGAACGCAACGTGCCGTGGCCCTACGTGCGTCGTCGCCCGAGCGCCCCGGCCACCAAACGGGTGCCGCCACCGGCCCGGCTGCTGCGCAAAGGGCTGCAGAAGCTCGGCTTGCACCCCGACGATCCGGATGCCCGCGACTTCGAGTTGCTCGGCAAGCGGGCGCTGATCGTGTGCACCAACCACGCCGTCCTCGACGTCGGCAAGGCCACGGGCCTGTTCGCGAGCGAGATGACGGTGCCGTACTACGCGTTCCTCGACGCCGGCATGTTCGTCGATCTCGCCAGCCCGAACGGGGGAGTGATCCCGGTCGACCCGCAGAGCGTCAAGCCCGTGATCCGCAGCGCCGAGGACGATCGGTTCCTCGCCGACGACGAACTCCGCGACAAGGTCGGCAACTCCCTGGCCATCGGCAACGTCGATGTCGCGTCGTACGACATCGTGTTCCTCGCCGGTGGATGGGGCGCCGCGTTCGACCTCGGCACCTCCGACGCGCTCGGTGAGAAGATCACCGAGGCGAACGCGCTCGGCAAGGTCATCGGCGGGGTGTGCCACGGCCCGCTCGGATTACTGAAGGCCACGGCCGCCGACGGGCGACCGCTCGTGGAGGGCCGTCGGATCTCGGCGGTCACCGACAAGCAGGTGCGCGAGCTGGGAATCGAATCGACGCCGCAACACCCCGAGCGCGAGCTGCGGGCCGCCGGTGCGGTGTTCGAGAGCGAATCGGCCCGACGGGACCCGCTTGCGAACCACTGGGTCGTCGACGGCAATCTCGTCACCGGCCAGAACCAGAACGCCGGGCCGATGGTGGCCCGCGAGATGATGCAGATCCTCGAGAAGGGCGCGACGTCATGACCGACACCCGCACACCCCGCTACGGCACGGTCGACCGCGAGTACGCCATGCGGTTGGCCACCACACCGCCGGAGGACGACGGCCCGGTGTGGATGGTCAACCTGATGAAGTACCGCGATGTCGCCGACTACTCCGACGGTCGGGAGTCGACGATCAGCGGCCGCGAGGCCGACGACCTCTACACGCCGCTCGAATCGCTCGCGGGTGTCGGCGCGGAGATCGTCTTCGCCGGTGAGGTCGACCAGCAATTGCTCGGCGACGCGCCGATCTGGGATCGCGTCGGGGTCGTGAAGTACCCGACCAGGCGATCGTTCATCGAGATGCAGTCGCGGGATGACTTCCGGGAGCAGCACGCGCACAAGGACGCCGGCATGGCCGAGACGATCGTGATCGGGTGCCAGCCGTTCGAGGTGCCGGCGTGGCCCGCGGACGTCGAGCGGCCCGACTGGACGGAGGTGCCGCACCCGCCGACCGACGACGACGGGCCGGTGATGGTGATCCACGTGCTCAAGTATCGCGACGCCGCCGGGAGGGTGGTCACGCCCGAACAGATGGAGGCGTACTCCCGTGCTGCCGCGGAGACCGCAGGGCCACACGGGGCGCGTGTCGACGGGTGGTTCGCTGCTGAGGGAACCATCCTCGGCGACGGACGAACATGGGACCAGGTGCGCTTCAACGCATTCCCGAGCAAGGCCGCGTTCATGGCCGTCGTGATGGATCCCGCCCGTCTCGAAGCGCAGAAGGCCAACCGCGAGCCGGCCATCGCCGACACCTACACCATGATCGTGCGCCCGACGATCAACAACCTGTAGTCAGCGCACCGGGTCAGCCCCGGGCTCGCAGCGACGCGGGTTGCGTTCCATCGTGACCTTGTTCCCTTGCGTCTCAGAGGAGACGGAGCGCAACTGGAGGGTGGAGGTGGTCGTGATGGATCTGCGATCTCACCACCGGTGGCCGTGGCGACGCGTCGCCGCAGTGCTCGTGGTGCCTGCACTCGGTGTGTTCGGCGCGGCGTGCGACGACGATGACTCGTCGGCGCCGGCCTCGACGACGGGAGCTGCGCCGACATCCGTACCGCCGAGCGAGCCGTCGACCGACGACACTGCGACGACGGTCGACACCACGACGGCGGCCCCGGCGTCGACCGCCCCGCCCGTCGTGGCCTCGACCGTCGTCGAGCAGACGACGAGGTCCGGCGACGTGGGTGTGGCGGTCTTCGGCGTCGACCAGGGCCTCCCGCAGGACGCGCTGGATGCCGTGGCGATTGCTCCCGACGGTGTCGTGTGGGCGGGTGCGGCCCAGGGTGACGGTTGGAGTTGGGCTCGCCTCGACAACGGACGATTCGTGGGCGTCGACATGTCGCCCGGGTGGGGTTCGGAGTTCGCAGCGGGTCCCGGCGGCGAGTTGTGGATGTTCGGTCCGTGGGGGTTCGGCATCCCAGGTGTGCAGCACTTCGATGGCACCGACTGGTCGTTCGACCCGGAGGCGGGGGTCTCGTACGGCGTCGTCGATGCCGACGGGATGCTGTACGGCTTCGATGTCACGACCGACGCCGCCAACCCGCTCGAGGCGGCAACGATGGCGTTTGCCGCCTTCGACGGTGCCTCGTGGACCCAGTTGCCGACGCCGCCGAGACCGTTCAGTTACGGCGATGCCGACCCGGCGATCGCTCCGGACGGGACGGTCTGGGTTCAGCTCGACCGTCGTCTGGCGTGGTTCGACGGCGAGGCTTGGGCGTCGACGGTCGACCTCGACCCGGTTGCTGCGGAAGCTTTCGGTCATGTCGTGACGGGGAGGTTCCGGCTCGGTGTCGACGGTACGGCGTGGATGCTGTACGACGACGACGAGTTCGGGCCATCCTGGCTGCGCCTGGCGGACGGGGCCGTCGAGCGGCACGCGATCGACGTCGCCGGTCTGGCGTTCGACGAGCAGTGTGACGTCGATGACGCGGCGAGCAGATTGCCAGTGTCCACGGATCCGTCCGTTGCGCTCGCCGATCTCGGAACCCTCGTCGCAGGGTTTGCCGGCGATGCGGAGGGGGAGCTGTGGACGGCGACCACGTGCCTCGGCGTGACTCGGACCGACTCCGTCGACGGGGAGGCGACCGTGTTCACCACGGAGGACGGTCTCCCCAGCCTCGGGTTCCGCGACATGGCGGCGCACCCCGACGGCAGCATCTGGGTGGCGACCGATTCCGGACTCGTCCGTCTCGCACCCATCTCGTGAACGCGGCTGCCCTCACCGGCGGGCCGACACCATCACCTCGCGGCGATGAGTTTCCGCGCTGACCGGGTGCGCCGAAACTCATCGGAGCCGGGTGGATGGTTGCGCGGGCTCGACTGATCGGGGAAGGTTGACCCATGGCGAGCGAGCGGTACTTCGCGTTCCTGCGGGCGATCAACACCGGGAACCGACGGTTGACGAACGATCAGCTGCTTGCACCGTTCGTCGAACTCGGTTTCGCCGACGTCTCCGCGTACCAGGCAGCCGGGAATGTGGTGTTCCACAGTGACGATGCCGCCGCCGTCGAGGAACGCCGTATCGAGCGGGTACTCGCCGACGCCTACGGATTCGATGCTCCAACATTCGTCAGGACGTCAGCCGAGATCGGAGCGATCGGTGGCGTCGAGCCGTTCCCGCCCGAGCAGATCGGGGCGACGGCCGGGAAGGTGCAGGTGACGTTCCTCCGTCGCGCACCCACACCCGAGCAGCTGAAGTCGCTCGATGATCTGACGCCGGACGAGGACGTCGTCCGGGTGATCGGGCGGGAGTGGTATTGGCTGCCGGTCGAGGGGGTCAGCACGTCGAAGCTCCCCGTGGGCCAGATCGAACGACTGCTCGGCGAGATGACCATGCGCACGCTGGGCACGGTCGCGCGGATGTCGAGCAAGTTCGACACCTGAGGACGCGCACGCCTGCGGGCGTGTCGATCTCAGGATGCGCGGCGGAAACCGATCCATCCGCACCCGCCGATCGTCGGGCAGGATGTAGTCGTGCCCTCGATCAGTTCGCTCGTGGCCTTCGCCGTCGTCTCGTTCGTGCTGATCGTGATCCCGGGGCCGAGCGTGATGTTCGTCGTCGGACGCGCGTTGTCGCTCGGTCGGCGGGCGGCGCTGGTCACGGTCGCCGGCAACGCAGCCGGCTTCTACATCCAGGTCGTCCTGGTCGCCGTGGGTCTCGGTGCGATCGTCGAACGGTCGGTGGCGGTGTTCACCACCGTGAAGCTGATCGGTGCGGCGTACCTGGTGTTCCTCGGCGTGCAGGCCATCGCGCACCGCAAGGTGAACGCCGAGCCGTCGATTGGTGGTGCCGAGGTGGTCAACCACCGATCGTTGTTCGTCGACGGTTTCGTCGTCGGCATTGCCAACCCGAAGACGCTCATCTTCTTCGCGGCGACCCTGCCGCAGTTCGTCGACCGGGGTGCGGCCCCGGCGGGTCTCCAGATGCTGGCCCTCGGGGTGCTGTTCGCTGCGATCGCCCTGGTGTCGGACAGTGTCTGGGGTCTCGCCGCCGGGACCGCCCGGACGTGGTTCGTCAGCTCGCCGCGGCGCCTCGAGTTGGTCGGCGCCGCCGGGGGAGTGGCGATTGTCGCGCTCGGGGTCCGTCTCGCGCTCGACCAGCCGAACCGACTGAACAGCGCTCGATGGCCTGCACGAGCACGGCCCGCTATGAACGGCATCTCATGGTGCGTCCTGCGACGCCCGTCGGCGTTGGGCCCGCGCCCGTCGTTCGGTGACTTCGCTGACCGCGAGCGTGACCGCCGCAGCGACGAGCCCTGCCACGATTCCGATGGTGAGCCAGCCGATCACGCCAACCGCGATCACGACGGCGAGCCAGATCATGTTCCGCTTCGACACGTTGGTCACTCCTCTCGTCTCGGCGCACGGATGTTGTCACGGTCGATGCGTCGAACCGAGGATGGTCCCTCAGCCTGCTCGGGTGCGTTCAGGTGCCTGGTTCGAGCTCGAACCAGGACAGGAGGTCGGCGACCGCTGCTGGGTCCGTGGCGGACGCCTCCTCGGCAGCGAACACATCGGCGATGGCGCGGCGCCCGTTGAGCACATCGCCGCACGGCTTTCGGTCGATGGTGAGCACCACGTCGGCGGTGGCGATCTGCTCCTTCGAGAACCGGTGGCGCCGGAAGCGCGACACCTCGACACCGCCGTCGAGTTCCCGGGCTCGGGTCAGGCACCAGTTGCGGATGTTGGCAGCCGTCGTGCGCTGGCCGACGGTGCGCAGGGCTCCGGCAAGGCGTCGACGATCATCGGCGTGGTCGGGATCGACCCGCACCAGCCAGGTGGCCAGCTCGAGTGCCCAGCGAACGTCGTCGTCAGCCAACGCAGCATCGACCTGTCGGCGGACTTCGTCGGCGCCACCGAAGCCATCGATCAACCTCCGGGCTCGTTCGACCGGCGGCACCGGGAACAGCTGGGCGGTGTCACCGTCGAACCATCCTCGCAGCCCGGTGTGGATCTGGCGGACGTGGTGCTCGACCAGCCCGTACAGCTGCGACTGGAAGTACGACTCGCCGTAGACGGAGGGGAGTTGGACCAGTTCGGTCAGTTCGCCGTGAACGAGGCCCTTGTTGACACCCCGCACGGTCTGGTCCCACATGAACGGGATGGCGTCGCGGCTGCGGGTCAGTTCGGTTCGAACGTGTTCGCCCCCGCTGATCGGCGGGCCGTGGGTGCCGACGAGGTGCGTGGCCCCGAGACCGATCAGGTGGTCGAAGCCGGCGAGCAGGACGCGCGGATCGCGGGATTCCTCGCCACGAATCGCGAACACGTTGAAGAGCGCGGGCCACGCCAGGTTGTTGACGGCGACCGACAGGTCGGGGAACCAGATCGTGATCGAGTCGGTGGCGTCGGACTCGGCGGGAGCAGCCCGAACTGATGAACCAGTCCGTACTGGGACACCGGCCCGACGTCGCCTGCCTGGCGACTCCGGTTGCCCATCACCCCGACATGCGACCAGATCGGTACGGGCGAGCCCACCGTTGCCGGCGGTGTCGACGCGTGCATCGTCGGGATCGAAGCTGGCTGGCAGTGCAGGCGACCTCAGGCGCCGAGCATGTCAGATCGCAGGGCACGGCGACCTTCCCGTCCAGCCCGAACATGGTGCCCAGCGAGAGCGGGCCGGGTGCGGGTGAAGGGGTGGGATCAGCCATGCTGGGGAGCATGGCGCACGAGAACGACACCACTCAGGTCCTGGAGATCCGCAAGTCGTCGATCGGCGACGCCGAGGTGCACGAGGAGCCGCTGACCGAACTCCAGGAGGGCCAGGTTCGTCTGCGGATCGACCGGTTCGCCGTGACCGCGAACAACATCAGCTATGCCGGAGCCGGTGACATGCTCGGCTACTGGGACTTCTTCCCGTCGTCCGATCCCTCGACGTGGGGTCGGGTGCCTGCCGTCGGCTACGCGGAGATCATCGAGTCCCGCAACGCCGACCTGCCGGTGGGTGGCCGCTATCACGGCTGGTTCCCGATGGCGGAGACCGTGGTGTTCACTGCCACCGCGACCCACGACGGCTTCCGCGACGACGGCGACCACCGTCAGGCCCATGCACCGATCTATCGCAGCTATACGCGCACCGATTCCGATCCGCTTCACGACGACGCTCCCGATGGTGAGGACCGCCACGCCCTGCTGCGCGTGCTGCTGCTCACCGGGTTTCTCGCCGACGAGTTCTTCGCCGACTCGGGCGGAGCCACGGCGGATGGAGCGGCACCGTTCTTCGGCGCCGAGCAGGTGATCGTGTTGTCGGCATCATCGAAGACCGCGATCGGCTTCAGTCAGCGAGCAGCGAAGCGTGAGGGGTTTGCGGTCGTCGGTCTGACCTCGGCTGGCAACGCCGACTTCGTCCGCTCGCTGGACTTCTACGACACGGTGGTGACCTACGACGAGATCGACGACGCAGAGAACGGCATTCCACTCCTCGACAGCGTGGTGATCGACATGGCCGGCAATCCGAACGTGCTCGCCGCCGTGCACCAGCGCCTCGGCGATCGAGTGAAGTATTCGATGATGATCGGCAAGAGCCACCACGATGCCGCCCCGACAGCCGCAGCCGGTGCACTTCCCGGCGCGTCGCCGCAGTTCTTCTTCGCCCCAACCGCACTCGACCGACTCGTCGCGGGATGGGGTGCTGCCGAGTACCGACGGCGGACCACCGAGGCCACCCACGAGTTCGTCGAAGCCAGCCGTGCCTGGATGACCATCGACGAGCGTCGGGGGCCCGACGGACCGGCCTCGGCGTGGGCGTCGATCTACGGCGGCGAGATCACGCCCGACGTCGGCGTGGTTGCGTCGTTCCTCCCGTGACGCGCCACGCCCTGCACCAGCGGCTGCTGCGCGTCCCCCGGCAGGGCGACAAGCGCCTCGCCGTACGGGTGACTCCCGACGCGCTGCGCCACATCCGCGCCGGCCACCCCTGGGTGTTCGAGGAATCGGTCACCTCGATCAGCCATGAGGCGGCCGCTGGCGATCTCTCCGTGATCTTCGACAACGACCGCAAGTTCGTCGCACTCGCGCTCTACGACCCCGACTCGCCGATCCAGTTCCGCATTCTCCACGTCGGCAAGCCGACGCCGATCGACGACGACTGGTGGCACACCACGATTCGGGCTGCTCTCGACATCCGAGCGTCGTTCACCGCCGACCCGGACGCCGACCGGCTCGGGTATCGAGTGCTGAACGGCGAGAACGACGGTGTCTCGGGACTGGTCGTCGACCGCTACGCCGACGTGCTCGTGATCAAGCTGTATTCGGCGGTCTGGTTCCCGCATCTGGTGAAGGTCGTCAACGCACTGCTCGACACGACCGCATGCTCCGGTGTGGTGCTGCGTCTCGCTCGCAACCTTCAGGACCGTGAGACGTTCGGACTGCACGACGGCGACGTGATCGCCGGTCGAGTACCCGACGGTCCGGTCCGTTTCCTCGAGGCAGGGTTGTGGTTCGACGCCGACGTTCGGGCCGGCCAGAAGACCGGCCACTTCCTCGACCAGCGGACGAACCGGATCCGAGTCGGCAGCATGTCGTCAGGACGGGACGTCCTCGACGTGTTCGCCTCGACCGGGGGCTTCAGCGTGCACGCAGCGGCCGGGGGAGCGCGATCGGTGCACGCCGTCGACCTCTCGGAGCCGACCCTGGCCGCCGCCGTGCGAAACATGGCGCTCAACGACGAACTCGATGCCGTCCGCGCGTGCGCGTTCACGACCGAGGTGGGCGACGCGTTCGAGGTGATGGTGAGCCTCGCCCGAGCGGGCAACGATTATGACCTCGTGGTCGTCGATCCACCCTCGTTCGCGCAACGTCGAGCAAACGTCGACGGCGCGCTGCGCGCCTACACCCGGCTGACCCATCTGGCACTGCGCCTCGTCCGCCCGGGCGGCACGCTGGTGCAGGCCTCGTGCTCGAGCCGGGTCACCGACGAACAGTTCTTCGACACGGTGCTCGACGCTGCGGTCGCCGCTGGCCGAACGCTGACCGAGATCGCTCGCACGGGTCATGACGTCGACCACCCGGTCACGTTCCGAGAGGGCAGCTACCTCAAGGCGGGGTTCTGGCGGGTCGGGCCGTGAGGAGGGGCGTCGAGGTGACTACTCGACCAGGACGTGGCCGACCGGGCTCGCCCGACGAATGTGTCCGAGCACGGGAGTCGCGACGACGGTTGCTCGCGCCCCCTGGGGCATGGCGTGTCGCTCCCCGGTCTTCCACGCTCGGATCGTGTCCGAACTGCCGTCGTCGACGGCCACGTAGATCCTGTACCGGTCCCGTTCGATCATCCGGCGCAGCCGCGTCGGCAGTGGTGACACCTCCGAGGGGCGGCGTGTGCGGATCACTGCCCCGGTGCGCTCAACCGAGTTGAACCCGTCGAGGGCACCGGCGAGGGCCATCCAGAGCCCGAGGAGAATCGGAAGGTAGGTGAGGAACGTCATCGCCGTGGCGATGTCCGCGATCAGCCAGTCCTGTGCCGGGAACTGCTCGTAGACCCAGTCGAACGACTCGCCTCGCGCCACGTCGCTGGTCCACGATCGCAGCCGGAGCCCGACGAAGCACGACACGAGTCCGGCACCGATCGCTGCGAACGGTGCCATGCCGTAGGCGAACCGTGACGGGTACGTCACCCGCACCAGTCGGGCACGGCCACCGACACTGCTCCACGCTCGATGATGGTCTTCGCGGGCGAGCGGGAGTTCGATCGCCGCGCCATCGGCCAGGCACATGGCAGTCGCGTAGGCGAGTCGTCGATCACCGGTCTCGACAGCACTCGGGGCGAGATCGGCGAACCCACTCGCGGCGAGGCGTTCGCGTATTGCGAGCCACCGTCGTGTGGCTACGACGCCGTCGTCGGTGTGCGTGTACGACGGTCGTAGACCGAGCCGGGCAACTCGGACGAGACCGGCGCACAAGAACACGGCGACCGTCCACCCGGCGATTCTCACCCCGACCGAATCGATGACTGCGACGTCGGTGTCGCCGGTGGCGCGTGCGAGGAACCAGCTCAGCGCAGCTCCAGCCCAGAACGCACCGGGAACGATCAGGTCGGGCGCGGTCCATCGGCGGCGCACGAGTCCGGCCTGCACGGCCTCGTCGACGACGAGACCGCTGAACCGTCGCCACCACGGACCACGGATGTCGACCGCCAGGTATCGCGCGGGGATGGCCCGGTCGGTGGTGAACCGAGACATCACGTGTTGGAGCACGAGGCGTTCGTGAGGACGAAGTGCGTCACCTTTGTACGCGGTTGCGGCCGGGCGGACCCGCGCCAACTCCTCGAGGTCGTCCTCGGGGGGAAGGATCCGAAGCCAGCCGCGTGCGGCCAAGTCGATCATCGTGGCGCGGAAACCTGCAGCGGTCACCGTGGCGTCGTTGGTCATCAGGTTCACGACCGCTGGTGTGTCGGCGCGCAACGCACCTGCGACACCATCGGATTCGGGTCGGGGTGGCAACAGTCGGTTGCTGGTGCGAACGAAGGTGAGCCACGCCGCTGCGGTGCACAGCGCGCTCAGGAAGAGCCATGCAACGGTGAATGACGGCGCAAAGACCCCAACACCGATCACGCCCAACGTCATGGCGTCATCATGGCATCACGTGCCGGCCCCGAAGGGATCGTCCTGCGGAGCGCCGGCCGTGGGCCCCGCGGCGTCGTCGCGACGTACCCAGACGGTTCGCTGGGGGAACGGGATCTCGATGCCCGCGCCGTCGAGCGCAGTCTTGAGTGCCTCTCGCAGTGCGCGTTGCAGCGCCCATTGTACTCCTGGTTGGACCTTGATCGTGATTCGGATCGTGATGCCGTCAGCGCCGAGTGCTTCGACGCCCAGCAGTTCGGGCGGGTCGATGATCACCGACGACCAGTCCTCGCTCTGCACCAGGTCGGTTGCGCAGTCGATGATCACCCGCCGAGCAGCAGCGAGGTCGCAGTCGTAGGCGACCTCGACGTCGACCAGGGCCACCGACCAGAGTTGCGACTTGTTTCCCACCCGCTGGACCTCGCCGTTCGGGACGTGCCACACGGTGCCGTCGACCCCTCGCAGCACGGTCGTGCGAAGGGAGATCTTCTCGACGACACCGGTGGCCTCGTCGAGGTCGACGACGTCGCCGATGCCGTACTGGTCCTCGACCAACATGAACAACCCGGCGATGCAGTCCTCCACGAGGCTCTGGGCGCCGAAACCCAGTGCCACGCCGGCGATGCCGGCGCCCGCGATCAGCGGAGCGAGGTTCACGCCGAGCTCGCCGAGCACGAGGATCAGAGCCATCGACCAGATGATGATGGCCGCGGTGCTGCCGACCACCGCCGAGATCGATCGGACGCGGGCGCTCCGGCGCGGATCGGCGTCGTCGGAGACCAGCTCGGCGGCGGTGCCGCTCACTCGTGCGAGTTGGCGTGATGCGGCGCCGGTGTCCGGCGCAATGAGCCGGGCGACCAACCGTGCGAAGTAGCGGCGGGTGACCATCGTCAGGATCCAGGCGCCGATCAGGATTCCCAGGATGCGCAGGAGCGTGTCGGCCAACTGGGGCAGCACGGTGCTGCCACCGGTCAGGTCGTACACCACCTCGCACAACCAGCTGGGTTCCGCCCCGCACCCGTCCTCGACGTCGGTCTGCATGATCAGGTCCGTCACCGGTCGCATGGAATCGAACGTACCCACTCCGTCGGATCCAATGCGGTGATCCCCTGTCTCTCGCTACCGTCAAGACTCCGAATTGAGCGCTGCTGGTCCGATACAGTGACGGGCCAACTGCGCCGAGCGCAGCAGCTGTGGCCGACCGATGAGAGCAGTGACGACATGAACGAACGCCCAATCCGACTCGCGGTGGTGGGGACCGGCTACGTCGGTCTGACCACCGGAGCGTGTTTCGCCCACCTCGGCCACCATGTCGTGTGCGGCGATATCGACGAACGCAAGGTCACCATGCTCAACGATGGTCACATCCCGATCGTCGAGGAGGGTCTCGAGTCGATCGTCAACGCTGCCCGCAGCGCCGGTCTGCTGGAGTTCGTGCTCGGAGCGGAGTCGGCGGCCGAGGGTGCTGACATCGTCTTCTTGTGCGTGCCGACACCGCAGGGTGACGACGGCAGCGCCGACCTCAGCTACATCCAGCAGGCCGCCGCCCAGATCGCCCCCGTGCTCAAGCCCGGAGCGGTCGTGGTCAACAAGTCGACGGTCCCGGTGGGCTCGACGCTCGCCGTCGAGCGCGTACTGCAACGCGATGACGTCCGTGTCGTGTCCAACCCGGAGTTCCTGCGTGAGGGCACGGCGGTACACGACTTCCTGCAACCGGACCGGGTCGTGATCGGTAGCGCCGACCGCAGCGCGGCGGAGCGCGTCGCCGAGCTGTACGCAACGATCGACACGCCGATCCTGATCACGGATCCGGCGTCGGCCGAGACCATCAAGTACGCCGCCAATGGATTCCTCGCGATGAAGATCAGCTTCGTCAACGCCGTCGCGGCGATGTGCGAAGCCGTGGGCGCGGATGTTGCGGCCGTGGTCGAAGGGATCGGATCCGACCAGCGCATCGGCGGACAGTTCCTGCGGCCCGGTCCGGGCTGGGGCGGAAGCTGCTTCCCGAAAGACTCTCGCGCCCTCGTCAAGATCGCCGAGGACCACGGGTACAACTTCGCGATGATGCGCGGTGTGATCGACGTGAACGACGAGCAGCTCGAACGCATGGTCACCAAGATCCGCGTCGCCGTGGGCCGGCCATCAGGGGATCTGACCGGGATCACGGTCGGCGCCCTCGGTCTGACGTTCAAGGCGGGGACCGACGATCTGCGCGAGTCGCCGGCCCTGGCGATCATCGACGAGCTGCGGAGCCTCGGTGCCACCGTGCGGGCGTACGATCCGACCACCGTCGGTGAGCTCACCGCTCACCAGGCGCACGTGCTCGATGGCGTCGACATCGTGCTCGATCCGTTGGACGTGGCCGTCGACGCCGACGTCGTCGTGGTGTTCACCGAGTGGCCCGACTTCGCCAAGATCGACCTCGCCGGCCTGGCGGCCCGCCTGCCGCGTCCCGTCACCATCGTCGACACCCGTAATCTGCTCGACCCCGTTCTCGTTCGCGAGGCGGGGTTGGGCTACGACGGCGTCGGCCGGAACTGATCGTCGGCGTCCCCGGGCGAGTCAGCTCACGAGCGACGAGAAGTACTCGGCGGTGCGCTCGATTCCTTCGCGGAGTTGGACCGTCGGCTCCCATGACAGCAGCGCGCGCGCCTTGGTGAGATCCGGCCGGCGCTGCATCGGATCATCGACCGGCAACGGCAGGTGGACGAGCTCGGACGACGAGCCCGTGACCTCGACGATCAGCTCCGCGAGCTGGGCGATCGTGAACTCGTTGTCATTGCCGATGTTGATCGGCGTGGTCAGCTCCGAGTCGAGCAGCGCCAGGAATCCGCGGATCTCGTCGTCGACGTAGGTGAACGACCGTGTCTGGCTCCCGTCGCCGAAGATGGTGATCGGCTCACCGCGCAGCGCCTGGACCAGGAAGTTCGAGACCGCGCGGCCGTCGTCGGGACGCATGCGCGGTCCGTAGGTGTTGAAGATGCGCACGATGCGCACATCGACACCGTGGTGGCGGTGATACGCCATGGTCATCGCCTCGGCGTAGCGCTTGGCCTCGTCGTACACGCCTCGTGGGCCGATGGGGTTGACGTTGCCCCAGTACTCCTCGGGCTGCGGATGCACGAGCGGATCGCCATAGACCTCGGAGGTGGACGCCAGGAAGAAGCGGGCGCCCTTGGCGAGAGCGAGCCCCAGTGCGTTGTGGGTCCCCAATCCGCCGACCTTCAAGATCTGGATCGGGATCCGTTCGAAATCGGCCGGGCTCGCGGGACTCGCAAGATGCATCACGACGTCGACCGGTCCGGGCACCCAGACGTAGTTGCTGACGTCGTGTTCCACGAAGGTGAACCTCGCGCCGAACAGCTCCTCGATGTTGCCCACCGAACCGGTCACGAGGTTGTCGAGCGCGATGACGTCGTCGCCGCGTTCGAGCAGCGACCGGCACAGATGCGAACCGAGAAATCCTGCTCCACCCGTCACCACCACACGCGCCATGCGGGCATCGTAGGTGGTGATCACCGAGTCAGGACTGGTTCACCCCGTTGCCGACGCGTCGTGGGCCGTCCCACCGACCGCTGATCCGCGTCCAGCAAGGTCAGCCATGCGCACGACACGAAGAGCCAGATCGCCATGACGTTGACGCCGGCGCCGAGCCCTTCGGTCGTGATGCTGTTGATCAGCAGCGCAACGAACACGCCGACGAGGATGAGCTGGTCGGACCGGGCGGTGCCCGTTGCCCCCGCCAGGAGGACCGGCGAACGACGTTCTCGGCGGATCAAGCGACCGAGGAGCACGAGGGCCGCGACGACGAGCACCGTCCACCAGACCAGCCCGGCAAGGCCGACGTCGATCATCACGTTGATCACCGAGTTGTGGGCGCCTCCCAGTCCGGTCTCGTCGAAGAACACGCCCTTCGCCGAGTTGAAACCGAGACCGAAGAGCGGTCGCTCGAGGAACGAGTCCCACGCGAGCGACCAGATCTCGGTGCGGCGGTTGAACGTCCCGATCTGGTCGACGGTTTCGCCGCGAGTGAGGAACTCGAGAATCTGGCGTCCGAACGCGAGCGCGAGTGCTCCACCGGCCACCAGGCTGCTGAGCACGAGCTCCGGGCGGGCCCGGCGTCCGGACGAGAGCCACGCCATCACCGTGAGAGCGACGACCGCGCCGCCGATCGAACCGCGAGTTCGGGTGAGCAACAGGAACAGCAGTTGCATGGCGAGCAAGCCGCCGTACACCCACCGGGGCCACGGCATCGGCCTCCGGCCTGCGGCGAGCCAGAGGCCGAACAGCATCGGGACGGACACGGCGAGCATCGACCCGGCCGTGACGCTGTGTACCGACAGCCAGGTGAACCGGCCCTCCTGCGGCCCCGTCGTTGGCGCGACATAGGCGAGTCCCGCCACGATCGACAACGAGATGAGTGCCACCCATCCATGGAGCAGCCGGCTGACAGTCCCGAATGTGCCCTGACTCGCGATCAGTTGGATCACGGTGCCGATGATCACCAGTTCGACGGCTCGCGCGAGGGCGAGCATCGGGAACGCGGAGTACAGCGCGCTGACGGCTGTGGTGAGGATGTACCCCCACATGAGCATCATCAACGGTTCGATCCGGGGCTTGGACGGCACCAGGCGCCAGAGCGACCAGGTGCCGATGAGCGCGAGGGTCGCGAGTTCGAGCGCGATCATCACGTCGATCGAGCCGGCGAGAGCCTCGTCGATGCTCCGCCGTCGGAACTTGTATTCGATCGCAACGATCATCGCGATCGGCGCGACCCACAACAGCTCGCGGCCCCAATCGATCGTGCGCTGGCTGCGCGGTCGGGGAGCGGGGGCCGACCTCGGCCTGGACGGGGGCCGCGGACGTAGCGGCGGGTCTGGTGGACGCGATGTCGTTGCCGATCGTGCAGGATCACTGGACTCGGGCGCCCACCGCCAGTGAGCGGCTTCGTCGAAGGCCGACGTCACAGGCTCGACACGAAGGTCGACGGCGCTCGGTCGGTCGCTCGCGAGTCGGTTGGCGTCAGGAGTCGGGGCGCCGTCAGATCGAGCAACGATCGGTATGCGGTGGTCGTGGCCGGCGGTGGCCGCGTGCAACGCTCGGACCAAGAGGCCGGCACCGGCGAAGGCGCCGATGGCGAGACCGATCGGCGCCGCGTCGACCCAACCGATCATGGAGAGCGCGCCAGCGATGGCCACTCCGATGCTCGCATCGAGCACCCGGATCAGAAAGGTCTGCCGGGACCGGCCAGCGGCGACGTTCGCCGCGCCTGGCGGCAGGCCAACTCCGAAGGCCATCGAGAACAGCGCCCAGGACCCGACCGCCACGGTGGTGACGACCGATTCGTTGCTCGTCAGCAGACCGGCGAGGTGCTCTCGCAGCGACATCGCGAGGACGCCGTACACCGCGCAGATCGCGGCGATGACCAGCATCGACCGACCGACCGACGGTCGGAGCATCACCCGCCGGCGTAGCTGATCGGCATAGGTGGGCAGGAAGAACATGCCGGCACCGTTGGCCACCGTGAGCGCAGGGGCGATCAGCAGTCGAGCCGCCTCCAGGCGGCCGACGGCTTCGAGCGAGACGGTGGTCGCCACGATCGCTCGCAGGGCGGCTTGGCTTCCCGGTCGGAGTCCGACCTGCACCGCACGCCAGCTCGCGAAGGACGCGAGCTCGCGCATGCGCGACGGTGCCGCTGGGCCTCGGAGGAGCTCGATGCGGGGAAGCTGGACGAGGGCCAGCCCGATCGCCACGATCGAGCCCGAGAGCAACGCGATGATGATCGTGTCGAGGGTGAGGTCGGCGCCAGCAACGACTGCCGCGATGAGGAGGCCGAACGCGCCGGCCGCGAACGCGCTGTCGTTGACAACGAGGCTCCAGAACTCGCGACGGGCGATGAGGATCCGCCGCAGCGTTTCCTCGAGCGCCCACGCAACCGATGCCAGCCCGAACAGGAGCGCCGTCGTCGAGTCGACGCCATCGACGAGCAGGCCGAGCGCCCACGTGACGAGGAAGATTCCCACGGCGGAGATCACCTGCGATTGGTACAGCGCCCGACGGATCCCAGGGTCGAACCGGTCGAGCACGGTGAGTGAGTCGCCGATCCACCCGGTCTGGACCGAGTTGACCGTGATCAGCATTCCGAAGAGCAGACTGAACGTGCCCAGCCCAGCAGCGCCCAGCTCGCGCAGCACAACGAGCGCCATCAGCAGGCTGGTGCCTGCGACGATCATCTGCGACACGATCGCACCGAGCGGTCGGCGGCTCATGATCACCCGCCGTGGTCGTGCGAACGATGGTCGTACACGACGCCGATCAGTTCGGTGCGCAGCACGTCGAGGCGTTGGCGCACGATGTCGAGGTCACGGGCGTCGGTGCCGCGCTCGACGATCATCATCACCCCGTCGGATTCGCTTGCCAGCGCGGACCCGTCGGCGACGGCGAGCAGCGGCGGGACGGCAACCAGCACGAGCTGATACCGGTTGCGCAGCGTGTGCATCGTGGCCCGAGCCGCTTGGGATCGGAACAACCCCGCCGGGTCATCGACGGATCGACCGCCGGTGAGGAGATCGAGCGTTGCCTCGCCGCCGACGCGGACCGACCGGCGGACGTCATCGATCGAGGCAAGTCCTGCCAGGAGTTCGGTGAGCCCGCCGACCGCCTGTTCGAAGCCGAACAAGCGGCTCAGGCGACGGTCGCGCAGGTTGGCGTCGATCAGCAGCACACTGCGGCCCTCGCGCGCTGCGGCGACCGCGAGACGGGCCACCGTCTCGGCGGCGTCAGTGCTCGGAACGGCTGTCGCCGTGAGCAGCACGCCTCCGCTGGGGTGGACCGCACCGAGGCTCGTCGCCAACAGCTGATACGCCGCGCCCGGCGGGTCGATCGGATCGAACAGCTGTGCAGGCGGCTCGGTCACCTCGCCGAGCAGGGGGGCGTCCAGGCTGGCGGTGGCGTCGGAGCTGCTCGTGATCACCGGCTGGCGTCCGGCTCGGAACCAGGCGATGATCGCAACTCCGAACGCGGCGAAGAGCATGGCGGCGATGGTGTACTGCAGAGCGGGCAGAATGCGCGCATCGGTCTGTACCTCGGCGGGTTCGACGAATTCGACGCCGTTGCCCAGCAGTGCTGCCTCGGATCGGACCTCGGCGATCTGCAGGTCGATCTGGTCGATCGTGTTCTGGCCCCCGTCCTGCTCGAGCAGGCGCTCGCGCTCGATCAAGAAGGCCGCGATGGTGGCATCCAGCGCGCGGAGATGTCCTGCTCGGTCAGGGCCAGATATGCAGCGACGACCTCGTCGCAGACCAGGAGCGCCCGCGCTTCGGAATCGGTGGTGCAGTCGATCCGCACGTCGGCGGTGGTGGTGGTTCCGGTCGCGACGATCTCGTCGATCGACTCGGTGGTCTCGGCCCTCGGCACGTCGCGCTCGTCGTTGACGGGGTCGGCCAACAGCTCCTCGCGCAGGTCGTCGATCGACGCCACCACCGCCAGGTGCACAGCCGCAGAGTCGGCGAACTCTGCACGTTGCCGGGCGTATCGGGCGAGATCGGTGGGCGTGCTGGAGCCGTCGCGGAACACCGGTGTCCCACGCGGATCGGTGAGGAACAGGGTGGTCGTTGCGGTGTTGGTCCCGCTCGTCGCCAAAGCGAAGAGCCCCGCGAGGAGGCCGATCACGATCGTGATCGGGACGGTCCACGTGCGATAGCGCCAGTAGGCCTCGACCGGTCCGATCGAGCTGGTGTCCGGAATCGTCGAACTCATGGCGTGCAGCTCTCGTCGTGCGCGTGCGCGTTGGCGGTCTGCGGTTCCATCAGCAGTGTTTCGGTCGGAGGTACGTGCGGCTTGAGTCTTTGTTGACGATTGGTGGGCCGGACTCACCCGCCGCTGCCGCAGAACCACACAGAGTGTGGTATTCCGGGCGATCTTGACCACTTTTGGTGGTCAAGATCGTGGTGTGCAGCGTACTGTCAGATCAGGATGTCCTCCGGAGACCTGTCCGACAGCGGGCGGAAAGCGAACGTGATGTGGCGGAATCAGGAACTCGACGCAGCTGGCGAGCGTCTCCGGTCGTCGTCGGGGACCGGGTGGCGGGCCCGGTCCCTGGCGGCACTTCTCGCCGTCAGCTCGCTCGCTGCGGGTGCCGCGATCATCGTGGCCGCGGCGGAGGCGTCGGCGCAGACGCCCGATCCGCAGCCGACGACGCTCGTCGCGGCGGAGCCGCTCAGCGGTGTCACGTCGGCGGAGGCGGCTGCGTCCTGCTGGGAGATCAAGCAGAGATTCCCCGACAGTCACGACGGCCTGTACTGGCTCCGTAACGAGCAGCTCCCGCGCCCTGAGCAGTTCTACTGCGACATGACGACCGACGGTGGCGGTTGGGTCATGATCGGTCGCGGGCGCGACGGGTGGACGTTTCAGGACTACGGCCAATCGACGCCACGACGACTCGTCGACGAGATCGACGGGCCCGCGGCGTTTGCTCCGGCGGCGCTGCCATCGCAGACGATCGACGGCCTGCTGGGCGGTGGCGACGTCAAGGACCTGGTCGACGGTCTGCGCATCCGTCGCGCCAAGAACACCACTGGCACCGAGTGGCAAGAGGTGCGCTGGCGGTTCCTCGACCTGACCTCCTGGTCATGGGCGCTGGACGGCGGCCATCGCCTCTCGTCGTTCTCGATCGACGGCGCGGTCGGCGCCGGGTCGAACAGCAAGGACTCGAACACCAGGATGTGGGGGGAGATCGGCGCCGGTAACCGTGGTGCGACCGACCACAACGGGTGGTTCACCTACCCGTGGGGCGGTCACGGTCGCCAGGCCGGGTTCTCGTACCGGGGCTCGATCGGCGGCCAGCGCAACGACACGTCGTACCTGTGGGAGTACAACACGGAGAACTCCGCGCTGCCGTTCACCCAGCTGTACGTCCGACCGATGCTCACGACGGTTGCTCCGAGCACGATCGGCGACGAGGGGCTCCCTGCCGAGGTGCTCGCACCGTTGCTCGACGACCGACCCGAGGAGATCGCGGGTGGCGTGCTCGGTCTCAACTCGCTCGGCGACTCCGAGCCAGCGCTGCGCGCGCCCGTTCTCGACATCACGAGCCTCGGCGACGTCGTGTTCGTCGGCGGGAAGTTCTCCCAGGTGCGTGACACGGCTACCGGACAGCTCGTCGATCACTCGTATCTCGCCGCGTTCGACCGCGAGACCGGAGCGTGGATCCCGTCGTTCCGGCCGCAGCTCGACGGCACGGTGTGGGACCTCGAAGTCGCTGACGGCCGCCTCATCGTGGCCGGCCAGTTCACGAACGTCGACGGCGTCGCCGGAACGCAGGGCCTTGCGGCGATCGACCCGGACAGCGGTGCCGTCGACCCCGAGTGGCGTGCGTCGCTCACCGTCGGCGGCACCTCCGCTCGACCGGTGGCCTTCTCGATCGATCTCGAGGGTGACTCGATCTATGTCGGAGGCAACTTCACGCGGATCGCTGGTCCGACCCGCACCTTGCGCATGGGAAGGTTGGCCAAGGTGTCGGTCGCGAACGGTGACCCTGATCGCGCCTTTCGGCCGGACGTCGACGGTGTGCCGTTCGACGTCGACGCTGCGGGCGGTACCGTCCAGGTCGCGGGCAGGTTCAACGGCGTGAACGGGGACTCGCGCCGGAGCACCGCCACCGTCACGGCCGATACCGGGCAGGTCGTGTCCGGTCTGGTCGACCCCGTGTGGACGACCACCAACAACAGTCGTCGCTACCAGTTCGCCGTGCTCGATCTCGGCGACGAGGTCTGGGATGGCGGCTCCGAACACGACACCCAGGTGTATCGCAAGAGCGACTACCAGTTCGTGCGTGGTTTCGTCACCGCCGACCAGGGCGGCGACACGCAGGTCATCGAACTGAGCGGCGACAAGGTGATGCAGGGAAGCCACGGCAACGCCTGGATCTACACCGACGCAACCACCTGGCCGTCGCTGAACAACTACACGCGTACCGACGTCTACAACTGGCTCGGGATGTTCGATCCCGTCACGCACGAGTACGAACGGGACTGGGTGCCGGGTCTCGGTTCGGCCTACACCGCCGGGGCTTGGGCGCTGCACACCGACGTGGACGGTTGCTTGTGGTTCGGCGGTGACATGCTCGGCGGGCCGTACGTCAACGGACAGCGTCAGTACCTCGAGAGCTTCTCGAAGTTCTGTCCACGTGACAGCACCGCTCCGACCGTACCGGCGGACGCAGAGGCGTTGATCCGCTCGGGCGGAGGCGTTCGGGTGACCTGGGCGCCGTCGACCGACAACGAGCCCGGGTTTCTCGGCTACGAGGTGCTGCGCAACGATCGCGTGATCAGCCCGCTGCTGTACGCATCGTCCTATGTCGATCCCACCGGTGCTCCTGACGATCGCTATTTCGTTCGCGCGGTCGACCCGGCGGGCAATCGCTCGGCCACGTCGATGGTGTTGATCCCGGGTGACGACGTGCGTCCGACGACTCCGAGGGACCTGGCGTTCAGCGTGGGACCGGATCAGGCCGTCACGCTCACCTGGACCGCCTCGACCGACAACGTCGGTGTCGACCGCTACCGGATCATCCAGACAGGGGCCGAGGTGCAGACGGTCGCGGGGGTGGAGAACACCGCAGTGATCGCCGGGCTGGCACGAGGGACCTACTGGTTCCAGGTGCAGGCGTTGGATGCCGCCGGCAACCGGTCGTTCGCGACTCCCTCGGTCGAAGTCGAGGTCGGCGGCGACGACATCTCGGCGCCGTCGGTGCCGACCGATCTCGTGGTGACCGGCGACTCGGCGGGTCCGTCACTGACTGCGTCGTGGACAGCCTCGACGGACGACGTCGGTGTCACCGCTTACGCGATCTACCGCAACGGTGAGTTCGTGCAGACCGTGGCAGGCGACGTCACCACGGTCGAACTCGCGGTCGACTTCGGCGATCACTACGTTCGCATCGCCGCCCGCGACGCGGCCGGCAACGAGTCGGCAGCGACGCCGTCGACGCTCACGCAGATCGTGCCGCCGCCGGCCACGACACCAGCGGGCGACACCTCGAATCCGTCGACGCCGCGTGATCTGGTGGCGACGGTGTCGGCGAATGGTTCGATCGATGTGTCGTGGAGTGCGTCTCGTGACAATGTCGGGGTGGCGTACTACCGGGTGACTCGGAACAACGCCGAGGTCGTGTTGGTGGAGTCGCCGGCGACGTCGGTGAACGTGACGACGCTCGGCCCGGGGACGCACTACATCGCGGTGCAGGCGTTCGACGCGGCGGGCAACTCGTCGTGGAAGACCCCGACGGTCACCGCCATCGTGGTGCCGCCGGCCACGACACCAGCGGGCGACACCTCGAATCCGTCGACGCCGCGTGATCTGGTGGCGACGGTGTCGGCGAATGGTTCGATCGATGTGTCGTGGAGTGCGTCTCGTGACAATGTCGGGGTGGCGTACTACCGGGTGACTCGGAACAACGCCGAGGTCGTCTTGGTGCCCGGAGTCGCCGGCGACGTCGGTGAACGTGACGACGCTCGGCCCGGGGACGCACTACATCGCGGTGC
Source organism: Ilumatobacteraceae bacterium (assembly GCA_963698435.1). Classification (GTDB taxonomy): domain Bacteria; phylum Actinomycetota; class Acidimicrobiia; order Acidimicrobiales; family Ilumatobacteraceae; genus Sva-07. The sequence goes on along the minus strand of CAVOQV010000020.1, from coordinate 95,440 downwards.
AGGCGTTCGACGCGGCGGGCAACTCGTCGTGGAAGACCCCGACGGTCACCGCCATCGTGGTGCCGCCGGCCACGACACCAGCGGGCGACACCTCGAATCCGTCGACGCCGCGTGATCTGGTGGCGACGGTGTCGGCGAATGGTTCGATCGATGTGTCGTGGAGTGCGTCTCGTGACAATGTCGGGGTGGCGTACTACCGGGTGACTCGGAACAACGCCGAGGTCGTCCTCGTGCCCGGAACCCGGACGTCGGTGAACGTGTCGACGCTCGGCCCGGGGACGCACTACATCGCGGTGCAGGCGTTCGACGCGGCGGGCAACTCGTCGTGGAAGACCCCGACGGTCACCGCCATCGTGCGCTGAGGGAGACCCGCCCGAGTTCGGCACACGAACGCCGGTAGTGGTCCAAGTCGGAGCCGGGTGCGCCCCAACCGGCCGTCTCCCAGTCGAACAGGGCGAGGCCACGGCTCGTCCTCCGTAGGTTCCACGGAGCAAGGTCGCCGTGCACGGGGACCGCGTCGACAGGGGTGTGCGGTGGCATGGGGAGAGAGGCGAGCCGTTCTGCGAGATCGCGTTCGAAGCTGTGCAAGCGTTCGTCGAATGCGGGTCGCTGCCGATCCAGTCCCAGTGCGTCGGTCGCGAGGAACACGACGTCGTCGTCGATCGATCCGGTGGCCAGCACCTTCGGGGTTGCGATTCCAGGGAGGGGCCGGTCGGTGAGCAACGACAGTGCCAGTGCTTCGTTCTCGAGGCCCGCGCCCACCTTGGCGAGCTTCACGATGACGGCGCGGTCACCGGCTCGACCCGGCGTGTGGCACAGCAGCGAGAGGCGTGCTCGATCGACCTGGCGCGGCACGACCGCGCCATCGAGCCGGAGACCGTCGAGCGTCGAGCGCAACCGTTGCTCGAGGTCGCCGGCTTCGAGTTCCGGCCAACGCCATCTCGGCGCCAGCGCCCACGGACGCGTGCTCAGGAGCAGAATCGCTGTCGCGCCGACGGTGTCGAGCGCGTGTCGCCGCCAGTCCGATGTGCCAGCGAGCATGCGGACCCGTCGTGCTCCACGGCCGGCCCGGTCGTTCACGATGAACCGCGTTGACAGTGGGAACGATCGCAGCGTCACGTGGACCCCGCCGCAGCGATCGCCTCGTGGTACAACGCTTCGAGCGCAGCCACGCCGACTGGTTCGCTGTAGTGCTGTTCGAACCGTCGACGATTGGTCGCCCCGACCTGGTCGACCATCACATCGTCGAGCGCGTCGATGGCCCCAGCGAGCGCCGCCGGTCGGCCGGGCGGCACCAGGAGCTGGGGCGGAGGATCGACGATCGCAGCAGCACCCGCGGCGGTGTTGACGATCGCAGGAAGTCCCGAACTCATCGCCTCGACCAGGACCATGCCGAACGTCTCGTACAGCTCCGACGGCATCACCAGGGCCCGGGCGCTGAGCAGCCTCGTGCGGATCTCGTCGTGGTCGCGCCATCCGAGCATCTCGACGCCGTCAGGCAGGCGACCGAGGAGTTCGCCGGCGAGCGGGCCGTCGCCGATGAGCCGCAGCCGCCACCGACGTCGTACGGCGACATGGGAGTCTGCCCACGCGTGCAACAGGGTGTCGATGCCCTTGCCGTTGGCGAGGCGTCCAACGACCACGATGTCACCGGACGCTGACGGGGGAGTCGCGCGCGGTCCCGGGTCGGACACGAAGTGCGGCTTGACGAGTGTTCGTTCGACCGGGACGCCCATGTCGGCGAGTCGATCGGCCATGAACGTCGACGGCGCCACGAACCGCGTGACGGCCGAGTCGAGGACACCACGCGTGCGCGTGATCATCACTTCGGTCGCCTGGAGTGCCGACAGCATGCGCGAGTCCCGGTAGCACCCGTGGAGTACCCCGGGGAGGGGGGAGCGACCGACGCACGCGGTACAGACCGCTCCGTCGCGGAACAGATCCGTGCCGAGGCAACCGAGCCGGAAGTTGTGCAGGGTCATCACGACCGGGACGCCGGTTGCTGCTGCTGCCGCCACCGCCGACGACGACAGGGCGAACCAGGTGTTGTGGACGTGGACGACGTCGGGACGCACTGCCGTGACCTGCTCGCGAACGAGTCGTGCCGACGAGCGGTTGTGCACGCTTCGCGCAAGTGCAGCGATGGTGGCGACGGGGTCGGTCGGATTGTCGATCGTCAACTGGGTCACGTCGTGGCCGGCGCGGCGAAGCGCAGCAGCTTCGTTGTCCACCACCGTGTCCTCGCCGGCGCGAATCCGGTAGCGAGCATGGAGCTGCAGAACTCGCACGGGGTCAGCTCTCCGGGGTGACGAAACGTGGCCAGGGTGGGACCAGGCCGAATCGATCGACGAGTTCGCGAACGTCAGGTCGGAATCGCTCGGTCAGTTCGACCTCGATGTCGGCATCGAGGGTTGAGGGGCGTGGGGCGGCGTTGCGGTGTTCCGGTTCGTGCTCGTCGGGCAGCGGGGGCAACCCGATGGCGTCGAGCACGGCGCGGGTCACTCGACTCGGGTCGCGGGAGTAGTCCTCCGAGAAGACGACCACGATGCGCTCGCGTCCGACCGCGCCGATCCACCGGTCGAGCGAAGCTGCGTACTCGCTCTGGGCGGCGTAGCTCTGCTGCTCGTGAGCATGGCTGGTACCGAGAGACCCGTCGGCCAGTCGTTCCCCTGCGTCGCCAACACGCTCGATCTCGGCCGCCAGAGCGTCGCGCAAGGGCAGCGTCTCGACGCCGTTACGGGTCTGCTCGGCCCAGTGCGACACGGTGCGTTCGACCGGATCGCGCAGCACCACGACGAATGTCGTACCGGGGAGCGCCGCTGCGGCACGTTCCGCGGCCAGCGGGTGGAACAGGTAGTACGGGCTCGCTTCGGCAGTGAAGGCAGCACCGGTGCGAAGAGTGCGCCACCGTTTGGTCGCCGACGTCGCGAAGTGACTGCGGTACCAACGTGGCGACCGCGCGAAGTCGCTGTCGAGCCAGTGGGCACCCTTCATGTTCTCTCGGAGTGGGAGTCGCCGAGCCGATGGAACCATCGGGCACATCGACGGATGCCGCTCGAGATCGCGGAACAACGAGGTCGTGCCGCCGCGCTTGACGCCGATGATCACCAGGTCGGGGCCGGGACGGAGATCGGCGGTGGCCATCGCCGCGACTCGGACACCGGTTCGACCGACGGAACGCACGACGTCCACGGCGGTTGGGGTCCCAGCGGGCATGGTCGGAGATGGTACCGCCGGGACAGAAATCTCACTGCGGGTGGTTGTCAAGTCTTGGTCAACTGGTTGCTCTGGGCTGGCCCCTCATGCGACAATATCCAGGCTGTTAACGGCTCGGAGGGGGCTCGACCTCCTCCGTGTCGTGACCGGAGGCGGATGGAACACCACGGAGAGTGATCTCACGCTGCGTGGCTTGACGGAAGGCGGAAATATGACGAGCGAACTCGTGCCGATGACCTCGACGTATCCAGGTCGGTGGTCGCACGCGGCGGCGGTACCTCACGCAGATCCGATGCGGCCACCCGTCACGCCACTTGCGGCGCTCCCGCGGGTCGACAAGCCTCGGGGACCGTACGTGCGACTCGTCAAGCCGACGTTCGACCGGGCGCTGGCGGTTGCCGCGCTCGCCGTTGCGGCGGTCCCGATGGCGGTGATCGCCACCGTGATCGTCGGGACGATCGGACGTCCTGTGCTGTTCCGCCAACGTCGGATCGGTGTCGACGGTGAGCCGTTCGAGGTGCTCAAGTTCCGCACGATGCGGCCCGATCGTCGAGCCCAGCGACTCGACGTGATCCGCGAGCGTCGTCGCACACACAAGTCCGACTCGGACCCTCGCCATACCACCGTCGGGCGATTCCTGCGCAGATACAGCCTCGACGAGCTTCCACAGCTGTTCAACGTCCTGCGCGGCGAGATGAGCATGGTGGGGCCGCGACCCGAACTCGACGCGATCGTCGAGCAGTATCCGACCGCGCTCCATCAGCGCCACTTCGTCAAGCCCGGGCTGACCGGGTTGTGGCAGGTGTCGGCACGTGGCACCGGCCCGATGCACGAGAACGGCCAGTGGGATCTCGCCTACATCGGTCGGGTCTCGCTGCGAACGGATCTGCAGATCCTCGCCAAGACGCCGCGGGCGATGGTCGGTGAGAACGCCGGAAGCTGACGGGTCTCGGCGGTCGGGGTCAGCTGAAGCCGATGTGCGTCGGAGCGTCCTGCTGTGGCGCGGTGTAGCGCCCGCAGCGTTGGGCAGCGACGCGGGCGGCGTACGCGCGGATTGAGAATCACGTATCGGCGCCAGAGTCGCCTCGGGCTCCGCATCAGACGCTGCGCCCACTGCAGGCCCGCCCGCTGCACCCAGGCGGGTGGCTCCTTGGCGAGTCCGGCGTGGAAGTCGAATGCGGCGCCGACCGCGAGACACGGCATCGAGAGGCGCTGGGCGTTCTCGTACACGAACACCTCCTGGCGCGGGCACCCGAGCCCGACGAAACAGATGGCGGCCCCGGTGCTGCGGATCCTCTCGGCGAGTTCGTCGAGCTCGTCGGGTGTCGAGGTGCCGAACGACGACGGACTCGTCCCGGCGATTCGAATGCCGGGAACCAGCGTCGGCAGCCGACGGACGAGGTGGTCGAGGGTCTCCACGGTGCTTCCGTGGAAGTACACGGAGAGATCGCGCTCGACGGCGGCCCGGCACACCGCCAGCGTCAGGTCGGGACCGTAGACTCGGTCGGACAGGGCGGTGTCGTGCAGCCAATTCATCGCCCATCGAACCGGCTGGCCGTCCGGCGTCACCAAGTCGAACGCGTTGAGTCGTGCGAGGTGCTGTGGATCGTCGACTCCGGTCATGACGCCGTGCACGGCCAACGCCGACACCCGATAGGGGCGTTGCTCGACCGCGGCGTCGATGATGCGGCTCACTGCGGCCTCGTAGTCGACAGCGTCGATGCGGACGCCGATCACGTCGACCTTCCCCGTGTCGATCATGCGGTGCGGCCACTCACCGCTCAGCGCCACCGCTGCCGGTTGGCGTCGTACATCTCGGTGAGGATGGCGGGCACGTCGTAGGTGAGCGTCCAGGTGGGGTAGTGCTCGGCGAAGCGACCGTTGTCGCCGATCCACCAGATGTGGTCGCCGACGCGGTTGTCGTCGACGTAGGTCCAGTCGAGCGTCTTGCCGGTGATGTCCTCGCACAGCGAGATCGCCTCGAGCACGCTGCAGTTCGAGGAGCGGCCACCACCGATGTTGTAGACCTCGCCGGAGCGGGGGGCGCCGTTCTGGCCGGCGCGGTACACGTGGTCGAAACACGAGATCAGGTCGGCGGAGTGAATGGCATCGCGCACCTGCTTGCCCTGATACCCGAACACCCGATACGGGGTGCCGGTCATCGTGCACTGCATCACGTAGGCGAGGAACCCGTGCAGTTCGGCCGCGGCGTGGTTGGGGCCGGTGAGCGTGCCGCCCCGGAACACGGAGGTCGACATGCCGAAGTAGCGGCCGTACTCCTGGACCATCACGTCGGCCGCAACCTTCGACGCTCCGAAGATCGAGTGCAGTGTCGAGTCGATCGACATGTCCTCGCGGATCCCGCCGACGTAGGTGTGCGACGGGTCGATCTCCCAGCGCGTGTCCTGCTCGATCAGCGGCAAGCGGTTCGGGGTGTCGCCGTAGACCTTGTTGGTCGACGTGAAGATGAAGGTCGCATCGGGGCAGTGTTGACGGGTGGCTTCGAGCACGTTGAGCGTGCCGACGGCGTTCACGTCGAAATCGGTGAACGGTTCGCGTGCAGCCCAGTCGTGGGAGGGTTGCGCTGCGGCGTGGATCACCAACGAGATGTCGGATCCGAACTCGGCGAACAGTGCGTCGACGCCGGCGCGGTCGCGGATGTCGACCGCTGCGTGGGTGTAGCGCTCGCCAAGCGTGGTTTCGAGTTCGGCGACCATCCAGGAGGTCGACGACTCGTCTCCGAAGAAGACGCGGCGCATGTCGTTGTCGACACCCACCACGTCGAGGCCGATCGAGGCGAAGTGCGTCGCCGCCTGAGAACCGATCAACCCCGCAGAACCGGTCACCACCGCCATCGACATGGTCCACGAGGGTACCGTGGGCCCGGCCGGGGTCGTGCCTACACTGAGCCGTCGTGTGGAGCAGCAAGGTGACGATGGGATGGCGCCCGTCCACCTTCGACATCCGCAGCGAAGAGTTCCGTGACCTGGTGCGTCGCTCTCGCGAGGTCGTGTTGCTGGCAGCGATCACCGGGGCGATCACCGGGTTGTTCGTCCGGTTCTTCGAGTACGTGGTCATCGAAGTCGTGTTCGAGAAGATCGTGGAGGGACCGCTCTGGGTCGGTGCGATCGCGCCCGGCGTCGGACTCGTGTTGTCGGCGGTCCTGTTGCGCACGGTCGGCAACGGCGCGTCGTCGGCGACGTCCGACGAGTACCTGCGGGCATTCCACGATCCGGAGTATCCCCTGCGGCCACGTGCCTTCATCGGGCGGATGGCGGCGTCGGTCACCACGCTGGGATTCGGCGGTGCCATGGGTTTGGAGGGTCCATCGATGTACGGCGGATCGGCACTCGGCGCCATGATCCAGCGCCGCGTGCCGAAGGCGTTCCGCGGCGTCGACCACCGGACGCTGCTGGTCGCCGGTGCGGCCGCCGGTGTTGCCGCGATCTTCAAGGCTCCTGCGACCGGCGCCATCTTCGCGCTCGAGGTGCCGTTTCGCGACCAGATGGCCCGGCGAATGCTGCTGCCGGCGCTCGTCGCGAGCGCGTCGGGCTATCTCGTCTTCGTGGCGCTCAGCAACACCGATCCGATCTTCGTGTTCCAGACCGATCGGGTGGCGTCGTTCCAGTATCGCGATCTCGCCGGGGCGATCCTGATCGGAATCTGCTGTGCGATCGGCGCTCGTGCGTTTTCGCGATTGATTCGCTACGCCAAGGCGTTCACCTATCGCCCGCAAGCGCTGCGCGTGGCTCTGGCGAGCCTGACACTGGTCGTCCTGTTCGTGATCAGCCGTTTGCTGACGGGCGAGAGCCTCACGATCGGAACCGGCTACGAGGTGATCCGATGGTTGTCGGAGGAGCACGCGCTCTGGCTCCTCGCGGCCGTGTTCGCCTTGCGATGTCTGGCCACGGCCACAACGCTTGCCGGAGGTGGCGTCGGAGGGCTCTTCGTGCCGCTCGTGGTCGGCGGAGCCATCGTCGGACGCGGGGTCGGTGACATCGTCAACCCGCTCGACCCGACGCTGTACGTCTTGCTCGGCATCGCGGCCTTCCTCGGAGCCGGGTACCGGGTGCCGCTCGCCGCGGTGATGTTCGTTGCGGAGACCACGGGGCAACCAGGATTCATCGTGCCGGCGCTGTTCGCTGCGGTTGCCGCCGAACTGGTGATGGGGGAGCAGTCGATCACCACCTTCCAGCGCTCGCCGGACCGCGCCAACTAGCTAGACCAGTGTGATGGCCGAGAGCGTCGCAGTGTCCGCCGATCTGCAGGGAACGATCGTCGGGTGGTTCGTCGAGGTCGGCGCGCACGTCGGTGCCGGCCACGTGCTGGCACTCGTCGAGTCCATGAAGCTGCATCACGAGGTGATCTCGCCGGTCGACGGTGTCGTCGACTCGGTCGCGGTGGGCGAGGGGGACACGGTCACGATCGGTCAGGAACTCGCCCGCATCACCGAGGGCGTACGCGAGGTGTCGGCGCGTCTCGTACGCCGAGCTCCGACTCCTCACCGATCGGGCTGGAACGAGACGACCTGCGAGAGGTGATCGATCGCCACTCCGTCGGGCTCGATGCACACCGGCCTGATGCCGTCGAGCGGCGGCGGGCACGGGGGCACCGCACCGCACGCGAGAACATCGGTGATCTCGTCGATGACGACACCTTCGTGGAGTACGGACCGCTCGTGATCGCCGCGCAACGCCGTCGACGCAGCGTCGAGGACCTCATCGAATCCACACCTGCCGATGGCCTGGTCGGAGGGATCGGGGAGGTCAACGGCGAGCTGTTCGGTTCGGGGGCGTCGAGCCGGGCGTCCAAGGTCGTCGCAGTCTCGTACGACTACACCGTTCTCGCGGGGACGCAGGGGACCCAGAATCATCGCAAGAAGGACCGCTTGTTCGAGGTGGCCGAGCAGCTGCGGATCCCGCTCGTGTTCTTCACCGAGGGTGGGGGCGGCCGCCCGGGCGACACCGATGGCATCGGCGTGAGTGGACTCGACTGTCTCGCCTTCCGATGGTTCGCCGAGCTCTCCGGCACGGTGCCACTCGTCGGGATCAACTCGGGGTACTGCTTCGCCGGCAACGCGGCAATCCTCGGGTGTTGCGATGTCGTGATCGCCACCGAGGACTCGAACATCGGCATGGGCGGGCCGGCGATGATCGAGGGTGGCGGCCTCGGAGTGTTCCGGCCGACCGAGATCGGGCCGATCGACGTGCAGCGCAGCAACGGGGTCGTCGACATCGTCGTGCCCGACGAGGCGGCCGCCGTCGCTGTGGCCAAGCGGTACCTGTCGTACTTCCAAGGGCGCACTGTGGACTGGTCGGCGCCCGACCAGGAGGCGCTGCGCGACGTGGTGCCGGTCGACCGGCTGCGCGCCTATGACATCCGTCGAGCGATCGACGGGCTCTTCGACGTCGGCTCGGTGCTGGAGCTGCGTCGTGAGTTCGGCGTCGGGATGGTCACCACACTGGCACGGATCGAAGGGCGCCCGGTGGGCGTGATCGCGAACGATCCCGGTCACCTCGCCGGCGCGATCGATTCCGATGGCGCCGACAAGGCTGCCCGCTTCATGCAGCTGTGCGACACGTTCGGGCTGCCCATCGTCACGCTGGTCGACACACCGGGGATGATGGTCGGCCCCGACGTCGAGGCGACCGCGCTCGTCCGGCACTGCAGCCGTCTGTTCGTGACCGGCGCGAATCTGTCGGTTCCGATGGTGTCGGTGGTGACGCGCAAGGCATACGGGCTCGGGGCGCAGGCGATGATGGGAGGCACCACGAAAGCGCCGATCGCGTGTCTTTCCTGGCCGACCGGCGAGTTCGGCGGCATGGGACTCGAGGGGGCGGTCCGCCTCGGCTACCGCAAGGAACTCGAAGCGGTGACCGACGATGCCGAACGCGAGGTGCTGTTCCGGGAGATGGTCGACCGGATGTATGCCCACGGCAAGGCGGTCAGTGTGGCGTCGTTCTTCGAGATCGACGACGTGATCGATCCGATCGAGACTCGCCGTTGGATCACCACGATCTTCGCGTCGGCGCCCGAAACCCATCGATCCTCCATCGATCCGTCATCGCCACCGCGCCGACCGAACATCGACACCTGGTGACGCGAGCCGAGGAGCGCTCAGGCGCCGCAGCCGGCAGCGAGCACCTCGGTGAGTCCGGCGCCGTCATAGGTGTAGACGATGACGGCTGCGCCCTCGTAGTACCAGGCGTGGACCAGCACCTCCATCCGACCGTCGCCGTTGAGGTCGGCGACGTCGAGGACCCGGTACCGCTCGATGAGCGGGAACGAGAGGTCGTCGGCGTTCTCGTCGACCGTTGACATCAACGCAGTGTCGACCGCACGGGTGGTGGTGTCGATCACGAGCAGGGCGGCGAGGTCGCCGGGCGTTCCGGGACCGATGCTCGGCTGGACGAACTCGAACGACACCAGGGCCTCGTCGTCGCCGTCGCCGTCGAGATCGGTGACGACGAGCTGCTCGATGTCTCCCTGCGAGGCGTCGACGGGTTCGTCCGCGAAGGCGGCTTCACCCAGGGCGCGGTAGGCGTCCGGTGACGTCGACGTGAGGGCGACCGGCCGAGGCTTGAGGGCCCATGGTTCTGCGAGTACCGCCACGGCGTTGTAGCCGAAGCCCGGCGGGTCGGGTGGTGAGACCTCGACGTCGATCGCCGGGCCGACGCGACCGTCGAAGCATGCTTCGGTGTTGTCGCCGAGCACGGCCGCCGTCTCCCCGGCCAGATTGCTCACGGTGAACGCGCTGCCGGCTTCGATGCCGGGGCGGATCGGGTCGCCGCTCGGGTCGGTCGCCGGTTGCCAGCGATCCTGTTGCCAGGCGCCGAGGAAGAGCCATCCCGCGCTGTCAGCCCCGCCGATCAGGAGCGGGACGACGGCGTCGGCCGGACCGGTCGGAGCGACAGATGTGGTGGGGGCCACCGATGTCGTCGGCGCGATCGTCGTGGAGGTCGACGTGGTCGACGTCGACGTGGTGGACGTCGAGGTCGACGTGGTGGACGTGAGCGTCGGCCCGGGAGTCGACTGCTCCTCCGTGGTGCAGGCCGTGACCAGAGCGGAGAGCGAGACGGCGATGGCGACCGCGGCGCAGGATCGGGACGTCACGGCACGGTCACCGACTCGCCGGGCTGCAGCAGGTGGAGGTGACTCGAGAGTCCCGCGTCGGCGAGCGCCGTCTCGAACTGCTCGGGTGGCGTCTCGAACCAGGGAGGAAGCTGGCGCCGGGCATCCTCCGGAGCGTACGTGCCCCAGTGGATGGGGACGACGATGCCGGGACGGATCAGGCCGGTCGCGGTCGCCGCTCGTGTCGGGTCGAGGTGACCCGTCCCGAGCGAGGAACCCCAGCCCCAGATGGGCAGGAGCGCGACGTCGATGTCGTGCAGCTCGGCCATGGCACTGAAGAGGTCGGTGTCGCCAGGGAAGTAGACGCGGCGACCTTCGCCTTCGACGACGTAGCCGACCGGTGGTGCCGACACCCGGCTGTGCGGACCGCGCCCGTGCTTGTGGGCCGCGGGAACGACCTCGGCGGTCAGCAGCGGCCCATCGAGGTCGATGCGGTCGCCGATCCGCACCTCGGTGACGTCGCCGAAACCGGCTGATGTGAGCAGCCGGCCCGTGCCGATCGGCGTGATGAATCGGGTCGTCGGGCGAAGCCGACGCAGCGAGGGAAGGTGGAGGTGATCGAGGTGGGCATGCGAGAGCAGGACGGTGTCGACGTCGGCGACGTCCGGCGTGGGCAGCGGTCGGCGTCGCCGGAGGTGGGCCACGCGTCGGGTGAGCAACGGATCAGTGAGGATGCGGTGCCCGCCGACCTCCACCAGCGCCGACGCATGCCCGACCCACTGCACCTTCATGTCGACGGCCTCATGTCGGCCTCGGCGCACGTTCACTGGTCACACTCCCAGGCTATTGCCTACCGATTGGGTGCGGGGCCGGGCGCTGTCAGCCGAGGTCGGGCCAGCGACGTTGCTGGCGTCGACGCAGGCCGGCGGAGCCGAGCTTGCGGCGCTCGGCCAGCGCCCAGTCGCGTCGCCACCCGGTGTGGTCCGGGCCGGTGAGCGGTGGACTCGTACCAGCTGCCGACCGTTGGCGGGCGGTCCAGAAGTCGGTGATGGCCTCATCGCCGAGGGTGGTGACCGCTGCCTGGATCCGGGCGTTGAAGCGGCGCGTGGACTCGTCCTGCTCCGGCAGGAGCGGAGAGCCGAACACGACGTTCGTCCGACCCGGCTTCGGGCGCTTCATCCCCTTGCCGAAGATGGCGCCGGTCCCGTCGATGAACACCGGCACGACGGGGGCGCCGGTACGTGCCGACAGGTAGGCCGCTCCGCCCTTGAAGTCCTGACCCCAACCATCCGGCGACCGGCCCCCCTCCGGGTAGATCACCAGGCTGTACCCGTCGTCGACGAGGCCCTTGATCAGATCGGACGACTTACGCCCGGTCAGTTCCCGGTCGATCGGGATCGCATTGAGCGACAGCGCCGACAGGGCTGCCTTCCACTTCTTGTCGAAGAAGTAGTCGGCAGCAGCGGCCACCACGAGCTTGTGGCGCCAAGCGAGCGGAACCGACCGGATCATCAGGCCCGTGTCGAGGTGGCTGTGATGGTTCGGTGCGAAGATCACGGCGGGCGGGTCCTCGAGCGAGGTGAGGTCGGCCAGCCGGTCGGTACCCAGGATCTCCGGCGATGCCAGGACCCGTGCGGCCAGACGTACCGGGCCCTCGACCATCACGGTGCGGACCGACGATGCCAGTGGTCTGCGGGCCCACTCGGTGTCGTAGTGCGCGCCGAGTCCGGAGACCTCCGGTGGCACCTCGACGCCGCGGGGCACCGTCGGCGCCCGATACGGGAAACCGAAGTTGCGCAGTGGCATCGTTGCGCGGCGTAGCGCCTCCTCGGCGGCGCCGGCGGCTCGCTGAGCCCGCTGGAGGTTCCGGTCGACCATGGTCGTGCCCTACTTCACGTCCGCGATCATCAACGGCGGGGTCTTGATGTGGGTGATCGTGGGGGAGCGACCGACCGTGTCGGACGCGATCTCGAACGCGTCGTTCATCGTGGAGGCGGGCGTGAAGCCCAGCTTGCGAACCGTCGCCGCGTCACCGCCGACGATGATCACCTTGCCGACGTGCTTCATGCCGTGGCTGCCCCAGTACCACATGTAGAACGGATGCACGCCGTGGTAGGCGTTGGTGGTTCGGTACAGGTGGCGGTACCAGTCGTCCTCGGCGTACTGCTTCTCCCACTTCTGCGACATCACGTGCGGGTCACGGGTGTCGGCGAGTACCTCTTCGAAGAAGTCGATGTAGCTCGGATGGTGGACCGGGTGGAACTCGTCGGTCGTCGGGTGCGTGAGGATCACCACGCCGCCCTCGCGCACCAGCGGCTTGCCTCGGTACAGGTTGAAGAAGTAGCCGAGGCCGGTGCACATCACGAGGATCGGGTTCATGATCGAGTGCACGTTGTACGGGCAGATGTACGGGATGCCCATCGTGAGGATGTCGGTCTGGCCCTCGACCTCGACGAGTTGCTGGTCGTAGACGTTCTGGGTGGTGACCTTGTGGACGGCCTCGACCTCGCCGCACTGGATGCTGGTCATCTGGTGCGGTGCCTCGATGCCGTGGAAGATCTTGCGGGCGAGTCTCGGTGGCGTCTTGGCGAGCGACTTCGCAGTGCCGAGATAGAGCGCACGATCCTTCGGCGTCCATTCCCACTCGCGCTTGGAGAGGAAGTCGAACGGCTGCGGGAACGTGTCGGTGTTGAGCGTCGTCTCGATCTGGAACACCGTGGGTCCGTGGTCGCGCATCACCTTGCCCATGCGCCACGTGCTCTTGTGGAGTTCGGACGCATGCTGGTCCATGAACGAGTGCGACGCCTCCATCGTGGTCGGGTTGTGATGGTGGCGCAGCGAGCGGTAGCTGGCGAGGCCGACGGCGGTCGACTTCCAGCCACCATCCATCGCCACGAGGTTGATGTTGACGTAGACGAGCAGGTCCGACTCGGCGGCGCGCTTGTTGATCTCGATCTCTTCGCCCTGGTCGGTCGTGCCGAGGAAGGCGAGGTTGTCGGGGTCCTCGGCGTCGTGCTGGTACAACAACCCGCGCGGCTCGAATGCGTCGTAGACGCGATCGCCGAGGGCGTGGCGCAGTTCGAACTCGTGCATCCGGCGATGAAGTGCCAGCGCAGCGATGATGTGGACGTCGTCGACGCCGGCGTCAGCGGCCATGGTGAGCACCTGTTCGATGATGCGCTGACGTAGGTCGGGGCGGCGCATCTTCGGCAGGGGCAACGACACGTCGTCGAAGGCGATCGTCAGCTTCATGCCGGGGAAGAGCAGCGACGGCAGCGGGTCCATGTCGATCGGGTTGAGCAGCGACGCTCTGATGGCGCCGTCGATGTCGTCGATCGCCTCGTGCGGCTCTGGCGCGTAGATCACCCGCGAGCGGTCGGCGGGCAGCTTCTCGAGTCGGAACCCCTCGCCGTGCCAGAACAGGGTGGGTGGCGTCGACTTGTCGACGTCGAGGACGAATCCGGGGCGTGGCATCAGTTGGCTTCCTTGCGCAGATCGAACGCGATCTTGACGGCGCCGCGGCGGCCGGCGGTGGCGGCGTGGGCGATGGCGTCGACATGGTCGGACAGGGGATAGGTGGCCGACAGCAGGCGCTCGGCGCGCAGATCGTCAGCGGTCTCGATGGCGAGGTCGAACGTTCGGGCGGTGCGGCCGTCGGGCAGGTGCTCGGTGCCGTAGGTGTAGGCGCCCTTGAGTTCGGTCTCGCGGTGCCAGAGCCCGGTGAGGTCGAGTGTGACGTCGGCCGGCATGCCGAGCAGCACGACTCGTCCGCGGGGACGGGTGATTCGTAGGCAGTCGGCGACGGTCGCGCTGGTGCCGACGGCGTCGATCGTGACGTGGGCACCCGACGAGAGGTGGTCGCCGACCATGTGGCAACCGGCGGCGCGCCTCACCGCTCGGGGGAGCTCGTCGGGGGCGACGACGACGTCGGCGCCGAACTCCTTCGCGAACTGGCGCTGGTGGGGATAGCGGGCGCCGGCGATGATGCGCACGTCGGGCACGTAGCGGCGCAGGCCGGCGATCGCGGCGAGGCCCATCGTGCCGGCGCCGAGCACGGCAACGATCGCCGGTGCCCGTCCGGCCGATCCGGTGTCGTGGCGGGCAGCGACGACCGGTGCCGCGAGCAGCGCGGCGTGAATACCGCCGGCGAAGGGCTCGACCAACACGGCTCGCTCGTCGGGCATCTCGTCACCGATGCGGTGGAGCTGTGACTCGTGCGCGACGAACTCCGGCGCCCATCCACCGCCGGTCGAGCAGCAGAACCCGGTCTGGATGCCCGGCTCGAGCGGGCCGGTCGCAAGATGTGCGTAGTCGTCGCCGTCGCCCGGTGCGGCGCCGTCGAACGGGGGAGCGAAGCCGCGCGCCTCGTGTCCGAGGACCGGTTCGAGGATGACGCGGGTGCCGTCGTCGAGCTCGCCGACGACCTCGTGGCCGGGAACGAACGGGAACGACACCCAGTCCTCGAAGTACAGCGACGCGTGGCCCTCGACGAGCGAGAGATCCGATCCGCAGATGCCTGCCAGCCGGGTGTGCACCCGCTGCCATCCTGGCCCGGGCAGGTCGGGCTCGTCGACCGACGTGAACTCGAGCGGTCCGAGCTTGGTGGCCGTGACCGGTGAGATCGCCGACGCGATCCGCGCGATGCCGAGCCGCGGAACCGAGCGGGACACCTGGAGGGCTTTCATGTCGCGGCCCTACCTCGTCGTGCGCTCCCGAAACGCTCGTTGCGCTGGCGCTCGGAGAGCAGCGGCCCGATCGGGAGCCTGGGGCGCGGGCCGCCGGGAGCCTTGGACCAGTGCTCGACCAGCCAGCCGCGTTTGCGGGCGATCGCTGCGAGACGCGTCTCCGGGTTGACCGCCACGGGGAACCCGACCGCCTCGAACAGCGGAAGATCCGAGGACGAGTCGGCATAGGCGACGCACTCGTCGAGGTCGAAGCCCTCGGCGTCGCAGTAGTCGGCGAGCACCTGCGCCCGGGCTTCACCGGTCGGCGGCACCGTGTGCATCTCGCCCGAGTAGGTGTTGTCGGGCTTGATCGACATCTCGGCGGCGACGATCTCGTCGAACAGCGGCCGCAAACCCTCGACGTTGAAGCTCAGCGCTCCGGTGATCAGGATCGTCCGGTGGCCGAGTGCGCGGTGCTGGCGGACGCGGCGCATCCCCTCGGGGAACGACTTGGTCATGATGATCTGGCCGAACATCTCGCGTGCGTCGGCCTCGATCTGCTCGACCGGTGCGTCCTCGTACCGGCGGTAGAAGTGGCGCAGGAAGTCGCTGCGATCGGCGCGGTCGAGCTTCAGCAGTCCGGGCCCCTCGACCAGCGTGCGCAGGACGTACCGGATCCGCTCGGGGGTGTCGAGGCGGCGGGTGGCGAGCCACGAGTAGCTCTCGACGACGTTCGACGAGATCAGGGTGTTCTCGAGGTCGAACGCGACGACCTGGCGCTTCGGGTCGAGCACCTGCTTGCGCAGTCGCGCCATGCGGTCGGTCGACTGCGAGGGGCCGGGGGTGGTCTTGACGCGGGCGTGCTTGACGATCGAGGGGAGGTGGATCTGGGTGATGTAGGTCGGCCAGTCGACCGAGCGCGGGTCGAAGTTGAACATGGCCCGATCGGTGTCGTCGAGTTCGCCCCACGTGAGCATCAGGTTGTCGACCTGGTAGATCGCCTCGCACTCGGTGTAGAGGCCGTACAGCTCGACGTAGGTGAGCGCCCGCTCGACCTCGGTGCGCTTCGTCTCGATCTGTGCCGACCACTCGGCCTGGCGTCCGCGTAGTGGGAGGTTCTGCAGCACCTTCTCGCCGGCGCTCAGGATCGTCTTGGCCCGGTTCAGCTGGCCCTGCACGCGACCCCTGCCGGGGAAGCGGAACTCGGGCACGACGATCGGTTGTCCCTTGGCGTCGTAGATCGGGTGTTCGAGGAACCAGCCGCTCACGTTGTCGACGAGCATCCGGTACTTGAGCGGGTTGATGCCACCGGAGGCGACCTGCGTGATCTCGGGGCTCGCTCCGGCCCGAGCGCAGCGACCGCGACGATCGCGGCGACGACGATGTCGACCGGGATGACGTCGACGGTTCCCTCGGGGACGCCGGGGAACTCGTCGAGCAGGCCGCGGGCGTAGGAGATCAGCACCGGCTCGGCCATCCGGAAGCCGCGGATCCAGCCGGGCTTCGGTTCGGCGAGCGCGGACTCGATGATCGACGGGCGAACGATCGACACCGGCACCGGGCCCTTGACGTCGGTGAGCGCCTGCTCGCCGAGCGCCTTGGTGAACGCGTACGCGTCGGGCCAGCCGACACTGGCGGCACGTGCCCGTCCCGCTTCGACCAGTTGGTCCTTGACCCACTTCTCGCGCAGCTGCTCGGTCTTGGATGCGAGCGCCGGGGCGCCGGCGGCGCCGAGTTCGGTGCGGGCCTCCTTGCGGAACGCTTCGAGCTGTTCGCGGCTGCGGCTGGCCGCGTCGGCGTCAGAGCGCAGTCGCCGGCTCGCGGCCACCTCGCTGCGCCAGTCGATCCCGATGTCGAACGGGCCGTCGCTGACGAGTTTCTCCGGTGCGTTGCCGCGGCGGTTGCCGGCGACATAGCACGTCGACACGGCGACGAGGTGAGGCGTGATGCCGATGGCATTGCACAGATCGGCGATGCGCGACGGGCCGAGCAGGTTGATCTCGACGGCGGAGTCCAGCGGCGAGTCGAACGACACTGCAGCGGCGGAATGGATCACCGTGTCGCAGCTGGCGAAGACCGCTCGATCGGCGTCGTTCAGCCCCAGCCCGTCGCGGGTGACGTCGCCGGCGACCGTGGTGACCCGGCTCGTGACGGTGGCGAAGTCGACGTCGCGTTCCTTGCACTCGGCGCGCAGCCGATCGAATGCGTCGTTCTTGAAGATCTCGCTCGGTGCGGCGTGCTGCGCCGGTGCGTTGGCCATCGCGGACGAGCAACACCAACTCGCAGTCGGGGACCGATCGCAGCAGGCGCTCGACGAGCGCAGTGCCGACGAACCCGGTCGCGCCGGTGATGGCGATCCGTTTCCCCGCGAGCGATTCGGCGATCACGGTTGACCTTTCTAGCACGATCGTCTACCAATTGGTAGAGATGAACGGATCGGGAGATGTCGGCGGCTCGACACGCGATCGGATTCTCGCGGCATCGCTCGATCTGTTCGGGACCCGAGGCGTCGACGCCGTGTCGCTCGACGAGATCGCTCGCACGGTCGGGGTGCGCAAACAGACCGTGCTGTACTGGTTCGAGTCGAAGGACGCCCTCGTCGACGAGGTGCTCGCCGTCGCCGCCGCCGAGTTGGTCATCGTGATCGACGCGGCACTGCGTGCGGCCCCGGACGATCCGCTCGATCGGATCGATGCCGTCGTGCGGGCGGTGTTCCGTCCGGCCGTACGCCGGCCGGCGCTGCTCGGGCTCATCCGCGAAGTGAGCCGGCTGGACTCGGAACCGGCAGAGCGGCTCCGTGCGCGCATCCAGTCGCTCGTGGACCGCGCGGTCGGCTATCTCGGTGCCGAAATGGACGCAGGTCGGCTGCGTCGCGGCGACCCCCGACTGGTCGCCGCGTTGGGCTACGCCACGCTCACCGGCATCGCCACCGAGCCCGAGGCGTTGCGCGCCGTCGGTTGGCAACCGACTCCCGCCGGCCTGCGCCACCTCCGCGACGAACTCCGAGCATTCCTGCGCGCTGCTCTCGCTCCGAGCTGACGGTCAGTGTTTGGTGTTGCGGCGGCGCCGGGCGTGGCGCTCGAGGGCGAGGTCGACCAGGCGGTCGATCAGCTCGCTGTAGCTCATCCCCGAGTGGATCCACAGCTTCGGGTACATCGAGATCGGCGTGAAGCCGGGCATCGTGTTCACCTCGTTGCACAGGAACCCGCGGCCGTTGCCGGCGTCGTCCATCTCGTAGAAGAAGTCGACGCGGGCGAGACCGTCGCAGCGCAGCGCCCGGAACGTGTCGGTCGCGAGTGCCCGCACCCGCTCGGCCTCGTGGTCGGCGAGTGGGGCAGGGATCAGGAGTTGGGCGCCGTCGGTGACGTACTTGTCCTCGTAGCTGTAGAACTCCTCGCCGGGCACGATCTCGCCGGGGAGCGACGCTTCGGGCTCGATGCCGCCGAGCACGGCGACCTCGATCTCTCGTCCGACGATCGCTTCTTCGACCACGATCATCTCGTCGTAGGTCAACGCATGGTCGATCGCCTCGCGCAGCCCCTCGACGGTGGTCGCCTTCGACACGCCGACTGACGAACCCATGTTGGCAGGCTTCACGAACACGGGCAGCCCGAGGTCGTCGACGAGTTGCGCAGCCCAGCCCGGCGTGATCTCGTGCTCACCGAATGCCCGGAACCGCGCCTGGGGGATGCCGGCCGCGGTGAGGACCTGTTTCGCCATCGCCTTGTCCATCGCGACCGCGGAGCCGAGCACCCCGCTGCCGACGTAGGCGACGTTGGCCAGGTCGAGCATGCCCTGCACGGTTCCGTCCTCGCCCATCGGGCCGTGAAGGAGAGGGAGTACGACGGTGACCTCGTCGGACGACGACGCGTCGGCGAGCATCGGCGTGGGCGACACGTCGGTGCCGGCCGGGTTCAAGCGGCCCGGGATCGCATGCGGGCCCTCGATCAGCGCCTCGATCGCCTCGTGGGCCAGCGCCCACTGGCCCTCCGTGGAGATCCCGACCGGCGTGATGCGATAACGCTCGGGGTCAGCCGCGCGCAGGACGTGGGCGGCGGTGGTGCACGACACGTCGTGCTCGGCTGATTCGCCGCCGAACAACACCACGAGATGAATGCGCTCGCCGGAGTGCCGCGTCGGGGTCATCGGCCCACGGTACCGTCGGCGCCTGTGAGGATTCGTGCATCCGAGGCCGCCGCCGGGATCGGCGGTCGCCTGATCGGCCCGGACGTCGACTTCGATGGCGCGTCGTTCGATTCGCGCTCCACGCAGCCGGGCCAGATCTTCGTTCCGATCGTCGCCGATCGCGACGGCCATGAGTTCATCGGTGCTGCACGCGAGCGCGGCGCGGTCGCGGATCTGACGAGCGAGCCCGATCCGTTCCGCCGTGACGGCACGGCGATCGAGGTGGCCGACACCGCTCGTGCCCTGCTCGATCTGGCGGCATGGGCCCGAACGCGTCCTGGACGCGACGGTGGTGGGGATCACCGGCAGCGTGGGCAAGACCACGACGAAGGACATGGTCGCCGCCGCCTGCGCGGCCGGTCGGCGAACCACGGCGAACGAACGCAGCTTCAACAACGATCAGGGACTGCCGGTCACGATCCTGAACGCTCCCGACGACACCGAGGTGCTGGTGGTCGAGATGGGCATGCGCGGGTTCGGTGAGATCAGCCGGCTCTGCGAGGTCGCCCGCCCCGACATCGGAGTGGTCACCGTCGTCGGGCACGCCCACACCGAGCTGGTCGGCGGGCTGGCCGGCGTTGCTCGGGCAAAGGGCGAACTGGTCGCAGCGCTCCCGTCGGCGGGGACCGCTGTGCTCAACGCCGACGACGAGCGAGTCGCAGCGATGGCCGGGCGCACCGCGGCCTCGGTGGTCACGTTCGGCTGGGCCGGCGACGTCCACCCGGCCGACATCGAACTCGACGCTGCCGCCCGGGCCCGTTTCGTCGTCCATTCGCCGTGGGGCAGGGCGCAGGTCGTGCTCCCCGTGCCGGGTATGCACATGGTGTCGAACGCGGTTGCTGCCCTCGCCGTCGCCGGCGTGGTCGGCGTCGACATCCGCGACGCAGCGGCAGCCCTCGCCGACGTCTCGGTGTCGGGGATGCGCATGGAGGTGTCGACCGCGCCGGGCGGTGCGACGATCGTCAACGACGCATACAACGCGAACCCGACCTCGATGGCCGCTGCGCTCGACGCGCTCGCCGTGATGGGTGCCGAGAGGCGAATCGCCGTGCTCGGTTTGATGGCCGAGATCGAGGATCCCGGGCCCGCTCACCGCGAGATCGCCGAGCGCGCCCGCAGCCTCGGCGTCGAACTGCTGGCCGTCGGGACCGAACTCTACGGGATCGTGCCTGTGGACGACGTCGCTGCAGCGCTCGGTCCGCTCGGTCCGGAGAGCGCCGTGCTCGTCAAGGCCAGCCGATCGGCAGGCCTCGAACGAATCGTTGCCGAGTTGCTCGCCCGCTGATTCAGAGCAGGCGGGTCGCGTTCGTGGGAGTGAACGGCTCGCCGCCGTCCTCCTCGGACAGGAAGGCCGACTGCGGCAACCGTCTCAGGTCGACCCACCAGGCGAGGAACAGCGCGAACGCTGCGCCGAAGCCGAGGACGGCGCGAGCGCCGACCCATTCGATCACCACGCCGAACAGGAGGTTGCCGATCGGCACCGTGCCACCGAACACCATGAACCACAGCGGCATCACCGTCGCCCGCTCGGTGTTCTTCATGTTCAACTGGAACGTGGTCGTGATCGCCGTTGCCACCATGAAATAGAAGAAGCCGAGGACGAAGCCGACGGGAAAGGCGAGCTCGGGCCCCCGGACCTGCGAGAACACGCCGAGCGCAACGGCGAAACCGGTGAACCCTCGAACGATCAGCACCTTGCGGTCGATCGACGACAGGAACGTGCCCACCGACAGCGCTCCGAGGAACGCGCCGGCACCCCACGTGGCATACAGCCAGCGATAGGTCGCGCTCGAGGGCGCGATGTCGAAGTTCAGTCGTGCGACCGACGGAAACAGCCCGATGTAGACGAGGCTGAACAGCGAGAACAGGAACATGCCGAGCAGGAGTCGGTTCAACACCAGACGTTCTCTGGCGATGTTGAGTCCGATGGTGAGCGACCGGAAGCCTCGGGTGGTGTTGCCGCTGCGAACATCCGGCATGCGCACGATCAGCAGCGCAGCGATGAAGAACAGGTACGTCGCAGCGTTGACGAGGAAGATGCTCGACACGCTCAGACCGGCCACCGCGAGCACCGCTGCGAGGACGGGGCCGATCACCCGGGTGCCGTTGATCATCGCCGAGTTCAGCGAGATGGCGCCGGGGAGATCCTGGCGATGCACCAACAAGGGCATCGACGCCTGGAAGGCGGGCGCGTTGAAGGCGTTCGCGATGCCGATTCCGAGCTGCGCAGCAAAGATCGTCCAGAGCGCAGAGTCCTGGGCGACGAAATAGGCGATGGCGATCGTCAACACGACCGAGGAGCTCTGCATCGTGAGCTGCAGCTTCTGCTTCGACACGCGGTCGGCGAGTACGCCGGCGGGGATCGACAGCACGAGCAGCGGTCCGAGTTGGGCGAAGATCATCAGGCCGACCAGCGCGGGTCGGCCCGTGCGGTCGTCGATGTAGGCGGGAAGCGTGAAGTTCTGCATCCACGTGCCGATGTTCGACAACGCCAAGCCGATGAAGATGATCCGGAATCCCCGGTACGACAAGGCCGCCCTGGCGGTGCCGGGCTTGTGGCCGTGATCGGGAGGGGTGTCGAGATCGGGTGTGACGGACATCGTGGACGGGCACTTGACCCGCGGGTCAAGTTAGCCCATCCAGCCCGATCTCAGCGGAACTGGCGAAAGCAGGTCCGGATGTCGTCGACGAACATCTCCGGCACCTCGAACGCGGCGAAGTGGCCGCCCGTCGGCTGCTCGTTCCAGTAGCGGATGTCGGTGAACATCGACTCGACCCAGGAGCGCACCGGCGGTGCGATCTCCTTCGGGTACGCGGTGAACCCCGACGGGATCGTGACCGTCGCAGGTGCTGGACCCTTGCCGAAGCTCTCCCAGTAGATGCGTGCCGACGATGCGCCGTTGGCGTTGATCCAGTACAGCATCACGTTGTCGAGCAGCTCGTCGCGCGTGAGCACGTTCTCGGGATGGCCGTCGCAGTCGGTCCACGCCCAGAACTTCTCCAGCACCCAGGCCGCCTGCGCCGCGGGCGAGTCGACGAGGCCGTACCCGATCGACTGCGGTCTCGTCGACTGCTGCTTGGAGTATCCGGAATCCCACTCGGCGTAGTAGGCGAGGCCGTCGAGCGCCCGTTGCTCCTCAGGAGTCGGTTCCCCTTCGAGCTTCGGACGCGCGCCCATCGCCAGGGTGACGTGGATCGCGGCGCAGTGGTCGACGTCGGTACCTCCGATCGCCGTGGTGATCGCAGAGCCCCAGTCGCCACCCTGCGCGACGTAGCGGTCGTAGCCGAGCGTCGCCATCAGTGCGGCGAACGTGTCGCCGATCTTCGGCACCCCGAAGCCTGTCGAGGTCGGCTTGCCCGAGAACCCGAAGCCGGGCAGCGACGGAGCGACCACGTGGAACGCGTCGGCAGCGTCGCCACCGAACCGGGTCGGGTCGGTCAGCGGCTCGATCACCTTGTGGAACTCGACGATCGAGCCCGGCCAACCGTGCGAAATCAACAGCGGCATCGCGTCGGGATGCGGCGAGCGCACGTGCACGAAGTGCACGCCGGGGTCGGACACCCCCTCGACGGGAGTCGTGTACTGGTCGAAGCGGTTCAGCGCTGCCTCGCGGGAGCGCCAGTCGTAGTCGTTCGCCCAGTAGTCGCAGACGTCCCGGACGTACGAGAGCGGCGTGCCCTGCGACCAGTCGTCGACCAGTTCACGCTCGGGCCATCGTGTGTTGCGCAGCCGGGCCCGCAGATCGTCGAGCAGCGTGTCGGGAACGTCGATCGTGAACGGCGTGATCATGCACCGACACTACGCGCAGGAGGGCCATCGGATGCGGGGCCGGCGAAGAGCTGGGCCTTCTCCATCCAGTCGCGGGCGGATTCGCCGGTGACGACGAGGTCGGTGTCGTCGACGTGGCGACGCTGGGTGGTGACGAGGCAGAAGTCCTCGGCGGTCCCCACGATCGACTCCGCAGCGTCGTCGGGACCGAATGCCCAGATCCCGCCCGACGGTGAGGTCAGCTCGACGCGCACCGGCATCGTCGGTACGTCGAGTCCCCGGTTGACGTAGGTCCAACCGCGGGTGATGAATCCGAGCTGCGCGACGTGACGCAACCGATCGGTCGGCTCGCGGGTGGCGCCGACGGTGTCGACGACGTCCTGGCCGTGGGCCCAGGACTCCATCAACCGCGCGGTGAGGAACGACTTCGATCCCATCGACGGTCCGTACCATGCGATCCGCGTGTCGTTGGCGAGTGTCGCGCCGGCCGCGGCCAGTTCCTGGCGACCGGACCGCCAAGCGGCGAGGAGTTCGTCGGGGGACATCGCCCGGTACGGCCCGAGCGTCATGTCGTCCGCCGAGGCGCCATCACCACCGCCCGAGCCGAGGAGCGCGTGCATGGCGTCCTGGAACGCCGCCGGATCGGTGATCGCGAGCGCGGCATTGCGGTCGAAGTAGGTGAGATGGCCGATCTGGTCGGCGACCGTCCAGCCGGGGCTCGGTGTCGGCAGCTGCCACTGGTCGGCGTCGAGGCGGGCGACGATGTCGTCGAGGGCCTGCTGTTCGGCGCGGAGATCGGCGAGCACTTCGGTGACGTCCATGGCCCAGGTGTACCCGATGGGCCGGCCCGGCCTCGTCTCGGACTGCGCTTCGGGGCCGGTCGAGGTCGCTCCACTACGGTGAACGTTCGTGACCATCGGCACCGTGATCCGCAGTCGGCTCGACACGAGATCGGCCGAGTACCAGGAGAATCTCACGGCGATGCAGCAGCTGTGGGACGGCGTCGCCGCGGAACTGGCGAGCGTGCCGACGATCGGCGGACAGCGCTACGTCGACCGCCACCGCCGCCGGGGCAAGATGCTCGTGCGCGAACGCATCGAGGCTCTCGTCGATCCCGACACGCCGTTTCTCGAACTGAGCCCGCTCGCCGGGTGGGGTACCCAGGATCCTGTCGGTGTCGGGAGCTGCACCGGAATCGGAATCGTCGAGGGCGTCGAGTGCGCGATCAGCGGCTCGGACATGACCTACCGCGGCGGCTCCGGCAATCCGACCACCTGGAAGAAGGGGTCGCGGTTCCACGAGATCGCCCGCGAGAATCGGCTTCCGGTGATCGTGCTCAACGAGTCCGCTGGCGCAGATCTTCCACGCCAGGCCGATCTGTTCATCCAGGGTGGGGCGAGCTTCAAGGACCTCACGCAGCTCTCGAAGATGGGGATCCCGTCGATCACGATGGCGTTCGGGCCGAACACGGCCGGTGGCGCCTACACGCCGGGGATGAGCGACTACACCGTGTTCGTCAAGGAACGCGGTACTGCGTACCTCGGCGGGCCCCCGCTGGTGAAGATGGCGATCGACGAGATCGTCGACGAAGAGACGCTCGGCGGAGCGGAGATGCATTCGCGTACGAGTGGGCTCTCCGACTACCTCGCTGTCGACGAACTCGACGCGATCCGCATCACGCGAGGCATCGTCCGCCACCTGCGCTGGAACAAACTCGGTCCGGGGGCGACGGAACCCGACGATCCACCGCTCTACGACCCCGCCGAGCTGCTCGGGTGCGCCTCGGCCGATGTTCGCATCCCGTTCGACATCCGCGAGGTGCTCGCCCGCCTGCTCGACGGCAGCCGGTTCGAGGAGTTCAAGCCGCTCTACGGCGACAAGCTCGTGTGCGGGTGGGGATCGATCCACGGCTTCCCGGTCGGCATCCTCGGCAACAACGGGATCCTCTTCTCCGAGGAGGCCTCGAAGGGCGCCCAGTTCATCCAGCTGTGCAACAAGCGGGACATCCCGCTCGCGTTCCTGCACAACATCACCGGCTTCATGGTCGGCTCCAAGGCCGAGCAGGGCGGCATCATCCGCAACGGAGCGAAGCTGATCAACGCCGTGTCGAACTCGACGGTGCCGCATTTCAACCTGATGGTCGGCGCCAGCTACGGCGCGGGCAACTACGGCATGGCCGGCAAGGCCTACAACCCCCGCTTCATCTTCTCGTGGCCGAACCACCGCGTTGCGGTGATGGGCCCCAAGCAGCTCGCGGGCGTGATGGAGATCGTGGCCCGCAACGCCGCCGCCGGACGCGGTATGGAGGTCGACGAGGAAGCCCTCGCCGCCCAGACCGCCGGTCTCGAGGCCCAGATCGAGCACGAGTCGACAGCGCTCTACTCGACGGGGCGACTGTGGGACGACGGCATCATCCACCCGGCCGACAGCCGCACGGTGATGGGCATGGCGTTGTCGGCGGTGCACAGCAACGTGGTCAAGGGTGCGACCGAGTACGGCGTGTGGAGGCACTGATGAAGATCGACCGCCTGTTGATCGCCAACCGCGGCGAGATCGCCGTGCGCATCGCGCGAACCGCGCACCGTCTCGGCCTGTCGACCGTCGGGGTCTACTCCGAACCCGACGCCAACGCGTTGCACGTCGACTCGGTCGACGTCGCGATCGCACTCGGAGGGTCCACGCCGGCTGAGTCGTATCTGCGGGGCGACGCGATCATTGCGGCGGCACTCGCGACGGGAGCTGACGCGATCCATCCCGGGTACGGGTTCCTGGCCGAGAACGCCGCATTCGCGCAGTCGGTGATCGATGCTGGGCTGTTCTGGGTCGGGCCGACGCCCCAGCAGGTGACGCTGCTGGGTGACAAGATCGCGGCGAAGCGGGCGGCGCTCGAAGCCGGCGTGCCGACGACGTCGATGATCGAGGTCGTCGACGGTCGCATCGAGGACGAGGTGAGCTACCCGGCGCTCGTGAAAGCGGCTGCCGGTGGTGGCGGGCGCGGCATGCGCGTCGTGCGCACCGCCGACGAACTCGACGACGCGGTCGCCGCAGCCTCGCGCGAGGCGTCGGCGGCGTTCGGTGACGGCGCCGTGTTCATCGAGCCGTTCCTCGAGCGTGGGCGCCACGTCGAGGTGCAGATCTTCGGCGACCGGTACGGCAATGTCATCCACCTCGGTGAGCGCGAGTGCTCGATCCAGCGCCGCAACCAGAAGATCGTCGAGGAGTCGCCATCGGCCGGGATCACCGACGACGTGCGCGGCGCGTTGTGTGACGGCGCGGTGGCGCTCGCCCGTCACGTCGGCTACGAGGGCGCCGGCACCGTCGAGTTCATGGTCGGCACCGACACTGACGGCGCGTCGACGATCACGTTCCTCGAGGTCAACACCCGACTCCAGGTGGAGCATCCCGTGACCGAGGCCGTGACCGGGCTCGACCTCGTCGAGCTGCAGCTGCGCGTCGCCGCTGGTGAGGCGCTGCCGATCGGCCAGGACGACGTGACGATCACCGGGCACGCGATCGAGGTGCGGGTCGTCGCCGAGGACCCGGCAGCGGGCTGGATGCCGTCGACCGGACGGATCGGGCGCTTCGTCATCGGAGGCGCGGAGCCCCACGGTGTGCGCGTGGACACCGGCGTGCGCGACGGCGCCGAGATCTCCTCCGACTACGACTCGCTCGTCGCGAAGGTCATCGCCCATGCTCCGAGCCGTGTCGAGGCGGCGCGCAAGCTCGCCCGGGCCCTGCGCGCCTCGCAGATCACCGGCATCCGCACGAACGTCGATTCGCTGGTGGCGATCCTCGGCGAGGCCGACTACCTCGCCGCCGACACGCCCACCGCCTATCTCGATGAACACCCCGACGCGCTCAGCCCGGTCGGTCCTGCGGGCGACGACCGGGTGGCGCTGCTGCTCGGCGCGGTGTGGGCGCTCGAGGCCGAGCGGCGCGCCGCCGACCGAGCAACGCCGTTCGCTCCGTCGGGCTGGCGCAACCTGCGCACGCAGGGCCAGCGTCAGGTGTGGCTGGAGCCCACCGGCGAGCACCTCCACGTCGAGTACGTGATGCGTCCCGAGCGCCTCGGCGACGGCTCGACTCGATGGACGGCATCGGTGTGGCTCGGACCGTGGCCCGAGCCCGACGACGACGGCGCCCTGTCGCCCGACGACCGGATCGAGCGCCACGTGCGCCTGCTCGAACGCCGTGCCGACGGGGTCGCGATCGAGATCGACGGCCGGCGCAGTGCCGTGTCCACCGAGATCGTCCACCAAACGCTCGGCCTCGACGACGACGGCGTCGGTGCCGTGACGGTTCACACACGCAGCGCCGCCGGGGCGCTCACGCTCACTCGGGCGCCCCGGTTCGCTCTCCACGACGCTCAGGCCGAAGGCGGCGGCCCGGTCTGCCCACTGCCGGGCACGGTGATCGCCGTCCATGTCACCGCGGGCGAGGTGGTGACCGACGGACAGGTCCTGATGGTCGTCGAGGCGATGAAGATGGAGCACAAGATCCTCGCCGCCGGTGACGCCACGGTCAGCGAGGTGCGCTTTGCCGTCGGCGACCGGGTCGACCAGGGCGACCTCCTGGTCGCGCTCGACCATGGAGATGCCTCATGACCGCGAAAGCTGGCGCACCGATCCGCATCGCCAACTGCTCCGGTTTCTTCGGCGACCGGCCGAGCGGTGCCCTCGAAATGGTCGAAGGTGGGCCGATCGACGTGCTCACCGGTGACTGGCTCGCCGAGCTCACGATGCTGATCCTCAGCCGCATCCGAGCCAAACGAGCCAAAGGTGGGTTCGCCCGGACGTTCGTGAGCCAGATGGAGCAGGTGATGGGCGCGTGCCTCGACCGGGGCATCAAGGTGGTATCCAACGCCGGTGGGCTCGACCCCGACGGCTGCGCCGACGCGGTGCAGGAGGTCGCAGACCGCTTGGGATTGTCGCCGACGATCGCCTACATCGACGGCGACGACCTGATGCCGCGCATCGGCGAGCTCGCCGAATCCGGTGCGCTCGCTCCGTTCGGATCGGCGACGAGCCTCGGCGACCCGACCCGGTTCCTCACCGCGAACGCCTACCTCGGGTGCTTCGGGATCGTCGATGCGCTCGCGAAAGGCGCCGACATCGTGATCACGGGGCGTGTCACCGACGCGGCGGTCACGTGCGGGCCGGCGGCGTGGCACCATGGCTGGCAACGCGACGACCTCGACCAGCTCGCGGGTGCAGTGGTCGCCGGGCACATCATCGAGTGCAGCGCCCAGGCCACCGGTGGCAACTATTCGTTCTTCCACGAGATCGAAGGTCGTAACGAGGCGAAGGGCGCGGGAGGCGGCGGCGCGCGGTTCGGGTTCCCGTGGGCCGAGGTGGCAGCCGACGGCTCATGCGTCATCGGCAAGCACGACGGAACCGGTGGTGTCGTCAACGTCGAGACCGTGACGTCCCAGTTGCTGTACGAGATCGGCGGACCCGAGTATCTCGGTCCCGACGTGACGGCGCGCTTCGACACGATCCAGGTCGAGCAGGTCGAACGCGATCGCGTGCGGGTGTCCGGCACCCGTGGCGAGGCCCCGCCGTCGACGCTGAAGGTCGCGATGAACGAACTCGGCGGCTATCGCAACTCGTTCACCGTCGCGCTGACCGGGCTCGACATCGACGAGAAGGCGGCGTTCGCCGAAGCGGCGTTCTGGGACGCGTGCCCGTACGGCCCCGACGACTTCGCGTTCATCGAGAACAAGGTGGTGCACACCGAGAAGCCCGATCCCGCCACGCAGGAGGAGGCGACGGCCGTATGGCGGGTCACGGTGAAGGATCCCGACGAACGCAAGGTCGGCCGTGCCTTCAACGACGCGATGGTGCACACGGTGCTCGCAGGCATCCCCGGGATGTACGGCCTCGGCGGCGGCCCCAGCGCTGCGTCCCCGTTCGGTGTCTACCGCCCCGCCACCGTCCCCGCCGACCTCGTCCCGCAGTACGTCCACGTGAACGGCACCACCACCCAGCTTCCCTCGGTCCTCCCCGGCCCCGTCGCCGCCCGGACCGTGACGGTCCTCCCCGGCCCCGTCCCCGCCCGGACCGAAGGGGGAGCAACGGTGGAGGTTCCGTTGGGGGTGTTCGTCGGTACTCGCTCGGGCGACAAGGGTGGGGACGCGAATCTTGGCGTCTACGCGCGTACCGACGCCGGCTGGGCGTGGCTCGACGCCGAGCTGACCGTCGAACGGCTCCAGGAGTTGCTCCCCGAGACCGCACCGCTCACCGTC
Source organism: Ilumatobacteraceae bacterium (assembly GCA_963698435.1). Taxonomy (GTDB): domain Bacteria; phylum Actinomycetota; class Acidimicrobiia; order Acidimicrobiales; family Ilumatobacteraceae; genus Sva-07. The sequence goes on along the minus strand of CAVOQV010000020.1, from coordinate 66,291 downwards.
GATCGATATCGGTTCCCGAACCTGCGCGCGCTGAACTTCGTGGTCCGCGGGCTCCTCCAGGAGGGCGTTGCCGCCTCGACCCGACAGGACGCGCAAGCCAAGGCGTTGGGTGAGTGGCTACGCGCCCGGGTGGTGTCGGTGCCCGAGTCGGTGCTGGGCTGACGAATCCGACGGCAAGTCGAAGGCAGCCGTGGTTCACGCCTCATGTTGCGGCGAGGGTACGAGCATCGGGTCCGCCCGCTCAGCCAGGGTTCTCCCACAGGACCGTCGCGTCGAACATGCCGGCACGAGGGGCCACCGCAGCGATCACGGTGACATGGGAGATTCGCGGAGTTGCAGCAACAGCCGATCGAGGAGCTCTCGTTGCGCGGCGATGATCTTCGAGCGGGCTGTTTCGAGATCGAACCACTCGACGCGGTCGAGTTCGGGGTACTCCTGCAACCGACCGGACTTCGGTGGCCACTCGATCTCGAACGTGTTGCTCACCGCCCTGGACGGATCGAAGTCGACCTGGTCATCCAGCCGTGCCGCCCACGCCCGCACGGTCTTGCCACCCGACTGACGCACCTCGCCGAGGGCGACGTACTCCGACGCCGGCACCGGCATGCCGATCTCCTCCGCGAACTCACGACATGCCGCCTCGAACGGGTCTTCGCCTGGCTCGTGCTCGCCCTTCGGGATCGTCCATGCGCCCGCATCCCTGCGGGCCCAGAACGGGCCGCCCATGTGGCCGAGCGTCACCTCGACCCGACCGTCGACCAACCGGAACAGCAGGATCCCGGCGCTCCGTCGCCTACCCGAGTGCGACATCCGACGTCAGACCCGGGATGACACACGGGCCAGGCGCAGGACGACACGGGACTCGTCGGCGCTGGCCGTCTGGTCGACGGTCGCTTCGAAGCGCCACTCGTTGGTGTCGTCGGGATCGCGCAGGATCTGGGTGACGCGGCCCGTCGAGCGGTCGTAGCGGAACAGCTCGCCGGAACGCGCCCCCGGATCGGTGAGGATCTCGTCGTGCTCGGCCCAGTACGGCTGCATCGCCTCGATCAGTGTCTCGCCTGACGGCCACCGCTGCCGGTCGGCGTCGGCGACGATCTGGTCGTAGCCGCGACGGCGAGCCAGCTTCTGCACCCAGTCGAACGCCCGGTTGCGCACCATCACCCGGAACGCCCGATGGTCGTCGACGATCGTGCGCTCGCCGGTCGGCAGTGTCGGTCGGAGAGCGTCGATCGATGCCCCCTCGGCGAGCAGCTCTTCCGGATGCAGCAGCCGCTCCCATTCGTCGATCAGGCTCGAGTCGACCTGGCGCACCACCGCGCCGAGCCATGCGACGATGTCGCCGAGTTCGGTGGTTGCCAGCTCATCGGGCACGTTCTGAACGAGACCCTTGTAGACGTCGGACAGGTACCGCAGCACGACACCCTCGGACCGCTTGAGGCCGTAGTCGTTCACGTACTCGCCGAACGTCATCGCCCGCTCGTACATCTCGCGCACGATCGCCTTGGGCGCCACCGTGTCGCCACCCACCCACGGATGGCGGGTCCGGAACTCGTTGAAGTTCCCGTAGATCCACGCTGCGTTCGGCTTCGGGTACTCCACCTGGGAGAGGCGCTCCATGCGCTCCTCGTACTCGACGCCGGACGACTTCATCTCGGCCATCAGCTCGTCCTTGGCCCGCTTGACCTGGGCGGCGAGGATCACGCCGGGGTTCTCCTGCACCGACTCGATGATCGTCAACATGTTGAGCGCGTGGTCGATCGCACCTCCCGAGTCCGGCGCCCGACCCGATTCGGGGTCGGCTCCGGCAGCGGCTTCGGCGGCCGCTTCGGCTTCGGCGGCCGGCAGAGCATGGAGCGCTTCCACCGCCCACAGTGAGAGCGGCTGATGCAGCGCGAACTGGTCCTGGAGGTCGAAGTTGACACGAACCCGGCGCCCGAATTCGTCGGGTTCGTCCGGGAACTCCAGCATCTCGGCATCGACCAGCGACCGGTAGATCGAGATCGTCCGTCGGATGTGCGCCCGCTGACGGCGCCGCGGTTCGTGGTTGTCGGTCAAGAGCGTTCGCACGGCGCGGCACCCGTCGACCTCCCTGCCGTCCGCCTCGCGGACGACCGGACGGTCGAGGAGGTTCATCACCATCTGGTGACTCACCTGGAAGTGCGACTTCAGCTCCTCGGGCTCGCCGGCGACCAACTTGTCGAACGTCTCCTGGGTCCAGTGGGCATACCCGCGCTCGGGCTGCTTCTTCTTGACCACCTTCTTCTTTCCGCTGGCGGCGGCCTTCTCCCCGAGCCGCTGATTCTCGACGACGTGCTCGGGTGCCTGCACCCACACGTCACCGCGATCGTCGAACCCCTTGCGACCGGCCCGCCCACCGATCTGGGCGAACTCGCGGTTGGACAGGATCCGCACGCCGGAGCCGTCGTACTTGCAGAGCTGAGTGAACAGCACCGAGCGGATCGGCACGTTGACTCCCACGCCGAGGGTGTCGGTGCCACAGATGATCTTCAACAGTCCGTCCTGGGCGAGCTTCTCCACCAGCAGCCGGTACTTGGGCAGGAGCCCGGCGTGGTGGACGCCGACGCCGGCGGTGATGAACCGTCTGAGGTCCTTGCCGATCGGGGAGTCGAAGCGGAACCCGGCGAGGGCTTCCTTCACCTTCGCCTTCTCGTCCTTGGTCAGCGGATCGAGCGCCAGGTAGTTCTGTGCCGCCTCGGTGGCGTCCTTCTGGGTGAAGTGCACGAGGTAGATCGGTGCCCGGCCGGACTCGAGCAGTGACGTGACGCTGTGGTGGAGGGTGCTCGTCCGGTACTCGAAGTCGAGCGGCACCGGCCGCTGCACCGACTTGACGACCGTGGTGTCGCGCCCGCTCCGCTTGGTCAGGTCCCGCCGGAAGAACTCGACGTTGCCGAGCGTCGCCGACATCAGCAGGAATTGCGTGTGGGGCAGCTCGAGGAGCGGCACCTGCCACGCCCACCCGCGCTGCGGATCGCCGTAGTAGTGGAACTCGTCGACGATCGCCACGTCGACGGGCGCGTCACGTCCATCGCGCAGCGCCCAGTTGGCGAGGATCTCCTGGGTGCAGCAAATGATCGGTGCCTCCGGGTTCACGGCCGCATCGCCGGTGACCATCCCCACCCGGTCGGACCCGAACTCCCGGCAGAGCGCGAAGAACTTCTCGCTGACCAGCGCCTTGATCGGGGCGGTGTAGACGCTTCGCTTTCCTTCTGCGAGCGCTGCGAAGTGCGCCGCGGCAGCAACCAGGGACTTGCCCGAACCCGTCGGGGTGTTGAGGATCACGTGATTCCCGAGCACGATCTCGAAGATCGCCTCCTCCTGAGCCGGGTACAGCTCCAGGCCCAGCTCGTCGGCGTAGTCGGTGAACGCGCCGAGGATTGCGTCGCCATCGATCGTGCCGTCCGCCAGCCGCGCCCCTGGGCCCGGAAGGTGACGAATCAGTGGTGGTTCCGCGGGCGACGACATGTGATGGGCAGGGTACGGCGACGGGAGGCTCAGTCGCCGGGGTCGATGAACTCGACCCAGTTGCCGTCGGGATCCTCGACCATCGACACCATCAACCCCGGCCGGAGTTCGACGTTGTCGATGATGACCGTTGCGCCGGCATCGCGGCACGCCTGGGTGATCTCGGCCAGGTTCGACACCGTCATCGTGAAGTAGCGGTATCCGGTCGCGCCTGCCAGCCCACCGGGCGCCGGCCGCTCCTCGGGCGTGTCATCGAGGGCGACCAGTTTGACCATGGTCGTCCCGCACATCAGTCGGTGCATGATTCCGCTGAGCGGCGGCGGCATGGGCGAATCAGCCACGTGTTCGAAGCCGAGCACGTCGCGATAGAACACGAGTGATCGATCGGAATCCTCGATGACGATGCCGAGGTCGATGGAGTCCTTGCGCAGTTCGATGGCCATCGCCGAACCGTAGTTGTCAGACGCGCTCCGGTCGGCCGAAACGAGCGTCGAGCGGCTCGGCGAGTCGGATGATCGGGGCCCCCGAGGGCGCGCTCAGTCCGGCAGCCGTGATGGCCGTGTCGTCGAGTTCCACCATCGTGGCGGCCCGCAGTGTCCACGCAGGATGGTCGACGGGGTGATGGCGCAGCTGTCCGCGCCACACGGCCACGGTGCCCCAGCGGGCGGTGAGGAAGTCGTCGAGCGGCGTGGGCTCGATCACTGGGCCCGCGTCGATGATCAGCCGGGTCGAGGCGGTGGGAGAGCGTGGCCACCGGCGGCGTGTCGTCTCGTAGATCCGTCGGTCACCCGATCGTCCGATCGACATCGATGACCACACGTACGGGAATCCGATGGCCCACCGGGCGAATGCCACCACGGGCAGCCGAGTGGCATCGAGCGACAGGAACCACACCGCACGGTGGCCCTGGGAGTCGATGACGTAGGTGCGGACGTTGGTCTCCGCGAACGACGAGATCCACGGCAGCGGCGGGAGCACGCTCGGCCCGGCGCGGCGCATCCGGAACGGCACGAGCGAAACCCATGCGCGTGGCCCGGAACCGACGTCGAACGTGTCGACCCGCAACCCCGCGGGCAACAGGGCCTGCATCTCGGCAGGGTCGTACGCCCAGTGCACGAATGCGAGGTCCTCCCAGCGGTTCCGCAGCCATGGCCGCCGGATCGGGGTGGGACGCGTCGGCGACGGGGGCTGTGGTTCGGCCGCCGTCGGTACGCTCCTCACGTGGCCAAGCATGACATCGAATCCGTCGAAGTGGACCGTCAATCGCACGTCGAGGTCCTCTTCGAGGACGGCGTGCGAGCACGATTCGAACTCGATTCACTCCGCCAGGCCTGCCCCTGCGCCGACTGCAACGCGAAGCGCACCCGAGACCAACCGGTCGCGCCGTGGATCGACGAGGGCCAGCCGATCACGATCATCGACGCCGAACTGTCCGGGGCATGGGGTCTCAGCCTCGACTGGAGCGACGGTCACTCGACCGGCATCTACGCGTGGGAGAAGCTCCGCGAGTGGGTCGACGGCGGCCGACTCGGCGCCGTCGACGCGGACGGTTCGTGAACGCTCGGTGACGATTGCGACCCGCCGAACATCTGGCGTCACCGGTGGATAGTTTCGCCGTGTGCCGCCGTCGGGAATGTGCCAGGAGTGAGCCAGAAGGTGTCTCGGCGCCCGTCGGTGCCCGTGATCGTGGGACTGATCGCCGTCGTTGTTGCGTTCGTCGGCATCGGTGCGTTGCACGCGCTCCAGCAGCCGCCCTTCCTCCCCACCGACGAAACCGCGCATGTCGGGTATGCCCAGGAGGTCGCATCGTTCCGGCTTCCGGAGATTCGGGGGTTCCCGGAGGTGCCCGTCGAGGCGCGCCAATGGCAGGCCGAGCGCTCCACGGCGAACGACAGTCGCTACCGCGGCGTCTGGGTCGCGAACCATCCGCCGCTCCACTACATCGCCGTCGCGCCGCTGGTCTGGGCGAGCCGGGCCACCGGCGCACCCGACGGTGGTCTCGTCCTGATGAGGTTCGCCAACGTCGTCTTCGCTTCCGGCGGCGTGGTGTTGACCTTTCTGCTGGCCTCGGAGATCACTCGCCGCAACCATCGCCTGGCCTTGCTCGCTGCTGCCCTCGCCGCGCTCGTCCCGCAGGGACACGCCGTGTTCTCCCAGGGCCTCAACGATGGCCTCGGGTTCGCCGCGGGCACGGCCGTCGTGTGGGCCGGTGCCCGGTGCCTTCGACGCATCGACGCGCTCACGCGTCGTGACCTGACACTGCTCGCAGCGACGGTCGTCGTGGCCTTCGGCGCACGGGCCGCGACCATGTTGCTCGCGATCGTGGTGGTCGGAGTCGTCGCGCTGCGTCGGTTCGCCCTGCCTGCCCCGTCGCCGGGGGTCCAACTGCGTCGCGCGTCGCGACTCGCTCTCATCGGGCTCGGGCCGGCGGTCGTCGTGTTCGGGTGGTTCTACGTCCGCAACATCGTTCTGTACGGCGACATCGGTGCCTCGCACTACCTGCTCGAGATGTTCCGGCGACAGCGGCGTGGCTCGGTGTTCGACATGATGGTGCGTTGGTCGATGTGGTCGGACGTCTATGAAGGCTTGATGTCACCCACCACTCGGCGGCGCATCGTGCCGCCGGGCTCGCTGGTGATCACGTTGATGGCAACCGTCGGCGTCGGCATCGTGATCGTGACGGGGCGCCTCGGCCGGTCCGACGGCGAGGGAACCGGTGACGACTCGCGAACGCTGAGATGGCAACTCGCGCTCGGCCTGATCGCCATCGTGCTGATCGCGTTCACTCTCGCCCAGCACGTCAGCGGCGGCGGGAATGCCCACGCCAGATACGCGATGCCGGCCATCGGTGTGGCCGCGGTGCTCCTGGTGATCGGTATGGAACGGATCTGGTCGCGTTGGGCGCCGTTGGCGCTCGTGGCGGTGGCGGGCTGGTGGGCGCTGGTCAACCTGCCGGTCGACGTCGACCCACGCAGGCTCGTTCGCAGCCGCGACGACGGCCAACTCCCACCGGTCTCACTCCGAGTACTTCCGCTCAACGACAGCTGGCGAGTTGCAGCCGGCGTCCTGATCGTTCTCGGTGTCGTGGTCGCCGTCGGGGCCCTGCTCGTCACGCTTCGCACCCCAGCGCTTCCTGCTGGCGGTCGCGACATCTCAGACCCGCTCGCGCCGACGCCTCCCGGAGACAGGGAGAGGGTCGACGTGTCGTCAGTCGGGGTCGGACGACATGATCCGGTCAGCCGAGCACGAGTTCGGCGAAGCTCGGCAGGGCCATCGCCGGGCCGCTGACCAGGAACTCGGTGATGCAGGTCTCACGCCACTTGTCGAGTTCGTCTCGGATCTTGTCGGGCGGTCCCACGAGCGCAACGTCCTCCACCATCGCCAGTGGAATCGCCGCGGCCGCTTCGGCCTTCTTTCCCTCGAGGTACAGCTCCTGGACCTTGTCGGCGACGTCGCCGTAGCCCATGCGGGCGAACACCTCGTAGTGGAAGTTCGCTCCCTTTGCGCCCATGCCCCCGGCGTACAGCGCAAGGAAGGGTCGCACGAGATCGGCGCACTTCTCGGCGTCGTCGCCGGGGATGATCATCGCGGTGGCGGTCACCTCGAACCGGTCCTTCTTCGTCGGGTCGTCGGAGGCGTCGAAGCCCTGCTGGAGGCAGTCGCGGTAGAACTTGTCCTCCTTCGGTGAGAAGAACAGAGGGAGCCAGCCGTCGCAGATCTCGGCGGACAGAGCCACGTTCTTCGGTCCCTCGGCAGCGAGATAGATCGGGATGTCGTTGCGCAGCGGATGCACGGTCGACTTGAGGGCCTTGCCGAGGCCGGCGCCGCCCTCGAACGGCATGTCGTAGAACTCGCCGTGGAACTCGACGGGCTGCTCGCGAGCGATGATCGATCGCACGATCTCGACGTACTCGCGGGTGCGCGCGAGCGGCTTGGGATATGGCTGCCCGTACCATCCCTCGACCACCTGGGGGCCCGACGCGCCGAGCCCGAGGATGAAGCGTCCGTTCGACAGGTGATCCATGGTGATCGCGGCCATCGCGGTGGCTGCCGGCGTGCGAGCCGACATCTGCATGATGGCGGTGCCGAGCTGCAGCTTCTCGGTTGCGGCGCCCCACCAAGCCAACGGCGTGAGCGCATCAGATCCGTATGCCTCGGCGGTCCACACCGAGTTGAACCCAAGTCGCTCGGCCTCCTTGACCCCCTCGAGTGCGCCCTTGGGCGGGCCTGCGGACCAATAGCCAGTGTTGTAGCCGAGCTTGATGTCTCCCATCACCTCACCGTACGCGACCGCGCACTGGCGGGGCATGCTGGGGGAGTGGGAGCAGCCGACGATCGCCTGGTGGTGACCGACAGAGTACGGATCCCACGCCATGAGCTCGCCGTGACCTTCAGCGCATCCGGAGGCCCCGGTGGACAACACGCGAACAAGTCGGCAACCAGAGCGGAGCTGGTCTTCGACGTCGAGACCTCGTCGGCGTTCTCCGACGCCGAGCGGGCTCGTGTGTCGGCGAAGCTCGGACCGACCGTGCGCGTGGTCGTCGACGACGAACGATCGCAGCGGCGCAACCGGGCGCTCGCCGAGGAGCGTCTCGTCGCGAAGCTGCGCGGCGCCCTGCACGTCCCCCGACCTCGACGAGCGACGCGACCGACACGCGGTTCGCAGCGTCGACGTGTCGAGGCCAAGAAGCAGCGTGGCGAGACCAAGCGTTCTCGGCGCCCGCCGACGATCGACGACTGACCTGCATCCGCGGGCTGCGATGAGCGAAGTGACCGGATACGCGCCGTTCGCTCATCGCCGAGTGTCGGACCGAGTGTTCGATGAGCGAAGTGACCGGATACGCGCCGTTCGCTCATCGCCGAGGCTGAGCGCGGGAGCGGCGCGCGGCCGGAATCAGGTCGGGCTGAACGTGACCGGGAGGTGGACCGGGCCGAAGATGGCCGTGGTGGAGGGCTTCCAGTCGATCGCGCCGTCGACGACGAGATCGGGCATCCGGCGAGCCAGGATCGGCAGGGCCTCCTGGAGTTCCGCGCGAGCAAGTGCCGCGCCGAGGCAGTAGTGGATGCCCGAGCCGAACGTCAGCTGCGGCTGACCCGAGGGAACCCGCGTGATGTCGAACGTTCCCGGGTCGTGGAAGACGCTGGCATCTCGGTTGGCCATCGCCATCGACGTCATCACCACCGTTCCCGCCGGGAAGAGCACGTCGCGGTACTCGATGTCCACGCTGGCAAACCGGGCCGTTCCCCGCACCGCGCCGAAGAAGCGCATCACTTCTTCGACCGCGCGCGGTGCGAGATCGGGCTCGTCGGCGAGCAGCTTCCACTGCTCTGGGTACTCGGCGAGCAGGCCGACGGCACACCCCAACTGATTGCGGGTGGTGTCGGTGCCACCGACGATGACGGCGTCGACCATCATCACCAGCTCGTCCGTGCTGAGACGGTCGCCCTCCTCCTCGGCGGCGATCAGATCGGTGATCAGATCGTCTCGCGGATCGTTGCGGCGGTCGGCGATCAGACTCCGTGAGTACTCGTCGAGTTCGGCCTGCGCAGCCTTGATCACGTCGAGTTCCTCGAGCACGTTGCCGTTGAAGATCCGGAGGACGTCCTCGGCCAGACGTGAGAACAGCTGCCAGTCTTCCCTGGGCGCGCCCAGCAGTTCGCAGATGATCGGGATCGGATATGGCTCACAGATGTCGACGGCGACATCGGCCCGACCGGTGGACGCGACCGAATCGACGAGACCGTCGACCACCTCTCGCATGAACGGACGGAGCCGGTCGGCGGAGCGAGGCGAGAACGACTTGGCGACCAGCCGCCGGAGTCGGGTGTGCACGTCGCCTTCAGCCGACAGGATCGACACGCGACGGTTCTCGAGAAAGTCGGGATCGGTGATCCCCATCATCTCGGGGATCTTCGACGTCGCGCTGTGCCAGCGCTTGTCGCGCAGCACGCCCACCACGTCCGGGTACTGCAGGATCGAGTAGCCGATCGCGTTGCGGACCAGCCAGTGGTCGCCGGCCAACGAGGCGATGAGTCGTTGGCGCTCGTGGTCGCTCAAGCTCGGGTCGTCGATCGAGGGCAGGTCGAGTTCGCCCACGTGGGTCATGGGCACACCGTAGGAGATCGCGGGCGGTCGAGACCGAGACGGTCAGCCACCGGCGAGCGCGTCGACCGCGGTGGCTCCGAGCGATTCCGCCACGACGGCGTTGGCGTACGCCCCGCCGACGGTGTTCAGCCCGTGGGCGATCGCCGGATCGCGTCGCGCAGCACCGATCGCCCCATGGACCGCAACGTCGAGCAGATAGGGCAGCGTTGCGTTGGTCAAGGCGTAGGTGCTGGTGTGGGGCACGGCGCCCGGCATGTTGCCAACGGCGTAGTGCACGACGTCGTGGAGGACGTACGTCGGTTCGTCGTGGGTCGTCTCACGTGTCGTCGCGATGCAGCCGCCTTGGTCGACGGCAACGTCGACGATCACCGAACGCGGCTTCATCGCCTGGACCATCTCGTCGCTGACGACCACCGGAGCGCGGCCGCCCGCGACCAGCACTGCTCCGATCACGAGGTCGGCATCGGCCAGCGCTCGTTCGATCGCTCCCCGGTTGGATGCGGCCGTCATGATGCGGCCGCGGTGGATCTGATCGACGAAGCGCAGCCGATCGAGGTTCTTGTCGATCAGCACGACTTCGGCTTCCATCCCCGCGGCGATCCACGCTGAGTTCCACCCGACGTTCCCGGCCCCGAGCACGACGACCTTGGCGGGCCGGACGCCGGGCGCTCCGCCCATGAGCACGCCGCGACCACCGTTGTGTCGTTCGAGGAAGTGAGCACCCATCTGCGGAGCGAGCCGCCCGGCAACCTCGCTCATCGGTGCGAGCAGAGGCAGCGAGCCGTCGGCCGCCTGCACGGTTTCGTAGGCGACCGATGTCGTCTTGGCGGCGATCAGGGCCGCGGCGACGGCCGGATACGCGGCCAGGTGCAGGTACGTGAACAAGGTCAGGTCTTCCCGGAGGAACTCGAACTCCTCTGGCTTGGGCTCTTTGACCTTGACCACCATGTCTTGTGCCCAGGCGTCGGCAGCGGTGGCCACGATGTCCGCACCGGCGGCGATGTAGTCCGCGTCGGCGATCGACGCGCCGGCGCCGGCGCCGGTCTCGACGAGGACATCGACACCGAAGCGTTCCAGTTCTCGCACACCGTCTGGTGTCATCGCCACGCGGTGTTCCGCGGTCTTCACCTCACGCGGGACTCCCACGGTGCGGATGACGGGTTCTGGAAGGACCATGGTGTTCATCATGCCTGATCGGCCAGGGGTGCCATCGCGACCACTACCGTCGTGCCCAGATGACGAACACCGATGCACCCCGAATTCACCTCGGCCCGTCCGGAGGGCCGAACTGGCTTGCCGACGCAGTGATCGCCGGGGGTGGCCAACTGGTCGGGCCCGACGCTGCTGAGGCCGTCGTCTGGGCCGACGCTCGAGACGTCGACGCACTCCGTTCGATCCTTCACGACGCCGACCACATCCGCTGGGTGCAGTTGCCGTTCGCGGGCATCGAGAACTTCGTGGACCACCTCGATCACGACCGCACCTGGACGTGCGGCAAAGGTGTGTACGCCGAACCCGTGGCGGAGATGGCGTTGGCCCTCGGCGTCGCCGGGCTCCGCAACGTCGGCGCCTATGCCCAGGCCACGGAGTGGTCGAAGCCGTCCGGACACAATCTTCTCGACGGTCGGGTCACCATTCTCGGCGGAGGAGGGATCACCGAGTCGCTCGTGCGGCTCCTCCAGCCGTGGCACTGCAACATCACGGTGGTTCGCAACCGAGCGGTGGCGATGGACGGCGTCGACGAGGTGCTCGAAGCCGACCGGTTCGCCGATGCACTGCCCGGGGCCGATCTGGTGGTGCTCGCGTTGGCGCTCACGCCAGAGACCGACGGGATGTTCAGCGTTGACGAGTTCGGATTGATGGAGGAGCACGCGTGGCTCGTCAACGTCGCTCGCGGCCGACACGTGGTCACCGACCATCTGGTCGATGCGTTGCGGTCGGGTTCGATCGGTGGCGCGGGGCTCGACGTCACCGACCCCGAGCCGCTGCCGGCCGGCCACCCTCTGTGGTCGTTGCCGAACTGCATCATCACCCCTCATGTCGGCAACACCCCGGAGATGGCCAAGCCGCTGCTGGCGCAGCGGGTCATGGAGAACGTTCGACGGTTCGCTCGGGGTGACGAGCTGATCGGTCTCGTTGACGTCGACGCCGGCTATTGATCGTCGACCTCGCGTAGCGTGGACGGATCGTGCCCGGATCGACCCACTACGACGTTCTCGGCGTGGCGCCGAACGCCGACGTCGAGCAGATCCGCGAGGCGTACCGGCGTCTCGCTCGGCAGCATCATCCGGACCGAACGGCGTCGAGCGGCAGCGGCGATGGAGCGGTCTCCATGTCGGCGATCAACGAGGCCTATCGGGTACTGAACGATCCGGCTCGACGGGCGGTCTACGACGCGTCGCTTCGGAGCGGTTCGCAGCGTGGACCCGCGGCGCCTCCTCCGGCGTCGTCGTCGGGCGAGGCGTACGGCGCTGCGCCGACCATGCCGACGTTCCCGAGCCACCTCGGCCCGGCGCGTTTCCCGTGGAGGTCGGTGACGTTCTTCGCCGCGGTCGCGATCCTCGGCATCGTCGTGTTGGCGCAGTTCACCGAGCCTGGAGAGCCTCGCGGCCCCGATGGCATCATCCAGATCGGTTCGTGCGTCTCGATCGAGCCGAACGGCGACGCCCGCGAGGTCGCCTGTACAGGAGATTCCTCCGTCGACCTCGTCGTCGAAGCCTTCGTGCCCTTTGCGGCCTCCTGCCCCGGTGCCACCGTTGCGCACCGAGACCGTCAGGGCATGGGCGTGGCCTGTGTCGGTGTCACCCTCGACACCAGCGGGTGACGCCGGCGGACTGGTGTGACATCTGCAGCGCCGCTGCTAACTTGTGGCTTCCCCAAGGGGCGATTAGCTCAGCTGGAAGAGCGCCACGTTCACACCGTGGAGGTCGGGAGATCGAGACTCCCATCGCCCACCCGAACCCGCGACGGCGCCACCGGTGCCGAGTCCGATGTCTGCTCGATGAGGCGACAGCCCGGTCTCACGTCACCGTGATGGTCACCACCGCGGTGTCGCATTCCCCGAGCGCGGAGCAGACCCGGTAGGTCGTGGTGTCCGTGCCCCTGAAGCCGGCAGTCGACCGGTAGACCAGGTTCCGACCGGCCACGACTCGGACCGTGCCGTTGGTCGGGGCCACCACGACCACCAGCGTCTTGAAGTCGATGTCGGCATCCACGAAGGTGTCGTTGTCGAGAACGTGGATCGCGATATCGACCCCGAGCGCGCGGTTGCGATGTCGTCGGCCACGGGTGAGGTGTCCGCGGGTGCAGTCGTGGGGGAGGTGTCCGCGGGTGCAGTCGTGGGGGAGGTGTCCGCGGGTGCAGTCGGGGGGATGGTGGCGGGTGCAGTCGGGGGGATGGTGGCGGGTGCAGCGGTCGCGGCGGGGGTGCCGGCGAGGCCAGTCGTCGGGGTCGGAGTGGCGGTGGGTGCAGTCGTCCGGGCCGGGTCGATCGTGGGGACCGCCTCCAACACGGCCTCGTCGACCAGTGCCCCCACCGCAGTCGTCGTCACCGTCCCCGGGGCGACAGGGTCCGTGGCGGTTGATGCGTCGTCCGCGCCGGCTGGAACGGTCACCGTCGGCGATTCGATGATCAGCTCACCTCGAGGTGATCGGAGCGCTGTTTCGTCGTCCGCCACGATCGATTGCTCGAGAGGCTCCGGCGGCGAGTCCGCCGTCGGCGAAATTGCTCCGACGGTGGCGCCTGCAACCATCGCGGCAGCGGTGGCGACGGCGGTCGTCGAGGTCATCGCGGCGGTCAGCGGGACTCGGATCAGGTCGGGGGAGTTGCCGAGCAGGCCGAGTGGACCGATGACCCTTCGCATCCGGCCGAGCGAGATCTGCAAGAAGCTCCTCACGAGGTGCGGGTCGAACTGCGTCCCACTGTTCAACGTCAGTTCCGCCCGCGCCTGTTCGGCGCCGAGCGGCTTCTTGTACGACCGTGCCGCGGTCATGACGTCGAAGGCATCGGCGATCGCGACGATCCGGCCGGCGATCGAGATCTGGGTGCCCGAGAGGCCGAGGGGGTACCCGCCACCATCCCAACGCTCGTGGTGTTGCGTCGCAGCATCCACCCAGTCGCCGAGCCACGGTCGCAACGGTTGGACGTGGAAGTAGCCCGCGCCGGGGTGGGTCCGCAGCACCGCCCACTCGTCGTTGGTCGGCCGGCCCGGCTTGTTGAGGATTTCGAAAGGGACCTCGAGCTTGCCGATGTCGTGCACCAGCGCTGCCCAGTTCAGCTTGTCGAGGTCATCCTTCGGCAGGCCGATCTCCTCGCCCAGCATCACGGCGTACGCCCGCACCCGTTCCGAGTGGCCGGTGGTCATCCGATCGTGGCGGCTCAAGGTGCCCATCGCCGCGATCAGGTGTTCCGCGTGGGCCTGTTCGTCGCTGCGAAGGTCGCTCGACCCGTCGATGGAGCGACGCAGCGACCGGAGCGTCCCGTGTCGGAGCGCGAGGCCGAAGCGAGCCGGCGCCTCGTCCGGGAAGACGAGTGACAGCTTGAGCAACACCGTCAGTGGCGCAACCCGGCGCAGCGCCTTCTGCGTTGCCATCGACACGGCGAACGACACCGCGATGAGAGTCGCCATCCAGCCCCAGTAGAGGAATCTCCCGTGAGGTGCGTGCACGAACACGACGAAGATCCGCACGGCGAGCACGGCAGCGATGATCGGCGCGAGGAACACCGTGAGTCTGAGCGCCGAGCGCGGTTCGTGGTCGCGGCGTCCATGCCGCTCGATCGAGCGTCTCGGCCTGGGAGGCCGCCGAGCCGCCCAATGCCGCTGTCGTCGATGCCACCTCGGGTCATCGGCCTGTCGGACCCAGATCTTGATTCGGGCGACCGACGCGAGGGCACTCGCCTCTCGCCCGAGTCGGCGTCTCCCACGGTTCCGATCAGCGGTTTTCGCGAACGTTCTTGATGAACATCCGCAGCAGGATCCAGGTGGCCAGGGCGGTGCAGGCCCACACGATGAGTGTGGCGAGCAACCACGTCACCAGGCCGTCGATGGTCAACCCGTCGGACACCAGTTCGGTGATCAGCAGCGCGAGGAAGGTCGTGATCAGCGAACTGAAGGTCGCGATCAGCGAGACGTGCTCATCGCCGATCTTCTCGATCAGTGGCTCCAACACCGCCGTCAAGACCACGAAGATGATGATTGCGAGCAGGAACGCGGCGCCGTCGAGCGTCATGTCGTCGAGCACGGCGGCGGCAACGATCAAGCCGATCGCTGCGCCGAGCAGTGCGATCGCAACGCGGATGAGCATTCGAATCATGAGGTCCTCCCTCGAACGTCGTGGTGTGTGGCGCCAATCATGGCGCACTCGAAGTTGTGCGGCGCGCATCGTCGGCCGACGGACCCGGTCCCGACGTCGACCATGCACCGAGGACTAGTGTCGACGGCGATGGAACGCCTGTGCGGTCGCCCCGGTTGCTCCGACCGGGCGTCTGTGGCCTACGGCATGCGAGCCGAGGATCTCGTGTTCTGGATCGACTCGCTGCCCGATCCGCTGGAGGGCGACGCAGCGGTGTTGTGCCTGCGCCACGCGGACTCGATGGTCGTCCCACGCGGATGGACGCTCGACGATCTGCGCGACCCCGACCTGCACCTCTTCCGTCCACCTCTTCCTGCCCCGACTCCGCGTACTCGGGCAGCCCGCCCGGTTCGCGAGCGTGCCGTCGGTGAGCAACTCCGTCTCGACGCCGACGCGGTGATCGACGAGCCCGGCCACGCCCTGGAGATCGCTGAAGCACCGGAGATCGCTGAAGCCCCAGAGGTGGACCGCCACGACCGTGCCGACCGAAGTGTCGCCGACCGAAGTGCCGCCGACCGCGGTCCGGACGATCCGAGCCCGGACGATCCGGGTCCGTGGACGCCGTCGTTCGACGAAGCCGACGACCTCGACGGGCTGCTCTCGGCGAGGAGTCCGTTGCTGTCGAGAGCCTTCCGGACGGCCGAGCGACCCGTCGAGTGACATCGGCAGTTCCGACGGCATGCAGATCGAACGAGCCACCGTGGTGCCCGGCCCCCCTGAGCGGGCGTTTGCCCTCGTCGATGATCTCTCGGCGTACCCGACGTGGATGGACCTCGTGCACGACGTCGACGAGGTGGCCCCGACCGGTGGGTCACGCACCTGGAATGTCGAACTCCAGGCGCAGGTCGGGCCATTCGCTCGATCGAAGCGGCTCCGAATGGTCCGCACGGCCCACGAGCCCGAGCATCGGGTCGTGTTCGAAAGGGCGGAGATCGATGGCCGTAGGCACTCGCCGTGGGTCCTCGCTGCCACGATGGACCCGGACGGCTCCGATGCCGGCGACCTCAGGTTGACGATGACGCTGACCTACGGCGGGAACCTGTGGACCGGTGCCGTGCTCCAGCGGGTGCTCGACGACCACATCGAGCGCGGGGCTTCCGCGCTGAGCGCGCTGCTGGCCGACTCGGGTGAGCCCGATCCCGGCGACTGACCCGTGTCCGGCAGGTCATTGGTCACTTCTTCGGCCGGTGATCAAGTTGTGACGAGTTGGTGACGAAGAATGTGGTGCCCGGATCAACGCTGCCGGTGCCCCAACGTCAATGGCCACTACCATCTCGTCCATCGCCACCTCGCACGACGTCCCCACTCCTTCGCCGCGCTCGCTCCGGAGCCGGTCGACTCGGCCGCTTGCTCGCAGTGCTGATCGCTGCGTCCGCCGTGGCCGTGCCGGTTGCCGCTGTCGTGCCGACTGGCGCCACTGCGCAGAGCAGCGACGACGCGGCCCGTCAGGCCGCCCGGGAGATCCAAGCCGCTCGCGACCGCGCCAATGCGGCTGCCGACGCCTACTTCGAGGCTCAGTCGGATCTCGAGGTGCTCGAAGACGAGGCCGTCGGGATGGAACGCCGAGCCGAGGCGCTCGAAGCGCGAGTCGACAAGCTCCGCCGTGACGTCCAGTCGCTGGCGGTGGCTCGGTTCGCGACGAGCGGAGCGGAGGGCATCCCGCTGCTGACCGGGCTGCAGGCGCCCAAGGACCAGGTGCAAGCCGACGTGCTCGTCGACGTCGTGACGAACGCCGGGAGCAGTTCGATCGATGAATTCGAGGCGGCGCAGAAGGAGTTGTCCGAACAGCAGGAGGAGCTCGCTCGCCAACACGAGGAGATCGAGGAGCAGCAGCAACTGTTCGTCCAGTTGCAGGACGAAGCCGAGGCGGAAGTGGCTCGCCTTCGGGAGATCGAAGAGCAGCGTCTCACGGACGAGGCCGTCCGCCAGGCGCTCGCCGAGCAGCAGGCCGCCAACCTGGCGTTCTTCGCAGAGGTGGAGTTGCGCACCGCCGAGGCCGCGGCCCGGGCCCAGCCGAACCCCGGCATCGCCGCTGCGCAAGCAGCGGCAGCGGCTGCCGCTGCGGCGGCGGCCGACCCGGACGCGAACCCCGACGGCGATCCGAACGGCGATCCTGCGATTGCCGCAGACGCCGGATCCGGCAACGCGCCGCGGTCATCCGGAGCGTCGGGTGGAACCAGCGGTGGTCGGACCGGCACCGGCGGCGCCGGCAGCGTCCCGCTCGGCATCGTCAACGGCGAGGTCTACATCGACGCGATCGTGTGTCCGATGAACGGATCGGCGTATGGCGACAGTTGGGGAGCGCCACGATCCGGAGGCCGTAGCCACGAGGGCGTCGACATGCTCGCCCCGATGGGCACCCCGATCTACGCCGTCGTGAGCGGTGTCGTGAACTTCAAGCAGAACCGCCTCGGCGGCAATGCTGCATCGCTGGTCGGTGACAACGGCAATCGCTACTACTACGCCCACTTCTCGTCGTACGAGGGCGTCAGCCGCCGCGTCGCTCAGGGCGACGTGATCGGCTACAACGGCGACACCGGCAACGCGACGGGCACACCGCACCTTCACTTCGAGGTCCACCCTGGCGGCGGTCTTGCGGTCAACCCAACGCCGTCGGTGCGCGCTGCCGGTTGCTGAGGCCGTCGACGTCACGCCCTAACCTCACGTCGATGGGGTCATCCGCCGTGGGAACCGAGCTGTCGATGATGCTGTCGCAGTTGCTCGGCGGCGCCGAGATCCATGACTTGCGCCGGCTGTCCGGAGGCGCGTCTCGAGAGACCTGGCGCTTCACCGCCGACGGCCGTGCGTTGATCCTTCAGCGGCAGCGCGCGGGTGATCAGCGCAACATGCTCGTCGAAGCCGGCGTCGTCGGTGCGGCTCGTCGGGGTGGCGTGCCGGTCCCCGAGTTGATCGATGCCCGTCGACGCGATGACGGCATGGCATTCATGGTGCTGGAGGCGATCGACGGTGAGACGATCGCTCGCAAGATCCAACGCGACGACGACTTCGCGTCTGCGCGATTGCGGCTCGTCGCCGACTTCGGCCACGCGCTCGCCAAGATCCATGCGCTCGACCCCGCCGGCATCGATGGTCTCGAAGCCACCGATCAGGTGGCGTACTACACCGAGGTACTCGACTCCCTCGGCCAGGCCCACCCGGTGCTCGAATTGGTGCGGAACTGGCTGGTCGACACCCGACCTGCCTCCGAACGGACCTGCGTCGTGCACGGCGACTTCCGCCTCGGCAACGTCATCGTGGGGTCCGACGGCTTGCGGGCGGTGATCGACTGGGAACTCGCGCACCTCGGCGATCCGATGGAGGACCTCGGCTGGTTGTGCGTCAAGGCGTGGCGATTCGGAGGCGCTCCGCCCGTTGCCGGTCTCGGCGACTACGACGAGTTGTTCGGAGCGTACGAAGCGGCGGGCGGCGCCACCGTCGATCCGACGGTCGTGCACTGGTGGGAGGTGCTTGGCACCTGGAAGTGGGCCATCATGTGCATCCTCCAGGCGAGCGTCCACCTCAATGGCATGACCCGGAGTCACGAGCTCGCAGCGATCGGCCGTCGGGTGTGTGAGAACGAACACGACCTGCTGCGTTCGTTGGAAGGACGGTGGTGACCGTGGGTGCCCCGCACGACGCACCGAACGCGATCGAACTGTTGGAAGCCGTGCGCGAGTGGATCGATCGCGACGTGATCCCTGCCACCGACGGCCGGATGCGCTTCCACGCACGCGTGGCATCCAACGTACTTGCGATGGTCGAACGCGAGATCGAACTCGGCCCGGCACAGGCGGCTGCGCACGAGGAACGTCTCACCGTCCTCGGCGTCGCCGACGATGCGGAACTGGCCGCGGCGATCCGGGGACGTCGCTTCGAGGACCGCGCCGACGAACTTCGCGAGCTGCTGCGCGACATGGTGACCGACAAGCTCGCGGTCGCCAACCCGGGCTACCTCGACGCGACGTAACGTTTGGTGTCTGACACCAAACGTTACTTCTTGGGTGTGAGGGTGACCGGTTGGCCGGCGGCGAGTTGGCCGCAGGCGGCATCGATGTCGGTGCCGCGGTTGCGGCGCACGGTGGCGTTCGCGCCGAGCGATTCGAGCAGGTCCCGGAACTCCTCGACGCGACGCAGCGGTGTTCCGGTGGTGGGGTATCCCGGTGTGGGATTCAGCGGGATCAGGTTGACGTGGGCGTGCGGTGAGAGCCGCCGGCAGAGCGTTGCCAGCTCGCGGGCATCGCTGTCGCGGTCGTTGACCCCGTCGATCATCGCCCACTCGAAGCTCACCCGTCGGTGCTTGGCATCGAGGTAGTCCTCGCACGCGTCCATGAGATCGGCAATCGGATACCGCTTGTTGATCGGCACCAGCTCGTCCCGCAACGTGTCGTTGGCGGCGTGCAGCGACACGGCGAGGTTGACCGGCAGCGGGAGGTTGGCGAGCGAGCGGATGCCGGGGATGATGCCGACGGTCGAGATCGTGATGTGCCGGGCGGACAGCCCGAGGTCGGCGTGGAACCGCTCCGCGGCCGTCCACACTGCGTCGAGGTTGGCCATCGGTTCGCCCATGCCCATGAACACGATGTTGCTCACGCGGCGGTCGAGCTGCTTGGCACGCTGCGAGGCTCGCACGACCTGTTCGACGATCTCGCCGACGGTGAGGTGTCGCGTGAATCCGGCCTGGCCGGTGGCACAGAACCCGCAGGCCATCGCGCATCCCGCCTGGCTGCTCACACACACGGTCGCGCGGTCGGCGTAGAGCATCAGCACGGTCTCCACGCGGCTTCCCCCGTCGAGTTCCCACAAGAACTTGACCGTGTCGCCACGGTCGCTGACGGACTCGGTGACCGCCGTGAGTGCGGGCGGGAGTTCGTCGTCGAGTCGGGCTCGGAGCGCTTTGGGCAGATTGGTGATGTCTCCTGGATCGGCGAGCTGCGTGTACAACCCGTCCCAGAGTTGATCCAGGCGATATCGGGGCTCGCCGTCGAGGACGGCTGCCAATTCGTCTCGTGTCAGGTCGTAGCGGGTGCGGATGCCTCTGCTCATTCGGTACTGCTCGTGGCATGCTCGGGCGCGAGTGCTGTGTAGTCGTCGATGCGGCTGCGCACCACGTCGAGGCTCGCCGTCCAGAACGACTCGTCGGTGACGTCGAGGCCGAACGCGGCACCCAGTTCCTCGGCGGTTTCCATCCCGGCCCGCGAGAGCAGGTCGTCGTAACCAGCCCGGAATCGCTCGGGATCCTGCTGGTACTCGGCGAACAATCCGAGCCCGAACAGCAGCCCGTAGGTGTACGGCCAGTTGTAGAAGTGCGAGCCGTAGTAGTGCGGTTTGAGCAGCCACATGTAGGGATGAGCCGTCGACTGATCGAGTCCCTCGCCGAAGGCCTCGGCTTGCGCGGCGGTCATCATGTCGCACAGCTCGGAGGCGCTGAGCGTGCGTCGTGACCGTCGGTCGAAGAGCTCGCGCTCGAACAGGAACCGAGAGTGGATGTCGACGATCACCTGGTTGGTGCCGACCAGATCGACGTCGAGTTGGGCGAGGCGCTCGGCGCCTGCGAGGCGGGCGAGGCCGGCCTCGACCACGAGGGTCTCGCAGAAGATGCTGGCGGTCTCGGCGAGTGCCATGGGAAGTTGGCGCTGCAGTGCCGTGCGGCCCGCCAGTGTCGTGTTGTGGTACGCGTGGCCCAGCTCGTGTGCGGTGGTCTGCGTGGAGTCGGCCGACCCTGACCAGTTGAGCAGCACCAACGACCGATCGTCGACGAACCGGGCGCAGAACGCACCACCGGTCTTGCCGTCGCGAGGCTCCGCATCGATCCACGACTCGTCGAGTGCTCGGTCCACCAGCCCGCCGAGTGCCGCGCTGTACTCGCCGAATGCCTGGCGAACGACCGCGACGCCGTCATCCCATGACACGGTGGTCTCGGCGGTTGGGACCGGAGCGACGAGATCCCACCAGGGCAGGCCTCGCTCGGGCGGATGTCCGTGGAGCACGGCCTTGGTCCGCATCCAACGACGCAGGTCGGGCAACGCGGCCGTGACCGCCGACTGCATCGCATCGAAGGTCGGCCGGCTCACGCTGTTCGCGAAGAGCGAGGCATCGACCGGCGACGTCCAGCCCCGACGGCGGTTGAGAGCGATCGCCTCACCCTTGATGGCGTTCATCGCTGCGGCAACCGGCACTTCCACGGTCGGCCATGCGCGCAGTTCGGCATCGTATGCGGCTCGACGGACAACGGGATCCGGGTCGGTTGCGAGGCCCCGCACTGCGGGCATCGGCAGCCGGCGTACACCGTCGGGGAGGTCGACGTCGGTCGTGAGCTGCGAGGTGACGTCGGCATGCAGACGTCCCCACGCCGACGAACCGGTGAGCGAGAGCTCAGCGGCGAGGTGCTCCTCGGGTTCGGTCATCTGGTGATCGGATCGGGCGGCCAGGCGGCGCAACGGACCCAGGTGATCGTGTGCCTCCGCGCTCAGCGCGGCGAGCGCATCGACGCCGAGGGCGGCCACCCAGTCGGCGAGTCGAGACGACAGCGGACGCAACGTTGCGTCGAGTTGACGGGTCTGGCTGAACACCGCTTGCGCCCGTTCGTCGCGCGAATCGGTCGCGACGGTGGCGTACACGTAGACGCGCAGGAGAGCGACGGCATCGGTCACCCGGTTGAGCTCGCGCAGTGCACGATCGGCAGCGCTTGCGTCGTCAGCGGTGACCGGCCGGCTCGTCGTTGCGCGGATGCCGAGTTCGTCGAACAGTGCGACGAGACGCTCGGCGTCGGCGCCGGCTTGCTCGAGCGCATCGGTGAACGTCCGGGCGTCGAGCGAGTCGTGGACGTCCGACACGCTCCAGCGCGGCAGTTCGCCGGACCGCGGCACCGACGGCGCGTCGGTGGTGGTCACGAGCGTCTCCGTCCCGCCGGGGCGATGTCGGCGACGAAGGCGGCATTCGTGGAGTGGATCGTGAAGCCGAGCCGCCGGTACAGCGTGACGGCCGGGGTGTTGTCGGCGTCGACGTACAACATGCCGGTCTCGATGCCCTGTCGGGCGAGATGGTCGAGACCATCGAGCGTGAGCTGCGCGCCGAGACCTCGCCCGTGGAAGTCGGGGTCGACGGCGATCACATAGATCTCGCCCAGCTCCTGGTCGCCGGTCTCGGCGGCAGGGTGGACCTTGGTCCAGCAGAAGCCCGCCATCCGTTCGACGCCGTGGTCGTCGACGGCGTCGAGCACTCGAAAGCCGTCGGCGTCGAACCATGACTCCTGCTGACGCTGGCAGAACGTGGCGGTCGTCCAACCGCCCTGCTCGCTGTGGTCGGCGAAAGCGCGGTTGTTGACGAGCAGCCACGCGTCATCGTCGGCTCCTGGGACGAATGACCGGGTCTCGATCGTGACGTCCATACCGGTCGGCAACGGCCGCCGCATCTGATGGAGCGTCCGGCCTCTGGCCATGTGGGCGTCGTCTGCGAGCGCGTCGTGGGCGGAGGTGGGTTCGAACACCCACCAGTTCACGCGCCCTCCACCGTCGGCGGCGACCACGTCGATCGCTGCCTCGATGAGTTCGGGGCCGATCGTTGCCATCTCGTAGCGATGGTGGGGGTGGATCACGAGTTCGAAGGCGTGGGCGTCGTTGCCGCGGGAGATCTGCGCGTAGGCGACGGGGTGGTCGTGGCCGGGTTCGGAGGCCAGGAATCCGGCGAACCCGTCGAGGCCGCCGTTGACGAGATCGAGGTAGAGGTGATCGGACAGCGGCCTGCGACCGTCGGCTCGGGCGGCAGCATCGAGGAGTTCGGTGACGCTGGCGATGTCCTCGCTGGCCATCTGGCGCTTGATCTCGAGGCACCGCATGCGCCGAGGGTACCCGTGAGAGTTCGGGCGTGTGTATAGTTCTTCTCAACCAGGTTCCCGCCACCTGGTTTGCTGCGACGGTTGGGATCCGCCTCCCGACCTCGCACCGAGCGACGGCCTCTCTCACGAGGGGCCGTCGCCACTTTTCGGCGCCCATCAGGCGGGATGTCTGCTCAGTCGCAGGCTTTGATCGCTCGCATCAGCGTGCGTTCGGCATTGCGGAGCTGCCGTTCCGCCTCGTGAATCGCAGTGACCACGTCGTCACGCTCCGTGCCAATCCACGGTTCAGCGAGGCCGGCCACCCGGCTTCGGTACTGCGCCACGTTGTCGGTGATCGCGGCGAGTTCTGCGGCGGTCGACTCGGTGGATCCGGCCATGAGGACAAACCCTACCGGGAGCCTGACGGGTGCTCCCTCTACACTTCGCCCGGTGATTCCTGTCCGTGATGACCTGCGCGCCCTCGAGGGGTATCACTCGGCTCAGGTCGACGTGCGGGTCCGACTCAACACCAACGAGTCGCCCGAGCCGCCACCTGCTGCCTTCCGCGACGCGGTGGCTGCTGAGGTGTCGCGCATCGACTGGCATCGCTACCCCGATCGAGCTGCCACCGAGTTGCGCGAGGCGATCGCCGCAACGCACGGGGTCGACCCGTCGCAGGTGTTCGCCGCCAACGGGTCGAACGAGGTGCTGCAGACCGTGCTGCTCGCCTACGCCGGTCCGGGCCGGACGGTCGCGACGTTCGAGCCGACCTACCAGATGCACGCCCAGATCGCCCGGGTCACGGGTGCGACGGTGGTGGAGGGGGAGCGCGCCGACGACTTCACGCTCGACCCCGCCGAGGTCGAACGAGTCCTCACTGAGCACCGCCCTGACGTCGTGTTCCTCACCTCGCCGAACAACCCCACCGGCCTCGTCGAACCGGCCGAACGGGTCCGCCAACTGCTCGATCTCGCTCCCGGCCTCGTCGTGGTCGACGAGGCCTACGCCCAGTTCGCGGACTGGTCGGCGCTCGATCTCGTCGGCGAAGACGTGCCGCTCGTCGTCACCCGCACGTTCTCGAAGACCTGGTCGATGGCCGGTGCCCGCCTCGGCTATCTCATCGGACCGTCGTGGCTCGTCGCCGAACTCGACAAGGTCGTCTTGCCGTACCACCTCGACGCCGTCAAGCAGATTGCCGGCCGCCTCGCGCTGCGGTTCTCCGACGACATGAACGATCGCGTCGAGCAGATCGTCGCCGAGCGGTCCCGCATCGTCGCGGCCATGTCCGAACTCCCGCTCGACGTGTTCCCGAGCGGCGCCAACTTCGTGCTGTTCCGTGTCCGTGCTGGCGCCCTCAGCGGCCGTGACGTGTGGCAGGGCCTCGTCGATCGCAGTGTGCTGATCCGCGACTGTTCGAGCTGGCCACGACTCGAAGATTGCCTGCGTGTCACGATCGGGACCCCCGACGAGAACACCGAGTTCCTCATGGCGCTGGCCGACGTGCTGGCACCCGCCACGACCGGAGTGATGTCATGACACGCACAGCGCAGCGCCGACGCGCGACGAAGGAGACGTCGATCGAGGTCTCCATCGACCTCGACGGCACCGGCGTCACCGAGATCTCGACGGGCATCCCGTTCTACGACCACATGCTCGATCAGATCGGTCGGCACGGCGGCTTCGACCTGCGCGTCCAGGCGACGGGCGACCTCCACATCGACACGCATCACACCGTGGAAGACGTTGCGATCGCCCTCGGTGAGGCGTTCGCAGAGGCGCTCGGCGACAAGGCGGGGGTGCGTCGCTTCGCGAGCGGTCGTTATCCGCTCGACGAAGCGCTGATCGACGTCGCGCTCGACCTGTCCGGACGGCCGTGGGTCGAATGGCACGTCCCGATGCCCGAATCGTTGCCACTGGGAGATCCGGCGTTCGACCCACAGCTTGCCGAGCATGCGGTCGCGTCGTTCGCGACGGCGGCCAACATCACCCTGCACGTCGAACTCGTCCGCGGTCGCAACGTGCACCACATCATCGAAGCGACATTCAAGGGCCTTGCCCGAACGTTGCGCGACGCAGTCCGCATCGACGATGCCAGCGGCGTCCCGTCGACCAAGGGTGTGTTGTGAGGGGCGTGTTGTGAGGGGCGTGCTGTGAGGGTCGTGTGGTGACCGGCGGTGATGCGGAACGACCGCTCATTGCGGTGCTCGACTACGGCATCGGCAACTTGCACTCGGCGCAGAAGTCGCTCGAGCACGAAGGTGCCGATGCCCGGCTCACTGCCGATCCGGGCCTGATCGCCGCCGCCGACGGTGTCGTCCTCCCCGGTGTCGGTGCCTTCGGAGCGTGCATGGACGCTCTGCGCACGGCGGGCCTGGACGCCCCGGCGCACGACGCCGTCGCTTCGGGACGTCCGTTTCTCGGCATCTGTGTCGGCATGCAGATGCTGTTCACCAAGTCGCAGGAGAGTCCGGACGCGGCGGGGCTCGACGTGATCCCCGGAACGGTGACCTGGATCCCGACCGGTCC
This sequence comes from Ilumatobacteraceae bacterium, assembly GCA_963698435.1. GTDB lineage: Bacteria > Actinomycetota > Acidimicrobiia > Acidimicrobiales > Ilumatobacteraceae > Sva-07. The sequence goes on along the minus strand of CAVOQV010000020.1, from coordinate 41,012 downwards.
GAAGATCCCCCAGATGCAGTGGAACCGGCTCGACGTGGTCGATCCGCACGAGGCGATGCTGCACGATCTTGGTGACGAGCCCTACGTCTACTTCGTGCATTCGCTTCACGGCGTGCCCGACGATCCCGGCGTCATCGCTGCGACCGTCGAGTACGGCACGACCCTGAATGCTGCGTTCCGCAGCGGGAACGTCTTCGCCGTGCAATTCCATCCGGAGAAGTCGAGTCGGCCCGGGCTCGCTCTGTTGCGCAACTTCGTGCAGGAGTGTGCACGATGATCGACCTGTACCCGGCGATCGACCTGCTCGGAGGTCGTGTCGTCCGTCTCCGCCAGGGCGATTACGCCGACGAGACGGTCTACGGCGACGATCCGGTGGCCGTCGCCCGCGGCTTCGCCGCCGACGGTGCGCGATGGATCCATGTCGTCGACCTCGACGCCGCCCGGTCGGGTGATCCGGTCAATCGCCCGGTCGTCGCCGCGATCGTGTCAGCGCTGCGCGGGGTCGCTCGGGTGCAGACCGGGGGAGGGGTGCGTTCCATCGACGATGCTCGTGAGCTGGCCGACGCCGGGGTCTCGCGAGTGGTGATGGGCTCGGCAGCGGTGAGCAATCCGGCCCTCGTCGAGTCGGCGTCGGATGTCGTGGCGGTGGCCGTCGGTCTCGACCACCGCGACGGTGACGTCGCGGTCCATGGCTGGACCGAGGGCAGCGGGCTCGCGCTCGACGACGCCTACGCGCTTTTCCGACCGCTGATGTCTTCGTGATCACCGACATCGGCCGTGACGGGATGCTGGTCGGCCCTGATCTCGACGGGCTCGCGCGTTCGGCCGAGCTCGCCGGCGCACCGGTGATCGCCAGCGGCGGCGTGTCGAATCTCGACGACGTCGTGGCGTTGGCCCGGATCGACAATCTCGGCGGCATCATCACCGGCAAGGCGGTCTACGAAGGGCGTTTCACAGTGGCCGACGCCCTCGCCGTGTTGGGCTCGGATCGAGCGGAGGAGGAGTCGTGGTGAAGGTCGCCCGTGTCATCCCGTGTCTCGACGTCACCGACGGCCGAGTCGTCAAGGGCACCAACTTCGTCGACCTGCGCGATGCCGGTGACCCGGTCGAGCTCGCGGCCCGCTACGACATCGAGGGTGCCGACGAGCTGGTGTTCCTCGACATCACAGCGTCGAGCGACAACCGCGAGACGACCGTCGACATGGTGCGACGCGTCGCCGACGAGGTGTACATCCCGTTCACGGTCGGCGGCGGCATCCGTACCCTGGAGGATGCTCGGCGGATGCTGCGAGCGGGCGCCGACAAGGTCAGCGTGAACACGGCCGCGGTCGAACGTCCGGAGCTGATCACCGAGATCGCAGGCGAGTTCGGCGCGCAGTGTGTCGTGTGCGCCATCGATGCAAAGCGCCGTGCCGACGACGATGGTCCACCGGCCGCGAACGGGTGGGAGGTCTACCTCCACGGTGGCCGCACTCCCACGGGAATCGACGCGATCGAATGGGCGCAGGAAGCTGTTCGGCGCGGGGCGGGTGAGATCCTGCTGACCTCGATGGACCGCGACGGCACGCGAGAAGGATTCGATCTCGACCTGACCCAGGCGATCGTCGACGCCGTCACGGTTCCGGTGATCGCGAGCGGAGGTGTGGGTTCGGTCGAGCATCTGGTGGAGGGTGTAGCGGTCGGCCGCGCCGATGCGGTGCTCGCCGCCTCGATCTTTCACTTCCGCGAGCACACCGTCGCCGATGCCAAGGCTCAGATGTCCGCAGCCGGCATCCACGTCCGCCCCGTCTGGTCACAGGTCTGACTGCACGGGAGGACGGCAGACGCCAGACCTTTGCCGCACTCCTCGGTTCGCGTAGGTTCTGCGTCATGAGTTCTGCCGCAGTCACGACCGAACGACGCGACGGGGTACTGGTCGTCCACCTCGACGACGGCAAGGCCAATGCCCTGTCCTTCGACATGATCGCCGCGATCACTGCGGCGGTCGACGAAGCGGAGGCCGACGACGAGATCCGAGCGATGGTGCTGCACGGTCGGCCGGGCAAGTTCTCCGCCGGCTTCGACCTCGGGGTGATGCTCGGCGACGACATGTCGGCGATCATCGACCTCGTCGCCGACGGCGGCGCGCTGGTGCATCGCCTGTACGGCTCGTCGCTGCCCGTCATCGCGGCCAGTACCGGACACGCATTGGCCGCAGGGGCTCTGGTGCTCCTCGGCTGCGACGTTCGTATCGCCGGCGACATCGAGGCCAAGGTCGGGTTGAACGAGGTGGCGATCAAGATGGTGCTGCCCGACTGGGCCCTCACGATTGCCACCGATCGTCTGAGCAAGCGTCACCTCCAGCGGTCGCTCGCCAACGCTCGGATCACGACGCCGCGCGACGCCGTCGACGTGGGCTTTGTCGATGAGGTCGTGCCCGAGGGCGAGGAACTCGACCGGGCGGTCGCCGTTGCCGCAGAACTCGCCGCAACGCTCGATCCGTCAGCGTACGCGCGTACTGTGCGGGCGATCCGAGGCCAGGTGCTCGACGTGATGGCCGATCAGATCGCCAGCGATCGCGCCGCCGGCGTCAGCCCGGTCTGAGACCGGCACGGCCGATCAGCTCGCGGGTCTCACCCCGCTCTGATCCTCGGTAAGGTCGGCCGTATGGCTACCCCCAACGTCAACCCCAAGATGGAATACCGCCGGCTCGGCAACACCGGGCTGCAGGTGAGCGTGCTGTCGTTCGGCAGCTGGGTCACCTTCGACACCCAGCTCGACAACCAGCTCGCCCTCGAGTGCATGGCTGCCGCAGGCGAGGCCGGCTGCAACTTCTTCGACAACGCGGAGGCCTACGCGGGCGGCAAGAGCGAGTCGATCATGGGAGAGGTGCTGCGCGAACTCGACTGGCCGCGCTGGTCCTTCGTCGTGACCACCAAGGTGTTCTGGGGACTGCACAAGAACACCCCGAACATGAACAACACGCTCAACCGCAAGTACCTGATGCACGCAATCGACGGGTCCCTCGAGCGCTTCGGGCTCGACTTCGTCGACGTCCTGTACTGCCATCGTTCGGACCCGAACACGCCGATCGAGGAGACGGTGTGGGCGATGAGCGACATCATCTCGACCGGCAAGGCACTGTACTGGGGAACGAGCGAATGGTCCGCCGACGAGATCCGCGCGGCCATCGACGTCGCCGACCGCCATCACCTCCATCGTCCGGTCACCGAGCAGAGCCAGTACAACATCCTCGAGCGCACGAAGGTCGAGAAGGAGTACGCCCGAATCAATGCCGAGTTCAACTACGGCAACACGATCTGGAGCCCGCTCGCGTCCGGACTCCTGACCGGCAAGTACAAAGACGGCATTCCCGAGGACTCCCGGGCTGCGCTCGAGGGGTACGGCTGGCTCGCCGGCCGCCTGACCGACGCCGAGGCGATCGCACGGGTCGAGAAGTTGCGGCCGATCGCCGACCGACTCGGCTGCACGATGGCCCAGCTCGCGCTGGCGTGGTGCACGAAGAACCCCCACGTGTCGAGCGTGATCACCGGAGCGTCGAAGGTCGGTCAGGTCGAGCAGAACTTCGGGGCGCTCGACGTGATCCCACTGCTGACCGACGAGGTCAAAGAAGAGATGGAAGCCGCCGTCAGCGGTTGAGCCAGCCGGTTACCCGGTCGGCCACCGCAGCGGTGCGGCCGGCGAGGGAATGATCGGCCGTCTCGATCGTTTCGTGCTCGATCGGTGCGTCACTGATTGCGGCCCAGCCGGCGACGATCGGTGCGGACACCGTCGGTGGGCTGAACTGATCGTGGGCCGGGGTGAGCACGAGGGTCGGGACCACGGGCGCCGCAACGTCCGGTGTGATCGCGAGCGGGGGAGCGATCAATCCGAGGGCGGTGACCCGTTCGTCGTCGAGGCCGAGCGCGATCATCGCGCCGAACGAGTAGCCGAGCGCAGCGACCCCGACACCGGGCACCTCTGCGGTCATCTCCTCGATCGCGGCGATCGCATCGAGGCGCTCGCCGGGCCCGCCCGAGAACTCGGTGCGGAAGTCGAACCGCAGCGCCGCGATGCCGGCACACGGCAGCGCGTCGAACAACGCCGTGACCACGTTGTTGAAGCGGTTTCCGCCGTACTGCGGATGAGGATGGCAGATGATCGCCGCCAGCCGCGGCGCCGCCGGCAGCGCGAGGTCGCCCACCAGGGCAGCGCCGTCCGACGCCGTGAACTGGCGATGGTCGATGGCTGCAGAACCGCTCACGAGGGTCGACGGTAGCTCTCCGGATAGCGTGGCCGGGATGCCGGTCGACGACGACAAGCTCCCGATCAAGATGCTCAACGACCGAGTGCTGGTGCGCATCTCCGACAAGGCCGGTGAACGGAAGTCGTCGGGAGGCATCGTCATCCCGGCTACGGCCCAGGTGTCCAAGCGGCTGATCTGGGCCACGGTGGTCGCCCAGGGCCAGAACGTGCGGTCGTGCGAGGTCGGCGACAAGGTGCTCTTCAGCCCCGAGGATCGCTACGAGGTGGAAGTCCAGGGTGAGGACTACGTGATGTTGCGTGAGCGCGAACTCCACACGGTCGCGGCCGAACGCATCGAGGCGTCGACCGGGCTGTATCTCTAGGCTGCTGGGACGTCAGCCCAGCTCGTAGCCGCCGCGAACCGTGACCGTCGCGCCGATGCGATCCCTCGAGTAGGTCGAACCCGAGATCGTGTCGAGGCCCAGCCATGCCACCAATCGGTCCTGGTCCGCGGGCCTCAGCCCGCGCGCACCCTTTGCTCTGCGGGCTGGTGGGCACGTTGTTGGCACCGTGGATCGCCTGGCCGTTGTCGAAGTACAACGGCTTGTACATGTTGCCGTTGAGTGGGTTGTCCTCGGGCACCGGGTAGATGGACGACTCGTGCCAACCGCCGTTGTCGAGCGCCGGGTTGAATCGGAACGCCCGGGTTCGCTCCTGCAGGCGGGTCTCGTAGCCCGCCTCGCCGGTCGAGGTGGGGAACACGTTGACGAGACGGTCGGGGCCTTCGCCGGTCAGCAGGACCTGACAGGTGAGGTCGATGAAGATCCATCGACCGTCGGTCGCGACGTTCGGCGGGATCGGCAGTGTGGGCGTGGACAGGAGCAGTTGCTCCTCGGGGCTACCCGGTGCCATGTCCGAGCGGTTGACGGGAAGGCCGAGCGCCAACCGGCTCGCACAGAGACCGCGTCGGGTCACGGGGCCCGACACCCCGTCGACGGGCATCTCCGGGAACCCATACGGCACGAGCAGTTCGTTGAGCTTGGCCTGCTGCGCCGTCACCGAGACGGCGGTCTCGGAAGCGACGACAGCCGCGTTGCGTTCGAGCCGCTGTTCGCCGGTGATGTCGTCGAGCCCGTTGTCGATGCAGACGTCCAGAAGCTGGTCGGGGACGATCAGTTCGTCGGCGAGCCCGTTCTCGGCCTGCAGCGTGGCGATCGTGACGATCTCGTCGGCGCGGGACGCTGCGATGCCGCCGAGCGAGTCGCCGGGGGCGACCTGGACGACGCAGTCGGCGTCGTACACATCGAGTGGCGGTTCTGTCGTGGTGGTTGTCGTGGTGGTCGTGGTGGAGGACGATGTCGACGACGTGGACGTCGGATCGGTCGTCGGGTCGGGCGTGGCGACGGACGCTGTCACCGGCACGTCGTCGGAGGCTGCCCTGCTCGGTTCGATGGCGGCCGCTTGACTGCACGCTGACACGAGCAGGCAGCCGCTGATCAACCACGCACTTCGGGTCATACGCACGGCCGACAAGCTACAAATCTCCGCCGCCAACGAGAACCTGTTTCGAGGCTGTTCACCGACCGTAGGCTGGCCCGATGCCCGAAGGCACCACGATCGACGCGACCGACGAGCAACTGGCGGGGATCAAGTACGACGACCACGGACTGGTGGCGGCGATTGCGCAGGACGTCGACAACGGCGATGTCCTGATGCTGGCCTGGATGAACGCGGAGTCGCTGCAGATGACGCTCGCCGAGGGGCGGATGGTCTACTGGTCGCGCAGCCGCCGGGAGCTGTGGCGCAAGGGCGACACGAGCGGTGATCGTCAGTTCGTCCGCGAGGCCTACTACGACTGCGATGCCGACGCGCTGCTGTTCAAGGTCGAACAGGAAGGCGCCGGCGCCTGCCACACCGGAGCACGCACCTGCTTCTTCCGGTCGTTCGGCCCCGAAGCGTGAACGGCCGATGAAGTTCCAGCCCTCCCGCGACGAATTCCATCGTCACGCCGCCGAACACACGGTGGTTCCGGTGTGGACCGAACTGCTCGCCGACCTCGAGACGCCCGTCGCTGCCTACGTCAAACTCGTCGGAGACGGACCCGGCTTCCTCCTCGAGTCGGTCGAGGGGGCCGAACGCTGGGCGCGGTTCTCCTTCGTCGGACGCAACCCCTCGGCGATGCTCGTACTGCGTGACGGCGTCGTCGAACTCGACGGAGCACTCCCGGACGGCATCCCGACCGACCAGGGGATGCTCGCGGCGCTCGAAGCCCTGCTCGGGAAGTACACCAGCCCGAAGTTCGACGACCTGCCGCCGTTGCACGGCGGCATCATGGGATTCCTCGGCTACGACGTGATTCGCGAGGTCGAGCACCTCCCCGACACGCCGTCGGACGACCGGGGATATCCCGATGCCGTGATGTCGGTGATCGGCTCGTTGGCTGCGTTCGACCACTGGCGCCAGCGGGTCTACCTGATCGAAAGCGTGCCGACCCTCGGGCTCGACACGGCGCAACTCAATGCTGCCTACGACGCTGCGATCGGACGCGTCCAGCAGGCCGTGGCCGACCTGTCCGAGCCGTTGCCGTACACGCCGGTCGCGCCGCCGTCTGCCGCCGACGAACTGCCAGAACTCCATTCGTCGATGCCCAACGGCACCTACCAGCGAGCCGTCGATGTCGCAAAGGACCATGTCGTTGCGGGTGACATCTTCCAGGTCGTGTTGGCGCAGCGCTACGACCTCGAACTCGGCGCCGACCCGTTCGACGTCTACCGCGTGCTGCGCCAGGTGAACCCGTCGCCGTACATGTACTTCGTGCGCCATCCCGAGCTGACGATCGTCGGCTCGTCACCGGAACCGATGGTGCAGTTGCTCGACCGGACCGTGGTGTCGCGTCCGATCGCGGGCACACGGCGACGCGGCCGTACCGACGAACACGACCGGATGATGGCCGCCGAGTTGATCGAGCACCCGAAGGAGCGCGCCGAGCACGTGATGCTGGTCGATCTCGCCCGCAACGACGTGGGGCGTGTCGCCGAGTTCGGCACCGTGAACGTCGACGAGTTGATGACGCTCGAGCGCTACAGCCATGTCATGCACCTGACATCGCAGGTGTCGGGACACTTGCGTGACGGGCTCGGACCGATCGATGTGCTGCGAGCCACGCTGCCGGCCGGCACGGTGTCGGGTGCGCCGAAGGTGAGGGCGATGGAGATCATCGACTCGCTCGAGCCGGTCAAGCGCGGCCCCTATGCCGGAGTCGTCGGCTACATCGACTGGTCCGGCAATCTCGACACGGCGATTGCGATCCGCACGATGTTCGTCACCGGTGACGGAACAACCGCGAGCTTGCAGGCCGGTGCAGGGATCGTGGCCGATTCGGTCCCCGACGACGAGGATCTGGAATGTCGCAACAAGGCAGCGGCGTTGTTGGCGGCGATCCCTGCGGCCCGTCGGATGACCGCCTCACGCCGCGCGAGCGGCACCCCGGCCTGACCCCCCACCCGAGCCTGGCCGTCCGTCAGAGGATGATGCCGAGGAGGAACAAGAAGCCGAGGCCGGCGAAGCCGATGGTGATCACGGTGGCGAGCAGGATCAGCCACGGGAACGTCGTGACCGACTTCAACGCAATGGCGAGTGCGGTGAACTGGCCTGCGGTGCCGACCGTGTCGCTCATCGTGAAGAACTGGCGTGACATGACAACGGCGCTCTGGTCCTGGACACCGTCGCTCGCCTCGACGGTCTCGATGACGACGCGCTCCGATCGCGGGTCCCCGGCGATCAGCTGTTCGACGTCGCTGACCAGCGCGGTCCCGAGCGTCGTGATCACCCAGAGGCGGAACATCGCAAGACCGACGGAGCCGATGGCGACGCACGCAGCGACTCCACCGAAGAGAATCCACACGGTCTCCATGCCGTCGGACAGGGCCGCGATGCCCAGGGCGACACCACTGAGGCACACGACCACCACGATGACCATCGTGCCGAATGCAAGGCGTGTTCCTCGGTGTACGAGCGTGAGCAGACTGTCGACGGCGCGGGCCGCCAGGTCGTGGAGTCGGCTGTCACGGGTGCTGTCGTCGTTCGTCATGACGATCGCAGTGTGCCACGGCAGACTGTCGGTGTGACTCCCGACCAAGCCGCAATCGACGAATCCGCCCGTGACCACGTGATCGTGGATGGTCCGGACGCGCTCACCTACCTTCACTCCCAGGTCGCCCAGGACCTCCGTGACCTTGCGCCCGGCGCCGCAGCATGGACCCTCGTTCTCGAGCCCGCGGGCAAGGTCGAGTCGCTGGCGCGCGTGACCCGCGTTGGCGACGACCGGTTCGACTTCGACCTCGACGCCGGGTACGGCGAGGCGCTCGCAGCCAGGTTGAACCGGTTCAAGATCCGAGTGAACGCCGAGATCAGCGTCGAGACCGCCACGACCTCGACGCCCGCCGATGGCCACGAGGTCGCCCGGATCGCTGTCGGGTGGCCGCGCATGGGATTCGAGATCGTTCCCGGCCAGACGATTCCCGCCGTCACCGGTGTGGTGCCGGTGGCGGTCAGTTTCACGAAGGGGTGCTACCCGGGCCAGGAGCTCGTCGAACGCATGGACAGTCGCGGTGCGGACGCGCCGGCGTCGTTGCGGATCGTCGACGTGGGCGCCGGTGTCACAGCCGGCGACCCGTTGATCGTTGGAGGTGTCGAGGTCGGCACGGTCACGAGCGTGTCGCCGACCGGGAACGAAGGACTTGCTCTCGTCAAGCGAGGCCATGACGTCGGTCGCCTGCCGGCGCACCTTGCCGTCACCTGACGCGAAAAACGGACCACGCGGCGGTGCTGGGCCCGACGCGGTGCCGAGTCGGGCCGGGCCGTCGTCAGATCGCGTGGGTCGCCGCGATGTCGCGACGGATCGCCACCACGTCGGGGTGCTGGCGGACCCCGATCAGCTCGGGTGACGAGTCGATGATCGTCGCCAGGCCCGACGGCGACGTGCCGGCTTCCGCGGCGGTCCGCAACCACCCGATGGCCGTCGACTGATCGCCCAACGCGCCGGCAGCGCGGGCCACGGTGGCGGCGGCAAGTGTGTGCGGATGCCGGCTGTAGCCGTCGGCGGCGTAGTGGGCGGCATCTTCGAACCTTCCGAGGCGCATCAGTTGGTTGGCGAGGACGTACTCGTTCCAGGGGTCGCCCGACGGCAGGGGATCGGGGAGCAGGTCGATCAGTGCCGCCGACTGTTCCGGCGACAGGGTGACAGGAGGGGGCGGCTGATCGGGGCGGTGGTGGCTGAGCGCCGACACCAGGATCCGACGCGCCTTGGCCGGCTTCCCGGCAGCGAGCGCTTCGTTGGCGTCGTGCCACGGCGAGGTGACCGGTTTCGAGGAACCGAGCATCTGCAATTGCGACACGAGGAGAAATCCCATGATGAGCATGAAGCCGCGATACTGAGTGTCGATCAATGCGTAGACCGTGAACGCGCCGGTGACTGCGAGCGAGAACCAGATCATCGGTCGTTCGGCACGGTCCGGGATGATCCGATCCAGCGCTGTGGTGACGATGTTGCCGCCATCGAGCGGGAGGACGGGCACGAGGTTGAACACGCCGATGATCGGGCCGGCCCACCAGATCGCGAGGAGGGCGGGGTCGTTCGAGTACGACGGCTGTTCCAGCGGGTTCGCCCCGAGCGCGACGAGCATCGCAACGCTCACCGCGACCTGGATGCCCGGACCGGCGAACGAGATGCCGATCTGCTCGGCGCGTGACAGCGGTCGCGATGGCACGTACGAGGCATAGCCGGCAAGGAAGTTCAACGAGATCTCGGCCTTCGCTCCGGTGCGTCGGGCGGCGACGGCGTGGCCGAGTTCGTGGAGCAGTGTGAATGCGGAGAGAGCCACGGCGAGCCAGAGGCCGAAGGCATCGCCGTAGAGCACGACGATCAGCACCATGAACACGACGAAGCCTGGTCGCACGTGGACAGGGAATCCGAGCAGCCGGAACATTCGACTCCGGAGGCTACGACCGATCGGCGGTGGGTGTCTCGCGTGACGACGTGTTCTGTGATCGTTCACGGGGATCCAGCTCTGGGTCGTACACTCCCTCCACGTGCCATACGTCTACGCCTTCGATCACAAGCACCGCCGTCCTCCGATGGAGTACAAGGACCTGTTGGGTGGGAAGGGGGCGAACCTCGCTGAGATGACCAGCGTGTTGAAGCTGCCGGTGCCCCCGGGCTTCACGATCTCGACGGATGCCTGCCGCGACTACATGTACGGCGGCTGGCCGGACGGCCTCGACGAGGAGATCGCGAAGCACGTCTTCAAGCTCGAGAAGGCAATGGGCCGCAAGCTGGGCGATCCGTTCGACCCGCTGCTCGTCAGCGTCCGATCCGGCGCCAAGTTCTCGATGCCGGGCATGATGGACACCGTCCTCAACCTGGGCCTGAACGACCAGAGCGTCGAGGGCCTCGCCCATTCGACCGACGACGAGCGGTTCGCGTACGACTCGTACCGGCGTTTCATCGCCATGTACGGCCGGATCGTGCTCGGTGTCGACGGTGAACCGTTCGAAGAGGCCCTCGACGCTGCCAAGGCCAAGGCCGGCACGACGTTGGACAACCTGATCCCCGCCGGGGCGCTCAAGGAACTCTGCGAGGACTACAAGGCGATCGTGCGTCGGGAGACCGGTGCACCGTTCCCGCAGAAGCCGCGCGAGCAGCTCAACGGCGCCGTTGAAGCAGTGTTCCGCAGCTGGAACGGCGCCCGTGCGATCGCGTACCGCACCCGAGAGAAGATCGATCACGACCTCGGCACCGCCGTCAATGTCCAGACGATGGTGTTCGGCAACCGCGACGACAACTCGGGTACCGGTGTCGGATTCACCCGCAACGCCGCGACCGGCGAGAACAAGCCCTACGGCGACTTCCTCGTCAACGCGCAGGGCGAGGACGTGGTGGCGGGCATCCGCAACACCGAAGACCTCGACCACATGAAGAAGCACTTTCCGGTGATCCACGCCGACCTCCTCGAGATCTTCCGTCGGCTCGAAGAGCACTACACCGACATGTGCGACACCGAGTTCACCATCGAACAGGGCAAGCTCTGGATGCTGCAGACACGCGTCGGCAAGCGCACGGGCGCGGCCGCCCTCAAGATGGCCGTCGACATGACGAAGGGCGCCGGCAAGGGCTCGCATCGCTGGAAGATCTCGCGTGAAGAGGCGCTCACCCGCGTGTCGGCCGATCACCTCGACGCCGTCCTCCACCCGCACTTCGCCGGCAAGGGCGTCGTGCTGGCCACGGGCCTTGGCGCCTCGCCCGGCGCCGCGGTCGGGGCCGTCTACTTCACCGCCGACGATGCCGCCGCCGCCAAGGAGCGCGGCGAGGACGTCGTGCTGGTGCGCAGCGAGACCAGCCCCGACGACATCCACGGCATGATGGCGTCGAAGGGCATCCTGACGTCTCGTGGTGGGCTCGTCAGCCATGCCGCCGTCGTGGCCCGCGGCTGGGGGACGCCGGCGATCGTCGGCGCGGAGGAGGTCAAGATCCAGGGCAAGCAGTTCTCCGTCGGCGACACCGTCGTCAAGGAAGGTGACGTCATCTCGCTCGACGGCACCACCGGCGAGGTCGTGCTCGGAGCGATGGAACTGCGCATGGCCGAACCGCCGCCGGAGTTCGACACGATCCTGAAGTGGGCCGACGCGGTCCGCAAGGGCAAGCTCGGTGTGCGGGCGAACGCCGACACCGGCGAGGACGCCACGAACGCTCGCGAGCTCGGCGCCGAGGGCATCGGGCTGTGCCGCACCGAGCACATGTTCCTCGCTCCCGACCGCCTGCCCGTCGTGCGCGAGATGATCCTCGCGTCCACGCCGGCGCAGGAGGAGGCGGCGCTCGAGAAGCTCCGAGCGGTCCAGGAGGCCGACTTCATGGAGATCCTCGACGCGATGGACGGGCTGCCGGTCACCATCCGGTTGCTCGACCCGCCACTGCACGAGTTCCTCCCGTCGGTGGAGGAGTTGCAGATCAAGAAGGCCACGAAGGGGCTCACCAAGAAGGAAGAGCAGATGCTCGACGCCGCCGAGAAGTGGGCCGAGCACAACCCGATGATCGGCACCCGGGGCGTTCGCCTCGGCGTGATCAAGCCCGGCCTGTACGCCATGCAGGCGCGAGCGCTGCTGTCCGCTGCGGCGAAGTTGCGTGACATGGGCAAGAAGCCGATCGTCGAGATCATGATCCCGCTCACCGTCACGCGCGAGGAGATGGCGCTGGCCCGCAGCTGGGTGCAGGCCGAGATCGATTCGGCGCTGGCCGGCATGAGAAAGAAGCCGATCATCACGATCGGCACGATGATCGAGACGCCGCGTGCAGCACTGCGCGCCGACGAGATCGCCGAGGTCTCCGACTTCTTCAGCTTCGGCACCAACGACCTGACGCAGCTCACCTTCGGGTTCAGCCGCGACGACGTCGAGAGCCGGATGATGCCCGCGTACCTCGAGCAGGGGCTGCTGAAGGCGAACCCGTTCGACACGATCGACCAGAGCGGTGTCGGCGACCTCGTGCGCATCGGCGCCCAGCGTGGTCGCTCCACGAAGCCCGACCTGAAGCTCGGCGTGTGTGGCGAGCACGGCGGCGACCCGGCGTCGATCGACCTGTTCTACAACGCCGGGCTCGACTACGTGTCGTGCTCGCCGTTCCGCGTGCCGATCGCCCGGCTGTCCGCAGCCCAGGCCATCATCGCCGCCGGTCACTGACTGTCACACCGTGCCGGGTCAAACGGGACACTTGCGGGCCCGCTGACGTGGGACGTGCGTGGACTGTCACGTTTGACCCGGCACCGTGCGACGTTGCGGGGTCTACGCTGATCGGACCATGGGGATCGTCGACGAGGACATCGAGCGGCTGCGGTCGACGGTGTCGATCGTCGACACGGTCCAGCAGTACGTCGCGCTGAAGCGGGTCGGGCGCAACTGGGTCGGTCTGTGCCCGTTTCACGCCGAGAAGAGCGGGTCGTTCAACGTTCGCGAGGAGACGGGCCGCTACAAGTGCTTCGGCTGTGACAAGGGCGGTGACGTCTTCACCTTCATCCAGGAGATCGAGCACCTCGATTTTCCCGGTGCGGTCGAACACCTGGCAGCGAAAGCCGGGATCCAGCTCAACTACACCACGACCGGTCAGTCGAAGGAGCGCGCACGGCGCAAGCAGCTCGTCGAAGCGATGAACGAGGCCGTCGAGTGGTACCACCAGCGGCTCCTCACCGATCCCGACGCCCGCGCAGCTCGTGACTATCTGCGGCGTCGTGGACTTGCGGGTGACGTCGCTCGGCACTTCAAGCTCGGCTGGGCGCCCGACGACTGGGACGCGCTGTCACGCGGCTTGGGAGCGTCAGCCGACGTCCTGCAGTCGGTCGGGCTGGCCTTCCGGAACAAGCGGAACAAGATGCAGGACTCGTTCCGGGCGCGGGTGATGTTCCCGATCTTCTCCGAGTCGGGCGAGGCGCTGGCGTTCGGCGGCCGGATCCTGCCCGGCTCCGACGACCCGGCCAAGTACAAGAACTCGTCCGAGACACCGATCTACACGAAGTCGAAGACTCTCTACGGCTTGAACTGGGCGAAGTCGGACATCGCCAAACACGATCAGGTCGTCGTGTGCGAGGGCTACACCGACGTGATCGGCTTCCACCGCGCCGGCGTGTCGCGAGCGGTCGCCACCTGTGGCACGGCGCTCACCGAGGAACACGTGCGATTGCTGAAGCGGTACGCGAGCAGGGTGGTGCTGGCGTTCGACGCCGACGCAGCCGGGCAGGGTGCCGCCGCACGCTTCTACGAGTGGGAGCAGGCCCATGCGGTGGAGGTGTCGGTTGCTCGACTTCCGCAGGGCAAGGACCCTGGTGACCTCGCACAGTCGGATCCCGAGGCGTTGCAGAAGGCGGTCGACTCGGCGATGCCGTTCCTCGGGTTCCGGCTGCAGCGCACGCTCGGTGCTCGCTCGCTCGATTCGCCCGAACACCGCGCCCGGCTCGCCGAAGAGGCGATGGCGGTGGTCAACGAGCACCCCAACCCGAACGTCCGCAAGCTCTATGCCGGTGAGGTCGCCACCAAGGTCGGTCTGCCCGTCGGCGACCTCGTGCAGATCGCCGAGCGGGGCTCGCGCCGCCCGGCGATCCAGGTGGCGCCCAAGCGGTCGCGTGGCCCGATGGAGAACGCCGAGTTCGCCGCGCTCGTCCTGTTGGTGCAGGACTGGGATGAGATCGCACCGTGGTTGATCGAGCAGTTGTTCGACGATGACGCCAATCGGATGGCGTTCGTCGCGATGGCGGAATCTGGGGGAGATCTCGATCAGGCGTTACGGGTCGCTGCGCCGGATGCTCGTGAGGTGTTGGAGCGAGCAGCGGTCGCGGATCTCAACCTGCAGCCGGAGGTGGAGGCCCGCACGCTCATCGGTGCGGCGGCGCGACGCGAGTTGACCGCGCACGCCCGATTGGCCGATCCGGCAGCGATCGAGGAGGATCGTGCCGCCCGACTCGACATCGACGCACTCAACGACACCGATCGATCGTGTGCGATGGCCGCAGCGGAGTCGTTGCTAGGTTGGCTGGATCGACGAGCAGAGGAACGCAACGGTGGGGGCTGATCCGGCAGCCGGCGAGCAGCCGGACGCCGACGCCCCCACGCGCTCGGTCCCGACCGGTGACATGCCGTCGGTTTCGTCCGCCGCGGCGCCGTTCGTCGGCGTCGATGTCGACGAGTGGGATGACCTGGTCGGGCGCGGTCGCCAGTCGGGAGCGGTCCATGCAGAGGACGTCGCCCACGTGCTGCGCCACATCGAGTTGTCCGGCGACGTCCTCACCGAGGTGCAGACCGCCATGGCGGGCCACGGTATCCAGATCGACGACGAGGTCGACCACATCGCCGATGACACACCGTCGAGTGGTGGCCGGGTGTTCGTGGAGAAGGAGTCTCCTGCGAGGGTCGCCGATCACGACGAGCAACTGCTGAGCCGCGGCCGTGGCCGCCGGACCCGCAAGGCCGGTCCGAAGGGTGACAACAACACGTCGGACACGGTGCGTCTGTACCTCCGAGAGATCGGCCAGGTCGACCTGCTCACGGTCGGGGACGAACGACGCCTCGCCCAGCTGATCGAGGAAGGCAAGATCGCCGCAGCACGCATCGACGAGATCGCCGATGCGTCGGCGTTCGAGCCGGGGGAGGAGCGCATGCTGCTGCGCGCCGTCAGCCGCGGCGAGCGAGCCAAGAGCGAGTTGACGCAGGCCAACTTGCGTCTGGTGGTGAGCATCGCCAAGCGCTACTCCGGTCGAGGCATGCAACTGCTCGATCTGATCCAGGAAGGCAATCTCGGGTTGATGCGTGCGGTCGACAAGTTCGACCACACCAAGGGCTTCAAGTTCTCGACGTATGCCACGTGGTGGATCCGCCAGGCGATCACCCGGTCGATCGCCGATCAGGCCCGCACGATCAGGATCCCGGTGCACATGGTCGAGCACATGAACCGGGTCACTCGCGCCAAGCGGCAGATGCACCAGGAGCTCGAACGTGAGCCGACAGTCGACGAGATCGCGGAGAAGGTGCAGCTCCCACCGGATCGCGTGCGCGAGCTGTTGCGGATCTCGCAGGACCCGCTCTCGCTGGATTCGCCCGTCGGAGACGAGGACGAAGCCAACCTCGGTGACTTCATCGAGGACGAGTCGGTCGACAGCCCTGCTGACGCGGCGACCCGCATGATGTTGCACGATGCGGTGACCGAGGTCCTCGGCGAGCTGTCCGATCGGGAGCAGGAGATCGTCCGGCTGCGGTTCGGGCTCGACGGGGGACGGGCCAAGACACTCGAGGAGGTCGGTCAGGAGTTCGGTGTGACCCGTGAGCGCATCCGCCAGATCGAGGCCAAGACCCTCGCCAAGCTCCGCCACCCCCAACGATCCGAGCGTCTCCGGGAGTTCCTCGAAGTCGAGTGATCGGCATCTGTGCCGGTTCTCGGACCTCGGGCGCCCGACCCGCCCGCCGACACGCGAGCACCCGTTGGCGCTCCTGACGATCGTGACCCACGGTTCGAGGACTCATCGACGTGTGATGGCACCGGTCGGGGCGATAACCTCTCGATTCGACCTTCCGGGATAGCTCAGCTGGCAGAGCAATTGACTGTTAATCAATGGGTCGCAGGTTCGAGCCCTGCTCCCGGAGCAACGGACACGGGCCCTCGAGAAATCGGGGGTCCGTCGTCGTTTTCGTCGCTCGATGACCTTGGACTGTGGACTCGGAGCGCGCCCTCTGAAATCCTTGAGACATCTGCTCGTCGCCGTCAAGGAGGACAGAACCATGTCAATGTCACTCAACGGAGCGGTTGCGATCGTCACCGGTGCGGCGCGGGGGATGGGGGCAGAACATGTCCGAGGCCTCGCCCGGGCCGGCGCAAGAGTGGTGGCGACCGACATCCTCGACGTCGAAGGGCAGGCGCTCGCAGACGCACTCGGCGACTCGGTGATGTACCGCCACCTCGATGTCGCCGATGCAGGTGCCTGGGAGACGGTCGTCGCGCAGGCCGAGGAGGCGTGGGGCCCCGTCAAGGTGCTGGTGAACAACGCTGGCATCGTCGCGTTCGGACCGATCGATGCCCTGTCGACGAGTGATTGGCAGCGCACCATCGACATCAACCTCACCGGCGTGTTCCTCGGAATGCGTGCGGTCGTTCCGTCGATGAAGCAGGCCAACGGTGGAGCCATCGTCAACATCTCCTCGACTGCCGGGCTGCAGGGCTATGCGAACCTCGCCGCCTACGTCGCCAGCAAGTGGGGAGTGCGTGGCATCACCAAGACTGCTGCCATCGAGTTGGGGCCGTTCGGTATCCGGGTGAACTCGATCCATCCAGGGCCGATCCGCACGCCGATGACCGATGGGCTCGACCTCGAGACGGTCGCCAGCCAGCCGATCGCCCGAGTCGGCGAGCCCGAGGAGGTCACAGCGATGCTGATGTTCATCCTGCAGGAGGCGACGTACTCGACCGGACACGAGTTCGTGATCGATGGTGGGACGATCATCGGCCAGGTCGTCCAGATGCCCGACGACTAGCGGTCGCCATCGGCTTGCCTCGGTCCGTGTGTCACAGTGGAGAATGGCAACCAACGATCACCCGCTCGTCGGGTCGGCGTCGATCATGATCGATCGACCCGTGACCGACGTGTTCGCAGCGGTGTCCGACATCGCCCGAATGGGGGAGTGGAGCCCCGAGTGCGTTGCCTGCCGGTGGGTCGACGGGGTCGATGGTCCTGCCGTTGGCTCCGAATTCACCGGCGACAACGTTGCGAAGGTCGGCCCGGTCACGCTCAAGAAGTGGACGACGACCTCCAAGATCACGGGCTACGAACACAACGCGGTGTTCGAGTTCGTTGCCGAGGGTTACTCCACCTGGCGGTACGAGTTCGAAGATCGTGAGGGTTCGACCGTGGTCACCGAGTCGTTCTCGTTCCCGCCGCCTGTAGGAGTGCAGAAGTTCCTGTACGAGACGGTGATGCGTCGATCCACGAGCATGGTCAAAGGGATGGAAGCCACGTTGGGACGCCTCAAAGCGGCGCTCGAAGTCTGAGCGGTCCCGACAGCGCAGTCGCGGTGTCGGAGCCATCGCCGCAGTGCTGTCGATCGGTAGCGTGGAATGTCACCCGTGTTCGGGGCGGTAGCTCAGTCGGTTAGAGCAGCGGACTCATAATCCGTGGGTCGTGGGTTCGAGCCCCACCCGCCCCACTCGTGTACGTGGGCTTCGTGCCCCAGTCCAGCGGTGACGCCGGTGACGCATGACTGCAGTAGCTTCACCCCAATGGATCCCCACGCCACTTCCGTTGCCGTCGCGCTCGACGACGTGAACCTCACGTGTCTGACGTCGGCATCGATCGACGACGCCGGACGCCCGCTCGCCGTGTGCATGCACGGGTTCCCGGATTCGGCCCATTCGTGGCGTCACCTCAGTGCTGCGCTCGAGGCGGCCGGGTGGCGCGTCGTTGCACCGTTCCTACGCGGTACGCGCCCAGCGGCCTGTCGGCGAGCGGCTCGTACCAGGCCGGTGCATCGTCCATGGATGCGATCGCGCTGCACGACCGATTCGACGGCGATGACCGGGCGGTGATCATCGGCCACGACTGGGGTGCCCCGATCGCCTACGGCGCCGCGTCGCATGCACCGGAACGCTGGTCCAAGGTCGTCGGCATGGCGGTGCCACCGGGAGGGGCGTTGGGTCATGCGTTCCTCACGAACACCGACCAGCTCAAGCGCAGTTGGTACATGTTCTTCTTCCAGAACGTCTTGGCCGACATGGTCGTTCCAGCGGAGGATCTGGCCTTCATCGACATGATCTGGCGCGACTGGTCGCCCGGACACGACGCTACGGCTGACCTGGGCCACGTCAAGGACGCGCTCCGCGACCCGGCGCATCTGAGCGCCGCGCTCGGCTACTACCGCGCCACGCTCGGCTCCGGGTACAACGACCCGGCACTCACAGATGTCCAAGCGGCAACCCAGGCCCTTCCCACGCAACCGACGCTCTACCTTCACGGAGCGGATGACGGATGCATCGGCTCGGAAGTCGCCGAGTCAGCGCGGGCAATGGTCGGCGACAACGTGACCATCGATGTGCTCGACGGCGTCGGCCACTTCCTCCATCTCGAATCACCCACCGTCATCAACGAACGCATCGTCGACTTCCTGTCGTAGAGGTCCGAGCCCGTTCGGGTCGTGTGACCGATGTCTCATGTGCTGGACTGACCGGCGGGGACAACCCGTCGTGCCGATCGACTCACCGATGGCCGGCGGTCAACACGAAGGATGGGGGAAAGATGCGACAGCGACGACTTGTCACTGCACTTGCCGTTCCGCTGGTGTTCGCCTTCGTGGCTGCATCGTGCGGGAGCGACGACAGCTCCTCGGACAGCACGACGGCTGGTGACGGCACGGAAGCGACCGCCGAGGAGACCACTGACGCCGGCGACGGCGAGGAGACAGCGGACACCACACCGGTCGTGGCGGAGGGTGAGGTCGACACCACCGTCGTCGCAGAAACCGAGACGCCCGTGTACGGCGGGTCGCTCTCGATGGGCCTGGAAGCCGAGGCCAACGGCTTTCGACCGTGGGAGGACGGCTGCGCCGAACCCTGCGTGAACATCGCTCGCACGTTCTTCGACGTGCTGATCCAGCAGAACGCCGACGGCGAGTACGAGGGGTACCTCGCCGAGTCGATCGAGTCGAACGAGGACTTCACGGTCTGGACGATGACGCTGCGTCCCGACATCGAGTTCCACAACGGGGTGCCCTTGACAGCGCAGACGATCGCCGACATGTTCGCGATCCAGCAGACGGGAGCGATCTCCTCAGGGCAGATCGCGACCAACGCGATGGTCAGCGTGGAGGCGGTCGACGACCTCACCGTCGTGTACACGCTCAGCGCGCCGAACTCGGCGTTCCCGGCCGCCCTGAACACCGTCGCACTCGGCTATGTGTTCGAGCCGGGCGCAGCGCTGGCCGACCCGGTCGGCTTCAGCACCGCGCCGGTCGGCACAGGCCCGTTCGTGATGGAGAGCCGAGACATCGACAACGAGACCATCGTCGTACGCAACGAGAACTACTGGCGCACCGACGACGAGGGCAATCAGTTGCCGTACCTCGACTCGGTCTCGTTCCGCCCGATCCCTGACGAAGGCACCCGCCTCGATGCGCTGATCTCGGGGACCGTCAACCTGATGGAGACACGGCGGCAGGGCACGATCAGGGACGCCCGCGGGGAGTCCGGCATCAGCCTGTACGAGTTCCAGGGCAACAGCACCGGTGGTGGCATGTTCAACACGGCGGTTCCGCCGTTCGACGACGTTCGCGTCCGTCTCGGTCTGAACAAGATGAACGACCAGGAGCGCGTCATCGAGGCGCTCGGTGGCACCGGTATCTCCCTGCCGGTGACACAGTGGTTCTCGGCCGACAGCCCGTGGTGGACCGAGGAGGCCGCCGACAGCTACCCGACGTTCGACTTCGAGGGGGGCGCTGCGCTGCTGCAGGGGTACATCGACGATCCGACCCGCTCGGACGGCAAGTCTCCCGGCGAGAAGATCGACGTCGAACTCTCCTGCCCGCCTGACCCGACCCTGATCGCCGCCATGCAGGTGATCGAGCAGGTGTGGTCGGGATCCGAACTCGTCAACGTGACGTTGACCCAGTTCGACCAGGCGACCCACATCAACATCGCCATCAGCGACGAGCACAAGGCGCACTGTTGGCGGTGGGGTTCGGAGGCCGACCCGAGCGCGCCGATCAACCCGTTCCTGACCGACCCGGCGGAGTCGATCAGCAACTTCCCGAACTGGTACGACCCCGAAGCGTTCGGCTGGGCGATGGAAGCGATCCAGACCGACGACTTCGAGACCCGCAAGGACCTCTACTCGAAGATCATGGTGCGGATCAACGAGCAGGCGCCGGTCTGGTACGCGGGTGGCACGGCCACGCTGATCGCCACCGACGAGAACATCCGGGGTGTCAACAACTGGACGTTGCCGAGCGGTGATCTCGGCAACGGAACGCCCGGCGCACTGACGTTCTTCACCGAGATGTTCGTCTCCGAGCAGTGAGTGGGTGCGGCGGCCCGATCCGTTCGGGTCGCCGCATCGACCTCCCCCGGTGCCGATCAGGCGTCGGGTTGTTCGATGGCGTCGAGGAAGGCGTTCACGTCGGCTTCCTCGCCGCCGACGAGCCAGATGGTGAGTTCGCCATCGGAATCCTCGTCGTCCTCGTCGTCTTCCCACGGCAGGACACCGTCGACGAAGTAGCGGTCGACGGTGATGTCGTCCGATCCGTCCTCGACGGGCGCGATGACGGCGAGTTCGACCTCGGCATCAGCAGGCTGGTCGCTCAGGATGTCGATCAGTTCGTGGACTCGCATGGCTCTCCCGGGCTCTCGATGGCGGAACGGATGGCGGAACGTCGGATCAGAAGTCGTCGAGCCAGGCCGGAGCCCGCTCGAGCAGGTACAGACTGACATGTTTGCAGCGGTCGAGCGCGGCTTCGATCGCGTCGTCGACGTTCATGTAGACGTCGGCAAGATCGACCGTCATCTTGGCCACGATCGACAGGCTCCGCTCCGGGGCATCGGTGACGCTCGGAAAGGAGTCGATGGCGGACACCTCGACCGGGAGGTCGACCCCGCCGATCCCCGCGAGGTCGATCGAGAGCACCAGGAGATCGGGTGGCTCCGGCAATGGTGGCAGGGTCCAGGTGAAGATCAGGGGGAAGCTGAAACCGGTCGGGGGCGGATCGTCGATCTCGTCGAGCTTCATCACTTCGTCTTCGAAGCCGAGCATCGCGCGGGGATCGACATCGAGCGACAGGTGGAGGTCGATCGGGCCGGCGCAGGCTTCCTCGGGGTGGAGGTCGACCTCCCAGAGTTGGCGCAGCGAGTAGGTCTCGACGAAGTGTCGTTCGTCATGGACGTGGAACCCGTGGTCGATGGCCTGACTCTTCACATCGGCGACGAAACCTGCAACATCGATCACTGCCATGCGGACCGGACACTACCGTCCCAGACTGTGACCGTGCCCAATGACCACGATGTGCTGGCGCTGTTCGCCTCGATCTGCGACGGCACGACCGATGTCGTCGCCCACACGACCGACTGGGGCGAATCGGGTCGGCGGCCCGGGCAGTACCTCGTGGATCTCGATGTCGACGCGATCTGTGTGACGCCGCTGCTCGCCGCGGGCTACTCGGTGCTGTCCGAGGAGAGCGGACTCCAGCACCCTCATGGCGGGTTGTCGGCGCGTGGCGTCGTGGTGGTCGACCCGCTCGACGGCTCGACCAATGCGAGCCTCGGGTTGCCGTGGTTCGCGACGTCGTTGTGCCTCGTCGTCGAGGGTCGACCCGAGGTGTCGATGGTGGCCAACCTGGCGACCGGAGTGCGATACGACGCTGTTCGCGGTGGAGGCGCCCGCCTCGACGGGGTACGGATCGAGGTGTCGGCACCTGCGCCGCTCGACGACGCAGTGATCGGGATCAGCGGGCTGCCGTCGCACCCCTACGGGTGGCGTCAGTTCCGTGCGATGGGGGCATCGGCGCTCGATCTCTGTGCGGTGGCCAGCGGGTCCTTCGACGGCTTCGTCGACATGAGCCCCGACGCGCACGGTGTCTGGGACTACGTCGGCGCCCAGCTCGTGGTGCAGGAAGCCGGGGGAGTGGTCGTCGACGCCTTCGGTCGGGATCTCGTCGTGCTCGAACACGACGCGCGGCGCACCCCGGTCGCGGCCACGAGCAGCACGTTGCTCGCCGACCTGACGGCGCGTCGCCTCGGGGGCCGGTGATCGAACTGTCGCCCGACGCCGTCGACGTACCCAGCTCGCCGCGTTGGCGTGTTCGTGCTGCCGCAGCGGCTCGCTGGCTCGCCGTCCCGTGGTCGGAATGGGCGCTCGCCGGAGCGCTCGTGATCGCGTTTGCGACGCCGGTGCTGCTCGTCGGATCCGCCGACGTGTGGCGGGCCGCCGCCGAGGACGACCTCACCGAACGATCGGTTGCGGACGTGTCGCTCGAGCGCAACGGCATCGACGTGGCGGTGGAGGCCGGCTTCTCGTCCGACGCTGTCGCATCCGCCGATGCCGAGTTGACGGCGGCGGTGTCCAGGATCGCTTCGTTGGAGCACGGCGCAGCGAACGAGCTACACGTTGCCAGGCCCGCTCACCATCGGGCCGCCGCCGCTGCGACAGGTCGGACCGGCAGGACGGCTCCTCGGTCGTGCGGGCGCGCTCGAGGCCGTCGACGTCGTGACCCAATTGGACGACACGAGCAACGGGGCGTGGATCAGCACGTGGTTCGCTGACCGTCTGGGGCTCGAGCTCGGTGACACGCTGGCAGTTCGAGGCCGGGGCGCCACTCCGGGTCGTGGGGCTCTACGAGCCCCTGTGGTCGCCTGACGAGGAGCTCATGCTCGACGACTACTGGTCGTCGGTGCCGGGGGAGTTGCTCCCGGTGTACGTCGAAGCGTTCAACGAACCGAACTTCGAACTGGTGCTGACCGACGAGGCGACGCTGCTCGACAGCGGTCTCACGGGGGTGGTGCGCTGGACGGCGCCGCTGGAATCGATCCCGACGTCGTACGACGAGCTCCGACGGCTTCGCGATGACGTCCGACTCCTCGAACGTGGACTCGTCGAGACCGGGCCCCTGGCGACGTCGATGAAGGAACTGGCCACGGCGGAGCAACGCCGCCCGACTCTGACGACCGACATCTTCACGACCACCGCGTCGGTCGAGTCCGCCGTTCGTCAGCTGACCGCACCGCTCCGATCCGCCCGAGCGCTCGGCGCCGTCGTGGGCCTCTCGGCCGTGTTCGCTGTCGGAGCGTTCCTGGTCGAGCGGCGGCGACGGGAGTTCCGACTGTTGGCGAGCGAGGGCGAGCGCTGGCCGATGATGTCGGGCAGAGTCGCCTGCCAGCTCGCACTCCCCGCAATCGCAGGTGGCGCAGCGGGGGCCACCGCTGCGGTCGTCGGTGCGAAGTGGTTCGGGCCGGCGATCTCCTACGACTGGGCGGCGTTGCCGTGGGGTGTGATCGCGGTGACGATCGTTGCGTCGGTGTCCCTGGCCGCGCTGACTGCCGGCGTGTTGGGCGCGCGATCGCTGCGGGCGCGGCAGCGTGAGACCGAACGCGCCGTGCGACGGGCACTGATCGTGGTGCTGGTGGCGGCGACCGTGATCGCGTGGGCGCAAGTCGGACGGACGACCGCTGCCGGTCAGTCGTCGCTCGACCTCGTCGTCGTGGCCCTCCCGGTGCTCGCCATCATGATGACCGTGCTGGTTCTCGTTGCGCTGCTCGGCTGGACCGCTCGGTTCGCCGGCAGGCACAGCGAGCGCCTGCCCGTCGAGGGCTACATCGCGGCGAGGCGACTGGCCGGGGAATCGGTGGCCGTGCGCTTGGTGGGCGGGTCGCTGGGGCTCGGCATCGGCCTGCTCGTGTTCGCCGTGGCGATCACCACCACCCTCGATCGCATGGTCGACGTGAAGCTCGCGACCACCGTGGGCGGTGTCTCGTCGGCCCGACTGGTCGACGACCTGCCCGCGGGCCTCGAGCCCCCGGCGCCCACGACGGTCATCAGATCGTCCGACACCCGGCTGACGCCTGGCGCGGCAGCGGCGCGGATCGTGGCGATCGACCCGGCGACGTACGCCGATGCCGTCAGCTGGTCGGACGAGTTCGGGGCGGGTGTCGAGGAGGTACTCGACGCCTTGGCCGGACCGATCGACGACTCGATTCCCGTGGTCGCCATCGAGGGTGAGAACGTTCCACCGGAGGGTGCCTTCGGGCTCACCCGCGCCTACCCCTACCGCGTCGTCGCCACGGTGCGCGGCTTTCCGACCGCAGGTGATCGCAGGGCCAGCGTCATGGCGTCGGCTGACGCGATCACCGACTTCGCCGCTCGGCAGAACGACGACCCCGAGGCCCCGTCGCCGGTCGACTCGTTCCGGAGCACCGCCGTGTCGCAGGCGACCGCCCCAGCGCTCACCGAGTGGCTCTCGGCGAGCGACGTCCGCTACCGGGACGTGGTCTCCCAGGCCGACGTACGTGAGAGCGCCTCGATCGTGGCGCCGCGATCGGCGTTCGCCTATCTGGCCGTGATCGGCGTCACCGCAGCTGCAGCCGCCGCGGTCGCGATGGCGTTGTTCCTGTCGGCGAGACGCCGGAACAGCGCCTTGGCCGGCGTGCTCACCCGTTCGATGGGGCTCCCTGCGTGGCGCGCGGCGACGATCTCGGCGATCGAGATCGGCGCGGTGCTGCTCGCTGCTGTCGGTGCCGGCCTCATCGCCGGGCCGGTCGTGGTGGGGCGCCTGGCGCCCCGATTCGACCCCGCACCCGACCAGCCGCCCGCAGTGTCCGTCGTCGTCGATTGGGCGCCGCTCGTCGTCGGAGCCGTCGTTGGCGTCGTGATCGTGTCGGTCATGGTCTGGTTGTCGGAATACGCAGCGAGTCGCCGCCCGGCCGGTTCGGTGGTGCGAGATGCCGGCTGAACCTCTGCTGAGCTGCGAGCAGCTCGTGAAGTTCCACGAGACGCCCTCCGGGCGGGTTCAGGCGGTTCGAGGCGTCGACCTCAGCTTCGCGACTGGCGTGACGGTGGCGATCGTCGGCCCCTCGGGTTCCGGCAAGTCGTCGCTGCTCCGGATGCTCGCCTGCCTCGATCGTCCCTCGGCAGGTGTGGTGAAGGTGAATGGCGTCGATCTGTGGCGATTGTCCGAGCGCGCGCGAACCCGCAGCCGGGCCGAACTGATGACCCACGTGTACCAGCGGCCCGGAGACAATCTGTTCAGTCACCTGACCGCGGAGATGCAGCTCGAGCGCGTCGCACGATCGCAGGCGCGGAGCGACAGCGTCGACCGGTGGCTCGATGCGCTCGGACTGACCGGCCAGCGAACACTCCTTCCGGCACAGATGTCGGGCGGTGAGCGTCAACGGTTGGCATTCGCCCGAGCGGCCGTGTCCGGCCACCGCCTGGTGATCGCCGACGAACCGACGGCGCAGCTCGACTCCGCGAACTCGCGCGCCGTACTCGATGCCGTCGACGTGCTCGCCGGCGAGGGGATGACCACGATCGTGGCGACACACGACCGGCGAGTGCTCGACCGTGTCGACGAGGTGATCGAGCTGAGAGACGGCGCGATCGCAACGATCACGAGCGGTGGCACCCGGCTCTCCGTGATCGACACGTCGGGGCGCCTCCAGTTGCCACCGGAGCTCCTCGGTCGTTTCCCCGACGGGCGGGCGCGGCTTCGCTGGGGCACCGATTCCGAACCGATCGAGCTCGACGCGCCATGACGGAAGCCGCAACCCCGGTCGTCGCCTTGCGGTCCGCATCGCGGTCGTACCGAACTGCGGCCGTGACGGTTGCCGCGCTCACCGACGTCTCGATGGAGATCAGCAGCGGTGAACTCGTCGGCGTGGCCGGACCGTCCGGTTCCGGCAAGACGACGTTGCTGAATCTCGTCGTGGGGTGGGACCAGCCCGATTCGGGTGTGGTGTCGCGGAATCTCGGGCCCGGACGGGGCTGGACGGCGATGGCCGTGGTGCCGCAGGAACTGGGCCTGATCCCGGAGCTCACCGCTGCCCAGAACGTGTCGCTCACTCGCCGCCTGGCCGGACGCGACTGCACCGCGCCCGCCGAGCTCTTCGCCCGGCTCGGTCTGATCGGTCTCGAGGGCAGGCTGCCCGACGAGCTGTCGGTCGGGGAGCAACAGCGAACGGCGGTGGCGCGTGCGCTCACCTGCTCGCCGGCTCTGCTCGTCGCGGATGAGCCGACCGCGCATCAGGACGAGTACCACGCCGACCAGGTGATGGCGCTCCTCGCCGAGCGCGCGGCGAACGGCGGCGCGGTGTTGGTGGCCACCCACGACGACCGGATGCTGGCGAGAGTCGACCGCGTCGTGCACCTGCTCGACGGGAAGCTGGTCGTGTCGGATTCACGGTCGGGCTAGAGGGCCCGGCCCTCGTTGGCCATGTCCGAGTCGTCCGGCTCGTCGTCGGGTTCCTCGCGGAGGAACTTCCAGCGCAATCGGCATCGGAGTTCGTCGAGTCGGTCGACCGGTCGGCTCGGACGGGGCGTGCCGCCGTGGTCGTGGCGGTCAGGGTTCCGGTTGTGTGGCTGGCACTCGAGCTTGCCGTTGAACTGGCTGGTCGGGCCGTTGGCGGCGTGGGGGACGATGTGGTCGACGTCGCACTGGTCGGCGGGTACGTCGCAGCCGCTGTTGTGTTGGCAGTGGCGGTCGCGCACCTCGATGGCGCGTCGGACTGCGCCGGTGAAGCTGCGTCGGTGCGAGACCGAGATGATCGTCGACGGGCCGTCGAACAGGACGGATTCGAGATCGGCGTCGCCGATCCACCGGACGAGCTGGCCGGGGGTGATCACGGTGCCGTTCGCGAGCTCGCACAGTTGCGACATCGTCGCGTCGCCGACGAGCGCGGTGAACAGCGGCTTGGGCCGCCGACCGTCAGCGGGCGCGGTTGCCGAACGTGTCGCCATCTCGACGAGCGCCGCGGCTCGCCGCTGCGAGGCGGTGCGGGTGACGCCATCGCGCTGGTCGGCCAGGTAGAGCTCTCGCTCGAGTCGGGTGATCTCGTTCTCGACGATCGAGCCACCGATCGGGTCGAGGACCCCGTTGACCACCACCGTGCCGTCGATCGTGGAGGACACGCTCAGGTGCGCGGCGTTGCGCTGTCGTTCCGCCCGATCCTCGGCGGCATCGCCGTCGACCCGGGCGCACCAGTAGTCGACCATCTTGCGAGCATCGAAGAAGCGGAGCCCCTTGCACTCCTCGACCAAGGTGTGCTCGTGATCGGCGAAGATGGCGTTGCGCCACGGCCGGTTGGCCTTGGCGAGCAGGTCGACGTGGTCGGGGGAGAGCTCGCCGGCAGCGAGCGCAGCAGCTGTGGCCGGCATCGACCGGAGCTGGCGAGCGCGGCGGACCTCGATGCCGGTCGACGACGTCGAGGCCGAGGTCTCGTTGGCGAGCCGAGTGGCCGCCGACCGGGCGCCGTTGTCGGCCCACACCATGCGACGATCCCACGCGGAGATCGTCTCTGCTGCGAGGGCGGCCAGGCGATGACGTTGCCGCTGCACCATGGTCACCAGCTCGTGGAGTTCGTCGTCGGTCAGCTCGGAGGGGTCGACTCCGAGGAGTGCATCGATCGCCCCCGTCAGCTCGTCGATCCCCTTCGACATGAAGTCAGTGATAGCACACCAGTACGATAATGGCAACAGAAACATACAAACGTTCGTTCCCGAGCGATGGTCGTGAGTCACTACCGTGGCGGTGGTGATCGACGCCGGGGGCTTGTTGACCGTGGACGAAGCCCGATGCCGTGCCCGCGTCGGGATCAAGTGGGACCGGTACGGTCCGGGTGTGCTGCCGGCGTGGGTCGCCGACATGGACTTCGACCCGCCGACGGCGGTGCTCGACGCGGTTCGTGGTCACGTCGATCGCGGCGATCTCGGCTACGGGCCGTTCGCCGGCGACCTCGCCGAGCACTACGCGCACTGGCAGGACCGACACCACGGTTGGTGCCCCGACGTCGAGCGGATCCGTCCCTTCACCAGCGCGCTCCATGCGCTCGAGGTCGCGTTGTGGAACACGACCGAGCGCGACGACGGCGTCGTGGTGTTCACGCCGATCTACTACCCGTTCCTCGACGCGATCGCCGACAGCGGGCGTCGCCGAGTCGACGTGCCCCTCGATCCCGACGGCTGGCGAATCGATCCCGACCGGCTCGCCGGTGCGATCGACGACACCACCCGGGTGATCCTGTTCTGCACTCCGCACAATCCGACCGGTCGGGTCTTCGACGACGACGAGGTGGCAGCGGTCGCGGAGGTCGCCGAACGCCACGATCTGCTCGTGATCACCGACGAGATCTGGGGAGACCTGGTCCACCCCGGTGCGGCGCACCGGCCGCTCGCCATCGCCGACGAGCGGTTCCGTGGACGGCTGGTCACACTCGGCTCGGCCAGCAAGACCTTCAACCTCGCTGGACTGCGCACCGCGGTGGCCCACATCGATCACGCCCCGCTGCTCGAGGCGCTCGAAGCGATGCCCGGACACCTCCAGGGTTCGCCGAGTTCACTCGGCGTCGTCGGCACGATCACTGCCTGGACCGAGTGCGACGACTGGCTGGCCGCCGTTCGCCGAACGGTCGCTGCGCGACTGGATCAGCTCGCTCGACGCCTCGCACGGGACGTGCCGTCGGTTCGATTCGATGTGCCGGAGGCGACGTACCTCGGCTGGCTCGACTTCCGGCAGACCGGCCTCGGTGATGACCCCGCCGAGTCGCTGCTGAAGCGATTCGGTGTCGCGCTGTCGAGTGGACCGAAGTTCGGCCCGAACGGCGCCGGGTTTGCTCGCATCAACGTGGCAACGTCCGAGCGGATCCTCGACGAGGTGATCGACCGGATTGCGGACGCAGTCGATCAGTCGTCGATCGCCTGATAGGCGAGCGAACGCAGGTCGCGATCGGGTAGCAGCATGCCGGTCATGTACTGCGACATGAACAGCCCGACGAGTTCTTCCGCCGGGTCGACCCAGAAGTAGGTCTTGGCGGCGCCCGCCCAGCCGTACTCGCCGACCGAGCCGGGCCCGGCGGTCTGCGCCACGTCGAGCATCACTCTCGAGCCGAGGCCGAAGCCCATTCCGGGAGAGGGGATGCCCAGCACTTCGTAGGGGAGGAGTTCGAACGGGACGTGGTTGCTGTGCATCAACTCCAGCGTCTTGCGACCGATCAGCCGCTCGCCGCTGCCGCTACGGTCGATGCGTCCGTCGTTGGCGAGCATCTGCGCGAACTTCATGTAGTCCGCTGCCGTCGAGAAGAGGCCGAGACCGCCGCGCTGGAACACCTCGGGCGTACTCGTCGGGTAGGTGACCGACACGTCGATCCGCTCGTTGAAGCCGCTCAAGGCGGCCTCCATCAGTTCGATCGCCGAGTAGTTCTCGCCGACGAGGTCCGGCAGGCCGTACATCGCTGCCACCCGACCGAGTTGGTCGTCGGCGACGCCGAACCCGGTGTCGCTCATGCCCAACGGGTCGAAGAGCCGCTGCTGGAGGAAGTCGCCCAGTGACTCGCCCGACAGCACTTCGATCAGGCGGGCGGCGACGTCGATGCCGACGCTGTAGTGCCAGCGGGTGCCCGGTTGGAAGGCGAGGGGGAGGGTTGCCAGTTCATCGATCAACGCGTCGAGCGGACGGGTCGAGTCGTTCATGATCCTGGCGTCGCGGTACATCTGGGCGACGGGATTGTCGGCCATGAAGTCGTAGGTGAGGCCGCTCGTGTGGCTCAGGACGTCGCGGATCTGCATCGGACGTACCTGGTCGACCAGGGAGCCGTCGTCGGCGAGCACCTTCGTCTCGCCGAACGCCGGCAGATACTGGGCGACCGGGTGCTCGAGCTGGAACCGCCCCTCCTCGTGGAGCATCATCAGCGCCGTCGACACGATGGGCTTGGTCATCGAGTAGATCCGGAAGATCGTGTCGGGCGCCATCGGAATGCGGGCTTCCTTGTCCTGGAAGCCGAACTGCTCGTCGTGGACGATCTCACCGCGGCGGGCGATCATCGTGCTGATGCCGACGACACCGCGTTCGGTGACGTACGACTCCATCACCGGTGTGATTCGCGCCAGCCGGGCGCTGCTCATGTCGACTGCTTCCGGCGACGTGACGTGGTGGCTCATGGTCCCTCCTCGGATCGTGCGGGTGATCATCGCGCACGCACGATCGCGGGCGGGCCTCGGAGCGCGTCAGCTCGGCGGTCGTGGACCGGCAGGCTCACACCCCGGGCCGTTCGTGATCCACCTCCCGCACGAGTTCGACGAGCTGCGCCACCGTGTCGAGCCGGTCGGGGCCGCCCACCTTCGCCTGCAGGGTCGTGATGCCGACGTCGCGGTAGAGACGGATGCGCTCGCGGAGCACGTCGGGCGGCCCGAGCAGGTTCGTCTTGAATCCGATGTCGAACGGCACGCGGGTGGCGGCCTGCTCGCGCTTGCCCGCCTGCCAGAGCTCGTACACCGCGGCGACGTCGTCGCCGTAGCCCTGAGCCGAGAACGCACGGTTGTAGAAGTTCTTCCCGGGCGCTCCCATCGCGCCGATGGTGAACGCGTAGCCGCCGGCATGGCGTCGACCCGCCTCCTCGGGATCGTCCGTGATCTCGACGGCGACGGGCATCACCAGCTCGAGCTGGTCGATCGTGCGGCCCGCCCGTGCGCAGCCGGTGCGGATCGGGTCGAGGAACACGTCGGCGTGCTCGGGCATGAACGCGTTGCCCAGCCATCCGTCGGCGATCTCACCGGTGAGTTCGAGGTTGCGCGGTCCGAGCGCCGCGATCACCATCGGAATCGGTGCGACCGGCCGCACCATCGAGCGGATCCCGCGACCCGAACCCTCCGGCGGGAGGTCGTACACCTCGCCGTGGTGGTCCAGCCGGTCACCCCGTGCGATCTGCCGCACGATCTCGATCGTCTCGCGCATCGTTGCGACCGGCTTCCGGAACGGCACACCGTGCCACGCCTCCATGATGCGCGGACCGCTCGAACCCAGCCCCAGCACCAGGCGGCCACCGGACAGCTGCTGCACCGACATCGCCTGCATCGCGAGCATCGCCGGGGTGCGGGCACCGACCTGGACGATGCCCGTCGCGAGCCGGAGCGTCGACGTGACAGCTGCGAGGTGGGCGAGCGGCGTCAGTGCGTCGTACCCCCACGCCTCGGGGACCCAGACCGACGTCGCTCCCACCCGCTCGCAGTCGCGGACGAACTCGACGTCCTCACGCGACGACACGACGGCGCTGACCCCCACCTGCATACGATCGACAGTAGGCGGTGGCCCAACCTGCCGTCGTGAGCGAACCGGACCGCCGGAGGTGAGGGACCCATGACCGAACGACTGCGCTACGCCGACGGACCGACAACGGAGGTGTCGCGAGTGATCGCAGCATCGCCGAGCGACCTCTGGGTGTACGTGGCCGACATCAATCTGCCGGCCCGGTTCTCCTCCGAGTTCCAGGGTGCCGAGTGGCTCGACGGAGCGGCGGGGCCGGCGCTCGGTGCGCGCTTCCGAGGGACGAACGAGCACCCCGTCGTCGGCCGGTGGCAGGTGGAGTGCACGATCGTCGAGTACGAGCCCGAGCGGGTGATCGGCTGGGCCGTCGAGGACCCTGCCGACCCGGCGGCGCGCTGGAGATTCGTGCTCGAGCCGGTCGACGGCGGCACGCGCCTCACCCAGTGGTGCCAGATCGGTCCGGGCCGCAGCGGGCTCAGCCCAGCGATCGAGCGCATGCCCGACCGGGAACACGAGATCGTCGAGCGTCGCCTCGGCGAGCACGCCGCCAACATGCAGAAGAACCTCGACGGACTCGCCGGCCTGGTCGAACCATCCTGACGGGCGGCCGGTTGCTTTCCGCCTCTCAGCCGGGGAGCGGGACCCAGGGGTCGTGGTCGTGCGGCACCATCGGGAAGCGTTGCTGCGCCCAGTCGACCTTCGCCTGTTCGATGCGGTCGCGGTCGCTGTGCACGAAGTTCCACCAGATGGTGCGCTCACCGACGGGTTCGCCACCGAGCAGCATCGCATGGCCATCGCCGGTGAGGTGAGGTTCGGCGCCGCGCTCGAGGACCGCGAGCTGTCCGGACCGGAGCACGGTCCCTCCGAGACGGAGGTCGCCGTCGATCGCAAGTACGGCCCGCTCGGGGTGGGTCGCATCGATCGGGATCGACGTGGTGGTAGTCGGTCGCAGCTCGGCGAGTACCAGAGGCGACGAGACAGCGACCGGCGACTCCAGCGACCAGCCGGTACCCGCCACGAGGCGTACGCCGGCTGGTCCATCGAGGTCGTCGATGGCGTCGGCGGACGTGTGCTCGAAGGCGGCTTCGCCGTCTTCGCGATCGTGGGGGAGTGCAACCCAGGTCTGCAGCCCGTGCATCGAACGCAGCGTCGGGAGGTCGTCGGGGTGGCTGCGCTCGGTGTGGGTCACCCCGCGGCCGGCGGTCATCCAGTTCACTGCACCCGGCTCGATCGTTGCGACAGCACCGGTCGAGTCGCGATGCACCATCCGTCCGGCGAACAGATACGTGAGCGTCGAGAGCCCGATGTGGGGGTGTGCGTCGACGTTCGTGCCGGTTCCTGGGGCGAGGTCCTCGGGGCCGATCAGGTCGGCGAAGATGAACGGGCCGATCATCCGGCGCTTGCGGAACGGGAGCACTCGGCGGACGGTCCCATCGCCGACCTGTGCTGTACGGGGCTCGATGACCATCTCGACGGCGTCCGGCATGGCTCCGAACCGTATCGGTCGGGCCGGTCTCCTCCGGTCCGAGGGGACGGGGCGGCCGCTAGCATCGCCGCACGTCGGGCGCATAGCTCAGTTGGCTAGAGCGCTTCCCTTACAAGGAAGATGTCGGGGGTTCGAGTCCCTCTGCGCCCACCGATCTACCACGATCAGCGCTGCCGCGAGCGATGCCTGACGCGACTCGATTGACTCGGTCACGGGCGACACACTCCCGCCTCGACACCCCACGCGTCCGCCACCGACACATCGCTGAATCGGAGGACAGACGTGGGGGTCTCCCCGGACAGCATTGCGTTCACGCTCCTGTTTCCCGGCTGCTTCTCACTTCGTTGGCTCCGACGCCGGCGACGTCGCCCGCGGGAGGCTCAGGACTCGAGTGCGTCGTCGATTTTGTCAGTGGACTTCGAGACCGCCTTGACGAGCTTGTCGTAGTCGTCGCGGTCGATCGCCTTGCTGACTCGCTTGGCGGACTTGGCGAGCACGGCCTCGAGGCGGTCGAGGTAGACGTCGTCGACAACGGCGACGACCGCCGACGAATTCGCCGGGAAGTACTCGTCGAGTTCGACACCGAGTTCCTTCTCCTCGTGCTTCTTGGTCAGGTGTCCGAGCAGCGCACCGATCCCGGCACCGATCGCCGTCGCGGCGAGCAGCGGCGGAGCAAAGAGGCCGACGACGACGCCCACGCCGCCGCCGAGCACCGCTCCTGCTGCGGTGTCGCCGTCACCGACCTCGAGCACATCGACGCGACCGTCAGCATCGCGACTCATCACGATCGCAGCGGCAACCACGAGATCTGGTCCTTCTGCTGCCTTCAAGTCGTCGAAATCGGCCCGTGCGCTGTCGCCATCGGCATAGGTGGCGGCATACAGGACGAGGTTCTCTTGCGATGACATGGCGGATCTCCGATGAGTGAGGCGATCGGATCACCCGATCGTGCGGCAGCCGAAACACTCGACCACGAGCGGAACGTAGGTCCCCTCGGTCCTCGGGGCGAGTTCGGTGTGGGTGAACCTCGGGCCACCCCGGGTGACGTGCGCAGGTAGCGGCGTCGGTGTCACCGAGAAAGCGGCGCGTACTCCGCCGCGGGATCGCCGGCAATTCGCACATGCCACATCGTTCTCGGCTCCGACATGTCCCACGGCCGCGCCCGATGCAACAGGCAGCGGTTGTCCCAGATGACGGCATCACCGCGCTGCCAGTGATGCTCGTGTACTCGTGATCCCTGACAGGCCTGGTCGACGAGTTCCGCGAGCAGCAGGTCTGATTCGCCCCGCTCGAGGCCCGGAATTCCGTACGCGTGGCGGCCGATCAGCAGTGACGGGGTGCCCGTCACCGGATGGTGCTTCACGAGCGGTCGCAACGGGGCGCCCTCGTGTTCCATCCCGTAGCCGACATAGTCGGAGTCCTCGGAATGAACGTGCCCGTGAGCTCGCTGGCTGTGATGCAGCGAGTGATATGCGGACAGCTCGCCGACGCGGGCCTTGGTCTGGTCGTCCAGTGCGGCGTAGGCGGCACGCATGTCGGCGAACTCGGTACCTCCACCGTCGGTCGGGACGACCTCAGCAGAAAAGACGGCACCCTTCGACTGCAGCTCCATGTACGTGCTGTCGCAATGCCAGTCCATGTTGCCCCGCAGGATCTTCATCATGTCGTCCTCGCCTCGGAGTACGCCGCCCGTGGTGACGTTGCTCAACGAAACGATCTCTCGGCCCCCGATCAGTTCGATCGCCCCGAAGCTCTTCGCCAGGGCGACCTGCTGGTCCCGAGTGAGAAACACCTGGGGCAAGATCAAGAGCGCGTACTCGATCCAGGCTTCATGCAGCTCGTCCCATGCCGCGGGCGTCGCCTCGGGTCCGACGACCGCGTCGACGTCGAGGTTCTCGACGATCGCTCCGAAGGTCGAGCCGGGCAGAGGTTCGATTGAGAGTGCAGTTGCCATGAGACGTCTCCGATGCTCGCTCTGCCAACGTAACGCGATCTGGAAGCAGCGTCGCGCCCGATCCTTACCCCGCCGCGAGCGTTCCTCGGATCCCGGCTCGGGAAGGCGCCAGGTTCTCCGGGGTGAGCCCTGCCGATGCGAGGTCAGCCGGCAACTCGCCATCGAGGATCAGCCCTGCCGCCGCTCGGGCGAGCCCTGGCGCCGTCTGGATGCCGTAGCCGCCCTGTGCCGCGAGCCAGAAGAAGCCGGGGGCGGTCGGGGCGAAACCGGCCACGGGCGTCCGGTCGGCCACGAACGTGCGAAGGCCCGCCCATGTCGTTCGGATGTGCCGCAGCTCGAGGGTGGTCCATTGGCCGACGACGTCCATGGCTCGAGCGACATCGATCTCCTCGGGGCGGGCGTCGCACGGTGGCGAGAGCGTCTCGTCCGCGGGTGAGATCAGCAATCCGCCTGGTTCCGGTTTGCAGTAGGCGGCCATGCCGCCCTCATCGGATTCGAAGGCGACGAGCGGCCACGAGCCGATGTCGCCGACGTCTGCGGGGAGCGATGCGACGGCTGCGGTGCGTCGGAGTGGACGCAGACCGAGTGGTTCGATGCCCGCGAGCTCCGCGATCTGATCGCACCACGCTCCGGCCGCGTTGACGACCAGCGGGGTGGTGATCGTCGCCGACGGAGTGGTGACGATCCACCCGTCGCCTGAGCGCGAGATGGCAGTGACGGGAGCGTTCGAGGTGATCGCGGCCTGGGAACTGCGCATTCCCCGCACGAACGCCTGATGAATCGCCGCCACGTCGAGTTCCATGGCGTCGGGTTCGAGGAGCGCACCACCGACGGCTTCGGGTCGCAGTACCGGCATCAGGGCAAGTGCATCGGCTGCGTCGATGAAGGTGGTCGTGGGCGCGAGCGCTCGCAACTCGATCGCACGGGCGCGGACTCGTTCGACATGTTGGGGAGCACACGCCTGCATGAGTGGGCGCGGATGCCAGAGTGGACCGTCCACCAACTCGGACGGCGGTTCCTCGAAGAACGACCGCCCAGCGACCGTCAACCGACGCACCGACTTATTGCCGTAGGTTTCGAGGTACTGCGCAGCGGAGCGACCCGTTGCGTGCTGAGCAAGGGAGTCCTCGGCCTCGAGGAGCTGAACCGACAGTCCCCGCTCGCAGAGCTCGTAGCCGATGGAGACACCGGCGATGCCACCCCCGATGACCACTGCGTCCGTCGTGTTCGACACACCAGTGAACGTACTCGGCTGGTCGGTGGCACGAGATCTCAGGTCTTCGTGCCGGTCTACGATCGGTGGATGCGGATCGCGATCGGTGGCATCCTCCACGAGACGAACACGTACGCAGTCGAGTCGTTCGGGATGACCGGTCTCGACAATTTCGACGTGCGTCATGGTGACGCGGTGCTGGGCTACGACGGGACTCGCACGTTCACCGGTGGGATCATCGCTGCGGGGCGCGACGGTGGCCACGATCTGGTGCCGGTGGTGCATGCATTCGCGCAGCCGTCCGGGACCATCGAGTTCGACACCTACCGTCGGCTCGCCGACGAGCTGGTCGAGGGGATCCGCGCGGCGCTTCCCGTCGACGCAGTCGTGATCGAAACGCACGGGGCGGGCATCGTCGACGGTATCGACGACCTCGAGGCCGATCTCGGAGCGGCGATCCGGGCGGTGATCGGCCCCGACGTTCCGTTGCTGACGACGCTCGACCTGCACGGGAGCATCACCGAGGAGATGAACGAGGTCTACGACCTGATGCTCGGCGTCTACGACTACCCGCACGTGGACATGTACGAGCGTGGCGTCGAGGCCATCGAAGCCGCGGTACGCATCGCCACAGGCGAGTGGAAGCCGACAACTCACGTCGAGCGTCTCCCACTGCTGCTTCCGACCTCGACCACCGACGTGTCACCAGCAGCGGACATCCGTCGACGGTGTCTCGAGATCGGAGCCGAACCGGGTGTCATCCGGGCGGCGTTCTTCCATGGGTTTCCCTACACCGACAGCCCGCAGGCGGGCGCGTCGATCGTGGTCACGACGCTCGACGATCCCGCGTTGGCCCGCCGCCATGCACGAGATCTCGCGCGGCAGGTGTGGGATCGCCGAAACGAGTTCGTGCACGAGTCGCTGACACCGGAGGTGGCGATTCGTCAGGCGATCTCGATCGCCGGTGAACGTGGCGGGCCGGTCGTGGTCAACGACACTGCCGACAACCCCGGCGGCGGAACGCCCGGAGACGCGACGCACGTGCTGCGGGCGCTGCTCGAATCCGGCGTCGAGCGGGCGTGTTTCGGCTTCATCTACGACCCGGAGGTGGCGCAGCAAGCCCACGACGCGGGCCCTGGCTCGACGATCGACGTGCGGCTCGGCGGCAAACACGACGAGCTGCACGGAGCGCCACTCGAGGTCTCGGCGTACGTGAAGACGGTGTCCGACGGTCGCTTCGTCCACACCTCGCCGATGCTTGCCGGTGTGCGCGCGAACTACGGCCCGATGGCCCGCCTCCAGGTCGGCACGCACCGTGAGGTCGACGTGCTCGTCGGCTCCGCTCGGTCGCAGGTCTTCGATGCGGAGGTGTTCGCGCTTCACGGGATCGATGTCACGGCCTGCGATCTGGTCGTGCTCAAGAGCAGTCAGCACTTCCGGGCCGGCTTCACCGATCTGGCGACTGACATCCTCACCGCCGACAGCCCCGGACTCACCACGCTCCGAGTCGAGAACTTCCCCCACGTGCGAGCCGACGGGCCACGCTGGCCGCTCGACCCGCACACTGTGTGGGCCCCTGAGGACTGACAGGCAACCGCGACCACCTCGCCGGGAAGTGGCTGAAGGCAACAGCGGCCACCTGGCCACACTGGCCGCGAAGTGCGCGCTCCTCGTCACGACGCTGCGCTTCGTCGGCATCCCCGAGGACGCCCTCGGATGGACGGCCATCTGTCGGCGACGTGCGATCCAGCCGGCTGTCGCGGGTGAACAGCAGGGTGAGCGGAGTTTTCACCCCCTCTGGGGGTGACGGCGCCGGATCGACGCGGGAAAGTTCTGGAGATGAGCCTGCGGCCGTACCTCGTGCCGGGCGCTCGTGCGCCGATCGCTGCCGACGGGTCGAGATGACCGTCGTCGACGTGCCACCGCACGAGTGCTCGGACCCCGCGCCCGTCGGTCGTCGCGCCTGCGGTGCGGAGTGCTCGGCGCCATCTCGAGATCTGATCGAGACCACCGAACTCCGCTGGTTCGAATCGGGCGCGCTCCCGGCATCGCTGCGGTCATGGTTCACCCGGGACAGCGCGCACGGCAGGCTCGAGGAACGCACCGATCTCTACCGAATCGACGGCCGCGTCGACGTCGGCGTCAAAGTCCGTGGGCGATCGACCCTCGAGATCAAGAGCAGACAGTCGAGCATCGCACTGGAGCGGTCGCCGATCGAACGAGGCGGGGTCGCGCATGGCGGAGTGCTCGAAGTGTGGTGGAAAGGGCGTCCCGAGGATGCGGGCCTGGACGGCCGAACCGGTGCGTGGGTCGAGGTGAGCAAGACGATCCTCAAGCGCCGGTTCTCGATCGCCGGAGATGAGTTGACCGTGTCCGAGTCCGACGATCCGCCCGATCGTGCGTTCTGCGACGTCGAGATCGTCGCCATCGACGTCGGTGCGAGCGCGTCGTGGTCGCTCGCCTTGGCCGCGCAGGGACCACCCAGCGCCCGAGGCGCCAGCATC
Source organism: Ilumatobacteraceae bacterium (assembly GCA_963698435.1). Taxonomy (GTDB): domain Bacteria; phylum Actinomycetota; class Acidimicrobiia; order Acidimicrobiales; family Ilumatobacteraceae; genus Sva-07. The sequence goes on along the minus strand of CAVOQV010000020.1, from coordinate 2,322 downwards.
GCCATGGCGTGGCGCTCGCTGGCGTCGGTGCCGCCACCGGGGGAGTGGCTGTCGGTGTCTGCGATGTCCTGCGGATACCCCGAGTGGCTCGAGCGGCGCATCGACCGCGATGATTCGATGATCGCACGTTGACGGACGGATCGGACACGAACGTGGAGCGAGAAACAGACGAGCGTTCGACGGCGCCGTCCGGTTGGTCGCGCCTCCTGCCGATCCTGCACTGGAGCCGTCACTACGACCGGTCCTGGCTGCGGGCCGACCTGCTCGCCGGCCTCACCGTGGCGGCGCTGGTCATCCCGAAGTCGCTGGGCTACGCGGGCATCGCCGGCGTGCCGATCCAGCACGGCCTGTATGCGGCCGCGGCGGGAGCGATCCTGTACGCACTGTTCGGGACGGCCCGCCAGATCGCGACCGGTCCCAGTTCGGCCCTGGCGGCCGTCGTGGCCAGCGCTGTCGTGCTGACGTCGGTCTCGGGTGACGACGCCGTCGAGCTCGTTGCCGCGATCACGCTCCTCACGGGTGTGCTGTTCCTGCTGCTGGCGATCTTCAAGATGGGCTGGATCTCCCATTTCCTGTCCAAGGCGGTGATCACGGGATTCCTGTTCGGGGCCGCGATCGAGGTCGTCATCGGCGAATTGGCCAAGATCACCGGCACGACGATCGACGGAGCGAACTCCTGGCGCAAGTTCGGCAGCTGGATCGAGGGCCTCGGCGACATCGACGGCGCCACGGTGCTGGTCGGAGTCGTGTCCTTGATCGTGGTCGTGGGAATCCGGTTCTCGAGGATCAAGGTGCCCGGGGCGCTGGTGCTCGTCGTCGGCGGGCTCGGGGCGTCGGCGGCGTTCGACTTCGCCGACCGCGGGATCGCGCTCGTCGGCGATGTCCCGCGTGGCTTCGCAGCTCCCAGCCTGCCCGATGTCGGCTTCGTCGTCGACAACTTCGCGGCGATCGGGCCGGCGGCGATCGGGCTGTTGTTGATCGGGTTCTCCCAGACGGCGGCGGACGCACGGGCGTTCGCATCGAAGCACCGGTACCGCGTCGACATCGACCAGGAGTCGGTGGCGCAGAGCATGTCGAACCTGGGATCGGGCGTGTTGCAGGGCATCCCGGTGTCCACGAGCCTGTCGGCGAGTTCGCTCAACGACGAGTCCGGCGCAAAGACACCCCTCGCGTCGCTGACGACCGGGGCGTTGATCGTGCTCACCCTGCTCGTGCTCGCACCGCTGTTCTCCGATCTCCCCCAACCGGTACTCGGTGCGCTCATCATCGACGCGGTCGTGTTCGGGATGATGGACGTCGCGGAGATGCGTCGGCTGCGCCGAGTTGCGCGAGTGGACTTCTGGATCGCCATCGCTGCACTGCTGGCCGTGCTGTCTTCGGGCGTCCTCGCCGGCGTGATCATGGGCGTCGTGCTGTCGTTGGGTTGGCTGGTGTACGTCAGCTCGAGCCCCGAGGCGCCAGTCCTCGGTCGAGAGCCCGGTACCCAGGCCTTCCGTGACATCGAGCACCATGCGGACGCCTTGACCTACCCGGGCCTGCTCGTCCTCCGATTCGACGCCGGGTTGTTCTTTGCCAGTGCCGACGCCTTCACCGACCGCCTGCGGGAACTGGCCGAAGACGCCGACCCGCCGTACGACACCGTGGTCATCTCCTTCGAGGGTGTCGACTTCATCGACTCTCAGGGATCGAGCACCATCGGCGACATCGTTGCGCTCGCCCGGTCCTATGGCGCCGACATCCGCCTCGCCAGGATCAAGCCGTCCGTCGTCGACGTCCTGCGCCGTGACGGGGTGGTCGACACGCTCGGCGAGGATCACATCTACGCCAATCTCTACGAAGCCGCTGCAGATCGGATCGAACCCTGACCGACGCCGAACAGTCCAACGAGCCCGCACGCGCCCAGGGACGAGCGCGGCGCGACGAGGTGCCGCGCAGCCGTCACGGCCAGTGGACGCCGGCGCCGGATCGCCCGGACCCGGTCGAGCTGATCGCCGGACAGAACGAGTCGCGGGTGCAGTTTCTGGTACCGATCCGCCATCAGCGGATGTCGGAGTCGCCGTTCGCCTTCTACCGCGGCGGCGCTCGGGTGATGGCCCAGGATCTGTCGACGACACCGGTGACCGGCTTGCACGTGCAGCTCTGTGGAGACGCGCACCTGTCGAATTTCGGTGTCTACGGCTCGCCGGAGCGGAGTCTCGTGTTCGACCTGAACGACTTCGACGAGACGTTGCCGGGCCCGTGGGAATGGGATGTGAAACGCCTCGCTGCGAGCTTCTCGATCGCCGCCCGCCACAACGGGTACGGCGGCGACGACGAACTCGA
>CAVOQV010000019.1:0-8970 GCA_963698435.1 Ilumatobacteraceae bacterium | reverse complement strand
ACCAGCTTCCCGATGTGGTCGTCGACAACATCACGCTCGGCAACAAGGTCAACCTGCGCAACCTGGCGCCGGCGGACACGCCGATCCTGCTGTGGATGTATGCACCGTATTGACCCTCCTGTCGGACCGAAGCGCCCGACGTCGAGCAGTTTGCTCGAGCACACGCAGACGAGGTCACCGTGATCGGTCTCGGCACCCAGGACAGCCTCGGTGAAGCCGAGGCGTTCGCCGAGACCTACGGCACCACGTTCACGATGCTGTGGGACGAGTCGTTCCAGTCGTGGATCGAACTCGGGGTCACCGCGCAGCCGACCGCGATCCTGCTGACCGCCGATGGCACGATCGTCACCGGCTGGATCGGTGGGTTCCCCGAGGACACCGTCCTCGAACTCGCCGCCCAGTACGCCGTCAGCTGACCTGTTGCAGATTCGGCCTGGCGAGGCCGGCTAAGGGCAGGGTTCGCCGGAGCTGACCAGCGTGCCGTCAGCCTGCAGGTCGTGGAACGTCGACGGCTCGGCCAGCAGACCAGCATCGACCAGCATCACCTCGAATCGGTCGATGCCCACGCCCGAAGGCGGCAACTCGTTGACGCGGTGCTGGGCCATGTAGACCTCGGCGGCCTGGGTGAGCACCCGGGCATCGGCTGCACAGGCGCTCTCCTCACCTCGGTCGCTGACGCCACGGACGCTGAGCACGACGACGGTTGCGATGACCCCGAGGATCACGATCACGACCGATGATCTCCACGAGCGTGAAGCCGCGATCGCGTCGCCCGGGGGTGGCCACTTCATTCACGTCAATGTCTTCGGCCGCGCAACGTGCGACACGAATCAAGATGACCACAAGGTTCGGTCAGGAACGTGGAAGGCGGGCGCGCTCAGCCGGCGGCGGCGTCCATCTCGGCCAGACTCTCGACGTCTCCGGAGACCACGATCACCTGCTCCTCGCCCAGCGTTCGCGCCGGCAACAGCGAAGCCAGTGCGAGCGCGAACGCCACCACCCTGAACGGCAGCGCATGCCGTTCCTGGCTGCTGGGATCGAGCAGGGTCGTGGTGAACGCCAGTGCCGTGGACACCAGCGCCACCGCTGCGAGCCACCGGCCCCGTCGGCGTGCGAGCGCCACGGCGAGCGCGACGAACGGTACGGCCGCCACCGCCAGCGCCGCCAGGCGATCGACGGCGAGCAGCGGACCGACGTCGACAGTAGAACCGCTCCAGTAGGCCATCGCCCCCATGTCGGCGGCGAAGCCCCGGGCGACCGCACCCGGAACGTGCGTCGGGTCGGTCACGTGGGCGACGAGGAGGTCGAGCTGGGACACCCCGTCGACGACGTCCCAGAGCTCGGGGCAGGTCGAGAAGTCCACGGCGCTGTCGGTGAACCCGAACGTCTCGGCGAGGAGTTGGGGCGCGTCATCCCGCACCGTTCCGATTCGCGTCGGACGTCGGCGAGGTCGTCCGACACGTCGGCCCACGACATGCTCGCGATGATCACCCGGACCCGTTCCATCGTGAGTTCGCTCGACAGCGGCTGCGGTGCGAACACCCGGCCTTCGCGGCTCGATCCGGGCAGGACCAGGAGGGCGAAGACCGCGACGCTCACGACCGCGAGCGCGACGGCGAGCCGCAGGGCGCCACGGCCAGCGAGGACCAGCGCGACAAGAAGGGCGACCCCGACGCCGACCTCCTTGCCCAGCGTGACGAGGATCGACAGCCCCACCACGAGCCACGGCGCCCATGGCACCGAGCGCAGCCGGAGCGCCACCGACAGCAGGAGCAGCGACAAGCCCACGAGCAGGCTGTCGGGCACCAGCCAGTGCTCGTACACGACGACGATCGGCAACAACGACACGAGCACAACGGCGGCGACCGCCGCCGTCGATGCCCGGCGGTGCGTGGAGTCCCAGAGCGCCCAGCACAGGGCGAGGAATCCGACGCTCGAGACCAGTGCCGAGACGAGCACGTAGCCCGAGTCACCGAGCGACGACAGCAGTACGGCACTCGCCGGCGGCCGGGTGCCCTGACCACTGCGGTAGCTGGCGGTGTCCGGTGTGAGGAACGGCGTCGACGCCAGGATCAGCGCGCAGCGGGCCCACACGTACCCGACCGACAGCACGATCGGCCACCGTCGCCCCGGGGCATCGGCTCGTGTGTCGGTCGCCGGCGACGCGGCGGGCGGAGGCGCCTCGATGCTCATGGAGACTGCATCGTCACCCGAACCTGCCGACATGAGCACTCAGCCGTGGATCGACGAAAACGGCGAAGGCCCCGCCCGGGGGCGGGGCCTTCACTCGATTGTGTGACTAGTTCGTCAGTGACGGATCAGCCGCAAGCGCTCGCATCGATCGCCGACACCGTCGGGGGCGAAGTGGTGTAGTCGACCTCGACGTACGTCGGCTCTTCCTTCAGGTAGTCGGGCACGAGGTCGCCGTCCGCCGGATCGGTCTGGCTGTTCTGGGCGTAGTACGACTCGATGGCCGTCTCCACGGTCCGGAGCTCGACCTGCACAGGCGTTCTCCTCGCCCTGCGACGTGATGCCGCGGACGGCGAACACGGTCACGGTGGCGAGAATGCCGAGGATGACGATGACGATGAGGAGTTCCACGAGGGTGAAACCCTTGTCCTGCTTGTTGTCCATGTGAATGGTTTCCTTCCGCTCTTTGGTTGGTGCTCCCGGGGGAGCTGTTGTCTCACGAATGCGCTCCGTGAGAACCAGCTCCCGTTGCGCACAGAGTTCTTCGGCGGGCCCCGATCGATCTTGAGCAGAAAATCGAAAATTGCCCGAAGATCAACAACTCGTCAGGTCGCTCTCAAGAGCCGAGCAAGGCGCGCCGATAGAAGGACAGGCGCACGCTCCGGGCGGCGCATCTCGCACACCCCACACACCTCTTACAGGAACGATTGCAGCATGTTCGGCAAGCCACACGACGACACCGACACACTCGACTCCAGCGCGATCGACGGGTTCTTCGGCGACGAGGCCGCCACGGCAAAGGCCGTCGAGGTCGACGAGCTGCAGCACCGCGTCGAACAGGTCGAAGCGCAGATCAGCAGCCAGTTCACCTCGCTCGCCACCTACGCCCAGATCGCGCAGGAGCAGGTGGAACTCGCCCGCTCCGAGGCGAAGGCCGCCACCGAGCGATCCGAGCAACGCATGACGTCGCTCATCGAGCGTGAGCGCGCCGACCGCATCTCGTCGTTCACCGGGCAGGCGCCGGCCGGATCGGCGCCGGAAGTGGCCGCCCGCCTCGACGCCGTCGAACACTCCGTCGCCCAGCTCCGCAAGGGGCTCGAGGAGTGCCTGGATCGACAGAAGTCGCTCGCCGACGCGATCACCCTGATGTTCGAGAGCGTCGCATCGAGCGCACCCGCCGCCGAGGCGACCGAGCAGGCCGACATCGCCTCCGACGCCAGCGTCACCACCGACGAGGACGTCGAGGCCGAAGTTGTCGGGACCGATGCAGCACCGATGCCCGACTCGTTCGCCCCGCCGATCGCCACCCCGGTGCACACACCGCTCAGCGGCCCGATCGCCGACCTCTCCCTCGAGGGCTGAGCGCACCACACCCGGCCGCTCCGGCGATACATCCAGGCGATACGTCCCGGCGATACGTCCTCGCTCTACCTGGGCGCGCCCGAACTCAACGCCCGAAGCAACCGCCCGGTGTCGATCGAGTCTCGGCGCGAGCTGTCCCACTTGGACAGCTCGCGCGGCGTGGCGGCGGTCAGCGGACGATTTCCATGCGCATGCCGGTCTCGTCCCACGTGGGGTCGATCGGCATTCGGCTGATCGCACGGCCCGACGCGCGACGAGCGGTGAAGAGCAGCGCGGCCGCCTGCAACAGGTGCACGCCGCCGGCGCCATCGGGTGGCGTGCGGGTGACCACGTCGTCGACGCCCGGGAGGCGCTGGCGGATCAGCTCGAGGCGTTCGAGCCGACCGTCCTCGTGATACGGCGACGTGCTCAGCGGCACGTCGGAGTTCATCACCGTGAACGACACGTCGGGGTTCGCCGAGAAGAAACTGCGCGAGTGGTACGGCTGGAGTTCCCGCTCGGCCTCACGCAACCAGCGAAGCCGTCGCAGATCATGCTTGGTCATCCACGGCTCCATCCGCCCGCGCCTCACCGTTCGACGAACGGATCGCCTCGCGGCACGGGGTGCCGTTGATCGCCACCATCCGGGGCCAGCCGACGTAGTCGCGCGCCTCACGATCGCAGGGCCGGTACTGGCCCGACGGCATGTCGAACAGACCCATCGGGGCGTTGATCGCCGCCGCCTCGAACGTCGGGCGGAAGTCGAGCACCTCGAACAGGTTCGGGAGCACGAAGGCCTCCTCCGCCGCGACCGTGACACCCGCAAGGCGCGCCGGCAGCACCAGCCACCCGGCCGGGACAGGGCGTGACTCCGGCGATGTTCTTGTACGGAGCTCTCTTGGCGACCATGCTCGAATCAGCGCGGTTCAGGAACCGTTGGCCGACGGCACCGGAGGTGGCGGAGGCGCCATCTCCTGGCCTGCGTATGTACCCGAGCCGGACGAGCCGGCCTGGCCGGTCGACATCGTCGCATGTGCATGCATCTGCGCTCGGGCCGTGGCGAGCTGCGCCTGCACCTCCTTGGGGTACTGGCTCGACTCCATCGCCGTCTCCATCGTGATCAACCCGGCCGCCACGAGGCGGGCGAGGTCCATCTCGATGGTCTGCATGCCCTCGCCGGCACCGGTCGAGATCATGTTGCGCATCTGGCGCGACTTGCCCTCCCGGACCAGGTTGCGGATCGCCTCGTTGGCGACCATCACCTCGTAGCCGGCGACGCGACCGCCGCCGACGGCGGGGAGCAGACGCTGGGAGATGACCCCCTGGAGCGCACCGGCCAGCATGATCTGGATCTGGTCGCGGCGCTCGCCGGGGAACACGTCGATGATGCGGTCGAGCGCCTGGGCGGCGTCGTTGGTGTGCAGGGTGGCGAACACGAGGTGGCCGGTCTCGGCGAGCGACAGCGAGATCTGAATCGAGTCCAGATCTCGCATCTCGCCGAGGAGCACCACGTCGGGATCCTCACGCAGGGCACTTCGGAGGCCGTCGTTGAACGATTCGACATCGGTGCCGACCTCACGCTGGTTGACCATCGCCACCTTGTGGTGGTGGAGGTACTCGACCGGGTCTTCGATGGTGAGGATGTGGACCGGTTTGGTGTCGTTGATCCGGTCGATCATCGCCGCCAACGTGGTCGACTTGCCCGAACCGGTCGGACCCACCACGAGCACGATGCCGTACGGCTTGTTGAGCAGCGTGGTGCAGGCGGCCGGAGCGCCGAGCTCCTCGAGTGTGCGGACGCGGAAGGGCACGACACGCAGCGCGAGAGCGAGGGTGTTGCGCTGGCGGAAGGCGTTGGCACGGAAGCGTCCGACCCCGGCGAGGCCGAACGAGAAGTCGACCTGGCGGTCGCGGCGCAACTCTTCGAGCTTGCGGTCGTCGAGCAGTGAGTAGACCATCCGGTCGACTTCGTCGGAGGCAAGAACCGGCACGTTCTCGAACGAGACGAGCACGCCGTCGCGACGCGCCGTGGCCGGCCGCCCCACCGTGAGGTGGAGATCGGATGCCCCGGAGTCGACGGTTGCCCTGAGAAGCATCTCGAGCATCGGATCTGGATTGGACATGGTTGGCTAACCTCCCGCTCGGGCCACGGAGGGCCACACTTGATGAGCTTTTCGTTGTTGATCGTGTTCGCCGTCGTCGCCGGGCTGGTGATCGGCTCGTTCCTGACGGTGGTGGTGGATCGGGTGCCGCAGGGCGGCTCGGTGGTGGCACCGCCGAGCCGTTGCGGTTCGTGTGGGCTCCGGCTCGGCCCACTCGACCTGGTGCCGGTGCTCAGCTGGGCCGCGCTGCGCGGCAAGTGCCGACAGTGCGGTGCGAAGATCGGCATCGAACCGATCGTGCTCGAGCTGACCACGGCAGCGTTGTTCGTGTTGATGGCGATCCGCTTCGACGACACCCGCGCCGTGATCCCGGCCTACTGGATCCTCTGCGCCACGCTCGTGGCCCAGACCTGGATCGACCTGCGCACGCAGCGGCTGCCGCGGGAGATCACCTACACCGGCATGATCCTCGGTGGGATCGCCCTGGCGATTGCCGCCGTCGTGATCGCCGAACCCGAACGCATCTGGATGGCCTCGCTCGGAGCGCTCATCGCACTCGTGGCGATGTGGCTGATCTACCACTTCAGCAAGGGCGGCATGGGCGACGGCGACGTGCGTCTCGCTCCGCTGCTCGGCATGTTCCTGGGCTGGCTGAACCCGGGCATCGTGCTGCCGGGACTGTTCTTCGGCTTCATCGCCGGCGCCGTGGTCGGCGTGGCGATGATGGCCGGCAATCGCGCGGGGCGTCGCACCGCCGTGCCGTTCGGGCCGTTCCTGGCCCTCGGCACGATCGTGGCGATCTTCGTCGGTCAGCACTTCGTCGACCTCGTCCTCGCTCGCTGACCCCGCCACGACCAGCATGGTCAGGCGGTCTCCTTGAGGCCACCGAGCACGCCGTACATCGCCGACACGAGCGCCACGGCGACGAAGCCGACGATGGCGCCGACGAAGATGATCATCAACGGCTCGAACATCGTGGTGAACTTCTTGATGCGGCTGTCCAGTTCACGGTCGAAATAGATGCTCGCCACGTGCAACTGCGCGTCGAGCGTGCCGGTCTCCTCGCCGACCTTGAACATCTGCTTCGCGGCACCGGGGAACAGTTCGGTGTCGATCAGTGGCTGGGCGAAGCCCTGGCCCTCGAGCATCTGCGCCCGGGCGATCTCGAGCCGCTCCTTGTAGACGACGTTGCTCGTCGCGTCGGTCGTGGTCTTGAGACCCTCTGGCAGGGGGACACCGGCGGCGAGCATCGCGGAGAGGATCCGGCAGAACCGCTCGAGGATCGCGTAGTCGACGATGCCCTTGATCACCGGGATCTTCAGGACCAGACGGTCCTTCCAGATGAGCCCGGTCGGGTGCTTGAACATGAAGATGAAGATCGCGGCGATCGCCACGAAGAACCCTGCCGTGATGAACCAGAGATCGGTGAAGAAGCGAGACACGAACAGCAACGAGCGCGTCGCCAGCGGCAGTTCGGCGCCGAGCTCCTCGAACAGCGGTTTGAACTGCGGCAGCACGTAGCCGGCGAGGATCAGCACCGTGATCATCGCCATCACCATGACGACCATCGGATACGACAGCGCCGAGACCACCTTGGCGCGGGTGTCGATCTCTCGCTCGAGGTAGTCCGAGAGGCTCTCGAGGGCGGTGTCGAGCTGACCGGTGAGCTCGGCTGACTGGAGGATGCCGACGTAGTAGTCGGGGAAGACCTCCGGGTGTCCGGCGGCAGCCGCTGAGAACAACCCACCGTTGCGGAGATCGTCGACGAGGTTGCCGAGCGCGCGGCGCAGTGCCACGTCCTCGGTCTCGTCGCCGATGGTGATCAGCGCGTCGGTGATCGGGATGCCGGCCTTGACGAACACGGCGAGCTGACGCGTGAAGTGCATCAGCTCCTTCTTCTTCACCTTCTCCTGGGTGAGCTCGAAGTCGAGCATCCCGCGGCGTTCCTCGATCTTGGTCGGGAACAGGTTCTGTTCGACCAACAGGGCACGCGCGGCACCGATGGTGTCGGCCTTGGTCACCCCCTCGACGGGGGCGCCAGTGGGGTCGACTGCGGCATAGGCGAACTTGGGCATTGATCTGCTCCGTGTCTCTCGGTACTCAGTGGGCGAACAGGGTTCGGACGACTTCGGGGACGGTCGTGACGTCGTCTTCGACCATCTGCATTGCTTCTCGGAGCATCGTGCGCATACCTTGAGCGACTGCCAGACGCCGCAGCTCCTCCGTGGTCGCCCAACCGACGATCAGGCGGCGGATCTCCGGGGTGATACGGAGCAGCTCGTACACGCCGATGCGGTCGCGGTAGCCGGTGTTGGAGCAGTAGCTGCAGCCCTTGCCCTGGTAGAAGACGGTCTTGTCGCTGCCGCCGGAGTGCTGGCGGAACACGGCGAGTTCCTCGGCGCCGGGCGTGTAGGGCTCCTTGCAGTTCTCGCACATCTTGCGCAGCAGGCGCTGGGAGACCACGCCGACGATTGCTGAGGCGACGAGGAAGGCCTCGATTCCCATGTCGAGCAAGCGGTGCAGCGCGGCGACGGCGTCGGTGCCGTGCAGCGACGACAGCACGAAGTGGCCGGTGAGGGCCGACTGGATGGCGATGCGGGCGGTGTCGGCGTCGCGGATCTCGCCGACGAGGATCGTGTCGGGGTCCTGCCGCAGAAGGGCCTTGAGACCGGTGGCGAACGTCAGGCCTGCCTTGGCATTGGTCTGCACCTGGTTGATGCCCGGGAAGACGTACTCGACGGGATCCTCCACGGTGGTCACGTTCTTGCCGGTCGAGTTGATCTCGAGCAGCGTTGCGTACAGCGTCGTGGTCTTGCCGGCGCCGGTCGGGCCGGCGCAGATCACCATGCCGAAGGGTGCGTGCACGAGCTTCGAGTACGTGTTGTACGTCTCCTTCGGCATGCCGAGCTCCGACAGGCCGACCATGGACTTCGACTTGTCGAGGATTCGCATGACGATCTTCTCGCCGAACACGGTGGCCACCGATGCCACACGGACGTCGATCTCGCGACCGTCGACCTTCGTGGAGAACTGACCGTCCTGCGGCGCCCGTTTCTCGACGATGTTCATCTCCGACATGATCTTGAGCCGGCTGATCAGAGCGTTGTGCGCCGACAGCGGCAGCGAGAAGGCCTCGATCAGGTGACCGTCGACGCGGAAGCGGATGCGCAACCGGTCGTCGAGCGGTTCGATGTGGATGTCCGAGCTGCGGTCACGCAGCGCCTGGCCGACGATCTTGCCGACCAGCTGCACGACGGGCGCCTGGTCGTCGAGGTTGACCTCGGCGATCGTGTCCGCAACCTGTCGCTGATCGTCCTCGGCAACGAACGCCGCGACG
>CAVOQV010000018.1:0-632859 GCA_963698435.1 Ilumatobacteraceae bacterium | reverse complement strand
GCGCCGGGACCGACCATCCGCAACGACACCCTCGCCCGTCTGGTCGATGCCGGTTTCGACGCCGCGTGCCTGACCGGCCTAACGGGAGGGTGGTGAGCATGCAGGTTGTCCTCGTCGCCGCCGTCGGAGCTCTCGCCGGTTTCGGAATCTGGCTGGGGATCACCGCATTGCGGGGTGTCCGGGTTGCTGCCCGACCGCCCGGCGCCTGGTCCCCGAAGCGGTGCCGCCGGAACGTGCCGCCGTGTGGCTTGCCGCGGCACTCCTCGCAGGCGTGGTCGTCGGGTTGGTGACCGGTTGGCCGGTAGCCGGACTCGGCACCGCAGCTCGGAATGCTGGTAGGCCCGGCAGCATTGGGCGGCACCGCTCGCCGTGGCCAGGAGACGGCTACCGCCGACGCCATCGCCACCTGGGCAGACATGATTCGCGACACCATGGCCGGAGCCTCGGGTCTGGAGGAGTCACTCATCCAAACCGCAGCCGTGGCGCCTGCCGCCATCAAACCCCAACTCGAGACGTTCGCCCACCGGCTCCGGCATCAGCCACTCGAAGCCGCCCTCGACGGCCTCGCTACTGACCTGAACCACTCGTCCGCCGACCTGATCGTCGCCGCCCTGGCTGCTGCCGCCCGCCTCGAAGCACGGGACCTTGGCGGGCTGCTGGCTCGCCTGGCCGAGGCCATCCGGGGAGACGTTCGCATGCGCACCCGCATCGAGATCGGCCGAGCACGGATCCGCACCTCCGCCCGGATCGCGGTCGCCACCACCACCGCCACCGTCGTCTTCCTCTTCGTGTTCGCCCGGCACCTGCTCGAGCCGTACGACACTGCCGCCGGCCAGGGCTGGCTGGTGGTGGTGATGGCCGTGTTCTTCGGCGCCGGGGTGATGCTTCACCACTACAGCCAACTCGAAGCGCCGGAGCGCTTCACCCTCCGCCACATCTCACCTCAGGACCAGGTCCGATGACGGCGCTGGCGGTGATGGTCGCCGGCGCCGGGATCGGGCTCGGTGTCTTCCTGGCCGTGCGGGCGGTGTTCCCTCGACCCGTGCCACTCGAGCGGGCGTTGGCGGATCTGGGTCGGCCACGCCGAGCCCTCGTCGAGTCAGAGACGACGTCGACGACGAGGATGAGCAACCGGATCGGTCGGGCAACAATCAGCTTGTTCGAGGCCACCGGACTGGTCGATCTCGGAGGGCTCCGCCAGCGTCTCCGGGCTCTCGGCAAGCCAGTCGAAGTCCATGCCTACGAGAAGATGCTCGGCGGACTCGCCGGGTTCTTCCTCCCCCTAGGTTTCGCCGCCATCCTCGCCGCCGGGGGAGTGACGGTGCCGACCGGGTGGGTGGCGGTTCTGGCGGTCGGGTTGGGCATCTTCGGCTTCGTGTGGCCGGATCTCGGGTTGTCGGAGCGGATCGAACGTCGCCGCCGCGACTTCCGCCACTCCCTATCCGCCTACCTGGACCTCGTCACCATCATCCTGGCCGGTGGGGGAGGACTCGAGACCGCCCTCCAAACCTCCGCCGACCTCGGAGATGGGTGGGCGTTCACCGAGATCCGATCAGCCTTGCGCAAGGCCCGCCTCACCAACCGCACCCCGTGGGAGGTCTTCGACGATCTCGGAACCGAACTCGGCGTCGACGAGCTCCGCGAACTCGCCGCATCGGCCCATCTGGCTGGCGATCAGGGAGCCCGCATCCGGGCGTCTCTCGCCGCCAAAGCGGATTCGATGCGCGCCAGTCAGACCGCCGCCATCGAAGCCCAAGCCGAAGCCGCCACCGAGAAGATGCTCCTGCCGGTCGTCACCTTGGTCGTCGGCATGATCCTCTTCATCGGCTTCGGCGTCGTCCAAGCGATCTCCACGCCGGGGACAGTCCCATGACACCGGCGAAAGGAAACCACATGCCTCGACACAACCTGATCATCCGCTATTGGAAGGAGCAACTGATATGACCGCCTACATCGACTACACCCGCCTGCTGATCGAAGTCGGCCTCAGCAGACTCGGAGTCCAGGTCCGCGACGAGAGGGGAGCGATGTCAACCGAGGCAGCCGTCCTCACCGGAGTCCTCGTCACCATCGCCGTCGCCGCCGGGATCATCTTGATCGCCAAGATGCGATCCAACGCCGAGGCCATCCCCGACAACGTACCCACCCCCTGAAAGGCCATGGGGGAGAGGTCGTGAAAGTGGCGAAGAGACGACGAAAGGCCGAGGACGGCCTCACGTCCACCGAGCTGGCTGTGATCATGCCGGTGCTGATCATGCTGATACTCGTGCCGTTTCAGGTGGCGTTGTGGTGGCACGCCGATCAGATCGCCGATGCCGCTGCCCGAGAGGCAGTCGACGCCGCCCAGGTCGTCACCGCCACCGAGGAAGACGGGATCCGAGCCGCCGAATGGTTCCTCGACGCCGCCGGCAACATCACCGAACCACAGGTGACCGTCACCCGCACCACCGAGACCGTCAGCGTCGAGGTGACGGGGCGAGCGCCCCGACTCCTCCCCGGATTCGACTGGCAGGTCACCGCCCGCGCAGCTGGTCCGATCGAACGATTCATCCCGGAGCCAGACCGATGACCCGCATCCACCGTGACCAGCGAGGAGCAGTCTCCACCGAGCTGGCCGTGCTCACCCCTGTGCTGATCGGGTTCATGCTCCTGGTCGTGTTCGCCGGGCGGGTCGCCCAGGCCGAAGGCGATGTCGCCAACGCCGCCCACGAAGCCGCCCGAGCCGCCTCCCTCGTCGCCACCCCACAAGCCGCCCTCGAGGCGGGCACCAACACGGCTGCCGCCAACATCGCAGAAGGCGCGGTGGCATGCCGGAACCTCGACGTGTCCGTCGACACCTCCGACTTCGCTGCCGGCGGTCAAGTCGCCGTCACCGTCAGCTGTCGAGGCCGCATTCGCCGACATCGCCATGCTGGCCGTCCCCGGCAACCGGACCTTCACTGCCACCGCGATCGAGGTCATCGACACGTACCGGGCCAACGCCGGGAGCAGCCCATGAATGAGCGCGGAGCGGTCTCCACTTTCCTGGCAGTCATCGCCCTCGCCCTCCTCATGGCTGCAGGGCTCGCCATCGACGGTGGCCGCAAGGTCAACGCCCTGCGAGAGGCGAGCCAATTGGCCGACAACGCTGCCCGCACGGGCGCCCAAGCCGTCGACCTCGACACCCTCCGCACCACCGGCGACCTCACCCTCCTTCCCGCCGATGCAGCCGACCGAGTCGACCAATACCTGACATCCCTCGGGCACACCGCCACTGAGATCACTGTGATCGGCGACACCATCACCGTCACCGTCGAGCTCACCGTCGATCCCGTCCTGCTTCCCACCGGACCAATCACCGTTACCGCCACCGAGACCGCAGCCGCCATCACCCAGGAGCCATGATGCGACACCTGAACAACATGATCCGTGGCGTCGGAGCCCTCCTCATCAGCTTGCTGTTCGTGATTGGAGTTCCCACCGGTTTGGTCGCATATGTGGGATGGCCACTGCCCACCAGCCTTCCAACCCTCGACCAGATCCAGCTCGCTTTCCGCAGCGGGATCGACCCTCAACTCCTCATCAACGCCCTGGCCGTGGTCGTCTGGATCGTCTGGGCCCAACTCGTCGTCGCCCTGGCGTCGGAGGTCATCGCTGCTGTCCGAGGCAGAACCGCCCGCCGCCTACCCGTCCTACCAGGACTGCAGCCAGCGGTCGCTCAGCTCGTCGCTGCCATCACACTCGCCGCCGCCACCCTCGGTCCGCTCCGCGTGGTCCCAGCCACGGCGACTCCGCTTCCAGCCGAGTTCACTCTGGCGTCTAACTATCCGGCTGTGGACCTGGGTCAAGAGCCATCGAGGCCCGGATGGGCGGAGTCCACCCAACCGCACAAGGCCGAATCTCACCAACCCACATACCAGGTGATGCGCCACGACACGCTATGGAGCATCGCCGAGACCACCCTCGGAGACGGTCGACGATGGAAGGAGATCCGGGCACTCAATGAAGGACGGACCATGCCCGACGGCCACAGCTTCACCGAGACCACAAATGATCTCACCCCCGGCTGGCTGCTCGTCCTGCCAAACGACGCAAGCACACCCAACGAAGACGATACGAATGAGGCCGCAAGCGTGGTCACCGTGGAACCAGGAGACAACTTCTGGACGATTGCCGAGACCACCCTCACAACCGCGTGGGGGCGTCCACCCACCGAGTCCGAAACATCCGAGTATTGGCGGCGCCTCGTCGACACCAATCGACAGCACCTGGCACCACCGTACGACCCCGACCTCATCTACCCGGACCAACGATTCGAACTGCCCCCCATCCCCACCGACTCCCAGGCCGAGTCAGCCGAGCCAACGGTGTTGGATCACGATCAGGAGCAGGGAGTCGCCGAGGCCACCGTCGAAGCGGGTGACAGCTTCTGGAGCATCGCTGAGACGGCCCTTTCTGACGCATGGGATCGAACCCCCACCACCACCGAAACCACCCGCTACTGGAACACCCTCGTCGATGTCAACCGGGACCGGCTTGCGCCACCTCACGACCCGAATCTCATCCACCCCGGCCAGAGATTCCTCCTGCCGGCCATCCCCAACGACCCCCACAACCCCGCCGAACCCGACACCGGCCTCGAAGTCCCCGCCCCGCCCGAAACCGCACCTTCACCTCCAGACAAGCCCGAAACCGCCCCGACCACCCCTCCACCCGATCTCCCATCCGCAACCACGTTGCCCACCCCGAACGCCGACACGCCGACTCCGACCGACCCCACCAATAGCCACGAGCCGCCCGAGCCAATCACTCAGCCTGATGGAACCGACGCTGCCGACGACATAGACGACGGGAGTCTCGCCGGCGAGCTGCTCCCCATCGCCAGCACCCTCGCAGGCCTCGGAATCCTCGCAGCCGGGATCGTCGCCCTCCTCCGCCGGCTCCGAACGGCACAGCTGAGGCACCGCCGACCCGGCACCATCCCCACACCCCCGCCCTCGGAGGCCGCCGCAGCCGAGACAATGATCCGAAGTGCCGCCGCCCCCACCGCCACCGAGTTCATCGACCTCGCCCTGCGCGCCATGGCCCGAGACGTCATCGCCTCCCACATCCCGCCACCACAAGTCGTCGGCGTCCACCTCACCCCCGACATACTGCGGGTGCTCTTGTGGACCCCACACCAAGAACCACCGCCCGGATGGCGCATCGACGACGACGGACGCAGCTGGACCATTCCCACCGACACCGACATCGACAGGCTCCGCGAGCGGGCCGACGGTGTGCCTGCGCCCTACCCGGCGCTCGTCACCGTCGGACACGGAGACCACACCCAGCTCCTCCTCGACCTCGAATACCTCGGAGCCACCCAGATAACCGGTGACCCCGACGACGTCACAGCCACCTGCTACACGATGGCCACCGAGCTCGCCGCCAGCTCCATCGCCGACGAACTCCAGATCATCTGCATCGGATTCGGGACGGACCTCAACCACCTCGAGCGCATACATGCGGTAGACGACCTGAGCGAGATCCTGCCCACGCTCGAAGCCAAAGCTGCAGCCGTGGCCCGGGTCGCATCCCCATCGCCTCTGCAGGGTCGGATCTCGTCGGTAGGCGGCGATACCTGGGACCCGATCATCGTCTTCCACCCCACAGCCGACGCCCCCGACGAGGCGAACAGACTGCTCATCACCGCCCACGCCGGTCGAGGCGTCGCCGCAGTCGTCGGCTACCCGACCGGGGACCGGTGGCGACTCCACGTCGAAGACGACACCGTGCGAGTCGATCCACTCGGCCAGACGTACGCCCGCCGCAACCTCACCCCGACCGAACAAACCGCGGTGGCCGACCTCGTCACCGCCGCCAAAGACCTCGACGGCCTACCACCCGAACTCACCACCGACCCGCTCCTGCTCAACGAAGCCTTCGACGACGTTCCCGCATCGATCGAGGAAACCATCGAACCGACACTGTTCGCAGAGGAAGAGACGGCCGGCGAGGAGCTCCCGGCCCAAGTCCCCGAGATGAAGGTGCTCGGCACCCTGAGGGTCGAGGGGATCGACGGCCGCTTCGCGCTCCGCAGATGCACCGAACTCGTCGCCTACCTCACCTTCCACCGCGGTGGCGTCGAAGCCGACACCCTGATGGAAGCACTGTGGCCGGAACAACGACCCGACTACCAACGGCTCAACCGACACACCTACCGTGCCCGCACCACGCTCGGACTCGGCCCCGACGGCGAGCCCTACCTTCCCTACGTCGCCGACGGGATCTACCGGATCAGCCCCCACCTCCAGAGCGACATCGAGAAGTTCACCGGACACATACGCCAAGCCGACCGAACGTCAGGCGCCGACGAAGCGCACCAGTTGCGGGCCGCGCTCGAACTAGTCGAAGGAACGCCATTCACCGGAGCAGGCAACGCCTACATCTGGGCACACACCGACGGGATCATCACCCACACCATCGTCGCCATTGACAACGCCGCGCACCGCCTCGCTCAACACGCCCTCGCCAACGACGATCCTGCCGAGGCGACCTGGGCCGCCAGAAAAGGGCTCGTTGCCACCGGAGCGTGCGAGGAGTGTTACCGCAACCTCATGCGAGCAGCAGCCGCCGAGGGCAACCAGGTCGCCTTTGAGGCCGTCTATTCGGAGCTGCTGGCAGTCGTCGACGCTGACGAAGGCCCCGACGCATCCAGCTTCCTCGACCCCGAGACCATCGAGCTCTACGAACGCGAGTCCCGCAGGCGCCGGCGTCAGGCAGGGTGAACTCCGCAGCTTCCCTCTGATGGACCTCGACGGCGGCAGTGGCCGCTCTCGAGGTTCAGGCGTTCCACTTCGCTCAGTGCAGCGGTCGGGACGCTGGTTGCCGTCGCCGGGGTTATGCTCGAGACGTTTCCCACTCGGGGGGCGTGAAGCGAAGGACACCGCAAGGCCACCAAGTGGAGCCACCGGCCCTCCAGAACTGACCACCAGCATATCGGTAGCGAGCAGGGGCTGCTGGAGGCATGCGCCCGGGCGATATCGCTCATCCCGCTCGAGCAGATTCGGAACTCGTCGTCAAAGCGCTCCATATCTTGGAGGGGAAGGTCGGAGCGTCCGGTCTCGGCGACGACGTCCTCTCGAGATGTGGCGACGATGGCCGAGGGTCGTCGCGCGACTAAGGACCGCAGCGCACCGTCAAACGTTCAGTCCGCGGGGACCCATCGGGTCCCCGCGGACGCGCTGGCGGCTACCTGCCTCGCTTCCCGCCTGTGTCGAGACCCTTCTTGACGTGGCTGCGAGAAGAGCCGAACTTCTTCGAGCTCCGCCGGTTCTGTTCCTGTCGGGCTCGGGCCGTTGCCGGTACCGGCTTGCCTTTCCGGTTGAGTCGGGTCTTTGCCATTGTGTTTCCTTTCGTTTGCGGTCTTGCGTCGGTTGAGCCGAATTTGCTGGGTGAGTTCGACCTCCTGCTGCTCCCTCCCTTCCGTTGCTACCTGGTGGCAAGGCAGTTGGCGTCCAAAGAGAGTCCCGCAGCGCTGTGCAGTCAGCGCTGCGTCACTGCTATCGGTCGCAATTGACGAGGACCTGGACCGCGGCGGTTTGCCTGGCGGCCCTGGTCCGTGGCGTTGTCGCCGATCGGCTCGCTGTCACCCACTCCGTTGATGCTGGCGATCTTCTGCTTGGGGGTGAGCAGGGGCCGGAGAGCGTCGGCGACCGCCTCGGCCCGGAGCTCTGACAACCGTTGGTTGCCCATGGCGATTGGGATGTTGTCCGTGTGACCTGTGATCGTGATAGTTGCCTCTTCCGGAATCTGTTCAACGATCCTGGGGATTGCCTGGGCCCCGGATGGCGACAGGTCCGGGCTGCCGGACAGCGAAGACGACATCCGTCACGCGAAACCCCACGCACCGTTTTGCTTCGTTTAGGACTGGTGCGGAGTCATCTGGCTCGTCCAACCCGGCCAGCCCCCCGGCTGGGTCGGGCGTGTACTGCTCGACCCCTGGGGCGACCGGATATGAGCCTTCGACTCCCGAGGCCGAGGGGAGTGCACTCCTACATTGGCCTCGGCGCTGTACCAGTACAACCCGAACGACGGGTACGTCGCCGTGGTCACCGCATACGCCGAGAGCCTGCGCGACGAGCCCGAGTTGTACCCCGGCTACCACGCGTTCCAGGTGTTCTTCGGAACCTCGGCCGGCACCGTGCGGCTGCCGGTCGGCTACTCGGAGACCACACCGATCGCCGCAGCCGGATACCTCGCCTCGAACCCCCAGGACGCTGCCTGAACGCGCAGGAGGTGCCGTCGCACCGCCGGTTCAGAGCAGTCCGAGGTAGCCGCCACCGTCGACGTGGAGCTGCACGCCCGTGGTGAACTTGGCCGGTTCGCCGCACAGGAACGCCACGACCTGCCCGAAGTCGGCAGCGTCACCCATCCGCATCGACGCCTGCTGTTGCTCGCTGTAGAGGTCGGTGACCCGGGGGGTCCGGTGCAGACCGGGTTGCACGCTGTTGACCGTCACCCCGTCGTCGGCGACCTCGAGCGCGAGCGTCTTGAGGAAGCCGGTCGCGCCTGCGCGGGCGGTGTTCGACAAGATGAGCTGGGCGATCGGCTGACGGACCGACAGCGACGTGATCGCCACCACTCGTCCCCAGCGTCGTTCCTGCATCGCCGGGACCGCGGCCTTGCACATCGCGACGATCGACATCAGGTTCAGATCGAGCGCTGCGGGATAGGCATCGACCGGCGTCGAGGCGAACGTCCCCGGGGGTGGCCCGCCGGCGTTCGGCACCAGGATGTCGACGGCGCCGAGCGCGTCGGCCGCGTCGGCGACGAAACCCTCCGCCCCGTCCGGGGTCGACACGTCGGCCACGATCGGGACGCAGCCATGTCCGACCGTCGCCGCCGCGACGGCGAGCCGATCGGGGTCACGACCGCAGATCGCGACGTGGACACCCTCGGCCGCGAGCGCGACCGCCGACGCAAGTCCCAGTCCTGACGTCGCCGCCGCAACTGCGGCGCGGCGGCCGCTGATCCCCAAGTCCATCCCATCACCGTACGGCGTCTCGACGACGGGAAACGATCCGTTGGCGAGACCTCTCGACGAGGGCAGCGACCGAACCTCACCGAGCGGTACGATCACGGCAGTGAGACCATGAGCGACCAATCCGGTAACGGCGACGTTCCGTACGACCAACGAGCCCTCGACGCGATCGCCGATGCGGAGCCCTATCCGTTCTGGCTCGAGAGCGCCGACATCCCCGACTCGAACCCGACACTGGTGCGCGACGAACACTGCGACCTGTGCATCGTCGGTGGCGGCTACACGGGCCTGTGGACCGCAGTGATCGCCAAGGAGCGCGACCCGTCACGCGACGTCGTGCTCATCGACAAGGGCGAAGTCGGTGGTGCAGCCAGCGGCCGCAACGGTGGGTTCATGGAGGCCTCGCTCACCCACGGCGTCGCCAACGGCATGGACCGCCACGCCGACGAGATCGACACGCTCGAAGAGCTCGGGCTGCGCAACCTCAACGAGATCGAAGAGGCCATCGAGCGGTATTCGATGGACTGCGACTACGAACGCAACGGCGTGATCGACGTCGCCCATGTCAACCATCCACCGTCGTATCTCGACGACCTCCGCGAGGAACACGACGTGCTGCGGTCGATGGGTCAAAAGGTCCGGTGGCTCGATCAGGACGCGATGCGCGCCGAGGTCAACTCACCGACGTACACCGGCGGGCTCTACCGGATGGGCCGAGCAGCATTGGTCGACCCCGCCAAACTGGCGTGGGAGTTGAAACGAGTCGCCGAGGAACTCGGCGTGCGGATCTACGAGCACACCAAGGCCACGTCGATCGACAAGGACGGCCGTGGGATCGCCATCGTCACCCCACTCGGCACCATCCGGTGCGCCAATGCCGTGCTCGGCACCAACGCCGACAAGCCGCTGTTGAAGCGGATCGCCCAATACATGGTGCCGGTGTACGACTACTGCATGGTGACCGAGCCGCTGTCGAGCGAACAACTCGGCCGGATCGGTTGGTCCCACCGGCAGGGCCTCTCCGACATCACCAACCAGTTCCACTACTACCGCCTGACGTCCGACAACCGGATCCTCTGGGGAGGATACGACGCGATCTACTTCTGGGGTTCGAAGGTGTCGACCGAGCAGGAGAGTCGCCCGGAGACCTGGGCCAAGCTGTCGGGGCACTTCTTCGAGACGTTCCCGCAGCTCGACGACGTCCATTTCTCCCATGCCTGGGGCGGAGCGATCGACACGAGCACGCGGTTCTCGGTCTTCTTCGGCACTGCGATGTCGAACCGGGTGGTCTACGCGGTCGGCTACACCGGCCTCGGTGTGGCCGCGACGAGGTTCGCCGCATCGACGATGCTCGAGCTGTTGGCCGGGCGGAAGTCGATCGCCACGCAGACCGACTTCGTCAAGGACAAGCCGTTGCCGTTCCCACCCGAGCCCTTCCGGTTCATCGGCATCCAGGCGACCCGCTGGTCGCTCGACCGCGAAGACAAGACCGGCAAGCGCAACGCCTGGCTGCGCACCCTCGACCGCATGGGCCTCGGCTTCGACTCGTGACGGTCACGTCCGGGGTCTGGCCCCGGACGTCACGTGCACCCCGTGGCAGGCGCACCGAGAAGCACTGTGCGATCCTCCTTGGCGAGAACGACGATCGAGCGGGCGCCAACGGCGATGTGCTCGCCTGCCGAAGCGGCGGATGCCCACTGGACGACGGTGTCACCGTCGGTGCTCGTGTCGATGATGATGCGCCACTCGCCGGGCACCTGAACGGTGAACTCGACGGGCTCCCACCACATGTTGGCCATCACGTACAGACCGTCGACCGCCCAGGCGATCGACCGGGACTCGTACCCGAGGTCGGGCCCACCGACGGCGCCGAAGGCCTCCAATCGGCTCCCCCACCGCTCCGGGTCCCACAGCACGGGGTGTGCGGCGCGGACGGCGATGACATCGCGAACGAACCGTTCGTGGTCGGCCCAATCCGTCGCACGTTCCCAGTCGAGCCACGACGTCGCATTGTCCTGGTTGTAGGCGTTGTTGTTGCCGCCCTGCGTGCGCGCGAACTCATCACCCGCGACGAACATCGGGACGCCGTGGCTGAGCAGCAGCAGACACACCGCGTTGCGCAGCTGACGGCGACGCAGCACCATCACCTCGTCGGGGACGCCGACATCGCCCTCCCACCCGCAGTTCCACGACCGGTTGTGATGATGGCCGTCGGTGTTGTCCCACCCGTTGGCCTCGTTGTGACGATGGT
Source organism: Ilumatobacteraceae bacterium (assembly GCA_963698435.1). Lineage (GTDB taxonomy): Bacteria > Actinomycetota > Acidimicrobiia > Acidimicrobiales > Ilumatobacteraceae > Sva-07. Next base: position 621,604 of record CAVOQV010000018.1, on the reverse strand, counting down.
CGTATGCGACGAGGTCGTACATCGTGAAGCCGTCATGAGCCGTCAGGAAGTTCAACGAACACATCGGGGAGGTGAAGAGGTCGGGGCTCCCTGCCAGGCGCTGCACCACGACCGGCACCATGCCGGGCTCGCCGCGCAGGAACCCACGGAGATCGTCGCGGAACTCGCCGTTCCACTGCATCCATCGTTGATCGGGGAAGTCGGGGCCGAGCAGGTAGCGCGCCATGTCCCACGGCTCGGCGATCAAGCGCACACCTCGTCGCTCACCCCAGTCGCCGATGGCACGCACGAAGTCGGCATCACGGGCGAGCACCGCCGCCAGGTCGAATCGGAATCCGTCGACGCCGAGGTCGGCGAACCGATCGAGGGCTTCCATGACGAGGCGGCGGGACTGCGGCGAGTGCGCGTCGATCACGTTGCCGGTGCCGGCATCGTCGAGGTACGTCCCGTCGGGCCGCACCACGTAGTACTCGCGCTCGTCGAGAATCCGCAGCGAGTAGTCGGGACCCGAATGGTCGGCCTCGGTGGTGTGGTTGAACACCACGTCGAGCCACACCTCGATGTCGTGATCGTGCGCTGCCGATACCAGGTCTGCGAGCTCCTCGGCGGGCCGGTCGCCGGCCGCGTACTGGCGATGGACGGCGCCGAACACGAGAGGCATGTATCCCCAGTAGTTGCCTTCGTCAGGGTCGTACTGATGGACCGGCAACAGTTCGAGCACCGAGACCCCGAGGTCGGCGAGACGCGGGAGTTCGTCGATCGCCGCACGGTAGGACCCCGCGTCCGGACGGCTCCTGCGGGCCGTGAGACCACGCACGTGGGCCTCGTAGACCACCAATGGCCGACTCGTGTGGCGCTGCGGACGCGGGGCCGGCCACGGAGCTGCGACCGCACGAGGAAAGTCGTCGGGACGGACACCGCCGTTGGGTTTGTTGGCATCGCGTGAGTGTCCCGGAGGGAACCAGACCTCGGTCGCCCGCGGATCGAGCGCCAAACGATCGCCGTCGGCCGCCACCACGTAGCGGGACCCCGTCGGGACATGGCCGACCCAGTCGCCCGTGCGGGGCTCGCGCTCGAGCGCGATCCTGGCGCCACCGTCGATGCGCGCCTGCACCGACCGGATCCCCGAGGTGTGGACGGCGATGTCGAAGGTCCCGTCGACCGACCCGCCGGGATCATCGCGCTCGCCAGTGTCGCCACCCACCGGCACATGATGCCCGGGTTTGCGCCCTGAGCGACGGAGCGGACGTCACAGGTGGCCCTCCGGTAGCGTCATGGCGATGACTCCCGACACCGTCGCCGGTGCGCTTTCACGCCACGGCTACCTCCCCGACGACGGGATCTCGACGGCGGTGTTCCTCGCGATGACGCTGCATCGTCCGCTGCTGCTCGAGGGTGAGGCAGGGGTCGGCAAGACCGAGTTGGCCAAGACACTGGCAGCAGCGACCGGCGGCCAGCTGATCCGGTTGCAGTGCTACGAAGGCATCGACGTGTCGCAGGCGGTGTACGACTGGGACTACGCCCGCCAGCTGCTGCACCTGCGTGCGACCGAGGCGACCGGTGAGTCGACGACCCGCACCGCCGACGAACTCGAGGCCGAGCTCTACGGCGAGCGATTTCTGATCAAACGGGCACTGTTGCGAGCGATCGAACCCGTCGAGGGTCCGCCGCCCGTCTTGCTGATCGACGAGATCGACCGCGCCGACGACGAGTTCGAGGCGTACCTGCTCGAAGTGCTCTCCGACTTCCAGATCACCATCCCCGAGGTCGGTGTCTTCCGCGCCGACCGGCCCCCGATCGTGATCCTCACCTCGAATCGAACCCGCGACGTCCACGACGCGCTCAAACGCCGCTGCCTGTACCACTGGGTCGAGCATCCCGGGTTCGACCGAGAGGTGGCGATCGTCAAGCTCCGCGTCCCGGAGATCGATGTCGAGCTCGCCCGTCAGGTCGCCGGCGCCGTCGAGGCCCTGCGCGGCCTGTCGCTGTACAAGCCGCCGGGTGTCGCCGAGACCATCGACTGGGCAACGGCGCTCGGTCGACTCGGCGCAACGCAACTCGACCAGCACGTGGTGGCCAACACACTCGGCACCGTCGTGAAATACCGCGAGGACAACCAGCGCGTCGAGCAGCATGGCGTCGCCGATCTCGTGCAGCAGGCAATCGCCGCCGGACGAGCCCACCGCGAGGCTCCCGGCCAGCTCACCATCGACGACGCGTGACCGGACCGGGCAACGTCGCAGTGGGGCCGGCAACTCCAGCGGGTCCGGCTGCATCTGGCCACGCGGCAGCAACGCCCGCCGACATCGCCGTCGCGTTCACCCAGATCCTGCGCGGTCTGGGCCTGAGCGTGCCGACCAGCTGCACCCACACGTTCGCCGCCGCCCTCTGCGCCACCGGGCTCGACGACCGGGACACCACCTACTGGGTCGGCCGCTCCACGCTCGTGCGCCGGGTGGAGGACATCGCCCTCTACGACCGCGCGTTCGCGGTGTTCTTCGAAGGACGTCGATCCGACGGTGGAGTCGACGACGTGGACGAGCCGTTGTCGATCACGATCGCCGTCGACACCGACGACGAGTCCACCGACGGCAACGACGACACCGAGCGCACCGACGACGAGGTGATCGAGCTGCGGTTCTCCACGACGGAGATCCTGCGCCACAAGGACTTCGCCGACTACTCCCCCGACGAACTCGCCCAGGCACAGGAGCTGATGAGCCATCTCCGTCTGGTCGGCGCTCCGCGCGCCTCGCTGCGGCGCGGCCCCACGACACGGCGCACCTCGATGCCCGACATCCGCCGGACCGTCCGGTCCGCCATCCGCGCCGGCGGCGAACCGATCGAACGCCACCACCTCGCAGCGACACCGCGGTTGCGACGACTCGTGTTGCTGCTCGACGTGAGCGGATCGATGGAGCCGTACGCCCGGGCGCTCCTGCGATTCGTCCATGCCGCGGTCGCCGGCCGACAGAAGGTCGAGGCATTCACGCTCGGCACACGACTCACCCGGATCACGCGGTGAACTCACGAGCCGCGACCCCGACATCGCCGTGCGCGCCGCCGGCGAACGCGTCAGCGACTGGAGCGGCGGCACCCGGCTCGGCAGCGGTCTGCGACAGTTCAACGATCAGTGGGGCGTACGGGGCCTCGCCCGCAACTCGATCGTCGTGATCCTGTCCGACGGATGGGACCGCGGCGATCCCGACGAACTCGGCGCCGAGATGGAACGACTCCAGCGCGTCACCCATCGACTGGTCTGGGTCAACCCGCTCAAGGTGACACCCGGCTACGCACCGCTGGCACGGGGAATGGCGGCGGCCCTGCCCTATGTTGACCGTTTCGTGGAGGGTCACTCGGTGGCCGCCATGGAGGAACTGACCCGAGTGATCGGCGAGGGGTGAGCGCAGCGATGTGCAACCCGTCGACCGAGCGCGAGGATGGAGGAGCTTGACATGCACGATCTGCTCGACGACATCGACCGCTGGCGAGGCGCCGGACACCGCATCGCACTCGCACGCGTGGTCGACATCGAAGGTTCAGGACCGCGCGACCCGGGCGCGGCAATGGCCGTGACCGATGACGGCGAGGTGGCCGGCAGCGTCAGCGGTGGTTGCGTCGAAGGCGCCGTCGTCGCCGAGGCATTGTCGATCCTCGCCGGCGAACGCGAGCCCGGCGTGATCACCTTCGGCTACTCCGACGACGAAGCGTTCGCCGTCGGCCTCACCTGCGGCGGCACGATCCACCTGTACATCGAGGAACTCGACTGGTGACCGCATCCGATGACAGCTCTCTGTTCGAGCGGTATGCGGCGCTGCTGCGAGCCGAGAGCCCTGTCGCGCTGGCGACCGTGATCGACGGACCGAACGTCGGCGCCAAGTTGATCGTCGAGCCCGACCGCCCGCCCCTGGGGACGCTCGGTCACCCCGAACTCGACAGGGTGGTCGCCCGTGACGCCCTCGCCGAACTGGAAGCGGCCCAATCCGGCGTCCGCAACTACGGACCGCTCGGACAGACCACGCCAGAGGACCTGATCGACCAGCCCACCGTTCGGGTCTTCGTGGAATCGCACGCGCCGCCTCCGCAGATGTGGATCTTCGGAGCCGTCGACTTCACGGCGGCCCTCGCCCGGGTCGCCAAGGTGCTCGGCTACCGCGTCGTGGTGTGCGACGCCCGCGAGGTCTTCGCCACCCGGCGACGGTTCCCCATGGCCGACGAGGTCAAGGTCACCTGGCCCACCCCGGTCTTCGACGAACACGGTGGTCAACTCGGCCCCCGCGACGCCGTGTGCATTCTGACCCACGACCCGAAGTTCGACGTGCCCGCAGTCCGAGGCGCTCTCGCCACCCGGGTCGGCTACATCGGGGTGATGGGAAGCCGCTCGACGCACGAGCGGCGGACCGAACGTCTCGTCGACGCCGGTGTCACCAGCGAACAACTCGACCGGTTGATGTCACCGATCGGGCTCGACATCGGAGCGCGGACACCCGAGGAGACCGCTGTGTCGATCTGCGCCGAGATCATCGCCCGGCGCACCGGCCGGAACGTCCCCTCCCTCAAAGACGGCGAGGGAGCCATCCACTCCTAGGGGTTCACCGCACTCGACAGCGCAAATGATCGAGGCCGACGCTCACCGATGAACCACACCACACCGATGAGCGAAACCGCCGGATCCGGCCACCTCGCTCATCGCAACACCGAACCACACCACACCGATGAGCGAAACCGCCGGATCCGGCCACCTCGCTCATCGCACGATGACTCCCCCGCCGGCTCAGCGGCGGTCGGGCCTCAGACCGTCGGGTCGCCGAAGCGAACGGAATTGGCGCGGCGCGTGTTGATCGTGTCGAGCTCGACGGTGCGACCGCTCATCACCGAGTGGATGACGGCATCGCCGACGCCGAGGTACATCATCACGTGACCCGGATACTGCACGAGATCGCCCGCCTTCGCGACCGTGCGGTCGAGCGGAGCCGCTTCTCGGATCTGCGCGCTCGACTGACGGGTGAGCTGGACCCCGGCCCGCGCCCAGGCGTAGGTGGTCAGTCCGGAACAGTCGAACCCAACGCCCTCCTGGCTCGTGTTGGTGCGATAGGGCACACCCACCTGCGTCATCGCAGCGAGCACGGCACGCTGATGTTCGACCGGCGTGGCTGCCCATGCTTCGACCATGTCCGCCTGCGGGTAGCCCAGCTCGCTCGCGGCGTACTGAGCAGTCTGGGTGCGAAACCAGACGAAGGAACGGTAGGCGGCGGGGTCGTTCGTGGCGGTCCACAGGTCGAAGCTCTCGAGCGCCTGCGCGGCCGACGTCGTGACGACCGGGGCCATGGCGTTGGTCGCCAGCGGCCCGGAAACCGCGGAGGCGGTGTCGTCGGCGACCGTAAGGGTGCCGACGACCGTCGCTGCCGTGACGGCGATGCCGAGCAGGGCGGCGCGGACTGCGGACCCCAACGTGGATCGTTGGCGATCACGGGGCAGGTGCGGTCGGGCGAAGGTGAAGTCTGATGCGCTCATGAGGTGGTTCCCACACGGCGCTTCGCCGTGACGAACGAGCAACATATCGTCACGAAACCGCAACACTGACCCGCGGACGTCAAGTTTTCGTCATGCAACCGTCACCAAAATGGCGAGGTGTCGTCGGCCAGACTGCAGGTATGCCCTCGACGCCGACGCCGGAATCTGGCTCGCACGCTGGGGTGATACCCGACGGCTGCGTCGTCGTCATGCTCGCAGCCGGCGCCGGATCACGATTCCACGGCGATGTTCACAAATTGTCCGCGAAGATCGCCGAACATGGCGGAATCACCGTCATCGAACGTTCACTCGACAGCGCGCTGGCTGCAGGAATCGGCCCGGTGGTCGTCGTCACCGGCGCGGTCGCTGACGTCGTGCCACCGCACCTCACCGATGCCGTCACCCTCCATCACAACCCGAGGTGGCGTGACGGCCAGATCACCTCCCTGCGTGCCGGGATCGACGCCGCACGAGCGCTCGGGGCGACCGCCGTCGTCGTCGGCCTCGGCGACCAACCCTTCGTCGATCCGTCGGCCTGGCGGGCCGTGGCCGAGGCGAAGGGTCCGATCGCTGTCGCCACCTACGGCCAACGTCGGGCGAACCCGGTGAAGCTCGACGCCGAGGTGTGGGACCTGCTGCCGACAACCGGCGACGAGGGAGCTCGGGCACTCATGCGCGTTCGTCCGGAACTCGTTCGTGAAGTAGCGTGCGCTGGTTCACCCGCCGACATCGACACCACAGAGGACCTTCGCCGATGGCAGAGCAACTGATCAACGAATTCACGGTCAACCGTCCGATCGAGGAGGCGTGGCCGCTGATCACCGACGTCGAGCGCATCGCGCCATGCCTCCCCGGAGCCGAACTCCAAGAGGTCGAAGGTGACACCTACCGTGGTGTGGTCAAGGTCAAGCTCGGAGCGATCAGCAGCCAGTTCAAGGGAGAAGCGCACTTCCTCGAGCGCGACGACGAGAACTACCGCGCCGTGCTCAAAGGCGTCGGACGGGACACCGGCGGCCGGGGGAACGCCTCCGCCGAGATCACCGCGCAGGCCGAGAGCCTGTCGCCCACCAGCACCCGCGTGGCCGTCACGACCGACCTCCACATCACCGGCAAGGTGGCCCAGTTCGGTCGCGGCATCATGGGCGATGTCAGCTCGAAGCTGATGGCCCAGTTCGCCGACAACCTCAACGAGATGATCGACGAACAAGGCGTCGGCGCCACCACACCCGACACGTCATCGCCGGCGCCCGGGTCGGACCAGGCGACGCCGGCGACCGAGGCCGGCGTCGCTGCGCCGACCCAGGTTCGCAGGATCGAGGGTCCCGCCACCGAACCGATCGACCTGATGGAGGTGGGTGGCTCGTCGCTGATCAAGCGCATCGTTCCCGCCCTGATCGCCATCGTGGTGGTGCTGCTCCTCGTGCGTCGTCGACGGGGCTGATGGACGACCGCGCTCGCGTCGCCGAACTGCTCGGGCGCGAGCCGGCTGGAGCGTTCGAGGTGGCTGTCCGAGACGAATCGGGTGATCCGCTCGTCGTCTGCAACGAACCGTTCCTCGACGACGGCACGCCCATGCCCACGCGGTTCTACCTCGTCGGATCCGATCTGGTCCGACAGGTGAGCCGCCTCGAAGCGGCTGGCGGGGTCAAGGCCGCCGAAGCAGCGATCGACCCCGACGAACTGACGGCATTGCACGCCCGCTACGCCGCCGAGCGTGACACCGCGATCAGCGCTGACCACCACGGCCCCCGACCCTCGGGCGGCGTCGGCGGAACCCGCGTCGGCGTCAAGTGCCTGCACGCTCATCTCGCGTATCTGCTCGCGGGCGGCGACGACCCCGTGGGTCGATGGACCCTCGACCATCTCGACTGTGCGGTCGCCGCCGAGCAGCCATGACCCCGGGCACCCTGACGATCGAGATCCGCGATCGCGCACTGATCGTGCACCAGGCAGGTGGCGACGTCCACACCGTGCCGGTCGGGCCGCTCACCCTGCTCGCTGGACCGCTGCGAGGCGGCGACCCTCCCCCACCCGCTGACCTCACCAATGCCCTGGGGCTTCTCCACGACCATCTCGACGACCTGATCATCGAGCAGCCCACGATCGCGACAGCGCCGGCCGTCGTCCTGACCGGTCCACACGCGAATGCAATGGCCCGCGTCGAGATCGGCACCGACCTCGTCCCCGACGGGTACGAACTCCTGCGTGCAGACGCCGACGAGGTGTTCCGCACCCTTGCGCTGGAACCCGTCGTCGACCGCCGACACAACCCCGGCCTCCACGTTGACCACGCCGAGTCGATCGTCGCCACGTGTTGCGTGATACTGGGGATCATGCGACGCCTCGACCTGCGTGCGGTTCGGATCGCCACCGATGCACCGAGATCGACGACAGCAGCGGAGACCAGCTGATGGCATTGCGGCATCCATCTCGATCCGCGTCACCGGTGCGGCTCTACGGGCGGCGCGTGATGCTGCGCCCGCTGGCCGCGAACGACTTCCGAACGTGGAGCGAGGTCCGCCGTCGCAACGCCGACTGGCTGACGGTGTGGGAGCCGAGCCGGCCGTTGCAGCAGCCCGACCCCGTCACCGATCGCAGTGCCTTCGCCGCGCGCTGTCAGCAGCGCGACCGCGACCGCGGGGCGGGCACCGCCTACCAGTTCGGGCTGTTCGTCGATCAACACGTCGCCGGCGAGGTCAACCTCAACAACGTCGTGCGAGGAGCCATGCAGTCGGGGACGATCGGCTATTGGATCGACCAGCGCCACGCCGGCAACGCCTATGTCGCCGAGGCGGTGGCCGTCGTGATGCAGTTCGGATTCGAGCAGCTGTCCCTGCATCGGCTGGAGATCTGCATCGTGCCGCGCAACGAGCGCAGCCGGCGGGTCATGGAGAAGCTCGCCATCCGCGACGAGGGCATCGCCCAGCGCTACCTGGAAATCAACGGGACGTGGGAGGACCACATCCGATACGGGATCACCGTCGAGGAGTGGAACCAGCGCCGAGCCGAATTCGTCGAGGCCTGGCTCCACGGCCCCCGCGACCTCGTGTGAGGCCGACGGGGACCGGAACGGTTCCCAACGTCAGTAGCCGATCAGGCCGGAATTCTCCCGAGCCAGGCGCATCTGGTCGGCCCGGTCGCGTCGCAGCTGGGTGCGCCGCTTCCACATCTTGGTCTTCCAGTGACGCTTCGTGCGATTGCGCTTCGCGAGCTTGTTCTTGGCGACCTCGGCGTCGTGGTGGCCGACCGGCTTCCACGCCATCCCGGGTTCGTGCACGTCTTCGGGTTCGAGACCGGCACTGACGTCCTGAGCGACGCTCTGCAACTCGACGTGGATGCGGTGCCGTTCGCTGTGGGCGTGGGCACGCACCTCCTGCTTGAGTGGCAACACAGTCTCGGTGGACCGGTGACGCTGGCTCATTGCTACCTCCTGCTTCGTGGCCGTGCCACGGTGGTTTCGGTGCTTGCCTCTGCCAACTTAGTCCAGCTCGCGCCTGCTGTCGTGGGTCTTGTGTAACGATCCTGCGCGATTCGTTCACCACCGCGTTCGCTCCGGGAACGCCGCAGCCGTCGTCGACCGACCGGGTCAAGACCGACCCGGTCGATGCCGATACACCGTCGTGGACACGCTGCCGCCGCCGACCATGAACGCGCCCGATTCCATCTCGGACTCGGCGTCAACCGCCGCGCCCGGCAACGGTGTCGCCGCACTCGGCGCACGGCTCGTCGCCACGATCGACGACGTCATCGCCGGCAAGCACGACGTGGCCGAAGTGGCCGTCGCCACCCTGCTGTCGGGCGGCCATCTCCTGATCGAGGACATCCCAGGCGTCGGCAAGACCTTGCTGGCCCAGGTGATCGCTCGCAGCGTCGGTGGCTCGTTCCACCGAATCCAGGGCACGTCCGACCTGCTGCCCGGCGACATCACCGGCTCGATGGTCCCCAGCGGTCGGCTCGACGCCGACAGCATGAAGTTCCGGCCGGGGCCGGTGTTCGCCAACATCGTCGTGTTCGACGAGTTGAACCGGGCAACGCCGCGAACACAGTCGGCGCTGCTGGAACTCGCCGAGGAAGCGACGGTGACCGTCGACGGCGTGGTTCACCTGCTTCCCGACCCATTCATGATCGTCGCGACCCAGAACCCGATCGACATCGCGGGCACCTACGGTCTCGGCGACGGTTCGCTCGACCGATTCCGCGCCGTCGTCACGCCAGGACGAGCGCCAGCCGCCGCCGAACTCGACGTGCTCACCGGCCGCCGAGGTCGAGCGATGCTCGACGCGGTCGACCCGATCGTGACCCTCGCCGATCTCATCGCGGCACGCAGCGCCGTCGCCGAGGTCCAGATCAGCGATGCAGTCGGCGGCTACGTGGTCCGGCTGCTCCACGCCACCCGAGAGCATCCGGCGATCCGTGTGGGAGCGTCGACCCGTGGCGGCGTCGCCGTCGTGGCGTTGGCTCGCGCCTTCGCTGCGATGGCGGGTCGGACGTTTCTCACCCCCGACGACATCGTGCGCGCGGCCGGACCTGCGCTCGCGCACCGTGTCGCAGGCACCCACGTGAGTGTCGACGTCGGACGGGAACTGGTTGCGGACTGTCTTGCCGGGGTCGCCCCGCCGACGATCTGATGCCGACTCGCAACGTTGCCACGCCCGGACCGAACCCGGCCGCAGCGCGACGGGCGCGACCGGCCGGTTGGTCACCCGGTACCGGAACGCTGCTCGGTGCATGGGTCGCCAGCGCCGCGATCGCCCGCCTGACCGGGGCGACCGCCGTGATCCTGCTGTTGGCCGCTGCGATCGTGGCGATGGGGTTCGAGATCGTCGCCGGATGGTGGGTGGCGCGTGGGGTGCTTGTCCGGTCGGTGGTCGCTCCCCCGGTGGCCGACGCCGGCGAACTCGTCGAGCTGCTCGTGACCGTCGAGACCTCGACCGGCCACCGATCGATCGATCACCGAAGGGTCACATGCGAACAGCTCGATGGGACGGTCATCAGCACCCGGACATCACCCAGTCAGGACGCACCGACCACGGCCGGGGCCACCGCCGTCTGGCTTCGTTGCGAGCACCCGGGAGTTCTCACCGAATTGAAGGTGCGCGTCGACGTCGCCGGGCCGGCCGGCCTCGTCTGGTGGAAGCGGACGACGACGATCGCGATCGATCCACTGCACATCGCTCCGATCGCACGGGGCCCGCTGGCCGATGTCGAGTCGGTCTCGTCGACGTCGGATGGCTCGGTGACCGCACGGCGCGGCAACCACGGCGGCGAGATCGACGGCGTGCGACCGTGGCGCCAGGGCGACTCGACGAACTCGGTGCATTGGGCCTCGTCACTTCGCACCGACGAGCTGATCGTGCACGATCGACTGACAGCCACCGACGAGCGATGGCTGGTCGACCTCGATGGATCCGATCCCGGTCGACTTCGCTTCACCCTCGACGAGGGGCGGCGACTGGGACACGACGTGGTGGTTCGTACCAGCGACGGAAACACCCACGCCGTGCCGGACGCCGACGCTGCGGCACGGTGGGCGGCGATCGCAGCGCAAACACACCTCGACGCTGACGCTCGGATCGACCCCAGCGATCGGTCCGGCGAGCGAGTCGGATTCCTGCACCGTCAGATCTCACTGCGGCCGGCACCGATCGAGACAGCCACCACGATCACCGGCGTCGCGCGGTGGGCCGCTGCGGCCGCCGCGTTCGCCAGCATGGGAATGCTGATCGGCGCACTCGGAGGATCGGCTGCGCTGTTGGGCCTCGTGCTCGTCTCGGTGGTCGTCGCCGCTGCCGTCTCGCTGTGGGTTGCCCGTCGAGGCGGCAAGCGACCTCTGGTCATGCAGGTCGCGATCGTCGGGGCGATCGTGGTCGCTCTCGTGGTGATCGCTGCGCAGGCCGTCGACGTCGATGGGCTGCTCGCCGCGCTGCGTGGACCCCTCCCCAACGTGCTGATGCTGCTCGTCGTGTTGCACGGATTCGAGACGGTCGATCGCCGGACCCTCCGCGTGCACCTTGCGATCACGTTCGTCCTCGCCTGCTACGCCGCCGGGCTCCGCATCGACGGGGCGCTCGGCTGGTGGCTGGGAGCGTGGGGCGTCCCGTTCGTCGTCGCGATGGTCGCCACCTCGCACCGGCCACGCGGCGGTGACATCGTCGTCGCCGCACCTCGCCGTCCATCCGTCGGCTCCGTCCGCGTGACCAGCCGCTGGGCCCTGTCGATCGTCGCCATGGGCGTCGCCACGCTCGCTGTCTTGAGCTTGGTGCCGGTTCCCGACGGCCCCGCCCGCCTCGGCCTGCCGGCGCTCTCGGCCAACGCGCCGACCGTCGGCTCCCGTGGCGGGCTCGCCGCCCCTGACGGCTCGACCTCGTCGAGCAGCACCGACGACTCTGCACCCAGCCGGGGACTGCTCGGCGGCGTCGCCGGGTACCCCGGATTCACCGAGCAGCTCGACACGAGCGTGCGCGGCGATCTGGGCGACGAGATCGTGATGCGAGTCCGCGCACCCGAACCAGCGTTCTGGCGCGGCCAGACGTTCACCGACTTCGACGGTCGGACATGGACGGTCTCCCCGGAACTCGGACGGGAACGACCGGGTCCCGTGATCGACGTCCAGCCCACCGTGGGCGATGCACTCGGAGCGTCGGTGCCGACCCGCGAACTCGTCCAGACCTATTTCATCGAACAGGATCTCCCGAACGTGGTGTTCGCCGCGGCGCGACCCGTCCAGGTGATCTTCGACGGATCGTTGTGGACCCGGCCCGACGGTGCACTGCGATCCGACGTGACCCTGACGGCGGGATCGGTCTACACGGTGATCTCCGAGCGGGTACAGGTGGATGCCGAGATCCTGCGCGCGCAGGGCGACCTCGGCGAGTTCTTCGGCGGATTCCGTGACATGGCCGGCGGCGCGGAGATCGACCCGTTTCTCGAGCTCCCGGAATCGACGACCCAGCGGACGATCGACCTCGCGACGTCGCTGCGCACTCCCGGTGAGTCGACCTACGACACGATCCTGGCCTACGAGGCCTGGCTCGGCGCCAACACGGAATACGACCTCGACGCCCCGGTTCCCGCGGATGGGGCAGACGCCGTCGACGACTTCCTGTTCGAGTCGCAACTCGGCTTCTGCGAGCAGATCGCCTCGACGCTCACGATCATGCTGCGCAGCCAGGGGGTTCCGGCCCGGCTGGTCACCGGCTACGTGCCCGGCGAGCGCGATCGGGTGTCGGGGGTGTGGAACGTCCGTGCCAGCGACGCCCATGCCTGGGTCGAAGTGTGGTTCCCCCAGACCGGCTGGCAGCCCTTCGACCCGACGGCCGACGTGCCGCTCGCGGCCGACGCCGGCGGCGAGACGATCGGCGGCGACCTGATCGCGGCGACGGCCTCGTCGATCGCGTCGTACCGCATCGAGATCGCGCTGGTACTGATCGCCGCCGCCGGGGTGCTGCTGTCGGTCCGGCTGGTCGCACTGGCCCGCTACCGCCGCCGACGCGGACGGTGGGGTCTCCTCCAGGACCGCTTCACCCGACTCGCCGACCCGACGGTCCCCCCCGGCCCCGTCCCCGGGAGGATGGTGGCGGCGACCAACCCGCAGATCGCAGCGGCGATCATCGACCACGGCCGCCGCGCCACGGCGCTCACGGTGGCCGACGAGCTCGACCGTGCGGCATTCGACCCCGCTTGGGTCGACGACGACGAGTGTTTCGAACGAGCGAGATCGGCGTTGGCCACGTTGGAACGCGACCGACGTTGACGCGCTACTTCTTCGAGATGCGCGCCTGGAGCGCGGCGAGGCGCTCGGCGAACCAGGGCTGCTTGGTGCTCCAGAGCTGCGGTTCCAGTTCCCGGGCGACGGCGGCGGGATGGTCGTCGACGTCCGCCATTGCCTGGATCGTCTGCTTGGTGACGATCGCCAGCTCGCGAGGTGCGCCGGCCGCCTTCGCAGCAAACTCGTGGCAGACCTCCAGCAGCGACTCGGCGGGCACCGACCGATACGCGAGGCCGATGCGTTCGGCTTCCTTGCCGTCGAGGACCTGGCCGAACACGACGGTGGCCATCGCCGCTTGCGGGCCGACGATGCGGCGAAGCATCCAGGTGTGCCCACCGCCCGGGTGGATGCCCAGTTGCAGGAAGCGGGTGTCGAGCTTCGCGGAGTCGGCGACGATGCGGACGTCGCAACCGAGCGCAAGGTTCATACCGGCGCCGACGGCGGCTCCGTTGACCGCGGCCAGCGTCGGGAGCGGGCTGCGGGCGATGCGCAAGAAGCCCTCGTAGATCGTGCCGAGGCTCTCACCGGTCGCCTCGGCGAGATTGCCGAGGTTCGCGCCGGCGCAGAAGGCCGGCGGGGTGCCGGTCACGACCAGCGCACCGACCGATTCGTCGGCTTCGAACGAGTCCATCGCCTCGAGGATCTGGGCCACCATCGGCGCGGTCAGGGTGTTGCGCTCGTCGGGGTTGTTCAAGGTCAGCGTCGCGACGCCGTCGGACACGTCGGTGAGCACGAACGATTCGGTTCCAGCCATGCGCGCCAGTGTGCCACGAGGCGCCCGACGCCACCGCGGTCGCAGCGGGTTAGCCTTCGTGTCGCACATGCTCGACCACGTCTTCACCGATGCCATCAGCGCGCTCCGCGACGCCTTCGAAGCCGCCTTCCTCGAGCGACAGGCGTTCGAGGAGCACTTCCAGAGCGATGTGCTGCTCGGTGATCTGACATGGGAGACCAGCTACGGACTGCCCGGCGAGGGCGAACCGCCACGGGTCGTCGCCCACATCACCTTCGACTGGCCTGCGTGGAGCCAGGCGGCCTACCGACAGTGGTACGTCGAGGAGGAACTCGAGAAGCGACCCGCGATCGAGATGGAGATCGTGCTGCGCATCCAACGGCTCTCCGAGCCCGCCGACCCGTCGGTGCTCTACACGACGGTGCCCGAGCAGAGCCCGCTCGTCGGAGACGACCGCCTCGAACGGGCCGGCCTGACGTCGGAGACATCACATCCCGACACCGACGTCGACCCGCTCGACCTCCGCACCGAATATGCCGCCGAGATCACCTACGAGGGTCTGTACGAACTCGCCGAGGAGACCGTGGCCGACGGCACCAGCACCCTGCTCGACGAGCACTTCGGGGCGCTCGGCGGCTGGATCGCGTCGACGCTGGTGAAACTCGGCGACCTCCCGCTCGAGTTCCACCCCGCCGACGACGCCGACTGACCGGCGCTCACCCACTCCCGGGAACTCTTGGATTCGGGGCCGGCAGGAGACCGGTGGGAGACTCCTGCGATGGCTGAATCCGACGTGCTGTACGAGGTGTCCGAGCGGATTGCGACGGTCACGATCAATCGGCCCGAGGCGCGCAATGCGCTGACGAGCGAGATGCTGGCGCGGATCCCGCAGCTGATGCTCGACGCCGAGAGCGACGACGACGTCGACGTGATCATCCTGACCGGCACCGACCCGGCATTCACCGCCGGGCTCGACCTGAAGGAGCTCGGTACCGACGGCAGCAACCTCGCCGGCGGATCGGGCGCCGACGGCAGCCCGAACCGCTACGGCGTGCGCGGTCCCTTCCCGACGTTGACCAAGCCCTTGATCGGTGCGGTCAACGGCGTCGCGGTCACCGGCGGGCTCGAGTACGCGCTCAACTGCGACTTCCTCGTGGCGAGCGAGCACGCCAAGTTCGGCGACACCCACTCGCGGGTCGGCGTCATGCCCGGGTGGGGCCTCACCGTGCTCCTGCCGCAGGCGATCGGCATCCGGCGGGCGCGAGAGATGAGCTTCACCGGCAACTTCATGCTCGCCGACGAGGCGCTGGCGTTCGGGCTGGTCAACCATGTCGTCGCGCACGACGAGCTGATGCCGTTCACCAGACGACTGGCGCTCGACATCATCGGCAACGATCAACCGGGCGTGCGCCAGATCCGCTCGACCTACGCCCAGATCTCGTCCGACGACGACCACTGGGAGATCGAGTCGCGCGACAGCAGGGCCTGGCGTCGCACCAGCTTCAGCCCCGACGCCGTGGCTGCGAGACGCGTGTCCATCCAGGCCCGCGGTCAACAGCAGTAGCGATCACTGCACGGGCCGGACCGCGGCGGTGCTCAGATGGCCGAACCCTGGGCGCGGAGGGTGTCGCGAATGGCCTGGGCGATGTCGATCGCGAGGATCTCGGCGCCGGTGGTGTTCAGGTGGAACCCGTCGTCGGCGCGAACGTCCTTGCCCTCCCCGTCGCGAGGATCGATCACGAACTCGGCCCAGCCCCCGTCGCGCCCGGAGAACCGCGTCCAGGTGTCGATGAAGATCACCTCCGGCCGCTCGGCCGCCGCCGCTTTGGCCGCCTGGTCCTGGATCGCCATCCGCTCCGTGACCTCGGGGTTGTCGTCGTTCGGGATCCCGACCCAGACCAGCGTGCGGCCACCCTCCAACAACTGGTCCATCACGGCACCCACCCGCCGCTGGTACTCCTCGGACCACTCGGCTTCGTTCGCTACCGGATCCCCGATGATGAACTCGCCGCTCTCGACGGCGAGGCCCTGGGCGTCGTTGCCACCGAAGGTCGCCACGACGATGTCGGGGTTCACCTCGGGCAGTTTGGTGTCGATCTCGGCCGGCCAGTCGAAGAAGTCGGGGCGGGCGAGACCGGAGGACACCTTGTAGTCGAGCTGGGTCTCCACGACGCCGGTGCCGTCGAGCAGCGTCTGCAGGTACGGACCGAACGTGCCCGCATCGCTGTCGCCGACGATGAACACCGTCGCGGGGTTCTCCGGGGTCGCCGGGCCGGTGTTGACCGGCTCGGTGTCGTCCGGCTCGGACTCGCCGGACTCGACGTCATCGGATGCATCGAGCACGATCGAACCACCGACGGGCTCGGCTCCATCACCCACCGGATCAGGCTCGCCCGTTCCGTTGGCGTCGGCGACACCGTCATCGCCGCCCGAGAGCAGGGCCCCCACACCCCGGAACACGCCGAAGCCCAACAGCACCACGACGACGAGGGCGCCCAGGCGTCGAATCGCATAGCGCCGGCTGCTGCGGCGGCGGGTGGACGAAGACGAGGACACGGACCTCCCAGGATACGGTCGACGACCTCGCCGATGGCGGCAGGCCGTGCATCGGCAACGACGAGGCCGTGCCCGTTCGATGACCAAGACGGGGTTCGCATCACAGGCCGTTACCACCGGGTAGCTTGTTGGGGCGTGAACACGACCGGCGCACCGCGTCGGCTCGCATCATGAACCAGACCAATTCATCCTGAAGGGGAGAACATGATCAAGAGCAAGAAGCTGCTCGCCGTCGGCGTGATCGCCGCACTCGGCCTAGCAGCATGCGGGAGCGACGACGACTCGGGAAGTGAGTCCACCGACGCGCCAGACAGCACCGAAGCGACCACCGAGGGCACCGAGGCCACGACCGAGGGAGGCGACGGTGAAGACGTCGCATTCCTGACGCTCGATGCCGAGTGCGCGAGCTACGACGGTCTGCAGGCCCCGGAAGACTTCCGGGTCAACCTCGTGACCGACATCGGCAAGGTCGACGACGGCACGTTCAACCAGTTCGCCTACGAGGGCATGATCGCCGCAGCCGAGTGCTTCGGCATCCAGAACACCAGCTTCATCGAGACCGTCTCCGAGGCCGACTACGCGGCCAACATCGCGACGTCACTCGAGAACGACCCGAACACCCTCGTCACGGTCGGCTTCCTCATCACCACCGACACCGAGGAGGCCGCGGTCGCCAATCCCGATGTCGACTTCATCGGGATCGACCAGTTCCTCGAGGAGTACCCCGACAACATGGCCGGCGTCGTCTTCAACGAAGACGAGAGCGGCTTCATCGCTGGTGTCCTCGCCGCCTCGTTGAGCGAGACCGGCGTCATCGGTGTCGTCGCCGGACGGGAAGACGTCCCGCCCGTCGTCAAGTTCGTCAACGGCTACACGGCCGGCGCCCAGTCGGTGAACCCCGACATCCGGGTGCTGTCGATCTACAACGAGAGCTTCACCGACATCGCCAAGGGCGCGTCGGATGCCGCCCAGTTCATCGGGGAAGGCGCCGATGTGATCTTCGGCGCCGGAGGCCAGACCGGCTCCGGTGGTATCGCCGCGGCGGCCGAAGCCGGCGTGTGGGCGATCGGCGTCGACCAGGACGAGTACTTCACCACCTTCGCGAGCGGCAGCGCTCCGGGTTCGGAGTACCTCGCCAGCTCAGCGGTCAAGCGAGTCGACATCGCCACCTTCCGTCTGATCGCTGACTCGATCCAGGACACCTTCGAAGGCGGTCTCGTCGTCGGCACGGCTGCGAACGACCTCATCACCTACGCAGAACCCCACGACGCCGACATCCCAGCCGAGGTGACAGCAGCGGTCGAGGCAGCTCGAGTCGGTTTGGCCGACGGCAGCATCACCACCGGTATCTGTGGGATCGACGGTCTGCCGCTGGGCGAAGGCTCGGCCTGCGACTGACCCGTCCCCACTGAATGAGCTCGACACTCGTCGAGCACGGATCGGGCCCGACCCTCTCTGGGGGTCGGGCCCGTTCGCGTTTCGAAGCGAGCAGGACGGCTCGAACCGCCGCGATGTTCTAGGCTCCCGATCGTGCAGCAGCGTGAGGGGGCGGGCCAATGACCGACGCCGGCGGCGAGGGTGAGGCCATTCAGGCGAACGGTCCGGTCCTCGAGGTGAGTGGTGTCACCAAGACGTTTCCGGGGGTGATCGCCAACGAAGATGTCAACCTGACGCTCAATCAGGGCGAGATCCATTGCCTGCTCGGCGAGAACGGCGCCGGCAAGAGCACGCTGATGAACGTGGTGTTCGGCCTGTATCAGCCCGACGCCGGCACCATTCGGGTTCGTGGCGAGGAGGTCAGCTTCACCGGCGTGAACGACGCCATCGATCACGGGATCGGCATGGTCCACCAGCACTTCCAGCTGATCCCCGTCTTCACCGTCGTCGAGAACGTGATCCTCGGCAACGAGCTGTCGAAGAACGGCTTGATCGATGTCAAGGAGGCCCGAAAGCGGATCCGGGAGCTCGAAACGCGCTACGGCCTGAGCGTCGATCCCGACGCCAAGGTCGGCGACCTCTCGGTCGGCGAACAGCAACGTGTCGAACTGATCAAGGCACTGTTCCGCGAGGCCGACATCCTGATCCTCGACGAGCCGACGGCCGTCCTCACTCCCGGCGAGGTCGACGAGTTCTTCGCGGTCGTCCGCAGTCTCGTCGACCAGGGCAAGTCGATCATCTTCATCACGCACAAGCTGCGTGAGGTGCTCGCGGTCGCCGACCGGATCACCGTCCTGCGCAACGGCAAGGTTGCCGGGACCGCCGACCCGAACACGGCAACGCAGCAGTCGCTCGCCAACTTGATGGTGGGTCGCGACGTCGTGTTCCAGGTCGAGAAGGGCCAAGCGGCCCCCGGCGACGTCGCGCTCAGGATCGACGGTCTCGTCGTTCAGGACGAACGGGGCGTGACGACCGTCAACGGATTCGGCGTCGAAGTCCGCGCCGGGGAGATCTTCGGAGTTGCCGGCGTCGAAGGCAACGGGCAGCGAGAGCTCGTCGAGGCCGTCACGGGGATGCGGCGAGTCGCCAGCGGATCCGTCGAGATGCTCGGGAACGACACGACGAAGATGACCCCGCGTCAGATCACCGAGCTCGGCGTCAGTCACGTCCCCGAAGACCGCAACAAGCACGGCCTGGTCGGCCCGTACACCATCGCCGACAACCTGGTGCTGAACCGGTACTACAAGAAGCGGTTCTCCCGACGAGGCATCCGGAACGTCAAGGCCATCGACGACGAGGCCGCCGTCCTCGTCTCGGAGTTCGACATCCGCACGCCTGGGATCGACGTCCCGGTCGAGACCCTCTCGGGCGGCAACCAGCAGAAGGTCATCATCGCCCGCGAACTCTCGCGCGACGTCAAGCTGCTCGTCGTGGCCCAACCGACACGCGGGCTGGACGTCGGGTCGATCGAGTTCATCCACAAGCAGATCATCGAACTCCGCGACAAGGGTGTCGGGGTGTTGCTCGTCTCTGCCGAACTCGACGAGATCCTGTCGTTGTCGGACCGGATCGGTGTCTTGTACCGGGGCCGGCTCGTCGGTGTGTTCGAGGGCGAGAACGCAACTCGTGAGCAGCTCGGATACCTGATGGCAACCGGCGCATCACCCGAGTCCGAGGAGCTCGTCGGATGAGCGAACAACCCCAACAGAGGCGCGACGGGCGCAAGTGGGTGTTCCAGTGGTGGGACCTCCAGCCCGTCCTGGTCCCGCTGTACGCACTGATCCTGGCCTTCGCCGTCGGCGGTGTCCTCATCGCGCTCATCGGTGTCAACCCGTTCGAGGCCTACTGGGCACTGTTGCGAGGCATGTTCGGGACGCCCGAACGGGTCGCCGGATCGATCGCCCGGTCGGTTCCCTTCATCGGCTCGGCGCTGGCGCTCGCGTTCGCGTTCCGGGCGGGACTGTTCAACATCGGTGCCGAAGGACAGCTCCTGGTGGGCGGAGTCGTCGCCGCCTGGGTCGGAACCTGGGCGTTCGTGTTCGATGCTCCCGGCATCATCGCGATCCCGATCATCGTCGCCGCCGGCTTCCTCGGCGGTGCGTTCTGGGGCGGCATCCCCGGTGTGCTTCGGGCTCGCACGGGGGCTCACGAGGTGATCAGCACGATCATGCTCAACAGCATCGCCCTGTTCATGACCCGCTGGCTGATCAACTCGACCAACCCGCTCATCCTGCGTGACACCTCCGCCAGCGTGCCGCGAACGAAGGAGATCTCCGGAAGCGGCCGGCTGCCGGAGCTGTTCGACAGCGAACCGACGCTGCATCTCGGCCTCGTGATCATGATCGTGCTGTGTGTCATCGTCTGGTACGTGCTCCGCCGCACCAACTTCGGATTCGAGGTCATCACCGTCGGCACCAACCCTCACGCCGCGCGGTACGCAGGGATCAGCGTCAACCGGATCATCGTGCTCGCCATGGTGCTGTCCGGCGGATTCGCCGGGATCGCCGCCGCATCGGAGGTCGCCGGTACGAACGGCTTCTTCCAACCGGGAACCTTCGCGTTCATCGGTTTCGACGGCATCGCGATCGCCCTGCTCGCGCGTACCAACCCGCTGGCGATCATCCCCGCGGCGCTGCTGTGGGGTTCGCTGCTCGCAGGGGCTCCCCTGATGCAGCAGGAGGCGGACGTCTCGATCGACGTGGTTCGCATCATCCAATCGCTGATCCTGCTCTTCGTGGCCGCCGACGCCATCGTGAGATGGGTGTTCCGACTGAAAGGCGATGGGTCGACCCGCCTTGCCACCGGCTCGGCAGGCTGGAGCAGCACATGAGCAACGAGATGGGCGCACCACTTCCGGGCCGACTCATCGGGACCGGGCTCAACGAGGAGTTGGCCATCTCCCGGCGACTCGGGCGCCGTCAGATCGTCGGCGGCCTGCTCGGCCTGATCGGGCTCGCGCTCGGTTTCGCGATCGCGCCGAACCTCTCGAGCGAGACCAAGTCGATCGCCTTCGAACCCCCGCCCGACCCGCTGCAGGTGAGCTTCAACCCGGTCGTGGTGGTCACCGCGATCGGCGTGTTCTTCATCATCACCGCCGTACTCAGCTTCCTCCCGCATCGCTTCGATCGGCTCTCGCTGATCACTCAGCTCATCGCCGGTGCCCTCGCGATCCCGCTCATCCTCGCCCTCGGGCTGGCCCTGTCGGACGCACCTGGCACGAACGTGACGAACCTGTTCGACGAGTCCTTGCTGCTGGCCACCCCCATCGCACTCGGCGCGATGACGGGGCTGTGGTCCGAGCACGTCGGCATCGTGAACATCGGCATCGAGGGGATGATGCTCGGCTCGGCCGGCGTCGGATTCATGACCTATGCCGTGATGGGCTCTGCGACCAGCGCGACATGGCTGTGGCTGTCGATCCTCGTCGCCATGCTGACCGGTGGGCTCCTCGCCTCGCTGCTCGCCGTGCTGTCGATCAAGTACCAGATCAATCAGATCATCGCGGGTGTGGTCATCAACCTGTTCGCGCTCGGGCTGACGGGCTTCCTGCGCTCAGAGGTCATCGTTCCCAGCGGCAACAGCAAGGGCGTCGCCACGTCGGAGATCGGCATCCCGCTGCTGTCGAGCATCCCGATCGTGGGCGACACACTGTTCACCGGTGGACCGCTGCACTTCGCCATGTATGCGATCGTGTTCCTGACCTGGTTGGTGATGTACCGGACGCCCTGGGGGCTCCGGGTCCGCTCGTGCGGTGAGAACCCGCATGCCGCAGAAACGCTGGGAATTCGGGTGATTCTCACCCGCTACCAGTCGGTGATCCTCGGAGGATTGATCGCCGGACTCGCCGGCGCCTGGTTCTCCATGGAGGCGCAGTCGGGGTTCGAGGACAACATGACGAACTCGGCCGGCTTCATCGCGCTCGCCGCCATGATCTTCGGAAAGTGGACACCCTTCGGCGCCTTCGGTGGCGCGCTGCTGTTCGGCTTCGCCCGGGCGCTCGGTTCGCGCCTGCAGTTCCTCAACGTGCAGATCGGCGATTTCGCGATTCCGAGCGAGTTCTTCCAGAGCCTCCCGTTCTTCGTGACGCTGATCGTCGTCGCCGGGGCACTGGGCCGGGCTGTCGCACCGGCAGCAGAGGGTCAGCCGTACACCCCGTCGAAGTGACCGGTCGCGCACCGGCCCTCGTCGTGACGCCCGACCGCGTCAGGGAGTGCGAACGAGTTCGGCGGCTGCCTCGACCTCGATCCCACCTCGCGGGCGCTGTGTGAGCTTCACGACCACACGTGCCGGCTGCGCCGAATGCATGATCTCCTGGGCAATCTCCGATGCCAGTGCTTCGGCGAACACCGCGCGGTCGCGAAACCCCCAGAGGTAGAGCTTCAGGCTCTTCGACTCGACGCACCACTCCCTGGGCTCGTACTCGATCGTCACCGCCGACAGGTCGGGCTGCTCGGTCACGGGACACATCGAACTGAGTTCGTCGGTTCGGAACGTGACGCTGGCGAGATGCGGTGGCGCTGCGAACACCTCCACGTGTTCGATCGGATGACGAACGGTGTTGCCCAGAACGGTCAGCTCCATGGACGCCGAGGCTACTGTCGACGTTCCCGCTGGGCGTCACGTTCGCAGACGGACCGCTCGGCTGACCGATCCCGACTCGGTAGCGTGGATCCATGTCTCTGGCCGATCTGATCCACCGAGCACCCAAGGCGCTGCTCCACGACCACCTCGATGGTGGCGTCCGTCCGCAGACCGTGATCGAACTCGCGCAGGAGTTCGGCTACAAGGACCTGCCGACCACCGACGTCGACGACCTCGCCACCTGGTTCAACCGGGGCGCCAAGCGAAACGACCTGGTCCTGTACCTCGAGACGTTCGCCCACACCGTCGGGGTGATGCAGGACCGCGACGCGATCGAGCGGGTCGCGTACGAGTGCGCGCAGGATCTGGCCGCGGACGGTGTCGTTTACGCCGAGGTCCGCTTCGCCCCCGAGCTCAGCACCGAGAAGGGCCTGACGCTCGACGAGGTGATGGAGGCGGTGCTCGACGGCTTCCGGCGCGGGTCGGCCGACACCGACCTGACCATCTACGCGATCGTGTCGGCGATGCGCACCGCTGCCCGTTCGCTCGAGATCGCCGAGCTGGCGGTCCGGTTCCGTGACGCCGGCGTGGTCGGCTTCGACATCGCCGGCGCCGAAGCCGGGTATCCGCCGTCGCGTCACCTCGATGCGTTCCAGTACGTCAACCGTGAGAACTTCCACTCGACCATCCACGCCGGCGAGGCGTTCGGGCTGCCGTCGATCTGGGAAGCGGTGCAGTTCTGCGGAGCCGAACGACTGGGCCACGGCGTCCGGATCGTCGACGACATCGACCCCGGCAACGGTCTCGGCTCGGAGAAGCTGGGCCGTCTGGCCACCTACATCCGTGATCGGCGTATCCCGCTCGAGTTGTGCCCGACGTCGAACGTCAACACCGGCGTCGTCCCGTCGATCGCCGATCACCCGATCGGGATGCTGCGACGACTCCGATTCCGGGTCACGGTCAACACGGACAATCGCCTGATGAGCAACACGTCGATGACCAAGGAGATGCAGAAGCTCCACGAGGCGTTCGGGTGGGGACTCGACGACTTCGAGTGGCTCACGGTCAACGCGATGAAGTCGGCGTTCGCTCCGTTCCCCGAGCGGCTGAAGTTGATCAACGGCGTGATCAAGCCCCGGTACTCGATCTTGAAGTCCGAACTCTCGCTCGGGGCTGCCTGACATGGCTGTCGAGACGACGCTGGTCGATCACCCGGTGTGCACCGATGCCTTGGCCCAGATCCGCGACCGCGACACGCCCAATGCTCTGTTCCGCCAGAACCTCGAGCGCATCGGTGGCCTGCTGATCGCCGAAGCGACCAGATCGCTGCCCACCGTCGAAGGTACGGTCGAGACACCGTTGACCACGGCGCGTGCGGTACGCATCGCCGTGCAGCCGGTGGTCGTGCCGATCCTCCGAGCCGGCCTGGGCTTCGTCGGCCCGGCGCAGGACCTGCTCCCGAACGCCGACATCGGCTTCATCGGCATGGCCCGCAACGAAACGACCCATCAGCCCGAGCCGTACGTCAACAAGCTGCCGGAGTCGCTCGCCGGTCGTCCCGTGCTCGTGCTCGACCCGATGCTGGCGACCGGCGGTTCGTTGATCCACACGATCCGACTACTCCTCGAACGCGATGCACCAGCACCGATCACCGTCGTGTGTGCGTTGGCTGCCCCGGAGGGCATCGCGGCACTCGACGCCGAAGACCTGCCGATCCGGCTCTTCACCGCGGCGATCGACGATCACCTGAACGACGACGCCTTCATCGTCCCCGGCCTCGGCGACGCCGGCGACCGCCAGTTCGGCACCCCCGCCTGATGTACCGATTGGTGTCAGACACCAATCGGTACATCGAACTCCGTCACACCCTGGGCGTACGTTCGTCGACATGGCTCGACCACTCCGAATCGACGACCCGGGCGGATGGCATCACGTGATGAATCGTGGCCTCGATCACCAGCCCATCTTCTTCCACGACCGAGACCGCGTCACGTGCGAGAAGCCGCTGGCGCAGTTGACGACAGAGCACGGTGTCGAAGTCCACGCCTCTTGCCTGATGGGAAACCACTACCACTGGCTACTGCACTGCCCAACCGGGGCTGTCTGACCTGGTCCCACAAGCATCGCTCGAGACCTACCGGTGGTCGAGTTTCGGGGTATACCTCGGCCGTCGTGAGGCCCCACCGTGGTTGTCTCGCACAACGGTCGACACGTTGCTCACACCGGAGCTGCATCGCGAGCTCGTCTCCCTCCCCGCTCGAGTCCCCTGGCCAGACCAGAGCCACCAAGGAGACCATCGACCGGATCGTCGGCGCCCGCATCGACCTCGGCTGCCCGGAGGGCATGGGTGTCCGCCTGTTGCTCGGATTCGAGGTGGCCGAGATGGCCGCCACGGAGGTCGCGGACTGGATCGGCCTGGCGTCGGCCGAGGCGGCTCGCACTGCACTCACGACACGACGTCGTCACCTTCGGTGCGTTGGTGACGCAACTCGAAGGGCGAGTTCGAGCGGCGGCGTCACGTTTGGTGTCCGACACCAAACGTTACGTTCGGGCCAGGGTTTCGAGGAGGGTCTGGAGGTCGGCAGGGGCGACGTCGACGGCTTCTCCGTAGAGCTTGACCTTGGGCTCGGTACCGCTGGGGCGGATCTGCAGCCGCACCCCGCCGTCGAGCATCAGGCGCACCAGGTTCGCTTCGGGATAGGTCTGCACCGACACGACAGGGTGGCCTCCCACCTCCGTCGGCGGGTCGGCCTCGATCGATGCAACCCAGGCGGCACCGTCGGCCGGCGGCATCTTGACCGACAACTCGGCGGTGATGTAGCGACCGAACCGGTCGGCGATCGCGTCGAGGCGGTCCTGCAGCGTCTGGCCCTCCGACTCGGCGACGGCCGCGATCTCCGCCATCAGGACCGCTGCGGTGATGCCGTCCTTGTCGAGCGGTCGCGGCGCCACCAGATAGCCGAGCGCCTGCTCGTAGCCGAGCATCAACCGCAGATCCGGACGTTCGGTGGCGATCTTGCCGATGTACTTGAACCCGGTGAACGTCTCCTCGCTGTGCACTCCGGCGGCCTCGGCGATCCGCGCGAGCAACGACGACGACACCAACGTGGTCACCACGAGCCGGTCGTCGCCAGCGGTGTTGGCCAAGATGTAGTCGGCGAACAGCCACCCGATCTCGTCACCACTCAACCGCCGCCACGATCCGTCAGCCTGAGGAATCGCCACACCGAGCCGGTCGGCATCGGGATCGTTCGCGAGTGCAACCTTGGCACCGCATTCCTGTGCTTCGGCGAGCAGGAGGTCCATCGCTCCCGGCTCCTCAGGGTTCGGGAACGACACCGTGGGAAACGTGCCGTCAGGTTCCTGTTGCGCAGCCACCACGAACGGAGACGGCAGGCCCGCCGCTTCGAACGCACGCAGCACGACGGCGCCGCCCACACCGTGCATCGCCGTATAGGCGACCGTGACGCCGGGAACATCGGGACGCAGCCGCACCGACGGTACGAACTCGACGTACCGGTCGACCCAGGAACCATCCAGTCGCTCGATCAACGGATCGTCAGCAGACGCGAGCGCGACGGTCAGCGGGTCGAATCGACCGATCCGGTCGGCGATGTCGGCGTCGATCGGCGACACGATCTGCGAGCCGGTCTCGAGATACACCTTGTACCCGTTGTCCGCCGGCGGGTTGTGCGAGGCGGTCACGACGACACCCGCAGCGGCGCCGGTCCCGGTGATCGACCAGGCGAGCACCGGCGTCGGCTGCACGTCGGGGTGCAGCATCGAGCGAATACCGAGTGCGGCGAGCACACGGGCGGTGTCCTCAGCGAACAGATCGCTCTTGCGTCGGGCGTCGTGGGCGATCACCACACCGCGGCGAGCGGCGTCGGGAATCTCACCGGACGCCTCCGCATCGAGCAACCATCGACCGAGCCCGGCAGCGGCCTGGCGGACGACCAGACGATTCATCCGCATCGGCCCGGCAGCCACGGCGGCACGCAAGCCGGCTGTCCCGAACTGCAAGCGGCCGGCGAAACGATCGGCGAGTTCGGCGGCATCGCCGGCGCGTGCAGCGTCGATCAGCGACGAGAGCTCGTCACGGATGTCTGCGTCGGGTTCGGCCTCCAGCCACTTCGCCGCGGTGACGATCAGATCATCGGTACCCACGGAGGGCTCGGGGTCAGCCATCACCGATCAGGTTACGCAACTCGACCAGCGGGCGCGGCCCCACGTGGCCGATCACCTCCGCAGCGGCGATCGCTCCATAGCGACCACAGGTCTGGAGATCGCGCCCAGTGGTCAAGCCGTGCAGGAAGCCCGCCGCGAACAGGTCACCGGCACCCGTCGTGTCGATCACCTTGTCGACCGGCATCGCCGGCACCCGCACGAGCTCGTCCGGTGTCACGATCACACACCCCTCGGCGCCGACGGTGATCGCTGCGAACTCGCACTCGGCGCGCAGCGCCGCCACCGCCTCCTCGAAGGAGTCGAGTTGGTAGAGCGAGAGCAGTTCGTCGTGGTTGCCGAACAGCAGGTCGACCCGATCCTGAACCAACGAGCGGAAGTCGTCTCGGTGTCGATCGACGCAGAACGAGTCGGACAGGGTCAGCGACACCATCCTCCCGTGCTCGTGGGCGACCTCGGCAGCGCGCCGGAACGCTGCCTTGGCGTCATCGCGGTCGAACAGGTAGCCCTCCATGTAGAGCACGTGAGAATCGGCCACCACCGATTCGTCGAGGTCGTCGACGCCCAGCTCACTCGACACGCCGAGATAGGTGTTCATCGTGCGCTCGGCGTCGGGAGTGACCACGATCACGCACCGGCCCGTCGGTGTGCCGTGGTCGCCGGGCGGACGGTGGAACGTGACGCCGACGGCGCGCATGTCGTGGCCGAACACGTCGCCGAGGTCGTCGCCGTTCACCTTGCCGATGTAGGCAGCGCGCCCGCCGAGACTGGCGACGCCGACCACCGTGTTGGCAGCTGACCCACCGCTCATCTCGACGGCGCGATCGAGCGCCGCGTACAACTCGACGGCGCGTTCGGTCTCGACGAGTGTCATCGAACCCTTGACGAGATCGTGGCGCTCGAGGAAGTGATCCTCGGCGGGAGCGATCACATCGACCAACGCATTGCCGATGCCGACCACGTCGTACCGGGCCGGCAAGGTGGTGGATCCGGTGGAGAACCGTCGGGTCAGGTCGGACACGAGTGACCAGGCTACCGGGGGTACCCTCACGACGATGCCCGTGCCAGCAACCGCACTCGATCCGTACCGGCTCCCCAGCGGCGTCCGACCCCGCCGCTACGACCTGCGACTGCGGCCATCGTTGACCGAGGCAACCTTCGTCGGGTCGGTCCGGATCGAGGTCGTCGTCGACGCTCCGACGAACTGCTTGGTGCTCAACGCCGACGAACTGGCGATCGCTCGATGCGACGTCGACGGCAACCCGGCCGACTGGGAACTCGACGCCTCGTCCGAGCGGCTGTTCGTCACCCCGCCGACGAGTCTCGAGGCCGGCGTCAGCGTCCTGACGATCGAGTTCGAGGGCGTGCTCAACGACAAGCTCCGCGGCTTCTACCGAAGCACCTATGTCGACGACAACGGTGACGAGCAGGTGATCGCCGCCACGCAGATGCAGGCGACCGACTGCCGACGAGCCTTTCCGTGTTGGGACGAACCCGAGTTCAAGGCGGTGTTCGCGGTCACGCTCGACGTCGACGAGGGCCTGACGGCGATTTCGAACGCACCCGAAGCCGCCGTCGTCATCGAGAACGGGCGTCACGTGATCCGCTTCGCCGACACGATGGTGATGAGCAGCTATCTGATCGCGTTCGTGGTGGGACGATTGGAAACCACCGAGATCGTCGACGTCGGCGACATCCCGGTGCGAGTCGTCCACGTGCCCGGCAAGGGTCATCTGACGGGCTTCGGTCTCGATGTCGGCACGTTCTGTCTGCGCTGGTTCCAGGACTACTACGGAATCGCCTACCCGGGGGCAAAGGTCGATCTGGTCGCACTGCCCGATTTCGCCGCGGGGGCGATGGAGAACCTCGGTTGCATCACCTTCCGCGAGAGCCTGTTGTTGGTCGACCCCGCCACGAGCACGCAGAACGAACGTCAACTCGTTGCGGACGTCATCGCCCACGAGCTGGCCCACATGTGGTTCGGCGACCTGGTCACGATGCGCTGGTGGAACGGCATCTGGTTGAACGAGGCGTTCGCCACGTTCATGGAGGTCGCGGCGTGCGACGCGTATCGACCCGACTGGGAGCGCTGGACTGCGTTCGGTGTCGACCGAAGCACCGCATTCGAAACCGACTCGCTGACCAGCACGCGGTCGGTCGAGTACGAAGTCCGCTCCCCTGCCGACTGCGAGGGCATGTTCGACGTGCTCACGTATCAGAAGGGCGGCGCGCTGCTGCGCATGCTCGAGCAGTACCTCGGCGCCGAACAGTTCCGCCAGGGTGTGAGTCACTACCTCGAGCGCCACAGCTATGCGAACACCGAGACCAACGATCTGTGGGATGCCATCGAGGCGACGACCGGCGAGCCGGTGCGGCGCATCATGGACTCGTGGATCTGGCAGCCGGGGTACCCGCTGGTCGCGGCGGACGTCGTCGATGGAGCGCTCGCATTGCGACAGCGCCGCTTCGGCTTCGACGACGCCAGCTCGACCGGCGACCGGCACGGCGGCGCCGAGGATCAGCGGTGGGTGATCCCCGTCCATGTGCGCATCGGCGCCGACACGACGACGCTGCTTCTCGACGACGAGGTCGCCGCGTTGCCGATCTCGGACACGTCGTTGCCGATCGTGGTCAACGCCGGAGGGCACGGCTTCTACCGCGTGGCCTACAGCGACGACCTGCGCGCCCGGCTCGATGGCGCCGCGATCGCGTCGTTGTCGACGCTCGAACGGTACAACCTCGTCGACGACGCCTGGGCCGCCAGCGTCGCCGGCCGGATGTCGGCGACGGACCTGCTCGACTTCCTCCGAGCGTTCGCCGACGAGCGTGAACACACGGTGTGGCAGGCGATCGCCATCGCACTGCGCGGCATCGGCCGAATCGTTCCCGACGGCTCCGTGCGCGTTGCGTTCCAGGCCCAGGTGCGCGACCTGGCTCGACCGGCGCTCGACGACCTCGGCGATCCGTCCGACGGCGAGACCGATCTGACCAGCAAGCTCCGTGGCCTGCTGGTCGGACTGCTCGGCGTGCTGGGCGATGACGCCGGCGTACAGGCTCGCTGCCGCGAGTGGTTCGAGGCTGCCAACACCGGTGCCACGGCGGTGGACCCCGAGCTGATCTCGGTTGCCACGTCGGTCGTCGCCTCGACCGGCGGTGCCGACATCTACGACCTCATGCGCCGGCGCTTCCTCGGCGCAGCAACACCGCAGGAACAGCTCCGCCACCTCTACTCACTGGCCGAGTTCGACGACGAAGAACTCGTGCTGTCCACCTGCGAGTTCGCGATGAGTTCCGAGGTCCGAACCCAGAACGCACCGTTCCTGCTCCGTGCCAGCATCGCCAATCGACACCACGGCGCCGCCGCGTGGGCCTTTCTGCGCGATCACTGGGACCAAGCGCTCGATCGATTCCCCAGCAACACCATCGTCCGAATGGTCGACTCGGTCTCCACGCTGTCGACGCCCGAGCAGGTCGACGACACCGTCGCGTTCTTCGCTGAGCATCCGATCGAGCAGGCGACCAAGACCCTCGAGCAGATCCTCGAGCGCCAACAGGTCAACACCCGGTTCAGACTCCGGGAGGCCCAACGGTGGAGCGCCGACGATTCCTGACCCCGGCCGGGTGACCGCTGGCGCCAGCAGCAGCCTGAGAGACCGCGGCGCCAACACCGGTGTTGGCGCCGCGGCGACGGATGCACTGGCGTTCACGTGTCCCTGAGCGCGTCTTCCGATGAGCCCCGCGTCTCCCCAGCCCCCGGCTGCGCGGGCGCTGCCAGCGATTGAGTAGGAAAACTGGCATCCGAGTTGCGGTGGGCGCCGTAGAGATGGCAGACGGTGGGACCGCCCCATGGTCACAGCAATTCGAAAGGACCATTCGATGAAGAAGTTTCTCGCAGGAGCCGCAGCGCTCGCTGCCACGCTCCTCGCCGTTCCCGCCGGGACATCCGGCGCCCAGGAATCGGCCAACATCATGTTGCTCCACGGCATCCCCGGCATCACGGTCGATGTCGCCGTCGACGGCGCCGTCGTCATCGAGGGCTTCGAGCCCGGCGACATGCAGGACTTGAGCGCATTCGCCGGCCAGACCCTCGTCAACCTCGAAGTCCGCCCCGCCGGCACCGAAGACGTCGCCATCGGCCCGGTGCCCAGCTTCGACGTCCCCGCCTCCGGCAGCTGGACCGTCGTCGCCCACCTCGACGCGGAGGGAACCCCGACCATCACCCCCTTCGAGAACGACACCTCTGCGGCGGCCGACGGCCAGGGTCGTCTGACCGTCCGCCACACCGCGGCAGCACCGGCCGTCGACATCGTGCTCGGCGACGCCCGTCCGGTCGAGAACCTGTCGAACCCGAACGAGGCGAGCCTCGACGTTCCTGCTGGTGAGATCGCCGGTGCTCAGGTCGCCCCGACCGGTGGCGACCCGATCGCCGACGTTCCGACCGTGACGGTCGCTGCCGGTGAGAACCTGATCGTGTTCGCGGTCGGCTCGCTCAGCGACGACACGTTCGACTTCTACACCCAGAACGTCGTCCTCGAATCGGCCGGTTCGTCGGCCGGTGACGGCACCCCCGCCCCGACCGCCGTCAACACCGGCGGCGAGCTCGGCGCGAGCTCGAACTCCTCGGTGGCGCTCTTCGCCGCCGCTGCCGGTCTCTTCGCCCTCGCCGGCGGAGCGATGGTCCTGCGTCGCCGCACGGTCGACGCCTGACGGTCGACGCCTCGACCACACCGATCACGTGAACGACCGCCCCACCTCCCCCTTCCGCTCGGGGCGGTCGTCGCGTGGCGTGGGGCGCTCCATCCTCACGATCCTCATCGTCGCCGCACTCCTCGCAGGTGCCGGCCTGGCTGTCGCCGGTCTGGTCCTGAGAGGGCGCGGCGACGACGTCGTTCTGGAGGTCGACGACGTGACGGCCACGGTCACCCCGTCGACGGTGCCACCTCGCACCACACCCACGACACCACCTCAGCAACGTCCTGCCGAAGAATCGGCGCTGAAGACGGCGCCGGACACCACGTCGGACATCACGTCGAACGGCACCCTCTCGCCACTGGCCCAACAGCTCGGGCCCCGTTTCAGCGCCGTGCCGGAGATCGTTGCTCCCCGACCGCGGCCCGTCGGGCTCCAGATGCAGTCGATCGACGTGGCCCGATTCCCGGTCAGGCCGGTCGGGTTGGAGTTCGACGGACAGATGGAGATACCGGACGAGACCGAGATCGGGTGGTACCGGTACGGGGCGACCGCCGGCCAGCCGGGAGCGACCGTCCTCGCGGCGCACGTCTCGTGGAACCGAACCCAGGGGCCGTTCTCACGGCTCGGCAGCGTCGAGCCGGGCGAACAGATCGAAGTGGCGCTCGACGACGGCAGCGTCCGCCGCTACGAGGTCACCGAACGCACCGTGTACGGCAAGTCGGAGTTGCCCCGCGAACGCATCTGGCGCAACACCGGAGAAGAGAACCTGGTGTTGATCACGTGCGGGGGCGACTACAACCCGGAGATCCGGCGCTACCGCGAGAACATCGTGGTGTACGCCGTCCCCGTCGGCTGACCGCCCGCTGGTCAGCGTTTGATCAGCTCCCAGGCCTGTTCGGCCGGGAACCGTCTGGCCCACGATGCCGGCACCCAGAACTCGGTGCCGTCGGCCGACTCCGGTGCCTGGATCTCATGGAACGCCGCGACGTCGAAGCCGACGTCACGGAACAGACGCAGCCACGACGAGATCTCCATGTTGAACTCGATGCCACCCGGGTCCTCGACGGCGCCGGTCCAGTCGAGGCGACCGAGTCCGAAGTAGTCACGTTCGAGCGTCGGACCGACGGGTGAGGCACCGTCGGCGGCCGCACACACCATCGCCAGCGGGTGATTGCCCAGGAAGACGAGTCGACCGCCGGGGCGGAGGA
The DNA here is from genome assembly GCA_963698435.1 of Ilumatobacteraceae bacterium. Lineage (GTDB taxonomy): Bacteria > Actinomycetota > Acidimicrobiia > Acidimicrobiales > Ilumatobacteraceae > Sva-07. The sequence goes on along the minus strand of CAVOQV010000018.1, from coordinate 588,930 downwards.
GCCGGTGCGCCTCGGGAATCCAGACGTACGGGTCGCACCAGATCGCGGCGCCGTACTCGCTGATCGCGAGGTCGAACGATCCGTCGGGCTGATCCACGGTCTCTGCGTTGCCATGCACCCATTCGATGTCGTCGACGCCGTGCTCGGCGGCGAGTCGGCGGGCTGTCGCGAGCTGCTCAGCCGAGTTGTCGATCGCGTAGACCGATGCGCCGCGTCGATGCATCCAGGCCGACACGTAGCCGGTGCCGCAGCCGAGTTCGATCGCTCGCTGACCGGCGAGGTCGTCGGGCAGCAGCGGGAGTTCGTGGTTCGGAACGCCCCAGATCCCCCACGTGGGCTCGGTCTGGGCCCAGGCTCGCTCACCGGAAGCCACCCATCGAGGAGCATCGGCGTCCCAATGCCGCCGGTTCTCGGCGACGTGTTCGGGCAGTTCGAGCGCCGGCTCAGTCATCTCCGGCACAGTACCGAACGAAACCCGGGCCATCCGGCAGGGTTCGCCTCGCTCCTGCGGATACCTGTTCGCTTCCCCGACACCACCGCACACGCGGACTCGAGCTTCAGTCTTCGTCGTCGCGATCGTTGCCGGACTCTCTGCCATCACTCTCGCCCTCGGAGAGGCCCGGCATGGCTCGCAACCCGGCGACGAGTTCGGCGATCTCCGCGTCGCTCAGGTTCGCCTCCGGGTGAAGACCGAACGCGGCGTAGTAGGCGGGTGGCATCGATCCCTCCTCGATGACTTCGATCGTTTCGTCGGCGTCGCTCGGATCGGCAGCGAACTCGGAGAAGTTCACCTGGTCGCGGCCCTCCTCGACGTGATCGGTGATCGCCCACGAGACCGGTGCGATGTTCGAATACCAGCGCCACTCGACTTCATTGCTGTGGCATCCGTAGCAGGCGTTGACCATCAGCTCCCGAGTTCGGGGGGTTAGGACCGCTCCGGCTCGCCGGTCGATGCCGGGTTGTCGTGACTGCGGCCGTAGGGGATCAACCGGATGAAAGCGATTCCGCCGACCGCGACTGCCAGGAGTGACCAGGTGCCCCATGGACGCCAGAGATGGCGCGGGTACGAGTGTTCCGAGGGGTTCGCCATGTGAACAGCCTGCGTTCCGCCGTGCCGTGGCGGGAAGGGCTGAACGGCTCAGACCACGGCGCCGAACGCGGTACCGATCAGTGCGGTGACGACCATGGCCAACGCCCCCCAGAACGTGACTCGCACGGCCGCCACAACCACCGGCGCGCCGCCGGCCTTCGCGCCGACACCGCCCAGTACGGCGAGGAAGACGAGGGCCGTGATCGCGACGACAGCGATCTGCACCGCACCTGCAGCAAGCGCAGCCGCCAGCAAGGGCAGGGCGGCACCAGCCGCAAACGTCGCCGCCGACGTGACCGCTGCCTGTACCGGACGCGCCGCCGTCGTGTCGGAGATCCCCAGCTCTTCGCGTGCGTGGGCGCCGAGCGCGTCATGTGCCGTCAGTCCCTCGGCAACCCGCCGGGCGAGATCGGCATCCAGGCCGCGCGCTCGGTACATCGAGCTCAGCTCCTCGAGTTCCCGTTCTGGCTCGTCGCGCAACTCGGCTCGCTCGCGTTCGATGTCGGCCGCCTCCGTGTCGGCCTGCGAACTCACCGACACGTACTCCCCAGCAGCCATCGACATCGCCCCGGCGACCAGCCCTGCCGTGCCCGCCACCAGCACCTCGCTACGGGAGGCACCCGACGCGGCCACGCCGATGATCAGGCTCGCTGTCGAAACGATGCCGTCGTTCGCGCCGAGCACCGCTGCACGCAACCAACCGATCCTGTGCGTGCGATGAACCTCTTTGTGCGCCATGACGACCGACCTCCCGGAACGAACGCGTGCTGGATCCGGGATGGCAACGCCCGACCGCAGGGCCACACTACGTTCAGCGGACGGGTACGCCGGGGGTGCGGGACCTTCTTCCCTTCACGCCGACGTGACGTCACCGGATGATTGGATCATGAGCCATGACGCGGTCAACGGTCAGGTCGGCTCGATCCCGGTCGACGCGCGGGTGGGCCACGAAGGCACCCGCATCGACCTGGATGATCTCACCAAGCGGTATCGGGTGGGCGAGGTCGACGTCACCGCTCTCGACGGCATCAACCTGCACGTCGACGAGTCAGCGTTCGTCGCGATCGTCGGGCCGTCAGGCTGCGGCAAGACGACGCTGCTGAACATGATCGGCGCCCTGGACACACCGACCTCCGGATCGGTACGGGTGGCCGGCGTCGACGTCACCAGTGCATCGCAGGCGGATCGGTCGATGTTGCGACGACACGGCGTGAGCTTCATCTTCCAGACGTTCAATCTGTTCCCCGGCCTCACCGCCCTCGAGAACGTGCGCTTCGGGGCGGATGCCGCCCGAACACCGGATCCGGCCGAGCGGGCTCGACAGGCATTGGCGCAGGTCGGGCTCGCCGATCGTCAACGTCACTTCCCGCACCAGTTGTCGGGCGGCGAGCAGCAGCGCGTCGCGATCGCCCGCGCCCTGGCCACCGGCAATCCGATCCTGCTCGCCGACGAACCGACCGGTGAACTCGACTTCCGCACGGGCGTCCAGATCCTCGGCGTGCTCGAGGAGCAGGCGCGGGCGGGGATGACCGTGCTGGTCGTCACGCACAACCGCGAGATCGCTCGTGTCGCCGACCGCGTGGTCGAGCTCTCGAGCGGCCGCATCGTCTCCGACGGACCGCCCCCCGGTGGCAAGGCCGACATCGGCGATCTGCAATGGTGACCACCTCGCGCCCGCCGAGCCGCTGGCTCGGATGGTGGCTGCGTTGGTCATGGCGCGATTTCCGATCACACTGGATCGCCGTCGTCGCGATCGCGCTCGTCCTGGCGATCGGGACCGGGGTGTACGCAGGCCTGGGCAGCACTGCGGAGTGGCGACGACAGTCCAACGACGCCAGCTTCGCGGCATTGGAGATGCACGACCTTCGAGTCGCGCTCAGCCCCGGGACGTTCGTCGAGCAGGGTCGACTCCTCGACGCGATCGCGTCGATCGACGGCGCCGACTCGGTCCGCGCCGCCACCGAACGGCTCGTGGTCGACAGCCAGGTGGACACACAGACGATCGGCGACGGTGAGTCGGTGCTGGTCCCGGCTCGGCTCGTCGGGATGACGTTCGGGTCGCCACAGCCGGTCGACGACGTCTGGGTGCGCGACGGCACCGCACCCTCGGACGACCCGACCGATCGCAACGCCGTCCTCGAACTCAAGTTCGCCGACCAGCACGGCCTACCGACCGCCGGCACCGTTGCGGTCGCCGGCGACCGTGCGGTCACCTACACGGGTCTGGGAGTCGCGCCCGAGGACTTCTTCTACGAAGGCCCCCAGGGAACGGTCTTCGCTGCCGGAGAACTGGCGATCCTCTATCTCCCCCTGGCGGCGGCGCAGGACATCAGCGGGCACGAGGCGATGGTCAACGACGCCGTGATCGTGCTCGTCGACGGCGCCGACCGGGATGCCGTGGCGGCTGACGTCACCGAGGCGGTCTCCGGCCTCGGCACCAGCGCCACCGTCTCGAGCCGCGACGACGCCGACGCCGTTCGAGTGCTCTACGAGGACATCGACAACGACCAGCGCTTCTGGAATGCGCTGTCGGCGCTGGTGCTGTTCGCCGCGGCGCTCGCCGCGTTCAACCTGATCAACCGGATCGTGGAGGCCCAGCGCCGCGAGATCGGCATCGGGATGGCGCTCGGCGTCCCACGGCCACAGCTCGCGATCCGCCCCATGCTCATCGGCGTCCAGGTCGCCGTCCTGGGCACGATCGCCGGCCTCGGCGTCGGTGTCGTCGTCGGCAACGCCTTCGGGGACCTCCTCGAGTCGTTCCTGCCGCTCCCAGAACACCGCACGCCGTTCCAGTACGACGTGTATCTCCGGGCGGCCATGCTCGGGATCGCGATTCCGATCGCAGCCAGCGCTCTGCCGGTCTGGCGGGCGTTGCGCGTCGAGCCGATCGAGGCGATCCGCACCGGTCACCTTGCGGCCAGGTCCGGCCGGCTGACCGGCTGGACCGGCCGGCTCCGCGTTCCCGGTTCGACCATGACCCAGATGCCGATCCGCAACGTGCTGCGCACCCCGCGCCGCACAGTGTCGACCGCGGTCGGCGTCGGCGCAGCGATCACCGCCCTTGTAGCGGTTCTCGGGATGCTCGACAGCTTCGGCCGGGCCCTCGAACAGGCAAACGTCGAGTTCACCAAGGGCGACGCCGACCGAGTCGTCGTGCAACTCGACACGTTCTACCCCGACGACTCCCCTGTCGTTCTCGCGATCGCCGACGCTCCCGCAGTAGGACGGGTCGATGCCGGACTGCGGCTGCCCGCCACTGCGCTGGCGGGCGAACCCGCCGACAACGTCGACCTCCTCGTCGAGTTCGTCGATCTCGACGACGCCGTGTGGACGCCGAGCGTCGAGCAGGGAACCGCGACGATCAGCGGAGACACACCGGGGATCCTGCTGGCCCGCAAGGCCGCCGACGACCTGGGGACGCAAGCGGGCGACACCGTCACCGTGCGCCACCCGATCCGCACCGAGATGGGCGGCTTCTCGATCACCGACACGGCGTTCGTCGTCGCCGGCATCCACGCCAATCCGATCAGGACATTCGCCTTCTTGGACATCGCCGACAGCGAGCGGTTCGGGCTCCAGGGTGGCGTGAACGTCGTACAGGCGTACCCAGCCGACGACGCCACCCGATCCGATGTCCAGCGGGCCGTCTTCGGGCTTCCCGGCGTGACATCGAGTCAGCCCGTCGCCCGCATCAGCGAAGCCATCGACGAGGCCCTCGACCAGTTCCTCAGCTTCCTGATCGTCACGGCGGGCGCCGTCTTGATCCTCGCGCTCCTGATCGTGTTCAACGCCACCCGCATCAGCGTCGAGGAACGGCGGCGGGAACACGCCACCATGCGCGCCTTCGGGCTTCCCATCCGAACCGTGCTCGGTGTCGTCGTGAAGGAGAGCGCCATCATCGGTGTCCTCGCGACCGTGATCGGTCTCGTCGGCGGCGTCGTCTTCCTCCAGTGGATGCTGACCTCGCTCGCGACCACCACGATCCCCGACGTCGGGATCGACGCCTACCTCTCGCCGACCACGATCCTCATTGCCGCAATCGTCGGGATCGCCTCCGTCGCTGCCACTCCGCTGCTCCTCGTGCGCCGGCTCCAGCGCATGAACCTCCCGGGCGCCCTTCGCGTCGTCGAGTGAGGATGCTGCTCACATCACTCACAGCTCGCGGTGGGCCGTCGAGTGTGATACTCGTCAGCAACTCCTCTTCCTGCGCGAAGTGGAGGCGAAGAATCGCGTCGAGGGAGTAGAGGATCCGGCGCGCCTCGCTGCGATCCTCGTCGGCGAAGCCGTCGACCGATGCGTCGTCGACGAGCCGATCGAGCAGCGACGCGAGGTGGAAGATCTCCCGGTGCGTGCGGCTCATCGACGCCAACGGGTCCGTTCCACCGAGGCGTTCGGCAACCCCTGGGTAGATCTGCGACTCGTCTTCGCGCTCGTGCGGAACGACCTCCTCGGAGATCCGAGCAGCCACGTCGCGCAGCGATGCGAGCGTGGACGCCTCATCGGTGGTGTCGAGGATTCCTGCGACAGAGCGGAGGTCCTCGAGAACCAGCAGCAGCGGTCCGTGCCCCTCTGCGAGCTGACGGTTCCACGAATCTGGCACCGACCCGGTGTGCCGCAACGACCGCGGTGGTCGCAGCGCGGCGCAGCGCGGTACCGATCGCCAACACGTCGATCACCTCCTGAAGGACGGCGCCGCCGACCGGTGCGAGCAGCCCGACCGCGGCGGCACCCATCCCGATCAACGACAGGCCCATACCGAGCAACACGCTCTGGCGGGCGATCGCCCGCGCCCGCCCGGCGATCACGACCCCGACCGCCAACCGGTCGAGTCGGTCGACGATCAACACCACGTCGGCGGCCTCCGACGAGGCAGTCGCACCTCGGGCCCCCATCGCCACCCCGAGATCGGCGGCGGCCAGCGCCGGCGCATCGTTGACACCGTCGCCGACCATCACGGTGACCCCAGATCGGTTCGACGATTCGCTTCGTACGACGTCGAGTTTCTCGGCCGGAGTCCGGTCGGCGAAGACCTGGTCGATCCCCAATGACATCCCGATCGGTTCCGCGACCTCGAGTCGGTCACCGGTGACCATCACGAGCCGATCGACGCCGGAGCGGCGAAGCGCTCGCAGTGCCGCCGAGGTATCGGTTCGCAGCTCATCGGTGAAGAGGATCAACCCGACCGGTTCATCGTCGACGATCACGACCGTTGCGCCGCAGCCCTCCCGCCGAGCCCGACGCTCGGCGGCCACGAGCCACGGAGCTCGTTCCTCGACGTCGACCGCAGTGAGGGCGCCGACCCACACCTCGCGCCCATCGACGCTGCCGCCCACGCCGCTCCCCGGCTGCTCGACCACTCCCACCGGCTCGACCATCGTCACGCCTCGATCACGGGCCTCGCGCACCAGCATGGCCGCCAGCACGTGCGGCGACGCCTGTTCGACCGACGCCGCCAGGGCGAGCACGTCCGCCGCATCGCTGCCCGGTGATGTCGCCACCGCGACGACGTGAGCCCGGCCGGCGGTCAGCGTGCCCGTCTTGTCCATCAGCACCGTGCGTGTCTGCCCCATCGCCTCCAACGCCGCGCCGTCCTTGACCACCACCCCGTTCCGCGCTGCGCAGGCGATCCCGGACACCACCGCGACCGGTGCAGCCAGCACGAGCGGGCACGGTGTGGCGACGACCAGCACGGCGAGCATCCGGGTCGACTCCCCCGTCAGCAGCCAGGTGCCCCCCGCGATCAGGAACACCATCGGGACGAACATCACGGCATACCGGTCGGCCAGCCGCACGAACGGTGCTCGGCCGACGCCCGCCGACTTGACGAGCTTCACGATTCCCGCGTACGAGCTCTCCGCGGCCGAGGCCGACGCCGACATCCGGAACGCTCCTCCGGCGTTCAGCGATCCGCTGCGCGCCGGTTCGCCCCTCTCGCGCTGCACCGACTGGGCCTCCCCGGTCAGCACCGATTCGTCCAGCACGGCCGTTTCCAGCACGGTGCCGTCGACCGGCACGACCTCGCCGGGCTTGACGAGCAGCACCTCGTCGGGCACCACCTCGTCGACCGGAACGGTCTCGAACGACCCTTCCACCAGCCGGTGGGCGACCTTCGGCGCCAGCGACAGCAACTCCGACAGCGACCGCTCCGCCCGACGATGCGCGTACTGCTCGAGGGCGTCGCCTGACGCCACCATCAAGGCCAGGATCACACCGGCGAGCGCCTCGTCCATCACCATTGCGGCAACCAAGGCGACCAGCGCCACGACGTCGACTGCCACCCGCCCCTCGCGCAATCGGGCGACCGTGACGACCACGAGGTCCACCACCACGATGCCCGACGCCACCGACCACACGGCGACGGCGAGGTCGTCTGCGCCACCGATCCACGCAGCCGCGCCGACCACCAACGCGGTCGCGACGAACGGCAACAACGCGCGGCGACAGACCGCGACGACAGCACTCACAGGATCATTCTCACCGGTCGGCGACGACGGTCCACAGCGAACACCAGAATCGACGCGTCAAACCCCGCCCAGGAGCAAGAACGGGCGACACGGCGTCCGGCAGCGGGAGCCGCCGGCAGCTGATCACGTTCAAGTCGGGGCAGTTCGAGTCGATGACCTCTCTGTGACCACCCGACGTGGCACCGATCCAGTTCGAGTCGCCATCGCAGGACAGGTCTGATGAATTCGTGGAATCTCCGGTCGCGATTGACCGACCGCAGCAAGCTCGGGCCAACTGGCCTCGCCGTCATCGCAGCAGCGATCGCCACGGTCCTGGTCGTGCCGACGCAGCCGACCGCGACCGCCGCGGCGCCCTATCCCAGCCCGGTGATGACCGGGTACGTGCCGTTGGACGCCGACGCCACCCGGGCAACGATGCTGTCGGCCAACTCCGCCGCCAGCTCGACACTCGACTTCACCGTCGGAATCACCAACGCTGGGTCGGGCGCGGTGATGTTCTACGACCACTGGGAGGACGGCTACGAGCCCGACATCACGAACCCGGTCCAGGCGTCGACACAGGTCTGGGGCGACGGTGACCCGGTCGGCGGCAACGCCGCGTCGTTCTGCGGCACGCGCTGTGCCGGCGATCTCCTCCCTGCTGGCGCCGTCTTCGTGCTGCGCAACAACATCCCGATCCCGCGGACGACGACCGTGCTGTGGGATGGCCGCGACCGGGTCGCGTTCGACACGCGGGTTCACGATCACCGCCGGTGGGTTCTCGACGCCATTGGGTTCTGTTCTCGCGGCCTCGGCCTCGGCATACGACACGTCGAAGTGGGGTACGGACTATTGGATTCCTGTCGGCGAGGACATGACACCGCCGGCCGGGACCTCCGATGCGTTCTCGACGACGAGCGTGCAGGTGATGGCCGACAAGGCCAACACACTCGTCGAGATCGACACCGATGGTGACGGTGACACCGATGTGTCGCGCACGATCGGCGCCGGCGAAGTTGCATTCGTCAACGGCGGGATCAACCGCGGAGCACGGGTGCGTTCATCGCAACCGGTCCAGGTCCACGTCGGATCGGGTGAGGCGGGCGCGGTCGTACGAGCTGCGGTGGTTCACGTTGTTCCCGACGGCGTTGCTCACGGCGGACTACGTGAACCCCGTCGGCGCCACCAACGACAATCAGCGCACGATCACGTACCTGTTCAACCCGAACCCTGCGTCGATCACGGTGACGCCGACCTGTACGGGCTGCACGGGCACGTTGTCGGTGCCGGCGCGGGGCGGCACGAGCTATGCGTCACCGTTGTCACAGGCCGTTCGGTTCCAGAGCGCCGGCGGCGAGACGTTCGTCGCCGTGGGCGCAGGTGGATCGCAGAGCGGCGCCGCTCCCGGCACCGGAGGCGACGGAAGTGCCAACTGGGACTGGGGGTTCGGTCTCGTCCCGACTCGCCTGTTGACCTCGAAGGCCGTCCTCGGTTGGGCGCCCGGGAACTCGAACAACCCGCCCGCACTCCCGGCGGGCAACCGTGACGACAACCCCGTGTGGATCTCGACGCTCGCCGACACGACCCTCTACATCGACCACGACGGCGATCCCGCGACCGGTGCGCTCGGACCGGCGTGCGACGGTCGCTACGACCGGACGATCTCGGTCGTCCAGGGCGCGTCGACGAAAATCTTCGACAGCACCGACGGCGACATGACCGGCGCGAGCATCTACACCTGCGACGGAACACTGCTCGCGGGCGCATGGGGTGAGGACGCTTCGAATGCGCCAACCGGGGCACCGGGCTTCGATGCCGGCTACGCGCTCATCCCGTCGACGGCGATGATCGTCGACAAGTCGTCCGCGCTCGGCCAGGACACCAACTCCGACGGCCGCTTCGGGCCCGGCGACATCGTGCAGTACGACATCGCCATCGCCGATGCCGGAGCGCTGTCATTCACCGATCTGAACGTCTCCGACGCAATCCCTGCAGGCGCGTCCTACGTCCTCGGTTCGACGACCTACGACGACGGATCCGGCATCGACCGGCCCTTCAGCGACGACGCACCACCCGCGGCGACGGCCTTCCCGTTCGACGAGGGCGGCGCAGCGCTGCCGACGATCGCTCCGGGCACCACCGTGCACATCCGATATCGCGTCGAGATCGCCGAGCCGTTCCCGGCGGGCACGAGCATCAGCAACATCGTCGACGTCGAATCGCTGCAGGAGACCGGCGGCGACGTCGACGTCATCGACCTCGTCGCAGCTGACCTCTCGCTCGACAAGCAGGTGACCGTCGCTCCGACCTACCTCGGTGACAACGCAACGTTCCGCCTCACGCTCTCGAACGCCGGCCCTGACACCGCCGAGGGAGTGGTGGTCACCGATCGCCTCCCGACCGGATTGAGCTTCGTCTCTGCGTCGCCGAGCGCCGCCTACGACGAGTCGACCGGCGTCTGGTCGGTCGGCGACATTGCGGCGAACACGTCGGTCACGCTCGACATCGTCGCCACCGTGAACGTTCTGTCGGCCACCAACACCGCCGAGATCACCCGCTCGCTGGCCGCCGACCCCGACTCGACACCCGCGAACGGTTCGACCACCGAGGACGACGATGCTGCCGCCACGGTGACCGTGCGACCACTGGCCGACGTCTCGCTGACAAAGCAGCGGATCTCGGGGCCCGATGCCAGCGGCCAGACCACGTTCCTGCTGACGCTCGCCAATGCCGGGCCGAGCCCGTCGTCGGGAGTGCGCGTCACCGACCATCCGCCGACCGGCGCGGTGTTCGTGTCGGCCACGGCCCAGACCAGCGCACCGGCTGACGGAACGTTCGACGGTCCCAGCAACATCTGGTCGGTAGCGGATCTCGCGCCCGGCGGCCAGGCCCAGATGAACGTCATCTACGACACGTCCGCCGGCCCCGGCATCAACTACGCGCAGGTCACCGCAGCGACGATCGACGATCCGGACTCGACTCCCGGCACGGTTCCGCTCTCCGATACGAATCTGCCAGGCGAAGACGACGAGGCAAGCGCCTCGGCACCGGCACTGTCGGACGTCTCGGTCACCAACGTCGTCGCGGCGGCCCCCACCCACGTCGGCGATCTGGTCGAATTCACGGTGACCACCCGCAACGACGGCCCCAACGCCACGTCAGGCGTCTCGATCACCGATCAGCTGCCCGTCGGCCTGGTGTTCATCGATTCGACCCCGTCCGTCGGCGCGTACGACCCCGTCACCGGGGTGTGGACGGTCGGCGACCTCGCGAGCGGTGGCGCAGCCACGCTCACGATCACCGCCCGCGTCATGGCACCCGGCACCATCTCGACAACCGCCGAGCTCACGTCGTCGACGACTCCCGATGTCGACTCGACGCCGAACAACGGCATCTCGACCGAGGACGACCAAGCCGATGCAGCGATCGCAACGACGGGCGCATCACTCGGCGACACCGTCTGGTTCGACCGCAACAACGACTTCACCCGTGACGGTGACGAACCGGGGCTCGCCGGCGTGGTCGTCCGTGCCGTCTGGGCCAACCCGGACGGCGGAAGCGACGTGACCTACACCGCCACGACCGACTCGACAGGCGCCTGGGCGCTCGCCGGTCTGCCGTACGGTGACCACACGATCACCGTGGACTCCACGACGCTGCCTCACGGCATCACCACGGCGACCCGAGATCGAGACGGGGTCGGTTCGGCACACACGACCACCTTGACGCTCGCCGGTGGCCAGGCGGTCGACGACGCGGACTTCGCGTACACCGGATCCGGCATCATCGGCGACACCATCTTCGCCGACACCGACGGCAGCAGGTCGCCCTCCTCAGACGAAGGGATCGACGGGGTCTCGGTGTCACTCACATGGCTCGGTCCCGATGGCGTCTCGTCCTCGGACGACACCGTCACCACGACCGTCACCGACCAGTTCGGGAACTACCGCTTCTCGAACCTCCCCGCCGGCAACTTCACGGTATCGGTCGATGGATCGACGCTGCCAGCCGGACTCGTGAACACGATCGACCCCGACGGGGCCAACGACAACCGAGCGGCTGCCGTCCTCGCCGTCGGCGAACGCCGCGACGACCTCGACTTCGGGTACGACGGAACGAACGCGATCGGTGACACGGTGTTTGCCGACACCGACGGCGACGGCATCCAGGACATCGACGAGGTCGGGCTCGGCGGCGTCGAGGTCGTCCTCCTCCGCGACGTCGACCTCGATGGAACCTTCGAGACCACGTTGGCGACCACTCGCACGTCGGGCACCGGAACCTACCGGTTCGACCAACTCGCCGGTGGCAGCTATCAGGTCGCGCTGACCGCCCCGACCGGTCTCACCTCGACGACACCGGCCACGGTCGATGTCGTCGCCGACAACGGTGACGAGGTACTCACCGCAGACTTCGGCCTCCAGCCGGTGACCGCTGCACCAGGTTCGATCGGCGACCTCGTCTGGAACGACGCCGACGGCGACGGCATCTTCGACGCAGGCGAAGCCGGGATCCCCGGTGTGTCCGTGACGCTGCGTGCCGACACCGACGGCGACGGCATCTTCGAATCGACGGTGAGCACGCAACTCAGCGGTCCCGACGGCAGCTACGGCTTCGCGAACCTACGGCCGGGCAGCTACCAGATCTCGATCGCGCCGCCGGCGGGCCGCTTCCCGACCACGGCCACCTCCCACGCCGTCGCTCTCACCGCAGGGTCGAGTGTCGACACAGCGGACTTCGGTCTCGGCGACACGTCGAACGAGTCGGCATCGATCGGCGACCTCGTCTGGAACGATGCCGACGGCGACGGAATGTTCGACACGGGTGAGCTCGGGGTCCCGGGGGTCACGGTCACGCTGCGCCGAGACGTCGACGGCGACGGGCTCTTCGAGACGTCGGTGACGTCGGCGGTCACCGACGGAGACGGCGCCTATGGGTTCGCGAACCTCGCACCCGGTGCGTATCGCGCAGTCGTCACCATGCCGGCGGGCCGATCGTCGACCACTCCCGTCGCCATCGACGTCGACCTCATCGCCGGCCAGGCCGTCGACGTCGCCGACTTCGGACTCGCCACCGCATCACCACAGCCGGGCACGGTCGGTGACCGTGTGTGGCTCGACGGCAACGGCAACGGTGTGCAGGACCCGACCGAACCGGGGACGAACGGTGTCACGGTGACGCTGCTCTCCGACACCGACGGCGACGGCCAGTACGAGACAACGGTTGCCACGACGACAACGTCAGGCGACGGCAACTACGTCTTCACGGCGGTCGCACCCGGCGCCTACCGCGTCGTGGCAACACCGCCCGCCGGGTTCGACGTGACCACGACCGCACCGGTCGTCACCGTGGTGCCAGGGGCGAACGTCGACACCGCCGACGTCGGTCTCGCAACGACGCCGCCCGAGCCGTACGACCTCGCGCTCACCAAGCGCGCTGGAGTTGCTGGCGGCAACGACAGCACGACGGTGTGGACGTTGACCGCCGCCAACAACGGAACCACCGGAACTCCCGGGAATGTCCAGGTCGTCGACGAACTCCCTGCCGGTCTGTCATTCGTGTCGGCGTCGGGATCGGGGTGGACGTGCGGCGCAGTCGGGCAGGTGGTCACCTGTACCCACGCCGACCCGTTGGCCGGCGGGATGTCGAGCACCATCGAGGTGACGACGCGGATCACTGCAACCGCCGGAACGATCATCACGAACACCGCCAGTGTGTCAGCGGGTGGCCGCGAGATCTCGGTCACCAACAACAGCTCGTCTGCGAGCTTCTCGGTGGCCGCAGAGCTTCCACAGACGCCCACGCCACTGCCGATCCCGGCCTCGACCCCCACGACAACAGCTCCGCCCGCATCGGACCTGCCCTCGACGGGTGGGAATCCGACTCCCCTCGTGCAGTTCGCCCTCGGTGCGTTCGCAATCGGAGGGTTCCTCCTGATCACGGCCCGTACGCGGCGACGGGACGGCCATGCTGCAGGTCAGCACTGAGGCCGGCGTGATGGTCGGTGTCGTGCTGGTCGGGTCGTGACGGTCGGGTCGTGACGGTCAGGTCCCGACGACCGGCGTTCGCCGCCGACGGCGAACGTGTGGAGCTAAAGGGAATCGAACCCTTGACCTCGTCATTGCGAACGACGCGCTCTACCAACTGAGCTATAGCCCCAAAGGCTCCCGGGAGTGTAGCGGCCGACGTTGCCAGTCAGCGCCGACGATCGACAGATCGATCAGCGCTGTTCGAGCCAGCCGTCTCCCCAGCCGGACGCTTCGCGTTGGCGCAGCTGGGAGAGGAGGTACACGTACCCGCACAGTGCCAGGAACGACAGACGCGAAGACGTACAGCAGCACGGTCGACGAGGTCGTGGCGGCGAGGAACAGCGTGCAGGCCGTGGTGATCACGAGCATGAACAACACGTTGCTGCGGCGGCGACGCACGTCGGAGCGTGGGTCGGCGCCGGACGAGCGATGTGGACGTTCCATGTGCGTCTGACGGTGTGCCGGCTCGCTGCTGCCGTGCGTGCGGAACGTGGCCTGACCGGGGCGATCGGGTTGCCGAGGTGCGGACGACCGCTGGCGGGTGGCGGTCGAACCGTGCACCGCTGCCTGACGATGGTGTGGATGACCTGGACGGCCGGCCGCGGCGGGACGCTGCAGGGGCGACGGCGCCAGCGGGCGGCCGATCGTGCGCATGCGTGGGTTCGACGTGCTCTGCAGCGTGCTCAGCTGGCGGCGGAAATCGGTGACGGACGAGTTGGGCCGGTTGTCCACGCGCGAACGCAGCATCGGCGGGATCAGGACCGCCGCCCATGCGGCGGCGACGACGAGGAGAACGAGTTGGGCCATGAGTCAGGGTCGGGTCGGTGGTGTCAGCGTGGAGTGCATCGATGCAGAGAGCCGTGGGATCCGACTGATCGGACCGTCGTATGACGATTCTACGACGATTGTGACGATGGGTGCAATCATCGGTGAGACGTCGGTCACGTCGCCGGTCCGGCGCCGTCGCTCTCGACGGCGCCGTCTCCTCGACGGTAGACACCCGATCGCCCACCGGTCTTCTCCCACAGCGCGAGCTCGCCGATCACCATCCCGCGGTCGGCCGACTTGCACATGTCGTACACGGTGAGCGCTGCGGTGCTGCACGCGTGGAGCGCCTCCATCTCGACGCCGGTGCGATCGACAGTGTCGACGTGCACCTCGATCGCCACGAAGTCGTCGCCGATCTCGAAGTTGATCGAGACCGCCCCGACCAACAGTGGGTGACAGAGGGGGATCATGTCGGAGGTGCGCTTCGCGGCCTGGATCCCGGCGACCCGCGCCACGGACAGCACGTCGCCCTTCTTCACCTCGCGGTTGGCGATCGCCGCGGTGGTCTCGGGCTTCATGAAGACCTTGCAGCGGGCGACCGCACGGCGATGGGTGGGCTCCTTGGGGGTGACATCGACCATCCGGGCGCGGCCGAGCGGGTCGAGATGGGTGAAGGAGAGATCGCTCATGTGGCCCCGCACGTTAGCCGGGCATGCGGGCTCCCTCCCGGCCGGGGTACCGTCGGGGCCATGACCGACGCCGCCGCCTCGTCACCTGCCGAGCTCCCGTACGACCCTCACGCCCACTTGCGCACCGACGCCGTTCGCTTCCTCGAGATCGTGACCGACCACGGGTTCGAGCACCACGTGCCGTCGTGCCCCGACTGGAACCTCGGCGATCTCGCCTGGCATCTCGGAGGCGTCTGGAACTTCTGGGCCCGCATCGTCTCGGAGAAGATCACGACGCCTCGTGGCCTCGAGGCGATCCCCAGACCGACACGGCCCGGCGACGACCTGCTGCTCGACTGGGTCACCGCAGCGCACACCGCGATGTTCTCGGCACTGGCACGCACGAGCGACGACACCGAGGTGTGGACGTGGACCGGCTCGAACCAGCCCGAGACCTGGGTGGAACGCCGGATGACCCAGGAGACCGCCGTGCATCGCTGGGATGCTGCCAACGCGGTCGGCATCCCGTACGACATCCCCGTCGCCGTGGCCGCCGACGGCATCGACGAGTACCTCACCTGGTTCGCCGCACGCCGAGTCGCCGAGAACGCTGCGCCCGTCGGCGGCACGGTCCACCTGCACTGCACGGACACGGGCTCCGACGCCCGGTCCGGGGTGAACGGTGAGTGGCTGGTGAGCCGCCTCGACGAGTCCGGCATCGCCTTCAGCCGCGAGCACGCCAAGGGAGACGCCGCCGTGCGGGACGCGCCAACGACCTCCTGCTGTGGCTGTGGCGTCGCGATGCCGGCCCGGTCGAGATCATCGGCGACACCGCCGTTGCCGAGCGATTCCGCGCCTTTCCCGAACTGTGATTGCAGCAGTGATTGCGGTTGGGGCCGCACCCCCGCCGCAATCGCCCAGCGTTGATCAGCCGCCGATCTGACTCATCGACTTGCCGGGACGCACGAAGTTGACCTGGTTGATGCGATGGCCCGCCCACTTGGTGGCCACCGCCGCCTCGATTCGTGCAGCGAGCTCGTCGTCGGACTCACCGGCACGAATCGCGGCCATGAGATCGAACTCCTTGGTGGCGAACAGACACGTCCGGAACTGGCCTTCCGCAGTGAGCCGTACGCGGTCGCAGTCACCGCAGAACGGCTTGGTCACCGTCGGGATGACCCCGATCGTGCCGCGCCCGTCGAGGTACCGGAACCGGTCGGCCGGAGCCGCACCGCGTGCGGGGAGCTGCTCGAGCGGGTGCACGGCGTCGATCGATGCAACGATCTCGTCCTGGCCGACGACCTTGTCGTTCATCCAGTGGCCGTCGGCGTCGAGGGGCATGAACTCGATGAAACGCACTTCGACGTCGCGACTGCGGCCGTAGTCGGCCAGCGCGACGATCTCGTCGTCGTTCACCCCACGCTCGATGACGGCGTTGACCTTGACGGGTGAGAATCCGGCTTCCTTGGCCGCCTCGATGCCGTCGAGCACTCGTTCGAGCTCGTCACGACGGGTCATCTGCTGGAACTTGGCACGATCGAGCGTGTCGAGGCTGATGTTGACCCGGCGCAGGCCCGCATCGCGCAGCGTCTGCGCGACGAGGCGCATGGTGGCACCGTTGGTGGTCATCGCGAGGTCGACCGGGCCGGCGGCGCCCTCGATGGACGCCAGTTTCTCCACCAGGACGGGAAGATGTGCCCGCACCGTCGGCTCGCCGCCGGTGAGGCGGATCCCGCGGACGCCGTAGCGCTGCACGAAGATCCGAGCGAGACGCTCGATCTCCTCGAACGTCATCACCTCCGAACGCGGGAGCCACTGCATGCCCTCTTCGGGCATGCAGTAGGTGCAGCGGAAGTTGCAGCGGTCGGTGATCGAGATCCGCAGGTCTTCGATGACACGACCGAACGGGTCGATCAACTCCTCGTGTGCACGGTCGCTCCCCAGGGACATCGCCTCAGCCTATTGAGCGGGCCGGCCCGCCGCGCCGTTCGAGCACGGTCCGGGCGGGGACGGGGCCGGGAGGACCGTCAGACGTCGCCGTGGAGCAAGAGCACCGCGACGTCGGCGCCGGCCGCGATGCCGTCGCCGTCGGGGACGACCGCCATCGCGTCCGCAAGGGCGGTCGCAGCGAGCTGGTGACTGCCCTGGGCGCCGACCGGGCGCACGTGGTAGCGGCCGTCGTCGCCGAACTCACCGTTGACCCTCATGAAGTGGACCTTGCCGTCCGGGTGACGGTCGAGCGGTTCGTCGGCGACCGCGACGATGCTGACCCTCGTCAACCGACGATGTCCCATCATCCGCCGCAACGCAGGCCGAGCGAGCAGCTCGAAGCTCACGAGCGAACTCACCGGATTGCCGGGCAGCCCGAAGATCGGGGTGCCGTCCAGACGTCCGAAGGCGAACGGCTTGGCCGGCTTGATCGCGATCTGCATCCACGTCATCTCGGCGATCCGACCGAGGACGGCCTTCACGACGTCGTAGTCGCCCATCGACACGCCACCGCTCGACACGATGGCATCGCAGTCGACCGATGCGTCGCGCAACACGCGCTCGAGTTCGGTTTCGTCGTCTCGCACGACGCCGAGATCGACGACCTCGCAGCCCGCTTCGGTCAACAACGCCGCGAGCATCGTCTTGTTGCTCTCGCGGATCTGGCCGATCTGCAACGGCGAGCCGTCGTCGACGAGTTCGTCGCCCGTGGACAACACGGCAACGCGTGCACGTCGATGCACCCGGACCCGGGCGGCGTTCACGCTGGCGAGCACGGCCTCGACGGCCGGCGTGATCGTCGTTCCGGCAGCGAACAGCTCGTCGCCGATCCGTACGTCGTCACCGGCGCGCCGGATTGCTGCGCCTGCAGGGACCGACCGCGCAAGGCGCACGGCGTCGTCGCCGACCCGTTCGGAGTCCTCGACCATGACGACGGCGTCCGCCCCGTCCGGCATCGGCGCGCCGGTCATGATCCTGATCGCCTCGCCTGGGCGCACGCGGACCGTCGGTGAGGCTCCTGCGGCGAGCTCACCGACCACCCGCAACTCGACGGGGACGCTCGCCACGTCCTCCGAACGCACCGCGTAGCCGTCAACGGCGGTGTTGTCGAACGGCGGGACGACCTCGGTGGCGACGACCGCCCTCGCGAGCACCAGCCCGGCCGTTTCGATGCGATCGAGGTCGACGGCGCCGAGTGGCGGACAGGATTCGAGCACGAACGCCTGGGCGTCTTCCAACGGTGTCACGCAGGCAAGGTACCGCAACGCTCAGCCACCCGTCCCCGCGTACGCCTGGTTCCCAGTGCATGGTCCGGGTGCATGGTCCGGGTGCGCATGCACGGCGCCGACACGTCGCGGCGGACAGCTGGGGTCGTTGCCTCTAGCGTGGTCGATCGTGTCCGACGTGCTCACCGCCTTTCCTTCCGACGGCTACACCGCCCGGTGGCGCACGTGGGACCACGAGCATCTCGAGACGCTGACGCTTCGCTGGGAGAACGAGGGTTGGACCGCCACCGGCGAGGTCGGACGCGAGGCGGTCACCTACGTGCTGCGGCTCTCAGCGACCTGGCAGGTCCGTCAGTTCCTCCTCTTCCGCGACCTCGACGAGCCCGATCTGTGGCTCGGCGCCGATGGCACCGGCAGGTGGGGCGAGATGAACGGCGCCCACCGTCACGACCTGGCCGGATGCACCGACATCGACCTGGACATCACCCCGTTCACGACGTCGGTCCCCATCCGACGGTTGGCGCTCGAGGTGGGCGCCGACGCGCTGGTGACCACTGCGGCGATCGACGTCGAGACCCTCGGCGTCGTCCCCGTCGGTCAACGATTCGAGCGGCTGACGCCCCGCCGATTCCGCCGAACGATCCTCGACAGCGGCGAGATCATCGAGTTCGACGTCGACGAGTACGGCCTCGTCCACGACGCGCCCGACGCCTACCGCCGCCTCTGACGGGCTCGCGACGACCGGTCAGATGTGGAGGCGGCGGAGGAACTCGCGCAGGTCGGCACCGAGTTCGGGGTTCGCCAAGCCGAGTTCGATCGACGCCGTGAGGAACCCCAGCGGCGTCCCCGTGTCGAGACGGCTCTCGTCGGCGACGACCGCATGGAACGGCGCCCTGGCAGCCTGGGCCCGCAGGGCGTCGGTCAACTGCAGCTCGCCCCCGCTCCCGGGCCGGAGCGCCTCGATCTCGCCCCACGCATCAGCGGTGAGCACGTAGCGGCCGGTGAGGATGAAGTTGCTCGGGGCCTCGTCGGCCGACGGCTTCTCGACCAGGTCGCGTACCGGGATCACGCCATCGTGCGTCAACTCGCCCGCCGGGTCGATGACGCCGTAGGAGCTGACCTGCTCGCGAGGCACGTTGACGACCGCGACCACGCTGCCCTCGGTCGCGGCGCACACCCCGTTCATCTGTGCGAGCACGGCGGAACTCGACATCAGCTCGTCGGGGAGCAACACCGCGAAGGGCTCGTTGCCGACCGCTTCACGAGCACATCCGACGGCGTGCCCCAGTCCCTTCGGGTCGTCCTGGTAGACGATGTCGACCCGCCAATCACGGCCGATCGCCCGCAACCGCTCCGCGGTGGCGGTCTTGCCCTTGGCCTCGAGCGCGTCGAGCAGCGCCTCGTCGGGGGCGAAGTACGCGTCGATCGCCGGCTTCGACCGGCTGCTCACCACCACGATGTGATCACATCCTGCGCCGAGGGCCTCGTCGATCACGATCTGGATTGCCGGCTGGTCCCCGATCGGGAACAACTCCTTCGGAACCGCCTTGGTGGCGGGGAGGAATCGGGTCCCGAGACCAGCCGCGGGGATGACAGCACTGCGTACCTGCATGGGACGGACGATATCCTTCTGTGCTCGATGCCAACCTACGTCTACAAGTTCGTCGACACCGGCGAGACCATCGAGGTCCAGCAGGGCTTCCACGACGAGAACCTCACCGAGATCGCCCATCCCGACAGCGGTGAGGTCCTGCCCGTGAAGAAGGTCTTCACCCCCGTCGGCGTCACGTTCAAGGGGTCCGGGTTCTTCAAGACCGACAATCGTGGCAAGAAGTCGGCGACATCGACGGCCGCGTCGACCACCAAGGACTCCGGTTCGTCGTCCGACAGCAGTTCGTCGTCGACCGACACGGGTGCGTCGTCCTCCGCGACGAAGTCCGACAGCTCGAGTTCGTCGTCGACC
Source organism: Ilumatobacteraceae bacterium (assembly GCA_963698435.1). Lineage (GTDB taxonomy): Bacteria > Actinomycetota > Acidimicrobiia > Acidimicrobiales > Ilumatobacteraceae > Sva-07. The sequence continues at coordinate 568,754 of CAVOQV010000018.1, read as the reverse complement.
GGCTCCTCCGGCACGTCATCGAGCGGTTCGAGTTCCTCGTCCGACGGCTGACGAAGCCGACGCGCCCTCGATAGCGTCGGTGACGACCGGCTCCCTCCGATCGTCCACCGATCCGAGGAGACACCATGAACGTCGCGGCCCGAGCCCGACTCGTTCTCGCCAGGCGGCCCTGGATCTACTGGGCCGTCGTCGCCACGCTCGCCATCGTCGCGGCCACCGTCGTGCACGGCGAGATCGCCTCGATCGGCGCCGAGCGCGACCGGTGGGGCTCCACCCGGTCCGTGATGGTCGCTCGCCATCGGCTCGAGCCGGGCGACGCCGTCGCAGCCGATCTCGTCACCCTGCCCGTCGCCGCACTGCCCTCCGGCGCCTTGGAGACAGCACCGACCGATGCACTGATCCGCCAGCGAGTCGCCGCCGGGGAGGTGCTCACCGAACTCGACCTGACCAGCCGGAGCGGGCCCGCAGCGCTCGCGGGGACGGGCACCGTCGTGGTGGCACTGTCCGACCCGCTCGCGCGCGACGTCGTCGCTGGGCTCCGGGTTCGAATCGTCGCTGACGGCCTGGTGGTGGCCGAGTCGGCCGAGGTGACCGGCGTCGTCGACGAGGTCATCTTCGTGGCCGTCGACGACCGAGATGCCGCTGCCGTTGCCGCTGCCGCGCAGCGAGGCCTCGCCAGCCTGCTCTATCTGCCGTGAACCATGCGGTGATGTGTCCGCGGCACCCACTGGCGACGTGTGGGTCCACTGCAGGGGTTCAGCGCAGGCCGGTCGCGGCGACGATCAACACGATCACGCCGAGGGCGATCCGGTAGATCACGAACGGCATGAAGCTGTGCGTTCGCACGATCTTGAGCGTGCCCCACACCGCCAGCAACCCGGCCAGGCACGACGTGATGATGCCGACGATCATCGGCACGAGCAGCCCGTCGGGGATGCCGTCGGCGATCAGCCCACCGAACTTGAACACCACGGCGCCGAAGATCACCGGGATCGACATGACGAAACTGATCCGCACTGCTGCTTCGCGGTCGAAGCCGAGGAACCGCCCGGCGGTCATCGTGATCCCGGACCGTGACGTGCCGGGGTTGAGCGCCAGCGCCTGCGCGGCGCCGACGAGCAGCGCGTCCTTGGCGCCGAACGTTTCGATCTTGCGCCGGCCGAGCGTCCGGTCAGCGATCGCCAGGAGAATGCCGAACACGATCAACGAGATGCCGATGATCACCGGCGTCCCGAGACGGTTGTCGATCTGGTCCTCGAACAACGCGCCGACCGCCGCCGCCGGCAGCGTCGCCAACACGAACATCCACGCCAGCTTGCCATCGGTGGTCGGCGGCACCTTGCGCACGAACACGAGCTTGGCGCCCTCGACCACGTAGGTGCTGACGTCACGCCAGAAGTAGCCGACGACCGCGACCAGCGTGCCGAGGTGGAGTGCGACGTCGAACGACTTCTTGATCGACGGGTCGAGCTCCTGCCAGCCGGCGAACCACGGGGTCAACAAGAGGTGCCCGCTCGACGAGATCGGCAGGAACTCCGAGAGGCCCTGCACGATCCCGAGAATGATCGCCTGATAGATCGGCACGGTCGCTCTGTCTACACCCCAACCGCCCCGAACGGGCGACAGACCGTGTCAACGGGGGTCGAGATCCAGTCGACGCGGACTCACGTGATCGACGGGATGATGCGGGGGCTCCATGGGCGGGGTTCGTCCCAATGGTGGCCGATCACGTCAGCCGTCGCGAGCGACGCGAGGAACTCCATCGGCGTGCCGAAGTCGTTCATCTCGACGTAGGCGGCGCCGAGCGCGTCGGGCACGTGTCCGTCGCTTCCGGCGCCTCCGACGATGCCGAACTCGGCGGCGAACTCCGCTGCACGCCGGTTGAGGCTCGTCAACGATGTCTTCGCGTTGAGCACCTCGATGGCGTCGATGAGGTCGTTCTCGGCCAGTTCACGGAGGGCCGACTCGCTGATGTTGCGGCGCACCGGGTCGAACGGATGCGGGATGTACACCACGCCGCCCTGATCGCGTATCGCCCTCGCCGCATCGATGGGCGAGGTCCCCATCGGCACACGCTCGGTCAGGAACAATCCGATGATCTCACCGGCTGCGGTGCGCAGTTCCTCACCCACGATCACGCGGCACGGCAGCGTGTCGACCAACTCGAGGGCACCATCGATCGCGTTGTGGTCGGTGATGCAGACCACGTCGAGCCCGCTGGCATCGACCGCCGTGGCGAATTCCTCGGGCGTCGTCGTCGAGTCGCCACTCCACATCGTGTGGGTGTGCAAGTCGACGCGGACCCGGCCCGCCCGTTGGGCAGCGCCGAGGTGTGGGTGGCGATCGATCGCTGCGGGTGACGGCGCTGTCATCGTTCGACCCGAGTGCGCTCAGGCGCCGGACATCGTGACGTCACGGATGACCAGGCTCATGCCTGCCGAGCGCATCGGCAACCATTCCAGGTCACCGCCGATCTCGACGATGTCGAGCAGCATCCGCTGCAGTGTGGACGCGATCGTGATCTCTCGCACAGGTGCGCCGACCGTCCCGTTGCGGATCAACAGTCCGGCGGCGCCGGTCGAGAAGTCCCCGCTGATCGGGTTGACGCCCGAGTGCAGCCCCTGCATCTGCTGAACGAGCAGACCGTCATCGACGTCGGCGATCAGTTCCTCCTGGGTTCGGGTGCCCGGTTCGAGCGACAGTGCGAGGCAACCGACGCCGGGCGTGCCGGCGAAGCCGCCGCGGGTAGCGTTTCCGGTCGACACCGTGCCGGCGCGGCGAGCCGAGTACGAGTTGTGCACGAACTGGCGCAGGACACCGTCCTGGATCAGGACGTTGCGGCGAGCGGCAAGCCCTTCACCGTCGACGTCGGTCGCGGTGTACGCCTTCGGGTTCGTCGGGTCGTCGACCAGCGTCACGTGGGAAGCGGCGACGGTCTCGCCGATCCGGTCCCGGAACAGCGACCGACCCTTGACGACCGCTTCACCGTTGAGCGTCGAGGAGATCACCCCGATGAACTGTGCCGTCACGAACGGGTCGAGCACGACGGTCACACGACGGCTCGGCGGCTGGGTCGCCCCCAGAAGCCGAGTGGCACGATCGATGGCCTCGCGAGCGGCGCGCTCGAGGTCGAACTCGTCGGGCGACCGGCCGACGGAGAACCCGAAGCCGGTCTGCGTCTCGGCGTCGTCGCCCTCACCTTCGTCGGCGAGCGTCGACACCGACACATAGCAGCCGTTCTCCCGCCCCGACATCCGGATCCCCGTCGTGGACGCGACCGCCGACTCGCCGTATGCGTCGGCGTAGTTCGAGTCGTCGACACGCACGCGGGGATCGGGACCCGACGCCAGCTTCTCGAGTTCCTTGGCGAGATCGATCTTGCGATCGGTCGGAAAGTCGGCGAGGTCCTCGTTCCACAAGCTCTGCTCGGTGACCGCAACCCCATCGGGCTCGGCGAGCGCGGCCCATTCGTCGACGGTGCCGAACTGCACGTTGTCTCGCGCATCGGCCAGCACGTCGCGGATCGCGTCCTCGTCGAGCGTTCCGGCGTAGGCGAAACCGGTCCGGCCGTCGCGGATCACCCGGATCCCGACGCCCTCGCTCTGCGCCGACACGAAGTGTTCGACGTCACCCTGATAGATCCGCACTTCGGTTTCGCCGCCGCGAGCGACGAACGCCTCGATCTGCTCGCCGGGCTGGGCCTGCTCGACGACGCGATCGGCAACCGCCTGCAGTTCGCTCTCGAACGCCGTCATCGCGCACCGACCGATGCAACGATCGGTGTCCGACCCCAAACGTGAGCGATCATGCGGTACCACCGACGGTGAGTGACTTCACTCGCAGGGTCGGTTGACCGTCGCCGACCGGGACGCCCTGGCCGTCCTTGCCGCAGGTGCCGGGGCTGCCCATCGCGAAGTCGTTGCCCAGCATGTCGATGTCCGCGAGCACCTTCGGTCCGTTGCCGATCAGGTTGCCGTCACGAAGTGGCTCGGTGATCTCACCGTTCTCGATCAGGTACGCCTCGGTCATGCCGAACACGAAGTCGCCCGACGCCGTGTTGACCGATCCGCCACCGAGCTTGGCGACGTAGACACCGTTGGGCGTGGAGCTGATGATGTCCTCGGGATCGTCGGGGCCGTCGAGCACGAAGGTGTTCGTCATCCGAACCATCGGCAGGTGCTGGTAGCTCTGACGCCGACCGTTGCCGGACTGCGGACGACCGTCCTTGCGGGCCCGCAGGTAGTCCCACATGTAGTCGGTGAGGATCCCGTCCTCGATCAGGACGTTGCGCTGGGTGATGTGGCCCTCGTCGTCGAAGCCGAGCGTGCCCCACTCGCCCGGCATCGTGCCGTCGTCGACGAGCGTGACGAGCGGGGATGCGACCTGCTGGCCGACCTTGCCGGCGTAGACGCTGGCACCCTTCTGGATGTGGTCGGCCTCGAGGCCGTGACCGCACGCTTCGTGGAACAGCACGCCGCCGGTGCCGTGCTTGATCACCACGGGCATCGCGCCCGACGGTGCCGGACGCGCCCGCAGCTTGGTGATCGCCTGGCGTGCGGCCTCGCGGGCGAGATCCTCGACGTCGACCTCGTCGAAGATCTCGAAGCCGATCGTGTGGCCCATCGACTGCGAGCCGGTCTGCATGCCGGTGTCGCCGTCGGCCACCGCGCTGATGCGCAGCAGCGTGCGCACGATCTCGTCATCGGTCAGGACGCCGTCGGTGTTGGCGACGAGCACCTGCTTGCGGCTGTCGCCGTAGCCGGCTGACACCTGCACGATCTCCGGACCGAACGAGCGGGCCGTCTCGTTCATCCGCTGCAGCAGCTCGACCTTGGCAGCCTTCGCGACGCTGTCGGGGTCGCGCTCGACGGTGTTCGGACGATGCGGTGCCGCCGGCGTGAGGGCGATGGTGCGGACGCCGCCACCACCCTGTTTGGCCGCGGCCGCCGCAGCCGACGCCGCCGCCGTCAGCCCGGTCTCGGACAGGTCGGAGGTATAGGCGAACCCCGTCGTCTCACCGGCGACGACTCGGATCCCGGCGCCACGATCGCGACCGCTCGACACCTGCTCGATGCGCCCGTCGTCGAGACCCGCCGAGGTCGAGCGTTTGTCCTCGGCGTAGACCTCGGCGAATTCGGCTCCCCCGCTGACGGCTCCGGCGAGGACTCGTTGCAGGACGTCTCGTTCGATCACCTCGACGAGCCTACGTACACGATGCGCCAGGCGCATCTCGCACGTTCATCGGCGCGGGCTTGTTAGCGTTGCCTCCGTGAATCTCGAAACAGGCCTGCGCGGCGATGCCAAGCTCGTGGTGACCGACGCCGACACGGCCTTGGCGCTCGGCTCCGGCGTCGTCGAGGTGCTCGGCTCGCCGCGACTCGTCGCGCTCTGCGAGGAGGCGTGCTGCAACGCCTTGGTCAACGCGCTCGAGGACGGCACGACGTCGGTCGGAATGCGCATCCAGTTCGACCACCTTCAGCCCACGCCGGTCGGAGCGGAGGTCGTCGCCGAGGCAGTCCTGGAGAAGATCGACGGGCGGCGCCTGAAGTTCACCGTGTCGGCGTCGGATCCCGGCGGTCTCGTGGCGGCCGGCAAGATCACCCGCGTCGTGGTCGACCTCGACCGGTTCATGTCGAAGTGCTGCACACCATGATCCCCGTCCGCTGACGATTGCAGCGTTTCGGGTCGACCACCCAACCCGACTCCGCAGGCACACGCGCGAGACGTGGCGAGCTGACCGAACGTGACGAGTGGTGTTCAGGCGAGATTGCTGGAGCGTGGGTAGACGTCGCCGGGGTCGGTCAGGACGTTGACGAGATAGGGCACGCCGCTGGCGAACGCCCGGTCGAGCGCCGGTCCGATCTCCGCCGGTGAACCCACGGTTTCCCCGCCGCCACCGAGCGCCTTCACGACGTCGTCGTAGCGCATCTCCGGCTGCAGGTCGCATGCCATGTCCCAGCCGTAGATCGCCTGCATCGGGTGCTTTTCGAGACCCCACATCCCGTTGTTGCCCACGATCATCACCACCGGCAGACCGTGGCGCACCAACGAGTCGACGTCCATCAGACTGAACCCTGCCGCACCGTCGCCGAGCAACAGCACCACCTGCGACGACGGGCGCACGACGCGCGCGGCGATCGCATAGCCCAGCCCGTTGCCGAGACACCCGTAGGGCCCGGTGTCGAGCCAGCCGCCCGGTTCGAACACCTCGATGAACTTGCCGGCATACGATGCGAAGTCGCCGCCGTCGCAGATCACGACAGCATCACGTTCGAGCCGTCGGCGCAGTTCACCGTAGATCCGGCTCGGCTTGATCGGAGCGTTGTCCGCCTCCATCAACGCCACCTCGCCAGTCGTTGCCGCCGACTCGGCCTCGCGCAGCTCGGTGATCCAGCTGCCGTGATCGACCCGGTCGCCGGCGTACTCGGCAAGACCGCGCAACGTCAGGCGCAGGTCGCCGGCGACCGTGAGCACGTCGACATGGCCCGCGCGCTGCGACTCGGCGTCGACCGCGTGGGCGACGGTTGCCGCGCCGAAGGTGCCGAATCCGAGCCGGAAGTCGAGTGGCGTACCCAGCACGACCACCACATCGGCACGCTGCTTGAGCAGCCCGCGGGTGCGCAGGAACGCAAGCTCGTGATCGGCCGGCAGCAGCCCGCGGCCCATCCCATTGAAGAAACACGGTACGCCGAGGTGGGCAGCGGCCGCCGCGAGCTCGTCCCAGGCCCCGTCCCAGTACACGTCGGAACCCACCATGAACGCCGGCCGCTGGGCGCCGGCGACCAATGCGGCCAGCGCTGCGACCGCCTCGTCATCTGGTGCGGCGCCCATCCCGTCGCACGAGCCGACGTCGGGCACCACACCGGTCGACGGGCCGAACACGTCCAGCGGGAAGTCGAGGAAGGTCGGACCCCGGTGCGGTTCGATCGCCAGCCTGGCCGCCTCGTGCACCATCGCGCCCGCCTGTTCGGGATCGGTGACCGTGGCGGCCAGCTTCGTGATCGAGGACACGATCGGCACGTGATCGAGCTCCTGCAGCGAGCCGGCACCCCACCGACCCTGCGGGGCACGACCGCCCAGCACGACGACTGGCGATCCGTTGAAGTGCGCCGACGTGATCGCCGAGACGCCGTTGGTGATTCCCGGGCCCGCAGTCAGCGCCGCGAAGCCCGGCCGGCGGGTCAGTTTCGCGTAGGCCTCGGCCGCGAAGGTCGCGGACTGCTCGTGCCGAGTGTCGACCACCCGCATGCCCTGATCGCGCGCTGCGTCGTACAGCGGCCAGATGTGGCCACCATTGAGGGTGAACATCACGTCGGTGCCGTACGCGGCGATCGCCGCCACCGCTTGTTGGCCGGCGTGCCCAGAAATCTCTGCCATGTCACATGACCGTAACGCGCGCCTACAGTACGGAATCGATGCAGGTGGCCGACGCACCCACGGCACCGGTACGCGAACACCGGATGCACTGGTGGAAGGAAGCGTTGATCGTCGCGATCTTCTACGCCATCTACTCCTGGACCCGCAACCTGTTCGGGTCCAACAAGATCGCCGCCGACGGTGTTCCCGAGCAGGCGTTCACGAACGCCGAACGCATCATCCGGTGGGAGACGAACCTCAACCTGTTCCACGAGCAGACCGTCCAGTCGTGGTTCCTTCCGTACAAGTTGTTCATCCAGTTCTGGAACACGTACTACGGCACCGCCCACTTCATCGTCACGGCGGCAGTGTTCGTGCTGCTCTATCTCCGGCGCGCCGACGTGTTCCCGCAGTGGCGGAACTCGCTTGCGGCGATGACCGCGCTCGCGATCATCGGGTTCGCCTGGTTTCCGCTGATGCCACCACGCCTGCTCGACGAACCCTGCCCGATCCCCGCCGAGATCGCCGAGGTCGCCGACGTCAGGATCAGCTACGGAGGCGAGTGCATCGAGAGCGAGCTGCGCCCCGAGGGCGGATGGGGTTTCGTCGACACCCTCGCCGACTACGGCGGACCGTGGTCGTTCGACTCCGAGACGATGGCCTCGATCTCCAACCAGTACGCCGCGATGCCGAGCCTGCACATCGGCTGGTCGACCTGGTGTGCGATCGCCGTGTGGCCACTGCTCCGGCGGAAGTGGGTCAAGGCGCTCGTGCTCCTGTACCCGGCTACGACGCTGTTCTGCATCGTCGTGACCGGCAACCATTTCTGGCTCGACGGCGTCGGGGGGATCATCGTGTTCGGCGTCGGTTCGCTCATCGGATGGGGCCTGCATCGATGGAACCAGGACCGACTCGACCGTCGCCACGCTGCACTGTTCGAGGCACCTGACGAGCTCTCCGACGGTCCGTCCCTGGAACCGGTACGCGAACAGGTCCTCGACGACAACAGCCGGGGCCAGCCCACCAACGACGGGTCGACCTGAGCAGTTCGTCACAGTGCTACGCATCGGGTCCCCGATGGCCGTATCCTCGACATGACAATGAGTCAGATGCGTTTGAACCCGCTCAACGGACGGTGGGTGACGATCGTCGCCGAACGAGCCGAACGGCCCAGCGACTTCGCCCCACGCCAGAACAGCGTCGACGACGACCCCTCGCGTCCCTGTCCGTTCTGTCCCGGCCACGAGGAGTCGACGCCGGCTGCGCTGGAGACCGTCGAACAGGACGGCACGTGGTCGATGCGCGTGATCCCGAACCGATACCCGGCATTCGCGGGCGAGGACGCCTTCGCCGTCCACAACCTCGGGCCGGTCTTCGTGATGGCCGAAGCGAGCGGCATCCACGAGGTGTTCGTGTACACACCCGATCACCATTCGGGCCTCCACCTGCTCGACGACAACCGCGCAGCACTACTGATGCGGGTGCTTCGCGACCGTTTCGCCGACCACGCATCGACGCCACAGGTCCGCTACACCCAAGCGATCGTCAACCACGGCCGCGAGGCAGGTGCATCGGTGGCTCACCCCCATGGCCAGATCCTCGGTCTGCCGTTCGTCCCCGGCGAGATCCTCGACGAAGAGCGAGCGTTCGCCCGGTTCGCCGGCGGGTGCCTGCTGTGCACCACCGTCGAGGCCGAACTGGCCGCCGACGAGCGCGTCGTGTTCGCCAACGACGACGTTGCGGTGATCACCCCGTACTGGAGTGGAGCTCCGTACGAACTGTTGATCGTGCCACGGCACCACGAGCCGCACCTCCAGGATGCTCCGGACGACAGCCTCGAGTCGGTCGGTCGAGCACTCCGTGACGCCCTCGGCCACCTCAACGCTGCCCTCGGTGACGTCGCCTTCAACCTCGGCTTCCACACCGCCCCGCACCAGCACACCGGTCAGTACCACTGGCACATCCACATCTGGCCCAACCTGGTCACCCAGGCGGGGTTCGAACGCGGAACCGGGGTGTTGATCAACATCGTCCCACCCGAACACGCCTGCGACGCCCTCCGGTCGGTGGCAGCGTCCGCCTGACCACCACGATCACGTCCGTCTCCTCTCCATGACCCCCACCCGATGAACGCGCAACCTTCGCGCCCCAGCGATGTACGGCCCTGGTTGCCCGCGGTGGCGGCCACTCTGGTGCTCGCGCTCGTGATCGGCGTCGGCGTCTTTCTCGGTGGCAACGGCACCAACGTCGACGCAGACGAACCCAACACGCTTGCCACGACTGCGACCACCACGGCTTCCCCCATCCCGGAAGGGGTCACCGGACCGGTGGCCACCACCGAGCCCGTTGCAGCTCCCCGCGCCGCCCCACTCGCAACGCCCGTCTCGCTGGGCTCGGTCGGCGACGACGTCCGACGTGTCCAGGAACGGCTCACGGAACTCGGTTTCCAGCCAGGACCGGCAGATGGGCAGTTCGGCAGCGGCACCCAACAGGCCGTGTGGGCATTCAAGAAGCTGTTCGGCAGCACTGCATGGGAAGACTTCAACGCACGCAACGACCAGACCGTGGTCACCGAAGAGGTCTGGCAACAGATGGCGGACCCCAACGTGCGATTCCTGCCACGCCGCCCCGGCGCCGGCACTCACGTCGAGGTCTATCTCCCGCAGCAGGTGATGGCCGTCTTCCGCGACGACGAGCCGATCTTCATCTCGCACATCTCCTCGGGCGAGTTGGATCCCGATGGCAGGCCGGCCACGTTCTGCGAAACCGCCACCTACGACACCGACGAGAACGGCAACCCCTACGAGGAGCCGGTCACCAAGCAGGTCTGCGCCGAGGCGAAGACGCCGGGTGGCGTCTTCAAGTTCAACCGCTCCTACGACGGCAACCGCGTCAGCCCGCTCGGCGGGATGAAGAACCCGTGGTACTTCAACTACGGCATCGCCATCCACGGAGCCCAGAACGTCCCCACCTGGCCGGCATCGCACGGCTGCATCCGCATCTCGAACTCACTCGCAGACGTCTTCCCCGAGCTCGTCGATCGCGGCGACCGCGTCTACGTCTGGGGCCACGACGGCAAGGAGCCCGAGCAGTACACCGAGCGCGAGTCGCTGCCCTCGTTCAACCGCCCCGACCCCGACGCCACCACCACGACGACGTCCACGACCACCACGACACCGCCGACCACCACCGCGCCGCCGACCACCGTCGCACCGGCCACCACGGTCGCGGCGCCTCGTCAGCAAGCCACCCCGCCGACAACCGCTGCGCCACCCACCACCACGACTCCCTGAACTCGGGCCGCCCGAAACCGGCCGATCGAGAACCAGCGCGTCGACCTGGACGCCCGCCACCCGAGCGGACTCTCCCGACGGCGCGGCCGTCCGAATTCAGCCAGGAGATCGCGCGGCGAGCCACACCACCGCCAACGGGTCGACGTCGAGCACGCCCGACGACGAGCAGCCCTGCCACGCGTCGTCGGTTGCCGCGATCATGCGATCGAGGTCCCGGTGCCCATTTCCTGCCCACGCGGCCGCGTTGGTGTCGAGCACGACTTCCCAGTCGCCGCCCCACGGCAGTCCGACGCGGTAGCCGGGTCGAGCGACCGCGGTGAAGTTCGCAACGCACACGACCGCAGCAGCACCGTCGAGATCCCACCGAACGAACGCGTAGGTGCTGTGATCGGCGTCGTCGGCGTCGAGCCACTGGAAACCACCAGGGTCGAGGTCGCGCCGCCAGAGTGCCGGCCAGTCGTCGGCGACGACGTTCAAGCGGACGAACAGATCGTGGACCCCGCGATGGGCAGAATGCTCCAGGAGATGCCACGGCAGCTCTGCCTCGTCGCTCCATTCCTCCCACGACGCAAGCTCCGACCCCATGAACACCAATGGCGCGCCCGGAAGCGCCCACTGCCAAGCGAACAGCGCTCGCAGCGCGGCGAATCGTTCGGGGCCGTCCCCGGCCATCTTCGACAGCAGGCTCCCCTTGCCGTGAACGACCTCGTCGTGGCTCAGGGGCAACACGAACCGCTCGTCGTAGGCATAGAGCATCGCGAAGGTCATGTCGTGATGGTGCAGTCGCCGATGCGCCGAATCGAGCGCCAGGTAGTCGAGCGTGTCGTGCATCCAGCCGAGATTCCACTTGTGACTGAACCCCAAGCCACCCTGGCCGACCGCACGGGTCACACCCGGCCACGACGTCGACTCCTCGGCGATCACCAGCGCCTCGGGGAACTCCTCACCGACCACCGTGGTCAACTCCCGAACGAAAGCAAGAGCCTCGAGGTGCTCGCGCCCTCCATCGTCGTTCGGCGCCCACTGCCCGGGCCCACGCGGTAGTCGCGGTACAGCATCGATGCCACCGCGTCGACGCGCAGCCCGTCGACGTGGAACTCGTCGAGCCAGTACAGCGCGTTCGCCACCAGGAAGTTCCGCACCTCGTTGCGGCCGTAGTCGAACACGTAGGTACCCCAGTCGGGATGCTCACCGCGCTGCGGGTCCGAGTGCTCGTACAGCGCGGTGCCGTCGAAGCGGCCGAGGCTCCATTCGTCGCGCGGGAAGTGCGCCGGCACCCAGTCGACGACGACCCCGATCCCCCGCTGATGGAGGGCGTCGACGAATCGCCGCAAGCCCTCCGGTTCACCGAATCGGGCGGTCGGGGCGAAGTAGCCGGACACCTGGTAGCCCCACGACCCTCCGAAGGGGTGCTCGGCGATCGGCATCAACTCGACGTGGGTGAAGCCGAGCGCGCACACATGATCGCCCAGCTCGCCCGCGAGCTGCTCCCAGGTGTCGACGCCCCGCCGCCACGAACCGAGATGCACTTCGTAGATGCGTAGCGGTGCCGTCGAAGCCATCACCTCACCCCGCTGGGCCATCCACTCGTCGTCATTCCAGTCGTGATCGACGACGAAGGGCACCACGCTCGCATCGCTCGGGGGGAGCTCGGTCCGGCGCGCCATCGGGTCGGCCTTTCGCACCGTCCGATCGTCGGGGCCGACGATCTCGAACTTGTACCGATGCCCACTGCGGGCACCGGGCACCACGGTCGACCAGATCCCGGTGGGGATGTCGGTCTCGACTCGACGCAGCGCCTGAGGCGTCCAGTCGGTCCAGTCGCCCACGACGGCCACCGACGTCGCGTTCGGCGCCCACACAGCGAACCGAACCCCCGAAGCCGAACCTTCTGCGTCGACGTGGAGCGGCTGTGGCCCGAGCAGCTCCCACAGGCGGCGGTGCGTCCCCTCCCCGAAGAGGTGCAGATCGAGCTCACCGATCGGGCGGGCGACATTGACCATCGCCACCAGGGTACGACCACATCGATCGACCGCGTGGCCGAGAGCTGCCGGCAGAGCCTCGACGACGCCAGAGCCGACACTAAGGTGCGCGACCGTGCGCGTGTTGATGCTGTCGTGGGAGTTTCCGCCGCGTTCGACCGGCGGCATCGCGGCACATGTCGCGGGACTCGGCACAGCGCTGGCACGCGCGGGCCACGACGTCGTCGTGCTCACCGTGGCAGACCGGCCCGCGGAACTCGAAGCGAAACCGCCCGACCACATCCGAGTGCTCCGAACGCTCGTCGACCTGCCATGGCTGCCACCCTCCGAGGCGGTCACCCGCGTCGCGTCGGCGAATCATGCGGTCACCAAGCTCGGCAGTCGATTCGTCGGCGACCTGGAGGGCTGGCAGCCCGACATCGTGCACGGACACGACTGGCAGCTCGGCTGGGCCGCCGACGCACTCGCGCACCGTTACGACGTCCCCTTCGTGCTCACCATGCATGGCACCGAGCGGGTCCGCCACGGCGGCCAACTCCCGCTCGGGCATCCGACCGACATCAATTCGATCGAGTGGTGGCTCGCCTTCCAGGCCGACCGGATGATCTCGCCGACGCGGTTCATCGTCGAACAGTTGATCACCGGTTTCGAGCTCGCCGAGGACCACGTGGTCCACATACCAAACGGCATCGACCCCGAGCAATGGCGTCCTGCGAACACCCCGAGCGTGCCGACCGGACCGCGGCCGCCGCTGGTCGTGTCGTGGGGACGCGTGCAGTACGAGAAGGGCTTCCAGGTGCTGGCCCGAGCAATGCATGAGCTGCGCGGGCGGGTGCCCGACGTCAGCAGTGTGATCGCCGGCCGCGGCAGCTACCTGCCCGAGCTGCAGACCCAGGTCGACGTCGAAGGGGTCAGCGACATCGTCGACCTCCCCGGTTTCCTGAACGACGCCGACCTCCGTCACCTGGTGCACCGAGCAGGGTGCGTCGTGATCCCGTCGCTCTACGAACCGTTCGGGATCGTCGCGCTCGAGGCACTGGCGGCAGGCGCCCCACTGATCGTCGCGCGAACGGGCGGGCTCGCCGAGTTGATCACCGGCACCAACGCGGGTGTCACGTTCGAACCCGGCAATCCCGACGATCTGGCGGATGCGATCGAGCAGGTGCTGACCAACCACGATCTCGCCACCATCCTGGTGGCGAACGCTCGTGATCTGGTGGAACACAAGTACGCCTGGGCCGCGATCGCCCGATCGACGTCCGATGTCTACCGCGACGTCGTCGCAAGCGGTCGTCACCGCGCGATGTGAAACCGATGCGCTGACGCGGTTCGTAACGGGGCGATGAACCTTGGTCGCGCCCGTCAAGAGCCAGGCGTCGAGTCGGTATCGTCACCGTCCAATGCGCCCCGTTCGTCAATTCACCGTCGTCAGCAACGTCCCCGAGTCGCTGCGTGCAATCGAGTCGCTGGCCGCCAACCTGCACTGGGCATGGGACCGGCAGCTCGCCCGCCTCTTCGATCGGCTCGACGGCACTCGCGACGGTCGTTCGTGGCGCGACTCCGGCCAGCATCCGGTCGACCTCGTGCGGCGCACGTCGCCGGGCTGTTGGGAGCAGCTCGCCGACGACGAGCACTTCATCGAGCAGCTGCGTCGAGCACGGCAACGCCTCGACGACGTGCTCGACGGTTCGAGCTGGTTCGCCCGGCGCGCCGCCGACGGCAACACCGCGCTCGAGTCGGTCGCCTACTTCTCGCCTGAGTTCGGCATCACCGAGGCCCTTCCCCAGTACTCGGGCGGGCTCGGCGTCCTCGCAGGCGATCACCTGAAGGCGTCGTCCGACCTGGGCATCCCACTCGTGGCCGTTGGCCTGCTCTACACCGAGGGCTACTTCCATCAGTTCCTCGACAACAACGGATGGCAGCGCGAACGCAACGAACGCATCGACCCCGACGCTCTCGGAATCCATCCGACCGGAGTCGAGGTAGTCGTCGACCTCGCCGATGTTCCCGTCACCGTTCGCGTGTGGCGCGTCGACGTCGGCCGGATCCATCTCTATCTGCTCGACACGAATGTGCCGTCCAACCCGCCCGACGCGATCGCGATCACCGACCGGCTCTACGGTGGCAACGAGGAGCACCGGCTACGCCAGGAGATCATCCTCGGGATCGGCGGGGTTCGGGCGCTTCGGGCGCTCGACATCCACCCGCAGGTCTTCCACACCAACGAGGGCCACGCTGGATTCCTCGGACTCGAACGGATCCGCGAATGGGTCGGCCGAGGGCTGAGCTTCGACGAAGCGATCGAGGCGGTTCGCGCCGGGAGCCTGTTCACCACCCACACGCCGGTCCCCGCCGGCATCGATCGCTTCCCCCGCGAGCTGTTCGAGACGTACTTCACCGCGTTCGCCACCGACTGCGATGTGACCATCGACCGACTGATCGCCGTCGGCCAGAGCGAGACCGAGCACGACAAGTTCAACATGGCGATCATGGGCTTGCGGCTGGCTGCGTACTCCAATGGCGTGGCACGCCTGCACGGCGAGGTGTCGCGGGAGATGTTCGGCGACCTCTGGTCGTCGCTGCCGACCCGCGAGGTGCCGATCGGACACGTCACCAACGGGGTGCACGCCCGCACCTGGGTGAGTGACCGCGTCGACGAACTGTTGTCGCAGATGATCGGCGACGAATGGCACCTGGCCGACCAGAGCGACTGGGATCGAGTGCGCCACCTCGACCATCGCGAAATCTGGGACGTTCGCAACGAGGGGCGCCGCGAACTGGTCGCCATGGTGCGTGATCGCCTCGGCGGCGCGCTCCTCGACCCCGATGTCCTCACGATCGGATTCGCGCGACGGTTTGCGACCTACAAGCGTTCGACGCTGCTGCTGGGCCAGCTCGAGCGGCTGCGCTCGATGCTGCTCGACGCCGACCGGCCGGTTCAGTTCGTCTTCGCCGGGAAGGCTCACCCTGCCGATGAGCCGGGCAAGGCCCTGATCCGTGAGATCGACCGACTGACCCGCGACGCCGATGTCGGGCATCGGTTCGTGTTCGTCCCCGACTACGACATCGGGATCGCCCGCACGATGTACCACGGCTGCGACGTCTGGCTGAACACCCCGCGCCGCCCCATGGAGGCCTGCGGCACGTCAGGGATGAAGGCCGCGCTGAACGGCGGTTTGAACTGCTCGATCCGAGATGGCTGGTGGGATGAGATGTCCGACGGCGACAACGGCTTCGACATCGCGTCGTTCGACGACGATCCCGACCTCGAGCGGCGCGACCGGCGCGAGGCCGACGCCGCCTTCCAGGTCATCGAGAACGAGATCGTTCCCCTGTTCTACGCCCGCCACGACGACGGTCTCCCTCACGGCTGGATCGAGAAGATCAAGACCAACTGGGCGACGCTCGGCTGGAATGTGATCGCCGGACGGATGGTGCGCGATTACGTCATCAAGTTCTACGAGCCAGCGGCGATCGGCACCAACACGTTGACCGCCGACGCTGGTGCGCCCGCCAAGGACCTCGCCGCCTGGAAGCAACACGTGGCCGCATCGTGGCCCGGCGTCAGCGTGCAGCTCCTCGACGATGGCTCGGGCCTCGACGGCGGGGCGGCCGGTGCTCGCCATGACGTGGTGGTGGAACTTCACCCGGGTCCGCTCGACCGCGACGAGATCGTTGTGCAATTGCTCCACGGCCCGCTTCTCGCCGACGGATCGTTCGACGAGACCGCGCTCGAGGTCGTCCCGATATCCGCCGACGACGATGGCCGATTCCGGACCTCGTTCGCTCCGGACCGCGCCGGGCGATGGGGCCTGGCGGCGAGGGCGATGCCCACGCACCCTGCCCTGCGAGGACCGTTCGACACCGGCCTCGTCGCCCTCGGCTGACCCAACTGTGGGGGATGCTCTCCCGCCCGACCGGCTCACCGCCCCGCGACCGCCCTCCCGCGGCGGGATCCTGCAGGCCCGATTCACTTCCCCACCGATGAGCGAAGCGACCGAATACGGAGGTTTCGCTCATCGCAGCCCAGTTCACTTCCCCATCGATGAGCGAAGCGACCGAATGCGGAGGTTTCGCTCATCGCAGTGGCGCGAATCCGGGCCTGGGCGCCTGAACCCGAATCGGTAGCCTGCGATCGATGACGACGTCACCGCCCGACGTGGCGCCGGATACTCGACGCGATCCGCCGTCGCCGCGCACCCTGTTCTTCGCGTTCGGCGGAATGATGGCGAGCCTGGCAGCCGGCTACGGCGTGCTGTTCACCATCGTCGACGACTACCGCGACGACTACGGGATCAGCGAGACGTCGATCGGCATCGTGATCGGCATCGGGTTCATCGCCGGCTTCCTCTCGCAGGTGCTCATCGCGCCGCTCGCCGACCGCGGGCACGCCCGTCAGGTGGTGCTGTTCGGTGTCGCCATCAACGTGATCGGGCTGCTGCTGATGGGATTCAGCACCACACTGACGCCGATTCTGATCGGCCGGTTCATCTCGGGGATCGGGATCGGGGCCGCCGTTCCGGCCGCGCGACGCATCGTCATCCTGGCCGACCCGAACCATCTCGGCCAGAACCTCGGACGGCTGCTCGCCGCCGACGTGTTCGGCTTCGCGCTCGGCCCGGCGATCTCTGCGCTCCTCGTGGGGCCATTCGGCATTCCCGCACCGTTCGTCGTCGTCGCCGTCACCACGGCGGTGCTCCTGCCGTTCGTGGCTCGAGTGCAGGTCGCCGAGAGCACCGTGCCGCCCAAGCGGCGCCTGGCAGTCGACCTGCTGGCGATCCGGCCCTTCGCCGGGGCCGTCGTGTTCGGTGCGGCGTTGTTCGTGATGATCGGCTCGTTCGACGCGCTGTGGGCCGTCGTGCACAAAGACCTCGGGACCAACGAGTGGATCGCCAATCTCGGCATCACCCTGTTTGCACTGCCGCTGATCGTGCTCGGGCCCCCGGGCGGTCGGCTGGCGCAGGTCCACGGCCCGTTCCGCATCGCCGTGATCGGGTTGTCGCTCGGCGCATTGTTCATGTCGCTCTACGGCATCTTGCCGACCGGGACGTGGATCTTCGCGGTGGCGATGGTGCACGCCGTTGCCGACGGCATCACGGTGTCGAGCAGCGGCGTCGCCGTCGGCATGGTCATACCCGAGGATCGACAGGCCGGCGCACAGGGAGTACTCGGAGCAGCACAGGCACTGTCGGCAGGAATCATGGCGGTGGTCACCGCCGCGCTCTACGACAACTTCGGACGCACCGCGGCCTACCTCGTGTGCGCTGGGATCATGCTGACGCTCGTCGCCACCGGCGCCTGGTTGTCGCGCTCGGCGTGGTCGCTCAAGCGACCGCTCCACGTCGACGTCGCCGCCTGACGACGTCCGCATCGGCAAGACTCGGGCGATGGCCGAACTGCTCACGCTCGAACGGCGCTCTGACGGCGTCGCACTCATCACACTCGCCAACGGCAAAGTCAACGCGTTGTCGACCGAGTTGCTCGCCGAGATCCGAGCGGCTGCGGTCGAGTTGACCTCGGTTCCGCCCGGCGCCGTCGTGATCACCGGCGGAGACCGACTGTTCGCAGCCGGCGCCGACATCTCCCAGTTCGGAGGTCCGGACGAGGCAGCCGCCATCGGCGCCGCCTTCCACGGTGCGCTCGATGCCGTCGCTGCGATCCCCCGTTTCGTGATCGCTGCGGTGAGTGGGTACGCACTCGGCGGCGGATGCGAACTCGCACTCGCCTGCGACTACCGGATCGCATCGGAGAAGGCCGTGTTCGGCCAGCCAGAGATCCTCCTCGGGATCATTCCGGGCGGCGGCGGCACCCAGCGCCTGCCCCGCCTCGTCGGAGCCAGTCGGGCCAAGGAGATGTGCCTCACCGGACGCCAGGTGCGCGGCAGAGGAGGCAGCGCGGATCGGACTCGCCGACGAGGTCGTCTCCTCCGAGACACTCACCGAGCGGTCGCTTGCGCTCGCGGCGGAGGTCGCTTCCGGCCCGCTGTCGGCGCAGGCCATCTGCAAGCGCGTGATCGATGACGGTCTCGAGCGATCGCTGTCGGACGGACTCGCGCTCGAGCGAGCAGGATTCGTCGAGGTCTTCCGCACCGACGATGCGCGCACCGGTGTGGCGAGCTTCCTCGAACACGGGCCTGGCAAGGCCACCTTCACCGGCAAGTAGCGCCGCCGACCCCACTCCGACACAGTGCTGCGATGAGCGACGCGACCGCATACGCGCCTTTGGCTCATCGCTGCCGACCGCACCGGTGCTGCGATGAGCGACGCGACCGCATACGCGCCTTTCGCTCATCGCAAACAGGTCGGGGGGAGCGCTCACGGACCTTGACCAAGTCCGTACTTCAGGTGGGCTCCCACGAGCCGATGGACAGGTGTGAAGACCAAGCTCCTCCACCTGCGCCGGCAGACGTCGTATGCGAGCCCGCTGCTGTTCATCGCGCTCGCGCTGGCGATGCTCTCGCTGTGATCGTGCGCTGAATCAGCTCAGGCGTCGACGGCGGCGAGCATCTCGTCGGCCGCTGTCCACGGATCGGTGACGCGCTCGACGACTTCGGCGGTCAGTTCGTCCCAGCGATCACCCGAGCAGATCTGGCGCGCCCGCCGACCGAGCCGCTGGGCAACGATCTCGCGGAGTTCCTCGCCGAGACGGAACTCGCGGCGTTCGCGGAGGTCGCCGGACTGTTCGGCGTACGCACGGTGTGCGAGCACGGCGTCCCACAGCTCGGGCACACCCTCACCCGTCGAGCCGACGGTCGGGACGATCGGAGGACGCCAGGATTCGTGAGGGAGGTCGGACAGATCGAGCATCTGCATCAGATCGCGGCTGGTCTCCTCGACGCCCTTGCGATCAGCCTTGTTGATGACGAAGACGTCAGCGATCTCCATCAGCCCGGCCTTGTTCGCCTGAACACTGTCGCCCCAACCCGGATTGACGACCACGACGGTCGTATCGGCCTTGCCGGCGACCTCGACTTCGACCTGGCCGACACCGACGGTCTCGACGAGGATCCACTTCCGGCCGATCGCATCCAGGAGGCGGACCGCCTCCGGCGTTGCGAGCGACAGGCCACCGAGATGGCCGCGCGTGGCCATCGAACGGATGAACACACCCGGATCGGTCGCGTGGTCCTGCATACGGACCCGGTCGCCGAGGATGGCACCACCGGTGAACGGTGACGACGGGTCGATCGCGAGCACGGCGATCTCGAGGTCCTGGGCGCGCAGGTGGCCGATGATCGAGCTGGTCAGCGTGCTCTTGCCTGCACCTGGCGCCCCGGTGAGGCCCACGGTGTAGCCCGATCCGCTCATGGGATAGGCAAGCCGACCGATCGTGCGCGCATCGTCGTCGCCGCGTTCGATCAACGACAACAGCCGGGCCAGCGAGCTGCGATCGCCCTCGAGTGCCGCCTGGAACAATTCGGGTGCGGGGAGTCGACGGCGGCTCACGGGTGCGACCTCATGCCGCCTCAACGGCGACGTTCACCACGGAGGTGACGCCGTCGACCCGGTCGCGCATGATGCGTTCGACCCCCGCCTTGAGCGTCTGATTCGACGATGGACACCCGACGCACGCGCCGACCAACTCGACCGACACGAGACCGGTCGCTTCGTCGACGTCGCGCAGCACGATGTCGCCACCGTCGGCTTGGAGTGCCGGACGGATGACCTCGATGGTGGCTTCGACCTGTTCGCGCATGACGCCGACCATTCAATCAGCCCAGCCCGTACGATCCCCAGGTGTGATGGCCGTGTCAGCGACGATCCCGGTGCTGGTCGCCCACCAGGGCGGCTGGGACGAGATCGCGCTCATCGCTGGCCCGGTTCTGCTGATCATGGCGCTGTTGTGGCTGGCCAAGCGCCGCGTCGACCACGCGGCCTCGCTCGACGGCTCCGGCGGCGCTCACGGCGAGCCGAGCACCACGCGCTCCCCCGCCGACTCCGACTGACCCCTACCACGCTCGCCGGGCTCAGCACCACGTTTGCGTTGCGTTCTCGGTGGGGAGGGTCACCCGAATCTGCGCGCAAGCGGCTTGCCGAGCTCGTCCGGCTCAGCGGCGTTCGATGTGGGCGCCGACGGCTGCGAGCCGACCGACGAGGTCGTCGTAGCCGCGGTCGATGTGGTGAATGCCGGTGATCTCGGTCTCGCCCTCGGCGGCCAGCCCGGCGACGACCATCGCCGCGCCGGCGCGGATGTCGTGGGCCCGTACCGGCGCACCCGACAGCCTCGACACCCCACGCACGACGGCATGGTGACCACTCGTGCGGACGTCGGCGCCCAACCGCTGGAGTTCCTCGACGTACCGGAACCGGCCGGGATAGAGGTTCTCGGTGACGATGCCGACGCCGTCGGCTACTGCCAACATCGTGATGATCAGCGGTTTGTAGTCGGTGGCGATGCCCGGGTACGGCAATGTTGCGATGTCGATCGATCGGAGCCGGTCCGGCGCCACCACTCGGAGCCGCCCACCGTCGCGGTCCGACGTGATCGAGAGGTCGAGGCCCATCTCGGCGAACCGGTCCAGCAGCATGGTCATGTGCTCGGCACGCGCTCCGACCACGTCGAGCTCGCCGCCCGCCACCGCGACCGCGGCAAGATAGGTGGCGGCCTGGATCCGGTCGGGCACCGTGTGATGGCTCACCGCTCGCAGCGTCCCGTGGTCCACTCCGTCGATCACGAGCGTCGACGTGCCGACACCCGAGATCTGAGCTCCCATCGCGATCAGGAACTCACACAGATCGGTGATCTCCGGCTCGCGGGCGGCATTGTCGATCGTGGTCCGACCGTCGGCGAGCACCGCAGCGGTCAACAGGTTCTCGGTGGCCCCGACGCTCGGGAAGTCGAAGGTGATGTCGGCGCCGTGCAAACGGTCGGCGAAGGCTTCGAGGTAGCCGTGGCTGAACTTGAACGTTGCTCCCATCGCCTCGAGGCCAGCGACGTGCATGTCGATCGGTCGGGCGCCGAAGTCGTCGCCGCCGGGCATCGACAGGCGAACATGCCCACATCGGGTGAGGAGAGGTCCGAGCACGTTGATCGATGCACGGATCCGCTCGACCAGCTCGTACGGGGCGACCGGGGTGAGTTCACCGGTGTCGGTCAGCAGCAGCCGGTCCGGTGACGGACGGTCGATCTCCACGCCGATCGCTTCGAGGAGTTCACCCATGATGGTGACGTCGGCGATGGCCGGCACGTTGGTGATCTCGAACGTGCCGTCGGTGAGCAGCGTCGCCGCCATCAGTTTCAGCACGGAATTCTTGGCCCCCGGCACGACGACCGTGCCCGACAGGGGGCCGTTGCCACGCACCGCGATGACGGGCGCATCCGCGTTCGGCTCGAGGTTCTCGATCATGGCCCACCAGTATGCTCGGCTCGTGGAGTCAGGCGGGCGCATGCTGATCCGACGCTGGCCCGACACCCCCGAACAGCGAACACGCCTCCTCACGCCACGCGACGACCTCGTCCTCGAGGCCCAGGAGTCCACGACGGTCTCTCCGACGGGCCAGGAACGTTTCCGGCAGGCCGACGGTCCGTTCACGGCGTACGAGCGGACGGTGACCAGCGACCCCGACGAGCGACAACTCGTCGAGACGACCCGCTACGCGATGACGATTCCGTGGTTCGGCTGGCTGTTCCGTTGGCCGGTCAGGCGGGTCCTCGCCCGCGAGGGGTCACACCGAGCCTGGTGGGCCCCACCCGACCGGCTCGACGAGACACAGCTCCTCGTCGTCGGGCTGCTCGCTGCGGCTTCGATGAGCGCGGCGTTCGTCAACACGCTGTTCACCCAGACGGTCAACTTCGCCGCCGACGACTTCGGGATCAGCGACACCGGAATCGGCATCGCTGGCGCGGTCGTGCGTGCCGGCATCCTGATCGCGCTCCCAGCGGCGATCATCGCCGACCGGATCGGCCGACGGCGAGTGATCGTCGCGGTCGCCTGGCTCGGACCGCTGCTGTCGCTGCTGGGAGCGTTCGCTCCGAGCTTCGTCGCACTCGTCCTCACGCAAACCCTTGCGCGACCGATGGGGATCGCCCTTGCGTTCCTCGTCGGCGTCGTCGCGTCGGAGGAGATGCCGCGCAACAGCCGCGCCTATGCGGTCAGCATCCTTGCGATGGCTGCGGGGTTCGGCGCCGGCGTCGCCGTGCTGTCGCTGCGGTTCGCGGACATCGGTGAGAGCGGGTGGCGGTACATCTACCTGATCTCGGCGGTCTGGTGCATCGTCGCGCTCGACCTCACCCGCCGGCTGCCCGAGACACGCCGATTCACCGTCGCCCACATCGAACGAACGACTCGCGCACCCCGATTCAACCTGCGCCGGCTGACGATGATCGCAGCGGTCGCCTTCATCGGCAACATCTTCATCGCACCGGCCAGCTTCTTCCAGAACCGCTACCTGGCCGACATCCGGGACTTCTCGGGCGGGATGATCGGACTGTTCTCGATTGCCGTGGGCACGCCTGCGAGCCTCGGTCTGATCCTCGGCGGGCGAGTCGCCGACACCAGCGGCCGCCGCCGGCTGATCGCGTTCACGTTGCCGCTGGGCACGGCGGCGATCGTCGCGGCGTTCGCAGTCAGTGGTCCTCCACTGTGGATGTTCTCGCTCCTCGGCGGTGTCCTGTCGAGCGCTGCCTACCCGGCACTCGCGGTGTACCGCAGCGAGCTGTTCCCCACGGGGAACCGCAGTCGAGCAGCCGGGTTGATCACCGCCGCAGCCCTCGTCGGCGGGATCGGCGGCCTGTTGAGCACCGGCTGGCTGCTCGATGCCGGCTGGTCGTACGGGCAGGTGATGGGTCTGCTCGGCATCTGCCAGCTCGTGGTCACGGTGATCGTGGTGGTGGCCTACCCCGAGACCGCCCATCTCGAGCTGGAGGCACTCAACCCCGAGGATGCTCCGATCGACCTGCATCATCTCGACCCCACCGACGCCGGGGAGACCGGTCGGGATGACGCGACCGCCTGACCGGCAGCTCAGCTCGAGCGGCTGACGAAGGTGCCGACCGCGGCGGCAATCGCGTCGTCGGCGCCCTTCAGGTCGTGGCGACCGCCCTCGATCCACACGTGCTCGACCGGGGCGGGAATCGTCGAGGTCCACTCGGTCAACTCCTCGGGTGAACCGAACGGATCTCTGGTACCCGAGATGAACAGGCAGGGCACATGGAGGTCGACGAGATGCTCCACTCGTAGCCGCTCCGGCTTACCGGGAGGATGGAGCGGGTAGCAGATCAACACCAGTCCAGCGAGCCTGGTCACCGGGCCGGCCCCATCGACATCGGCGGCGACCATCGACGCGATCCGGCCACCCATCGACCGTCCGCCCATGACGACGGGACCACGGCGACGACGCACCGCGACGAGATCGTCGCGGATCGACTCCATCAACTTCGGCGCCCTGTCCGGAGCTCGCCGCCCCGCCTTGCGGTACGGGAAGTCGAGCCGCTCCACCGATGCCGACGGCCCCAACGCAAGCTCGATCGCGACAAGGCTCGACTGGTCTCGATCCGACCCGGCACCGGGATACAGCAGCAGTGTCGGCTTCGCCATCAGCGCATCTCCCGCTGCATCACTCCGACGCCGTGCTCAACACCCGCCGCGCCTCGGCGAGGTCGCTCATCGCCTTGGCGGCGTCGACACTGTCACCGCCGTGGTCGGGGTGGACGTCACGCATCCGCTCACGGAACTTCGCCATCACGTCGCGTTTCGACGGGGTCTTGGCCCCGACCTCGAATCCCAGGACCCCCAGCGCCCACGCTCGGGGATCCGCGAGTGCTTCGAGCGCCAACGTCTGGGACCCCGCGAGGTAGGAGATCATCGCCGGGCCGATCGGACCGCGCCATCTCGCCGCCTTCTGCAGCACGGGGACGATCCGACGGCGGTGCTCGGGAGCGAACCGCTCGACGGCATAGATCGCGCCGAGCACCTGCGAGAGGTCGGTACCGACCGAGTGGAAGTCGAAGGAGATGTCGTCTCCGTTGCCGAGCATGCGATGATGGCTCTTGGCCAGGCCGTGGCGGTCGACCTGGAAGCGGTGGCGAAGTCGAGGCTGCACGATGCGGTCACCACGCTCGATCGACGTGAGGAGCCGGTGTACGTCGGTGACGAGATCGTCCTCGACCCCATACAGGTACTCGGCCACGATGGCACCGAGCAGGAGCCCGCCGAAGCCGGGTGCCGGATCGATCGGGAGGACCAGGTGGCCGAGTGCGAGCCGGCGCGTCGGTTGTGCAGGCCTGGTGTGCCAGATCTCGATCTCCGCGAGCAGCACGGCGTTCAGACGTAGGGTCGCAGCAACGAACGAAGTTCCTGTGCAGCGCCGATCATGTCGGACTCGGAGGTCTCGCCGGGCGAGCCGGCGGCGTCGCGGTGGATCAGCTCGACGATGACGTCGACGCCGCCGACCGCGCCGGCCCACGGCCGGTGAGCCATCCCGTACGGCGGGGTCTTCGCCTCGACATGCGGGGCGAGCCCGAGCAGGTCATCGCGCGCTCCGGCATCGAGGGGATCCTTCGCCAGGCGGTCGGCGGCCAGGAACATCGTGCTCAGGGCACCTTCGGGCGGCGCCATGCCCTCGTCGCCGCCGTCGCCGAGCAGTTCACCGGCCTCGATCGCGTCGAGCAGATCGTCGACAGCGTGCTCGGCGTCAGCGGCGACGACCACGGTGGTGCCGTCCCAACGGTGCGGCACCTCGGAAGCGACGAGCGCATCGGTCAAGACGGCGCGATCAGCGTCAGACCACTCGTCGAGGCCGAACTCGGTCGACTCGGCACCGTCGTCGAGCGCGATCGGAAACGGCCCGAGGATCTTTTCGAGTTCGTCGAACAGGGCATCGACGTCGGCCTCGACCACTTCGGGAACGACGACCTCGTCGCCGTCCCAGGCATGAGGAAGCTCGGCTTCGGCGAGTGCTTCGGACAGCTCCGCGCGCTGGTCGAAATCCCAGGCCGAGACGTCGTAGTGGACCTTGACGACGTCAGGATCGCTCGGGTCGAAGTCGATGGGTTCACCGGATGCGGCGCGGTCTTGCTGCGCTTCGTCACCGGACTGCTTGTTGACGAAAGCCACGCCAGAACGCTACCGGCGTCAGACACCGCCTCGAAGTCGTGCTCCAGGTTCCCGGAGGGCATATGACACTCCCGCACGCCAGGCAGTACCTTGAGGTCATGACAGTGTCGTCACGCCAACAGCCGGACCGCAACCTCGCGATGGAGCTGGTCCGTGCGACCGAATCAGCGTGTCTCGCCGCGGCCCGCTGGGTCGGACGCGGCGACAAGAACGCTGCCGACAATGCCGCCGTCGAAGCGATGCGGCTGTCGCTGTCGACGGTCTCGATGGACGGCGTGGTCGTGATCGGCGAGGGCGAGAAGGACGACGCCCCGATGCTCTACAACGGTGAACACGTCGGCGACGGCAGCGCGCCCGACGTCGATGTCGCGGTCGACCCGATCGACGGCACGACGCTGACCGCGCAGGGCAAGACGAACGCGCTCGCCGTGATCGCCGTCGCCGACCGTGGGTCGATGCTCGACCCCGGCCCCTCGTTCTACATGGAGAAGATCGCGGTCGGCCCTGACGCGGTGGGGGCGATCGACATCACGGCGACGCCGACTCAGAACCTGCGTTGGGTGGCCAAGGCGAAGGGCGAGGAGGTCCGAGACCTCACCGTGGTGATCCTCGACCGTCCGCGCCACGCGGATCTCATCGCCGAGGTTCGAGCAAGCGGTTGTCGGATCCGGCTGATCACCGACGGCGATGTCTACGGATCGGTGGCGACGTGCTGGCCAGATGCGGGCGCCGATGTCCTCATCGGTATCGGCGGAACGCCGGAAGGGGTCATCTCGGCTGCGGCGATGAAGGCGATGGGTGGTGAGATCCAGGCGCGTTTCGCACCACAGAGCGACGAGGAGCGCACCGCGATGATCGACGCGGGGTTCGACCTCGACCGGGTGTTCGGCCAGGACGACCTGATCCAGAGCGACAACTGCTTCTTCGCTGCGACCGGCCTCACCGATGGCGCGTTGTTGCGCGGTGTCCGCATCGACTCGTCGGGCGTCCGCACGCAGAGCCTCGTGATGCGCTCACGCAGCGGAACGGTCCGCATGATCGATGCGCACCACAGCGTCGCGAAACTCCGCGAGTTCGCCGCCGTTGACTACTGACCTCCGCGATGTGCCCGACGCATCGTGGACGTGATGAAGATCAGCGGGTGAGTGTGCCGCTGATCCAGCGGGTGATCGATCGTGGCAGGATGTCGCTTCCGGTCACCGCGACCTTGTAGAGCGCACCCGGCACCGAGATCGTCTTGTTCGACGCCACATCCTGCAACCCTGTCGAGGCGACCTGTTCGACCGTCGTCCAGGCGAGCCCGGGGACTCTCGAAGCGAGCCCGGTGGTGTTGCTGTGGTCCTGGAATTCGGTCTTGGTGAGCCCGGGGCACAGCGCCGTCACGTGGACGCCGCGGCCTGCGACTTCGCTGTGCAGGGCTTCGGTCAGGCTGGTGACATAGGCCTTGGTGGCCGCGTAGACACCGAGGCCGGGTGAGGCCTGAAAGCTCGCAACGCTCGACACGTTCAGCAGGTAGCCATGTCCCCGTGGCACCATCGCCGAGAGCGCAGCATGGCTGAGCACGGTGAGCGCCTTGACGTTCAGTTCGACCTCGTCGGACAGGCGATCGACGTCGAGCTCGTGGAAGAGGCCACTGGTTCCGAAGCCGGCATTGTTGACCACGAGGTCGATGGGGCGGTTCGTCGAGCTGATCCGGTCGACGGTTGCGTCCTGGCCTCTTCTCGTGCCGAGATCGGCTTCGAATACCTCGAAGCCGTCGTAGCGCTCGGCGATCTGGCGCAGGCGGTCGCCGCGTCGAGCGACGAGCACCGTCGGCACGCCGGCTTCGCCGAGCAGCCGAGCGATCTCGGCGCCGATCCCGGACGAAGCACCGGTGACGAGCGCGGACGTGAACGGGTAGGTCGACATTTGCGGCAAGCTATCGGTTGCGCCGGTGCCTGGCGCCGCGTCACTCGGCGCAGTCAGGCGGTGAAGGTGGTCCCGGCGGCGCGCAGGCGCGCCTGGGCGCGGTCACGGCCGGCGGTGGCCACCTCGATCAGACCGGACTCGAGGCTCTGGTCGCGCAGCATGTGCTGGTGGCGTTCCAGGGCCTCCTTGGCGCGCGCGACGTCGATGTCCTGAGCGAGTTCGGCGGTATCGGAGAGGATCGACACCTTGGTGGGGCTGCCGCTGACCTCGACGAAGCCCCGGTGGATGGCGATGTCCTGGATCGTGCCGTCGGTCTGGAAGACACGGGTGTGGTTCTCGACGAGCGCTCCCAGGAAGGCAGCGTGTCCGGCCTGGAACGCGACCTCGCCGCCACCGAGCGTCCGCGTGATGACCATGTCGGCCTCACCCGAGTACAGCACCGCCTCCGGCGACACCACCTCGACGATGAGCGGATCAGCCATGATCAGGACTCCTGGAGCTTCTTGGCCTTTGCGAGGACCTGCTCGACGCCGCCGACGTTGAGGAACGCCTGCTCGGGTACCTCGTCGAGTTCACCATTGATGATGGCCTCGAACGACTCGACCGTCTCGGCCACCGGCACGTACTCGCCGGTGAGGCCGGTGAACACCTCGGCAACGTAGAACGGCTGCGACAGGAAGCGCTCGACCTTGCGGGCCCGGTTGACGATGAGGCGGTCCTCTTCGGACAACTCGTCGAGGCCGAGGATGGCGATGATGTCCTGCAACTCCTTGTAGCGCTGCAGCGTCTCCTGCACACGCCGAGCGATCGCATAGTGATGGTCACCGACGACTTCGGGCGACAGGATCGTCGAGGTCGAAGCGAGCGGGTCCACCGCCGGGTAGATGCCGAGGGCGGCGACCTGGCGGGACAGCTCGGTGGTGGCATCGAGGTGCGTGAAGGTGGTGAACGGGGCTGGGTCGGTGTAGTCGTCGGCGGGCACGTACACGGCCTGCAGCGAGGTGATCGAGCGGCCGCGGGTGGAGGTGATGCGCTCCTGGAGCTGGCCCATCTCGTCGGCGAGGGTGGGCTGGTAGCCCACCGCGGCGGGCATGCGGCCGAGCAGGGTCGACACCTCGGAGCCCGCTTGCACGAAGCGGAAGATGTTGTCGATGAAGAGCAGCACGTCCTGGTTCTGGACGTCGCGGAAGTACTCGGCCATCGTCAGTGCCGACAGGGCAACGCGCAAGCGCACGCCAGGCGGCTCGTCCATCTGGCCGAACACCAGAGCTGCCTTCTCGAACACGCCCGACTCCATCATCTCGAGACGGAGGTCGGTGCCCTCACGGGTCCGTTCGCCGACGCCGGCGAACACCGACACACCACCGTGCTGCGATGCCACACGGTTGATCATCTCGGTGATCAGCACGGTCTTGCCGACGCCGGCGCCGCCGAAGAGGCCGATCTTGCCACCGGCGACGTACGGGGTGAGGAGGTCGATGACCTTGATGCCCGTCTCGAACATGCGAGCCGACGGCTCGAGCGCGTCGAAGGCGGGGGCGTCGCGGTGGATTTCCCACCGCTCCATCTCGTCGAAGCCTTCGGGGGCCTCGTCGAGCGGCTGACCCCAGACGTTCCAGATGTGGCCGAGTACCTTGTCGCCGACGGGCACGGTGATCCCGTGGCCGAGGTTGCGGACCGCGGAGCCACGCACGAGCCCGTCGGTGGGCTTCAGACAGACCGCGCGGACGCGGCCGTCTCCCAGCTGCTGGGCGACTTCGGCGAGCACCTGGACGGTTTCACCCTCG
The DNA here is from genome assembly GCA_963698435.1 of Ilumatobacteraceae bacterium. Lineage (GTDB taxonomy): Bacteria > Actinomycetota > Acidimicrobiia > Acidimicrobiales > Ilumatobacteraceae > Sva-07. The sequence continues at coordinate 539,374 of CAVOQV010000018.1, read as the reverse complement.
AGTGTGATGTCGAATTCGACGGCCGAGTTCAGCTCGGGCAGGGCGCCACGAGGGAACTCGACGTCGACGACGGGGCCGGCGATGCCGACGATCCGGCCGTCCTTCAGGTCAGTGGTGGATTCGGTCATGGTCATGACTGTTGTTTCTCCTGGGGTGCGGTGCGCTCAGCGGGTGGCGCCGGAGTCGGCCTGTTGGAATTGTTCGTAGATCGCGTCGCCGAGATCGAGATACGGCGCCTCGTCGTCACCGGAGTCGAGAGCTTCGGCGCCACCGACGATCTCCATGATCTCGGTGGTGATCGAGTCCTGGCGGGCGCGGTTCATGATGCGACTGAGCGACTTGATCAGCTCGTCGGCGTTGTCGGTGGCGGACTTCATCGCCCGCTGGCGGTAGGCGTGTTCGGATGCCGCTGCGTTGAGGAGCGCGGCATAGACGCGGGCCTCGACGTAGCGCGGCAGGAGCGTGTCGAGGATCGTCGCCGGATCGGGTTCGAACTCGTAGTCGCCACCCGAGCCATCGGTACTGCCCGCCTTGCCATCGCCGCCCGCAACCGTTTCCGCCGAGAGCGGCACGAGAGGACGCAGCACCACTTCTTGGCTGCCGGCCGAGATGAAGCGCGTGTACACGAGCTCGACGCGGTCGACCTGGCCCGACACGAAGAGGTCGATGACGTGCTCGCCGATCTGGCGGGCATCCTCGTAGCTCGGCTGAGCCGAGAACCCGCTGAAGGCCTTCCCGAGGGTGTAACCACGGAAGCGGAAGTAGCCCTCGGCCTTCTTCCCGACGGGGATGATCGTGTAGTCCTCACCGCGCAAGATGTCGGCTTTGACCTCACCCTCGGCGGCACGCTGGACGCCGGAGTTGTAGCCGCCGCACAGCCCACGGTCCGCGGTGATCACCACGTAGCACGTGTGCTGGACGCTGTCGCGCCCGGCGAGCAGTGGCGAATCGGACGACGCGCCGCCAGCAGCGAGATCCTTGACCACCTCGGTGATCTGATCGGAGTAGGGCACCGCCGCGGCGACACGGGCCTGGGCCTTGACGATGCGCGACGCTGCGATGAGCTCCATGGCGCGCGTGATCTTCTTCGTCGCCCGAACGCTGCGAATGCGTTCCTTGAGGATTCGCTCCTGACCGCCAGCCATCTAGATCACTCCGTGGCGAGGGTCTTGTTGGACTTGGCGTCGCCGACTTCGTCGACGTCGAGGTCGGTCGGGTCGACGGCGTATTCGTTCGTCGACGGCGTGAACGACGCCTTGAACGTCTCGATCGCGCCGGCGAGGCCGTCGGGCACCCCCGAGGTCTTGATCTCGGCGAGCAGACCACCGTGGGTCGTGCGCACGTACTCGAGCAGTTCCCTCTCGAACCGCACGACGTCGGCCACGGGGATGTCGTCGAGGTACCCCTTCGTGCCGGCGAAGATCGACACGACCTGCTCCTCGACCGGCATCGGGCTGTTGAGCGGCTGCTTGAGCAACTCGACGAGGCGATAGCCACGCTCGAGCTGAGCTGCAGACACGGCGTCGAGCTCCGAGCCGAAGGTCGCGAACGCCTCGAGCTCACGGAACTGGGCGAGGTCGCCCTTCAGTGTGCCGGCCACGGCCTTCATCGACTTGATCTGCGCAGCGCTGCCGACTCGTGACACCGAAATGCCCACGTCGACGGCGGGGCGGATACCCGACTTGAAGAGGTTGTCCTGCAGGTAGACCTGGCCGTCGGTGATCGAGATCACGTTGGTCGGAATGAAGGCGGCGACGTCGCCGGCTTTGGTCTCGATGATCGGCAACGCGGTGAGCGAACCGGCACCGAGACCGTCGGACAGCTTGGCGGCGCGTTCGAGCAGACGGCTGTGCAGGTAGAAGACGTCGCCGGGATAGGCCTCGCGGCCCGGCGGGCGGCGAAGGAGCAGCGACAACTGACGGTAGGCCTCGGCCTGCTTGGAGAGGTCGTCGTACACCACGAGGGCGTGCTCGCCGCTGTCCATCCAGTGCTGCCCGATGGCGCAGCCGGCGTAGGGGGCGAGGTACTTGAACGGGGCCGGATCCGATGCCGAGGCGACCACGACGACGGTGTACTCCAGCGCACCGGCCTGGCGCAGGGTGTCGACGGTCTGCGACACCGTCGAGCTCTTCTGGCCGACCGCGACGTAGATGCACTTCACGCCGAGCCCGCGCTGATTCAGGATCGTGTCGATGGCGATCGCCGTCTTGCCGGTCTTGCGGTCGCCGATGATCAGCTCGCGCTGTCCCCGGCCGATCGGCGTCATCGCATCGATGGCCTTGATGCCGGTCTGGAGGGGTTCGTGCACGGGCTTGCGTCCCATGATGCCCGGTGCCTGGATCTCCATGCGTCGTTGTTCGACGCCCACGAGGTCGCCGGCGCCGTCGATCGGGTGACCGAGAGCATTGACGACGCGGCCGAGCATGCCGTCGCCGACGGGCATCGACAAGATGCTGCCCGTCGACCGCACGGTCTGGCCTTCCTCGATCTTGTCGACGTCGCCGAGCACGACGGCGCCGATCGAGAACTCGTCGAGGTTGAGTGCGAGGCCGACGGAGCCGTCTTCGAACTCGAGGAGTTCGTTCACGGCGGCGTCGGGCAGGCCGCTCACGCGGGCGATGCCGTCGCCCACGGACGCGACGCGACCGACGGTACGGGCCTCGACCGAGGGCTCGAAACCCTCGAGGTTGGACTTGAGCGCCGATGCGATGTCGGCGGCAGAAATGGTCAGCTCAGCCATGATGGTTGTCCTTTGCTCGGCTCAGAGCCGGCTCTTCAGCTGTTCGATACGGGTGCGGACGGTGTCGTCGATGACGATGTCACCGATCGTGGCAACGACGCCACCGACCACCGACGGGTCGACGATGGTCTTCAGGTTGACGCTCTTGCCGGTGGCGTTCTCCAACGCCGCCTTGAGCCGTGCCTGCTGGTCGTCGGTCAGGGCGACCGCGGTGCGGACCTCGGCGAGGTCGAGCTGCTTGGCGCTCGATGCACGCTGAACGAGGCTGTCGACGATGGCGGGGATGTCGCGACTGCGGCCGGAACCGACCACCATCGACACGAGTTGGATCGTCGTCGTCGTGGTCCGGCCGCCGAGCAGGTCCTCGACGATCGCCTGGCGCTTCTCGGCGGGGATGTGCTCGTCGGTCAGGGCGTCGCGCAGCGCATCGCTCGATTCGTACGAGCGAGCGAATCGGAACAACTCGTCTTCGACCTCGTCGAGCGTGCCCTCTGCGCGGGCGACTTCGAACAGCGCCCGGGCGTAGCCCTCGATCATTGCGTCGCCACTCATGATGTGACCCCCTGGCTCGCACCAACGCGTGCGATGAAGTTCTCGATCAGTTCCTGCTGCGCCGAGTCGTCGAGGGTGTCGCGCACGATCGCATCGACGGCAACGCCGGCGTGTCGTGCGATCTCGATGCGCAGTTCGTCGCTGCTGCGTCCGGCAGCCGACGCGATGTCGGCTTCGGCGCGAGCCTCGAGCTCAGCGATCTCCGCGGCGAGACGAGCACGCCCGTCGGCGAGCAGGGCCTCGGCCTGGGCGTCGGCCTCGGCATAGAGACGAGCACGCTCGGCATCGATGTCACCCTGCGCCTGACGGATCCGGGTTGCTTCGGTGTCGGCGGCCGCTTTGGCGGCGGCGGCGTCGTCGAGCTCCTTCTGGATGCCCGCCGTACGGTCGGCGAAGCTCTTCTTGATGATCGGGCCGGCCTTCCAGTACAGAAGGCTGAACACGATGATCGACGCCAGCGAACCCGGAATGAGTTCCTTCCACGGCGGCACGATCGGGTCGATGGTGGTGTAGCCCTTGTCGTCGAAGGGGATCTCCTCGGCGCTCGGGAACAGCCGTCCGGCGGCGAGTGTGGCGGTGGCGAACAGATTCATGCCGATACCCCCTGGCCCATTGCGTCACCGACGGCGCGACGAACAGCGTCGTCACTCGGCTGGCGCCCGGTGGCGAGCTCACCCAGCCGGGACGACACAGCGACCACCGCCGTCTCGACCTGGCCACGAGCTGCCTGCTTGGCGGCATCGACCTCGGCGGCAGCGGCACCTCGCTTGTCAGCGATCCGGGCGTTGACCGCCGCGATCTGCTCAGCGCGCTCGGCTTCGAGCGTGGCGCGGGCGGCTTCCACCCGGGTCTGCGCGTCGGCGCGGACCGCGGCGAGTTGCGTCTCGTAGTCGGCGACGTCCGAACGAGCCGACGCCATCGACTCCTGCGCCGTCTCCAAGTCGCCTTCGACCTGGCCGTAGCGCGACGTCATGCCATCGCGCACCTTGCGGAACAGGAACAGACGCAAGGCGAGCGCCAGCACCACGAAGGCACCGAAACCCCAGACGACTTCTTTCAGTTCGGGCGCGATCGGGTTGAGATCACTCTCGGGACCCTCTGCTTCCTCTCCTTCTTCGGCGGTGACGAACGTGGCACCCTGAAGGGTCACCTCGAACGTCGTCGGGCCGGAGAAGGTCACGACGGCTGTCAGCACGTCATCTCCTTCGCTTCTTGACCGTGGACGGGACGCTCGCGATCAGGCGAACTTGAGCAGGATGAAGACCACGAAGCCGATGAGGGCCAGGGCTTCGGTGAAGGCGATGCCGAGGAACATGGTGGTACGCACCATGCCGGCAGCCTCGGGCTGGCGGGCCATCGCCTCGACGGACTTGCCGACGAGGTAGCCGATGCCGATGCCGGGTCCGATCGCAGCGAGGCCGTACGCGTAACCGGCGCCGGCCGCGGCACTGATGTTCTTCAGGTCGGCCGGGTCTTCGACCTGGGCAACCAGAGCGCTGAATGCTTCCATGGGGTACTTCTCCTGTTGTGCTTTCGGTAGATGGGAGATCGTTGTGACTGTGGGCGAGCGGGTTGCTCAGTGCTCTTCGGCGTGTCCGACCGTCGAGTTGTTGATGTACACGGCGGCAAGAATCGCGAAGATGTAGGCCTGCAAGAAGGCGACGAGGATCTCGAACGCCGTCAGGAAGATCAGCATGCCGAACGGCAGGATGCTCATGGGCACGAGGAAGAGCTGGTTCGTCTCGGCCCGGAACAGCGCCGTGGTCAGCAAGCTGAACGTCACGAGCAGGATGTGGCCGGCGAGCATGTTGGCCATGAGACGCACGGTGAGCGAGAACGGCGTCACGAGGATGGTCGAGATGAACTCGATGAGGCCCACGAGCGGCTTCAGCGCCGTCGGCACCCCGGGAGGCCACAGCAGGTGTCCGAAGTATCCGAGCCCCTGGTGCTTGATGCCGGTCCCGATGTAGATCACCCAGACGAGCAGCGCCAACGACAGTGGGATGGCGATGCGAGCCGTCGCCGGCATCTGGATGATCGGGATCACACCGGGGATGTTGCACAGGAAGATGAAGATGAACAGGCTCAGCAGGAACGGGGTCCACTTGAGGCCCGACTTGCCGAGCGTCTGCATCACGACGCTCTCCTCGATGAATTCGATGGTGACTTCGACGAGGTTGCGCACACCCGTCGGCGCAACCATCGGATCGCGACGCGACGCGATCAGGAACAACGTGATGCCGATCAGCGCCGCGGCAACGGCGATCAGGGCGATCTTGTTGAACGTGGGGAAGATGTCCTGCCAGCGCAGGATCTCATTGATCGGCGGGAACTCGAGTCCGAACACGTGGTTTCCGTTTCAGTCGTGAGTGTGGGTGGGGCGAATGGTGCTGCGGGTCTGGTCAGGCGGCAGATTGCGTCTTGGTTGGTTTGAGTCCGGGATGCGCCAGCGACAACGCCACGTACTTCATCTCCCAGAACAGCAGACCGAGGTGCGTGACGATGATGGTCGATCCGAGGGCCGGAAGCGAAATCCAAGCGGTGTCCTTGACCAACCAGACGGCCAGGAAGATGAGTGCGAGGCGGATCAGGTAGCCGAAGAGGGTCGCCGCCATCATCAGTCCGAGCGAGATCCGAGCGGCGCCGGCGATGAACGCCGCGGCCAGCGCGAAGTTGGTGAGGACGATGGCGATCCCGTAGGCGCTGGACCACACGCCGTCCATGCCCCAGATCACACCGCAGACGGCGACGAGCACGGGTGCCGCGACCAGTCCGCGCTTGATCATGTCGGTCGAGACCGCGACTTCGGGTGCGGGGCCCTCGAAGCGGGTGGTGATCAACTCCGGTGAGGCGCTGCGGTCGCTCATGCAGCACGGCTCCTGTCGGCGGTCTTCGCAGCGCGCTCGGCTTCGAGTTCGTTCATCCGGTCGTCGTAGCGGTACTTCCACTTCGCGAACAGTCCGACGGCGCCGAGCACGGTGAGCGCGATCATGAACAACGGCGTCGTGCCGAAGAGCCAGTCGAGGCCGTAGCCCACACCGAAGAACAACGCCATGATGACCGCCGCCTCGATGCCGAGGCCGAGCGAATCCTGCGTGTCGACGCGAGTCTGCGGAGAGAGGAGCTTCATTGATCCAAGGTGCGCCAGGGCGGACGCTGCGGTCGGGCAGCGGCGCTTGTGAACGCATGCACAACCTAGTGGGCTGATCCTGTCGGCGGCAACCCTTCCGCCAAAGTCTCCTCGTCCACCGCGCCGGGAGCGACATCGAGGGCCTCGGGGGCGACGTCGACGGCCTCGGGGGCGACGTCGGCGAGGTCATCCGATGCGACGTCGGCGAGGTCATCCGATGCGACGTCGGCGAGGTCATCCGATGCGACGTCGGCGAGGTCATCGGTTGCAGTCGACGACACCGCCCCGCCGTGTGCGTCGACCGCGGGTTCGGCGGTCTGACGCCGGCGCGCCCGGACGCTCGGATGCAGCACGGTGAACAGCACGATGGCCAGCGCAATGATGCCGAACGGAAGGTAGGCCGGGTTACGCCCGCTCAAGGTGGGATACAGGACGAAAGCCGACAGCAGCAGGGTCCAGGTCCACAGGATCACGACACTGCGTCGGTGTCCGTGACCGAGGTCCATCAGCCGGTGATGGAGGTGACCCTTGTCGGCCGTCGACAGCGATCGACGGCTGGTGGCGCGTCGGAAGATCGCGAATGCGAGATCGAAGATCGGGACGCCGAGGATCAGCAGCGGGATCGCCAGCGGCGCGAGGAAGAAGTACGTCTGACCGATGAACTCCTGGTTGAACGAGTCGGCACGACCGCCGACGACGCTCGTCGCAACGGCGAGCAACAACCCGAGCAGCAGCGCTCCGCCGTCGCCCATCATGATGCGCGCCGGGTTGAAGTTGTGCGGAAGGAATCCGACGCACACGCCGACGGCGATGATCGCCACCAAGGGTCCGATGTTCCTGACGTCGAGCACGTCGCTGTCGATCAGCTTCTGGCTGTAGAGGAAGAAGGCACCGGCGCCGATCGCCACGATGCCGGCTGCCAACCCGTCGAGGCCGTCGATGAGGTTGATCGCCTGGGTCATCCCGAGCAGCCACAGCACGGTCACGAGAGGACGCCACTCCTGCGCGAGGAGGATCGGCCCGTCGAAGAACGGCAACCGGAACGCGTACATCACCACGCCGAACTGGACGAGGGCAAGCCCGGCGAACACGGTGCCGGCGACCTTCGCCGGCGGCGACAGGCCGCGCACATCGTCGACGAAGCCGACGAGGTAGATGATCGTCGCGGCCACGAGCACACCAACGGGCTCCGAGTTGCTGGAGAACAGCTGATCGAACGCGCCGAGGAACCATGCGGTGGTCATCGCCGCGAGAAGACCGGCGTACATCGCCATCCCTCCGACGTCGGGCAGCGGACTCTGGTGCACGGTCCGGTCGTTGGGCAGGTACACCCAACCCCGACGCCGAGCAAGCGCGCCGACGAGCGGCGTCGTGACGAACGTGACGAGTGCCGCGACGGCTCCGATCAGGAGAAAGGAACCGAACTCGGGCACGGTCGATCAGCCTACGACGGCATCAACCGGCGGGGTATGCCGGAAACCGAGCACACAGCTCGGCGACGTCCTTGCGGACGAGTTCGAGTTCGGCGGAATCATCCCTGCCACGCAGCGCTCGAGCGATCAAACCGGCGATCAGCGGCATCTCGGCTTCGGTCATCCCTTGGGTCGTGACCGACGGGGTGCCGATGCGCACGCCGCTGGTGACGAAGGGGCTGCGTGGGTCGTCCGGGATCGTGTTCTTGTTGAGCGTGATGCCCGCTTCGTCGAGCTTCGCCTGGGCTTCCTTGCCTGTCAGTTCGCCGTCGAACGGGGTGAGGTCGACGACCATCAGGTGGATGTCGGTGCCGCCGGAGACCAGCCGGAATCCCTCCTGGACGAGCGCGTCGGCGAGCGCCGACGCGTTCCTCACGACCTGGTGGGCATAGTCGCGGAACGAGGGGTCGGCCGCTTCCCGGAACGCGATCGCCTTGCCGGCGATGACATGTTCGAGCGGTCCACCCTGCCAGCCCGGGAAGACGGCCTTGTCGATCGCCTTCGCGTGCTCCTCCTTGCAGAGGATGGCTCCCCCTCGCGGTCCGCGAAGCGTCTTGTGGGTCGTGAAGGTGACCACGTCGGCATACGGCACCGGGTTGGGGTGGGCGCCACCGGCGACGAGCCCTGCGAGGTGGGCGATGTCGAACAGCAGCAACGCGCCGACCTCGTCGGCGATCTTCTTGAACGGCTCCGGGTCGAGTCGTCGCGGGTAGGCGGTGGTGCCCGCGACGATCATCTTGGGACGATGTTCGAGCGCCAGGGAGCGCACCTCGTCCATGTCGATGCGGTCCTCGGCTCCGGTGCCATAGGAGACGAAGTTGTAGAGCAGTCCGCTCGCGTTGACCGGCGAGCCGTGGGTGAGGTGACCGCCGTGGTCGAGGCTGAGGCCGAGCACGGTGTCGCCCGGCTGCAGCAGCGCCTGGTAGACGCACATGTTGGCGTTGGCGCCGGAGTGCGGCTGGACGTTGGCGTGGTCGGCGCCGAAGAGCATCTTCACCCGGTCGATCGCCAGCTGTTCGATGTCGTCGACGATCGCGTTGCCGCCGTAGTAGCGCTTGCCCGGGTACCCCTCGGAGTACTTGTTGGTCAGCACCGAACCGACCGCAGCCATGACGGCCGGCGAGGTGAAGTTCTCGCTGGCGATCAGCTGGATTCCCGTGGTCTGGCGGTCGACCTCACGCTCGATGAGGCCGAGCACCTCGGTGTCGGGATCGGTGTCGGAAGGAAAGGGCATCGGTGGTCCTTGTCGTGTCGGCTGCAGTGCCACACCGTGCCGGGCGTGATGTGACGCCGGCTCGGCGTGACGCACTGTTGGGAAGGTGGACGGTCGGGAAGGTGAACGGTCGGAGAAGGTGGACGGTCGGGAAGGTGAACGGTCGGAGAGGTGGACGGTCGCTGGTCAGAAGTCGGATTCGAGTTGGGTGAGTTGATCGACCCGTCGGGCGTGTCGACCGCCCTCGAAGTCGGTGGTGAGGAAGGTGGTGACGATCTCCTCTGCGAGACCTTCACCGACAACCCTGGCGCCCATCGACAACACGTTCGCGTCGTTGTGCGCCCGGGCCATTCGGGCGGTGTAGAGGCAGTTGCAGAGCGCCGCGCGCACACCGCGTACCTTGTTGGCGGCGAGCTGCTCGCCCTGACCGCTTCCGCCGAGCACGATGCCGAGGTCGGCGTCGCCGTCGCGCACGGTGCGGCCGACCTCGGCACAGATCGCCGGATAGTCGACCGAATCGGTCGAGTGCGTTCCCTGGTCATCGACCTGGTAGCCGCGACCGAGCAGCAACGTCACCAGATGCTGCTTGAGTTCGTAGCCGGCATGGTCGGAGCCGATCGCGATCCGTCGTGCGTCGGCGGTCATGTCCATGCCGGCTGAGTGTAGGTCCTGACCCGCCGCGCGCCAGGTGTGAGCCCGAGACGGTGGCTGCGTAGGGTTCGGACGTGACATCGCGCCATCGGTCCTCCTCTCACAGCCCCGAAGACCGGACCGCCGTCATCGTCGGTGTCGGGCAGTTCGTGAATCGGAGCAACTCGCTCGATGACGCACTCGAGCCCGTCGCCCTCATGGAGCAGGCGGTGCTCGCCGCATCGAGCGATGCCACGCTCGACGGGCCACCGCAGGCTGACGCTGTCCGAGTCGTCGGCCAGCTGTCGTGGCGCTACGGGAACGTCCCGCGTTTCCTGGCCGGGCGTCTTGGCCTGGAACCGGGACGACTCGACTACACGACGATGGGTGGCAACAGCCCGCAGTCGCTGGTCAACACGACTGCACTGCAGATTCAGGCGGGCGAGATCGACATCGCCATCCTGGCCGGCGGCGAGGCGACGCGAACGCGTCAGCGGGGGCGAGCCGCTGGCGTCGAGTTCGACTGGCCGAAGTCCGAACCGGGCGACGAGCCGACCATCGTGGGCGAGGATCTGCACATGGCGATGGACGCCGAGATCCAGCGCGGAATCGTCGCACCCGTGCAGCACTACCCCATGTTCGAGACGGCGATCCGCGCCGCATCAGGTCGCACGGTCGACGAGCACCAGGCCCATCTCGGCCGGCTCTACTCAGGCCTGAGCGCGATCGCCGCACAGAACCCGTACGCATGGATCCAGGATGCGAAGACCGCCGACGAGATCATCACGGTGACCGAACGCAACCGGATGATCGGGCTGCCGTATCCGAAGTTGCTGAACTCGAACAACGGCGTCGACATGGCGGCCGCGGTCATCATGTGTTCCGTCGCTGCCGCGCGCCGGCTCGGCGTCCCCGACGACCGGTGGGTGTTCCCGCACGCGGGCACGGACTGCCACGAGCACCAGTTCGTGTCGAATCGTGACACGTTCGCCCGCACCCCGGCGATCGAGATCGGTGGACGACGAGCGCTCGAACTGGCCGACGTCGACATCGACGACGTGTCCGTGATCGACCTCTACTCATGCTTCCCGGCGGCCGTCCAGCTCGGCGCCCAGTCGCTCGGCCTCGATGTGGCCACCCGTCAGTGGTCGCGAACGGGTGGGATGACCTTCGCCGGCGGCCCGTGGAACAACTACGTGATGCATGCGATCGCCACCGTGGTCAACGATCTGCGAGCCCAGCCGGGTGAGTACGGGTTGGTGTGGGCCAACGGTGGCTTCGTCACCAAGCATTCGTTCGGCGTGTACTCCACCACCCCTGTCTCCGAGTTCCGCCACGACAAACCGCAGGCGGAGATCGACGCACTGCCCCGACGCGATCTCGCCACCCCGGCCGATGCTGCGGGCGGAGCGACCATCGAGGCCTACACCGTGATGTTCGACCGTGAGGGCGCGCCGGAACGGTCGATCGCCGCCTGCCTGCTCGACGACGGTCGCCGGGCATGGGGCACCTCTGATGCGGCCGAGGTGACCGCCGCGATGAGCGACGGCGAGTGGGTCGGACGGTCGGTCGGACTCGACGCCGACGGCGACCTCCACCTCACCTGAGGCCGCCGCAGACCGGTCCGGCGACGCTGCGCCGCGCCACCGAGCGGACGGAACAGGACGCCGCGACAGCGACGAACTCAATCGATCGCATCGATGCCGCCGAGGGTCCCCTGGTCGGGGCACCGTTGCGCGAGGTAGTCGAACGTCGCAGCCGTCTCGGCGTCGGTCACCAGACTGGGATCGGCCGCGATCGACGGCACGTTCGCGGCGAAGGCCGTGGTGGCCTCGTCGACCGCAGCGGTGAGGTCATCGGGCACCGCGACCACGATGTCGGGATCGTCGACACCGGTCTCGACGAGGGCCACCAGCCATGCATCGCCGAGTGTGGCGACGTCGTCGGGCGTGAGCCCCGCGGCGCGGAGCTCCTGGGTCGCTCGAGCGGCCCGACGGCCGAACGGCCCGACGACATCGGCAACGAACGGCTCACGCTCGTCGGCGATCGAATCGGGAAACTCCTCATCGAGCGACTGCACTGCTGCCACCACCACCGCAGCGGCCACCACTTCGAGGCGCGCTGCGGCGAAGGGATCAGACCCGACGACCGACGCAAACGTGAGCGCCTGGAACGAACCGGCGAATTCGCTCCACGCCCGGCAGAACGGATCCGAGCTGTCGATGCCGGGTAGACCCTGCTCGGGGACCGTCGCGATCGTCGCGGTCGGCTCGGCCAGACTCGAGACGACGACCGTCGATGTCAACGTGGAGTCACTCGTCGGATCGGTTGTCCGGGCCGGACCCGATGCGCTCTCCGACGTCGGGGCGACCGACGTCGCGACCGTCGCCTCGCGGCTGGCGTCCCCATCGCCGCTGCACGCCGCCGCACCCAATGCCGCGACGACCACGGCCATCGACCGCGTCGACCAGCGATGACTCGTCGCCCGATCACGCTGCATCCGATCTCGCATCGTCACAGTCTGGCCCGCACCGCTGTCCACCCACCCGCACCCGCCACCCGCACCCGGGGCGGTCGATCGCCCGCGTCCCCACGCCGCACCCGCCGGCGCCCCAGGACAGCCGCCATCCACCCCACCGATGAGCGAAAGCACCACATCGGCGCCATTCGCTCATCGCAGCCGCCCGCGCACCCCCACCGATGAGCGAAAGCACCACATCGGCGCCATTCGCTCATCGCGGCACTCTCACGATCGGCCCGACCCCGGCTGCGGAATCCGGTCGGTGCCAAGCTCGGGGCATGACACCACGCGTGCTGCTCGACTGCGACCCCGGCCACGACGACGCACTCGCCATCGTCGTCGCGGCGCGATACTCCCAGCTCGTCGGCATCACGACCGTGGCGGGCAACGCGCCGCTCGAACGCACCACCCACAACGCCCTGGTACTGCGTGACCTGCTGGGCCTCGACGTGTCGGTGCACGCCGGCAGCCCTCGACCGCTCGTCGCGCAACCTCACGCCGCGACCTACGTTCACGGCGAGAGCGGTCTCGACGGTGCCGAGCTTCCTGCGCCGACGACGCCACTCGACGGGACCGACGCCGTGGCGTTCATCATCGAGACCTGCCGGACGATCGACGACGTGTGGCTCGTCCCGGTCGGCCCGCTCACCAACATCGCGCTGGCCCTCCGCACGGCACCCGACATCGCCGGTCGGATCGCCGGGATCTCTCTGATGGGCGGCGGGACACTCGGGAACCGGACCCCGACCGGCGAGTTCAACGTGTGGGCAGATCCCGAGGCTGCCGCCATCGTGTTCGACTACGGCGGGCGGCTCACGATGGCGGGCCTCGATGTGACGCACCAGTTCCAGGCCACGCCGGAACGCATCTCAGCGATCGAGCAGCTGCCCGGGACACTCGCCGCCGTTCTCTCCGATCTACTCAGGTTCTTCAGCGACAACTACCGCGCTCGCCACGACCCCGGATCGATCCGCGGAGCAGCGGTCCACGATCCACTCGCCGTGCTCGCAGTGACCCACCCGGATCTCTTCGAACGAGCGGCACGTCACGTCGCCGTGGAGACACGCGGCGAATACACCCGGGGGATGACCGTCATCGATCAGCGTTCGATCACCGCACGCGCCGCCTCCAACTGCGACGTGCTCACCTCGGTTGCGGACGACACGGCGTTCGACCTCCTCATCGCCGCCATCGCCCATTTCAGCCACTGACTCGTTCGTTCGTGTCGCGTTCTCGGTGGACCGGTCCACCCGGATTGCAGCGCAAACGGGGGGCGGCGCCGAGGGCGAGTCGGTCCATGTGAGCCAGCGCGAGATCCGACCGGGAGCATCGCGTCCACCACATCGACGCGCAGCCGTGGCATCCGGACGGTGCCAGTTTCCTACAGTGGAACCGTGAGCCGACACGTTTCCCCGACAGCACGCGAGGACGCAGCGCTTCACGCTGGGCGAGCCGCGCAACGTCACGGTGTCACCGGACGGGACACGTGTGGTGTTCCTGCGCAGTTCGGGCGGCAACGATGCCGTGAACGCGCTGTGGGTGATGGACGTCGAGACCGGGGTCGAACGCCTCGTCGCCGACCCAGGGTCGTTGCTCGGCTCCGGTGACGACGACGCCGATCTCCCCGCCGCCGAGCGGGCCCGACGGGAACGGGCCCGTGAGGGCGCCGGCGGAATCACCTCGTACGCGACCGACCGCGACGTCACCGTCGTCGCCTTTGCGCTCGCCGGCCGTCTCTTCGCCGGCGGGCTGCTGTCGGGGCAGGCGAGAGAACTGGCCGTCGACGGGCCCGGTGTTCGATCCACGCCCGGACCCGACGGCCCGACGGCTCGCCTACGTCAGCGGCCGGAGCCTGCGCATCGGTGAACTCGACGGCTCGTCTCGTGCACTCGTCGGCGGCGACGGGTCCGAGCCCGACACCGTCTCGTGGGGCAGCGCCGACTTCATCGCCGCCGAGGAGATGGGGCGGTTCCGCGGCTACTGGTGGAGCCCCGACGGCACCACGATCGCCGCCTGCCGAGTCGACGACGCCGCAGTCGACCAATGGGTGATCGCTGATCCGGCCCGACCAGAACAACCCGCTCGCACGATCCGATACCCGGCGGCCGGCACCGCGAATCCCGAGGTGACGCTCCACCTTCTCGGCCTCGACGGCTCACGGACCGCAGTCGACTGGGACCGCGACTTCTTTCCGTACCTGGCTGCGGTCGAGTGGACCGACGGCGGGATTGACACTGCTGGTGCAGGCGCGCGATCAACAGGGCACGATGGTGCTGCAGGTCGACACCAGCGAGGCATCGACGCGAGGCGAGACCAGGGTGTTGTCGCACGACTACGACGACGCCTGGGTGGAACTCGTGCCGGGAACTCCGGCCCGACTCGCCGACGGACGGCTGGTGATGACCGCCGATCGCGAGGGCTCCAGGCGGTTGCTGATCGCTGACGAGCCGGTGACACCAGCCGACCTGCAGGTCCGCTCGATCGTGCGCGACAGGAGGCGACGACGAGCAGCCCGGTCGTGACGTTCTGCGCCAATCCGATCGACGATGCGACGCAACTCCATGTCTGGCGATGGACCGACGATGGCGTTCAAGCAATCACGAGCGAGCCCGGAGTGCATGCGGCCGCCGTCGGCGGACCGACCACGGTCGTGCGTTCGGCGACGCTCGACCGACCGGGCATCACGACCACCGTCCTGACACCGTCGGGCGACCACGAGATCGAGTCGTTCGCCGAGAGACCGCTCGTCGAGCCGAACGTGCGACTCCTCACCGTCGGCGAACGCAACCTGGCCGTTGCCGTGCTGCTCCCCCACGACGTCGATCCCGACGGCCCGCCGCTGCCCGTGCTGCTCGACCCGTACGGCGGACCACATGCCCAGCGCGTCACCCAGGCCCACAACGTCGTACCTGGTATCGCAATGGTTCGCCGACCAGGGGTTCGCCGTCATCGTTGCCGACGGTCGTGGAACACCGGGTCGCGGGAGCGACTGGGAGCGGGCGGTGCTACGGCGACGTCGCCGGTCCGACGCTCGACGACCAGGTCGACGCGCTCCATGGCGTCGCGCAGCAGGTGAACGGACTCGACCTGGAACGGGTCGCCATCCGCGGATGGAGCTTCGGCGGGTACCTCGCGGCGCTCGCCGTGCTCCGCCGACCCGACGTGTTCCACGCTGCCGTCGCCGGCGCGCCGGTCACCGAGTGGCGGCTCTACGACACTCACTACACCGAGCGATACCTCGGCAGTCCGAACGACCATCCCGAGCGTTACGACGCCAACTCGTTGCTCGGATTGGCCCACCGACTCACTCGGCCCCTGTTGCTGATTCACGGACTCGCCGACGACAACGTGGTGGCCGCGCACACGCTGCAGTTGTCGGCAGCGCTGCTCGCCGCCGGGCGACCCCACCAGGTGCTCCCGCTCGCCGGTGTGACCCACATGACCCCGCAAGAGGAGGTGGCCGAGAACCTGCTGTTGCATCAACTCGACTTCCTCCGCCGATCCCTCCCACCATCCCCCACCAACTCGAAGGAACCCTCGTGAGCCGACGTCTCGAAGACCTCTACCGCGGCGTGGCCGTGCATGCCACCGCCGATCTCGAACATCAGGCAGCGCTCGAGTTGCTCGCGCTGGTGATGCTCTCGGATCACAACATCAGCGACGACGAGATCGAACTCCTCCGCGAGATCAGCACCGACTGGCGGAACGAGGGGGCGACGTTCGAGCAGTACGTCCGTCCCGCGATCGAAGCGGCCCGCCACGCCATCGAACGCAACGAGATCGAGTCGTTCCTCGACGCGATCGACGAACGCATCAGCAGCCGCGTTCTGCGGTCCGCACTGTTCTCCGCCGCCCGTGACGTGGCCAACGTCGACCACGATGTGAGCCCGGAAGAAGGCACGATCCTGGCCGAGGTCGCCGTCCGCTTCGGCTGACAGCGCCGCCCATCGGGCCGGGTCGGTTCCCCAGCCCACGGCTCCCGGCCCCTCGGGTCAGGTCGGGCGGCGGGCGACGGCGATGCGGTCGCGGCCGCTGAGGTCGGGGCGGATCTCGATGTCGCGCAGTCCAGCCCGATGCAGGAGGTCGCCCACGGCGGGGCCCTGGTCGGCTCCGATCTCCAACACGAGGTTGCCACCAGGCCGCAGCCAGTCGGGTGAACCGGCGGCCAGGATCCGGATGTCGTCGAGGCCGTCGTCGCCGGCGAAGAGTGCGCCGGCCGGTTCCCAGTCGACGACGTTGGGGTCGAGGTCCGGCGACCCGACAGCAACGTACGGGGGGTTCGACACGATGACGTCGAACAGCGTGTCATCCGGCAATGCGTCGAACCACGAACCGTGTCCCACCCGCACGTTCGCTGCGGCTGGCCCGATACCGGCGAGATTCGAGCGAGCCACGTCGATCGCGTCGGCACTCGCATCGGTGACCCACACCACGGTGCCCTGTCGAGGCAGCTCGTACGCGATCGACAGGCCGATCGCTCCCGAACCGGTGCCCAGATCGGCCACCGTGCGAGTGGGTGACGACGCCGCCGCGAGTTCGACCGCGACCTCGGCCACCAATTCCGTTTCGGGACGAGGGATCAGCACGCGACGGTCGACGGCGAGCGTGATGTGCCGGAAGCTCCACTCGCCGAGCACGTACTGCAACGGCTCGCCGGTCCGATAGCGCGCCACCATCGCGTCGAGGTGCGCCACCATGCGCACCGTTGCCGGTTCTTCGAGGCGGGCGAGGAACTCCTTGCCGTCGAGGCTTGCTGATGCGACCTCGCACAGCCATCGTGCTCGAACACGATCGTCGAGGACCGCGGTCGTCTGTCCCCACAGCTCCCTCCAGGTCACCGTGGCATCAACAGCGTCGGCGCCGCCATCGACCGCCGGATCGGCATCGCTCGGACCGTCGACGTTCATGCCCCATCCGCCAGCAACCGTGCCCGCTCGTCGGCCTGCAGCGCATCGATCACCACTTGGAGGTCTCCACCGAGGATCGCCGTGAGCCGGTAGACGGTGAAACCGATGCGATGGTCGGTCACCCGGTTCTCCTTGAAGTTGTAGGTACGCACCTTCTCGCTGCGGCCGCCTCCGCCCACCTGGGAACGACGTTCCGCCGACAGCTCGTCGCTGCGTTCGCGTTCGGCCAACTCGAACAGTCGAGCCCGCAGGACGAGCATCGCCCGCGCCTTGTTCTGGAGCTGCGAACGCTCGTCCTGCATCGCCACCACGACGCCCGTCGGCCGGTGGGTGATCCGAACCGCCGAGTCGGTGGTGTTGACACTCTGGCCACCCGGCCCGCTGGCGCGGTACACGTCGATGTCGAGGTCCCGGTCGTCGATGCGGACATCGATCTCGTCGACCTCGGGGAGCACTGTCACCGTGGCCGACGAGGTGTGGATTCGTCCCTGGCTCTCGGTCACCGGCACCCGCTGCACGCGGTGGGGTCCACCCTCGAACTTCAAGTTGCGCCACGCCGTTGCACCGCGCACTTCGAAGGTCACGTCGTTGAGTCCACCCATCTCGCTCGGCGACGACGACAGCGTCTCGACCTTCCAGCGCTGCGACGCGGCATAGGCGAGATACATCTCGTAGAGGTCGCGAGCGAACAGGTTCGCCTCCTCGCCACCCTCGGCGCCTCGGATCTCCATGATCACGTTCTTGCCGTCGTGGGGGTCGGCGGGCAACATCAGCTCGCGCAGTTCGTCCTCGATCGCCTCCGCATCGCTCGTGGCTTCGTCGATCTCGGCGACGAGCATCTCGCGTTCGTCGCCAGACGCTCCGACCAGCATCTCGCGGGCAGCCTCGGCATCGGCACGCCGCGACTGCTGGCGCCGATAGGCCTCGACGACCGGGCCGAGTTCGTTGTACCGCTTCGACAGCCGACGGAGTTCGCCCGAGTCGGCCAACACGTCGGGATCCGACAGCTGCCGTTCGAGCGTCTCGTACTCGTCGACGACGTGGCGGAGGCGTTCGAGCATGGCGAGTGGAGGCTACTCGCCGAGCGAACGACGCCGCCTCGGCCCCAGCGTCGCATCCGGGGTCCGACCCCAGAGGCGACACGCAAGGAACAACAGCTGCGGCTCGTCAGACGACGCGGAGATCAGGGGGCGTGGCCAGGAGCGCCAGGAGGTCACGGGTGATCGCAACCGCGTCGCGCTCGGCGCACGGCGACCACGACGGGAGCGTCGGACATCTCCTGTACGTCAGCGACGTACCCAACCAGATCGACGTCGACACCGACCGAGCACACGATCGTGACCTCGCGCCCATCGGGGTCGACAGCTCGCGCGCTGCACGGGATCGGATCCTTCAGGTTCGGACGCGGCTGGGGCGGCTCGGCCGGCGACACGCTGGCCATGCCGACGAGCCCAGGCTCCTCCTGGAGCTGCCAGCGCAGGTGGCGCTCCTGACCCAACCGGTTGAGTGGATGTTGCGACGCTTCGACCGCCCGGTGGGCGATCACCGAGTCGACCACCGCGCCGAGCGCCTCGACGGTGGGGATGTCCCCGTGCAGCAGACGGAACGCCTCTCGATCGTTGGCGCCGACGCCCACCTCGAGCAGAACACCATCCGTTGCGGCCATCGCCGGCGAGGGTGTCTGGTCGATGTCGCCGAGCTCGGCGAAATGACCGACCGTGGGCTGATCGACGACGCGACACACCTCGAGCCCACGCACCTCTCCGACGACGACTCCGTGCTCCACGTTGGGGGTCGCGCCAGCCGCTTCGATGACCGAGACGAGTTCGAGGTGCTCGGGCGACGGGGCGACCGGCGCAGCGAGTGGTTCGGGGACGACGGGCAACAGGACACGATCCTGTGGGAACCAGACCGTGACCGGGAAGGCGAGCCGTCGCGCACGGCGGGCGAGCAGTCCGGTGCTCTCCTCGGCCACCAGGTGCAACGAGGTTGCGTCGTTTCTGATCGACCAGGCCAACGCAGGACCGAGCGACCGCGCGGCGGGACCCTCGACGAGCACCCAGGCCGCGCCGTCGTCACAGAGCGCTGCCCCACTCGGGAATCGTTCGGGTTCGGTCTCGACGGGACGGCCGAAATGCTCGGCGACCAACACGCGCAACTTCATCCCGAGCAATCGACTTCGTCGACCGTCATCGCTGGAGGGCTGCCGCCCCGCGTCAGGGATCTCGCTCACCGGAGCGAACCTACCGGCGAGAAGTCGAACCCGGCCGGCCCGTGCAGCCCCCCGACCGACGGCGCTCTGTCAGACGAAGTAGCCGGTGACGTCGGCGACGAGGTTGACCGCCCCGCCGTGATTGTAGAGACGCACGCTGCCGTTGGCGCCGACCTTGGCAACGACCAGATTGGCGATCGTGTCGCCGGCCATCACGTTGAGGCTCGACGAGTTCGGTCGCTTCACCCCGCTCGGGTACACGGTGACGAAGGTGTCCGCTGTGGCGTCGGCGGCCGTGACATTCAGAATGACCGACTTGGCGTTCGAGGCGACGCCTCCGATTCCGGCAACCATCAGTCCGATCTCGGTTCCCCCGGCCACGACACCCCGCCGAGCGCCCGTGCCCGTGCGTGTGTCGAGAAGGCGATTCGGAGTGACGGCGACCAGCCCCGCCCCCTCCGCCGTGAAGCACCCCACGACATCGGCGATGAGATCCAGTTCTCCGGCCGACGCGAACAGACTGACCGCCCCTCCGGAACCGAGCTTGCACACCACCAGATTGGGGACCGTGCGTCCGGCCGAGTAGTTCAGGTTCGAGACCAACGGTCGTCGCTGACCACTCGGCCAGACCGACACGAAGCCCGATCCGCTCGGAGCGACGGCGGCGACGTTGAGGATGACGGAGTCCACGCCGCTCGCCGGCACGCCGCCCCGACCAGCGACCACGAGATCGATCGTGCCGCCTCCACGCACCCGGCGAGCCGGCGCTCCGTTGCCCGCACGGGTGTCGAGCACCCGGTCGGGTACGAGCGACGTGAGTCGGGTGGATGATTCCTTGCGCACGTAGCCCATCACGTCGACGACGCAATGAGCCGTGCCGAACGCGTTGTAGACCCCGATACTGCCGTCGGGGCCGACCCCGACGATCGCCATGTTCGGCACCGGCCGACCGGGCTGCGGGTTCAGGCTCGACGAACCGGTGACCGGCGCATTGGACGGGAACACGCTGAAGAATCCGTGATTGGTGGCATCGACCGAGGTGACGTTGACGGCGACAGCGAGCACGCCCGTGGACGGCACGCCACCCCGACCGGCGATCTGCACCGCCATGGTCTCGCCGGGACCGATCGGGCCGCGGGGCCCACCCGTTCCATCGCGCGTGTCACGGAGACGCGACGGGGGGATCGCGACGAAGTCGCCGGCGGTGGCGGGCAGGCCTCCAACCGGAGGAATGACCCCGCCACCTCCCGTACCAGTCCCTCCCGGAGGGAGCGGCGGCAGCACGCCGGGCGATCGAGCGAACAGGCCCAGGTCCTGAACGGCACGCCCGCCGAGCACGTCGGAGGCCCCGCCGCCCAGCCACCCGTCGATCAGGCTGCCGTAGTAGTCGCGGAAGTCGACGTGGAACGGCATCCGATCCCAACGCCGCAGCCCCGCGAGCGATGGGCGCTGCCCGTAGCGTCCGCCGCGTACGTTGGCGCCGAGCACGAAGTGCGGCGCCGCAGTGCCGTGGTCGGTGCCGGATCCGTCGTTGCTCCAGCTCGTCCGTCCGAACTCGGAGAACGTCATGATCGTCACCCGGCTCGACCACGCTGGAGCGAGCACCTGGAAGAAGCGTGTGACCGCAGCGTTCAGTTCTTGCATGCGCATCGGATGCTGGTTCGGTTGCCCGGCGTGGCTGTCGAAGTCACCCCACCCGGCGGTCAGTACGCGAAGCCCCAGGTTCGCGTTGACCAGCCGGGCCATGACCTCCATCTCGGCGACGAGCGGAACATCGGACATGTCCTCCGTGTCAGGAATGAGCGGTGCAAGTCGCCCGGCGAGATCCAACTGATCGATCATCGCCCCGCCGATCCGTCCGCGCCACGTGGTCGCGTCGGCAGCGCCGAGGCGACGCAGCGCGGTGTAGATCCGACGGTCGTGATCGTTCGACGATGCCCCGAACGACGGGCGCCCGGCGGACACCGCCGTGCCACGCTGGGTGCGCCCGATGAGGTGCAGTGGCACCGACTGACCGATCTCCGCAGCGGCGTACAGGTTCTTGGAGCCGCCGAGGTACCCGTCCAACCAGCGACCGAGCCACCCCGACGTCGGGATTCCCGTCGGGCTGCCCGCCATCCACTTCGCCATCGAGTTGAAGTGGCTGAGATCAGGGTCCGGGTAACCGATTCCCTCGACGATGGCGAGTTGACCGGCGTCCCAGAACTGCTTGAACGTGGTGAGTTCGGGGTGCAGGCCGGTGGCAGCGTCGATCGGCAGGGTGTTCTCGGGTCGAATCGCCAGATTGCGGTGTTGGCCGTAGTACTGCTGATCGTTGATCGGCACGACGGTGTTCAGCCCATCGTTGCCGCCGAACATCCCGATCACGATCAAGACGCCGTCGTTCGGTCCAGCCGGACCCGCCGCCCAGACCGACGGATCGAGGCCCGGCAGCGACAGGTCGAGCAGCGAGCCAGCCGGGCCCGCGAGCGCACCAGCGCCGATCCCGAGACCGACCAGCTGCAGGAAGCGTCGCCGGTCGAGCGCGTGCGGGTCGGTCTCCGCGATCTGGAGGTGGTGCAACGCCTCGGCGGTGGAGATGTCGGAATCGAGCATGGGTCAGGCCAGGTGCATTTCGGGAGCGAGCAGGATCAGCAGGAGCGCGTTGTTGCGTTCCCAGACGTCGGTGCCGTTGGCGTACCGGACGATCTCGGCCACGGTCGAGTCCGGCAGTCGGAGGTGCGTGAGCGCGAGCAGACGTTGGACGAACTCGGCGTTCGGGAGCACGGGCAGCTGTTCGGGCCACGGCGTGCGGGCGGTGATCTCGGAGCGCATGATCGAACCGGCGGCGAGCGTCATCGGACCATCGGGATCCTTCCAGTAGCCACGGCTCGCGGCCCACACGAAGCTCTGCGCGGTGCGCGCCCGGCCCTCCATCGCGCTGGCGTTCACCCAGTAGCCGTTCGGCCGCCAGCCGCTGACGTTGGGCGGGTACAGCAGGCGTTGCCCCATCGATTGCATCAGCCAGGTCACGTTGGCCTCGCGGGATCGTCTGCCGGTTGCCACGAGCAAGGCGACGACGTACTCCACGGGAGTCCGCACCAGTCCGCGCTTCACGCCGTCGGCGTAGAAGTCGGGATGGGTCAACATGGCCGTCACCCATGGGCGCACCGAGAAGTTCGTCGAGGTGAGCGCGGTGCGCATCGCCGTCATCACGTCGGCCGGCGGGGGCGTGTCGGTGGCGAACGAGGTCCAGAGCTTGCGGGACAGGAATTCGGCGGCGACGTCACGGGTGTTGCGGCCACGGTTCGCGACGTTCGTCGCGGTCGACGGCACGACGCCATCGCCGAGCATGACCGAGATCGTCTCGGGTCCGTGACCTGGCCAGGCACTCGGATCGGAGTCGGTGTTGATGCGACGACCGAGGAAGTCCTTCGGGGAGGCGTCGTGCCAGTCGCCGCGCCACCGATACGGGCTGACCGTGTCGTTCCACTGATCGCTGTGGCCGGTCCACGCCGCCGTCGACGCTTCGACGTCGGCTTCGGTGTAGTTGCCGACTCCGAGCAGGAACAACTCCATCAGCTCGCGGGCGAAATTCTGGTTCGGCGACGTCTTCTTGTTCTGGTTGTTGTCGAGGTAGCGGATCATCGCCACCTGGGTGGACATCGTCGTCGCCAACGAACCGATGTCGCCGAGTCCGTCACGTCGCCACAGGTCGATCTGTTCGCGCATCAGCATCGACGAGTTGACCTTGCCGAACTCGCTGCAGAAGTGGCCGTGCCAGAAGAACGCGAGGCGTTCCTGGAACGGACGGGCGGAGTCGTGGGCCATCTGGTCGAGCCAGAAGTGAGTGAGATCCTGGCCTCGTTCCCAGTCACGGTCAGCGGGTGCGGTGAACACGACCGATGGCGGCGACGCCGCCACGGCGAGCACGTTGGCGACGGCGGCATCGATCGAATCCAGTTCGAGCAGTTCCGCGACACGGTGCGGTCGGTCGACGAACTCGGTCCGCCGCAGCAGGTGTCGGACGTTCGACTCGGTCAGAGGTGGTGGCGCCATGTGAGATATCCCCCTCCTTCATCGGCGCAACGCTGCCCGGACTTGAGCCCTTCTTCGGGCGGCGACGTCGACCTCGAACGACAGCGACCGCTTCACACGGACCGTCACCGACGCGCTCGGGCCGAAACGACGAACGCCGCCCGGTCAAACGGGCGGCGTTCGTTCGATTCGGAGCGGGCCGCACGGCCCGTCGTGGTCAGTCCTCGGTGGGGGTTGCCGGTGCGTTCTTGCGCTGACCGTACCGCTTGTTGAAGCGCTCGACGCGGCCACCGGAGTCGACCAGCTTCTGCTTGCCAGTGAAGAACGGGTGACACTCGTTGCAGAGTTCGACCGTGAGGTCGCCGTCGACGGTCGACTTGGTCACGAAGGTGTTGCCGCACGAACAGCGCACCGTCGTGTCGTTGTAGTTGGGGTGAATGTCGGTCTTCATGATGGATCTCCTGTGAGTGGCTGAGCGGGCGGGCCCTGTGCCCCCGGTCGTCACCCAGATCGGCGAACAACCCTACCGGTTGCGTCGGTGCCAGGCACCGACGCAACCGGTCAGCCGGGCTGTTTCGCGATTTCGGCGAGGAACTCGTCGTTGGTACGGAACGTCTTGAGCCGGTCGATCAGCAGTTCGAGGCCCGCCGCAGCGCTGCCGTCCTGGGCGAGGCCGGACAGCACCCGACGCAGCTTCCACACCTGCTGCAGCTGCTTGCGGTCGAACAACAGCTCCTCGTGGCGAGTCGACGACGCATCGACGTCGATCGCTGGATAGATCCTGCGCTCGGCCACCTTGCGGTCGAGGCGGAGCTCCATGTTGCCCGTGCCCTTGAACTCCTCGAAGATCGCGTCGTCCATGCGGCTGTTGGTGTCGACCAACGCCGTCGCAAGAATCGTGAGCGAGCCACCTTCTTCGCAGTTCCGAGCCGAGCCGAAGAACTTCTTCGGCGGGTACAGGGCACCGGCGTCGATGCCGCCGGACAGGATCTTGCCGCTCGCGGGAGCGGCAAGGTTGTAGGCACGGCTGAGTCGCGTGATGCCGTCGAGAATGATCACGACGTCCTTGCCGTCCTCGACCATCCGGCGAGCCTTGGCGATGGTCATCTCGGCGACATGCGTGTGCTCCTCGCTCGGACGGTCGAACGTCGACGAAATCACTTCGCCCTTCACGCTGCGACGCATGTCGGTGACCTCTTCGGGCCGCTCGTCGATGAGCAGAACCAGCAGTTCGACCTCGGGGTTGTTCAGTTCGATCGACTTCGCGATCGTCTTCATCACCGTGGTCTTGCCGGCCTTCGGGGGTGAGACGATGATGCCGCGCTGACCCTTGCCGATCGGCGACACGAGGTCGATGATGCGGGCGGTCATGTTGGCGGGATCGCTCGGGTCCTCGAGCGTGAGGCGCTGATCCGGGAACAGTGCCGTGAGGCTCTCGAAGTGAGGGCGCTTCTTGGCTGCGTCGGGGTCGCCGCCATTGATCGTGTAGATCTCGAGCAGGCCCGGGTTCTTCTCGTTGCGACCAGCCGGACGCACCTTGCCCGTGACCTTGTCACCCTTGCGCAGGCCGTACTGGCGGGCAAGCTTCAGCGGGATGTAGGCGTCCTGCTTGCTCGGGAGATAGCCGTTGACCCGCAGGAAGCCGTAGCCCTCGTCGCGAATGTCGAGGTAGCCCTCGACGTCGACCGGTTCGGTGCTCTCGAAGCCGGAGTCCTGCTCGATGAGCTCGACGTCCTCGCCCTGAGGACCTTCTTGGCCTCCGCGGCCCTTGCGACGCCGACGACGCCGACGGTTGCCCTCGCCGGGTTCGTTGTTGCGGTTGTCGTTGCGTTGGCCGCCACCCTGCGAACTGCGATTCCGGTCGGACTGGCCACCCTGGTCGTTGCGACCGCCCTGGTTGCCCTGGCCCTGACTGCCCTGGCCGCTCTGGCCTTGACCGCTCTGGTCGCCGCCCTTGCGGTCGCCGCGACTCTGATCGTTGCGCTTCTGGTCCCCGCGGTTCTGGTCGTTGCGAGACCGGTCGTTGCGTGACTCGCCGTTGGGGCTGATGCGCGGCGACGACGTGTCGTCCTTCGAATCGGCGTCGGCAGACCCGCCGCTCTTCGCGAGCTCGATCTCCCAGTCGGCCAGCGGCTCACCGTCGGGCCCGAGGACGACCTCGGCGGCTGCTGCGGGAGCGGCCTCGACGGCCGACGGGGCAGTCTTCGGCTCCGAGCGCTCGGGCGACGACGCGGTCGTCGGAGCGGCCGGCGTGTCGCTCCCGTCGGCTGCGCCGTTGTCGGAGGGGGTCTCGGCTACCGGAGCCGGCGGCGCGCTGGGGCCGGTGGTGTCGAGAATCTTGTCGATGATGTCGGACTTCTTCTGCCGAGCGGTGACCTTGACGCCGAGCGCCTTGGCCATCTCCAGCAGGGTGTCCTTGTCCTTCGATTCGAGCATTGACTGTTCGAGTGCGGCTGCGGCCACGAGGATTCCTCTCTTCTCGTTCGCCGGTCATCGGCTGGACGAGTCGTCGAGCACCAGAGGAAGGGGGTGTGTGGAAACGCATGACGCGTCCGCAGACGAAATCCCCTGGCAGAGTTCGCACACGACCGAGAACTCGGGGTGCGGCCCGGGTGGACCGGGCGAGTGTCACTGTACCACGACTGCGCGCCGCAACCACGTCTCCACGCGTCCGACGAGCCGGAAATCTGCAGAGATCGGCCAGCCGGATGTTCACTCACAGGCACGTCGGGGCAGAGCGGATCAGCCGCCCCCGGGGCGATCAGCGACGAGTGAGCTGCTCCACGAGCGCCTCGACCGCACCGAGATCGTTGGCCACCGAGCGCGTCCGTTCGGGCCGTTCGAAGAGGTCGGCGAGGTGGGCCGGCAGCGGCGGGCGCAGGCCGATCGCTCGCTCGACAGCGTCGGGGAACTTCGCAGGATGCGCGGTGCCGAGTGTGATGACCGGGTGATCGTCCCGATCGAGACCGGCGAGCATCGCGGCTGCGGCGGTGCCCGTGGCGGTGTGCGGATCGAGTACCACACCGGTGCGCTGATACACCCGGGCGATTTCGGCCAGCGTCGCCTCGTCGTCGAACGCGGCAGCTCGGAAGTGCCCGGTGATGAACTCGGCGCGCTGGTCGGCTTCGACGTCGAGCCGTCCCGTGGCCCGGAATCGACCGAGCTGTTCGGCGGTGAGCCCGCCGTCACGTCCGTTCATCTCGAACAGGAGCCGCTCGAAGTTCGACGACACCTGGATGTCCATCGACGGGCTCAGCGTCGGCACGACGTCACGGGTGCTCATGTCACCATCGGTGATGAACCGGGTGAGAATGTCGTTGGTGTTCGACGACACGATGAAGTCGTTGATCGTCGCCCCCATCCGTCGGGCGATCCACCCCGACAGCACGTTGCCGAAGTTGCCGGTCGGCACGCTGAACGTGACCGGGTCGGCGAACGTTTCCGCCGCGGTGACGTAGTAGACGGTCTGAGCCATCACCCGCGCCCAGTTGATCGAGTTGACCGCCGACAACTGATTGCGGTCACGAAACGCCGTGTCGTTGAACATCGCCTTCACGAGGTCCTGGCAGTCGTCGAAGGTTCCCTCGACGGCAACGGTGTGGACGTTGGGCTCGTCGACCGTGGTCATCTGACGCCGTTGCACTTCGCTGGTGCGCCCCTGCGGGTACAGGATCACGATGTCGATGTGTTCGCACCCGGCGACGCCGTCGATCGCCGCCGAACCGGTGTCGCCACTCGTCGCACCCACGATCGTGACGCGTTGGCCGCGTTCGCCGAGGACCTGATCGAACATCCGCCCCACGAGCTGGAGCGCGACGTCCTTGAAGGCGAGCGTGGGCCCGTGGAAGAGCTCCTGGGTCCACTGCCGATGGTCGAGTTGCACCAGTGGGACCACAGCGGGGTGACGAAACGTGTCGTAGGCCTCGGTACACAGCCGCGTCAGCGTGAGCTCGTCGATGTCGGGTTCGACAAACGGCAGGATGACCTCGACGGCTCGTTCGGCGTAGGTCTGCGCGTTGGACGGCGAAAGCGTCGGCCAACGTTCGGGAACATACAGCCCGCCGTCGCTCGCCAGCCCGGCGAGCAGGACGTCGGCGAAACCGAGCTCTGCCGCCACACCCCGCGTGGAGACGTACCGCACGACTCAGTCCCCGATCACTCGCAGCAGGCCACCGACGTTGCGGACCACATCGAGGTCACGAAGCTCGCGCACCGTTGCCTGAACGTCGGACTCGCGAGCCGAATGGGTGATGAACACGAGGCGGGCATCGGGACCGTTGCCCTCCTGTTCGGCGACGCGGATGCTCACGCCGTGGGCAGCGAACACGCCGGTGACGGCGTGCAGGACGCCGGGCCTGTCGGCCACGTCGAGCCCGAGCAGATACTCCGCAGACGTTTCGTCGATCGCCCGTACGGTCACCCGCTCGAGCGACCCGAGCGACCCGTGCGTGCCGTTGCGCAGATTGATGGCGGCGTCGACGACGTCGCCGAACACGGCGCTGGCAGTGGGTGCGCCGCCGGCGCCGCGGCCGTAGAACATCAGCGAGTCGACGAATCCGCCTTCGACGAACACGGCATTGAAGCTGTCGCGGACCGACGCGAGCGGATGAGTGAGCGGAACCATCGCCGGGTGCACCCGGACGCTGATGTCACCGGAGTCGCCATCTCGCTCGACGATCCCGAGGAGCTTGACGACGTACCCGAGCCGGTGGGCGATCGCGATCTCCGCGCCCGTGATCCGGCTGATGCCTTCGTGGTACACGTCGCCGGCGACCACCTTTGCGCCGAACGCGACCGTCGCGATGATCGCCGCTTTGGCCCCGGCGTCGAAACCCTCGACGTCGGCGGTCGGGTCCCGCTCGGCGAATCCGAGACGCTGCGCTTCGGCCAACGCCGTTGCATAATCGGCCTCTCCCCCGCCGGCGACCGCATCGGTCATCTTGGTGAGGATGAAGTTGGTCGTGCCGTTGATGATCCCCAGCACACGGCTGATCGGCTCACCGTGCAGGCTCTCACGCAGAGCGCGGATGATCGGAATGCCACCGGCGACGGCCGCCTCGAAGAGCAGGTCGCGGCCGGCCTCGTCGGCTGCGGCGTACAGCTCGGCGCCCACGTTGGCGAGCAGTTCCTTGTTGGCCGTGACGACGGGCTTGCCGTTGGCGAGCGACTCGAGGATCAGCTCGCGGGCCGGCTCGATCCCGCCGATCGCTTCGACGACGAGATCGATGTCGGGATCGGATGTGACCGAATGTGCGTCACGGGTGAGCACGCCGTCGGCCAGTTCGACCTCGCGGGGCGCCGACAGGTTGCGAACCGCGACCCGGGTCACCTCGAGGCGCAGCCCGGTGCGGCGCTCGACGACGCCGGCCTGCGCCTCGACGAGCTGGACGAACGCAGCGCCGACGTTGCCACACCCGAGTACCCCGATCCGGACCGTTTGGCTGTTGCTCGTCACGCTGGTGGAGGCTACGGGATCCGGTACGTTCGACCCATGACCGTTTCCCGGCGGCGTCCCCCGTTCTTCGCGCTGGTTGCGGTCGCCGCGCTGCTCGTGGCCGCCTGTTCCGACACCTCGGGCGACGTCGAGGTGGACTCGGCCGTCGACATCACGCTCGGCCCCCCACCGGCTGCCACCGACGATGCTGCGAGTTCCACCGCACCCGACATCACCACCGAGGCCCCGCAGCGGACCGCCACCACGGAGGCGACGACACCAACGACGAGCGAGACGGTGTACGACTTCTCGGCGGTCGGTCCGATCGTTGAGGCAGCCGTCGACGAGAACGGGCTCGGCGGCGCCGGGTTGGTCGTCGTCGATCGCGACGATGGCGTGGTGCACGAGCAGTACTGGGGCGAGTTCGGACCCGACCGGATCTCGCTCATCGCGTCGTCGAGCAAGATGATCGCGGCCGGCGTCCTGCTGGCCCTCTCCGACGATGGGCTGCTCGATCTCGACGCCCCGGTCGCCGACATCGCCGACTGGGGCTCGGGCAACCCGGACATCACACCGGCCCAACTCGTGTCGAACAGCTCGGGTCTCGTCGGGCTCGGCCCCAACCCTGCCTACCCGCCGTACCTGTGTCAGTTGCTGCCCGACGGCACGTTGCAGGACTGCGCCGCCACGGTCTTCACGACACCGGATGACGACCGTGACGTGATCGCCCCCGACACCGAGTTCCGATACGGCGGCGCCCAGTGGCAGGTTGCGGGTGCGGTGGCCGAGATCGCGTCGGGCCGGTCGTGGGCCGAGTTGATCGAGCAGACCTATGTCGAGCCGTGCGGCGTCGATTCGCTGGGGTTCAACAACCAGTGGATCCAGTTGGGACTCGATTTCGACTACCCGGATGCGTTCGACGGCGAACCGGCGAACCTCTCGGCGACCGACAACCCGAACATCGAAGGCGGCGCCTACATCTCGGCTCCCGACTATGGCCGACTGCTGCTGATGTTGCTGCGCGATGGCCGGTGCGGCACCGAGCAGGTGCTGTCGCCGGGCGCCGTCGAGCGGATGCTCACCGACAGGATCGGCGATGTGTACGGCGGCTCGGACAACGGCCAGGGATACGGGATGGGATGGTTCGTCGATCGGTCGAACGGGAGACGGACCGATCCCGGCCTGTACGGCACCGTCGCCTGGATCGTTCCCGAGGCCGGCTACGGCGCATACCTCGTGATCGAGGACACCGGCCGGGTCGGCGGCGCGCTGGCGGCCGAACTGTTCGGCCCGGTCGCCGAGGCGATCTCGGCGTCCTGACACGATCTCTCACCACCACGGGCCGTCCGGTACGTTCCCGAGCCATGGCAGCTCCGTCCAGTCTCGAACGTGCCGGCGACGGCTTCGCCTCGACCGTCAGGCTCGTCGGCGACGACCAGTGGGATCTGCCGACTCCGTGCGACGGATGGAGCGTGCTCGCGCTCGTTGGACACGTGGCGGCGGGATGCCGGATGGCCGCCGCGCTAGCGGCCGGCGGCACACGCAACGACGCAATCGCCGTGCTCGGCGTCGACCACCTCGGCGACGATCCGGTCAGCTCGATCGATGCAGCGCTCGCCGCCCAGCTCGAGGCGTTCGCACAGCCCGACATCGCCGACCACGTGTTCCACCATCCCGCCGGCGACATGCCCGGTGCACAGGTGCTGCAATTCCGCATCGGCGACCTCCTCGTGCACCGGTGGGACCTCGCTCGTGCGATCGGCGCCGACGAGACCCTCGACGCTGACATCGTCCGGGAAGTGTGGGAGGACATCACCCCGATGATCCCGATGATGGCGACCACCGGGGTGTTCGGCTCGGGACCGAGTGGCACCGTCGGCGACGACGCGCCGCTCCAGACCCGCCTCCTCGATGCGATGGGCCGACGCCCGTAACTCACCGCCGCCCCCCGTCCACCACCAACTCACGTTTGCGTGCAGATTCGGGTGACCCGCCCCACCCAGAACGCAGCACAAACGGAAGAGCGACAGCGCCCCGACGTTTGCGTGCGGATTCGCGTGGCCCGCCCCACCCGAATCTGCACGCAAACGGAAGGGTGACGGGGTGCAGGGTCAGTTCGTGACGAGTTCGTGGTGTTCGCCGACGCCCGCGACGACGGTGTCGAAGCGCTGTCGGTCGAGGACTGAACCCTCGCGTCGGACGTCTCGTTCGCGCACGACGATCAGCTGGTCGACCTTGGCCCAACTCGGACGACCGCTGCGGTCCCAGCCGCCGGTTCCCACCGGAACGGCGCCGTGACCCTTGTTCTTCGAGGTGAGCGGTACGCCGGCGAGGTCGTTGCCCGATCGTCCGATGATCACGACCGGGCGGTCCTTGCCCTTCGTCGGATCGTCTTCGTAGGGAACCCACGTCCAGACCACCTCGCCGGGGTCGGCATCGCCGTCGAGGTCGGGTGAGTACTCGACCCTGGTTCCGGTGGCGACGCGGCGCGTCGTCGGCTCCGACTTGCGGTGGGTCTTGCCGGCGAAGCGGTCGCGCTCCTTGAACAACGCGAGGCCGGCGGCGATGAGTCCGGCGAACAGCCGGCGATTGTTCGACATCCGCCAGATCGTATTCCTCGCGCCCCTCCGATCCCCGAGCCCCCCCCGGACGGTTGCGCTGCAATTCGGGTGGGACGGGTCACCCGGCTCCGCACGCAACGTGCGGGTGGCGGGGGTCAGCCGAGGTCGGTGGCGAGGAGGTCGTCGTAGGTCTCGCGGCGCACGACGAGCCGCGCCTTGCCGTCGGCGACGAACACCACCGGCGGACGGGTGATCTTGTTGTAGTTCGACCCCATCGAGTGGCCGTACGCACCGGTGACCGGCATCGCCAGGAGATCGCCGACAGCGAGGTCCGAGGGCACCTGGGCGGCGAAGGCCAGCACGTCACCCGACTCGCAGTGCTTGCCGACGAGGCGGACGGTGAGGTCACGTTCGGCGTCGACGGCTCGGGGAAGGAACGACTCGTAGCCTGATCCGTAGAGCACCGGGCGCGGGTTGTCACTCATGCCACCGTCGACAGCAACGTAGGTGCGCACACCGGGGATCTCCTTGACCGTACCGACGGTGTAGATCGTCATCGCCGCCGCTGCCACGATCGCCCGACCCGGCTCGACGCTGACCCGTGACCGGACGCCGAGCGCCTCGCATGCGTCGAGCAACACGCTTCCCCACTGGCCGATCGTCGGCGCCTCCTCCCCCTCGACGTACGCAACGCCGAGGCCACCCCCGAGGATCAACTCGGGCAGGTCGAGCGGAACGGCGAAGTCGGCCATCACCTCGGCCGCCTTGGCGAACGACGACGCCTCGAACACGTTCGAGCCGATGTGGCAGTGCAACCCGACCAACTCCATCGCCGACGACCGGCGGGCGTGATCGACGGCCCGAAGCGCGTCACCGTTGGCGAGGTTGAAGCCGAACTTCGAATCGTCCTGACCGGTGGCGATGAACTCGTGGGTGTGCGCATGCACACCGGGGGTGATGCGCAACACGACTCGCGGTGTCGGCCCGATGCCGGTGGCAGCAAGCACGTCGAGGCGATCGAGCTCGTCGAACGAGTCGACGACGATGTAGCGCACCTCGGCCTCGATCGCCTGGCGGAGTTCGTCGCCCGACTTGTTGTTGCCGTGCAACGTGCAGGCACTCGCCGGAACCCCCGCCGACACCGCCACGTGGAGTTCGCCGCCGGTGGCGACGTCGAGCAGCAGCCCTTCGTCGTGTGCGAGCCTGGCCATCGCCCGGCACAGGAAGGCCTTGGTGGCGTAGATCACGCGCTCGGGACCGAACGCCGCGACCGCCTCCCGGCACCGAGCGCGCAGATGTGCTTCGTCGTAGACGAACAAGGGGCTGCCGTACTCCTCCGCCAACGCCTCGATCGACACCCCGCCGATCTCGAGCCATCCGTCGTGACCAACCGCGGCCGTGTCCGGCAGGAGCCGTCCGCGCGATCGCGCTCACGCCCGCACTCCCCTCACGCCCGCACTCCCCTCACGTTTGTGTACGGATTCGGGTGACCCGTCCCACCCAGATCTGAGCACAAACGGAGCGGGACCGGCGCGCCTCACGTTTGTGTACGGATTCGGGTGACCCGTCCCACCCGAATCTGCACGCAAACGGGATGGCTGAGCGGGGGGCGGGGAGGTCAGCGTCACATCTGCTCCGGGGCGTCGATGCCGAGCAGGCCCAACGCGTGCGCCAACGTCCGCGCCGTGAGATCGGCGAGAGCGAGGCGGCTCGAGCGCAACGGCTCGTCGGCCTTGAGCACCGGACAGTGCTCGTAGAACGCGGTGAAATCGGTCGCCAGGTCGTACACGTACGTGCAGAGCTTGTGCGGGCTGTAGGTCTCCAGCGTCGTGTCGATCGCCGTCGGGTACGCGAGCAGCCGCAATGCCAACGCCCGCTCCTGCGGCGTGCCCACCTGGATGTCGACGCCGCGCACCGACGTTCGATCGACGCCTGCGCGACGGAAGATCGAGCAGATCCGAGCGTGCGCGTACTGGAGGTACGGGCCGGTGTTGCCGTCGAACGACAACATCCGGTCCCAGTCGAACACGTAGTCCTTGACCCGATCGGTGGACAGTTCGGCGTACTTCACCGCACCGATCCCGATCGTGTGCACCGTCTCGGCTCGCTGGTCAGCGCCGAGGCCCGGGTTCTTCTCGTCGATCGCGACCGCGGCACGCTCGAGCGCCTCGTCGAGCAGTTCCACGAACTTCATCGACTCGCCGGTGCGGCTCTTCAGCATCTTTCGATCGGTGCCGAGCACGTTGCCGAACGCGACGTGCACCGCTTCACGCGGCGGTGTCAGCCAGCCAGCCATCTCGGCGACGGCGAACACCATCTGGAAGTGCTGCTGCTGCGGCGCACCCACCACGTACAAGATGAGGTCGGCGCCGAGACGCTCGACACGGTCGATCACGCAGGCCAGGTCGCTGGTCGCGTAGTTGAAACCGCCGGCGCCCTTCTGGACGATCAACGGCAGCGGATCGCCGTTGCGGTTCGTGAACCCGGGCGGGAACACCACATCGGCGCCGTCGGATTCGGTGAGCAGGTCGAGCGCTCGGAGCCGCTCGATCACCTCGGGCATCAACGGCTGGTACGTGCTCTCACCGGCGAGATCGTCGTCGGTGAGGTGGACCCCGAGCATCTCGTAGACCGTGTTGAAGTGCTTGGTCGACAGCTCGACGAGCAGTCCCCACAACCGTTGCGTCTCCGCATCGCCACCCTGCAACAAGACGACCCGCTGACGCGCCCGGTCCTGGAACTCCTCCGAGGCGTCGAACGCTGCCCGTGCCTCCTTGTAGAAACCGTCGAGGTCACCGAGCGAGAGGTGTTCGGCGGCGCGTTCCTCGCCGAGGTCGACCAGGTGCTCGATCAACATCCCGAACGGGGTACCCCAGTCGCCGATGTGGTTCTCCCGGATCACGTGGTGACCAAGGAAGGAGAGCATGCGCACCAGGGCGTCACCGATCAACGTGGTGCGCAGGTGCCCGACGTGCATCTCCTTGGCGACGTTCGGTGCGGAGTAGTCGATCACGACCGTCTTGGTCGGGGTGGCCGACGCAATGCCGAGCCGATCATCTCCGGCCACCTCGGCGAGATGCGCCGCCAGGAACTCGGGTGAGAACGTGACGTTGACGAACCCCGGCCCGGCCACTTCGAGTTCGCTTGCGACACCGTCGAGCACTCCGGAGTCGAGGATCTTCTGCGCCACCTCGCGCGGGTTCACGCCGATCTTCTTGGCGAGCGGCAGTGCACCGTTGACCTGGGCATCGGCACGATCGGACGGTCGCACCGTCGGATCGGCGGGCTCGCCACCGTTCAACTCGGCCAGGACCGGCGCGAGCAGGGTGGTGATCGTGGCGATGGGATCCGACATGGTCGTCACAGTCTGCCGGACGACGACCGGACACTCACGGACCGTTCCAGCATTCCGACGACCGGGTGGGCGCGGGCGGCGGGTGGGTCGGCCACCAGGTGGGCGGCGGGTGGGTGTCGGCGGCCACCAGGTTCGCAGCGGGCGGGTCGGGAAGGGCCATTCGGGAGCCGGACGTGGACCGCGCCGGGAACCCGTGGACGGAGTTCGGCGCTGGCGCGCTATGGTCTCGGCTGCGCCTGGGAGCGCTCCCGGAGGATCGTGTGGTCGAGGACCGTGGTTCGAGTCATCCCCAAATCTGAGCAGTGCGGGTGGCGTGAATGACCCGTTCCGTCCTGCTCTACGTGGGCTGCTACACGAACGAATCACCGATCGGCATCAGCGTCCGTGACTGGTCCGATCCGGCCGGCCGGCTCGTCGAGCTCAGCCAGGTCGGAGGCGTCGAGCACCCGTCCTTCCTCGCTGCGCACCCGAGCGGAAGCGTCCTCTACGCCGTGAACGAGACAGCACCCCCCGAGGGCGGAAGCGTCACGGCCTTTCGCGTCGACCCGATCGACCGCTCGCTGACAACGATCGATCGAACCCCCAGCCATGGCGGTGCGCCCTGCTACGTCAGCGTCGACCCCGACGGTCGGTACCTGTACGTCGCCAACTACCAGTCCGGCACCGTTGCCGCCTACGCGCTCGGAGCCGACGGCCGATTCGGCGAGGTGATCGCCATCCACCAACATCACGGTTCCGGGCCCACTGGCCGCCAAGAGGGACCGCACGCCCACTGCATCGTGCCCGGCCCGATCGGCGGCTCCGTGTATGCCGCCGACCTGGGCACGGATCGCGTGTACCGCTACGTCCACGATCGCAACGACGACGGCGACACGTTCGCGTCGGTCGACGAACTCGCGCTGGAGGCCGGGTCCGGACCTCGACATCTCGCGTTCCATCCCGTGCGGCCGGTCGGGTTCCTCGTGTGCGAACTCGACTCGACGATCGTGACGCTCGACCTCGACCCGGCGGATGGTCGATTGACACGACTCGGGTCCCGCTCCACTCTGCCGGACGATTTCGAGGGCGAGTCGACCGCGGCCGAGGTTCGTGTGCACCCGACCGGACGGTACGTCTACGTCTCCAACCGCGGTCACGACAGCATCGCCGTCTTCGGTTTCGCAGGCCCGAACGAGCCACTCGAACCACTCGGTCATGTGGACAGTGGCGGTCGGACGCCGAGGAACTTCGCCGTGCACCCGTCGGGACATGCGCTCCTGGTCGCCAACCACGACAGCAACACGATCGTTCCGTTCGACATCGATGTCGGGACGGGGATGCCACGACGAGTCGACGGCACCTGCGACGTGTCGGAGCCCGCCTGTCTGACGGTCGTGGGAGTGGGGCGATGACCGCTCCTGTCGGCTCGCAGCCGTCGAGAGTGCTGGTCACCGGGGCGTCCGGTCGGCTCGGCCGCACGGTTGCAGCAGAGTTCCATCGAGCGGGATTCGATCTGCTCGCCACGGACATCGTCGACGCCGACGACGTGCCCTACCGTTTCGTCGGCGCCGATCTCCTCGATCACGAGCGCGCGCTCGAATTGCTCGAGGGCATCGACGTGCTGGTTCATCTCGGCAATCACCCTGGTGTCGGACGCACGCCGCCGCAGCTCGTCTTCAACGAGAACATCTCGATGAACGAGAACGTGTTCCAAGGTGCCGCCGAACAAGGCGTCGACAAGATCGTGTTCGCCAGCACGCTGCAGCAGATCGGGTCACACATCGACCGCCGGACCGTGAGCAACGAGCCGCCGACGCCGACGTATCCCCTCGACGAGACCACGGAGCCCCAGCCGTCCAACGTCTACGCGCTCAGCAAGACCGTCAGCGAGGTCATGCTGCGGTACTACGCGGAGCGGTGTGGGATCGACTGCATCGCGCTGCGGTTCCCGCTCCTGCACTACAGCGAGGACCGTGTACGGGTCAGCTCGGGCGAGGAACAACCGAACGACATCATCGAAGGGTTCACGGGTCTCTCGTACGACGACGCGTCCGGTCTGATCCTGACGGTGGCGTCCGCCGACCTCCCCGGTTATCGGGTGTACGCCCCGGGCGTTGCTCATCGCCATCGCGATCTCACGCCCGCCGAACTCGTCCGCGTCCACTACCCCGATCTCCCCGCCTCCACGCGGGAGCTCATCGATGTCTCCACCATCATCGAGGAGACGGCCTGGCGGCCGACGCCCGTCCAGCACTGGTCTGACCGCCCGTAGCGGTCGCAATCGGCAACCCGAGGAGTCAGCAACATGGCCCAGCCCACCACCATCGAAGACGTCCAGGTCATCCTCACCCAGCCCGACCGTGCTCGCTTGGCCGTCGTGAAGGTGATGACGTCCGAGCCGGGGCTGTACGGCGTCGGATGCGCCACGTTCACCCAGCGCATCCACGCCGTCGCCGCGGCTGTCGAACAGCACCTCAAGCCGTTCCTGATCGGACGCGATGTGTCACGCATCGAGGAGATCTGGCAGATGTCGATGGTGCACGGCTACTGGCGCAACGGGCCGGTGTTGAACAACGCCATCTCCGGTGTCGATCAGGCGCTGTGGGACATCAAGGGCAAGCAAGCCGGGATGCCGGTGTACGACCTGCTCGGCGGCAAGTGCCGCGAGGCCGCCAACGTGTACGTCCACGCCGACGGGCCCACCCCGCAGGATGTCACCGATCGCGTCCAACAGTTCGTCGGCGATGGCTTCCGCTACGTCCGGATCCAGCAAGGCCTCTACGGCGGCGGGCAGACCGGCACGGCGCCACCCAAGGGCGCACCCGACGGCGCGTACTTCGATCCCAAGGCGTACCGCCGGGACACGTTGACGATGATGGAGCACGTGCGCGGCGCGGTCGGTCCGGACGTGGAGTTGTTGCACGACGTCCACGAGCGACTCGCGCCCTCCGACGCCGTGCTGTTCGCCAAGGACGTCGAACCGCTGCGACTGTTCTTCCTCGAGGACCTGCTCGCCCCCGAGGATCTGCAGTGGTTCGAACGTGTCCGGTCACAGTCGGCGACGCCGCTGGCGATGGGCGAGCTGTTCAACCATCCGCTCGAATGGCGGACCCTGATCGAGCAACGGTTGATCGACTTCATCCGGATGCACGTGAGCCAGATGGGTGGTATCACCCCGGCCCGCAAGGTCGCCGACATGGCCCACGCCTACGGCATCCGAACCGCATGGCACGGCCCGCCCGACACGTCGCCGGTCGGGCATGCCGCCAACCTCCACCTCGATCTGTGGTCGCCGGCGTTCGGCGTGCAGGAGTGGTATCGGCCATCCGAGCTCGAGTACGAGATGTTCCCGGGGCTCCCGGTGGTGGAAGACGGCTACCTGTACCCCAACGATCGGCCGGGTCTCGGGATCGACATCGACGAGCAGTTGGCCCGCCAGTATCCCGTCGAGGACGTGATCGAGCAGTGGACCCAGGCTCGGCTGCCGGACGGTTCGCCGGCGCGACCATGAGCCAGGACTCGGCCACGCGGATGCCGTCATGGCCGAACGACGTCATCGACGCGATCGGTGACGTTCGAATCGTCCCGGTCGTGACGATCGACGACGCCGAACGCGCGCCCGACCTCGTCTCGGCACTGGCGGTCGGTGGGCTCCGGGTCGCGGAGATCACCCTGCGAACCCCCGTCGGGATCGACGCGATCCGTCGAGCGGCGGCCGAAGTTCCAGCTGCGATCGTCGGCGCCGGGTCGGTGACCACCGCTGTCGCCGCCGCGACGGCGATCGACGCCGGAGCGCGATTCGTCGTGTCGCCGGGACTCGACGAGGGGGTGATCACGACTGCCCAGGACCGCGGAGTGCCGGTGATCCCAGGGATCGCCACCGCGTCGGAATTGATGCGGGCGCTGGCGCTGGGGGTGGACGTCGTCAAGCTGTTCCCCGCCGAGGTGGTCGGCGGCGTCGAGATGATCAACGCCTTGTCGGCGGTGTGGCCCGACGTGCGATTCATGCCGACCGGAGGCATCTCACCGGCCAACGCCCCCCGGTATCTCGCCCTGGGTCAGGTTCTGGCCATCGGAGGGTCGTGGATGGTGCCACCATCGGCAGTCGCTGCCGCCGACTGGGCCTCGGTCACCGCGGCCGCCGCTGCCGCGGTCGAACTCACCCGGGTGCCGACATGAGCAACGGATTGACCGTCCGGCCCGCCGAGCAGTGCCGCTTCGACGTCGTGACGATCGGCGAAGTGATGCTGCGCCTCGACCCCGGGGAAGGGCGCGTGCGTACGGCTCGCACCTTCAGCGTCTCCGAAGGGGGTGGGGAGTACAACGTCGGGCGCGCGCTCCGTCGGTGTTTCGGGCAGCGGGCAGCGCTGGTGACCGCGATCGGCGACAACGAGGTGGGGCGACTGCTCGAAGACCTCCTGCTCCAGGGTGGAGTCGACCTCGACCATGTCGTCTGGAAGCCGGCCGACGATGTCGGTGAGCACCATCGAACCCCGCTCAACTTCACCGAGCGCGGCTTCGGTGTGCGCGCGCCTCGCGGCGTGTACGACCGCGCCAACTCCGCGACCGCCACGCTGCAGCCCGACGACGTCGACTGGGATCACCTGTTCGGTGAACTCGGCGTGCGCTGGCTTCACACCGGTGGCATCTTTGCCGGCCTCTCCGAGTCGACGTTCGAGGTCGCCCGGGTCGCGATGGGGGCCGCCCGTCGCCATGGGACACTCGTGTCCTACGACATCAACTACCGCCCCAGCCTGTGGCGAGCGAAGGGAGGCAGCGACGCACAGCGCCGGATGACGACCGAGTTGCTCGGCGACGTGGACGTGCTCCTCGGCGTCGACGCGGCCGACTTCGAGGCCACGACCGAACGGCTCGTCTCCGAACTCTCGGGGCTGTCGATCGTGGCCACCACGTCGACGCGTCGTGCGGTCCGCATCAGTACACGACTGGGGCGGAGTTGCCTGGTCCCGGTCCGAGGGAACGATGGAGGGAACCGAGTACCCGGCCCTCGAGGTTCTCGACCGTGTGGGCGGAGGCGACGGGTTCGCGTCCGGCCTGATCTACGGCCTGCTCGATGGCCGCCGGCTGCATGACGCCCTCGAGCTGGGCATCGCTCACGGGGCATTGGTGATGACCACGCCGGGCGACACGTCGTCGGCCGATCTGGCCGACGTCGAGCGCCTGGTCTCCGGCGACGACCCCTCGGTCATTCGCTGAGCACTCGAGAAGGACACCGGCATGCACGAGGTGTACGCATTCGGGATGATCGCCCCCAGCACCCTGATCGTCCTGGACGACGACTATCCCCCGGCGGGAGGGTACGCAGAGATCGCCGGGGTCTTTCCGTCCTTCGGCGGCGAGGCTGCGGGAGGTGCCTACGTCCTGGCCCGGCTCGGCATCGCCACCAAGCTGGACGGAACGTGGCTCGGCAACGACCAACCGTCGTCGTTTGCCATCGATGCCTTGTCGGGAGCCGGCGTCGACTGCCGGGCCATCCGACGTGACACGAAGTCGGTGACCGAGGTCGTCGTCAGCGCAGCGGCTGCGAGAACGGTGCTCGGGACGTACACGCAGCTGATGACCGATCGCGCCTGGAACGCGCCCTCGGAGGAGGATGTCCGTTCGAGTCGGATCGTCTGTCTGGACCCGTTCCTGGGCGACGAGTCGTTGCAGGTCGCCCGATGGTGCGTCGACGAGGGCACCCCCTACGTGACCGTCGACGCATCCCCCGACTCGGAGATCGCCCAGCGAGCAGAGGTGCTCGTCGTCTCCGAGGAGTTCGCCACCCGCGAGTTCGGACCGCACGACCCGCGCGAGCTGTTGGCCACCTACACCGAGCAGTGCCGAGGCCTCGTGATCCTGACTCGTGGGAGCGAGCCGGCGATCCACGGACGACACGGTGGTCAGGCGCAGGAGTTCGCGCCGTATCCCGCCGTCGTGCGCGACACGACCGGTGCCGGAGACAGCTTCCGGGCGGGGGCCATCTACGCGATGCTGAACGGCGCCGACGACGAGGAACTCGTCAGGACCGCGAGCGCGGTGGCAGCGCTCGTGTGCGAAGGGTTCCCCGGTGTTCTGAACAGCCCTGCGGAGCCGGAGCTGTCGGAGTTCCTCGCACGCCACGCGTGAGACTGCACACGTGGCCACCTCGCAGGACGACGTCGTGTGGATGCTCGAGGTCATGGAGGGATTGGGCATCACCCCGGTGATCGCCGGAGGGTGGGGAATCGACGCACTGGTCGGTCACCAGACCGCGCGAGCACCGGGATCTCGATGTGCTGATTCCGGATCCGCTGGTCGGCGCACTCGGCGACGCCCTCGTCGACGCATCGTTCTCGATCACCACCGACCGGCTTCCCGTTCGAGTCGAACTCTCGGACCTGCAGGCGGATCGGCACATCGACATCCACCCGGCATTCGACGATGGGTGTGACGGCTGGTGGCAGCACGGCTTCGACGGGCAACGCTTCGAGAGCCCGCAGGAAGCGCTGACCGACGGGATGATCGGACGCCGAGCAGTCCGCTGCTTCAGCGCAGCCAAGCAGCTCGAACTCCACGAGGGCTACCTCCACCGACCCGAGGACGTGCACGACATCGCTGCGCTCCATCGACTGGGCGAACGGTGATCAACCCGGGTGGCGATGCGGGCCCGTGATCGAGACGCCGTGACCGATCGGCCACGCCTGCGGTGCGGCGCCCGGTTCGGCCTCGCCCCGGACCTGTGCCACGGATCGCGGCCATGACACCGGGAGCCGGCCGGTCAACGGCACCGCACCGAGCAGCGCGTCAGCGATGCCGTCGGCCTCGGATCCGGGCAGCCAGCAGGCGACCACGGAGTCGGCGATCTCGACGATCGGCTCGATGAGGACCGGGCGGCCCGACATGACGAGCACGATCAGGTGATCGACCGACGATCTCATGCGTCGCACGAGATCGAGTTGCTCGGCGGGGACCGTGAGGTCGGCGCTGTCCCCACCGCCTTCGACGTACGGGAGTTCGTGGATCGAGACCACGCCGTACGGCCGGTGCTCACCGTCGAAGTCGGCTTCAGGCCGATACAGCACCTGCTCCGGCCCCCGTCGCCTGAGCAGTCCGTCGACGACGGTGCTCCCGTCGGTGATCGGCCCCGCCGCGCCGGCCCACGAGATGGTCCAGCCGCCGCACGCGAGACCGATGTCGTCGAGCGCCGTGCCGGCTGCCAACATCGGTGTCGAGGCGGGAATCGGAAGTGCACCATCGTCGATGAGCACCACGGCGGAGGCACTGACCGCCGAGCGCGCCAACCGGCGATGCGCGTCGCACCCGATCACGTCGAGCGGCACATCCGGAGTCGGCGACTGATCGAGCAACCCGAGTTGGGACTTGACCCGCAGGATCCTGGTCACGGCATCGTCGACGCGAGCTGGGGCGACTCGTCCGGCGGAGACCAGGTCGACCACCGTGGAGATGAAGCGCTCGAACTCGAACGGCACCATGACCATGTCGATGCCGGCGTTCACAGCCGACTCGACGGCCGTCGAGTAGTCCGGATCGAGCTGGTCGATCGCCATCCAATCCGACACGACGAAGCCCCCGAAGTCCAACTCGGTCTTGAGGACATCGGTCAGCAGGTAGTGGTCTGCGTGCATGCGGTTGCCCTGCCATGAGCCGTAGCAGGCCATCACCGTGAGGGCGCCGGCATCGATCGCCTCGATGAAGGGAGGGAGATGAGTCCGCCGCAGCTCCTCGTCGTCGATGGGGACATCGCCCTGATCGATCTTCCACCCGGGCTCCCAGCCGTCCCACCAGGTGATCCACGGGTGGCGATGTCGACCGGCCGTGCCCCACGCCATTGCGCCTTCGCCGACGAAGTGCTTGGCGCACGCCAACACGCCGGTCGCGCGGAGGTCATCGCCGTGCCACCCCTCCACGGAGGCTCTCCCGAGCTGACCGACGAGCGCGCTGTCCTGGGAGAACCCCTCGTACGTTCGGCCCCACCGGACGTCGTTCGGGACCGCGAGGCAGGGCGCGAACGTCCACCTGGCCCCGGTGGCCGCGGTTTCGAGAGCGGCGGCACGGGAGACCGCCCGTACGAGGTCGGCGTCGCCCGTCGCCCCGAGGCCGATGTTGTGCGGGAAGATCGTGGCGCCGATGACGTTGTTGTGACCGTGAACGGCGTCGGTGCCGTAGAGGATGGGGATGCCGAGACGGCTGCGTCTCGAACCGGCGACGAACTCGTCGACCGAGTCGCGCCAGGCGCGAGGTGAGCCGTCGCCGGGATTGCCGCCGCCACCGCTCAGGACCGAACCGACCGACCATGCTGCGACCTCGTCGCTGGTGATGCTGCCGAACTCGACCTGGGTCATCTGGCCGACCTTCTCCGGAAGGGTCATCGACTCGACGAGGTCGGCCACGGCGCTCCCGGTCATCGTCGATCCTCGCCTCGTGCGCATTCTCAGTGTGTGTTCCCCGTGCGCATTCCTGTGCCCCCCGCTTCGTCTGGAGCGCTCCCGGGAGCGCTCCCGGACGACGGTACGGGCCGGCGTACGAGCGGTCAAGCACAATTCACGGCTGCTCGTTCTCGTCGCCCGATTCGTGAGAACGTCAGCGGTCAGGACGATGGCGGCGTCGACGCTCGGGCGCCGCACGACTCGCCGATCCGGAGTTCGGTGGGCAGCATGACGACATCGGAACCCTCATGGTTGCCCCGGAGGATCTGCACCGCCGTTCGTCCGACCTCCATCACGGGTTGGACCACCGTCGTCAGGACCGGATCGGTGACCCGAGCATTCGGCAACCCGTCGAACCCCACGACGGCGACGTCGTCGGGCACCCGCAACCCCCGTTGCCGAAGGGCCCGCAGGGCGCCGACCGCCATCGGATCGGTGGCCACGAACAGGGCGTCGGGCTGTTCGACGAGGATGTCGAGGGTGGCCCGGTAACCGCCCTCGACGTTCGGGGCATCGCGTCGGACGAGGCGATCGTCCGGTTCCCGTCCCTGGGCCACGAGCGCATCGCGGTACCCGTCGAGTCGCTCGACGCCAAACAGGTACTCGGGGGTGGGCCCCACGAAACCGACCCGACGTCGATCGAGCCCACAGAGATGGGCGGTGGCGACGGCGCCTCCCGAACGGTTCTCGACGTCGACTCGCCGCACGTCGCGGTGGTCGGCCGGATGGCCGACCACGACGACATTCCGGCCACGGTCTCGCAATGTCGCGATCAACTGATCACTCCGCGGCCCGGCGGTGGCGATCACGCCGTCGAGGAACCCCTGCGACATGAGCGTGGGAAGGAGGGCCTCCTGTCCCTGCTTGCCGTAGAACGGGAAGATCGAGAAGATCGAGCCGGTCTCCTCGCAGCCCTCCCGGATGCCGTGCACGAGGGTCGAGTAGTACGGATCGCCGAAGAGTTCGACGACGTCGGCCGGCATCAGGAGCCCGATCAGGCCGGTCCGGTTCGAGACGAGTGCGCGGGCGGCCTGGTTCGGGAGATAGCCCGTCTTCTCGATCACGGCCTCGACACGCGTCCGGACGTCGGGTCGCACATCCGGGTGGTCGTTGAGCACCCTGGAGACCGTCGACCGAGAGACCCCGGCCAACTTGCCGATGGCCTCGAGCGTCAGAGATCGTGGTGTGTCCATCATGTCATCCTC
Source organism: Ilumatobacteraceae bacterium (assembly GCA_963698435.1). Lineage (GTDB taxonomy): Bacteria > Actinomycetota > Acidimicrobiia > Acidimicrobiales > Ilumatobacteraceae > Sva-07. Next base: position 495,017 of record CAVOQV010000018.1, on the reverse strand, counting down.
GTCGACCGCGGTCCGATCGGCCGCGGAATCGCTGCGACATTAGCGACCTGTGATTCGTTCGACAGCCACATGAGGACCACCGTTCAGCGCCGCATCGACTGCCGCGACAACGTGACGTCGATGCGAGCGATGGTGGCGGACTGGTCGAAGACCTGGCGAGAAGTCTCGGGATCGAGGGTCGAACCCGAGACCTCGCGGCGAGTCCCGTCGGCGAAGGTGACGGCGATCATCGGTGACGTGCTGGCGGCGGACACGACGACGGGGACGCGACAGATCGTGAACGCCGCGCTTCCTGGCGGCACATCGAGGTGCGATGGCCGACCCGCGGCGTCGAGATGGACGAGGGTTCCGGCCTCGGTTCGGAGTTCCGCTTCGCTGAACAGCACCGACGAGAAGTGAATCGAGCCCTCCGCCACCACGAGTCCGAGTTCGGCCCAGCGGGTGAGCAGTTCTTCTTTCACCTGCCCGGTCATGCCCGGCTGCTGCGCTCCGGCGTGAGCCGGAGTGTGCGAGTAGGGATCGGTCGGGAACGCTCCGTACTCGGCGGCGGTCCGGTTGAAACCGAGACCGCTTCGTACCCGGTCGTAGAGTCGGATCAGGTCGACGAGCGATTCGTTCGCCGTGTCGGGCGGGGCTTCCAGGATCGACTCCTGCACCGCGACGAGCAGCTTGGCCACCATGTGCCAGTACACCGACCCGATCCCTTCGAATGCGTACATGGTCGAGGACCGGCCGGTGAACTCGTGGTGGTTGAACACCCGTTCGTACAGCTCCAGCACCTCGCCTCGGTGGTCGGTGACCAGCGGCCCGAAGGCGGTGGCGGCGAGGGAGTCGAGTGCAGCCGACAGGTCACCGGCGTTCGTGAAGTCGGCGTTGAAGTGAGCTCGGCCGTCGACATCGCGCACGATGACGTCGTCGTTGCCGCTGGTGAGGAGTGCGCTCAGCAACGGACTGGATTCCACCGCCTCGATCGGTACCTGGTTGCGTTCGAGGAACGCCGGCCTGAGGCGCGCCGGGTACAACACGAAACTGTCGACGTCGGCCCGATACAGATCGGACTCGTACATCGCCTCGAGGAGCGCGACGATCTCGTCGACCTCGAGCAGGCCCGAACTGATCGCGGCCACCTGCCCCTCGAGCATCGGCTGCAGACGGCTCACGCTCGCCCGCGGGCGCCGACCGATGTCGGCGAACGCGACCAGGTTGTAGGCGTCGTACAGGCCGTCGGGCCGGAGCGCAGCTCGTAGCGAGTCGTCGAGATGCAGGATCGAGGTCCGAAGCAGGCGGCGCAGTGTTGCCGGAGCGATCGGCGCCGGTGACGCCGGCCCCGTTGCATACAGCCCGCTGCGGTAGCCGTCGAACGCCGTGCCGAGACCCTGGACGACCTGGAAGCGATCGCCCTCGTCGATGGAGGGTGCGCCGACCAGTCGCTCGTGCGATTCGAGGACGGAGACGACGCGTTCGATCCAGACGACGACGTCCGCCGAGATGTGCACCTCGTCCGTCAGGTTGCTCGTCAGTTCCTCGACCAGCTGGAGGTATCGACGGAGATGGGCGAGCGTGACCATCGAGAGCCCGAAGCCGACCAGGGCATTGTTGGCATCGTTCCACTCCGGCCGCTGGGTGTTCATCCAGATTCCTCCTCGCGGCACGAAGTTGGAGATCTTGGCGAGGGCCGGGATCAGGAGCTTCTCGAGCAATGTGACATGGAGAACGTCGCCGTTCGCGTCGAGAACCAGTCGCCCGTCGGAACCGAGACGATCGACCCGTTCGGCGATGGCGGTTGCTTCGGCCGAGTCGAACTCGATCGTGTCCTTTGGATTGCGCACCAACTCGCCGAACGGCGCGATGCGGTACGGGACGTTCGCGAACGCATGGGCCCGCTCCCCCAGGTTGTCGTCGAGCCATGCGGGGTCGTGGGCGCGCAGCGTGCGCAACAGCCGGTACAGGTAGACGATCTGGTGGTCACCCCAGTAGCCGATCCCACTCCAGGGGTTGTCGGGTTCGACGACCTCCCAGTCGATCCCGTCGCTGGTGATCCGATACGGGTTGAATCCGTCAGCGGTCGAAGCATTGACGAACTTGGCGACGATGGATGGCAGGTATCCGGGGAAGCTCTGGCACAGGGCCTCCCAGTTCTGGAAGATGTCGCGCCAGTTGCCCTGGTAGCTCAGCAACGGTTCGCCATCAGCGTCTCGCACTCGGATCGCGAACTGGTTCCACGGTCGGCTCGGGTCGCCGTGGCGTCGCGAGAACGACAGCGGCAGGTACTCGTGCGCGAGTCTCGTCAGGTCTGGATTGCCGTTCTCGACGGCACGGGCGCGCAGGTCGACCACGTCGATCGAGCCGGGGAGGCGATCGAGCCAGTCGGCATGCTGGTCGGCCACCTCGCTGTTGCGCTCGGCCACGAACACGCGGAACCGTTCGGAGTCGACGGTGTACCCATCGGCGAAGGTGCCACCACGCATGACGTTGAACAGGGTGTTGGCCAGATGATGGGCGTCGACCTTGGGTGACGCCGTCGTCTGCACGCCATCGGCACTCGCGACGATGTCGTGCAGTGCGGCCGAACACCGTTCGACATCGTCGTCGAGGTCGCGCGACAGATCCTCGCTCGTCGCCAGTTCATGGATGAGCCGGGCGATGTCTGCGTGACTCTGGGCCACGTCGGCGACGACGTGCCATCGCCGAGTCTCCCCCGGGGCGATCTCCACGGTGGCGTTGACCAGGAACGAACCCGGGCGGCCGGTGCGCAGTGAGGATCCGGCGAACGGTTGGCCGTCACGAGCGGCAGCGACGGCGCGCGGATCGACGGTTGTCGACGGCTCACCCAGACCGGTCGACCACACGGTGGTCGCCCGCAGCGCTTCAGCGGGTTCGGGAACGTCGACGATCATGGCCTCGAGGGTGAAGATGCCGAGTCCGGACTCGGTGATCTCGCTGCGTCGGTAGGCGTTCGCGAGATTGCTCATCTGCTGCTGAAACGGCACACCGACGCCCCACGGCATCACGCCGAGCACGCCGTCGAGGATCTCGACCGCCAGCGGTTCGTGACCGGCTCGGTTGGTCAACGAGGCGGTTCGAACCCAACCGAATCGATCCGACGGCGCCCAGCGGTACCGCATCGTGAGCCCGAGTTCGAGATGCTCTTCTTCGAAGACGACGACGTTGCCGAGGAGACTCTTGAGGAGGCTGCGCCGGGTGTCGGGGGCATCACCCGTGAACGGCTCCCAGAGGGTCGTCGCTCCCGGAGTGCCGATCCGCAGCACGGTGACCGGTCCGACCCGTCCGCCGAGGTGATGGAGGCGATCGTCGGTCTCGTAGGGGAAGACGCACTGCTGCGCCTCGACGCGGCCGGCAGTCAGCCCGCCGGTGCTCGAGAGGAACATCCACAGGTCGGAGCTGCTCACGACGCTCATCAGGAACGGATCGATCCGATCGATCGGGGAGATCCGGTACATCTCGACCCCGTCGAGCACCTCGATGTCCTCGTCGATGTCCTCGTCGATGTTGTTGGTCACCGTCACCGTCATCACTCGTCGCTCCTTCTGCTCCGCTCGGGCGATCGCCGCCAGGTTCCGATGTCGGGAGCGCTCCCAGAGTATGCGGTACCCGATGAGCCCGATCAACAGTTGACTCGCCGATTCGACTTGGCTTAGGTTGGGAGCGCTCCCAGGAATCTGGGGCCGGCTCGTTTTCGCTCGCGAACGCGAACTGTCAGAGGGGATTCGAGTGAACGCAACGTCGACAGAACGGAGCGCAGGGTGCGCCGGCCGATCCGGCCAACAACGCCCCGGTGCTCCTCCGAGTCGTCCTGCCGTTCCTCGACCCCCCGATGCAGATCACCATCAACAAGGGGAGAGACCATGAGAAGCAGGAAGTCAAAGACCCTGGCGACGCTCGTCGTTGCCGGGCTGGCAGTTGCCGCGTGCGGCAGCGACGACGACGGAGCTGACGACTCGTCAGCCGACGCCACGACCGCCGACGGCACGGCAGCCGACGGAGCAGCCAGTGACCTCGAGGGGACGCTGCGCGTCCTGATCCACCAGAACCCGCCGGGCGTCGAGTTCATGGAGAACTTCAACGCCGAGTTCGAGGCGGCCAACCCCGGCGTGACCGTCGACATGTCGGTCGTGAACGCCGACGACATCCCCACCGTGAACCAGACCCGTCTGAACGCCGGGGACATCGACGTGACCACGATCAGCGTGACCGGCTTCGCCAACCCGGTGCAGCCGTACATGACCGACGCCGACACGCCCTACTGGCAGCAGTTGATCGAAGCCGGGCTGCTGATGGACCTCACCGACCAGGACTTCGTCCAGAACTACGACCAGGCCGCGATCGACGACGGCTCGATCGATGGTTCGGTCTACTCGCTCAACCTCGGACGCACGATCTACAGCGGCATGTTCGTCAACCTCGACCTGCTGGCCGAGGCCGGCGTCGACGTGCCGACGACCTGGGACGAGTTGATCTCGGCGTGTGACGCCGTCGAAGCCACCGGCAACAAGTGCATGATCGCCGGCGGCCAGGACTCGTGGCCGGTCTTCGTCGGCACCTACGGGCTGCTCGGTGCGCTCTACCCCGACCAGCAGGCGCTCGTCGAGGGCCTCTGGACCGGCGACGCCGCATGGAACGACGACCAGGGTCTCGAGCTGTTCGAGAAGTACGGCACCTACGCGAGCATGCTCGACGCCGAATCTGCCGGCCTCACCGGTGACTCCGCCGCCCAGCGCTACGTGGCCGGCGACGTTGCCTTCGGACCGATGGGTGCGTGGAATGCCGGCCCGATCGAGGACGGCGCCGACTTCGAGTGGACGTACATCCCGTTCCCGGGAAGCGACGATGCTGCCGACAACCAGACCCTCTTCGGCAAGTACGACATGGCATTCGCCGTGTCGTCGGAGACACCGGTCGAGGACATCGCCATGGCGTACCTGTCAGCCTTCTCGGAGCCGGACAACTACAACGCCTTCGCCAACGCGACGAACTACCTGCCCACCCAGCCCACCGCGACGCTGGACAACACACTCGGGCAGGCGACTGCACCGATTCTCCAGGCTGGAGACTTCACGGTCGGCTTCGAGCAGTGGTGGGTCGGACCCAAGGGCGCAGGCCAGTGGGCCAACGGCAGCCAGGCCGCGCTGTGGCTGTACAACGGCGACTTCGGCGATCCCGTCGAGGCTGCCGACCAGTCTCAGGCCGACCTCGAGTCCGGCCTCTGATCCCGACAGTCGTCGACGGACACCAACTGACACCAACCTGAATGTGATAGCAACCTGACGGGGTGTGGGCCGCACGAGGCGGCCCACACCCCCACGGTCCTGTCGACGAAATCGTCGACACAAGCGCGAACACCAGCCAACACACATCGACAGCGCCGGGGGGCAACGATGGCAGCACGATCGAGAAATCTGTTCGGTGGGGGAGGACTCGCACGGCTTGCCCCGTGGTTGATGCTCCTCCCCGGTCTCGGCTTCTACTTGTTGATCGGAGTCGGGCCGTCGTTGGCCACGTTCATCTACTCGATCACCGATGCGACGGGCATCCGTGGCATCCCGATCAACTGGGTCGGATTCGACAACTACAACGAGTTCCTCTTCGAGGGCGCCCGATCGCGAGACAACCTCGATGCGTTGAGGCGGACCCTCATCTTCATGTTCCTGGTGACCACGATCCAGTTCACCGTCGGTCTGGTGATGGCGCTGCTCGTCAACCAGAACCTTCGGGGCCGCCTCGTGTTCCGCACCCTTTTCTTCGTCCCGGTGATCCTCGGCGTCGCCGTCCAGGGTCTCATGTGGAAGCTGTTCCTCCGGCCCGGCGGTGGTCCGATGGATTCGATCTTCAGCTGGTTCGGAATGGAGTCACAGTTCCTGGCTGGCCCCAATGCGTTCTACTGGGTGATCCTCGTGCAGATCTGGGCCAATGCCGGATTCACGATGGTCATCTTCCTCGCGGGGATGCAGACCATTCCGGCCGACCTCTACGAGGCCGCAGCGGTCGACGGAGCCACCGGGTGGAAGCTCTTCAAGAACATCACGTGGCCGCAGCTCACACCGGCGGTCAACACCAACTTGCTGCTGAACATCGTCGGTTCGCTCCAGGCGTGGATGTTGTTCCTGGTGTTGACCGGCTACAAGAACGGCACGCAAGTACTCGGGTACATCGTCTACGCGGAGGCGTTCGGCCAGACCGGGACCAGCTCGTTCCGCCAGGGGTACGCCGCCGCTGCATCGATCGTGCTGTTCATCCTCGTGTTGATGCTCGGGATGTCCGCCAACGCGTTCGTCAACTGGCGTGAAAGGAAGTACATGGGATGAGCGTGCTCGTCGAACTCGACACCGAACCCGAAGAGTTCGTGGTTCCCTCCAACTCCCGCGCCAGGCGCAGGAGGGCCGTGCAGAAGACCTTCTCGTACACGGTCCTGTTCCTCTTTGCGGCGTTCTACATCGGCCCGCTGTTGATCCTCATCTTCGCGTCGTTGAAGTCGCTGCCCGAGTTCTTCAAGAACCCGACGGGCCTCCCCGAGAGTTTCTCGCTGGACAACTTCAGCGAGGCGTGGGAGCTCGCCAACTTCCCGCGCTACTTGATGAACTCGATGATCTACACGGGGGTCGCCACGGCGTTGTTCGTGATCATGTCGGTCTTCGTCGCCTTCCCGATCGCCCGCGGGTACGTCAGGGGCGCCGGTGCCATGCTCACCCTGTACGTGGTGGCGCTGTTCCTGCCTCCGGCGCTGATCCCGCAGTTCCAGCTGATCCTCAACCTCGGCCTCTACAACACCCGCCAGGGCTACATCCTGCTGTTCCTGATCAACCCGATCGGGCTGATCATCCTCGTCAACTACATCAAATCGATCCCGCGTGAACTCGATGAGTCGGCGGCGATCGACGGCTGTGGCTACGTCCGGTTCGTGTGGTCGATCCTGATCCCGTTGATCCGGCCGGCGATCGCGACGGTGACGGTGATCCACGCGATCGGAATCTGGAACGAACTGATCCTGGCGACCGTCTATCTCACCGACGAAGACCTCTATCCGATCACCCGCGGCCTCATCGTCTTCGAAGGCGTATACGGCAGCGACTGGCCCAAGCTCGCCGCGGCGGTCCTGATGCTGATGCTGCCGATGCTGGTGCTGTTCATGTTCCTGCAGCGCTTCATCATCTCCGGTCTCACGTCGGGCGCGGTCAAGGGGTAGCGGGCCCATCCGCTGAGGTACTGGAGATGACGCACCACAACAGCGTGTACCGGCGCGTCGCTCGCTTCGTACCGGCGGCTGCGCTGGTCGTCGTCGCTGCCTGCGGTGGTGGGGATTCCCAGGACGATGCCGTCACGGACGCGCCCACCACGGACGCGCCCACCACGGACGCGGCACCGACCACGGAGGGGCCGACCACGACCATCCGGACACCGGACCCGATTCCGCTCGAACCCCCGGAGGGCATGGAACTGGTCTGGAGCGACGAGTTCGACGGTGATGCGATCGATCCGGCGAACTGGACGTACGACATCGGCGGCTGGGGCTGGGGAAACGGTGAGGCCCAGTTCTACACCGATCGCCCCGAGAACGCCCGGACCCAGAACGGACTCCTGGTCATCGAGCTCCGCGAGGAACGGTTCGAGGAGTCGTACTACACCTCCGCGCGACTCAAGACCCAGGGTCTGCAAGAATTCCAGTACGGCCACCTGGAGGCCCGCATCAAGGTCCCCGGCGGCAGCGGAACCTGGCCGGCGTTCTGGATGCTCGGTGCCAACTTCGACAGCGAGTCCGACGACCCGAGCCAACAGTGGCCGAACGTCGGCGAGATCGACATCATGGAGTACGTCGGCCGCGAGCCAGACCTCGTGATCGGCACCATCCACGGTCCTGGCTACTCGGGCGCGGGCGGTCGGTCGCAGTGGAATCGACAGGAGTTCGAGATCGCCGACGACTTCCACACCTACGCGATCGACTGGGACGCCGAGGGAATCCGCTGGTTCTTCGACGGCGAGATGTACTTCGAGATCGGCCCCGAAGACCTGGGTGACCGCGAGTGGGTGTTCGATCAGCCGTTCTTCTTCATTCTCAACCTCGCCCTCGGAGGAACCCTGGGCGGCAACATCGCACTCGACCTCGAGTTCCCGATCCAGTACTACGTCGACTACGTGCGGGTGTATCAGGAGACGTCGGGCGTCTGAAGAGCGCGGCTCCGATCAGGACCGTCTCCTCTGATCGCGCCGACAACCGGCTGCGCCCTCGGCAGGATTCGAACCTGCGCACACGGCTCCGGAGGCCGATGCTCTATCCCCTGAGCTACGAGGGCAGGGAGCCATGAGGCTACCGGTGACGTCAGCGTACGAGATGTGCCCGGCACATCTCGTACGTCAGTAGGAACCGGTGGGTGGTGGCGGGGCGGTGCCGTCGAGTTCGGCGAGGAGGGCGTCGAGGAGGCCGCTGGCGCCGTACCGAAACGTGGCCGGCGTCGCCCAGCCCTCCCCCATCACGCCGTCGGCGAGGTCGAGATACGCCATGGCGTCATCGAAGCTGCGGATGCCCCCGGACGGCTTGAGGCCGACCGATCGACCGGCGTCGGCCGCAACAGCGATCTCGCCCAGCATCGCCCGGGCGGCGTCGAGCGACGCGCCGTCGGCGATCTTGCCGGTCGACGTCTTCACGAAATCGGCGCCGTTCGAGATGGCGAGGTGCGCCGCCGCGGCAACCGAGTCCGGACCGGGGTAGGCGCCCGACTCGAGGATCACCTTGAGCAACCTCGGCGGCTCGACCAGCGTCGAGATCGCCACGACCATCTCGCTCGCGCGCTCGGAGTCGCCATCGAGGAACGATCGGTACGGCAGCACCAGGTCGATGTCGTCGGCGCCATCGACGAGCGCCGTCCGTGTCAGGTCGACGACGTCGACGACCGAGTCGTCGCCCGACGGGAAGTTCACGACGGTTGCCACACGCACAGGTGAACCGCCGAGCAACCCGGCACAGCGGGCGACGAACTCCGGCCACACGCACACCGCCGCGGTGCCGTGCTCCCGAGCGCGTCGACACAACTCGTCGATGCCGTCGGGAGCGTGATCGTCGGAGAGGTCGGTCAGGTCGATCAATCCGATCGCACGACGGGCACGCTCGGTGCGATCAGCTACGGCGTTCATGACTCGAACGTAGCCGACCCGGACGGACCAGCCGCCGGGTCGAGTCCGATGCGCGGGATGCTGCCGGCGTCGAGCCGGAGCTGGCGCTCCTTCGGGGAGTCGACCAGAACACTGTCGAGGTAGTCCTCCATCGCGGCTTCGTTGGTGATGTCCTCGCCTCGCTCCTCGGCCATCAGATAGCGATGCTCCAGCAGCTGGTGAAAGACCTCTGCCGGTTCGAGGCGTGAACGGAGGTCGTGTGGGATCATCCCGATGATCGGCTCGTAGACCTCCGCCAACCACCGAGCCGTGGCGACCGCCCGCGGGATCGACCGGTCCTCCTTGCGCTCCAGCCACGCCCGGAACTGATCGATGTCGGACAGCAGCCGCCGTGCCTGGTTCTCCTGAACGTCGAGCCCGGTACGGGCCCGGAGATCGCGGGCATGATGACCTTCCTCGATCAGCACCGGCTTCACCGAGAGCGTGCGACCGTCGCGGTTGATCTTCAACTCCTCGACGTCGAAACCGAGCTCGTTGATCCGCCGCACCCGTTGCTCGATCTGCCAGCGATCGTCGAGGTCGAGCAGGTCCACCCGGGTCAGTTCGCTCCACAACACCTCGTAGCGATCGCGCAAGCTCTGCGCGATCGCTACCGGGTCGATCTCCTCGGTGATGCGACCGCTTGCGATCAACTCGAAGAGCCCACCCGCAACGTTCTCGACCGCGATCTCGACGTCGTGCATCCGCATCCGATCGCCGATCGTCTCGTGCCGTTCGGTGGTCTCGGCGTCGACGAGGTACGCCATCATCGCTCCCGCATCGCGACGCCACAGGATGTTCGACAGCGAGCAGTCACCCCAGTAGACGCCTTCGAGATGCAGCCGGACCAGCAGGACGACACCAGCGTCCATCAACCGATCGGCGAGCGACGCGTCGCCGCGTCCCATGAGGTACCAGTACGGCAGGGAGAAGTCGAGATACCTGGTGATCAACACCCCGTCGCCCGGGTTGGGAGCGTCCGACACGACACCCACCGGTTCCACCACGGGCAGATGATCGTCACGCAGATCGCGCAACACCCGGTACTCGTGGTGAGCCGCCACGACACCGGTCGCCTTCAGCGCGTACACCCGGTCGCCGAACCGCACGAACCGCACGATGTGACGGCTGATGCCATGGGCCATCTTGACCAACCGGGGATCACCCCATTCGGCGAGCGGCTGCTCCCACGGCAGATCGAGGAAATCGGGATGACCCTGTTTGGTGACGATCTCCACGTGTCGATACCCGTCAACTGCAGAACGACAGCGGACGCCGGGAGGATCGACGTCCCGGCCCGGACGTCAGGCCCAGATCGCCTGGCGTGTCTCGGCGTCGAAGAAGTGCATGTTCTCACTCGACACCGCGATGTCCATGGTGTCGCCCATTCGCACGCGCGACCGAGGATTGAACCGACCGACGGCGTTCGCGACGTCGTCGCCCTCTCGCTCTTCGACGGCGTCGGGGTCACCGGAGTCGACGGTGGGCGCGTCGATGCGGAAGTGCACCATGATCTCGGAGCCGAGTGCCTCGATCAGCGAGACCTTCGCCGTGATGCGTTGACTCTCGGGAACCTGCTCGGCAAAGGCGGCATCCTCGAAGTCTTCGGGTCGGATCCCGACGATGATCGGTTTGCCGTTGTACTCGCTCAGCCTGGGCTGCTTGGAGAACACCTCACGCGGCAGGCCGATCACGTTGTTGCCGATCGCCACGGTGCCGACGTCGCCGTCGACCTTGACCGTGCCTTCGTACAGGTTCATCGACGGCGAACCGATGAAGGCGCCGACGAACACGTTGACCGGATGGTCGTAGAGGTTCTGCGGCGTGTCGACCTGCTGGAGGTACCCGTCCTTGAGGACGGCGACGCGGTCGCCCATCGTCATCGCTTCGATCTGGTCGTGGGTGACGTACACGGTGGTGACGGCGAGTTCGCGCTGTAGTGCAGCGATCTCCGCACGCATCTGGACGCGGAGTTTGGCGTCGAGGTTCGACAGCGGTTCGTCCATCAGGAACGCAGCCGGCTGGCGCACGATCGCCCGGCCCATGGCGACGCGCTGACGCTGACCGCCGGAGAGCTGGCCGGGCTTGCGGTCGAGATTCTCCTCCAATTCCAGGATCGCAGCAGCCTTGCGGACCCGTGTGTCGATCTCGGCCTTGGGGACCTTCGCGAGTTTCAGGGCGAATCCGATGTTGTCGTACACGCTCATGTGCGGGTACAGCGCATAGTTCTGGAAGACCATGGCGATGTCGCGGTCCTTCGGCTCGACATCGTTGACGACCTTGTCGCCGATCTTCAGCGTTCCGCCCGTGATCGTCTCGAGCCCTGCGATCATGCGCAACGCCGTTGACTTACCGCAGCCTGACGGGCCAACGAGCACCAGGAATTCCTTGTCGGCGATCTCCAGATCGAGGTCGTGAATCGCGTGATAGCCGTTGTCGTAGACCTTGTTCATGCCTTCGAGCTGGACGGTTGCCATGACGAGTTCCTCCTGTGGCTCCGCAACTCGGAGCGATCGGTGACGGTGATCCCCCTCGACCACGTGCGGGACACGTTAGTCGAATGTACGCACTCGTCGATCGGTCCTGCCAGCCCCGGCGACCTGGGGAGCCCTCGCGGTGGTGCCTCGGACGATGAGTTCGCCGGGCAGCACCCGCTCGGCGCGGTCGTACGGCTGGCCCTCGATCTGGGCGAACAGGATGTCGACGGCGTGGTCGACGAGGCGGGTGACGGGTTGGTGCACGGTGGTGAGCGGCGGATCGGTGAACCGCATGAGTTCGGTGTCGTCGAACCCCACGACCGACACGTCGTCGGGCACCTCGAGTCCACGCTGACGCACCGCTCGGATCGCGCCGAGCGCCATCATGTCGCTGGCCGCCACGATGCCGGTCACGCCGTTGTCGAGCAACCTCTGCGCCCCGGTGAAGCCACCATCGAGGGTGAAGATCGTCTCCACGATGCGGTCGTCGAGTTCACCGTCGACCCCCGCAGCGCGCGCCGCCTCGCGAAACCCGGCGAGTTTGCGCTGCACGGGTGTGTAACAGGTCGGCCCGATCAGCAACCCGATGTGCTCGTGGCCCGACTCGCGGAGGTGGCGGTACGCCATGACCGTGGCCGCGTGGTCGTCGGTCGACACGCTCGGCACGGGTGGTGTTCCCGACTCGTCGGGAGCCATCGCCCCGTTGATCGTGACCAGACCGATGCCGCGACCGGTGATCTCGTCGTAGATCGAATGGTCGGCGCGGATGTCGGCGTGGCGACCGGACACGACGATGACGCCCGCCACCCGGCGCTCGATCAGCGACTCGAGGTAGTCGTCCTCGGTTGCTCCGACACGAGTGGCACAGCACAGCACGCAGAGGTAGCCACTGGTGAGCAGTCGCGCCTCGACCGCTTGCACGAACTTGGGAAAGATGGGGTTGTCGAGTTCCGGAACGATCAGCCCGACGACGCCGGCCCGGGGACTCGAGTGCAGTGCCTCGGGCGTGTAGCCGAGTTCGGCGAGCACGCTCAGGACGCGATCGCGCGTCGCTGCCCGCACGCCCTGCTTGCCGTTCATCACGCGGCTGACGGTGGCCTCACTGACGCCGGCGAGGGCCGCCACGTCTTGGAGCCGGATCCGCATGGTGACGACTGTACGCGCCTACTGCAAGAAATGGAAGACCTCTGCAAATTTCTTGCAACAGACGGATTGTTTCCGTAATGTGAACGACGACAACCACCTCGCCGGCACCCGCCGGCATCACACCTCCTGAGGGGGAGACACCATGCGCGCATCACGCCGCTTGATCGCCTTCACCGCCGTCGCCGCCCTGGTGGGCGCCGCGTGCGGTAGCGACGACTCGAGCGATTCATCCACCGAGAACACCGACGCCACCGAAACCACCGAGGGCTCGGAGACCACCGAAGCAACCGAGACCACCGACGGTGGCGAGGAAGCAACGACCGAGACCACCGAGTACCAGGCACCGCCCCGCGGCGACGCCGACCTCGTGATCTGGGCCGACGACACCCGGGCCCCCGTGCTCGAGCCGATCGCCGATGCCTTCTCCGAGGACGAGGGCATCACCGTCCAGGTCGTCGAGGTCCCGTTCGACCAGATCCGCGACCAGCTCAGCATCGCCGGCCCCGCCGGTGAAGGCCCCGACATCGTGACCGGCGCCCACGACTGGCTCGGCGAACTCGTCTCGAACGGCGTGATCGCACCGATCGATCTCGGTCCCGACGCCGACCTGTACGCCCCGGTCGCCATCGAGGCCTTCACCTACGACGGAGCGCTCTACGGCGTTCCGTACGCCATCGAGAACATTGCCCTGATCCGCAACGTCGACCTCGTTCCCGACGCCCCGGCGACATTCGAGGACCTCGAGGCCACGGCGCTGGCGCTCCAGGCCGACGGCACTGTCAGCGTGCCGCTGGCCGTCCAGCAGGACCCGGGCGACCCGTACCACAACTACCCGCTCTTCAGCGCAGCCGGTGGCTACGTGTTCGGCCAGAACGACGACGGCACCTACAACGCCGACGACGTCGGGATCGACTCCGAAGGTGGCCTCGCCGCCGCCCAGAAGTTCGCCGACTGGAGCAACGAGGGCCTGATCTCCAAGGACGTCAGCTACGACATCATGAACGAGTCGTTCTCGACCGGCGACGCGCCGTTCGCGATCACCGGCCCGTGGGCCGTTGGAGGCTTCACCGACGCCGGAATCAACTACGTCGTCGAGCCGATCCCGCCGGTGGCGGGTGGCACCCCCGAGGTGTTCGTCGGCGTCCAGGGCTTCATGCAGTCGGCGTTCAGCGAGAACCCCGACCTGGCGACGACCTTCATGGTCGACTACCTGGGCACCGAGGAAGTGCAGATCGCGCTGTTCGAAGCCGGCGGCCGCCCGCCGGCCATGCTCAGCGCCTACGACCAGGTGTCCGACGACCCGATCATCCAGGGCTTCGGCGCCGCCGGCCAGCTCGGCACCCCGCTGCCCGCCATCCCCGAGATGTCGGCGGTCTGGGAGAGCTGGACCGACGCCTACTCGCTGATCTTCACCGGCTCGGATCCGACGCAGGCGTTCACCGACGCTGCGGCTCAGATCCGCGAGAAGATCGCCGAGGGCTGATCCACCGATGAACACCGCCGATCCCCGAGAGGAGCAGTTCCCCACCGCAGGGGCGACCTCCTCTCGGGGCGGCGCGTCCGGGGGCGGCACGGCAACGCTGCCGGAGCGAGAGAGCTACTACGACGGCATGGCGCCGTTGCAGATGCCGACCGGCCCGCGGTACGGGGCCTCGTTCGGACTGATCGTCAAGTACCTCCTGCTCGGCCTGCTGAATGCGATCGTGCTGGCGTCGTTGCCGACGATGTTCGACAAGCCCGACTACGGGCTGGCGATCTCGGCGATCGTCGCTCTCGTCGTCATCGACGTCGTCTACATCTCCAAACGGCGGTTCATCCCGGCGAAGTACCTGCTGCCCGGAACGCTGTTCCTGCTGGTCTTCGCCGTCTACCCGATCTTCTATCTCATCTACATCTCGACGACGAACTACGGCACCGGCAACAACCTGAACAAGGAGACCGCGATCGAGCGGATCGAGGCCAACTCGGTCAGCGCCAGCGCCGAGTCGATCCGCTACGACCTCCAGATCCTCGCCGAGGGCAACCCCGGCGGCGAGTTGGTCTTCCTTCTCACCGATCCCGATGGTAACCGGTTCATCGGCACGCCCGACGGCCGCACCCCGATCGACGAGTCCGAGATCATCGAGGACGGCCGCCGCGAAACCATCGACGGCTATGTCGCCCTCAACACCGGCCAGGCGAACGACCGCGTCGACGAGGTCAACGCCCTCATCGTCCCCGGGCCCAGCGGCGACATCGTCAACGATGGCTTCGGCGCCGCGTTCCGCGAAGACCCAGACCCGGGTCTACGACCCCGAGACCGACACGATCTTCGACTCGTCGACGAACACCACCTACACGATCGAGAACGGACAGTTCGTCAGCGAGAACGGTGACGCTCTCGTGCCCGGCTGGCGCGCGAACGTCGGGTTGGCCAACTACGACCGCCTGGTGAACGACGATCAGACCCGCAACGTGTTCTTCCGCGTGCTGTTGTGGACCGTGCTGTTCTCGCTCTTCTCCGTGGTGCTGTCGTTCGGGCTCGGCCTGCTGCTCGCGTTGGTCTTCAACGAGGACCGGATGTTCGGGCGGCGCTGGTACCGGAGCCTGATCATCATCCCGTACGCCATCCCGAGCTTCATGACCGCACTCGTCTGGCGCGGCATGCTCAACCAGCAGTTCGGCGTGATCAACCGCTGGCTCGGCACGAACCTGCCCTGGCTCGACGGGCAGTGGCTCCCCTACTTCTCGATCCTGCTCGTCAACACCTGGCTCGGTTTCCCGTACATGTTCCTCGTGTGCACCGGTGCGCTGCAGAGCATCCCATCCGACCTCACCGAGGCGGCAGCCGTCGACGGTGCCGGCGGGTTCAAGGCGTTCCGGCTGATCACCTTCCCGCTGTTGCTCGTCGCTGTGGGCCCGCTGCTCGTCGCGAGCTTCGCCTTCAACTTCAACAACTTCAACATCATCTACCTGCTGACCGAAGGCCGCCCGCCGGTGCCCGGCAGCGACGCCGGCCGCACCGACATCCTGATCTCCTACGTGTACAAGATCGCGTTCGCCGGCGGCGGCGGCGTCGACTACGGCTTCGCCGCGGCGGTCTCGCTCGTCATCTTCCTGATCGTCGCCACGATCTCGGCCTTCAGCTTCCGTGCCACCCGATCCCTGGAGGAGATGCGATGAACGCAGTCACGCAGTCCTACGAGCCGGAGGCCCCCGCCTTCGAATACAACCGCCCGTCGATGGGCAAGGTGTTCCGGAAGACCGGGTGGCGCCACGTCGTCGCCTGGGTCGCCTTGGCCTTCGCCTTGTTCCCGGTCCTGTGGGTCATCTCGGCGGCGTTCACCGACGGCAATCTCAGTTCGCAGAGCCTGATCCCGACTGACCCGTCGCTCGACAACTTCCGAGCCCTGATGTCAGATCCCGGCCACCCACCGTTCTGGTCGTGGTTCCGCAACTCGATGTTCATCGGCATCACGACCGCAGTGCTGACCGTCGCGATGTGCGCGCTGGCGGCGTTCGCCTTCAGCCGGCTCCGCTTCACGGGTCGACGACCAGGGCTGCTGTCGCTGCTGCTGATCCAGATGTTCCCCAACCTGCTCGCGGTGGTCGCCCTGTTCCTGTTCATGACCCGGATCAAGGGCCTGTTCCCGGCGATCGGGCTCGGGTCGTCGTGGGGCTTGATCTTCATCTACCTCGGTGGGGCGCTCGGCGTGAACACCTACCTGATCAAGGGCTTCTTCGACACGATCCCCTACACCCTCGACGAAGCCGCGAAGATCGACGGCTGCACCCACTTTCAGATCTTCTACAAGATCATCCTGCCGCTCGCCGCTCCGGTCCTTGCCGTGATCGCCCTGCTGTCGTTCATCACCTCGCAAGCGGAGTTCCTCGTCGCCAGCGTCATGCTCGGCGAGGACAACAAGACGCTCGCCGTCGGTCTGTCGGGCTACGTCCGCGCGGGTTTCGACAATCGCTGGGGGCCGTTCGCCGCCGGGTCGTTGATCGGCGCGATCCCGGTGGTGCTGTTGTTCCTGTTCCTGCAGCGCTACATCGTCTCCGGCCTCACCTCCGGCGCCGTCAAGGAGTGAGCCCGACGGTCCTCCCCGGCCCCGTCCCCGGTAGGACCGTGGTGCTTGCACTGCGCGACCACCCGCATCACGACGGATCGCCGAGATACCTCGAACCGTCGGCTTGCGAGTTGGGTGGCCGGGTGCGAGTGCGGCTCCGAGTTCCCGATGCGTGCGGCACGGGGCGCGTGCGGCTGCGTTCGACACCCGACGCCGAGCCGGCGATCGTCGAGGCAAGGTTCGACCGCCACGAGCACGGTGCGACGTGGTGGAGCGCCGATCTCGTGCTGCACAATCCCGTCACGTCGTACCGCTGGTTGCTCGACGGCGGTGATCTCGGCCGCTGCTGGGTGAACGGCGCCGGGGTGTTCCACCGCGATGTCACCGACGACGCCGACTTCCGCGTCTCCGCCCGACCCCCCGAACCCGGGTCTCACGAGAGCGCGACTGCCACCACTCCCCCGCCTGCCTGGCTCGCCGGGACGGTCGGGTACCAGATCTTCATCGACCGCTTCGCGAATTCGGGCGCACCTCGCCCGGCGCCTGACTGGGCGACACCCCGAGATTGGGACGAGCCGGTCAACGACACCCCAGGGATCCGCTCACACCACTGGTACGGCGGCGACCTGACCGGGATCGAGGCACATCTCGATCACCTCGTCCACCTCGGAGTGTCGTTGATCTACCTCACGCCGTTCTTCCCGGCCGGATCGATGCACCGCTACGACGCGTCGACGTTCGAACACGTCGACCCGGCGCTTGGTGGCGACGACTCGCTGGCGTCGCTCGTCGCGGCGGCCCACGAACGCGAGATCCGGGTCATCGGCGACATCACGCTGAACCACACCGGCGTACGCCACGACTGGTTCCGAGCCGCCTCAGCCGATCAGGACGCCGCCGAGCGAAGCTATTACTTCTTCGACGACACCGAGCCCGACGGCTACGTGGCATGGCACGGCGTCTCCTCGCTGCCGAAGCTCGACCATCGCTCCGCAAGCCTGCGAGATCGGTTCTACGCCGGGGACGCGTCGGTGCTCGCCCACTGGCTCGAGGCTCCATTCGAACTCGACGGATGGCGGGTCGACTGTGCGAACACCACGGCCCGGTTCCGTGAGCTCGACGACAATCACGACGTCGCCCGCGCTACACGAGCGACGCTCGACGCCTCGGCCGGCGACGGCCGGTGGCTCGTCGCCGAGCACTGCTACGACGCCAGCGACGACCTCGACGGCACCGGTTGGCATGGCGTGATGGCCTACCAGTGGTTCACGCGTCCACTGTGGGCCTGGCTGAAGGACCCCGGCCCGATGTCGTTGATGGCTGCCGTCGAGCTGATCGATCTGGACGGACACGGACTCGTCGAGTCGATGCGCCAACTATCGGCCAGCGTCTCGTGGGAGGCCCGCCAGGCGTCGATGACGATGCTCGACTCGCACGACACCGCTCGGTTCCGCACGGTGGTCGGTGGCGATCTCGTACGACACATCGTCGGGCTCGCTGCCCTGCTGACGATGCCAGGTGTCCCGACACTGTTCGCCGGAGTGGAAGTCGGTTGCGAGGGCGACTCGATCGACTCGACACGCGTGCCGTTCCCGTGGGACCGCCTTCGCGACCTGGACGAACGGGCGCCGGACGGCGACGGGAAGTTCGTGATGGACCTGCGGACTCTGATCGCGATCCGCCGGCGAAGCCACGCACTGCAGCACGGGTCCATGCGCTGGGTCGATGCCACCGAGGACAGCGTCACCTACGTGCGCGAGTCCGCCGCCGAGAACGTGCTGGTACATCTCGTGCGGCGGCCATGTGAGTCGCGAACGTTCCTCGCCACCGAGGTCGGCATCGTGGAGCAACCGGGCGCCGACGGATGGTGCGTTGTCGAGTTCGGCGACCGAAACCTCGTGCAACTGTCCATCGGCTCCCACGGGGATCCGAACACGGTCGTGTTGCCGGGCACACCAGGCGCCTACGTGGTCTCCTGCGCACGCAGATAGCGTCGAGCGTCGTGAATCAGACGAAGAACCGGATGCAGGCGCTCGGATTGCTCGACCGTTCGTTCAAGGCCGCCACCGACGACGAGCTCGCCGCGGCGATCGAGGCGCTCGACGACGACCATCGTGAGGGGCTCGAGTCGTTCGTCGATGCGGCCACGCCCGAGGGCGTGCGCGACGCCGTGAAGGCCGGTCGCATCAACGGCGACATGGAAGCGATCGCGGCGATCATGTCGGATCTCTGCCTGGCCGACTGCATCAAGGAACTCGGCGACCACGCCGACAACCCGTCGACCGAGCAGCTCAAAGAGGTGCTGCCCGGCGTGGTCGAGCGTCACGGCGTAGCGGTCACCCGCATGATGCTGGCGGCCACCGTCGCCGGCGAAGCACCGGCCTCGGCGATCATCCGCGATCTGTTGAAATCCGACGAACTCGTCGCGCTCCCGAAGGCCGAAGAGGTCACGATCGCCCCGCTGATCGACACCTCGAAGCGCTCCGCCGAGGAACAGGCGGCGATCAAGGCGAAGCGTGCCGAGGCGAAAGCCGCCAAGAAGGAAGCCGACCGCGCCCGCAAGGCCCAGTCGGCCGCCGCCCGCAACCGCGCCTGACTGTCACACGGTGCCGGGCCTAACGTGACAGTTGGCGTCGCTCGTGTTCGAGGAGCCACGCTTTGGTCTCCGTGCCGCCTGCGAACCCGGTGAGGGCTCCGTTCGCGCCGACCACTCGGTGGCACGGCACGACGATCGAGATCGGGTTGCGTCCGTTCGCCGCCCCGACCGCACGCGCCTTGCGTCGGTCGCCCATTCGCTCGGCCTGTTCGCCGTAGCTGATGGTGGTGCCGTACGGGATCGTGCGCAGCGCGTCCCACGCGGCTCGTTGGAACTCCGTGCCGATCGGATCGAGCGGGACGTCGAAGTCGGTGCGCTCGCCCTCGAAGTACTCGGCGAGTTGATCGACCGCCACCGCGATCACCGGCTGGTTCGCATCGTCGATCGACTCGGACAGCCGGACGCGGCGAGGATCGTCGTCTGGCCACAGGATCGCTCGGAGGCCGCCGTCGCTGGCCACGATCGTGAGCGCTCCGACCGGTGTGTCGATCACGGTGCTGAACAGTTCGTTGGTCATCGGTCTGCTTTCGTTTGCTGGTTGGTCGACGACGAGGCGAGGCTGGCCCAGAGGTGGTGCACGGCGTACGAACGCCACGGCGCCCAACGCGACACATGTGCATCACCGATGCCGAGTCGCTCGAGTGCGTGCCTGACCCCGAGGTCGTTGGTCAGGAACGTGTCGGGGTGGCCGAGACCACGCATCACGACGTAGTCGGCAGTCCATGGACCGATGCCCTTCAGGGCGAGCAGTTGCTGGTGAGCGACGATGGGATCACTGCCGGCGTCGAGTTCGACGTCCCCCTCAGCGATCGCGCGGGCGAGCCGCCGGATCGTGTCGCGTCGTGCACCGGGCATCGAGAACGCGTCATCAGCGGCCACCGCGAGTTCCTCGGGCCGGGGGAACACGTGCGTGATCTCGCCATCGGTCTCGACGAACGTGCGGCCGACTCCGTTCACGATGCGCCCGGCGACCGTACGCGCCCCGGCGACGGACACCTGCTGGCCGATCACCGCTCGGATCGCCGTCTCGTAGGGGTCGACACTTGCAGGTGCCCGCCTGCCGGGCACGGTGGCGACGAGCGCGGACAGGGCCGGGTCGGACCCGAGTACGGAATCGACGGCAGCAGGATCGCTGTCGAGGTCGAGCAGCCGGCGAACGCGCTGGACCGCAACGGCAAGGTCGGACCAGGACGCCATCGCCAGTCGGGCGGCGACATGGTCGTCGTGCGCGACGAGGTCGATCACCGCGGGGCCTGCGGGCAGGTCGAGCGAACGCCGGTAGGTCTGGCCATCCCAGGACTCGACGCCGGGGATGGCGCGCTCGCCGATGAACGACATCACGGCCTGCGAGGCGAACGGTGCTCGCACCGCGAGGCGTATCGAGACCGAAACCGGGGAGAGCGACACCGATGGTGATGGCGTCACACCGACGGTCGCCTCGGCCGGTCCGGTGCGACGACGACCCGCAGCGCGAAGCTGCGACGGCGACGCGGCGAACACGTCGCGCACGGTGTCGTTGAACTGCCGGACGCTGCCGAAACCCGCCGCGAACGCGACGTCGGTCAGCGGCAGTGCGGTCGTCTCGATCAGGAGCCGTGCGGTGTGGGCGCGCTGGGCTCGCGCCACCGCGAGCGGGCCGGCACCGAGTTCGTCGGTGAACACCCTGTTGAGGTGGCGTTCGCTGTAGCCGAGCCGCCGGGCGAGACCGCCGACACCTTCGCGCTCGACGGTTCCATCGGCGATCAGACGCATCGCACGAGCGACGACGTCCTGACGAATGTTCCACTCGGGTGAACCGGGCGACGCATCAGGCCGGCAGCGTTTGCAGGCGCGGAACCCTCGTTGCTGCGCGGCCGCTGCCGTCGGGTAGAAGTCGACGTTCGTGCGCTTGGGGGTGATCGCCGGGCAGCTGGGTCGGCAGTAGATGCCCGTGGTTCGGACCGCGGTGACGAACCAGCCGTCGAAGCGCTGGTCGCGGCTCTGCACGGCGACGTAACACTGATCGGGGTCGAGCGGCGGCACGTGACCATCATGCCGTGGGCCGACACCAGATCCTGGCGGAAATCGGCCATGACAGCCGACCCACGGTCCCGCACCCGAGACCGTTCGTGTTGCATTTCCGGCGGACCGTCCCACCGAGAATGAAACGCAAACGATGATCGGGGTCAGTCGCCGGCGACCGGCGTGAACGAGGGGCGAGAAGCGGCGGGCCCCGCATCCGGCGATCCGGCGGGGACGAGCCGGAAGCGCAGCAGGTAGAGCCCGAGAACGCAACACGCGACGCCGCCGAAGAATCCGGTCTGCTTGCCGACCGCTTGGGCGAACCCACCGATGACGAGACCACCGACCACCGAGCCCACCTCGAAGAACATCGTGAACGAACTGATCGCCCACGCACGGTCGCTGTCGCTCGCCCGGTTCACCGTGAGCGCGAGCAACGACGGATAGTTGAACGCCATGCCGATCCCGACGAAGACCGCCGCGGCCCACAACGCCGCAACAGTCGGCACGACCGCCAGGACCGTGAGGCCCAGGCCCAGCGTTCCGAGTGCGATCGTGACAGCACGTCGCGGACCGAGCCGCTCGGGCAGCGTGGCCCCGAAGACGCGCACCAACACCGACGTGAGCGAGTACGCAGCGAACAGGCCACCCGAGGTCGCCAAGCCGACCTCGCGCGATAGTCCGGGATGAACGCTCCGAACGTCGAGAAGGCCGCAACGCCAGAGGCGAGCACCACGCCCGGCATCACCGCCGCGGGATGGATGATCCGGCGCCGACCGGTCGCCGGCGCTGCGGAGGCAATCGTGTCGTCGACGGCATCCGGCGATACCACGCGAGCCGGCGCAAACATCGCGACGACCGCGGCAACGAGCGCGAAACACCCCGCCACGACGAACGCCTGCTCGAACTGGGTGTCGTCGAGGACGAACTCACCGATGATCGGCCCGACGCCGATCCCGCCGAAGACCGCGACCGAGAAGTAGCTCGCTCCCTCGGCCCGTCGATCTCGTGGCGACAGGTCCGCGATCAGCGTGGCAGCGCCCACGAACACCGCAGCTTCGCCGACGCCCATGACGCTGCGCGTGATCAGCAACTGCCAGAACTCGCTGACCTGGCTCGAGGCGATGCCGGCGAGACCGGCGAGCAATGCGCCGCCGACGAGCAGAACGCGGCGTCCGTACCGGTCGGCGAGTCGTCCGAGGAATGGCCGGGCGATGATCGCCGCACCGGCGAAGACCGCGATCGTGAGCCCGATGCCGAACTCGCCGCGCCGCAATGGCCCCTCGATGAACAGCGGCACGATCGGGATCAACATCCCGATGTAGATGAAGAACACGAACGCCGTGGCGGTGACGATCAGGAACGGACGCGTGAGCAGACGCCCGTGCGCCACACCTGCCGTGTCGGTCGCCGTCGACATCCCGCAATCCTGCCGAACCCCACCCCTCCTCCGGCAACCGAATCCCCTCAGCGACCGATGTCACACCCCCGTCGCCCCCTGCCGCACCCAGGCGACCACCGCTCCACCCCCCGTTTGCGCTCGGATTCGGGTGGACCGGATCACCCGAATCTGCACGCAAACGTGAATGGGCACTCCCCCGCCCGTTTGTGCGCAGATCTGGGTGGACCGGGTCACCCGAATCCGCACGCAAACGTGAACGGGGCGGTCAGATGCGAGCGACGTCGACCGAGACCGACAGCGACTGCGCCGACGACGGACCGACCACGACGCCGCGCACCGGTGCAACGTCGGCGTAGTCGCGGCCCCAGCCGATCGTGACGTGCCTGGCCGGCGCAACGATCCCGTTCGTGGGGTCGAAGTCGAGCCAGCCGTGATCGGGAACCCACACCGAGCACCAGGCGTGTGAGGCGTCGGCGCCGATCGTCTTCGGCTCCCCCGGAGGCGGTTCGGTCTCGATGTAGCCACTGACGTAGCGCGCCGCGAGCCCGATGGTTCGCAGCACCCCGACGGCGAGATGGGCGAAGTCCTGGCAGACGCCTCGTCGCTCGCCGAGCACGACGTCCAGCGGCGAGCTGACCTCCGTGAACGACGGATCGAACGCGAACGTCTCGAAGATCTCGGTGCACAATGCCGTCGTCGCCTCGACGATGCCACACCCGGGTGTGAACGAGCCGGACGCGAGCGTGAACAGATCGAGTCGGTTCTCGTCGATGGTCACGAAACGCGATGGCGCGACGAACGGCGCAACATCGAGCGCCGTCGGCCCGCGCATGCCGGCGACCGACGCGCCGACCCGTTCCCACGCGACGTCGTTGCGTGGAAGGCCCTGTTCCCAGATCTGTGCCTCGGTGACCGCTTCGACCACCAGTCCGTCGTGGGGTCGATGCAGTCCGAACTGCACGATCCGATTGCCGAACACGTCGGAGCGTTCGTCGTACTCATCCGGTTCGGGGTAGGTCGTGACGATCGACGAGGTGACCGTCTGCGACGGCGTCGGCCGGGCCAGTACGCACGCCACGCTGTATCCGTCGACCATCGTCGCCCCGTACGCGTACTCGGTGCGATGAACGACGCGGTATCGCGTGCCGGGCACCTCAGCCCCGTCCCATCATCCGAGGGTCGACCGGTGCCGCCAGATACGAGCCCACGACGTCCCGCGCCAACCGGTCGCAACCGTCGAACATCTCGGCGAGCACGGCAGCCGTCGAACCGACCGAGGCGAACGACGCCGACTCGATCATCGACAGCAGCGCACTCGTCTCGTCCACACCGCGCTCCCAGCCGAGACGGTCGGCCTGATGACGAACCTCACGAATCGCCGAAGCGGCAGATCGTGGGTTGTGAACCTCGGCGACGACGAGGTGCACGGCCGTTTCGAACTCGACATCGCTGCGGTGGCGGCGCCGATAGGCAACGAGGCTCTCGTTCGCCGCGAGGATCAGTTCGACCACACGCTGACGCTGGAAGTCGAGGCGGTGGTCCCGCGGCGGCGGTGGTCCACGACGTGGCGGAGGACATCTCGTTCCGATACAGGCCGAAGGCCCCTCGGACGCCGTCGATCACGCCGAACGCGCGCTCGAGCCGGCGTCCGACTTCGCCGAATCGCCACGCGGGGCCGTGCACAACGCTCTCGCTCCACAGGCCGACGAGCGAGGCGAGGTCGATGAGAATCGACTCGAGCGCCCGCCCGTCGATACGGGCGATGTCGACCACCGACGGTCGTGGCGACCCGTCCTCGGTCACCATCCAGCGCAGTTGCGCCCGCGACTCTGCAAGGTGCGCCAGCATGCGGCCGGCCGTGGTCGAGAAGAATTCGCGGACCGATGACGCTTCCGCAAGGAACGCACCCAGCTGGTGGGCCAATGCCTCGACGCCCGAAGCGAACGTCGCCCCAGCCTGGTCGCCGACCCCGGTCTGCGCCGGCACCCCGGCGACGGCCGCCAGCATCTCCAGGCCGTACTCCACCCACGGTTCGGCAACCTCGGCATCGACGAGGCCGCTCGTGCGGTCGAGCACGACTTCCATCGCAGCGCGCCAGGATCTCGGCGCGCTCCATTGCTCGTCCGGCCCAGAACAAGGCTTCTGCCGCTCGGGTCGGCACCGACGCGATCAGGTCGACCTGGGGAAGCGGTTCCCGTCGACGCAACGCAGGCGGCGCAACCGTTCCACCGATCACCCACACGTCCTTCGCCGTCGCGGCCGTGGGCCTGATCGGATCGTCACCGGACAGCAGCACCCGTGCGCTCCCGCCCTGCAGGACGTCGATGCCCTTGTCGCTGGCCACCAAGTGCAACCGCAACGTGATCGCACGGTCGACGAGCCCGCTGCCGTCGTAACTCGGCCAGAGGGACCACTGACGCTCCGAGCGCTCAGCCGCTGGCATGAACGGCAGCGGCCACACGCCCTGATAATCCGACGTCCGCCCCGTCAGCCACGCCCCGGCGGCGTCCCACTGTTCACCGAGTACCGGATCTTCCAGCACCCCCGTGCCGTGCGCGTTCGCCAAGGAGACACCGCCGGACCGAGCAGCCAGCAGCAGGCCGGGGACACCCGCGCGGCCCTCGGCGTTGACCTCCATCGGGTCGACCCGATCGTCCTCGAGACGACGGAAGATCACGTCGATCGGTTCCAACCCCGACAGCGATCGCAGCCACACCCGACGCTGGCGCACCACGAGATCGGCGCCCTCCGCGAGATTGAGACCGAGCCGGGTGGCCAGGTACGACTGCTCGACGAACGACGGATGATCGACCCCGCCGGACAGCACGACGATCCGAGGGTTGCGGTTGAGCGCGACGTCCGCGAGTCCGTCGCGCAATCGGTCGGCGAAGGGATCGAGCGAGCGCAGCGCCTCTCCAGCGGGCAACCGGGAGATCTGGTCGCGGTGCACGCGTCCCGCCACCGCACGTCCGAGCATCGCGTATCCGACGCCGGCCGGCGCATCGGTGAGGTCTCGCACGACGCGCCAGCGGCCGTCGACGTCCCGGACCACATCGACGGCATAGTTCGTGAGCCAGCGGCGCTGCGGACGCTGCCCGAATGCCGCGAGCCGGTATCGCGGGCTGCCCCACAACGCGGACGAATCGACGACGGCATCGCGCAGCAGCGTGCGGGCGCCGTACAGATCGTCGACGATCGCCTCCAACATCCGCATCCGGGCGATCGCCCCATCGGCCAGCGCGACGAACTCGTCGCCATCGATCACCAGCGGGATCGGATCGAGCCGCCACGGACGCGACTCGAGCGCGACCATGCGCCCGTCAGCACGCAACGGGAGGTCGTGGACGATGTGACCAGCGCCTTCGGCGGCGAGCAGTCGATCGTGATCGACCTGGCGTGCATGCAGATCGGCGAGCCCGGCGATCGAGTGCATCAACGCCGCGGCACCGAGGCCACCGCGGCTGAACATCGCCGAGGGTGGTGTCCCGCCGTCGGCTCCCGGGTCGTGCCCGGTATCGAGCTGCTCGTTCACCGGGACGCCACCCGTGGATCAGTGGACGACGTACTGCTCATACATCACCGTGTTCAGCCGGGCGAGCGCGTTCTGCACGTCGTCCATCGCGGCGTCGAGCGCGGCGCCGTCGTCGGCGGCCGGGCGGCTCCGGCGGAGCTGACGATCGACAGCCTCGACAGCGCCGAGCACGGTCGAGTACTCGGGAAGCCGCAGGATCGACGTCCGCATCTCGGCGAGGCAGCCGGCGACCGAACGCGGGAAACGATGATCGAAGAGCAGGAATCGCACGACCGTCGGTCCGTCGATGTGCCCCCGGGTCGCCCGCTGGTACATCTGCAGCGCCGAGAGCGACCGCAGCACCCCCATCCACTGCACCTCGGCGAATTCATCGGTGGCACCGGGGGGCAACGCGAGCAAGGTGGCAGCACGGACGCCGAGCACACGGGTGGTCATGTCGGCGCGTTCGATGTACCGGCCGAGACGCCACATCTCGAACACCTCGTCGCGAGTCATCGTCGACTGGAGCACACCGTCGAGACGGCGGCTCTCGTCGATGACCCGCCCGAGGAACCGGTCGCGGCGGCGGCGCTCGACCGACGTGACCGCGGCTCCTCGCACGTAGATCGAGAGGTCGTTGATCGTCTGCCACGCCTCGCGGGGCAGGACTTCGCGACACGTGCGAAGGTTCTCGCGGCACTGCTCGATCGCGTTGACGATGCTGTTCGTGGTGGTCCCGGTCGGCGATGAGAAACTGTGCGACCTGCCCCTCGTCGGACCCCGCCACCGTGGGCAGTTTGACGCCGCTGCCCGTGATGGTCACGAGCGGACTCCAGCGCGTCGACGACGTCGGCAGGTCGGCGAGCACATCGCCATAGGCGCGCAGCACTCGAGCCGAGTCCTCGGCGCGTTCGACATACCGCGCCGCCCAGTACATCCGGTCGGCCACCCGGGAGAGCAGCGCCATCAGTCGCTCCCGGCCTGCTGCTGACGCTGCGACGGATGCGCGTTCATGTCGACGATCCAGGTGTCCTTGCTGCCGCCACCCTGCGACGAGTTGACGATCAACGATCCCTTCGTCAGAGCGACACGTGGTGAGCCCGCCGGCGGTGACGTAGCTGTTCTTGCCGGTGAGGATGAACGGACGCAGGTCGAGGTGTCTCGGCTCGATCCCGTCCTCCACGAGGGTCGGCGCAGTCGAGAGGTCGAGGATCGGCTGGGCGACCCAGTTGCGTGGGTCGGCCCGGATCGCCTCGGCAGACGGCCTCGAGTTCGTCGGCGGTCGCTCGATTGCCGATCACGATGCCGTAGCCGCCGCTCTCGTTGGCCGGCTTGAGCACGAGCTCGCCGAGTTCGCGAGCACGTGCTCGCGTTCGTCGTCGTACATGCATCGGTAGGTCGGAACGTTCGGAATCAGCGGTTCCTCGCCGAGGTAGTACCGCACCATGTCCGGCACCCACGCGTAGACGACCTTGTCGTCGGCGACGCCGGCGCCCGGCGCGTTGGCGATGCCGACGTTGCCGGCCTTCCACGCCCGCATCAGGCCGGGCACGCCGAGCATCGAGTCCGGGAAGGAACACCTCGGGGTCGATGAACAGATCGTCGATGCGCCGGTAGATGACGTCGACACGCTCGAGACCCTTGAATCGTCTTCATGTAGACGCAGTCGTCGTCGCCGACGACCAGGTCCTCGCCTTCGACGAGTTCGGCGCCCATTCGTTGGGCGAGGAAGGAGTGCTCGAAGTAGGCCGAGTTGAAGATGCCCGGCGTCAGCACCGCAATGCAGGGATCGGGCCGACCGTCGGGCGCGAGCGACGAGAGCAACCGGTTCAGTTCGTCGGTGTAGGCGTCGACGGGTCGGATCCGGTATCGCTCGAACAACTCGGGGAACGTCCGCTTCGCGACGCCACGGTTCTCGAGCACGTAGCTCACGCCGGACGGGACCCGCAGATTGTCCTCCAGCACGTAGAGCTGACCGTCGCCGGAGCGCACGAGATCGGACCCCGAGATGTGCGCCCAGACACCGAACTTCGGATGGACGCCGCGGCATTCCGGCCGGAAGTTGGCGGAGTCGTCGAGCAGGTCGGCCGGGAACACGCCGTCGGCGATGATGCGTCGATCGTTGTAGATGTCGTCGATGAAGTGGTTCAACGCCCGCAGTCGCTGCGCCAGTCCACGCTCGACGACGCTCCACTCCTCACCGTCGATCAGGCGAGGGATGATGTCGAACGGCCACGCCCGGTCGATGTTCGCGCCGTCGGAGTACACCGTGAACGAGATCCCCATCGTGAGGATCTCGAGGTCGGACACCCGTTGGCGTTCGCGGACTTCGTCGAGTCCGATGCGATGCAGCAGATCGATCAGGTCGCGCGGCGATCGGCCGACGGACTCCCATCGGTCTCCAGCAGTTCGTCCACGCTCGCTGACCGTACCCGTTCCACTGCAGTCGGCCAACACCCCCAGTCAGTTTCGTTCTCGTGAACAAGGTGCGCACGTAGATCGCACCTTGTTCACGAGATGGGCGGTCTCGAAGGGCTGCACCTACTCGGCGGTAGCGTCGACTCCACGGGATGACCCGCTCGGCCGCTGGCCCCACGGAGCGACGAACATCCAGGAGGGCAGATGGCCACCATCTCTCGAACGCTCGCCGTTCGTGTCGCCGAACGACACGGCGTCATCACCTACGACGAACTGCTCGTCGACGGCCACACCCGCAACAGCGTACGACGACTGGTCGAGAAGAGACTCCTCGTCGTCGAACACAAGCACGTCTATCGGCTGGCGACGTCGCCCGACACCTTCGAAGCGCGGTGCACTGCTGCATGCAGCGCCGATCCGTTCGGCGTGATCAGCGGGGTCGCTGCCGCTCGGCTCTGGGAGTTCCGCCACGTCTGGCGACCCGACGTTCCACACATCGTGGTGGGTCACGACCGGACCCCGATCACCCGGGGCGTCGTGCTCCGACGCTCGAACGTCATCGCCGCTGAGGATGTCGTCGAGCGCCCCGACGGCATCCGGTTGACCAGCCCGCCGCGCGCCTGGTTCGACTGTGCCCGCGACCTCGACGATGATCGATTCGAGCGGCTCACCGAGTGGGTGCTCGACCGGCACGTCTCGCTGCAGACTCTCTGGCGTACTTCGCAACGGCTCGAGGCGAGAGGACGTCCGGGACTCGCGCGGGTGAAGCGAGTCATGTCGAAGCGGGCGGACTGGCAGAAACCGGCCGACTCGGGCCTCGAGTTGCGCGTCCTCACGGCACTCGAGGCACGTGGAATCGTGCTCGTCCGGCAATACCCACTGCACCTCCCCAACGGGATCACCATCCATCCCGACGGAGCCGACCCCTCGATTCGTTGGGCGCTCGAGATCGACCATGTCACATGGCACGGCGGACGCCTCGACGCTCAGCGGGACAAGACCCGAGACCGCAACGCCCGTCTGATCGGCTGGGAGGTGGAACGCGTCACCGATCAGGAACTGATGGACGACTTCGACGGCGTGATCGACCAGCTGGTCGCGCTCTACCGTCGCCGTCAGGCCACCTTCACCGTCGCCTGATCGCATCTCGTGAACAAGGTGCGGCACACGTGCGCACCTTGTTCACGAGAACGATGAACGCATCACTCGGTGGCGGGCTTGGGCTCCTTGGGGAGGCCGAGGACGCGTTCGCCGACGATGTTGCGCTGGATCTGGCTGGTGCCACCCCAGATCGTCTCGGAGCGCGAGAAGAAGAACGACGACATCATCGGGCTGACCGGATAGCCGTCGCGGCGCTTGTCGCGCGCCGCGCCGGGCCAGCTGCCCGACTCGGGACCGGCATCGATCAGCATGCCCTCGGCGCCGTAGATGTCGACCGCGAGTTCCATCGCCGCCTGGTGCATCTCCGACCAGAACATCTTGTTGGTCGCGCCGAGCGCGATCGTGCCCATGTCGCCGCCGCCCGACAGCGTGGCGGACAGGTTGCGCAGCCCGTTGATCCGCAGGATCTGGATCTTCGTGTAGTACTTCATCAGCCGCTGGCGGATCAGCGGATCGTCGATGAGGCCCTTCTCGGTGGCCGCCTCGACGAGCAGTCGATACTCCTCGGCGAAACGCCGGTAGCCGGTGGTGGCGGACTGTCCACGCTCGAACGCGAGCGTGGAGTTGGCGACCTTCCAACCGTTGTTGACGCCGCCGACGACTGCGTCCTTCGCGCAGCGGGCGTTGTCGAAGAACACCTCGCAGAACTCGGCGGTGCCGTCGGGCTGGACGATGCCGCGAACCTCGACACCCTCCTGGCGCATCGGCACCAGCATGTAGGAGATACCGGCGTGCTTCTTGACGTCGGGGTCGGTGCGCGTGAGCAGGAAGCAGTAGTCGGCATGGTGACCCTGGGTCGTCCACACCTTCTGGCCGTTGATGACCCATTCGTCTCCGTCGAGCACGGCGGTGGTCTTCAGCGACGCCAGGTCGGAGCCCGAGTTCGGCTCGGAGAACCCCTGGCACCAACGGGTCGTGCCGCTGAGGATGCCCGGGAGGAACTCCTTCTTCTGCTCTTCGGTGCCCCACTGCAAGATGGTGGGACCGACGAGCGTGTCGCCGAAGAAGTCGCCGCGCATGGGCGCCTTGGCGTTCGCGAACTCCTCCGAGAGCACGACGCCCTGCATCGTCGTGAGGCCCTTGCCGCCGTACTCAGCGGGCCACGTGGCACAGATCCAGCCGCCCTCGAACAGCTTCTGAGGCCACTCGTCGTTGAACTTCTTGCGTTCCTCGTCGGTCATCTCGAAGCCGTCGTCGAACCAGCCGTCGGGCAGGTTGTCGCGCAGCCACGCCTTGATCTCGACGCGGAATTCCTCGGCTTCTGGGGGATAGGAGAGATCCATGCCCCCATTCTGCCCCGGGACTTGACCCACGGGTCAAGTTCAACTCCGGGCCGACCATTCACACGGAGGAAACACTTCGGCGACAAGCAAGAAATCCCGCACCTTTAGGTTGCGCTCGCAATCCGGGCGGCAACGGCGCCACTGGACTCCGCAATCCCTGTTCCCTATCCCTCTGGAGGACCCGTGCGCAATCGAGCGCTTCGAATCGTTTCCGGCCTGGGCGGCGTTGTCGCCGTCTTGGCCATCACCCCATCCATCGGCTTCGCCCAGGAGTACACGCCGGACACCCAGGACATCCTGAACAACGTCTGGGTGTTCATCGCCGGCGTGTTGGTCTTCTTCATGCAGGCGGGCTTCGCGCTCGTCGAAGCAGGCCTCACCCGTGCGAAGAACGTCGTGAACATCTTCGCCAAGAACATGGCCGATGCGATCGTCGGCATCCTGGCGTTCTTCGCCACCGGCTACGCCTTCGCATTCGGCGGCGGCAACGACTTGATCGGAACCGAGGGATTCTTCCTCTCCGGACTCGACGTCTTCGGGATCGCTGCGGAAGGAGAGCTCAGCGTTGCGACGTTCTTCTTCTTCCAAGCGGTCTTTGCGGCGACAGCCGTCACGATCGCGTCGGGAGCCATGGCCGAGCGGACGAAGTTCTCCGCCTACCTGATCTTCTCGGCCGTGATGTGTGCCTTCATCTACCCGGTCGTGGTCCACTGGACCTGGGGCGGCGGCTTGATCGCTCAACTGGACTTCGATGGTGCGGTCTACTCCGACTTCGCCGGCTCCGGCATCGTGCACATGACGGGCGGCATCGCCGCTCTGATGGGCGCCTTCTTCCTCGGACCTCGCATCGGCAAGTACGACGAGAACGGCAAGCCCCGGGCGATTCCGGGCCACAGCATCCCCTTCGCAATACTCGGTGTGTTCATCCTGTGGGTGGGCTGGTTCGGCTTCAACCCCGGTTCTGAACTTCTCGCCGACTTCGAAGTGCCGCGGTTGGCGATGAACACCATGCTCGCTGCCGCCGGCGGCGGTCTCGCAACCACCATCGTGATCTGGCTGGTCGCCGGCAAGCCGGACCTCGCCATGATCGCCAACGGTGTGCTCGCCGGCCTGGTCTCGATCACCGCTCCGGTTGGCACGGTCAATGCCGGCATGTCGTTGGTCATCGGAATGATCGGCGGCGTCATCGTGGTGTTCTCGGTCCTGTTCTTCGACAAGATCAAGATCGATGACCCGGTTGGTGCCATCAGCGTCCACGGGGTCTGCGGAGCTTGGGGTGTCATCTCCGTCGGGCTCTTCGCCCAGTACCCAGATGCCTTCGTCGAAGGCGCGGTCGGCGTGGAGAACTACACCGCTTCTGGCCTCTTCTACGGTGGGGGCATCAACCAGCTCCTCGTCCAGCTCACCATGATCGCCATCATCGGAGCCTGGGTCACCGTCACCACCGGCATTCTCTTCTTCGTCCTGAAGAAGACCATCGGCCTGCGGGTGTCCGCCGAGGAGGAGATCGAAGGTCTCGACGTCCTCGAGCACGGCCTCCAGGGCTACGCCCCCGACCTGGCTCACACGAGCTGACCCCATCGAGCGACGACAGACTCACAAAGGAACCAACACATGAAACTCGTGACAGCGGTCATCAAGCCGTTCAAGCTCGACGACGTCAAAGATGCCCTCAAGGCCATCGGCGTCGCCGGGATCACCGTCGAGGAGGTCCGCGGCTTCGGCCGTCAGGGCGGCCACACCGAGACCTACCGAGGAGCGGAGTACAAGATCGACTTCGTTCCCAAGGTGAGCCTCGGCATCGTCGTTGCCGATGACGCCGTCGACGGCGTCGTCGACGCGATCGTCGGTGCCGCCGCCACCGGCAAGATCGGTGACGGCAAGATCTGGGTCACCGACGTGGAGCGCCTCGTGCGGATCCGCACCGGTGAAGAGGGTCCCGACGCCATCTAGTCACCCTCCCGCCCACACCGATCGGGACGCATCGTCGCGTTCCGCCTGTTGGTCCCCGAGCCACCCTTTGCGTCCTCAGAGGGGTGGGCTCGGGGACCTTCGTGTTCCCGTCGACACCGGCTGCGGAGCAACGACCCCCTCCGACACCCGATTCGACGCCGGTTGAGAGCCACACCTCACCGGTCGCGTACAGTCGGCAAGATGACAACGGTCGAATCAGACACTCCGACCACCCCGGCCGATGCCGGCCGCTGGACGGCACAGTGGAAAGAGCTGTACGCCGAAGTCATCACGACCGGGTTGTGCACCGGCTGCGCGGGATGCGTGGTGACCTGTCCACACGACGTGATCGGCTACGAGCACGAAGAGGGCAAGTACATCCCCTTCCACCTCGAGGAAGAACTCGGCCTCGACAACTGCGTCCACGGCTTCGGTGCTGGAGGCGGCTGCACCACCTGTACCCGGGCGTGCCCTCGCTTCCGGGCGTGGGAGCCCTCGGCCGACATGCATCTGTTCGGCCGGGTACGCGAACCCGACGAGATGGCCGGGATCTGGCGCCAGCTGTATCTCACGCGCGCCAGCGACGAGATGGTGCACAAGATGGGCCAGGACGGCGGCCTCGTCTCGGCGATGCTGATCTGGCTGCGCGACAACGACTACATCGACGCAGCGCTCGTCTCGGGCGTCGAGGACGACGACGCCTGGAAGGCCAAGCCAGCTGTCGTGGCCACCAAGGAGGAGATCCTCGCCACCGCCGGCAGCCGCTACACGTACTGCGCGAACCCGTTGGCGCTGCCCGAGGCCAAGGAGAAGGGATACGAACGTCTCGCTCTGGTCGGCATGGGCTGTCAGACCTCGTCGCCGCCCACGATGTGGGACCGCAAGGCCGGCAAGGTGGCAAAGCCGTTCCTGTTCAACATCGGCCTGCTCTGCTCCAAGACGTTCGACGACGCCATCTTCCCCGAGCTCTTCGAGGCCAAGTACGGCTTGAAGAAGCAGGACATGGTCAAGATGAACATCAAGGGCGTGTTCCAGATCTGGATGAAGGACGGCTCGTACCACGAGATCGATCTCAAGGAGTGCCACGGCTGGACCCGCAAGGGCTGCACGAGTTGTCCGGACTTCGCCGCGGAGCACGCCGACGTCTCCACCGGTGGGATCGGCGAGGACAACGACTGGACGCTCACGATCGTGCGCACCGAGCTCGGCGAGCAGGTGATCGAGCGGATGATCGCCGACGGTTCGATCATCGCCAAGCCCGCTCAGACCGACGAGACGGCGATGCGCCTGCTGCGCCTGCTGTCGATCGTCAGCCGACGCCGCTGGCCGAAAGAGGCCGACCCGGCGCCGGCGATCGGCGTCCCACCACCGAAGAAGAAGAAGGCAGCGGCCCCCGCGGCCGATGCCGCCCCGAAATCCGACGGCTGACGTTCGAGATGTGCCTGTAACGATTGGTGTCTGACACCAATCGTTACACGTCGATTCACTCGTCGGGGGTGGAGGTGCGGGTGACGCCTTCGGGGTCACACGCCACGAGATCGGCCTCGAACTGATCGAGTTCCAGATCGGCCGGACCGCTGATCTCGGGGTTCTCGTTGTTCGCCCTGCTCCCCAGGTCGTTGAGGTCGTAGCTGTCGACGACGTCGAGCATGCACTCCTCGATCTCCGGGAAGTCCTGGGCCACGGTGCGCACGAGGTCCTCAGCGACGCGCTGGGCACTCGGGTCGGAGGTGCACGCCGACACGCCGAGCACCGCGACCAGTCCGACAGCGAGGGTGTTGGCGAAACGAGACGAGATCACAGCACTGCGAGGCTAACGGCGCCCCTCCCCCGCGCCACCCGCGTCGGGTGGGTCACGAGCCCGGTCGAGCCAACTCGACCGCACGGGCGAACACGGCGTCGAGCATCGGCTCGGTCAGGCGTCTGGTGAACGTGTTCTGCTGACTGGGGTGAAACGAGCAGATCAACGTCGGGCCGTGTTCGACCGACACTTCGACGCCGTGGCCGAACTTCGGGCGCGGGCGCACGCCGAAGTGGGCACACGCGGCTTGGTAGCCGAATTGGCCGAGACACACCACGACTGCAACGCGATCGAGCGCTGCGAACTCGCGCTGCAGGAACCCGGCGCAGGCATCGCGCTCGCCCGGGGTCGGCTTGTTGGCGGGTGGCGCACACTTGACCGCAGCGGTGACCCATGCGTCAGCCAGTTCGAGTCCGTCGTCGAGCGCCACCGAGTCGGGCTGACTGGCGAGCCCCGCCCGGTGCATCGCTCGGAACAACCAGTCGCCACTGCGATCTCCCGTGAACACGCGACCGGTCCGATTCGCTCCGTGCGCGGCCGGCGCCAAGCCGAGTACGACGATGCCGGCACCTGGGTCGCCGAACCCGGGAATCGGCCGCCCCCAGTAGACCTCGTCCCGGTAGGCCGCCCGCTTCTCGGCTGCGACCTGTTCGCGCCAGGCGACCAGCCGCGGGCATGCGCGGCACGCGATCACGTCACGTTCGAGCCTGGCGAGCGGAGTCACAGCCCTCGACAGTAGGTTGGACTCACTCCATGGCCACAGCGAAGAAGTCCCCACCACTTTCGTTCACCACCGTCCTGCTCGTCCGGCACGGGCAGACGCCGACGACCGGCAAAGTCCTCCCCGGACGCGCCAAGGGCCTGCACCTCGCCGACGAGGGCCACCGCCAGGCCGGCATCGCCGCCGAACGCATCGGCGAGCTGAAGCGCGTCGACGCCGTCTACTCCTCCCCGCTCGAGCGGGCGAAGGAGACCGCAGCGCCGATCGCTGCGGCCCGCGGCCTGAAGACGAAGATCGACCGCGGCCTGTTCGAGTGCGACTTCGGCGACTGGACCGGTGCCGAGCTGAAGAAGCTGATGAAGCTGCCCGAATGGCAGACCGTGCAGCGCGCACCGTCGACGTTCCGGTTCCCGAACGGCGAGAGCTTCACCGAGATGCAGACGCGGATGGTCAGCACCCTCGACCGTCTCCGCGCTGCTCACCCCGGCGGCACGATCGTGTGCGTCTCCCATGCGGACACCATCAAGGCCGCCGTCGCCCATGCAATGGGAACGCACATCGACCTGTTCCAGCGCATCGTGATCAGCCCAGCGTCGGTCACCGCGATCGGGTGGGGCCCGGGTGGTCCCGTCGTGCTGACCGTCAATTCGACCGGCCGTCCACTGACCGACCTCCAGCCATCGTGATCGAGGGCCGACGATGAGCGTGTTCTACGAATTCGATGAAGTCTCGGCGTTCACCGTGGGCACCATCGGCCGACCCGGCGAGCGCACCTTCCTCCTGCAGGCACGGGCCGAAGGTCAGCGCGTGACGGTCAAGTGCGAGAAGCAGCAGACGGCGGCGATCGTGCAGTACCTGCGGCGCGTGTTGGCCGACCTCCCGCCTGCCGAGGATCGACCGATGAGCGGCACGCTCGAACTGCGCGAGCCGCTCGACGCGGCGTTCGTGCTCGGCCCGATCGGGCTGGGGTACGACCGGTCGAACGATCGCGTGCTGATCCAGCTCGACGAGGTCGGCGAGGTCGACGACGAGGGCGAACCGATCGACGACGACGACCGCGGCCACGTCCGTCTGTATCTCAGCCGAGGACAAGCTGCAGCGTTCTGTGACCACGCCGACGGTGTGGTCGAGGCCGGACGACCGGCGTGCCAGTGGTGCGCGTTCCCGATGGACCCCGACGGACACGACTGCCCACGGATGAACTGACCGTGTCCGAACCATCGCCCAGCGAGATCGAGCAGTTCGGCGACCAGATCGACGACGATCGGCCCGATGACGAGGCAGACGAGCGCGGCGTCGAGCTGCGGGTGGACACCATCGAGGATCCGATCGCCCACCTGCTGCGCGGCGAGATCGAAGTCGAGGGCCGGATGCCCTACAGCAGCAATGCCACGTTCCTGGTGCACGTGGTCGCCGACGGCAGCTCACATCCGGCGATCTACAAGCCGACGCGAGGCGAACGCCCGCTGTGGGACTTCGAGCCAGGTCTGCACCGTCGCGAAGTGGCGACCTATCTGTTGAGTGAGCACCTCGGTCTCGGCGTGATCCCGCCGACGGTGCTGCGCGACGGCCCACTGGGTGAGGGATCGGTGCAGTGGTTCATCACCGCAGACCACAGCCAGCACTACTTCACCATCCACGAAACCCATCCCGACCTCCACGACCGCTTGCGGGCGATGGCCCTGCTCGACGTGCTCGCCAACAACACCGACCGCAAGAGCGGGCACGTGCTCCTGATCCCCGAACGCGACGGCGAGCCGGCGTCGGTGTGGGGCATCGACAACGGACTGTGTTTCGCCGCCGACGACAAACTCCGCACCGTGATCTGGGAGTTCGGTGGCGAGGAGATCCCGGATGTCTGGCTCGAGCGGGTCGGCACCCTGTGCGACCACGTACCGCTGGACGTCGCAGCCCTGCTGGCCGACGACGAGGTCGAAGCACTGCAGCGACGAGCACGGTGGTGTGTCATGCACCGCCGATTCCCGACCGAC
The DNA here is from genome assembly GCA_963698435.1 of Ilumatobacteraceae bacterium. Lineage (GTDB taxonomy): Bacteria > Actinomycetota > Acidimicrobiia > Acidimicrobiales > Ilumatobacteraceae > Sva-07. The sequence continues at coordinate 457,345 of CAVOQV010000018.1, read as the reverse complement.
CCGTCCGGTCGCCGCTACCCCTGGCCGTTGGTCTGACCGTGGCTCACACAACCGACGAGGACCTCGACGAGTTGATCCATCGCGCCGATCTCGACGGGCTGGTACGCATGATCGACGATCGCTGCGCCGCACGCGACTGGTCGGGCCTGTTGCGCGTGCGTGATCGGTCGCGTCATGCAGTCACGACCGGCCGGCAACTGTGGCCGGCCGCCACGCTCGCCGAGTACCGCCTCGCCTTGCTCGCCTCGCCCGAGCAGGTCGCCGCAGTACTCGACGAGACCGACGGGTTGTCCGGCCGATTCACGATCGGTCCGCTCACCGAGGTCGCCGCGCAGCACCACCGCTGGGACGATCTGCGCTCGGTGCTCGACCTCGGACCGCGGGCGGCGTTCGTCGCCCACGAACGGGTGTTGCGCGGTGAGCGGATCGAGGGCGCCGATCTTCCCGCCGTGCTCGACCTGCCACTCGCCGTGCAGGACTGGGAACCCGAGTATCCACTGGCGACGTACACCGAGAACGGCGCCGAGTTCCCCATGCCGGACCTGCCCGACAGTTGGATCGACGTGTCACCCGAGCGTGGCGAGATGCTCGATGACGACGTCGATCTCGCAGTCCGGCAGCTCGTCGAGCCGTGGTTGACCGGGTCGAACGGCCACGCCGACGTGGTGTGCGTCGAAGGAGACGTCGCCGACGCACTCGGGGCGCTGGGCCTTCGACGCGCCCGCATCGCCCGGCTCGAACCATCGGACGCACTCGCGTGGCTGGCGTGGGCAGGAGCGAGCGGCGGAGCCCACGGTCGCCGCCGCGGCGCTGCATCAGGCCGTTTCGGAGCGTGGTGGACGCTGGCCGCGCTGGGCGACATGATCGACGACTGGCCCGTGCCACCGGACGAGCTCGGTGCCCTTGCGGCCGAGCTGCGGTGGTACCGGTGGGACGCCCACGAGCCGGCGATGGGCTGGAACCTCCAGCTCGCCGTCGAGGACCCCGGCGACGACGTCGCGTGGGCCATCCTCGCCCGCGACGCCGCCTGAACGCGAAACGTGCGCAGATCGTGCCCTCAGCGGGTGGATCTGCGCACGTTTCGAGAGCGGCGGAACCGCGTCGGAATGTCAGCCGCGAGCGGCAAGTGCTTCGAGGAGCTGCGGGAGCACCTTGTGCACGTCACCGACGATGCCGAGGTCGGCGACACCGAAGATCGGCGCCTCCTTGTCCTTGTTGATCGCAATGATGTTCTTCGAGCCCTTCATGCCCACCATGTGCTGGGTCGCACCGGAGATGCCAGCAGCGATGTAGACCGTCGGCTTGACGACCTTGCCGGTCTGGCCCACCTGGTAGCTGTACGGCACCCAGCCCGCATCGACGATCGCTCGCGACGCACCCGGCGCACCCTTGAGAGCCTTGGCCAGCGACTCGATCATGTCGAACTTCTCGGCCTCGCCGAGACCACGCCCGCCGGCGACGACAACAGCGGCCTCGTCGAGCTTGGGACCGGAGGTCTCCTCGACGTGCACCGCGGTGACGGTCGCGCCGGCGGTGGAGCCCAGATCGGGCACCGGAGCGGGGACGACCTCGCCGGCCGCACCTGCACCGGGCTCGGCGACGAAACTCTTCGGACGGAACGCCGCCAGGAACGGACGCTCGCCGGTGAAGGTCGAGTTCACGAGCTTCGTGCCGCCGAAGATCGGCGTCTGCACGGTGACCGCGTCGCCGTCGACGGTGATCGAGGTCGAGTTGGTGAGCACGGTGCGGTCGAGCTTGACCGACAGCCGCGACATCACGTCGCGACCTTCGTAGCTCTGCGGGAACATGATCAGGTCGGGGCTGTCGCCACCGTCGATCACGGCCTTCATTGCGGCCGCGACGGCCACGCCGGCGAGCGCCCCACCGAGGTCGCCCGTCGCGTAGACCTTGGAAGCGCCATGGTCGCCCAGCGCCGCAGCGACGCCGGCGCCATCACCGGCAATGAACGCCGACACGGTGCCACCGAACTTGCGAGCCTCGGTGAGCAGTTCGAGCGTGCCGGTGGTCGGGGCGCCATCGGCGGCCTGCGCGAACACCCAGATGTTGTCGATACCCATCAGTGCTCTCCTCAGATGACTTTCAGGTTGTCGAGGAACTCGACGATCTTGTTGAACGTTTCGCCGTCGTCTTCGATGACCTCGCCGGCCTCGCGGGCCGGGGCATCCTCGACGGACACGATCTGCTGTGCCCACGACACGGACTCGATACCGAGGTCACCGGCGGTGACGGTCTCGACCGGCTTGGACTTGGCGGCCATGATGCCCTTGAAGCTGGGATACCGGGGCTCGACCACACCGGCGGTCACGGAGACCACGGCGGGAAGCGAGCAGGTGACCTCGTCGTAGCCGGCCTCGGTCTGACGATCGACCTTGAGGGTGCCGTCGGTGATCTCGATGCTCTTCGCGAACGTGATCGACGGGAGCCCGAGCACTTCGGCCATCTGCTCGGGCACGGTGCCCGTGTAGCCGTCGGACGACTCGGTCCCGGCGATGATCAGGTCGACGTCGCCGAGCCTCTTCGACGCTGCGGCGAGCACCTTGGCCGTGGTGAGCGCATCGGCGCCGGCGAGCGACGGATCGCTCACGAGGACCGCCTTGGCGGCGCCCATGGCGAGCGCCGTGCGCAGGCCCGAGGTCTCGTCGTTCGGAGCCATCGACACGAGGCTGACCTCGCCGCCGCCGGCTGCCGTGACGAGCTGGAGCGCCATCTCGACGCCGTAGCTGTCGGACTCGTCGAGGATGAGCTTGCCATCACGCTTGAGCGTGTTGGTGGAGGGATCCAGTTCGCCGGGCAACGCCGGGTCAGGGATCTGTTTCACACAGACGATGACGTTCATAAGGAGTTCCAAGTTACCGGTGCGTCAACTTGCGCCCAAACTCGTGTGACGAAGTCGTCGCCGCGTCTTGGTACGGTCGGCGGCTTGCGGATCCTGCTGGTGGTCAACTCCTTCGCATCGTCGGTGACGGCGCGAACACGGTGATCGTCCACCGTCGCCTCAGCCGGGGTCACGACGTCGAGATCGTCGAGACCAACCGGCGCGGTCACGCCACCCGTTTCGCTCACGACGCCGCCCGCCGGGGCATCGACGTCGTGATCGGTTTCGGCGGTGACGGCACGCTCAACGAAGTCGCCACCGGCATCGCCGGCACCGACACGGCGCTCGGTGTGCTGCCCGGCGGGTCGACCAACGTGTTCGCTCGCACGATCGGCCTGCCGAACGACCCGGTCGATGCCGTCGAACACCTCGCCGCGGGCATCGACGCCGCCGATCTTCGTCCGATCGGTCTCGGTCAGGTGAACGGCCGCTACTTCTGCTTCCACACCGGTGTCGGCTTCGACGCCGCTGTGGTCGAGCGGGTCGAGCGCGCGAGGATCGCTCAAGCGTTGGCTCGGGCACCCGCTGTTCATCTGGGCCGGGCTGTCGACGTGGGTGACGGGCTACGACCACCGAACGCCTCACTTCCGGCTGCACGGCGACGGCGGACCCGACGTCGACGACGGGTTCTTCACGATCGTGCTGAACACCAATCCCTACACGTACCTCGGGAACCGACCACTCGATCTGTCACCGGCGGCCACACTCGAGCGAGGGCTGGTCGCGATCACGTTCACGACGATGAACGCCGCGGCGATCCTCACATCCCTCGCCGGAGCGCTCCGAGGTGGCGGGGTCGAGCCGGCCAAGCACCTCGACATCCGCATCGACGTGAACCACCTCGTCATCGAACACGACACCCCGTTCCCGTACCAGGTCGACGGCGACGCACTCGGCAGCACCAAGCGGCTCGAGTTCGCCCATGTACCCGACGCGGTCAAGCTGGTGTTTCCCCACTGACGATCAGCGACTGCTGCTCGACCACACCGGATCGGCCACACCACCGCTGCGTCCGAGCGCCGACAACGCCAGGTCGGGCACATCCGTGCACACCCCGTCGACGCCGAGTTCGGCGAGTTCGACCAGCCGAGGCGGGTCGTTGCAGGTCCACGTGTTCACGGCCAGCCCGTGACGACGAGCCCTCGACACCAGCGAGTCGTCGACCTGCGCCTCCCACGGGTGCAGAGCGCTGTGGCCGACGGCGGCGAGCGCAGCGAGCCTCGCGTCGTCCACCGGATCTTCGGTCAGCCACGCCGTTGCGATGTCCGAGCCATACTCCCGGCACGCGGCGACCGTGCTCCACGAGAACGACGAGATCAACCAGCGGTGCCGGAACCGCGATCCACGCCGGCGCAACTCGTCGATCACCGGCCCGACCATCGCCATGGTCGGGTCGTAGCCGGGTTCGAACTTCGAGTTCTTGATCTCGATGTTGACGAGCATCCGATCCCCGCACGCATCGAGCACGTCGGAGAACGACGCGATGCCGAGCCCGTCGAACGGCTCCGGCAAGGGATCGTGGGCAACGACCAGTCGGCCGTCGGAGGTGCGGCGGACGTCGAGTTCGACGCCGTCGGCGCCCATCCGATCTGCGAGAGCGAACGCCTCTGGGGTGTTCTCGGGCGCGTCGACCGAGGCTCCACGATGGCCGAGTACGAGCATCGGCCCATCTTTGCCGTGTCGTCGAGCGGACGGCGAACAAAGGACGAAAGGACCCTTGCGGCGCCACAACGCGACGCCTACAGTTCGTCCCGGCCCGAACGGCCCATCGCCCCCTGGCGATGCCCCCATCCCCCGGCGGAACACCGCCTCAGCCACCTTCGAGGAGCACCAACGTGTCGATCCTTGCGTCCAGCCTCACCCTTGGAGCAGCAGACTACGAATGGCGCGACGACGCCATCTGCCGCGACACCGACCCGGAGTTGTTCTTCCCGGTCGGGACCACAGGACATGCGCTGGTCCAGATCGATCGAGCCAAGGAAGTGTGCGACGAGTGCACCGTGGCGAAACAGTGCCTCGACTTCGCGCTCGAGACCAACCAGGACTCCGGCATCTGGGGTGGGCTCACCGAGGAGGAGCGCCGCGTCATCCGCCGTCGCCGCGTCGCTGCCGCACGCGCCGCACGCGTCAGCTGAACCGTCCTGATCGTCGGAGGCTCACCAGGATCCGCTCGACGCCGGCCGAGGTCGCCTGCCGCCTAGTCGACCGTCGGTACGCAGAGTTCGATCACCGTGCCGCGTTGGCGGCCCGAACCGTCGCCGAGACCGGCCCCGGTCAGATCGTCACCGGTCGCCGGACGGATGTCGATCGTGCCGTTGAGTTCGGTCGTGACCAACGTGCGCACGATCGACAGACCGAGCCCCTTGGCCTCGTCGATGTCGAACGCCGGGTCCACGCCGCGACCGTTGTCGACCACCCGGATCGTGAGGTTGCGGTCGCGCTGCGAGAGCCCCACCTGGACCTCGCCGCCGTCACTCCCCTCCGGGAAGCCGTGATCGACGGCGTTCTGGAGCAGTTCGGTCAACACGACCGACAGCGGCGTCGCGGTGTTGGCCGGGATGCGTCCACCGTCGCCGCGCACCGTGAATCGCACGGGACGGTCGGGGGACTGCAGCCCCTCCTCCGCCAGACGAAGCAGCGGTCGGACGATCTCGATGAAGGCGATGTCCTCACCGGGCTCGCGCGAGAGCGATTCGTGCACGAGCGCAATCGTGCGGATCCGGCGCACCGACTCCTGCACGGCAGCCTTCGCCTCGGCGTTCGTCAGCCGGCGCGCCTGCAGTCGCAGCAACGACGAAATCGTCTGCAGGTTGTTCTTCACCCGGTGGTGGATCTCACGGATCGTCGCGTCCTTGCTCAGCAGCAGGCGGTCACGCTTGCGCAGTTCGGTGACGTCGCGCACGAGCAGCAGCCCACCGGCGATCTCCGGGCCGGCGGTGGTGGTGGTCACGATCGGAACGCACCGGCACAGCAGCGTGACGTCGGCGCCCTGCTCGAACTCTTCGACGATCGGCTCGAACCGTTCGAACGCCTGGCGCACCGGGCCGTCGTGGAAGCCCAGTTCGGCGAGTCGCATCCCGACCGGGTTCGCCTGGATCCCGACCCGGTGCAGCGCCGAGTTCGCATTGGGTGAGACGTAGGTGACCGTGCCACTCGAGTCGAGTGTCAGCACCCCGTCACCGACGCGGGTGCCGCACTCGAGTCCGCGACCCGTCCCGCGAACGGGAAGGAGCCGGCCTCGATCATCTGGACGAACTCTTCGAAGATGTACGAGTAGTTGCGCTCCAATTCGCCGAGTGGCCGACCGGCACGCACCTTCCACTCCTTGGAGAGCACGGCGATCACCTTGCCGCCACTGCGTACCGGGATCGCCAGCATCCGGCTGTGGTTGACCTCGTCGTTGCCGCTCTCGACTTCGATTGCCCCCTCCACGCGCTGCCCACTGCTCGAAGGCCTGCTCGATGAGCTCCGCCTCGTCGCCGTCGGCCCAGCTCCCGACGTAGTCGGTGACGTACATCGTCTGGTTGGTCGCCGGTCGCACCTGGTCGACGATCAACCACTTTCCGGCGTCAGACCGCACGTACAACAGGAGATCGGCAAAGCACAGGTCGGCGAGGAACGCCCATTCGGCGGTCAGCCGGTGAAGGTGTTCGATGTCGTCGCGTTCGAGCGCTGAGTGCTCGCGGGCCAGTTCGGCGAGGGAGGTCATCACCGTTGATTCTGCCCGATCTTCACGCGTCGCGGCAGGTGACCCGCCAGCTGGCCCAGTCCGGAGAGATCGTGGATGTCGCCGTCGAGCCATGGCACCGACAACAGCGTCGGCGCCATCGCGGCGAGTTCGATGCGTCGGTCGGACTCCCGCGCTGCCACCAGCGCGACGTCGTCGAATCGTGACGCGATCTGCGTCAGAACGGAGCGCACCTGCTTCACCGGGGCGTCGAGTTCGGCGGCAACCGTGTCGGCCAGGGGACCGGGCGCCTGTTCGAGCAGTGCGGCCGCGCTGTCGGCCGCTTCGGTACCGGCGAGTTCCTCGGGCAACACCCGATTGGCCACGACGGCTCCCAGGCACATCTGGCGTTCGACCAGCGAGCGGGCGAGAAAGCGGGCTTCGTGGCTGGGGGCGGTCTCGAGCGTCGTCACGACGATGAAGGCGGTGCGCGGATCGACCAGCAGCGCCTCGACTTCGCGGGCCCGTGCCGCACGAACCCGCTCTCCATCGCCTGGAAGAGCACGAAGAAGTCCGCGATGTCCTGCAGGAACCGAGATCCGAGAACCCGATCAGCGACCTGGTAGAACGGCTTCGACGCCATCGTGAACAGCCGGGACCGGTACGGCACGGTCAGCCAGCGCAGGAGGCGACTTCCGAAGAACTCGACCATCCGACTCGGCGCATCGAGGATCGACAGCGCGTTGCGCGACGGCGGGGTGTCGACGATCACCAGGTCGAACTCGCCGCTGGCGTGCAGGTCGTGGAGCTGCTCCATGGCCAGGTACTCGTGGCTGTGCACGAACCGGCTCGTGATGTTCTCGTACAGCGGATTGGCAAGCACCGCGTCACGGATCTCCGCATCGGGTGCATGACGGATGATCAACTCGTCCCAACCGGCCTTCGTGTCGAGCATCGCCACCCACACCTCGCCGCGGACCTTCATGTCGGCTTCGACGAACGCTGCGGGATCGATGCGCACCGGCGTGTTGCCGAACTCCTCGAGTCCCAGGGCGGTGGCCAGACGGCGGGCCGGGTCGACGGTCAGCACGAGCACACGACCCTTCTGGCGCGACGCTGCAGCGATGCCGAGCGCGGCGGCGATGGTGGTCTTGCCGACACCGCCGGAGCCGGCGACCAGGATCATCTCGCGGCTGGCGAGCAGGTTGTCGAGATCGCTCATCGACGCCCCCTCGCGCGTTCGGATGTCACCGGATCGGGGTCGAGTTCGTCGGTGAGTGCATCCGCCACGAGCGACACCACCCGCGGTCCGGACGCCCGTGCGAACAACTCGGGCACGGTGATGATCGGCAGATGGTCGACCACTTCCTCGGAATCGTTGATCCACCCTCGCAAGCGATCGAGATGGGTCGCTCCGGTGGAGCGCCGAGCCTCGGTGAGGCGGGCGGCTTCGACCACGGTGCGCGCGCCTACGCCGACAGCATCGACCAGGACCGCCATCGCATCGTCGAGCCGGTCGACGATCGCCTGTTCGCGGCGACTGAACATCGCGGGCAGGACGCGGTTGGCGATCACCGCCGACGGGTGGGCGCCCGTCTCCGCGCGGAGCCGTGCCAACAATTCGATCGTCTCGGTGACCGGCATCTCCTCCGGTGTGGTGACAACGGCAACACCGGTGCGGGCCGGATCGTCGAGGATGTCGAGCATCCACTGGGTCTGGTCGCGTACGAGCCCGACCTGAACGAGGTCGGCGATCACTCTGGGCGCCCCGATCTGGCTGACGATGTGTCCGCTCGCCTCGGCGTCGACGACGATCAGGTCGTAGTTGCGTTCGCGCGCCTCCCAGCAGAGCTTGCCGACGCCCAGGATCTCCTTGACGCCAGGAGCGGCGTCGGCGACGAAGTCGAACGTGGAGGCCAGCGGACCGATCCGACCGACCAACGGGATCCGAACGAACAGGCGCAGGTACTCGCGCAGCGAGTCCTCGGTGTTCATCGCCATCGCGAAGAGGTTCGGTGCCACCTCGGTCGGTTCGAACTCGAGTTGACCGACGTCGAACGCGTTGGCGAGCGCTCCCTTGGCGTCCATCTCGCACACGAGAGTGCGGCGACCGTGGCGTGCTGCGACGTCGGCGAGCGCGGCCGCAATCGTGGTCTTTCCGACCCCTCCCTTGCCGGTGACCCAGAGCAGGTCGAGGTCGAGCAGCCCTGGCCGACCGGTGGGACTCAGACTCAGCCCCCGAAACCGATGCGACGATCGCCGTCGGTCGAGCCCAACTCGATGTAGGCGATCTTCGCAGACGGGATCGCGACGTCCTTGCCGCGCTTGTCGGTGATCCACAGCACGTCGGTGGCGCCGGCGAGCGCCGCCTCGACGCGTGACTTGAGGTCGTCGCGGTCCGCGTCTTCGGCGAGTTCGATGTTGATCTCGCGGGGGGCCTGGGTCACTCCGATGCGTACATCCACGACGCCACGCTACCCCCGGTCCCCCGTCACCCGTTCTCGTCGACAACCGTGCGTCGGTCCGCAGATCTGTTCGCGAGAAGCGATGGGACGGCTGGCTACCGTGACGTCGTGACCAGCATCGCGATCCCCCTGTTCCCCCAGCTTCACGGCGCTCGACGGGATCGGGCCCGTACGAGGTGCTGCAGCGAATCCCCGACTTCGACGTCACATTCGTCGGTCACGAACGCGGTGTCGTGCGGTCGGACAACGGCATGCTCGGCATCGAGATCGACGCGACCTTCGACGAGCTGACCACGCCGGACGTCGTGGTCTTCCCCGGCGGATTCGGAACCCGAGCGCTGATGACGGACGACCGGGTGCTCGACTGGGTGCGGACCGCTCATGCGTCGACGACGTACACCACGTCGGTGTGCACCGGTTCGCTCGTGCTCGCCGCCGCCGGGCTGCTGCAGGGCCTGACCGCGACCACGCACTGGGGTGCCCTCGAAGTCCTCAGCGAGCACGGCGCGATCCCGACCGGCGAGCGCGTCGTCGAACACCTCGACCGCCGGATCATCACCGCGGCGGGCGTGTCGAGCGGGATCGACATGGCGCTGCGCCTCGTCGAGCTGCTCGTCGACCGGACCGCTGCAGAGGCCGCCCAGTTGATGATCGAGTACGACCCACAGCCGCCGTTCGACAGCGGCTCGACCGCCAAGGCAAGCGCCGACGTCGTCGCCCGTGTGATCGACTACGCCCAGGCCCGTCACTGATCCGGGGGCCGATCGTCCTGGCGTGTGTGAGCGACGACCGACGACGATGGCGCTCTCGCTCGCACGAACCCGGCGCAACCACGGTCGTCAGTGACGATTTCGCCGAGCCCGAGGTGCCGACGCCACCTGTTTCAGTCGGCGAGGGGGGCCAGTGCGGCGGCAAGGTCGTCGACGGTCCACTTCGCGTGTTGTTCGACGGTGTCACCCATCTCCCACGAGCGCACACGCCTGACCACGCCACCCTGAGCGAAGAACGTCTCGCCGGTGAACCGGCACGCGGTGCTGCTCAAGTAGGCGACCAACGGCGAGATGTTCGCCGGGTCCCATTCGTCGAACGCGCCGTCCTTCGGGCTCATGATCTCCTCGAGCCCCGGTGTGGCGAGCGTCAGTCGGGTGCGAGCACCGGGGGCGATGCAGTTGCTCTGCACGTCGTACCGCGCCAGTTCCTTCGCAGCGATCTGGCTGAACGTGGCGATGCCCGACTTGGCGGCGCCGTAGTTGGCCTGGCCAGGGTTGGAGAACAGGCCCGACGTGCTCGAGGTGTGGACCAGGTTCCGGCGCTTGCCGCGTCCCGCCTTGTGTTCCTCGCGCCAGTAGGCCGCGGCCCAACGGGTCGGCGCGAAGTGACCCTTGAGGTGCACCGCCACGACGGTGTCCCACTCCGCTTCGGTCATGTTGACGATGACGCGATCTCGCAGGATGCCGGCGTTGTTGACCAGGATGTCGAGGTCGCCGAACTCGGAGATCGCAGCGTTGACCAAGCGCTGGGCGCCCTCCCAGTCGGAGACGTCGTCGGCATTGGCGATCGCCTCGCCGCCCGCTGCCGCGGATCTCGGCGGCGACGTCCTCCGCTGGCGTCTGGTCGCTGCCTTCCCCATCGTTCGCCCCGCCGAGGTCGTTGATGACCACCTTGGCCCCTTCCTCGGCGAACAGGAGCGCGTGTTCACGCCCGATCCCGCGTCCGGCACCGGTGATGATCGCGACTCGTCCGTCGAGTGAGGTCATGGTGGCTCCTTGTCGGCCCAGGTGACCGACATGCGCCGGACACGGTCCGGAACCGTAGCGATCCGACGGCGATCGAGTCGATTCCCGACCGGCCGACGCGCTGCTACAGGAAGATCAGGTCGACGCCCGTTCCTCGAACGAAGGTCTGGCCGGGCTGGACCTCGTCACCGTCGATCGAGGCGGAGACGAACGTGCCCTCGGTCGTGCCGAGCAGACTGTTCACGGTGTAACCCGCCTCGGCGAGCGCCGCCTCGGCCGCGGGGTAACCGAGCCCGGTGAGGTCGGGGAACGGAACGAGATCGGGACCCTTCGAGAGCTGGAACGTCACGGTGCCTCCACGCTCGACGGGAGTCTCCGGAGCCGGGATCTGGGTGACGACCCGGCCCGCCTCGATCTCGTTGCTGAACAGGTCCTCGCCCTGCGCGGTGACGAGTTGGAGCGCGTCGAGCGCCGCGGTCGCCTCGGCTGCGGTCAGGTTGGTCAGGTCCGGGGCCGGCCGTGGTTCGGGCCCGAGAGAAGCGGTGAGCACGATGGTGGTGTCGGGGAGCACCTGGGCGCCGGCGGTGAGCGCCGCATCACCCTCGACCTGCCAGCGGATCACCGATCCCTCCGGCACGTCCTCGGAGTACTCGGGCGGCGCCTCGACCGGGATCAATCGGAGTTCGGTCAGTGTGTCGACTGCTTCGCTCACGGGCATGTCCGTCAGTTCGGGCAGCGTGCGCAGTTCGTAGCCATCGCTCACGACGATGACGAAGGTCGCACCCTCGTCGAGCATCTCCCCGGCGATCGGCTCCGTGCGCACGACGTGATCGATCTCGGGGACCTCGTCGCTGCGTTCCCGTTGCGTCTCGATCACCCAGCCATTTCCGGAGACCTCGTTGAGGGCGACCGCTTCCTCGACGCCGGTGAGATCGGGCACCTCGTACGACTTCGTACGCAGGAGCATCCACCCGGCGTAGCTGAGCACCGCGACACCCGCCAGTGCGATCACGCCGAACAGCACGTACTTGCCCCACGGCCGACTGGCCTGCTCGTCGTCGTAGAGCGTGCCCGAAGGAGTCGGGTCCGTCGGCGCAGCAGGCGTCGCTGCCGTTGCCGCAGCGGCAGCAGCGACCGCCGCCGGCATCTCGAGGGTGCCGGCGATGTCGATCAGCCGGCCCATCGACTGTCGACGCGGCACCGGTGCCGCCAGGCGCCATCTCCGGCGACTTGGACCGCACCGGTGGGCGGGTCGGCGACGTCGGCGAGGAGCAACAACGGTGCGCCCGGAAGCACGGGGGCCGTCGGGCTGTAGGTCGGCGGCGTCGACGGGATCGAGATCTGCAGCCGTCACGATGCCGGTGTCGGCCTCGGATCCCGCCGGCGCATCGGGGTCCGAGCGTCGGCGGATCGAGCCGCTCGGGTTCGAGCGTCACGTCGGAGTCCGCGGTCGCGTCGGGTTCGGCGTCGCGTCGGGGTCCGCGGTCGCGTCGGGGTCGGCGTCACGTCGGAATCCGAGCTCGCATCGGGTTGCGAGCGTCACGTCGGACGTCGGTGATGCATCGGATCGGGATGCGGCGGCCCCGACGACGGCGACGCCGGCGACCGCGGCGACCGCGACTGCGACCCGGCGCCGGTGACCTCCGCCTCGGAATGCGTCCGGGCGCCGTCGGACGGCTCCTGGGGCGCCGACGGCGGCGTTGCGGTCGCCTCGACGGTTTGGGGTCGGTGGGTACCGGTTCAACGCGCTGGGCGAGCGATGCGGCGAACAAACTCGTCGCGAGTACCGGGATCGGATCGGGTCGCGGCAGGGCCTCGGCCGCGGCGACCAGTGCCTTGGCGAACTCCGATGCGGTCCAACGATCCTCGGGGTCCGGCCGACCACCTCGTTCGAGCACGGAGGCAAGCGACCCCATGTCGGCGGTGACCGGCATCAGCTTGCCGACTCGTGCGGCAAGCGTCGACACCGTCGAATCGCCGGCGAACGGCACCTTGCCGGTGATCGACTCGATCAGACACAACGAGAGCGCGTACACGTCGGTCTTCTCGTCGACGTCGAGGCTCAGAGCCTGCTCCGGCGATGCGTAGCGGGCGACGTGCGTGGCGACCGTGGCGGGTTCCTCCCAGGCCTCGGCACCGAGCAACTGCGCCATCGCGAAGTCGGCGATCCGCAGCCGGGCGTCCTCGCCGAACACGAGCTTCGAGGGCGTCACCTCGGTATGGATGATGCCGCGCCCGTGTGCGGCCTCGAGTGCACGGCACGCCTCGAGGCCGACGACCAGCGCCTGCGACGGGGTCGAGGAGGCGCCCACGATCGAAGAGGTCGCGAAGGCTGCCGCCGCCGAGATACTCGACGACCCAGTACACCGTGGACTCGTCGTCGAGTTCGGTCTCGCCCCAACCGAGCACCGACGCCACGTTGGGATGGTTGAACGACATCGCGACTTCTGCCTGGCGGCGGAACGCCCGCCGAAACGCCGACGTCACCGCCAGCTCCGGTCGCACGATCTTGACGGTGACCGGTCGGTTCGCACCGATGTCGATCGCCTCGGTGATCACCGTGTTCGCACCGGCGTTCACCACGCTCTCGATGCGGTATCGGTCGGTCAGGACGCGCCCGACGAGGGTGCTCACCCCTGTCGGGGTCGGGTCGGGTGTGTCAGCTTCCACGGCGGACGAAACGCTATCGCCTGAGCAAGTCGCGTGGAGGGCGGGCATCATGGGAGACGTGACCGATCGAGTGAACCGACCCCGACGCCACCATCGTCGACGACGTCGTCGCAGTGACCTCCGACGACCTCGCTTCGTCCAGCCACGATGCCGCCCCGACCGACCGACCGAAGCGCCGGCTCGATCGGGGCCTGCTGGTCGCCAGCCTTGCGATCGCCGTCGGCCTGCTCCTCGTGATCTTCGGGGTCACCACCGCGCTCACCGGGCAACGACGGGATCGACCGACCCGAGGCGATCGAATCGGTGCAGCCGGTCGAGAACGCAGTGCAGGTGCTGCAGCAGGAACGCGTCGTCGTCGACCTCGAGCTCGGGCTACGAGGCGCGCCTGATCATCGACGGCATCGAGTTGCCGACCACCGTGATCGGTCAATCCGACGTCGATCCATCCGACCAGCCGGCTCCCGGCCAGCAGGTCGACCTGCCGACCACGGCCGTGTTCGATCCGGGCAACAACGTGATCTCGTTCCAACCGGTCGAAGGCGCGCCGATCGAGTCGTTCAGCGAAGGCCTCCACGAAGTCCGTGTCATCTTCTGGAGAATCGAAGACGGCCCGGAACAGGCCCTCAGCTACCGCTGGGAGTTCAACGTCATCTGACTCGCCGGTTCTGCCCGGCGAACCCGGTCCCTCAGGCCGAACACGCTCGTGGACTGTGTCGGCGGGCGAAGTTCGCCGGTGGCGAGCACGTGTTCGAATCCCACTTCGTCCAGGATCGGCACGCCGAGCGTCTCGGCCTTCGTCAGCTTGCTGGCACCCGCCGACTCGCCGACGACCAACGCGAACGTCTTCTTGCTCACGCTGCCCGGGCTCTTGCCGCCCCGTGACGTGATGGCCTCCGCGGCCTGCTCGCGGTTGTAGTTCGGACAGGGTGCCGGTGACGACGACCGCCTTGCCCTCCAGGTGTCTGGGGCGTCGCCGCCCGGGCTGCCGCTGCGGCTTGGGCTGCAGCCGGGTCGCCGAAGCTGACGCCGGCATCGCGGAGCCGATCGACGTAGGCCCGGTTGGCCGCCTGTGCGAACCAGCTCACGATCGTCGTGGCGATCACCTCGCCGACACCGTCGACCGCGGCGAGTTCCTCGACCGATTTCGACACGATCGCATCGAGCGTGTGGAACTCGTTCGTCAAGCGCCAGCGACGCCGCCGGCCCGAGGTGACGCACGCCGAGTGCTGTCAGCAGCTTCGGCAACGGGACGTTGCCTCGACCGTGCGATCTCGTCGACCAGGTTCTGTGCGCTGGTCGGGCCGACCCGATCGAGTTCGACGAGCTGCTCGACCGTGAGCGAGTACAGGTCGGCCGGGTCCCGCACGAGCCCGGCCGCGGTGAGCTTCTCGACCATCTGCTCGCCGAGGCCCTCGATGTCCATGCCACCGCGTGACGCGAAGTAGGCGATCTTCTGGTCGCGCTGCGCGGGACAGTCAGGGGCGACGCACCGGGTGTCGGCTTCGCCCTCCGGGCGCACGAGCGGGTTGCCGCAGCGCGGACAGCGCGTCGGGAACACCCACGGCGTGCTGTCCTTCGGCCGCAACGAGAGCACCGGCCCGACCACCTCGGGGATCACATCTCCTGCCTTGCGGACCACGACCGTGTCACCGGGGCGCACGTCCTTGACCGCCACCTGATCCTGGTTGTGCAGCGTCGCCATCCCGACCGTCGAACCGCCGACGAACACCGGCTCGAGCACTGCGAACGGCGTGGCGCGACCGGTTCGACCGACCGACACCATGATGTCGCGCAACACGGTGGTGCGCTCCTCGGGTGGGAACTTGTAGGCGATCGCCCAGCGCGGCGCCCGTGACGTGACGCCCAGGCGCTCACGCTGAGCAGTGTCGTCGAGTTTGATCACGACCCCGTCGATCTCGTAGTCGAGGTCGTGACGATGTTCCTGCCAGTACAGGCAGTGGGCGGCCACCTCGTCGATCGTGGTGAAGGTCCGCACGTGGTCGTTGACGGCGAAGCCGAGCCCGGCGGCGAATTCCAGCATCGCCACATGACTCGTGAACTCGGGGCCGCCGATCACCTCGCCGAGCTGGTAGCTGAAGAACGACAGGTTGCGGCTGGCCGTGATCGCCGGGTCCTTCTGCCGAAGGCTTCCCGCCGCGGAGTTGCGAGGGTTGACGAACGTCTTCTCCCCGGCCGCGAACGCGCGCTCGTTGAGCTGTTCGAAACTCGACCGGGTCATGTACACCTCGCCGCGCACCTCGACCACCTCCGGCGCACCGTCGGGAAGAACGTGCGGCACGTCACCGATCGTCGCGACGTTGGCCGTGACGTCCTCACCGACGCGCCCATCGCCACGGGTGGCCGCTTGCACGAACCGCCCCTTCTCGTAGCGCAGACTGATCGCCAAGCCATCGAACTTCAACTCACACACGAACGTCGGCTCGGCGCCGTCGAGGCCCTTCACCACCCGGTCGGCCCATGAGCGCAGCTCGTCGGCGTCCATCGCGTTGTCGAGACTCATCATGGGAACCCGATGGGTCACCGCCGAGAAGGTGGCGCTGATCGCGCCGCCGACGAGTCCGGTCGGTGAGTCGCCGCTGACGAGGTCGGGATGGTCGGCTTCGAGTTGGCGCAGCTCACGCACGAGCGCGTCGTAGTCGGCGTCGCTGATCTCGGGATCGTCGAGCGTGTGATACCGCTCGTTGTGATGGGCGATCTGGGCCCGGAGTTCGTCGACGCGCGCCGCCGGGGTGGTCGCGTCGTCAGGGTGCGCGGTCATCGCCGCCCGAGGCTACGACGTGCAACCGATCAGCCGGTCAGCCGGTGTCCGAGACACACCGTGGACGTCAGGCGCCGAGCGCGAAGCGGGTGGCGGCAGATTGGTCTTGCACCCGTTTGCCGACGTCGGCGGTCAGCCGGACGATCCGTCGGGCAACCGACACCGAGTGCATGGCCAGTCCGCACTGGGGTGTGACGATGCTCTGGCGCCGCAACAGCACCGGATCGCATCCGCGCTGCACCAGGCTGCACCACAGATCGCTCAGCGCTCGCCACTGCCGTTCCGACGTGGACGGAACCGGCCCGTCGGTGGGGATGACACCCCACGCGATGACCCCACCGTCGGAGAGGAACCTGGTGAGGTAGCCGACCCAGTCGACCAGACCCGGCGCGACCGGCAGCGACACGACGTTCGGCCCGGACGCCAGCAACGTCGCGACGTCGCACGGCGCACAGCAATGCACGCCGGCGACCGTCGTGGCGGGGAGCGCGGCCATCGCACTCGACATCCGATCGATGGCCTCGTCCGGTGGGATCGGGAAGCCGGGTTGCATCAGCTCGGCGAACCACGGCTCGTCCAGCACGACCATCTGACGCGAGTTCGGCAGCGCGTCGGTGACGACATCGGAGAGCGCTGCAAGGCGACCGCGGACGGTCGACAGGGCCAAGTCGAACGCTGGCTCGCGGTCGAGTCCGGCCCGGTGGAGCGCAACGCCGAGGGTGACCGGCCCGACGAACTGCCACTTGACCGCGGCACCGTCGAGGCGCACCTTGGCCGCAAGGTCGAGGAATGCTCGCAGGCCGATGAACGCCTCGTGACCGAAGTCGGTGGAGATCGAGGCGAACGGCTTCACCGATGCCGGGTCGACGGCGATGGTTCCATCGCTCTCGACCGTGACACCCTTCACGCCGACGAGCGCCTGACCGAGCATCAACTCGCTGGACGACCGACGAGGCATCGTCGGAATCGTCGCAATGTCGAACTCGCCGATGGCGAACGCGGCCGCAGCCGCGGGATCGAGGTGCGGAAGGCTGCCGGCCCCGGCGGTGGCGCCGTCGGCGAACGAGACGCGAGCAGCGGCGTGGGTGCGGACGCCGACCTCGTACTCGCTCACTGCACACCTCCCATCGGCGATCCCCATACTCTGCCAGCCCGGCGGGCGCCGATCTGGGTTCTCTGCATCGTTCCATGCTGCGCGAGGTGCGGCCGAATCCACTCCTCGGACGGGCAGCGGTCAGGCGTCACGCTCCGGGACTCGATGCGACCCTCGACCGACCCCAGGGGTCGAGCGGTCGCGATCGCCGGTTTCGGCGGCAACCTGTGTGGATGTCGACTGCTCACGACGAACCGATCGACCGGCTGGCAGGGTTCACCCCGTGGGTGGCTCGGATCGCCTGGGTGGTGGTCGCTGTCGTCGGCGGCAGCGCCGTCGAGTCGGCGATCGACGGTCGGAGTTCGACCGTGGCGTGGACGGCGGCGATCGGCGGTTGGGGCCTGTGGGCAGTTGCTGCACTCGGGTTGGCGATCGCCTCGGTCCGGTCGCTGACGATCGTCAGAGTCGCCGTACCGCTGGCGATGGTAGCCACGATCGCAGCGGGGCTCGGCGGCGCGACAGCGGTCGATCTGGTGCTGCTCGGAGGGCCGGCGATCATCGCTCTCGCAGCAGCGATGACCGCCGAGTTCGGGCGCCAGTGGGTCCAGGCGTCCGCCTACGGCGACGAGGAGCGCTTCCCGTTGCGGTTCCCGGTGGGCGCCGGCCTGGCTGCGATCGTTGCGTGGATCCTCTGGGCGACCGCACTGTTCGCCGGACCGCTCCTGCTCGCCGCCGAGTCGTGGATCGGCGGCGTGTTGCTGACCCTCCTGGCAATCGCGGGCGTCGTGCTGCTCGGGCCCCGATGGCATCGGCTGTCGTTGCGGTGGTTCGTGCTCGTCCCGGCCGGTGTCGTGGTTCACGATCCGGTGGTGCTCGCCGACACGTTCCCGCTGCGCAGGGCCCAAGTAGCGTCGATCGGCCTGGCCCCTGCCGACACCCAGGCCGCCGATCTGACCGGCCCGGCCAGCGGCTACGCGGTCGAGATCACAACCACGGAATCGGTGACTGCGGTGTTTGCGTTCACTCCCGCCGAACCGAACGGCAGGGCAATCCATCTGCGCTCGTTCCTGATCGCACCGAGCCGTCCCGGCCGGGCCCTGCGATCGGCCCGCGCCCGCGGCCTGCCGGTGTCGTAGGCGTTCAGCGGCAGATGCCGCCGCCGAGAACCCGGGTGTTCGTCGGGTCGTAGGCGACGACGCTCTGGCCGGGAGCGATCCGACGCTGCGGCTCGTCCCAGTGCACGACGATCGAGCTGTCGTTGTCGGCGATCGTGGCGGGCATCGCTCGACCGTGGGCGCTGCACTGCACGAGAACCCGACCCTCGATGGGAGCGTCGACCCAGCTCATCTGGTCGACGACGAGATCGTCGCGCAGGAGATCGGCGTCGGTGCCCACCGTGACGGTCGCCGACTCGCTGTCGACGTCGAGGACGTACCGTTTCGGACCACCACCGGGCAGGCCGATCCCCTTGCGTTGACCGACGGTGACCAACTCGACCGACTCGACCTCGCCGAGACGCTCGCCGGCGGTGTCGACGACGGTGCCGGAGCGGAACGAGATCCGTTCGCCGAGGAACGAGGTACGGCCACCGGTGGAGGTGATGAAGCACACGTCCTGGCTGTCGGGCTTGGTGGCGGTACGGAGGTCGATCGACGCAGCGAGCGCTCGCAGATCGGACTTCTGCATACCGCCGACCGGGAACATCGTCCGGGCGAGCTGCGCCTGGTCGAGCATGTGGACGACGTAACTCTGGTCCTTCGCCGAATCCGAGCCACGCTCGAGCGTGTAGCGGCCGTCGGCGGACCGGCCGACGTTGGCGTGGTGGCCGGTGGCGACCGCGTCGAAGCCGAGCAGGTCGGCACGCTCGGCGAGACGAGCGAACTTCACCGACCGGTTGCACTCGATGCACGGGTTCGGGGTGATGCCACGGGTGTGCGCGTCGATGTACGGAGCCACGACGTGTTCGTCGAAGTCCTCACCGAAGTTGAACACGAGATGATCGATGCCGAGCTGCTGAGCGACGCGACGGGCGTCGTCGACGTCGGACACCGAGCAACAGCCGGTGTCGCTGTCGCCACCCCAGAGCTTCATCGTGACCCCGACGACCTCGTGTCCCGCGCGCTGGAGCAGCAGCGCAGCAACGGACGAGTCGACGCCGCCGCTCATCGCGCACATCACTTTCACGATGCGCTCGCGATCGTGTCGCGAGGCGAGCGGCGACGCAGTCGATCGACCGAGGAGCCGATCACCTCGATCGCCCGCTCGACGTCGGCAGCGCTGGTGGTGCGTCCGAGCGTGAGTCGCAGCGCCCCGAGCGCTGCCGACCGGTCGACGCCCATTGCGGCGAGGACGTGCGATGGCTCCATGGCACCGCTCGCACACGCCGACGCCGCGGACGCGCAGACACCGGCCTCGTCGAGCAGGAACAGCAACGCTTCGGACTCGATGCCCGCGATGCAGACGTGGGCCGAGCCGGCGACCTTGTGCTCTCGCGGCACGGTCTCGATCACGTCGTCGAGGCGACCCTGGAGACCGGACACCAGAGCGTCCCGGAGGTCGGCGAGGCGAACGTTCTCGACGGCTCGCTCACGATCGGCGAGGTCGAGCGCCACAGCGGCGGCGACGATGCCGGCCGTGTTGTGGGTGCCGCTGCGACGGTCGCGCTCCTGTCCTCCCCCGACGATCAACGGATCGATCCTCGGGCCGCCACGTTCGACGAGCACGCCGACACCCTTCGGACCTCCGAACTTGTGCGCGCTGAGCGACAGCAGGTCGACATGAGGCGTGACGTCGCGCAGGTCGAGCCAACAGACGGACTGGACGGCGTCGGTGTGCAACAACGCGCCAGGCGCATGGCGGCGCACGGCACGGGCGACGGCGGCGATGTCGGTGATCGTGCCCACCTCGTTGTTGACGACCATGACGCTGACGATCGCGACACCAGGCGTGGCATCCAGTACGGCGGCGAGTTCGTCGAGATCGACCCTCCCGACGGAGTCGACGCCGATCACCCGTCCCCGCTCGCCGAGATGCTCGACGACGTGCAACACCGCATGGTGCTCGACGGCCGGACAGACCGCGACGCCGCCGCGGCGGGCGATCGCACCGGTGATCGCCATGTTGTCGCTCTCGGTGCCGCAGCCGGTGAACACGACCTCGTTCGGGTGGCAGCCGACGACTCGGGCAACGGTGTCGCGGGACTCGTCGACGGCCTGACGTGCCTGCCGGGCGAAACGATGCGAGCCCGACGGGTTGGCGTAGAGCTCGGACAAATACGGCATCATCGCCTCGACGGCCTCGGCGCGCATCGGCGTCGACGCAGCATGGTCCAGGTAGGTGATGGCCGGCTCCGTCACCTCCGCCACGCTACCGAGTGCAGCCGTGGTCAGGCCTGCGAGGTGGGTGTCACATCTGGTGTCTGACACCAGATGTGACACGGGGCAATAGCCTCGGGCGGGTGCGCGGATACGACCATCGGTCCTACGGCGAGGGGTTCGCCGACGTGTACGACGAGTGGTACGCCGATGTCACCGACGTCGATGCGACCGTGACGCGCATCGTCGATCTCGCGGGAGGCGACGGGCGGGTGCTCGAACTCGGCGTGGGAACCGGCCGGCTCGCGGTGCCGATGGCGAACGCCGGTCTGCAGGTCGTCGGCATCGACAGCAGCGAGGCAATGCTCGCCAAGCTGCGCGAGCGCGACACTGCCGGGACGGTCGACGCGATCCTCGGAGACATCGCCGTCGAGCTCCCCGCCGGGCCGTTCGACGCGGTGCTGGTCGCCTACAACACGATCTTCAACCTGCTCGGCGAGCAGGACCAACCGCGCCTGTTCCAGCACGTCGTCGAACGACTCGCTCCCGACGGCGTCTTCGTCGTCGAGGCGTTCGTTCCCCACGCCGATGCGTCCGACGGGTCGTCGGAGGTGACAGTGAAGGCGATGTCGATCGACCAGGTCGTGTTGTCGGTGTCGGTGAACCGTCCGGACGAGCAGCTCGCCGAAGGACAGTTCGTCCAGTTCTCGGAGAGTGGCGGCGTGCGATTGCGGCCGTGGTCGATTCGATGGGCCACGCCCATCCAACTCGACGCCATGGCCGCTGAGGCCGGCTTGCGCCTCGATATCCGGCTCGGCGACATGAACGGCACGCCGTTCACCGAGGACAGCGCCCAACACGTGTCGATCTACCGGCGGGCGGACAACCAGTGACGGCACCGAAGTTCGGGCTGGGCGTCCCCAACGGAGGCGACTTCGCCGACCCGCGGCGCCTCGCCGAACTCGCCGCCGCCGCGGAAGCCTCGGGGTGGGATGGCTTCTTCCTGTGGGATCACGTCATCCGTCGTCAGCCCTGGCAGCCGATGGTCGACCCGTGGGTGTCGCTGGCGGCGGTTGCGATGTCGACCGAACGGATGATCCTCGGCCCGATGGTCACGCCGCTCGCCCGGCGCCGGGTCTCGGTGGTCGCACGGCAGTCGGTCACCCTCGACCGGCTGTGCGGCGGACGCCTGCGGCTCGGCGTCGGCCTCGGTGCTCCCGACGACGAGTTCACGCGATTCGGTGAGGACGCCGACCCGCGGCGTCGCGCGAAGTTGCTCGACGAATCGCTCGACGCATTGCAGCTGTTGTGGTCGGGCGAGGCGGTCTCGTACCAAGGCGATGTGGTGACGCTCGACGACGTCGAGTTCCGTCCCGCGCCGGTGCACGGCCGGATCCCGATCTGGGTCGCCGGGGGGTGGCCGGGCGGCGCCCCGTTCCGCCGCGCCGCCCGGTTCGACGGTGTCTGGCCGGTCGCCAAGGCCGGCGGCTACCTCTCGGTCGACGAATTCGCCGACTGCATCGCCGCCGTCCGAGCACGACGCGAGCCGGACGATCCGTTCGAGGCGTGCTTCATCGACCGCAGCCCGGAGGCCGACGACGCGGAGACCACGGACAAGATCGGGCGCCTCGTCGATGGCGGGATGACCTGGTGGATCGACTCGCTCGACGACCCGACGGTCCCCTTCGAACGCCACCTCGATCGCGTCCTCGCCGGCCCGCCGACCTGACGACACGGGTTGCTCGCCGCACCGATTCCACCGCGGGGCAGAACCCCGGTGAAATCGTCACGTGCTGGGCCCGGCGGACTGAGCATGCGCAACTGATCACGCGGTACCGTTGGCACGGCATGGCGTACCGGTACCTCTGGACCCCGCAGCAGCTCGGCCCTGTCGAGGTGCGCAATCGCATCGTGTTCTCCGCGCACCTCACGAACTACGCACGCAATGGCCTTCCGACGGACCAGCATGCGGCGTACTACGGCGCCCGCGCCGCCGGTGGCACCGGGCTGATCATCACCGAGGAGCATTCGACACATCCGACCGACTGGCCCTACGAGAAGCTGATCCACGGCTTCCACCGCGAGGTGATCCCCGGTTACCGGAAGATCACCGAGGCCGTCCACCGCCACCGGGTGCCGATCTTCGCGCAGATCAACCACAACGGCGGCCAAGCGTCGTCGATGTACTCGCGCCTTCCGGTCTGGGGCCCGTCGCCGGTGGCCGATCCACTCTTCCGCGAGGTGCCCAAGGCCGTCACTCACGCCGAGATCGACGAGATCGTCGCAGGGTATGCGCTCGTCGCGGAGCACTGCGCCGAGGGCGGTTTCGACGGCATCGAGCTGCAGTGCTCGCACAGTTCGATCGTGCGTGGCTTCCTCTCCCCCGCCACCAACCACCGCACCGACGACTACGGCGGGTCGCTCGAGAACCGGACCCGGCTGCTCGTCGAGATCGTCGCAGCGGTCCGCAAGGAGATCGGGCGCGGCATGGCGCTCGGGGTGCGGATCTGCGGCGACGAGCTGATCGAGCACGGCACGACGATCGACGACGCGGTCCGGATCGCCGAGATCGTCGAGGCCACCGGGCAGGTCGACTACATCAACACCTCGATCGGCGTGGCCACGGCGAGCCTGTTCATGATCGAAGCCTCCATGCACATCCCGCCCGGGTACGCGATGTTCATCCCCTCGGCGATCCGCAAGGCGGTCGATCTCCCCGTCGTCGGCGTCGGTCGGTTCAAGGACCCGCTGCAGGCCGAGCGGGCGCTGTCGGAGGGTCAGTGCGACCTGGTCGGCGTCGTTCGGGGTCAGATCGCCGACGCCGACTTCGTCGCCAAGGCCCGTGCGGGGGCCACCGACGAGACCCGACTGTGCCTGTCCTGCAACCAGGAGTGCGTTGGCCGGATGGGCCTCAACCGTTGGCTCGGCTGCATCGAGAACCCCCGTACCGGCCGCGAGTCCGACGGCGTCGGCGCCGTGCGACTGACCTCGAAGCCGAAGTCGGTGATGGTTGTCGGCGCCGGACCAGCGGGCCTGCAGGCGGCGATCGCGGCTCGCCGCAACGGCCACCAGGTGACCGTATACGAGAAGGACGAGGTTGCCGGGGGCCAGGTTCGCCTCGCCGCGTCGGTGCCGAATCGGGCCGAGTTCGGCGACATGATCCGCAACCAGCTCACCGAATGTCGGCGCCTCGGCGTCGAGTTCGAGTACGGCGTCGGTGTCTGGCCGGGCCTCGTGGAGGAGCAACGGCCCGACCATGTGATCATCGCCACCGGCGCCGAGGCCGCACGCCCCGCCTGGGTGCCGGAGGATGCCGAGAACGTCGTCGACGTCCGCCACGTCCTCGATGGTTCGGTGCAGCCGTTCGGTGACGTCGTCGTCATCGACGAGATCGGCTTCCACCATGCGACGTCCACCGCCGAAGTGCTCGCCGATCGCGGCTGCAACGTCGAGGTGGTCACCCAGGGGATGGTCGTCGGACAGGATCTCGGAATCACCCTCGACATGGAGAACTGGTGGATCCGCGCCGGCGAGAAGGGGATCGTGCAGACCACCGACCTCGTGCCGATGGGCATGGACGGCCGCACGCTCACCCTTCTGCACCACCCGACGGGCACGAACGTCACACGCACGCCCGACTGGGTGGTCCTCGCTGTCCACGCCCACCCGGTCGAGTGGCTCTACCTCGACCTGAAGGCCACCGGCGTCAGTGTCGAGCGGGTCGGCGACTGCGTCGCTCCCCGCCGAGCCCACGCCGCAGTCGTCGAAGGCGAACGGGCCGGCGCAGCGGTGTAGACGTCCACGATGCGACTCGCACATCGTGGAACGGGGTCTGCCACACTCGGGCGGTGATCGACATCGACGCGGCGATGGCTGCACTCTCACTCGTCGACAAGTGCCGGTTGGTCGCCGGGCAGACAACGTGGCGGACGCAAGCGTTCCCGGACGCCGGAGTACCGCAGATGAAGATGTCCGACGGGCCCAACGGCGTCCGGGGAGAAGGACACGGCGGCGCGGGCACCCCGGGCGTCGTGCTGCCGTCGGGAATCACCACCGGCGCCACGTGGGATCCGGAACTCGTCGCCGCCCTCGGCGCGCTGGTCGGGACCGAAGCGGTGCGAAAGGGCTCACACATCGTGCTCGGGCCCACCGTCAACCTGCACCGCACGCCGTTGGGCGGGCGCACGTTCGAATGCTTCAGCGAGGACCCGGAACTCACGGGCGCGCTCGCTTCGGCCTGGGTTCGCGGCGTCCAGTCCAACGACGTGGCGGTGACGGTGAAGCACTTCGCCGCGAACGACACCGAGGTCGAGCGGATGACGGTCGACGTCGACGTCGACGAACGCACGCTGCGCGAGCTGTACCTCCGTCCGTTCGAGCGCACCGTCAAGGACGCGCAGGCCTGGGGAATCATGAGCTCGTACAACAAGGTCGGCGGCGAGCACGCCGCCCAGAACCGGCGACTGCTCACCGAGATCTTGCGCGACGAATGGGGCTTCGACGGGTTCGTCGTCTCCGACTGGTACGGCGTCCACGAGGCCGCGCCGGCCGCGAACGCCGGGCTCGACCTCGAGATGCCAGGACCCGTGCGGATCTACGGCGACAAACTGGTCGCGGCGGTCGAGCGCGGCGACGTGGAAGAGCGACAGGTCGACCGCCTGGTACGCAACCTGCTCGTCCTGGCGAACCGGGTCCGCGCCGACGAACGTTCCGCCGACGTCGACGAGCAGTCGATCGATGACCCAGCCGAGCGCGCCCTGACCCGTCGTGCCGCGGTCGCCGGAACCGTGCTGCTCCGCAACGAGCCGAGTCCCGGCCCGACCGGCACCTCTCCGGTGCTCCCCCTCGACCCGTCGAGGCTCCGACGGGTGGCCGTGATCGGTCCGAACGCCGACATCGACCGGTGCATGGGCGGCGGCTCGGCCAGCCTCACCCCGCTCGGTCACCGAACGTTGCTGGCTGCGGTCACCGATCGGATCGGGCCCGACACGACCACCGGTGCCACGGTCACCTACGAGCCCGGCGTCCGTATCGATCGTCTCACTCCGGTGGTTCGCAAAGACCAACTGGTCGGTCCGACCGGCGAGCGCGGCCTCACCGTTTCGTTTGTCAACGGCAGCGACTGGACGCGCCAGTCCGTCCTCGAGCAGCGGACGCCGACCACGCTCGTGCGGTTCTTCGGCTCGCTTCCCGAAGGTGTCGATCCTCGGAAGTTCTCCGCTCGTGTCGAGGGGTCGTTCGTCCCCACTGTCGACGGGCCACACACGATCGGCGTCGTGACCACCGGCCCGATGACGGTGGCGGTCGATACCGGCGACGGGTTGCGGGAGGTGCTCGCCGACCGCGACATGTCGCTGCCGCGCAGCGAGGAATTCTTCGGTTACGGGAGCGTCGAGATCACACACGAGATGGAGTGCCGCGCCGGCGAAGCGGTGCCGCTCTACGTCGGTTTCGCGACTGCTTCCGGCAACGGGTTCGCCGCCATCCGCGTCGGGATCCGCCCACCCGAGCCCGCCGATCTGATGGACCGGGCCATCGCCGCTGCCGCCGACGCGGATGTGGCCGTCGTGATGGTCGGAACGAACGACGAGTGGGAGACCGAAGGCCACGACCGCGCCACGATGGATCTGCCCGGCGGCCAGGACGAGCTCGTTCGGCGCGTCGTCGCGGCGAACCCGAACACGGTGGTGATCGTGAATGCTGGCTCGCCGGTGACGATGGACTGGGCCGATCCGGAGGATCCGGGTTCGGCGCGAGCGATTCTCACGTCGTTCTTCGCCGGACAGGAGCAGGCCGAAGGCCTCCTCGACGTGCTGCTCGGCGTCGCCGACCCTGGCGGTCGACTGCCGACGACGATCCCTGCTCGACTCACCGATCATCCCGCCTATCTGCACCACGCCCCCGACCACGACAGCACCGGGGCGGGCACCCAGCGGTATGGCGAGGGCCTGTTCATGGGCTACCGCGGCTACGACGCCCGTGGCGTCCGGCCACGGTTTCCGTTCGGTCATGGACTCAGCTACGGGAGCGCCGCCTGGGGATCACCGACCACGTCGACCCGATCGATCGCCGTCGGCGACCACATCAGCGTCTCGGTTCCGGTCACGGCGACGGGCGATCGTGATGCGACCGTGGTCGTCCAGGGGTACGTCGCGCCGGTGGCGCCGTCGGCGGTCCGACCGCCCAAGGAACTCAAGGCCTGGGAGAAGTTGGTGGTCCCCGCCGGTTCCACCGCCGAGGCGACCCTCGAGTTCGGCCCCGAGGCGTTCCATCACTGGGACACCGCAACCAACGCATGGATGATCGAACCGGGAGAGTACGACCTCGTGATCGCCGCCTCTGCGGCCGACGAACGGGCCCGCGTCCGCATCACCGTCAGCCCCTGACCACACCCACCAGCGCAGCGATGAGCGAACCGACCACATACGCGCATTTCGCTCATCGCCCGCCTGAGCCACCCACCCGCGATGAGCGAACCGACCGCATAGGCGCATTTCGCTCATCGCCCGCCTGGGCGCCGCGCCCGGCAACGAATCGGGGGCTGCGCGTCCACGCCGGCCGCTAGCGTCGAAACCTCATGGTCGGCATCGTCGCCAACATCATCACGGACATCAGCGAGTGGCTCGACGAGTTCTCGGCGAACTGGTGGTTCCTGCTGATCATCTTCTCGGTGGCACTGCTCGACTCCGTGCTCCCCATCGTCCCCGGCGAGACCACGGTGATCGCTGGTGGCGTCGCGGCCGGTGCCGGCAACCAGACCTTGGCCTTCGTGATCCTGGCAGGTGCAGTCGGTGCGTTCCTCGGCGACAACCTCGCCTATGCGATCGGCGACAAATTCGAGCCTCGTGTCCGGGCGTGGGCTGCGCGAAAGCCGAACCGGGCGGCACGAATCGACGCCGCCGGCCTCCAGATCAAGAAGCGAGGCGGCATGCTGCTGATCACCGCGCGGTTCATCCCTGGTGGGCGCACGATCCTCACGGTGTCATCCGGCATCACCCAGCAACCTCGACTGTGGTTCGCCGCGTGGGTAGCGGTGGCCGGGCTCGTCTGGGCGACCTACGCCGCCGGTCTCGGCTATCTGTTCGGGCAGGCATTCGAGGACAACCACGCACTGGCGTTCTGGCTGGCGTTCGGCGTCGCCCTGTCGATCACTGCGATCGTCGAGATCATTCGCTGGATACGGGATCGGGGGGCGACCGGCAGCGCCGACTCGACCTCCGCGGTGATTGCGCACGCCGACGGCGTCGACCGTACGCTGGACGGATGATCGCTCTGGTCCCGGTTCGCGACGGCGTGCTCCCCTCGGGCGCCCTCGACGCGATCGCAGAGGCTGGTGGACGAGTCGTCATCGCCGGCTCGGCAACCATCGACGCGGACGTGGACGGCATCGCATCCGATGTGTTCCTCGCGGAGCTCGGGCCCGTCGAGATCGGTCGTTGGACCGCGATGTTGGCGCCCGTCATCGCCGAGCTTCCCGACAACGACATCGTCGTGCTCCCCCACGCACCAGACGGCCGAGATCTCGCACCCCGTCTGGCTGCGGCCCTCGAACGGCCGCTCCTGGCCGGTGCAACCGAGGTTCGTGAGCACCGGGTCCGCGTCGCACGCCGTGGTGGGCTCGAACTCCACGAACTCCGTCCCACCGGCCCGTTCGTCGCCACGCTCCAACCCGGCACCCGGGGAGGATTGGATCTCGGCACGCCACCGGTGGTCCACCACCTCGACCTCGACACACCGGCGGCCGTGCACGACGCCCATGTGGTCGAGGTGCTACCGCCCGACGTGCAGACGATGGATCTCACCGAAGCCGCCCGGATCGTCGGCGGCGGAGCCGGGCTGGAGAGCAGCGACCGATTCGTACAACTCGACCGATTCGCCGGTGCCATCGGTGGAGTGATGGGGGCCACCCGTGTCATCACCGACCGATCCTGGGTACATCACGACCGTCAGATCGGCACGACCGGCGTGGTCATCGATCCTGAGCTGTACCTGTCGTTCGGGGTCAGCGGTGCGGTGCAGCACACCAGCGGCCTCGGCCACCCCGATCACATCATCAGCGTGAACACCGATCCGCACTGTCCGATGATGTCGATGTCGGATCTGGCCATCGTCGCCGACGCCAACGCGACCCTCGACGAACTCCTTCGCCTCCTCGGACGCAACGATTGGTGTCAGACACCAAACGTTACGAGGAGCCGACTCATGAGCGAGGCGACGACAACTCCGGCGGTCGACGCCATCGTGGTCGGGGCGGGGCCGGCCGGGTCGGCTGCGGCGACCGTGCTCGCCCGTCAGGGCTACTCGGTGATCCTGCTCGAACGGGGCTCGTTCCCCGGGTCGAAGAACATGTACGGCGGCGTCGTGTACCCACGCATCCTCGACCAACTGCACCCCGAGTGGTGGAACGAGGCACCGATCCAGCGTTGGGTCACGCGTCGATCGACGATGGTGCTCACCGACACCCAGGCTCTCACGGTCGACTTCCGGTCCGCGAACTGGGGCCAGCCGCCGTACAACGGCGCCACCGCCTACCGTCCCGACTGGGACCACTGGTTGGCCAGCAAGGCCGAGGCCGAGGGCGCTCAGCTCGTGTGTTCCACCACCGCCACCGGCCTGCTGCGCGACGAGCGCGGCCACGTCGTCGGCGTCACGACCGATCGCCCCGACGGCGACCTGCGCGCTCGTCTCGTCATCGCGTGCGACGGCGTCAACAGCTTCCTCGCCAAGGAGGCCGGTCTGTACGGCGATGTCGACGCAGCCAACTACACCGTCGGCGTCAAGGAGACCATCGCCCTGCCCAAGCACGTGATCGACGAGCGCTTCGGCGTCCGCGACCGCGAGGGCGTCGACATCGAGATCCTCGGCGGCACGTCGGGCGTGAACGGTGGAGGCTTCGTCTACACCAACCTCGACACGCTCGCCGTGGGCGTCGTCCTGAAGCTGCCCAGACTGGCAGCGCAGAAGCTCCGGCCGGAGGAGATCATCGCGAACCTGAAGGCACATCCCGGGCATCGCCCCGCTCGTCGAGGGCGGCGAGATCAAGGAGTACTCGGCCCACGTGATCCCCGAGGCCGGCCTGGCGATGATGCCGAAGATGACCGGCGACGGGATGCTGTCGCCGGTGACGCAGCCGCGATGTGCCTCGCGGCGGGCATCTGGCTCGAAGGCGTGAACTTCGCCATGGCCAGCGGGATGTACGCAGCCGAGGCCGCGGCGGAAGCGCTGGCGGTGAACGACACCTCCGCGGTGGGGTTGGCCGGATACGAGCGTCGACTGAACGACACGTTCGTGCTGCGCGACCACCGCAAGCTGCGACGGGCGCCGTCGCTCGTGTTGTCGGACCGAGTCCAGCACCTCTATCCGCACATGATCGCCAATACGGTGGAGCGCATGTTCCGCGTCGACAACCCCTCACCCAAGCCCGGGTTGCGTCGGATCCTCAACGAGGAACGCAAGCGCGCCGGCGTCAAGCTCAAGGATCTCGCGAGCGACGCGCTCGACGGATTGCGGAGTTTCGGATGACCGAGCGCTGGCCCGAGCTGTCGTTCGAGGACCTGATCGGCACGACCCGATTCGACATCCACGAGCGTGCCCACATCACCGTCGACGACGAGATCTGCGCCGACTGCTCGACCCGTGGTTGCGTCGTGGCCTGCCCGGCCAACCTGTTCGTGCCGACGAGCGACGGCGGCATCCTGTTCAACTACGAGCAGTGCTTCGAATGCGGCACGTGCTACCTCGTGTGCAACGAGGAGGGCGCCATCACCTGGACCTATCCCGAGGGCGGCCACGGTGTCGTCTTCAAGCGAACCTGACCGAGCGGGATGACCGCCTCGTGAAGATCGCCGTCTGTTGGAAGTGGGTGTCGCTCGATCGCGAGCGCGAGGCCGACCATCGATGGTCGGGTGTGTCCGCGGCCGACGAAGCAGCGCTCGAAGTCGCCTTGACCATCGCCGACCAGGCTGGCGCGGACGCCCCGTTCGGAGCCGAGGTCGAGGTCATGGTGATCTGTCTCGGTCCAGCAAGCGCGGACGAGGTCCTCCGCGACGCGATCGCCGCTGGGGCGACATCGGCAGTCCGCCTCGACGCGTCGACCGAACTCGACAGTCACGTCGTTGCCATCGCACTGGCCGAGCATCTCGGCGACCGGGATCTTGTCCTGTGCGGCGACTACTCGCTCGACCGGGGCACCGGCTCGGTCCCCGCGTTCCTGGCCGGCGAGTTGTCGAGTGCCCAAGCACTGGGACTGCTCGAGGTCGACACGTCGTCGCACGACGATTCGGGCGTGTTGCGCGTCGTTCGTCGTCTCGACGGCGGTCGACGCGAGATCCTCGACGTCACAGCGCCGGCAGTCCTGTCGGTCGAGGGATCGGCAGCCTCGTTGCGGCGTGCCTCCCTGGCGGCATCGCTCGCCGCTCGCACCGCCCCGGTCGACGTCGTTCGAGGACCGCACGGTCGACTTCCCGAAGCAGAGATCCACCCGTACCGCCCACGCGCCCGGGTGGTGCCGGCTCCCGCAGGCGGCTCGCTCGACCGCGTTCGTCAAATTCTCGACATCGGCGGGGGCGAGATGCACGCCGAACTGGTCACGCTCGATCCCCCGGCGGCAGCTTCGAAGATCCTCGGCCAACTCCGCGACTGGGGTTATCTCGACGCTCCTGCGTCCGAGCGGCCCGGGACCGACTGAGGCATCGAGATGCGACTGGGCGACGCGACCTGGCCGGAGGTCGCCGGCATCACCCGCCGCACCGATGACGAGGCACCGGCGCCGATCGTGCTGATTCCCGTCGGTTCGACCGAGCAGCACGGCCCCCATCTCCCGCTGGCCACCGACACGATCATCGCCGAGGAGCTCGCCGGTCGAGCCGTCCACCACACCGACGGGCTGATGATCGGTCCGACGATCAGCGTGAGCGCATCGGGTGAGCACGCCGACTTCCCGGGCACCCTGTCGATCGGTTCCGAGGTCACGACGTCGGTGTTCGTCGAGTTGGTGCGCAGCGCCGACTGGGCCGCCGGTGTGGTGCTGGTCAACGGCCACGGCGGCAATCATGCGGCCATCTCCGAGGCCGTCGCGATCGTGACCGCAGAGGGGCGTCGCGCCTTTGCCTGGTCACCGTCGTGGCCGCAGCGCCGCGACGGTGGACCCGCCGATCTCCACGCCGGGCGGATCGAGACGTCGATGATGTTGGCGATCGATCCGGGCTTGGTACGCCTGGAGTTGGCCGCGCCCGGGGTCGGACGCCACGATGGCCGACCTGCGCGACCGAGGCGTTCGCGCGGTGAGCAGCAGCGGCGTTCTCGGCGACCCCGACGGAGCATCCGGTGGAGAGGGTGAGCGCTTCATCTCGGCGTTCGTCGACGACCTCGTTCACCAGATCGAGCGCTGGCGACCGCTCGGCCCCGGCGGCTCAGGACTCGCTGCGACCTCGGACGGCCCTGCCAGCTCGGACACGTGACGTGCGGTTCGGAGTCGATGCGTCATGGCAGCGTTTCGGCAACGTGGTCCTGGCGGGTTCGCCGCTGCGCCTGTTCCGATTGACGCCGGGTGGCGTTGCGGTGGTCGAGCAGATCGAGACCGGTTGCGAGGTGCAGGCGATCAGCGTTGACCGATCGACTCGCCGACGCCGGCGGCGTCCATCCGGTCCGGATCACCGGCAGCGTTCCGCGGTTCGATGTCGACGACGTCAGCGTCGTGACTCCGCAACTCGGAGGCGTCGCGCACGACGACGGGCGCATCACGATCGACGACGGATCCGTTCCGCCGATCGTCGGCGCTCGACTGCGCCTCGACAGCAACCGCGGTCCGGCAGCGGCCCGTAATGCGGCACGATCACTGGTCGGAACGCCCCTCGTCGCGTTCCTCGACGCCGACGTGTCCACGCCGGATCCGAACTGGGTGGCCGAGCTGCTCTGGCACTTCGACGACGCGCGGGTCGCCCTGGTCGCACCGCGGGTCCACGGCGAGGAGCGTTCGCCGCTCGATCTCGGCGACGAGCCGGCTCGGGTCCGCGCCGGAACTCGCGTGAGCTACGTGCCCGGCGCTGCGCTCGTGGTTCGAATCGAGGCGTTCGATGCGATCGGCGGGTTCGACGAATTGCTGCGCTTCGGCGAGGACGTCGATCTGGTCTGGCGTCTCGACGAGGCCGGGTGGCACTGCCGCTACGACCCCTCGGTGACGGTCTGGCACGAGCCGCGTGACTCGTGGCGAGCGCGGCTGCGCCAACACGCCGAGTACGGCACCTCGGCCGCCTCGCTGGCGCTGCGCCATCCGGGGGCACTGTCACCGCTGCACGTCAACGGTTGGACGGCAGCGACATGGTCGCTGGCGCTGCTCGGTCGGCTGCCTGCCGCACTGGCGCTGGGGGTGGGCAGCAGCGCAGCGTTGGTCGGCAAGCTGCCCGACGTGCCCGCCCGCGCATCGCTCGGTTTGGCGATCCGTGGTCACCTCCTCGCCGGGCAACAGGTTGCGCAGGCCGCTCGCCGCGTCTGGTGGCCGATGCTGGCGATCGTGGCGCTGGCGTCGCGCCGGGCCCGCTGGTGGGCGGCGCTCGGCCTGCTGAGCGACATCAGGAGCGCCCCGACCGATCTCGCCTACGGCTGGGGGGTCTGGTCCGGCGTGCGTCGACTGCGAACGCTGGCGCCGATGGTCCCGCGGCTCAGCGCATGGCCGGGACGTCAGCCGTCACGGGCGTGAACGTTGCCGCACCGGTGGACGCCGGGACTTCCTCGCGGGCTTCGACGAGGGCACGCCGAAGCCGGTCGCTGATGTCATCGCAGTCGGCGCAGCCCCAGATCGCGCTGTAGGCGATGCAGCCGAGGCAGATCGCGAAGACCGCTTCGAGGGTTGCCGCGACGATGAGCAGGCCGATCAGCACCAGGGCCACCGTCGGGGCGCCGAGCGCCCACGCGAACGACGCCGACGCCGTGAAGAGCAGGCCGATCGCCTGTGCGAAGCGCTTCGGCCGTCCTGGAACCTGACGCGACGCGAATCCGGGTCGCCGACGCCGCAACCCGTTCTCCACCGTTGGGGTGACGACCCGTGTGACGAACTGGCCGAGCGGTGACAGCGTCGGACCTGTCGCCACGCGGGCGAGAAACCCGTAGGTGAGCGGAACGAGCACCCACCACTCGCGAACCACGAGGAAGACGATTGCCTCGACCACGACGCCCGCGGCGACGAGGCGAGCCGAGGTCTCGTTGACCGGGTCGGGAAAGCTCAGCAGGGCTCGCACGTTCACCGCCCGGACAGTATCGCCGATAATCCCGATCAACAAACTCGGGATTACCCGAATTCCGGGCACCACTCGGGCGACTCGACGCAGCACTAGCGTCGCTGAGGTGACGATCACACTCACCGTTCGCACCGGTCCGTGGCGGGCCCACGTGGCTCGTCTGGCGAACGCGGTCGACGGGCTCGTCCCGGTGGTCAAGGGCAACGGCTACGGGTTCGGACGGCTCGCCCTCGCCCGCCTCGCCTCGGAGTTCTGCGACACGGTGGCGGTCGGAACGGTGCACGAACTCGACGGGTTGCCCGACAGGCTCCATGCGGTCGTCCTCACGCCGACACTCATCGCACCGGATTCGACGGATCCCATCCTCACCGTCGGGAATCCGGCTCACATCGATCGCCTCGAAGGATGGAACGGCCGGGTGCTCGTCAAGCTCGAGTCGTCGATGCACAGGTACGGGGGCGGCACCGACCTGACCGACACCGCTCGGCGTCGAGGACTGGACGTCGTCGGCGTCAGCATCCACCCGCCTCTCGCCGGTTCGTCGGCTGACCACGCCGACGAGGTCCGAGCGATCCTCGACGGCGTCGACCCCGACCTCCCCGTCTGGCTGAGCCATCTCGATCCACCCGCGTACGCCTCGTTGCCGACGACGCACACCTACCGCCTCCGGCTCGGCACCAGCCTGTGGCACGGCGACAAGTCGACGCTGCAGCTGAGCGCCGACGTGCTCGAAGTCCGGCAGGTGCGAGGTGGCCAACGCGCCGGGTACCGACAGGAACCCGTCGTCGGCGACGGTCATCTCGCGATGATCGGTGCGGGCACGGCGAACGGGGTCACGCCACTGCCCGACGGGCGTAGTCCGTTCCACTACGAGCAGCGACGACTCGCCCTCCACGAGGCACCCCACATGCACACCTCGATGGCGTTCGTCCCCGAGGGCGATCCCGTTCCCGGTGTCGGGGACCGCGTCGACGTGCAGCGACCGCTGACGATGACGACCGTCGACATCATCGACTGGATCTGAGCCCGTGGATCTGCGCGTTCCGAGCTCGACGTTCACCGACACCGCACCCTCGGCCAGGTTGGCCGGACCCGACGTCGTCCGCGCCGTCGCCTTGATCGGCGTCGTCGTCATGAACTACCACGGCTACCTGATCCTGCGCGACCGCGAGGCAGGAGGTTTCCACTCGTCGGCCGGGTGGCTCGACGAGCTGTTCGATCCGTGGGATGGGCCTCTGTCGACCCGGTTCGCTGCCACGTTCGTGCTCGTCGCAGGGGTCGGCGTGACACTGCTCACCCGTCGGGCGATCGATGATCCGACCCGGGTCACCGAGATGCGGTGGCGCCTCGTTCGACGCGGCGTGCTGCTGTACGTCCTCGGCCTCCTGCTCGAGCAGATCTGGCCGGGGACGATCATCGTCTACTACGGCGTGATGTTCGTGCTCGCAGCGGGGATCTTCACGTGGCGATCGAGGTGGGTCCTCCTCGCCGGCGCCGTTTTCGCCGTCGCTGCGGCAGCGCTGCGATGGTGGAGGTTCGATCGCAGCCGTGGCGGTCACGCAACGACATGGTTGACCTCACCGGGCGACGATTCGATCCGCCGCTACGTGTTCGACGTGTTCATCAACGGAACCCACCCGCTGATGCCATGGTTCGCGTTCCTCTGCGCGGGAATCCTGCTCGGCCGGGTCCTCACGACGTCGTGGTGGCGGGTCGCAACCACAGCGACCGGAGTGGTCCTGGTGACGGGCGCCGGGCTGGCGTCGAGGCTGGCATCGACCGATCTCCAAGATGGTCGCGTTGTCGACGAACCCGCTCGACCGCAGCATCGTCTACGTCGTGAGCGCCCTCGGCACCGCGTTGCTCGCCTACGTCGCCATCGACTGGCTCGCCGAGCGGTTCCCCGCGGCGACCGACCCGCTCCGACGCGCCGGACAGCTGACGTTGTCGCTGTACCTCCTCCACATCGTCGTGTTCAATCTGGTGGTCGACTGGCTCGAGTGGGTTCGGCCGGCCGGCACGTCGACGGCACTGCTCTTCGCCGCCGGTGTTCTGGATCGGGGCGATCGCCCTGGCCACATGGTGGCAACGCCGATTCGGACGCGGACCCGCCGAATACCTCTACCGGGCGTTCGGCGGCTGACCAGGCGGAACTCGCCGTTCGGCGCCGACGGGCTCGACGGAGTCCTCGCCATCCGACCGCACCCGCCCCGACGAGTGGGCCCTGCTCACCGAGTCGCGACGGAGTGATCCGAGCGCCTCTGCTGTAGGGCAGATCGAGCGTGGTCGTCGAGCGACACCTGCGCCGCATGGAAGAACGTCGAACCGAATCCCGAGGGCCACACTCCCGCCGACCACGACCAACGACAGATCGAAGGCGTTGCAGATCGACGCGGCGGTCCGTCCGACGAGATCACCGGTGCGCTGCATGATCTGATACGAGGGCTCGGTCACCGGCCGACCCGTGATGGCATCGATCGCCTGTCCTGATGCCTCGGCTTCGAGACAGCCCTGTGTGCCGCAGACACAGCGTCGTCCGCCGGGCTCGACGATGAAGTGGCCGAGCTGGCCGGCGTAGCCCGACTCCCCGTCGAGCAGGTCGCCGTCGAGGATGATCCCGCCGGAGACACCGGCCGACACGGTGATCGCGCAGAAGTTCGGCTGGCCCTGAGCGGCACCGAGCCACCCTCGGCGAGCGCCAGCGCCTTTGGCATCGAGCTCGCCGTGCACGGCGTGCCCGGACAGCTCCTCGAGACGGGCTCGCAACGGGAAGTCGCGCCAGCCCGGCACGCTCAGCGGCGACACCAGTTCGAGCCCTCGACTGGCGTGGCCGCCACTGGTGAGGCCGAGTCCGCGAACCACCACCGAGTGCCGAGACCCGGCTCGCTCGAGCATCTCGGTGACGATGAGCGCCACCGCGGTGTACTGCGACTCGGGTCCGACGTCGACCTCGATCGGTGCCCGTGCCCGATCGATCAGGACACCGCGGGAGGTGACCAGACCCGCCTGGAAATGCGTTGCGCCGACGTCGACGGCGAGCACGACGTCGCCGAGTGGCTCCGTCGGGTTCGCCGGTCGGAGCGACATCGCCACTCGCTCGGAGATCGGGGTCGACCGGTTCGGTCACGGCATCGGACATCGACCACGGAACGGTAGCGGCGCAGGCGCACTAGCGTCGTGAGAACGCACTTGACCCGGCGGGGACGCG
The DNA here is from genome assembly GCA_963698435.1 of Ilumatobacteraceae bacterium. Taxonomy (GTDB): domain Bacteria; phylum Actinomycetota; class Acidimicrobiia; order Acidimicrobiales; family Ilumatobacteraceae; genus Sva-07. The sequence continues at coordinate 420,282 of CAVOQV010000018.1, read as the reverse complement.
TGCCGATACCACTCATGGCAATGACACCGACCGATGAGAGTTCCACGAGCGTGGCCCACGCTCCGCGCCACGATCTCGGCGCGCGACGTCGCACCGGTCGCTGCGCACGCATCGCCGCAGCGATCGCAGCCGCCGGAATGATCGGAGCGGTCGCCACACCGGTCGCGCACGCCGACGACCCCGTCGCGGCTGACCTGCCACCAGCGTCGCCGACAGCGACCACCACCACCACGACGTCGTCGACCACCACGACGACCACCGCGCCCTCCGTGAGGACGCCCACAACGGCACCCGCGACACCGACCGCAGCTTCGACAACGGTCTCGACCACATCGACGACAGCCATCACGACCCCGGCTGCACCGGCACCCCAGAACGTGATCGCGTATCCCAGCCAGATCGCCCACATCCTCGCGACCATCCGCTACCTCGAGTCACGCGGCGACTACACGCTCCCGCCGAACAAGGGGCGCGCCTCGGGCGCGTATCAGTTCATCACCTCGACCTGGGACAACTACGCCGGGTACAGCGAGGCCTACCTCGCCCCGCCGGTGATCCAGGACGAACGAGCCGCCAGCGATGTCAACCGATTCCTCGAGCAGTGGGACAACGACGTCTCGATGGTTCCCGTCATGTGGTACTACCCGCGAGCGGCCCGTGACGTCAGCTTGATGGACATCGTGCCGGTGCCGTCGGCCGGCAACGTGCTCACCGTCCGCGAGTACCAGCAGCGCTGGCTGGCCGTGTGGTCGTTTCTCTCGGGCCAGCCGATTCCGCGACCCGTGACGTTCGCCGAGGGCCTCGCGCGGATGGGGTTCGCTCCCGAGCTGCCACCCCAGACAGCCGTCGATCCGGCCACACCCGCCATCGAGCGAAACGCCACGATTGCGTTCCCGGTTCTCGGCCCGACCCGACTGGCCGCCCCCGAGTGTGGCGATGCTCGAGACGCCGTCCAGAACGCCGGTGCGAGCGCAACCGCGGCGGAGATCGAGGCGGCCGGGCTCTGCGCCGAGGAGGCTCCAGGCATCGTCTTCGGCGTCAAGCTCCAACCGGTGTTGTCGGTCGCCGACGGCGTGATCACCGCGTGGTCGACGAGCCCGGCGAGACGATCTCGGTCACGATCACCGACACGTTCGGGCGAAGCTACGAACTCGCCGGCTTCAACGACGACACGCCCGGCACGAACGACGGTTCTGCGCCTGCCCACCTCCGGCTGACCTCGCTCGCCGCCGTGGGCCGGACCGTGCGCGCCGGCCAGGTCCTCGGCTTCATGGGTGACACCGATCCACTGCCGATCGGCATTCGCTCGGATGTCCCAACCGATGCGACAGTCCAGATCCCCGACGATGCCATCGCTCCGCACATCCGTCTCACGATCACCGACCTCGACGGCACGCCCGTCGACGCGTACGGTCCGGTCATCGACGCGCTGTTCCGCCAGGCGTGTTCGGTCGGCATCGGGCCGTGGTCGGGACTCCCGAACGGCTCGGGACTCGACCCGGTGGTCGTCGAAACCACCGACGACAACCGCGAGATCGACTCCGAATGGGAGATCACCTCGACCGGCGAGGTGATCGCATCGGGGTGGGCAGCGATGATCTATCCCAACGAGGGCTGCGGATGGGCACCGTCCGACAAACGGGGACCGGGCGCGGGCGGACAGACCTCGGTCCCGGTGAGCTGGACGACGCCGATCGACCTGCCCACCTCGATCTGGGTCGACCTCGCCCTGCGTGACGACACCTCGCTCAGCGTGCCGATGATGCGGCCCTGAGCGCTCCCGTCGCGACCCGACCCGGGTTCCCCAGCGCAGGTCAGCCGACGCGCCGGGCGTCCTCGAGCAGGTTGATCTCGTAGAGGACCTCGTCGAGGGCGTGCTCGGCGCTGATCGCCGAGAAGCGCTGCGGGTTGTCGGGCGTACAGCACGAGGGAACCGGCGACAAGATCGTCCACGGGCGGGGGTGGCAGAACTGAACGACGCTGTAGCGCTCACCTTCGTAGCCCGGCGCTGCGACCACCCGGTGCCAGCCGACCGGGATGATGCCGTTGGTCAGCCGCTCGAGCATGATCCCGGTGTTGATGATCACGGCGTCGTCCGGCGGTGTGGCGTCGACCCAGTCGTCGCCGACTTGGACCTGAAGTCCCGGAGCGGTGGCGCGAGGAAGGGCGGTGATCAGGTTGATGTCGCCGTGCTGGCCGGCCCATTCGTGGCCGTCTTCACCGAGCTCCGACATCGCGGGATAGCGGATCGCCCGCGTCAACGTTGGTCCGTCGGCGACCATGTCGTCGAAGAACGTTTCGTGGCACCCGATGCCCTCGGCGATCACACGCAGGAATCGCCGTTGCAGGTCCGCGATCGATTCGTGGAAGCGATCGAGCACGTCGGTGATGCCCGGCACGGCGGACTCGGGCAGCAACTGGTCGGGGTAGGCGGTTGGGAACCTGGTCCTGAGTGGATGCCCAGCGGCGATCGGCGCCGACCAGTTGAGCATCTCCTTCCAGTCCGGTTTGTCGCTGGAGGCCGCTGTCTCGACCAACAGGCCGGTGTAGCCGGTCTGGCCGTGGGCTCCGGGGGCCACGAATGCTCGCTTGGTGGCCTCGTCGAGTTCGAAGAACTCGCGGAGCATCGCGTACGTCGTGTCGAGAAGATCCTCGGACAGGTCGTGACTCGTGTAGACGAAGCCGGTCTCGAGGCTTCGGCGGACACCGTCGACGACGGCCCGACGTCGCGACCCCGTGCTCGACTCGAATGCGAGCAGGTCGACATCCAAGATCTGATCGGTCATCCCCGCAACGCTACACACCACGTTTGCGTTGCAGTTCGGGTGGACCGGGTCACCCGGATCCACACACAGACGTCGAGTCAGGCCGGGACACCGTCGGGCGCGAAGAGCGCCGGCCAGCCACCGGTGTGCACGAAGACGACGTCAGAGCCGAACCGCTGCTCGACGTCCAGACCCAGCAACCCCGAACAGCCCTTGCCGGAATAGGTTCGATCGAGCAGCCATCCGCCATGCTGCGCCGCCCATCTGATTGCTGCATCGCCGGCAGCGGTCGGTACGGCATAGTCCTCACCGATCCAGCGCGTGTCGACCTCGACGTCCTCCTCGGCAACGATCGCAGTCGACTGCATGAGTGTCAGGGTCTGGTTCGCCAGCCCCGCCACATCGGGTCGTCCGACGTTGACACCCTTCGCGACGCCGATCGCAACGACGTCAGGCACGTCGCGGCCCGCATGCGCCGCAGCTGCGCGACCTGCCAGGAGCCCGGCGTGGGTGCCGCCGCTCGACGACGTGAACACGACGTGCGACGCAGAGACGCCGGCGGCCTCGCACTGGTCCAGCAGTTCGATGAAGGCTGCGGCGTAGCCGAGCGCCCCGACGGCCGTGCTCCCACCGATCGGGATCGCATAGGGGGACAGCCCCTCGGCGACCAGTTGATCGGTGACCGCTTCGCGCGCGATCTCCAACTCGCCCCAGTGGCTCTCTTCGGCACCGGTGAAGTGGAGCTGCGCCCCGAAGAGCGTCGACAGCAGTTGGTTCCCGGTTGCCTCGGCGGGTCGGTCACCCGACAACACCAGATGCGTCTCGAGCCCGAGTCGAGCGCCCGCTGCTGCGGTCATCCGGCAATGATTCGACTGGGCTGCACCGACGGTCACCAGGGCGCGGGCACCCGTGGCGACCGCATCACCGCACAGGAACTCGAGCTTGCGCGCCTTGTTGCCGCCGCCGCCGAGACCGGTGAGGTCATCGCGCTTGACCCACAGCCGACTCCCACCCGCCAGCGTCGGGCCCGCCTCGAGCGGCGTCGGCAGCGTGGCGAGCGTGGCTCGTTCGAGATGATCGAACACGGTGCTCATGCTAGGCAGTGTGCCCGATGCCGACCGATTGGAACCCGTTGCTGCGCGATCAGCTGGAGCTGCCGTACTGGATCGAACTCCAGCAGTTCGTCGCGCAGGAACGTCGAGATCATCCGGTGTACCCGCCGGCGGACGAGGTGTTCACGGCGCTTCATCTCACGCCGTACGGCGACGTGAAGGTGATGATCCTCGGCCAGGACCCCTATCACGGTCCCGGTCAGGCACACGGACTGGCCTTCTCGGTTCGTCGGGGTGTCCGAGTTCCCCCGTCGTTGGCCAACATCCACAAGGAGCTGCACACCGACCTCGGCGTGCCGATCCCCGACCACGGCAATCTCGAGGCATGGGCCAACCGCGGCGTGCTGCTGCTCAACGCGACGCTCACCGTGCGCGGCGGTGCGGCGGCCTCGCATCAGAACCACGGGTGGGAAACCTTCACCGATCGGGTGATCCAGGTGGTCAGCGCCAAGGACGAGCCCGTCGTGTTCGTGCTGTGGGGAGCGTCGGCGCGGCGCAAGCGCTCCCTGATCGATACCACCCGTCACACGATCATCGAATCACCCCATCCGTCCCCTCTGTCGGCCCACAACGGGTTCTTCGGCAGCCGACCGTTCAGCCGCACGAATGCCGCGCTGGCCGATGCGGGGCGCGATCCTGTGGAGTGGGATCTGGCCGAACGGGGAAGCGCCGACGAATGAGGATGCAGCACTGATGCCGTGGACGACGAGTGATCGGGTGATGCAGCTCCGCGGGCGGCATGTCAGCATCGACGTGTTCGTCGACACCCTCGACGGGTGGCGACGACACCTCTCGGGGCGCAACGCCTCGGTGCTCGCGTTCTTCGGGTTCTTGTCGATCTTCCCGCTGATGCTCGCGGCGACCACGATCCTGGGCTTCGTGTTGGAGGGCAACGAAGACCTGCAGCAACGCATCATCGACGGGGCGCTGGCCGACATCCCCGTGCTCGGCCAACAGCTCGAGGCAGATCCGAGCTCGCTGGGCGGCAACTGGTGGGCGCTCCTCATCGGGCTCGGCGCCGCCCTGTGGTCGGCGACGAAGGCGTTCGTCGCTCTCCAGGGAGCGCAGGACGACGTGTGGGAAGTCGAGGTCGACCATCGCGATGCGATGCCCAAGCAGCGCGGCAAGGCGCTGCTCGGACTGCTGTTCGTCGGTGCCGCCCAGGTCGGCAGCGTCGGGATCACGACGCTGGTGAACGCTGCAGGGCTGCCGGTCGGCGGACGCATCGCGTTGCTCGCGGCGACGGTGGTGATCAACATCATGGTGCTCACGGCGATGTTCCGATATCTGACGGCCGCCGAGCCGACCTGGCGCGACGTCTGGCCGGGCGCCGTGATCGCCGGGTTGCTGTACTCGGTGTTGCAGTACTTCGGCACCGGCATCGTGCGCCAGATCACCAGCAACGCCGGGGACACCTACGGGCAGTTCGCCCTGGTACTCGGACTCGTCACCTGGCTGAGCTTGCTGTCGATCGCCGCGCTGATGAGTACCGAGTTCAACGCCGCACTCCTGCGCCATCGCGATGGATCGCTCGACCGCGTCCAGCCGCCCGATGCGGTCGAGCCCGCCGAACGACCCGCGCCCGCCACCGCCTGAGAATCGTCACCGCCTCACCGACCCACCTGCGATGAGCCAACGGCGCGTATCCGGTCGCCTCGCTCATCGCTCGGTCGTTTCGGCGTTGGGACGATGAGAGGATCAGTCGGCGAGACGGGTCACGATCGAACTCGCGGATTCGAGGGTGCGATGGACCGGGCACTTGTCGGCGATCTCGAGCAGCTTCGCCCGGTGCGTATCGGTGAGATCGTCGCCATCGACCGTGACCACCCGTTCGAACCGGTCGATCATTCCCGATCGCCCGGACAGCAGACCGTTCTCCGAGCACTCGGCACAGTCGTCGGCGTGAATCTTGCCGTGGTTCACCGCCACGGTGACCCGGTCGAGGGGCACGTTCTTGCGGTCGGCATACATGCGCAGCGTCATCGAGGTGCACGCCCCGAGAGCGGCACCCAACAGGTCGTAGGGCGACGGTCCGGCATCGAATCCGCCGACCGACTCGGGTTCGTCGGCCAACAGGCGATGCCGGCCGACCACCACGTGGTTCAAGAACGGACCCTGCGTGGTCTCCGACACCACCACCGGAGCCGACGCTCTCGGCGCCGCCAACGCTCCGCTCTCGTCGATGATGTACCGATCGGCGAAGGCCCCGATCATGTTCGCCGCGAACTCGGCGTCGGCTCGGGTGGTCAGCAGGTGATCGGCCCCGTCGAGCGACACGAAGCTCTTGGGGTGCCGCGCCGCCTGGAAGATCTCCGAGGCGTGGTCGATCGACACCGTGTTGTCGATCGGCGAGTGCAGCACCAGCAGCGCACGCTTCATCGTCCGCACCCGATCGGTGACCACGTGCGCGCGAAGGTCGTCGACGAATTGCTGACGGATGGTGAACGCGCGCCCGGCCAGTTGCACCCGGGCGACGCCCTCCGTGGCGATCTCGTCGAGGGATGCCTCGAAGATCTCGGTCACGTGGTCGGGGCTGGCAGGAGCTCCGATCGTCGCGACCGCTCGTACCTCGGCGATCTCGGCGGCGACGGCGAGCACCGCCGACCCGCCCAGGGAGTGCCCCACGAGGAGCTGGGGTGCCTGGTGTTCGGCCCGCAACCAGTCGGCCGCCGCGACGACGTCGTCGGTGTTCGACGTGAAGTTGGTGTTCTCGAATTCGCCACCGCTCATCCCCAGCCCGGTGAAGTCGAAGCGCAACACACCGAACCCGACGTCGGTCAGGGCGTTGGCGATCCGCGACGCGGCAGCGATGTCCTTGCTGCACGTGAAGCAGTGAGCGAACAGGGCGAAGGCCCGTGGAGGCCCGGCCGGGAGGTCGAGTCGTGCCGACAGCTCGGCTCCCTGGCTTCCCGGGAAAGTGACTCGTTCGATGCGTGCAGCCATGCGTCGACGGTACCGCGACTACGCTCGCCCCGGATGGCCGCCCTCCTCCACGCAACCACTCGTTGAGGTCGAGAGCATGACGGCGGCGATGTGGGCAGCGACCGAATCGGCGATCGGGCCGACGCTCGCACTGATCCTGGGCGCGGGGATGCTCGCCCAATGGATCGCGTGGCGTATCCAGGTGCCCTCGATCATCGCTCTGTTGATCGCCGGGTTGTTGCTCGGACCGGTCACCGGGATCGTCGAGCCCGACGAGTTGCTCGGCGGCACGTTGTTTCCACTCGTGTCGCTGGCGGTGGCACTGATCCTGTTCGAGGGTGGCCTCGACCTGCCACCGCGCGAGCTGCGCAACACCGGAACGGTCGTGCGACGACTGATCACCATCGGCGCCGTCTTCACGTTCCTGGTCAGCTGGTACGCGGCTCGCGAGGTGTTCGGGATCTCGAACCAGGCGGCCATCGTCCTGGGTGCGGTTCTCGTCGTGACGGGACCGACCGTCGTGGGCCCGCTCCTTCGGTTCGTGAGACCAGCCGGGCCGACGGGCCCGATCCTGCGGGCGGAAGGGGTCCTGATCGATCCGATCGGCGCCACCGCCGCGCTGATCGCCTTCGAAATCGTCCTCACCGATGCGCCGGACGAAGCGGCTGCGACCATCGTCGGCGTAGTCCTGTTGACGATCGTCGCCGGCGCCGGCATCGGCCTGGCCGCCGCAGTTGCGCTCGACATCGCGCTGCGGCGCTTCCTGATCCCCGACCAGCTCACGGTGCCCATCACGTTTGCGTTCGTCGTCGCCGCGTTCGTGGCCACCAACGAGATCCAGGAAGAGGCCGGCCTGCTCACGGTGACCGTGATGGGCATGTACCTGGCGCGGCGCGAGAGCTCGACGATCCGTCAAGTCCTCGAGTTCAACGAGAGTCTCCGGACGTTGCTGATCTCGTTCCTGTTCATCCTGCTCGCTGCGCGCATCGAGCCCGATGCGCTGCGTGACGTGGCGCTGCCGTCGCTGGCGTTCCTCGCCGTCCTGGTGCTCCTCGCGCGTCCGTTGTCGGTGCTGGTCTCGACCGTGCGGACCTCGCTCAGCTGGCGCGAGCGGGTGTTCCTGATGACGATGGCGCCACGCGGCATCGTGGCCGCGGCGGTGTCGGCGATCTTCGCGATCCGACTCGAGGAAGAAGGCGTGCCCGACGCCGCGAAGATCGTACCGATCGTGTTCCTCGTGATCATCGGAACGATCGTCGTGTACGGGTTTCTCGCCGGACCGGCCGCACGCACGCTGGGCCTGGCGGAGGCCCAGGCCAACGGTGTGCTGATCGCGGGCTCGCACGCCGTCGGCCGTGGGCTCGCAACCGAACTCGACAAGTGCAACGTGAAGACCCTGCTGGTCGACACCGACCCCTACAACGTCACCCGAGCGATCGCGGCCGGGCTACGAGCACGACGCATGAGCGTGCTCGCCGAGGAGGCGAACCACGATCTCGACCTGCGCGGTATCGGTCGGCTGCTGGCGTTCACATCGAACGACGAGGTGAACGCATTGGCGACGGCCCGCTTCGCACGGATCTTCGGTCGGCGCGAGGTGTTCCAACTCGCGCCAACGGCGCGCCGAAGCGGCGACCCGTCGGTGCCCGAGGAGCACCTCGGACGACTCATCGGCATCGAGGGCGTCACCTACGCAACACTCGACGAGCGCTCGCGCCAAGGGTGGCGGGTGCGCACCGCGCACGGTGGGGAGGCAATCCAAGCAGCCGTCGACGATCAACTCTTCCTGCCGCTGCTGCGGATCGTCGACGGCAAACTGGCGTTCCTGTGCCGAAACGATCCCGTTCCCAGCGAGGGAGAGGTCATCGGCCTCGCTGCCCCTTCGATCCAGCAGCAACTCGATGACGAGGTCGCGCCAGGTCAGAACGCGATCTAGTGCCTGGAGGCGTGCGTGCCGGCGGCGACTACAGCTCGTCGCCTGCGCCGTCGCCCGTCAGGTCGTCGACGTCCAGGGCGATGCCCAGGTTCACGGCGACCTCCCCGATCGCATCGAGCACGGCGTCGAGGTCGGTCCCGACCGGCACGGACAACTGGGCGGTGATCTCGAAACGCCTTCCACCGTCGGTGCCCGGCAGGTCCGTCACCGTGCCCAAGCGAGAAATGCTGACTCCCGCTTCGCTGATCGCTGCGGAGACCTGATGAACGACGCCCGGTCGGTCCTGACCGGTGAGTCGCAGCCGCACTTCATCGACCTCGGGTGCGGCGAGCGGTTCCTCGACCTGCTGAGCCGTGACGTGCAGACCCTGGTCACGAAGGATCAACAGGTTGGTCAGGAGTTCGTCGACCCGATCGTCGCCGACCTCCACCACCACGACGCCGGCGAATGTCCCAGCGATCTCCGCCAACTCGCTGCGCTTCCAGTTGCCCTCGTGAAAGCGGACCACGTCGGCCAGCGAGGCAACCACACCTGCCCGGTCGCGCCCGATGACAGCCAACACCAGTTCGATCATCGCGCCACTCTGGCATACAACGGCGCTCGCGCCCTGAGCGGCGGCGTCGATGTCCGCGATCCTCCCTGTGCGTGTGAACGCTCGTCGGCGGTCTCGTCGAGAACATGGCGACGCGCGATGTAGCTTGCGCCGGGGGCAAAGATGAGCAGACGTGGGCGAACAGGTCGTCGGGGGCGGGATGACCGCGAGGTCATTCCGCAGCGGGTGGAAGAACTGACCGCGGGGTGGTTCACACAGATCCTCGCAACCGGATCGACGGTCGCCGAGGTCCGCTGCGAGGAGATCGGCGTCGACGTCGGCTTCATGGGCGAGGTCCATCGATGCCACCTGAGCTGGGAGCCGCCTGTCGGCGGCGGTGACGCGGTTGCGCTCCCGGCCTCGGTGATCGTGAAGACGCCGACGCAGGTCCCCGAGAACTTCGCCGCCGGCGATGCGCTTCGTTCGTACGAGCGCGAGATCGTCGTCTACCAGAAGCTTCGAACGACGCTCGGCGTTCCGATGCCCGGCTACTACCACGGGGCGATGGACCCTGACCCAGCCCCGTGGATGCAGCGCCCCCTGTTCTTCCTGTTCGATCACCTCTCCGTCCGCGGCATCAACTGGGTGATCGCTCAGTTCCTGAAGCTGTCCGGCAAGAGCAAGCGGCGCTACGTCCTGGTGATCGAGGACATCGCCGATGCTCGCCCACCCACGCAGATGCTCGGCGGTTCACTCGAGGACGCGCGGCGTTCACTCGAAGTGCTCGCACAGTTCCACGCCGCGAACTGGATGCGCTCCGACGCAACGCAGCACTATCGGCACATCTGGCCCGTCGACACCGTTCCACGTGTCGGACAAGCGAGCTACGTCCGCAACCGTGACGGTTTCGTCCAACGGTTCGGCCCGGTGCTCCGCGACGGGATGCTGGAGCGGCTCGACGCCATCCAGGGACGCGTGCCCGTGATCTGCTCGTTGCTGGCGGCCGAGCCCTGGACGTTGCTGCACGGCGATTATCGGCTCGACAACGTGCTGTTCCGGCCGGACGGAGAGATGGTGGTGCTCGATTTCCAGGGCCTCAGCTCTGGCCGTCCCGCGGTCGACGTGGCCTACTTCATCACGACGGCGCTCACGGCGGAGCACCGAGACGAAGAGGAGTCACTGTTGCGCAGCTACCACGACGCGCTCACCGCTGCCGGCGTGTCGTCGTACTCTTTCGACGAGCTCGTGCACGACGGAGAACTCGCCAAGGAACTCCTCGCCCACCGCATCGTCGGCAGCGCCGACGTTCTCGACACCTCGGTGGCCGCAGACGGTGACGCGTTCTTGGATGTGATCCAGTTACGCGTTCTCGACTGGCTGGACTGACCCCGACCGCTCCTGGCACCCGTCCACCGAGCAGCGTTCGCCTCGGCGAGTTCCTTGATCGCGTCGTGGTCACCGAGCCCACCGACAACCGAGCTCAGTGCTTGATCATCACGTGCTTGACCTCGGTGTAGGCCTCGACGGCATACATCGACATGTCCTTGCCGTAGCCCGACTGCTTGAAGCCGCCATGGGGCATCTCCGACACGATCGGGATGTGGTCGTTGACCCACACCGCGCCGAACTGGAGCGCCTTGCTCATCCGCATCGCCCGACCGACGTCGGAGGTCCACACGCTGGCGGCCAGGCCGTAGTCGACGTCGTTCGCCATCGCGAGCGCGGTCTCCTCATCGGCCGCCGACTGAACGGTCACGACCGGTCCGAACACCTCGCGCTGGATGATCTCCGACGCTTGCCCTGGACCGACCACGACGGTGGGCTCGTAGAAGAACCCCGCGCCCGGCCGAGCCGACCCGCCCACGGTGACCTCGGCACCGGCCTCCCGCGCACGGTCGACGTATCCGGCCACGCGTCCCCGATGCGTGTCGGAGATCACCGGCCCCATCTCGGTCTCCTCCGACATCGGATCACCGACGTTGATACTGGCCACCGCGTCGGTCAACTGGTTGACGAAGTCGTCGTGCACCCGGCTCCCGGCGATCACACGGCACGGCGCCGTGCAGTCCTGCCCGGAGTTGTAGAAGGCCATGCCCTTCAGGTTCTCGACGACCGCGTCGATGTCGGCGTCGTCGAACACGATCACCGGCGCCTTGCCGCCGAGTTCGAGGTGCACCCGCTTGAGCGTGTCGGCGGAGGCCCGCGCCACCGCTTTGCCGGCTCCGACGCTGCCCGTGATCGAGACCATCGCGATCCCCGGATGCTCGCTCAAGGCCGCACCGGCGACCGCCCCTTGGCCACACACGACATTGAACACGCCGGCGGGCAGGATGTCGGCGGTGAGTTCGGCGAGCCGCAGGACCGAGTAGGGCGTCAACTCCGACGGCTTGAGGACGATCGTGTTCCCCGCCGCAAGTGCAGGACCCAGCTTCCAGGTCGCCATGTTCAGCGGGTAGTTCCACGGCGTGATCGAGCCGATGACGCCGAGCGGATCACGACGCACCATCGAGGTGTAGCCCTCCATGTACTCGCCAGCGGCCTTGCCCTCGAGGAACCGGCAGGCCGAGGCGAAGAACCGCCAGTTGTCCTTGGTGAGGTCCATCTCGAACTCGACGATGCCGACCGGCTTTCCGACGTTCTCGCACTCGATGCGCGAGAGTTCGTCGATGTTCTCGTCGATCACGTCGGCGACACGATGCAGGGTCTCGCTGCGTTCGCGCGGCGTCAACGCAGCCCATGCCGGGAACGCATCGCTCGCAGCAGCCACCGCCGCGTCGACGTCGGCCGCATCGCTCGCCGGGACCTCACCGAGCACCTCACCCGTCGCCGGGTTGAGCACCTCATCGGTCGCTCCACTCGCCGCCTGACGCCATTGCCCGCCGATGAAGTTGGCGTTGCCGAGCGTGCTCGCACCCATGTTGTTCTCCCTCTGAAGGTCCGGATCCGGACGGTGACGAGCGTCATCATTGCTGGTGAGGACAGCGTGATCAAGATCGCTCGTGATCTGTTGGCACCGGTTTTCACATTGCGGCAACACAGCCACTTGCACGCGCCGACAAAGAAGGTGTTGACTTCGCTATCGCATCTGCGACCGATGCCGAGTGCTGGCGCGACTACGTTCGTCACCTCGCACTGGACCACACGAGGACTGATGGGAACGACGGTGACCGACACGGGTGAGACGGGAACTCCGGTGAGTGACGACCAACCGCACGAGTCCGCGGTCGGGATCAGGGGGATCACGAAGCGTTTCGGCGACGTCGTGGCCGTCGACAACATCTCCCTCGACATCGCCAACGGTGAGTTCTTCGCCCTGCTCGGGCCATCGGGCTGCGGCAAGACCACGACGCTGCGGATGATCGCCGGCCTCGAGTTCCCGACCGAGGGCAGCCTCACGATCTTCGGCCAGGAGGTCGGCACGCTGCCGCCCAACAAGCGACCGGTCAACACCGTCTTCCAGAACTACGCGCTGTTCCCACACCTCGACATCAACGACAACGTCGGCTTCGGCCTCAAGATGAAGAAGGTGAAGAAGCAGGAGATCGCCTCCCGGGTCGACGAGGCACTGGCGATGGTGCGCCTCACCCACATGGGCAAGCGCCGACCGACGCAGCTGTCGGGTGGCCAGCAGCAGCGCATCGCGCTGGCACGGGCGCTCGTCAACCGCCCCAAGGTGCTCCTGCTCGACGAGCCGCTCGGCGCGCTCGATCTGAAGCTCCGCCAGGAGATGCAGAGCGAGCTCAAGAGCCTGCAACGCGAGCTCGGCATCACGTTCGTGTTCGTCACCCACGACCAGGAGGAAGCGCTCACGATGAGCGACCGCATCGCGGTGATGGACCGCGGCCAGTTGCTCCAGGTCGATCCCCCCGAGGCGATCTACGAACGGCCCGCCAACCGGTTCGTCGCCGACTTCATCGGACAGACCAACCTGCTCGAAGGCACGGTGCAGGACGCGACGACGGTGTGTCTGCTGAACGGGGCGCGGATTCCGCTCGAGAGCGGGCTCGCTGCAGGCACACAGGTTGCGGTGATCCTGCGACCGGAGCGCGCCACGATCGAGCCGCGAGATGCGGCGACGGCCGGTCGGTCGTCGGTCGACGGGGTGATCCGCTCGATCACCTACCTCGGCAATGCGATCGTCTACCGAGTCGGCCTGGACTGGATGGAACTCGACGTGCGCGAGGAGAACCGACCCGACAGTCACCGGCTCGACGTCGGGGAAGACGTGGTCGTCTCGTGGGACGACCGAGCGGTCGCTGTGGTGTCGGAGTGACGCCATGACGATCGCCGAGGCGCCGACCCCACCGCCCGAGGCGGTCGACGACGAGCCGATCATCGAGGCTGCGGCAGCGACACCGGAGTTCGAACGAGCCGCCGCAAAGGCCGAGTCCCGCCGCGGATTCCTCATCGCGTTGCCTGCGTACGCGTACCTGGTGCTGTTCTTCGCGATTCCGCTGGTGATCGTCGCGATCTACTCCTTCGGAACACGGAATCGCTTCGGCGACACCGAACTGTCGGGTTGGAACCTCGACGCCTACCGCAAGCTGACCGAGCCGCTGCTGCGTGACATCCTGTTCCGGTCCTTGTGGCTGGCGATCCTCACCACCGTGATCTGCCTGATCGTCGCCTACCCGTTCGCCTACTTCCTCGCCACCCGCACACCGACAGTTCGCAACATCATGTTGGTGTTCGTGATGATCCCCTTCTGGTCGAACTTCCTGGTGCGGAACTTCGCGTGGCGCGTGATCCTGGGCACCGACGGACCGCTGTCGAAGACCACCTCGGCGCTCGGCCTCGGTGACACCCGCATCCTGTTCACCCCGACCGCCGTCGTGCTCGGTCTTGTCTACGGGTTCCTGCCCTTCATGATCCTGCCCCTCTACGCGGCGATCGAACGCATCGACCTCGGCCTCGTGGAGGCGAGCCGTGATCTCTATGCGTCGGGCTGGCAGACCTTCCGACGCGTGCTGCTGCCGCTGTCGATGCCCGGCGTGATCGCCGGATCGATCCTGGTGTTCATCCCCAGCCTCGGCGCCTACGTGACCCCCGAGATCCTCGGCGGCGCCAAGTCGACGCTGCTCGGCTCGTACATCGTGACGCAGTTCCTCACCGCGAGGAACTGGCCGGTCGGCGCGTCGCTGTCGTTCACCCTCACGGTGATCATGCTGTTCGCCACGATCCTGTACTTCCGCAAGGGTGGGCGAACGCTGTGAGCGAGAGCACCGCACGCCCGCGCGGCAAGACCAAGTTGCTCCTCTCGGCGAACGCCGTGGCCGTCTACCTCTTCTTCTATGCGCCGATCATCCTGTTGTTCGTCTTCTCGTTCAGCGACAACCGCAATGTCGGCACCTGGGGCGGCTTCACGATCGGTTGGTACCGCGACTTCGCCGACAACGAACCGATCCAGGATGCGATCTGGGTCTCGCTGCGAGTCGCGTTCATCACGACGGTCGTGTCCGTGGTGCTCGGCACGATGGCCGCGCTCGCCCTCGAGCGGTTCAAGTTCCGCGGCCAGCGCGTCTTCGATGCGCTGCTCTACCTCCCGATCATCATCCCCGACGTGACGATGGCCGTCATGATGCTGTTGTTCTTCTCGCAGGGCCTCGACCTCGTGAACAGTCTGTTCGGAACGACGGCCGGCAAGGGCTTGACCACGATCACGCTGAGCCACATCGCGTTCTGCATCAGCTTCGTCTCGGTCGTGGTGCGAGCCCGGTTGAACGGCATGGACGATCGCCTCGAAGAGGCCGCGCTCGATCTGTACGCGACGCGGTGGAAGACGTTCCGTCACGTGACGCTTCCGCTGATCGCCCCGGGCGTTGCCGGCGGTGCCCTGCTCGCGCTGACACTCTCGCTCGACGACGTGGTCGTGACGCAGTTCGCTGCCGGACCCGGATCGACCACCCTGCCGGTCTACGTGTTCGGACTGATCCGTCGAGGCGTCACACCGCTGATCAATGCCGTCTCGGTGGTGATGCTCGCCGCCTCGATTCTGCTCGTACTGTTGTCGGTGTTGCTCCAGCGGCGCGGCGACAACGCCCCGGCGGCGCCAGCGGTGCCGGCAGGCGAGCAACCCAGCTGAACACCATCAACCAGTAAGGGGAGAGACCCACATGAGAACCACACGACGACGAGCGATCCAGCTCGCCGCCATTCCGCTCAGCCTTGCGCTCGTTGCGAGCGCATGCGGCAGCGACGACGACAGCAGCGGCTCCGACGGTGACACGTCGGAGACCGATGCGTCCGGCACGAGCGGCGGCGATTCGGGAAGCGACATGGACACGGCCGAGTGCGCCGTCGACGAGGTCGACGGCGACCTCGCGTTGTTCAACTGGGCCGAGTACATCGATCCCGAACAGCTCCAGGAATTCGCCGACGAGTACGGCATCAGCGCCACGATGGACGTATACGACTCGAACGAGGCGATGCTGCCCCAGATCCAAGCAGGCAACTCCGGCTACGACGTGATCGTGCCGTCGGACTACATGGTGTCGATCATGATCGCCGGCGAGTTCATCCAGCCCTTGAACCAGGATGCAATCCCGAACCTGGCCAACCTCGCCACCGAGTTCACGGGCCTGCCCTACGACCCCGACAGCACCTACTCGGTGCCCTACCAGGCCGGTACCACCGGCCTCGCCGTCGACACCGCAGTGGTCGGCACCGACTTCCCGCGCAGCTGGAGCATCGTGTTCGATCCGGAGTTCGCCGACCAGTTCGGCGGACAGATCTCGCTGCTGAACGACCCGCGCGAAACCCTCGGTGCCGCGCTCAAGTACCTCGGCTACTCGCTCAACACCACGAGCCAGGACGAGTTGGACGAAGCCCGCGATCTCGTGTCGTCCGCGAGCGGCAACCTCGCCGCGTTCAACACCGACTCGGCCGACGAACTGCTGACCGCCGGTGAGACGGCGATCGCCCACGGGTTCTCCGGTGACATGTTCACCCAGATCCTCGAGACCGACGAGGGCACCGATCGCTACGTGTACTTCGTCCCCGAGGAGGGCGGCACCCGCTGGATCGACAACATGGCGATCCCGTTCGACGCCCCGCATCCGTGCACCGCTCACACATTCATCAACTGGTTGATGGACGGCGAGCAGGGCGCAGCGCTGGCGAACTGGAACTACTACACGACCCCGAACGAGGCGGCCAAGCCGTTCCTCGACGAGGACCTGTTGGCGTTCCTCGAGGACCCGACCGTGATCACCAGCGGCGAGGAGAGCCTCGAACTGATCGTCGACACCGGCGACTTCGAGATCAACTTCTCCGACGCCTTCATCGAAGCCAAGGGCTGACCCGTCCGGTGGGCGGTGCGTCGATTGCGCACCGCCCACCGAAGGCCCACCTGTTCAACCACACATGATCGACCATGTCTTCGTGTACGGCACGTTGCGGCCCGGCGACGTGCGGTGGCATCTCCTCGAGCCGTTCGTCGTCGATGGCGGCTGGCGCGACAGCGTGACCGGGCAGCTGTTCGACACCGGCCTCGACTACCCGGCGGCGTTGTTCGACGGCGACGGCACGATCCACGGCCACACGTTCGCCCTGTTGGAGTCGTCGGCGAGCCGGGCACTCGACGTGCTCGACGACGTCGAGGGCATCGTCGACGGCGAGTACTCGCGCGAGATCGTGCGCACCGCACGCGGTGTCGACGCGTGGGCGTATGCGAGCGGTGGGGGCCTCTCCCTGACACCGATCCCGTCGGGCGACTGGTTCCTCCACCGCCCACCCCGACCCTGACCCGCCCCAGCCAGATCGTTTGCGTTGCATTTCGGGTGGGACGGTCCACCCAGATCTGCACGCAAACGTGTTGGGGTGGGTGCGGGCGCTGTTGCATCCGCGTGTCGGTCGCGCGAACATGTGTTCGATGTCGAATGCACTCCGTTCACCGGCGACGATCCTGCATGCGGACCTCGACTCGTTCTACGCCTCCGTCGAGCAACGCGACGATCCGGCGCTTCGGGGCAAGCCGATCGCGGTGGGCGGCGGCGTGGTTCTCGCGGCCAGCTACGAGGCCAAGGCGTTCGGCGTTCGCACGGCGATGTCGGGCGGAGCCGCACGGCGGGTGTGTCCGAATCTGATCGAGGTTCCCGCGCGCTTCGACGCCTACACCGAGGCCAGCACGCGCGTCTTCGACATCTTCCGCGACACCTCGCCGATCGTCGAGCCGATGTCGATCGACGAGGCCTTCCTCGACGTGGCCGGACTCTGGCGCATCGCCGGCTCACCAACCGAGATTGCCGTCGCACTGCGGCGCCGTGTCGCCGACGAGGTCGGACTTCCGATCAGCATCGGCGTTGCCCGCACGAAGTTCCTGGCGAAGGTCGCGAGCGCGGTCTCGAAACCGGACGGACTCCTGGTCGTCGAGCCCGATGGCGAGCTCGACTTCCTCCATCCGCTCCCGGTACAGCGCCTGTGGGGCGTCGGTACCGTCACCGCCACCAAACTGCACGAGCGGGGAATCCACACCGTCGCCGAGGTCGCGGCGATGTCACCCGACGCGCTCGTGGCGATCGTCGGTCGAGCGATGGGTCACCAGCTGCACGCACTCGCCCACAATCGCGACGCCCGGCGGGTTACCAGCGGCACCCGCCGGGGATCGATCGGGTCGCAGCAGGCATTGGGCCGGCGCCAGCGATCCCGCGACGAGATCGATGTCATCCTCTGGCGACTCGTCGACCGCGTCGCCGGCCGGATGCGGCGTGCTGGTCGGGTGGGCCGCACGATCACCCTGCGATTGCGCTTCGACGACCTGACCCGGGCGACGCGCTCGCGCTCTCTTCCCGACGCCACGTCGGCCACCGCAGTGGTTCACGCCGCTGCGGCGGCGATCCTCGACTCGGCGTGGCCGCTCGTCGACGCCCGCGGCATCAGCCTGCTCGGGCTGTCGGTGGGCAACCTCGCCGACCACGACGCCGTCCAACTCGTCCTGCCGTTCGAGCGGTGCGACGAGGAAGGCCTCGACACCGTCGTCGATGCCGTGCGCGAGCGATTCGGTCGCGGAGCGCTGCAGCGGGCGACGACGATGCGCGGCGACCCCGGCATCCAACTCCCCATGCTCCCCGACTGACCGGTCACGGCGTTGCCTGGCACCGCCAACTGGTCGGAGCGTCACGTCAGGCCCGGCACGATGTGACAGTGGCGAGCGGCGTAGGTTCGGCGCCATGAACGCACGAGACCGACTGTCCGGCCCGTCCAACACCGGGGTGTGGTACTTCACCGACGCGATGACCACCGGCCAGGCGGCCGAGGCTGCCGGCCGGATCGAGTCGCTCGGCTACTCCACGCTATGGGTCCCGGACACGGTCGGACGAGACCCCTTCGCCCATCTGGCCTGGCTCGGTTCGCAGACCACGACCCTGCAGTTCGCCACCGGCATCGCCAGCATCTTCTCCCGCCACCCCGGCCCGATGATGCAGGCCGCGAACACGCTCGCCGAACAGACCGGTGGACGGTTCGTTCTCGGACTCGGTGTGAGCCATGAGCCGATGGTGGCGGGCCTGCGCAAGCTCGACTACTCCAAGCCGCTGACCCAGATGCGCGCCTACCTGGAGGCAATGGATGCGTCACCGTACATGGCCGTGCCGCCAGCCGACCCGCCGCTGCGTCTCCTCGCGGCGCTCGGCCCGAAGATGCTCGAGTTGTCTGCGACCGCAGCCGACGGAGCCCACCCGTACTTCGTCACGCCCGAGCACACCGCCGAGGCTCGCGCCGTGATCGGGCCCGACAAGCTGCTGTGCGTGGAGCAGAAGGTGATCCTGTCCAACGACCCCGAGGCCGCCCGTGCCGCTGCCAACGTGCAGATCGATCGCTACGCCGGGCTGCCGAACTACCGGAACAACTGGAAGCGCATCGGCTTCACCGAGGACGAGATCGAACAGCGCACGCACCGATTCGTCGACCACGTGATCGTGTGGGGTGACGAAGATCGCGTCCGCGCCGGCATCCAGGCCCACTACGACGCCGGAGCCGATCACGTGTGCATCCAGCCGGTGTCGACGGACGGTCCACTCGTCCTCGACTGGACCCTGCTCGAAACCCTCGCCCCGAACGCCTGACCACCTCGTCCGGTCGGATCGTCATGAGCCGACCTCCGCCCCGAGACGATCGAAGATGTTGCGCGTGATCTGCTCGACATCGCGGTCACGTTCTGCAAGACCCCACACCCAGTCAGTGCAGCCGGACGTGATCACCGTGCCACCACCCGACGTGACGAACGTGCCGAGCACGGCGTGGCCGTGGGTGATCCGGTCGACCGCCGCCGGGTCGCGGGTGTCGAACAGCCGGGAGGCGATGAACTCGTCCTCTGCGGGCTCGTGCGGAGCCGGCGGGCGAGAGGCCGTCGTCCGACTGAAGTGGGCCGCCGGTGCTGTTCCGAGGATCTCGAAGTTGCTCGGGGTGCCGTCGACGCCGGTCGGGTACGGCAGGCCGTCACGGTAGGTGAAGTCGCAGCCGTCGCACTCGTAGCCGACGATCGTCGCCGACGAGCCGAGCAGGTCGCCGTAGTCGAGGCCGGTGCCGTCGAAGATCCAGTGCTCGGGCCGGTGCAGCGTGTAGCCACCGGCGCCCTTCGTCGCCCGTTTGCCGATGCGGTGGTAGCCGCCGCGGCTGAAGCTGACGCCGGTCATGTGGTTCTCGGGACGGTCGAGCAGATGGTCGGACCAGATCGTGGTCAGCTCCGCCTGCCGGTCGGTCCCGAACACCGGGTCCTGCTTGAAGAAGCCCTTGTAGCCGACCATCGTCGACGCCGGGCCGTCACCGCCTGGACCGGTCGGATCCTCCAACCGCACTTGCCAGAAGGCGGTGTTGCCGGAGAAGAACACGGCGTGCCCGCCCCGGGCGGTGAACGACTCGACCGTGTCGCGCATCGGCGCCGACCAGTACTCGTCGTGGCCGATCGACAGGTACAGCGAGTACGGCGAGTCGGGTCCGAGCAGGTCGGGGTGCTCCTCGAGGTCGGCGTTGGTGACGACGTCGATCTCGTAGCCCTCCCGCTCGGCCCACTCGATGAACGGCCCGCTCCAGTTGGGCCAGCCGGCCGACCCGCCGTACGGCGACAGGTGGTTCATCCGCAGGTAACCGACGTGGCTGGCGGACTGCGGATCCGGCGGGTGGATCGACGTGACCCGTTGGCCGGCGCCGGGGGGCTTGTACAGGTAGCCCGGTGCCATCGGGCGCAGCATCGACGCCTGCGTCGCGCCGGTGTAGAGGTTGCGACCCCCGAAGTCGTTGTAGGCATGCCAGGTGTTGGTGTCGATCGCCCACAGGATCTTCGCAACGGTCGTCGCGAGCGTCGGCCGGACGACGAAGAACGCCCGGCCCGTGCGCCGTCTGCCCTCGACGTCGACGGTGAGCAGCACTTCGTAGTAGCCGGAGCGCCAGCTCGACTCGACGGCGACCTCGGAGGCGAGCGGCCAGCCGCATCCCTGCTCCGGCGCATCGGTGGGCGTCGGATGGTCGCCGGCGGGGACACCGTCCTCGACGAAGACGATCTCCCGGGTCGGTCCGAGACGCGCCACCTCCACCGACACCGGACGGGCGCCCGCCGATGACAGATGCAGCCCGACCCGCTCCCCCGGAGCGACCGACTGCGGCCAGCAGTACCCGTTCACGGTCTCGTACGCCATCGCCCGACCCTACGCGTCGGATCGAGACGCCGGCGGGTGCGGCCGATACGTTCGAGGCGACATGGCTCACCTGCCCGCCAGCGAACTCGTCGATCGGCCCGACGTCGGTCGCGTCTTCACCCACCACCGCACGGTTCGACTCGGCGACGTCGATGCCCGGGCACGGCTGCGCCTCGACGCGATCGCCCGCTACCTCCAGGACATTGCCGCCGACGACGCCACCGACGCGAAACTCGACGATGCCTTCGGCTGGGTCGTCCGCCGCACGATGATCGAGGTCCGGCGGGCGGCCGGGCTCGACGAGGCGATCGAGTTGTCGACGTTCTGCGCGGGGACCGGCCGAAGTTGGGCCGAACGGCGCACGACGATCTCGGGCGAAGGCGGGGCGGCGATCGAGGCGGCGAGCCTGTGGATCCGTGTCGATCCGACCTCCGGCCGACCGACCGGCCTCGGTGACGACTTCGCCTCTGCGTACGGGGAGGCCGCGCGCGGACGGCGGGTGTCGTCGCGGCTGCAACTCGCGCCGCCACCTCCCGATGCCGAACGGCGTCCCTGGACGATCCGTCAGGTCGACATCGACCCGCTCGGTCACGCCAACAACGCTGCCCAGTGGGCGATCATCGAGGAGACGTTGCCCCCCGATCGATCCCGTCGCGGCGTCGCCGAGGTCGAACACCTCGCGCCGGTCGACACGTCGACCGATCTCCTCACGGCGCGCCAACCGTCAGGGGTTCGCTCGTCGTGGCTCACCGTCGGCGACACCGTCCTCACCGCCGCCCGCTGGACACCTGCATCGTGACCCCTGCGCCCGGCCCGATCTGCCTCCAGGGCGGGCGCGAACTGACCCCGCCGTGCGACGAGATGGATCGACTGGTCCTGGCTCGCTGCACCGGGACCGTCGTCGTTCTCGCTGGTGCGGCTCGGCGCGGCAGCGACTACGCGGGAGCGTCGGCGCGCACCGCCGCCCACTACGCCCGGCTCGGCGTCACGGTCGAGGTGGTTTCGGATCCGCGCTCCGGCCACGCCGATGCGCTCGCCGCCCTCGCCGGCGACATCGGCCTGGTCGTGCTCCCGGGCGGATCTCCCGGCGGACTGCTCGACGTGCTCACCCGACGACCGAACGACGTCGAGCCGACGATCGGCGAACGGCTGGTCGCGCTGTGGCGCGCGGGCACCGGCATCTCGGGTGCATCGGCCGGAGCGATGGTGCTCTGTGCGCAGACCGCAACCCCCGATCGGTCCCGTGGAGTGGCGTCCGGCCTCGGCCTCGTTCCCGGTCTTGCGATCCCGCACTGGTCACCCGGATCGGAACGGCGCTGGTCGCTGCCCGAGGCGCTCCTGTGGGGACTACCCGAATGCGGCGGCGTTCTGATCGAGACCGGGTCGATGATCGGTGTCGGTCTGGGGGCGGCCTCGGTTCACGTCGACGGGGCTTGGCAGCCGGTCGACCGCGAGCGCCCCGCACCGCTCCCCCGCTGAGTGCGCGGAGGCCGGCCAGAGATTTTCGGGATGGCTGCAACACTCTGGCCGGTTCGTGCGCCGTAGGAGATGATGGAGGAAGTGGCGATCTCGAACGACACCGACACGGTGATCGGACATGCCGATGTTCTCGACCAGCTCTACCGGACCGAGTACACCGGCATGGTTCGCCTCGCCTACACCCTCGTGGGGAGCAATGCCGAAGCCGAAGATCTCGTGCAGGACAGTTTCGTCGAGGTTGCTCGGCGGCTGGACGAGATCCGCAAGCCCGGTGCCTACCTGCGCAGCGCCGTCGTCAGCCGATGCAGATCGGTGCTCCGACGACGCAGGGTGATCGCACTGCACCCACCAGAACCACCCGCAGGCCTGGCCAGCGATGCGAGTGAACTCTGGGACGTGCTCGGCAACCTGCCGGAGGACCAGCGCGTCGTGGTGGTCCTCAAGTTCTACGGGGGATACAGGGCATCGGAGATCGCATCGATCGTCGACATGCCCGGTGCGACCGTCCGGTCGCACCTTCGCCGCGGGCTGAAGGCACTTCGAAAGGAACTGGACACATGACCCGCTTCACCGATCGCGTGACGCGAGACCTGAACCAGATCGCGGACCGCTCGACTCCATCGTCGACGGCCTGGGAGTCGATTCGAACCCGAATCGACGAACAGACCGACCAACCGACCATGGAGGTCATCATGCTCAGTCCCGACCGCAACGACTCACCCAAGAGGGGATGGATGTTGGCCGCCGCGGCGGGAACCATCATCCTGATCGGCGGCCTCGTGTTCGCCGTGACACGCTCCGACGACGACGGTGCGCCGACCGACACGCCGCAAGCGACGCTTCCCGCCGAACCGAACCCGGAGAACGAGATCGACCCGGACCCGGAGGCAGCCGTCACGCCCGAACCCGAGGCCGAGGCGCCGACCGAGCCGGCACCGCAGCCCGACTCCGAGGTGCGACCGGCGACCGTGACCGTCACGGGGCGATTCTCCGACGGTGAGACGCTCGACGTCCCCAGCCCGGGCGCGACCCTCGGGTCGAGCGGCGAAACCACGTTCGAGGGCGACTTCAACGGCGTCGCGCCGTGGACGGCGACTCGCTGGACCATGCCCGACGGGATCGTGCGAGGACTCGGCAGTTTCGAGTTCACCGGCACCGTCGCGGGGCTGGGCGCCGGGACGCTGAGTTTCACCGATCAGTGGCAGGTCGTCGACGGAGTGTGGAGTTCGACGGCGACGATCACGGGCGGCACCGGTGACTTCGAGGGAGCGACCGGCGCCGGGGTGTTCGCCTCCGATCCGGAGACCGCCAGCGAGGGCTCATCGGGCACGTACACGTGGGACATCACCGTTTCACCCGCCGACAGCCTGGTGACCGTGACGGCCACGGGAACCGCCTACGACCCGGACTTCACGGCGGAACCCACGGGCGTCGAGGGCGAACTCGCCTACCGTGCCGGCACGGTCTTCGAGGGCGACATCAACGGAGTGGCGCCACACACCGGCAACGCTTGGATCGTCGACGACACCACGACGGTCGGCTCCGGTGATTTCGAGTTCACCGGCGACATCGCCGGACTCGGAACGGGAACGATGACGTTCACGGACGTCTGGGTGTTCGCCGACGGCGCCACCACCTACACGGCCTTCGTCACCGGCGGCACCGGCGACTTCGAGGACATCACCGGAACGGGGACGTTCTTCGACGAGGGTGAGGTCGACCCCTACGAGTTCATCTTGACGGTCCCCGCCGACCGCTAGACATCCCGCGGAGGGGCCGTGACGTCGGGGTCGGACCCCGACGTCACGGCGCGTCGTGGCGCAAGTCGCCCGAGCGGCGCAGGTCGGGCCAAGGAGCGACCGCCAGCCCACGGATTCGTGCAGCGGCAAAGTGGATTAGTGTTCGCCACCTCTATGGGGACCAGAGCACCGACGACCGTTGTCAACGTCACGTTCCAGGACCACGAGTGGGACTACGACGAGCTCGTCACCCTTGCCGGGCAACGGTTCCGCCTGATTCGCGTCGGTACCAGCGGGGACGCGCAAGCTGCCGAGGCCAACGTGCGTCGCTGGGCCGATCAGGCCGACGCCATTGCGATCAGCGGTGTGCGCGAGGCCCGGGCCGCCGGCCATGACGCCGCCCGACAGGCGGACCTGGACCGGATCATGGCTGCTGCCACCGCCATTCCCGTCCGCTCCGACGCACTGCTCACCGACATCTTCCAGGAGTGGGCGATCCGCCGCGTGGAGGCCGAGATGCCGGGCTACTTCGCGAACGCCCGCGTCGTCGTGGTCGGCAGCACGACGCGCGAACGAACCATTGCCGTGCTCCGCGAGTTCACCGACAACATCATCTTCGACGAGGCCGGCCACGACCTCGTACTCCCCGGCCAGGCCAAGGCGAACCCCATCACCGCGACCGCCGCCGGGATCGGCGAGTTCGCCTGGCGACAGGTACCCGGCTTCGTCAAGGACCAGGTCTCCGGCCCCGTCGGCTGGGTGAGCGGAAAGGTTGCCCACGCAGCCGCCGCGGACGCCGACATCTTCATCGGTTCGTTCTCCGAACTGATGCGGTTCGGCCTCCCCGATCTCGCCGGCAAGGCGGTGATCACCAGCACGGTCTCCGACGCCCGTCTGGCCGCGCTCGGCGAACTCGGCGCCGACCTCGTCGTCGACGTCACGCCGCAGCCATTCCAGTTCATGATCGTGCCGGCGATGTACGAAGCCATGGTCGCCGCGACCCTGCCGACCGGCACCGAACTCACCACCGACGCACTGGCCCAGTTCCTCCAGGGCGGCGAACTCGAGCCTCGCCTGCTGTGGCCCCGCGGCCGGCGCCGCAAGAGCCGCTTCGCGTTCGTGATCCATCCGCTGTCGACCGAGTACTTCAAGAACGTCGAGCCGCTCGGACTGGCCACGAACATTCCGGGGATGACCGGCGTGGTCGAGAAGTCGATGGCCTACATCCCGCCGTTCGTGTACAGCCACGTCACCGGGATCGTCTCCGAGACCGGCGACGAGGCCGAGGGCTGGCTGATCACCGTGGGCGGCACGCCGAAGGAGATGTTGGCCCACCCACCCGAGTTCACCTACTCGCGGCTGCTCGCGGCAGCTGACCTCGCCACGCGACTCGGCGCACAGATCATGGGGCTCGGAGCGTTCACCAAGGTGGTCGGCGACGCCGGGGTCACCGTCGCGAAACAGGCGTCGCTCCCTGTGACGACCGGCAACAGCTACAGCGCGTCGGGTGCGCTGTGGGCGGCGGCCGAGGCGGTGCGACGGCTCGGGATCGCCGAGGTCGACGACGACGGGACCATCCGTGGCAAGGCGATGGTCGTCGGCGCATCCGGGGCGATCGGATCAGCCTGCGCCCGCCTGCTCGCGCTCGCCTCGGACGAGCTCTGGCTCGTCTCGCCCGAGACTGCGAAGCTGCTGCAGATCAAGCAGGACATCGAGCGTGACAACCCACGAGCCGCGGTCCACGTCGCGACCGACCCGTCCGCCGCCATCGATGACATGGACGTCATCGTCACGGCGACGTCGGCGGCCGGCCACAAAGTGCTCGACATCATGCGGGTCAAGCCGGGTTGCGTGATCACCGACGTCGCCCGCCCCCTCGACATGTCGGCAGAGGACGTTGCCAAACGCCCTGACGTGCTGATCATCGAGTCCGGCGAGATCGAGTTGCCCGGCGAGGTCCGGATGAAGAACATCGGACTGCCTGACAACACGGTCTACGCGTGCCTGGCCGAGACGATCGTGCTCGCGCTCGACGGCCGCTACGAGAACTTCACCGTCGGGCGCAGCATCAGCTGGCCGAAGGTCAAGGAGATCTACCGGCTCGGGCTGAGACACGGCATGAAGCTGGCGACGATCTCCGGGATCAACGGGCCGTACACCGACGAGGACTTCGATCGGGTGCGCGAGGCGGCGCTCGCCGCGCGCGCGGCCGGCACGAGAACGAAGGAGCTGTCGTGAAGTCGGTTGCCGGCAAGAACGTGCTCATCACGGGCGCTGCGATGGGGATGGGTCGGCTGTTCGCCGAACGCGCCATCGACGAGGGCGCAGCAGCCGTCGTCCTGCTCGACGTCGACGAGGCCGCGCTCAACGTCACCCTCGACGAACTCGACGACGGAGCGAGCAAGCTGAGCGGCTACGTCGTCGACGTCAGCAGTGCTGACGAAGTCGCCGACACCGCCGCCGCGGTCCTCGAGGACGTCGGTCGGATCGACGTGCTGGTGAACAACGCCGGCGTCGTGCGGGGCAATCACTACTTCTGGGAGACCGATCTCGAACGCGACGCCAAGTTCACGATCGACGTCAACACCCTTGCCCCGATGTACGTCGCCCACGCGTTCCTCCCTGGGATGATCGATGCACCAGGCGACTGTCGGATGCTCAACCTCGCCTCCGCGGCAGGGTTCACCCCCAACCCGCGCATGGCGGTGTACGCCGCCTCGAAGTGGGCGGTGATCGGCTGGTCCGATTCGGTGCGACTCGAGCTCAAGCAGGCCGGCCACGACCACGTCAAGGTCACCACGGTGTGTCCGTACTACACCCGCACCGGCATGTTCGAGGGCGCGTCCTCGGCGCCGTTGCTGCCGATCCTCGAACCCAGCCAGGTCGTCGACGAGGCGTGGAAGGCCATGCTCGCCGGGCGTTCGTTCGTGGTGTTGCCGAGGACCGTGATGCTCAGCGAGATGCTCAAGGGTGTGGTGCCGATCGATGTGCGCGACTTCATCGCCGACCGTGTCATCGGCGTGTATCACACGATGGACGACTTCACGGGCCGAACCGGGCCCGACGACTGACTCAGCGATCGGGTGACCGCGCGACGTAGACCGTGCAGGCCGACGCAGCACCCGTGTAGTGGTTCGGGAACGAGACGACGTGGGCGACCACGCTGGCGAACGTCGCGCCCAGCAGCGCTCCGAAGGCCTCGTCGGGTGGATCGTCCGACCACAGCGCGAACACCCCGCCAGGCTGCAGCTGGTCGCTCACACGCCCGAATCCCGCAGGACCGTAGAAGCTGGCGTTCGATGCGTGCAGGTGGTGGCTCGGCGTGTGGTCGATGTCGACCAGGATCGCATCGAAGCGCCGGTCGTCGCCACGCTGGTCCGGCTCGATCCCCACGTCGACCACCGAGAAGAAGTCATCGTGACGAAGGGTGCACCTCTCGTCGGCGATGAGCTCGGGGCCGAGGGGGACGAGCCCATCTCGGTGCCACCCGATCACCTCGGGGAGCACCTCGATCACCTGGAGTCGTGCGACTCGGTCGTCGGCCAGCACCGTCACCGCAGTGTGCCCCAATCCGAGACCGCCGACGACCACGTCGAGTTCGTCGCCGACGCACGCACCGAGCCCGAGCGTCGCCACCGCCTCCTCGCTGGCGGTGAACAAGCTCGACATCAAGAACTCGTCGCCCAGCTTCACCTCCCAGACGTCGACCTGCAGGACCGGTTCGAGTCGCCGGCGAAGACTGATCTCACCGAGCGGAGTGAACTGGTGGTCGATCTCCTCGAAAGCTCGACTCATCGCAACACCTTCTCACGCACGGCCACCGGCAACCGCGTCGACTCCTACCCCTCGGACTCGGTCCCGGACGCGACGAAGCCGCTGCTCCCGGCGGCGCGCACCGGGAGCAGCGGCTTCGGTCAGAGACGGATTCAGCCTTCGGCGGAGTCGCCCTCGGCGGCGGTCTCCTCGGCAGCAGGCTCCTCTGCAGTGCCCTCGGGCGGGTTCACGACGAGCGCGGTGACCATACCGAACATGCCGGTGTCACGCTCGACGTGGGTGAGGATGTGGCAGTGCCACACCCACACGCCCGGGTCGACGGCCTGGTAGATCACCGAGTACCGCTCGCCGGGGGCGACGTTCACCGTGTCGGCCCAGTAGGGGTAGTCGAGTGGGATGCCGTCCTTGGCGTAGACCAACTGCGGGAACTGGTGCTGGTGCATCGGGTGCGCCGTCAGGCCCTCGTTGTAGTAGTCAGCGGCAACCCAATCGCCGGCTTCGAGCACCAGTGGCTCGGTGCCGGGGAAGCTCTTGCCGTTCAGCGTGAGACCCACCGTGCCGGCGTCGTTGAGGATCATCGGCAACTCGACGTCGGGCTCGAAGTCCTCGGCGATGGTGATCCCGCTGATCGTCTCGCCGCGAGGGTACGGACGGTCACCGATCCGGAAGGCACCGAACATGCCGTTCGGCACGGAGATCTGCGAGTGGAGGTGGGCGTGGTACATACCGATCGATGCACGGTCGGCGACGAACTCGTACGTGTACACCTCGCCGGTCTTGATCGGATCCTGCGTGAACGGCGACACGCCGTCCTCGGAGTTCGGGGTCCTGATGCCGTGCCAGTGGATGTCGGTGCCCATCGGCGTGTTGTTGGTGAGCTCGACCTGCACGTTGTCGCCGACGTCGACGATGATCTGCGGTCCGGGAATCTGGCCGTTGTACGCCCAGCCCTCGACGATCTGGCCGGGAGCGACCTCCCAGTCGATGATCGATGCTTCGAGCTTGAACAGCTTCGTGCCGTCGGGCAGGATCTCCGGCTCGAGGATCTGATTGCCCTTGCCCTCGGTCTCCGCAGGGAACTCGAGCATCGAGTTGACCATGATCGCGTCCATCTCATCGGCGTCGAACTCCGGTGAGTTGTGGTCGTGGGTTCCGCCCGCCGCCGCCTCGCCCGTCGGGGTGGGGTCGTTGGTGATGTTGAGCGGGGCGATCATGCCGGACTCGGCGTGACCGGCAACGCTGCAGTACAGCTCGTAGGTGCCGACGTCGAGCGAGCCGAGGTCGAGCGTGGCGTTCTCGCCGGAGTTCAACATCGGCGTCTCGGCGCCGGTCTCGCGCACGACGATGTTGTGCTGCTGGCTGCCGTTGTTGGTGACGAGCAGCGACACGTCGCCGGGCGCCGCCTCGAGTTCGCCCTCGATCTTGAACTCGGACAGCGTGATGCCGACCGTGGTCGACGCTGCCGCAGCCGCGCCATCGCCATCGGCGCCGGCGGCGCCGCCGCCGTCCTCGTCTCGCAGCAAGCCGATCAGCCCGATCACGACCACGGTTGCCACCAACGCGATCAGCAGACCGGCCATGGCGATGAACACCAGTCCGCCACCGCCGTCGCCACCACCATCGGATGATGTCGGGGCAGGGGGATCTTCCAGAACGGTCACGCAAGACTCCAATCTCGTGAGGATGTGCAGCGCAGCCTCGCAGTGCGCCGAACCACAACCTAGGGACTTTCGACCCTTTGGGCCAAGATCCGGAACCAGAGCTCGGTTACGGTCGACGGCCATGCAGATTGGCGTCGAGATCTTCCCCACCGACCAGACGATTGGAGCAGTCGACTTGGCTCGCGAGGTCGAGGCAAGGGGGTTCGAATCGCTCTGGTTCCCGGAGCACTCACACATTCCGACGCGACGGACGACCCCCTGGGGCGGACGTGAGGGCGCACCGCCACTGCCCGAGTTCTACTGGCGGACCTTCGATCCGTTCGTGGCACTGGGTGCGTGCGCTGCGGTGACCACCACGCTCAAGCTGGCCACGGGCATCTGCCTCGTCGCCCAACGCGACCCGATCCACACCGCCAAGGAGGTCGCCAGCGTCGACGCGCTGTCGAACGGCCGCTTCTTGTTCGGCGTCGGATACGGATGGAACAAGGAGGAGATGGCTCAGCACGGCACGGCCTACTCCGAGCGGCGGGCGATCCTGCGCGAGAACATCCTCGCGATGAAGGAGCTGTGGGCGAACGACGAGGCGTCCTTCACGGGCGAACACGTCACGATCGAGCCCAGTTGGTCGTGGCCGAAGCCGACCCAGCAGCCGGCCCCACCGATCATCCTGGGCGGCGACGCCGGCCCGAAGACGGCCGCCCACATCGCCGAGTTCTGCGATGGCTGGATGCCGATCGGTGGCCGGCACGCCCTCGACAGGTGGGACGAGGTCCGGGCGGCATGCGAACGGATCGGGAGAGACCCGGCCACGGTCGAACTCGGCGTGTTCGGTGCACCGCCGGACGAGGCAAAGCTCACGGACCTCGCGGCCAAGGGCGCCCGTCGGGCGGTGTTCGGGCTTCCGCAGGGTCCCCGCGATGAGGTGTTGGCGGCACTCGACGAGATGGCGCCGCTCGTCGAGGCGATGCGAGCGGTCGGGTGACGTCCTGATCGCTCGCGGCCGGATTGATCGCGAACGGATTGGTCACGGGCAGATTGGTCACGAACCGCTGATCTCGCCGAAACACGCCCGACACCTGCGCGGCTGATCATGTTCGGGTGCCCCCTGACCAGTTCCTCGTGATCGCAGTGGACCACCCCAGCCTGAGCGGGACGCTGAGGCTGTTCCTCGACGAACTCCGCGCCGAACGTGGCTGCAAGGGTCACGGCCCGACGCGAGGTCGCCTTCCGTATCCGGAGCTGATCGACCGGCTCGGGGCACCGAAGATGATGCGCATGGGCGTGATGCGCGAACGGCGCCTGATCGCCGTCGCGGCCGTCGACAACCAGGGTGCGGTCGCCCTGGCGGTCGTGCAGGACTTCCGTCGGCGGGGCATCGCCAACCAACTCGTGGCCGTTCTCAGCGAGCGAGCGCAATCGTTGGGGTATCCCCCGCTGCACCGCTTCACGGCCGCGCATGCCAGATTGGCGGGGTGAGCGACAGCGAACGAAGTGGCGCGGTGAGCGACAGCGAACGAAGTGGCGCGGTGAGCGACAGCGAACGAAGTGGCGCGGTGAGCGACAGCGAACGAAGTGGCGCGGTGAGCGACAGCGAACAGGAGTGGGAACTCGTGGTCGACGGCATCGACTTCGGGGAGGGTCCGCGCTGGCATCTGGGTCGACTCTGGTTCAGCGACTTCTACCAGGGCACGATCTCGTCGGTCGGTCATGACCGCACGCGACGGGTCGAGGTCGAGTGGGACGGCCGTCCGTCGGGGCTCGGGTGGTTACCGGACGGTCGCCTGCTGTTCGTGTCGATGCTCGACCGGCGCGTGATGCGACGCGAGGCGGACGGCAGCATCGTCGAGCATGCCGACCTCGACGGCATCGCCACCGGGCACTGCAACGACATGGTCGTCGGTCCACAGGGCAACGCCTACGTCGGCAACTTCGGATTCGACTTCGAGGCGGGCGCGACACCGGCACCCGCTGCGTTGGCGATCGTCTGGGCCGACGGCACGGTCACGGCGGCCGCCGACGACCTGATGTTCCCGAATGGTGCGGTGATCACCGATGACGGCTCGACGTTGATCGTGGGCGAGTCGATGGGCGCCCGCTACACCGCGTTCACGATCACCCACGATCGGGGTCTGACCGACCGGCGCGTCTGGGCCGACGTGCCCGGCATGGCACCGGACGGATGCACGATCGACGCCGACGGCGCGATCTGGTTCGCCGATGCGCTCGGGTCGCAGGTCGTCCGCGTGTTCGAAGGTGGCGCGATCACCGACCGGGTGCCGACCCCCGACAACGTGTACGCCTGCATGCTCGGCGGGCCGGACGCACGCACGCTGTTCGCCCTCACCGCGGCCGGCTCGCATCCCGACGAGGTCGCGGGCACGGCAACGGGGGCACTCTGGCAGCGCCAGGTCGCGGTCCCCCGCACCTCCACCTCTCGCCCCTGAGTCCGTCATCGGGGCAGCGATCCCTGCCCTTGGGCCGTCGAAGTCCTGACTCCCCGTCGAGGTTGTTCCGGGTTGCTGCCGCTCACCGCGAGGATCTCGGAACCCTTCGAAGCTGTCCACAGAGATTGGTTGCGTACGCAAGTTTATTTCGGTACAATGATTGCTATGACAACTATTTCGACCACAACCCTCCCGCTCGCCTCCGGCACGTGGACCGCCGATCCGTCACACACGACCGTCGGATTCGTCGTGCGCCACCTGGGGCTCTCCAAGGTGCGAGGCCGTTTCGACGGCGTCACCGCACGGCTCGTCGTCGGTGACGACATCCCCAGCAGCTCGGTCAGCGCCGAGATCGAGATGGGCACCGTCAAGACCGGCAACGCCGACCGTGACGCTCACCTCGCGTCGAGCGACTTCTTCAATGCCGAGACCAACCCCACCATGACCTTCCGCTCGACGTCGATCGCCGGCGAAGGCGAGGAGTACACGATGGTCGGCGACCTGACGATCAACGGCGTCACCAAGCAAGTGGAGCTCGACGTGGAGTTCTTCGGCACCTCGGTGTTCCCGATGGATCAGTCGACCCGGGCCGGATTCAGCGCCACGGGCACGATCTCCCGCAAGGACTTCGGCATCAACTTCAACGCACCGGTCGGCGCCGACAAGGTGATGATCTCCGACAAGGTCGCGCTGGAACTCGACGTGCAGCTCGTCGCTCCCTGACATCGACCAACCCTGAGAACTCACGGGATCGTCGCGCTCGGCGCGACGATCCCGTGCCTTTCGGCGGGGCGTGGATCTCTCGGTCAGACGACCTTCATGCCGTACATCTCGCCGAGCGGATCGCTGATCAGCTCCAGCCGTTCGCCATCGGGACCCATGAAGTAGATCGAGGTGTCACCGACGAGGTGGTACGGCACTTCGGCGGCGTCGAGCTTGCCCTTCAGCCGCTCCCAGTTCTCCCTGGACACCGAGATGGCGAGATGATGGTGACCACCGAGCACCTCGGCGTAGTCGTCGAGGCCGAGACCGGGGAAGTCGAAGAACGCCAGCGCGTTGCCGTTGCCGATGTCGAAGAAGAAGTGCGTCGATCCCACGTAGTCGCGGTTCTCGAACAGTTCGGTCAAGGGGAATTCGAGCAGCCCCTGGTAGAACGCGATCGTCCGCTCGACATCGGACGAGATCAGCGCCTGATGGTGAACCCCGCGCGCGGTCGATGGCGGCCGGTCCTCGGGGGCGAGCATGTGTTTGGCCCGCATCCGCGCCCACTCGTCCTCGCGATCGGGATGGTCGCCGTCGTGGGCCGTGCCGAACTGGAGGTCATTGCTTGCCATCGCAATATTCTGCCACGCGGTCCGTCCGGTCGGACAACCACCTGCAACACTCGTCCTGGGGAAGAACTGCGAGAGGGGCACCACCATGACCGTCACCGAACGTGCAGGCGTCGACACGAGCGCCATCACGATCACACCGAAGTCGCCGACGATCGGCGCAGAGATCGGCGGAGTCCATCTCGGCGACGATCTCAGCGATGCCACGATCGCCCGCATTCGTCAGGCGTTGCTCGACCACAAGGTCCTCTTCTTCCGTGACCAGGACATCACCACCGACCAACACCTGGCGTTCGGCCGTCGTTTCGGCGAACTCGAGGTGCACCCGTTCGCGGTCAACAAGCCCGACTACCCCGAGGTGCTGGCGATCACCCACGATGCCGACCATCCCGGCCGCGAGAACGGGTGGCATTCCGACGTCACCTGGCGTCTGCAACCGTCGCTCGGCTCGATCCTGCGCTGCATCGAATGCCCGGCCGTGGGCGGTGACACGCTCTTCGCTGACATGTACGCGGCGTACGACGGCCTGCCGGAGCGGATCAAGCGGCGCGTCGAGGGTCGGGTCGCGCGCCACGACTTCGCGCACTTCCGCACATTGCTGCAGCGCCGCGGTGCCACCGACGACGAGATCGCAGAGATGGAAGCGACGTATCCGAATCCCGAGCACCCCGTCATCCGCACCCATCCGGAGACCGGGCGCAAAGGCATCTACGTCAACAACGCCTTCACACAGGAGATCGTCGGCATGGAACCCGACGAGAGCGCTGAGCTGCTGTCCATCCTCTACGCCCAGGCGTCGTTCCCGGAGTACCAGGTTCGTTTCACCTGGGCTCCGAACTCGATCGCCTTCTGGGACAACCGCGCCTGCCAGCACTACGCGGCGTCTGACTACTGGCCGAACGTGCGCCGCGTCGAGCGCGTCACCATCGTCGGCGACACCCCCTACTACGACGCTGCCGAGGCACCAGCCACCACGACCCCCAGCCCGTTCCGCGGGCAACTCGCGGCCTGGTCGGCGAGCTGACGACCGTCCGACACGCAACGCGATCACGCCGTCTGCAAGAGTCGCAACATGAGCGCGTACCTGATCGTCAACTACGACATCGACAACCCCGAGCTGTACGGCGAATACCAGGCGGGCGCCATCTCCGCGTTGCGCGTCGGCACGGAGTGCGAGGTGGTCGTCTTCGACGGCGACTCACAGCACGTCGAAGGTGATCACACCGGCCGCCAGACCGTGGTACTCAAGTTCGAGTCGATGGACAAGGCCCGCGAGATCTACGACTCGGGCGAGTATCAGGCCATCGTGGGCAAGCGCCACGATGCGAGTTCCAACCACTTCGCCGTGCTGGTCAACACGCTGAGCTGACCGCGTCAGCTGGCGAGGTGGCGCAGCACGGCGTCCAGCGCCAGCAGATAGCTGTCGGCGCCGAAGCCGGCGATCACCCCGACACAGACACCGCTGACCACCGAGGTGTGTCGGAACTCCTCGCGGGCGTGCACGTTCGACAGGTGTGTCTCGATCACGGGCACGTCGATCGACGCGATCGCATCGCGCAACGCAATGCTGTAGTGGGTGTACGCGCCCGGGTTGAAGATCACGCCGTCGGCGCGTGTCCGCGCCTCGTGGAGCGCGTCGATCAACGCCCCTTCGGAATTGCTCTGCACGTCGTAGACCTCGGCCCCGCGTTCGGCCGCCGCGGTGCGAAGGTCGGCGAGGATGTCGTCGAGGGTCGACGCGCCGTACACATCGACCTCACGTGTACCGAGCAGGTTCAGATTCGGGCCGTTGAGCACCAGGATGCGACAGGTCATACCCGCAGGTTACGCACGCACCCGATGCCCGGACGCGAGGGCACCTCGGCGAGCGGTCCGGCGCGCTGACCACGCTCGGTGAGAAATCGACTCACCGAGTACTTGAGTTGTCCAGCCTCCAGGCCGATGACACCTTGACGCTGTCCGACCGGGGACAGCACCGATTCGGCGGGAGGCCGCAGCCGCATGACCCCAGAGGTGTTCCTCGGACGACAACGGATCGTCGACGCGGAACGGGAGATCTTCGGGTACGAGCTGCTGTACCGCGGCGGGCCCCACCAAGCGACAGCGTTCGACGATCCGGACGCCGCCACGCGTTCGGTGATGGAGCGGGTGTTCCTGCAATGGGGCATGGAACGCGTCGTCGGTGACCGGTTCGGACTGATGAACGCGAGCGCCAGCCTGGTCGTGAACGGGTTGCACGAGGCGATGCCACCCGAAGGCATGATCATCGAAATGCGCGAGCCGGCTCCGTTCGACGACGCCACCATCGACGCGCTGCGCCGAGCCCGGATGAACGGCTACCACTTCGCCCTCGACAACGTCAGCCGCCTCGGCGACTTGGAGCACTCGACGCTGCTGCCTCTGGCGAGCATCGTCAAGATCGAACTCACGACGGCGCACCACGCCGAACTCGACCGACTGATCGCCGTGGCTCGCGATCGCTCGCCCGGCGTGCTGGTCGTTGCCGAGAAGGTCGAGTCGCAGGACGAGTTCAACCGTTGCATCGATCATGGTTTCGATCTCTTCCAGGGGTATCACCTCAGCGAACCCGAAGTGCTGCGACGGCCGGCTCGGCACGCCACCCGACGATCGGCGGCCGCGCTGCGCACCTCGCTGCAGGACGAGATCGACGTCTCGGAGGTCGAGGCGGTCGTCGCCAGCGACCCGTCACTGGCGTTCCGGCTCCTCATCGCGGTGAACGCGAACGCGTTCGGTCTGGACCGACGGGTAGCCACGCTCGACGAGGCTGTCGTGCTGCTGGGTGTCAGCAAGCTGCGCTGCCTGGCCGATCTGCTCGCCTCGTCGATGGACGCAGTCGAGGACGACGCCGTCGACCACAGCGACGACGTCCTGCGAGGCCTTGCCCGCGCCGACGTGATGGCGTCGTTGCTGGATGGCACCGACCTGGTGCGATGTGGGGTGACCGTCGCGCTGCTGTCGGTCGTCGATCGGCTCTACGATGCTCCGCTCGGCGACCTGCTCGACGAGCTCCCGATGAGCGACCCGACCGTTCGAGCGCTGCTGCATGGCGCTGGGCGCGTCGGCGAGGCGCTCGACGTCGTGCGGGCGTGCGAGCACGACGATCGGGCGACGCTCGAGGCCCTCGCTCCCGGGCGCTCCGACGAGCTCCTCGAACTGCACGCCCAGGCTGTCGATCGCATCCGTCGAGCGCGCGTCTCCGGCGACGTGGGCCCGCTCGAACACAGGTCGGAGTCGCCCGAGCTCACGTGACAGGCTGGGCTGATGTCCGACGCCGACGCCATCGACCTCGCGCTGCTCCTCCTGCGCTGCGGTGTGGGGGCGGTGATGCTCGCCCACGGCATCAACCACATCCGACCCGACATCGATGGCACGGCGAGCTGGTTCGGCTCGATGGGCATGAAGCCCGCCAAGCTCCACGCCTGGTTGGCAACGGTGACCGAGATCGGCGCGGGCATCGCTCTGGTCCTCGGGCTGCTCACCCCGTTCGCGGCTGCCGGGGTCGTCGGAGTGATGTTCGTTGCATGGGCGATCAACCACCGCGGCAACGGCTTCTTCATCTTCCGACCCGGTGAGGGTTGGGAGTACGTGATGACCCTCGGGATCGTCGGCCTGGCGATCGGCGCGCTCGGCCCGGGACGATGGTCGCTCGACGACGTGTTCGACCTGACCGACGACCTGGTCGGCACGACGGGGCTCGCGATCGCGGCGGTCGGTGGACTCGGTGGCGGCACCGCCCTGCTCGCCGGCTTCTGGCGACCCCCGGGGTCGTGAGCCGACCGGGCGCGATCAGATCAACGGTTCGGCGGCGATACTGAAGGTCGGGCTCAAGTGTGAGGTGTCGTTCCAGCAGCGCACCACCCACCGGGTGCCGTCGACGACGATGTGCGAGATCGAGGCGTTGTCGGATCCGGTGAACGCAAACCCGATCGCGCCGGTGGCGATGTTCATGATCTGCCCGATCACGCCACCGTGCACGACCGCCACGACCAGTTCGTCGGGGTGATCGGCGGCGATGCGCTCGATCCCGCGCCGAACGCGGTTCTCGAACTGGTGAGCCGGCTCGCCGCCCGGAATCACGTCCCAGCGTTGCTCGGCGTACATCTGCTGCGCGATCGGATCGCCGTCCGCGACCCGTTTGCGGAACTCACCGCCCTCCCAGTCGCCGAGGAAGACCTCGCGGAGGTCGGCGATCTCCGTCGCCTCCATCTCGAGGTACTCGAGCAATGGTTCGGCGGTCTGATGGGTGCGCTGCAGCGTGGTGACATAGACCGCGGCGATGCGCTCGCCGGTGTCGATGAGCCGCTGCGCGGCCAGCTTCGCCTGCTCCCAGCCACCCGGCGCGAGCGGCGGGTCACCGTGTCCGTCGACGAGATCGAACGACTCACCCTCGACGTGCGGGGCCGACTCGCCGTGGCGAACCAGCAGGATCTCGGTTGCTCCCGGCGGCGGCGCGAACCGCGACTGGGGGAACGTCCGGGTCTCGGTGACGCTGTCGGGAGTGCTGGCGAGAGGCGAATCGGCGGGCGTGTCCGTGGCGGTGTCGGCCATCCCCGGAACCTACTCACCCTCCCCGTTTGTGTGCGATTTCCAGTGGGGCGGGTCACCCGAATCTGCACGCAAACGCATCAGCGCTGCGCCCTCGCACGCGGAGGGGACCAGACTGGCGGATGTGAAACAGCTGAACTCGCGTCCGATCGACACGATCGACCTGCTGTCGCTGCCGGCGTTCGTCGGCACGATGGTGTGGGAGGCACGCGCGCTCTCGCGCCGGGAGCTGCGCGAGTTCGGTGACCTCGACGACGCCACCCCCGAGGAGCTGTCCGACCCGAGCCTCCCGCCGGACCCGCTGGTGCCGGTCGGCTACGAGCGGCGCGACACCACGGCGAGTCTGGCGATGCTCGCCGGGAACGTCGCCGTCAACCTGGCGATCGCAGGCGCCGTCGGCGCGATGGGTCGCGCCGTGTACAAGCGCCGGATCGTCGATCTGGGCGTCACGAAGTGGTCCCTTCCGGTGGCGATGGTCGCCTGGGACTTCCTCTACTACTGGGATCACCGCTGGATGCACGAGGTCCGGCTGTTGTGGGCCAATCACGTGACCCACCACTCCAGCGAGCGCTACAACCTCTCGACGGCGTTGCGTCAGCCGTGGTCGGGATTCCTGACGTCGTGGGTGTTCCTGCCGATGCCGCTGCTCGGCATCCCCGCCCACCACGTCGCCAAAGCGGGCCAGATCAACCTGCTGTACCAGTACTGGATCCACACCGAGGCGATCGACCGGCTGCCCAAGCCGATCGAGGCGGTGTTCAACACGCCGTCACATCACCGGGTGCACCACGGCGCGAACCCGCAGTACCTCGACAAGAACTACGGCGGCATCCTCATCGTGTGGGACCGCCTCTTCGGCACCTTCGAGCCCGAAGTGCGCCGCATCAAGTACGGCCTCACGAAGAACATCCACACGTTCAATCCGATCCGGATCGGGTACCACGAGTTCGTCGACATCGTCCGCGACGTCCGTCGCGCCGACGGCTGGCGCACCAAGCTGCGTCACGTGTTCGGTCGTCCCGGCTGGCAACCGACCCCGTGAATCCCTCCACCTGAGCCAGCAGGTACCCCGTTTGCGTGCGGATTCGGGTGGGGTGGCCCACCCAGATCTGCACGCAAACGTGAAGTCAGGCGGCGTACTGCGACAGGATCAGAGCGGGGATCGGGCCCGGGTCGAGCAGGCCGGGGTCGTATCCCGGCTTGAACGTGTTCAGGTAGCGCCCGCGACCGGCGGCGAACCACGGCGGGACATGCGGGCGGGCAGGTTGGCCCTGCGAGGCGAGCAGGACGCGCTGGAGGCGGTCGACCGCACGTTGGAAGTGCGCCTGCGCACGCAGTGACCCGCTCACCCGGTACGGGTAGCTGCCTTCGAGATGCTCGTAGAGGTCGAACGCCACCGTGCGGTGCTCCATCTCCTCGGCCAGGTGCCACGCCCAGAGCTGCCCCCACGGGCCGGCGGAGATGGTGGAGTTGCCGGCCTCGGCCTGGGCGATGGAGGTGAGCGCCATGGCGCACGTCATCGCCTCGAACCCCTCGGCGTAGCAGAGGTTGAACCGACGCGACTTCGATGCGTTGAAGCGTCGGTAGTCGGCGTCGAGGCGGTCTTCGATCGCCTGCAACTCGGCGGCGACCGCTGACCCGAGCTGACCCTTGATGATCTCGTTGATCCGCCGATGGTTCTGGAAGTGCTGGGCCTCTTGCCCGATGAACTCCTTCACGTCGGCCGCGAGGCCGGCGTCGGTGATGTCGTCGGCGACCGATCGGAACGTTCGGATCAGGTAGGGCTCGAGATACGGCATGGTGAGCGAGAACGCCACCAGGTAGGTCTCACGCACCGGGTCGACGCCCGGCAGGACGTCGTCGAGTTCGTCGGGGAACTCGAACTTCACCTTGCGGACGGTGATGTCGTGCGGCTCGGTCATGCCGAGACGGTAGCCGCGGCCAGATCGAAGCGCTCGTCCGGTTCGGACAACGCAGCGCACACCTGAGTGGTCATCTCGACGAATGCCCGGGCCGCCGGTGACAGCGTGCGACCAGCGCGCCACGCGATCGACACGTGACGACCAGGGATCGGCGGGTCGAGCGGATGCAGCACGGTGCGCGGGTCCTCGGGTTCGGTGCACAGCAACGGCATCACCGCCACCCCCATGCCGGCACGGACCATCGCTGCGACGGTGCCGTTGTCGTTCGAACGGAACACGTAGCTCGGGTCGAGTCCGGCCGACCGGAGGCCCGCTTCGTTCAACAGCTGACACGAGTTGGGGTGCTGCCCGATCAGCGGTTCGCCGGCGAACGCATCGAGCGACACCGGGCCCGGCGGGAACTGGCCGGGACGGGCGATCAGCACGAACGGATCGGTGAGCAGCAGCCTCGACTCGAATCCCGACCGTTCCGGCGGTGCCACGTCGCCGACGAGGAACGACACCTCGGTCTGACCACGTTCGAGGTGTTCTTCGAGCTGTTCGTCGACGTCGGTCTCGAACAACTGCACGTCGACGTCGGGATGAGCGGTGCGGAACCGTCCGAGCACCATCGGCAGCACCGCCGACGACACGCTCTGGAACGTGCCGATCGTGAGCCGTCCGGTGTGGCCGGCCCGGAACCGGTCGAGGTCGGCCGCGAGCGCCGCGACCCGCGCGATCAGATCGCGTCCCCCGCGCAGCAGCTCCGCGCCGAACGGGGTGAGCTCCACCGCACGCGGACCACCCGGGCGGTCGAACACCTTCTCGCCGACCGCCCGTTCGAGCGCCGCGATCTGCTGGCTGACCGCCGACTGGGTGTAGCCGAGCCGCTCGGCCGCCCGAGCGAACGTGCCCTCGGTGGCGACCGCGTCGAGCGCCACGAGATGTCGGAGTTCGAGTTCCCGGAGCGCCACCATGAACATCAGCATATCTGATCACCATCAGTCGTAATCATCGCCAGCGATGTGTCTTCGCCGTCCGTACCGTGATGGCATGACCTCCTCCACCAGCTCGCTCGACCACATCGCCATCACGATCGACCGCGAGGGATTCGACGCCCTCGACCGCGGCATCGTCGACCACGTGCTCGCCCTCGCGGCTGCCGCCGATGCCTCACCCGTGCTCGCCGAGGTACTCGCCGACGAGCACGAGCCCGCACCGGTGCGCGAACGCGCCTTCGGGCTTCTTGCCATGCAGATCACCTCGGGCCGTCGTTCCCAGTTCACGCTCGCCGCCTGACCTCGCAGGGGAGGTTCCCTAGAGTCGACTCCGTGCAGCAGTTCCAGGGCAAGGTCGCAGCGATCACGGGTGCGGGTTCGGGCATCGGACGGGGCCTGGCGCTCGAGCTGGCCGCGAGGGGCTGCCATCTCGCACTGTCCGACGTCGATGACGACGGGCTGGCAGCGACCGTTGTGCTGGTGGAACAGGCAGCCGGTGCCGCCGCCGGCAGCGTCCGAGTGGGTGTGAAGGTGTCCACCGCTCGCATCGACGTCACCGACCGCGACGCGGTCGAGGCATGGGCGGCGACCGTCGCCGACGAGTTCGGGCAGGTCAACCTGATCTTCAACAACGCCGGTGTCGCGCTGAGCGCCAACGTGAGCGCGATGACCTACGAGAGCTTCCGCTGGTTGATGGACATCAACTTCTGGGGTGTCGTGCACGGCACCCTGGCGTTCCTCCCCCACCTGAAGGCATCCGGCGACGGCCACGTGATCAACATCTCGAGCGTGTTCGGGTTGCTGGGCATCCCCAGCCAGTCCGCCTACAACTCGGCGAAGTTCGCCGTGCGCGGGTTCACCGACGCGCTTCGCACCGAACTCGACATCGAGCAGTGCGGCGTGTCCGCGACCACCATCCACCCCGGCGGCATCCGCACGAACATCGCCCGCAACGCCCGCTTCGAGTTCGCCGAACACGAAGAAGCGGTCGATGCCGAACAAGCCGCGGTCGACTTCGAGCGCCTGACCCGCACCACGCCACAGAAGGCAGCGCAGCTGATCCTCGGCGCAGTCGAGAAGAACAAGCGTCGAGCCCTGATCGGCCCCGACGCCCACGTCTTCGACGCAGCCGCGAGGATCTCGCCACGGGCGTCTCAGTGGGCACTGGGCAAACTGGTGGCCCGCAGCACCAGCTCGATCGTCTGACGTCAGAGCCAGCCGGACTTCTTGAACTGCCGGTAGAGCAACGCGACCGCGATCGCCGTGAGCGAGAGCACCAGCGGATAACCGACCGCCCACTCCAGCTCCGGCATGGTGTCGAAGTTCATGCCATAGATGCCGGCGACCATCGTCGGGATCGCCGCCATCGCAACCCACGCGCTGATCTTGCGCATGTCGTCGTTCTGCCGGACCGAGATCTGGGTGAGGCTGGCGGTGAGCGCCGCGTCGAGCAGCCCCGACAACGAGTGCGCCCGAGTGACCGCGCGATCGAGCTGGTCGGAGGCTTCATTGAGGTCGTGAAGGACCGCTGGCGGCATCTGCGGCCCACGCATCCGGATGAGTCGGGCGAGCGGATCGTCGAGCGAGTCGATCGCCACGATCATCCGTCGGACCTCCCGTTTGAGCTTGTACAGGCGCTGCACCGGCTGACGGTTGCTGTCGGAGAACACGTCCCGCTCGACTTCGATCACGTCGTTCTCGAACCCGTCGAGCGCCGGGCCGTACCCGTCGATCACGACGTTGACAACGGCCGCGACGACGGCGGACGGACCCAGCCGAAGGCGATCGGGATCAGCCTCGAGGGCCGCACGGGCTGACGACAGCTGGCTGGCCTGGCCGTGGCGGATCGAGATGACGGCGCGTGGTCCGACCAGCAGGGTCATCTCCCCGAGCGCAATCGTTTCGTTCCGATCCTCGTAGGCAGCGGTTCGCAGCACCAGCTGCACGACCGAGTCTTCGACGGTCAAGACCGGACGAGCGTGCGGTGTCAGCACGTCGAGCGCCGACACCCCGGTGATTCCGAGCGACTCCATCGCCCGACGCAGCTCGAACTCGTCGGGCATCTGCAGGCCGAGCCACACGAAGCCGTCCCCGCGAACGGCATCGGCGACCGTCATCGTGTCGGGATCGAATTCCCGGCGTTGGCCATCGACGTAGGCGGCGCAATCGATTCGCACCCCCACAGTGTCGCTGCTGCGAGGCGGCGCCGCGGCGATGTCGCACAGGTTCGTCGTGGGAAGCCTCGTTGTGCGAGCCGAGCCGGGCGGCATCGACCTCGCCCGCTTCGCGGGCGTTGGCGACGTGCCGGTACCGGTTGCCGTACGCGACGACTGCCGGAGCAGCGACCGCGCTCCGGACGGATCCCTTCAGCCACTCGGCGCACGCGGACGGTCGATCCTTGCAGGGACAGCGGGCTACGGCGGCGCCACGTCCGTGCGCGAAGCTGCCAGCGGGAGAAGGAGGGCGACATGAGCGAGACCAGCACGATCGAACGCACGGACCAGGCGATCGAGCACGTCGACGTCCTGATCGTCGGGGCCGGGATCTCCGGCATCGGGGCCGGCTACCACCTCCAGGACCAGTACCCGGAGAAGTCGTTCGTCATCCTCGAGAAGTTCGAGAGCTTCGGCGGCACCTGGCTGACGCACAAGTACCCGGGCATCCGCTCCGACAGCGACCTGTACACGTTCGGCTATCGGTTCAAGCCGTGGATCGGCCCTCCGATCGCCACCGCCGACAAGATCCTCGCCTACATGGGCGAGGTGATCGACGAGAACGACCTCGACCGCCACATCCGTTACCACCACGCGATCTCGGCAGCGGAGTGGTCGAGCGCCGACAACCTCTGGACGGTGCACGCGATGCGCACCGATCCGGGAGCCGGGACGGCCGAGCCGGTGACGTTCACGACGAGTTTCCTGTGGATGTGCCAGGGCTACTACCGGCACGAGAAGGGTTACACGCCGGACTGGCCCGGCATGGAGGACTTCCGGGGCGAGATCGTGCACCCCCAGACGTGGCCGACCGACATCGATCTGTCGGGAAAGCAGGTGCTCGTGATCGGATCGGGAGCGACCGCGGCCACGCTGGTGCCGGCGATCGCCGGTGAATGTGAGCACGTGACGATGCTGCAGCGTTCGCCGACCTACTTCGTCTCGCGCCCGAACGTCAACGAGGTCGCCGACATGTTGCGCAGCCTGGAGATCCCCGAGGAGTGGACGCACGAGATCGTCCGCCGCAAGGCCCTCCAGGACCAGGCACTGATCACGCAGCTGTCGTTCGAGGAGCCGGAGTGGTTGCGCGACGAGCTGCTCAACGGCGTGCGCGCCGAGCTGCCCGAGGGCTACGACGTCGAGACCCACTTCACCCCGAAGTACCGGCCGTGGCAGCAGCGGCTCGCGATGGTTCCCGACGGCGACCTGTTCAAAGGGATCAGCGCCGGGCTGGCCTCCGTCGTGACCGACGAGATCGAGACGTTCAACGAGACGGGCATCCTCACGAAGTCGGGGCAGCAGCTCGACGCCGACGTGATCGTCACGGCGACCGGGTTCGACCTCAGCGTGCTCGGCGACATCTCGTTCACCGTCGATGGCACCCCGGTCAACTTCGCCGACACGGTGACCTACCGCGGGATGATGTTCACCGGCGTCCCGAACCTGCTCTGGGTCTTCGGCTACTTCC
Source organism: Ilumatobacteraceae bacterium (assembly GCA_963698435.1). Classification (GTDB taxonomy): domain Bacteria; phylum Actinomycetota; class Acidimicrobiia; order Acidimicrobiales; family Ilumatobacteraceae; genus Sva-07. The sequence goes on along the minus strand of CAVOQV010000018.1, from coordinate 375,811 downwards.
GTGCGAGCTGGACGTTGCGGGCAGATCTCCTGGGTGACTTCGTGGTTCGGTTGCTGCGCCACATGGACGACATCGGCGCGAAGAAGGTCACCCCGCAGCTCCGTCCCGAGGACGCCGACATGGAGCTGGGGTCGTGGATCGATCCGGACAACTTCAACCCGGGCTACCTGATGCGCAGTCAGCATCTGATGCCCAAGCGCGGCGACAAGCCCGAGTGGCAGCACACTCAGGACTACTGGACCGAGAAGACCGAACTCCCCGCCGTCGACCTCGGCGACGGCTGCCTCCGCTACGACTGACGGTCCCCGGGGACGGGGCCGGGGAGGACCCACGCCAGGTGGCCCGCGATCGCACCGAGTCGTGATCGCGCCGCGGAACGCCGCGCAAATCGCGACATCGTGTCATCCGATGTGCGAGCTGCGCCGTAGATGGTGATCCCGGCACCGTCCGGGGCGACCCCCACTCTGACTCACGAACCCGGAGGAACCTCAATGAAGAAGATCCGCACCCTCGTCGCCGGCGCCATCGGTGCTGCCGTCATCGTCGGCGGCAGCCTCACGGCGTCGCCGGCACAGGCACAAGCGCCCTCGATCCTCGACATCGTCGCGGGCAGTCTCGACGACAACCGCGGCCAGGCAACCGATCGCCGTTGGAACGACTTCGACATCCTCGCCAACGTCGTCGGTGCCCTCGGCCTGACCGAGACGGTCGCCGGCTTGAACGGCGCCACGGCGTTCGCTCCGACCGATGCCAGCTTCCGCGGCCTCGTCGCCGACTTGACCAACACGCCGGTCTGGAAGCTCACGGAGGCCGACGTCCTGAACACCTTGGCCACCCTGGCGGGCGACCCCAAGATCGGGCCGGCACTCACGACAACGGTCCTGTACCACGTGAGCCCGAACAACGTGACCGACCTCTTCCGGAACCGTTCGGCCATTCCGACCGCAGCCGGCGAGGGCCTGGTCATCCGTCCGATCCCGTTGCGCTTCGGGGCCATCCTGCGCGACGGCGACCGGACCGACTTCGATCCGTTCGTGGTCGGCAAGCCGATCACTGCATCGAACGGCACGGTCTACGTGATCGCCGGCGTGCTGCGCCCGATCGAGTTCAAGGGCCTGTTCCCACTCGACTGACCTCCCACCGCGCGATGTCCCCCCGGTGCCCCCAACCGGGGGGACATCACGCGAACATGCGGCGGAGGATCTCGTAGGAGTAGTGCGATGCGAGCTGGTCGAGGAACTTCGGGAAGTCGACCGAAGCCGTGCCTCCGGCCAGATCGGAGATCGCCCGGACCACGCACAGCGGAACGCCGCCGAACTCGTGGCACACCTGGGCGACAGCGGCGCCCTCCATGTCGACGCACGCTGCCGCTGGTGTTCGTCGACGCACGATCTCCTTGAGGTCACCCTCGATGAACTCGTCACCCGTTGCCACTTGACCGGTGTGCACGGAGGGTCGACCGATGCCGAGCTCGGTGAGCTGCTCGGGCGTCACGATCGAGTGGAGGCCGTGCTCCACGAAGTCACGGGCGGCAGCGACGGCGGCGGCGGTGAGCGACGGGTCGGTCGGGAGCTCCACCACGCCGAGCAGCGGGATCTCACCCCGGGCGAACATGTCCGGCGGACCGGCGAGGTCGTGCTGGACGAGTTCCGTGGCGACGATCACGTCACCGATGGCCAGGTCGTCGTGCAACGCCCCGGCGATCCCCGTGAACACGATGGCGTCGACACCGTGATCACGGATGAGCGACGCTGCGGTGAGCGCAGCCGCGACTTTGCCGATGCGGGACTGGACGACGGTGACGCGCTGCCCGGCGAGCGTGCCGTGGCGGTACGTGCGCCCGGCGTGTTCGGTGACGGTCTCCGCCTCGAGGTGGTGGTGCAGCCGTTCGACTTCCTCGGCCATCGCTCCGATCACGCCGATGTGCCGGTATCCGATGGTCATCGCTCCATCGTAGGAGCGAGCATCGTTCAGGCGTGATGCGCCCGGTGCTTGGTTGGCACGGCGCATGCCCGCATCGGCTGACCGACCAGTGGGTTGATCGGACACACGCCGAACACGCCGGTGGCGATGGGCGCCAGGGAGAACACGGCGAGCGCCGTTCCGAGCCAACCGCCGACGACGAGGCCGACGACGAGAAGCACGACGCCTCCGCCGACACGGATCGCACGGCCGGTGGGCGTATTCATGAACGAGAGGAACCTCATGCCTCAAGTATACCCCCCTGGGTATAATTTTCCTGCTCGGGCAACGGTGATCTCGCCCGTGCGACATCGACAGTGCGACCCCGAGCGATCCCGAGCGATGAGCGGGACCACCGCATACGCGCACTTCGCTCATCGCACACGCAAGCCCAACCCGAGCGATGAGCGAGACCACCGCATACGCGCACTTCGCTCATCGCACACGCGAGCGCAACCGGAGCGGAAGGGAACGGCCGCGGCTCTGCAGGTCGAGCGCTGGGTTGCGCTTGCTTCCGACTCCTCGTTAGGGTTGCCTAACTATGAAGCGGAAGCGGTCTGGGTACCTAGTGGGAAGTGTTCTGATCGGGGCGCTCGTCCTCGGCGCCTGCGGCAGCGACGACGACACCGGAGGTGGAGACACGGAGAACACCGGAACGGCGGAGGCCGCCGGCACGACCGGGGGCGGCGGGATGATCACCGTGTACACGGGCCGCCACTACGGCATCGAGTCGGTGTTCGATCAGTTCACTGCCGACACCGGCATCGAGGTCCGGTTCACCACCGGGAACGACCCTGAACTCAGGGAACGGCTGATCGCGGAGGGCGCCAACACACCGGCCGACGTCGTGATGACCGCCGATGCGGCGAACGTCGAGTTGTCAGCAGACGCCGGGGTGCTCGCCAGCGTCGACAGCGACGTACTCGTCGAGACGATCCCCGAAGAACTGCGCAGTGAGACCAACGACTGGTTCGCACTCAGCCAGCGGCTCCGCGTGATCGTCGCCAGCTCCGATCGCGTCGAGAACCCGCCGACGACCTACGCCGAGGTCGGCGACCCGGAGTGGAACGGCAAGCTGTGCCTGCGCCCGAGCACGCACCCGTACACCCAGTCGCTCGTCGCGTCGCTCATCATCGCCGAGGGCGAGGAACGAGCGACCGAGATCGTGCGGTCGTGGGTCGACAACGACCCGCTGTACATCAACAGCGACACCGACATCTACAAGGCGGTCGCCGACGGCGAGTGCGACGTCGCCATTGCCAACACCTACTACCTCGGGCGGCTCGTGACCGAGGATCCCGACTTCCCCGTCGACATCATCTGGCCCGAGCAGGACGGTCGGGGTGCCCACGTCAACGTCAGCACGGCAGCGGTGACCGCCAACGCACCAAACCCGCAAGGCGCGCTCGCGTTGATCGAGTGGTTGGCGACCGACGGTCAACAGCAGTTCGCCGACGCCAACTTCGAGTATCCCGTCGATCCGAACATCGAGCCGAACGAGGTCATCGCCGGCTTCGGCGAGTTCATCGCCGACCTTCCCGCCGTGCGACTGCTGGGCGCGAATCAGCCCGCTGCGGTGCAGGTGCTGAGCGCCACCGGATACGAGTGAGCTGACCCCGCCCGATGAGCAACACGCTCACCGACGCCATCGACGTCGGCCACGACGATTCGATCCCGACCGACCAGGACGGTTGGGGCGGCGCGCCGTCGACGATGTCTGCGATCGGCCAACGGATCCGATCGTGGACGACGACGGCGGTGATCTCCGCCGTGGCGATCGCTGTGTCGATCCCGGTGCTGGTGATCGTGTGGTCGATCGTCCAGCCGAGCACCGAGGTCTGGGAAGAACTGTGGGCCACTCGCCTGCCCGGGATGATCCGCGACACTGCGACCCTGTTGGTCACGGTGCTGGTCGGCACGCTCGTGCTCGGCACGTCGCTCGCCTGGCTGGTGACCGCCTACCAGTTTCCTGGACGGCGGCTTCTCGGCTGGCTGCTGGTGACGCCGCTGGCGATCCCCGGCTATGTCCTCGGCTTCGTCTGGCTCGACACGCTCCAGGAACCGCTCGGGGCCCGTGCGGTCCGTTCGATCTGGCTGTGCGCGCTCGTTCTCACGATCACGCTGTACCCGTACGTCTACCTCTTTGCGAGAGCAGCGTTCCGCGAGCAGTCGCAACGCGCGATCGACGTTGCCCGCAGCCTCGGCTGCAGCCGGTCGCAGGCGTTCTGGCGCGTCGTGTTGCCGATGGCGCGACCATCGCTTGCAGGTGGCGCCGCGCTCGTCGGGATGGAGGTGCTCACCGACGTGGGCACCGTCCGACTGTTCAACGTGTCGACGATCGCCGATGGCGTGCTCCGGGTGTGGTTCGGCACCGGCAACCGCAACGCTGCAGCGGAACTCGCGGTGTTGCTGATCGGCATCGCCGTCGTGCTGATCGCGATGGAGCGCCTCGCCCGCGGACGGGCCCGCTTCACCCAGTCGGGTGCACGGACAGGACTCCAGGTCGAGCGGCTGCGCGGCATTCGAGCGGGCGCTGCTTCGCTGATCGGGTGGGCGATGTTCACCCTCGCGGTGGCTTTGCCCGTCTACCGCCTGATCACGTGGGCGCTCGAAGCCCGCCGCACCAACCAGACCGCCACGGTCGCCGGCGACCTCGGCTTCCATCTGCTGTCGTCACTTCGCGTGGCCGCGGTTGCGACGTTGTCGTGTCTGGCGCTGGGGTTGCTGCTCGTCGCGGGGTTGAATCGACGCCGAGCAGGCGGGTCGCTGCTCGCCCGACTGGCAACGCTCGGTTACACGGTGCCGGGTCCCGTCGTCGCGATCGGCGTACTCGTGACACTCGCAGCCCTCGACCGCACGGGCTGGCTGCCCCCCGGATGGCTGCTCGTGGGGTCGTTCGTCGGATTGATCTATGCGCTCGTCGTGCGGTTCCTCGCCGTTGCCTACCAGGGCATCGAGTCGAGCGTTGGCAAGGTGCCGCCGTCGGTGGTTGCCAGCGCCCGCACGCTCGGGGCAGGGCGCTTCCGCGTCGCCACCCGAATCGAGCTCCCGCTCGCCGGCGCCGGCATCATTGCGGCCTCGGTGCTGGTGGCCATCGACACGTTGAAGGAGCTGCCGATCACACTCCTGTTGCGGCCGTTCGGCACCGAGACTCTGCCGATCTGGGTGTGGCAGGCGACCTCGGAGAGCCTGTGGGTGCAGGCGGCCGTTCCGTCGTTGGCGATCGTCGCGGTCGGCATGCTGCTGGTGGCGGCACTGCTGTGGACGCTGGAGCATGGAGCGGAGACGGTGTCGTGAGCATCCCGATGTCCGTGTCCCGACGAACCGCTCCGAGCGGCCACGAGGTCGCTCCCCGGGCGACGACCGCTACCGTGCCCACCTCGATGGATGCCACCCTCGACCAGCCTCGTGCCGCGCTGTCGGTGCGCGACGTGACACGGCGCATCGTCGGGCGCAACGTCGTCGATCAGGTGTCGTTCGAGGTCGCCGACGGCGAACTCGTGGTGATCGTCGGCCCGAGCGGTTGCGGGAAGTCGACCCTGCTTCGAGCGATCGCCGGCCTCGACCCGATCGCCGACGGACGCGTGGCCCTTGACGGCTCCGATGTCACCGCGCTCCCGCCCGAGAAGCGACGCATCGGTCTCGTGTTCCAGGACCATGCCTTGTTCCCCCATCGCCGCGTCGAGCAGAACATCGCGTTCGGTCTCACCCATCTCGACCGCGCCGCACGTGCGCGCCGCGTCGACGAGCTGCTCGAGCTCGTGCGGCTTCCCGGAGTCGGCAAGCGGTATCCCCACGAGCTGTCGGGCGGCGAGCAGCAACGCATCGCTCTGGCGAGGGCGCTCGCCCCCGACCCCGCGGTCGTGTTGCTCGACGAGCCGTTCGCGAGCCTCGACCCGTCCCTGCGCGACGACGTGCGCACCGATGTGATCGAGGCGCTCCGGCTGCGCAATGCCGCCGCGGTGCTCGTCACCCACGATCGCGAAGAAGCGTTGGCGCTCGGCGACCGGGTCGCCGTGATGTCGGCGGGCCGGATGCTGCAGATCGACCGTCCCGACGAGGTCTACGAGCGTCCGAACGACCGCTTCGTCGCCACCTTCCTCGGCGAGGCGTCGTTCCTGGTCGACCCCGACGATCCGGGCCACACGATGATGGCGCGCCCGCACGACCTGTCGCTCGTCGTTGACGTCGGCGGCGACGATCAGGTGATCGCTCGGCGCTACCTCGGCGCTGCGTGGCGATACACGGTCCGGCGAGCAGACGGCACCAAGGTCGACGTGGATCTCTCCGGAGGACCGGGCTCCACGCCGTTGAGCGTGGGCGACGCCTGCACGGTGGTGGTCGACGCCGGGCACCCGCTGCACCGCCTTCCGGCCTGAGCGACCGGCCCGTCTACGGTTCCGCGGATGGAACTGCAGGATCGAGTCGTCGTCGTCACCGGAGCCGGATCGGGCATCGGCGAAGCCATCGCCCGCGCCGCGCATGCAGCGGGCGCCCGCCATGTCGTGGTCGCCGACCTCCACGGCGCCGAGGCCGAACGTGTCGCCGCCGAGATCGGCGGCACCGCTGTGGCGATCGACGTGCGCGACGAGTCCGCGATCATCGCGATGGTCGAGTCGACGCTCGAGGTACACGGCCCGATCGACCTGTTCGTGTCGAACGCCGGATTCGTCACGGCGGCCGGCCTGGAGGATTCGAACGAGGCGATCCAGGCGATGTGGGAGGTGCACTGCATGGCTCACATCTACGCGGCTCGTGCGGTGCTGCCGTCGATGATCGCGCGCGGCGAGGGCTACATCCTCAGCACTGCGTCCGCAGCCGGCCTGCTGACGCAGATCGGCTCGATGGCGTACTCGATGACCAAGGCGGCCGCGATCTCGCTGGCCGAGTGGCTGGCGATCAGCCATCACCACCAGGGCATCCGCTTCTCGGTGCTGTGCCCCCAGGCGGTTGCGACGAACATCGTCGCCAACAGCCCGCAGAACGCGATGGCGGCGCAGGCCGGCGGGGACGACAAGGGATTCGAAGGTGGGGTGGCGAGCGGCGACGGCGTTCTCGACCCGGCCCACGTGGCTCAGCTGTGCCTGCAGGCGATCCGGGACGAGCAGTTCCTGATCCTCCCCCATCCCGAGGTCGCCACCTACGTCGAGCGCAAGGCCACCGACCGCGACCGCTGGCTCGCTGGCATGCGCCGCTTCCAGAACGCCCTCCATCCCGACGGCAACCTCCCCGGCAACGCGATCGCCCCCTGAGCAGGACAACACGGGTCTGACCCGTGTTGTCCGCTTGTCCTGCCGAATCGGACAGGGCCGGGGCCGGGTGCTTGACTGACGGCATGACTGCGATCTCCGAATCCGTCCGCCTCGAGACCGTCGCCGCCGACGTCGGCAACATCGCGCTCGTGATCGTCGACAACCCACCGGTCAACGCTCTGAGCTGGCACGTCCGCCAGGGACTCTTCGACGGGATCAACAAGGCGGTCGAGGACGGCGCGAAGGCGATCGTCGTGATCTGCGACGGCCGGACGTTCATTGCCGGTGCCGACATCAGCGAGTTCGGCGGCAACGTGCCCCAGGCCGCCGGCCTCCACGAGGTGCAGGCGGCGATGGAGAACGCGACCGTGCCGGTGATCGCCGCGATCCATGGCACCGCACTGGGCGGCGGCCTCGAAGTTGCGCTGTGTGCGCATTACCGCGTCGCGGTCGACACGGCGAAGTTCGGACTGCCCGAGGTCAACCTCGGCCTGCTGCCGGGGGCGGGCGGCACGCAGCGCCTCCCCCGGCTGGTCGGCGTGCCGAAGGCGCTCGAGATGATGACGTCGGGTCGCCACATCGGCACAAACGAGGCGCTCGCCGCCGGCCTGATCGACGACGTCACCGCCGGCGGTCCCGCCGAGTTGCGCGAGGCTGCCATCGCCTTCGCGAACCGGGCCGTCGCCGACAACCTCCCGCTGACCCGCGTTCGCGACCGCGACGAGAAGGTGCTGGACGCCCGCGGCAACGACCAGCTGTTCGCCGACTTTCGGGCCTCGATCGCCCGCAAGACCAGGGGCTTCCTCGCCCCCGAGTACAACGTTCAGTGCATCGAGGCAGCCGCGAATCTGCCGTTCGACGAGGGCTTGAAGGTGGAGGGCAAGCTCTTCATGGAGCTGATGACCGGACCGCAGTCGGGTGCCCAGCGCTACGCGTTCTTCGCCGAGCGCGCCGCCAACAAGATCCCCGGCATCGCCAAGGACACACCGCTCGTCGACGTGCAGAAGTGCGGCGTGCTCGGCGCCGGCACCATGGGCGGCGGCATCGCGATGAACTTTGCCAACGTCGGCATCCCCGTGACGATCGTCGAGCGCGATCAGGCGGCGCTCGACCGCGGCCTCGGCGTCGTCCGCAAGAACTACGAGCGCTCGGCGTCACGTGGGTCGATCCCGCCCGAAGCCGTCGAGCAGCGGATGGCGCTGATCACCGGCAGCACCGACAAGGCCGACTTCGCCGACTGCGACATGGTGATCGAGGCGGTGTTCGAGGACATGGACCTCAAGAAGTCGATCTTCAAGGAACTCGACGAGATCTGCAAGCCGGGTGCGGTGCTCGCCTCGAACACCTCGGCACTCGACATCAACGAGATCGCCTCGGTCACCTCACGCCCGGAGAGCGTGATCGGCATGCACTTCTTCTCCCCGGCGAACGTGATGAAGCTGCTCGAGAACGTCCGCGGCGACAAGTCGTCCGACTCGGTCGTCGCCACCACGATGGCGATCGGCAAGCAGATCGGCAAGGTGCCGGTGATGGTCGGCGTGTGCCGCGGCTTCGTCGGCAACCGGATGCTGTTCATGCGCGGCGCCGAGGCCGAGCGGATGATCCTCGAAGGTGCCACCCCGGCGCAGGTCGACAACGTGCTCTACGAGTTCGGGTTCCCGATGGGTCCGTTCGCGATGAGCGACCTCGCCGGCCTCGACATCGGCTGGAAGGAGGAGACGTCGTCGAGCTCCACCGTGCGTGAGGTGCTGTGCGAGAACGGGCGCCGTGGCCAGAAGAACGGGCGCGGCTACTACACCTATGATCCCGAGACGCGAGCCCCGACGCCGGATCCCGAGGTGGTCGAGTTGATCAAGAACTTCGCGATCGGCAAGGGCATCGAGCAGCGCGAGGTGACCGATCAGGAAGTGCTCGAGCGCCTGCTCTACCCGATGGTCAACGAGGGCGCGAAGATCCTCGACGAGGGCATCGCCATCCGCGGCAGCGACATCGACGTGGTGTGGGTCAACGGTTACGGCTGGCCGGTGTACCGAGGCGGCCCGATGTACTGGGCGGACCAGGTCGGCCTCGCCGAGATCGTCGACAAGATCAAGCACTACAGCGAGACACTCGGCGGCAGTCACTGGAACCTGTCGCCGCTCCTGGAGCGCCTCGCTACCGACGGCGGAGCGCTCCACCAGCACAGCAACTGAATGAGCCGTGGGGTCTGACCCCTCGTCTCATGCGGGCAGGCGGGGTTGGAAGTCGGCGACGAAGCAGACGCCGTCGACGAGCGGTTCGACCCTGATCGACGCACCCATCGAACGCAGGATGTTGCGGACGATCGCCGGGCCATCATTCGAGACACGCAGCGTGTGGCCGTCGCTCACCGTCGCCGACCTCACCGAGGTGCTGTTGGTGAGCACGCGCAGGTCCTGAGCGAGCCGTTCGAGACGATCGACCTCGATGAGCGAGTCCGCCGCCGTGCGTTCCCAGTCGGTGCGGTCCGGATACTGCAAGCCCACCTCGAGCTCGGTCCTGATACTGCAAACGCTCGCGGTCTGGGCGGGTCTCGCCGAGATCGTCATGGTCGCCCTCACCGGCGTGGTGCTCTTCGGTCGACGCGACACGACGAGGTCCTGAGTCCGCAGTCCACCTGCCTTTCAACTGAATGAGACGTGAGGTCCGACCCCACGTCTCATTCGGGCGGGTGTGTGTCAAACTCGGCGCCGATGGAGTCCACCGACGTACACGATGTGCCAGGCACATCTCGTACGTCGGGATGGCGAGATCGGTGGCGCTCGCCGACCGCCACCCGCCGGGCGGGCCACGTCATGATCGGCGTCGGAGTCGCAGGGATGGTGATCGCCGTGTTCGGGATGGTGGTCGGGTGGATCTTCGTCGGGCAGTTGGCGACGGCATCGGACGACACGCTGGAGGTCACCTTGCAGTCACTCGACGCGATCGACGACACGATCGACCTCGCCGACGAGGTGCTGGGCTCGTCGGTCGACGCCGTCGATGCGCTCGCGGGCAGCCTGGCTGCGGTGTCTGCGTCGTTCGATGCCGGCACCCAGGCGATCGACGACATCGCCGGACTCGCGACCACGATCGGGCCGTCGCTGGACGACGCCGGGCGCACGGTGCGGAGGTTGGAGAACATCGGCGACGACATCGACTCGGTGCTGGCGGCGCTGTCGAACCTCCCGCTCGCTCCGGACTACGACCCCGACGCCGGCCTCGGCGACACGTTCGGCCAACTCGCGGACACGCTCGAGACCCTTCCCGGCCAACTCGAATCGACGGCGTCCAGCCTCACGGACTTCACGGGCTCGGCCGACGAACTCCAACAGCAACTCGACGATCTCGCCGCATCCGTCGCCTCGATCAGCGATGACCTGGGCGACACCGACGCGCTGGTCGATCAGTACCGGGCGAGCGTGACTGACGCCCGTGAACTCGCACTGTCGGCGAACAACGACCTCGACACCGGCGCGGTGCTCATGCGCATCCTGCTGGTCGTCGGCGGCGTCACGCTCCTGCTCGGACAGATCGTGCCGCTGTGGCTCGGCCGTTCGCTCCTCGATGACACCGATTCCCACGACAGCACGGACTCCGGTCGCACGCCGATCCCACCGGCCTGATCAGCTCCGCCTCTCGACCGGGGGCATGCCCGCCGCCTCGTCGAGGTCCCGCCAGAGGTCGGCGAGCCAAGGCGGGCGAACATCGGGATGGTCGGCGGTCACCAGCGCAGCGAGCCACCGTTGCTCAGCTTCCGCCGACGCCGCGAACGCAACCTCGCTCGAGGGCGGCACGGCGATCCACTCGCGTTCGAGCCGGTCCCGATCGGCAGCGAACGCGGCGAGCGACGCCTCGTGGTCCCGCAACACCCGTCGGTGCAGCAGTTCGTGAGCCCACCACCGGGTGTCGCCGTCGAAGCGGTTCGTCGGGTCGGGACCGAGTGTGGAGTCCTGGTCGACGGGCCGGTCGACACGCGTCGGGTGGAACGTGGAGGTGCAGGGCGCGGACGTCGCCGTGATCCAGTGCAGCGGGTCGCTGCGGAGGTCGCTCACCCACGAGGCGGTGCTCTGCGACGACGAGACCTCACCGCCCGCGTGAACGCACGGCGCCCCCATCGCCCCGTCGGTCGGCGACCACACGGGCGCCGGACCTTCGCCGTGGTCGCGCAGCGCAGCGAACAGGTCCGCCACTCCCGTCGCTGACTCGGCGGCAGGTTGGGTGCGGCCGCGACGCATCCTGCAGGAGGTATTTCGTGCAGGGGTGGTCGACGTGAACTCCTCGGCGAACCCGGCGATCGTCAAGCCGTTGGAGATCGATCGGCCCCGCCCGACGACGGGTTCGACCGCCCACCTGGTGCCGGCAGTCTCCAGCACAACCGCTCCGGTCGGATCCGCTACCAGGAAGCTGTTGTGGTACGAGAACCCGGGCTTCTCGTGACTGCATGGTCCGCCCTGGCCGTGACGCTCGAGTAAGTCGACGATCACACCGACCGCGTCGTGAGCGTTCGCCGCTCGTTCCAGGGCGAGACGCAGGAGGTCCATCCCGAGCAGTGCCGGATCACCGAGCGGCTGGTTGGTGAACACCGCCTCGTTGCCGATGACGACGCCGTATTCGTTCGTGCCCATCTCGGCACCCCACATCCACCACGGCTGTGACAGCAACACGGAGTGAGTGTGTTCGACCTGCGGGATCGAGATCCACGTGCACTCGACGTCGCCCGGCACCGCGCCGTGATCGACGGCGGCATGCCAGCGCGGAACCTGTGCCTCGTTCGGATCTCGATCGCTGTTCTTCGCGAAGAGCACCCCGTGCGGCGTGATCGAGACCAGGGTGTCGCACACGCGCCTGACGCTACAACGGTCCGGGTGGGGACGGGGCCAGGAGGACCGGTGTGGTACGAACGTGCACCATGACGATGGACTTCCACGCTGCGTGCGCTGCCGTCTGCGCGCCCGGCACCCGATTCGAGATCCGGGAAGTCGACGTCTTCGGCGTGCCGACCAAGGTGTTCGCCGGCACGCCACCAAACATGCGCCACCTGTTCGCCGCGGCGGGGTCGCGCACCGACGACTTCATCGTGTTCGAGGACGAGCGCTGGCCGATGCCGCGGGTGCTCGAGCTGATCGGACGGATCGGTCACGCCCTCGTCCACGACCTCGGCGTCACCAAGGGCGATCGCGTCGCGATCGCGATGCGCAACTACCCGGAATGGATCGCTGCATTCGCGGCGATCACCTCCGTCGGCGCGGTGGCGGTCCCGATGAACGCGTGGTGGCAGGCCGACGAGATGGTCTTCGCCCTCGACGACTCCGGCTCCACGATCGTCATCGCCGACGCCGACCGGCTCGACCGGCTGCGCGCCGCCGATCCGGGGTCGGTCATCGCGACGGTGGTCACCGTCCGCGAGCACGCCGAGCCCCGACTGGACGACCCGTTCCGCGTGGTTGCGTTGGAGGACCTGCTGACCGACGCAGCGACCCTGCCCGATGTCGACATCGACCCCGACGACGACGTCACGATCCTGTACACCTCCGGCACGACCGGGCACCCGAAGGGTGCGGTGTCCACCCACCGGGCGGTGCTCAGCTCGCTGATGGCGTTCGCGGCCCGCGGTGCCGTCAACGCACTGCGGGAGAGCGCAGCGCCCGACCCCGACAAGCGCCAGCCAGCGGTGATGCTCCCGGTGCCGTTGTTCCACGTCACCGGGCTGGTGCCGGTGATGCTCGGCGCGTTCGTCGGCGGTTCGAAGCTGGTGATGACGTACAAGTGGGATCCCGACCGTGCCCTCGAGCTGATCGAACGCGAACGCGTGACGAACTTCGTCGGCGTCCCCACGATGAGCTGGGATCTGCTGGAAGCGCCGACGTTCGACCAGCGCGACACGTCGAGCCTGCTGGCCGTCGGCGGCGGCGGCGCCCCGATGCCTCCCGAGCTCGTCAAGCGCATCGAGGACAACTTCACCAAGGGCCGGCCGAGCCTCGGGTACGGGATGACCGAGACCAACGCGTACGGCCCGGGCAACGCCGGCGACGACTTCCTCGCACATCCGACCTCGACCGGTCGTGCCGTGCCGGTGATGGACCTCCGGGTGACCGATCCCCTCGGCAACGTGCTGCCGGCCGGCGAGACCGGCGAGATCTGGTTCAAGGGGCCGATGCTGATCCGCGGGTACTGGAACCGGCCTGACGCGACCGCCGACACGATCGCCGACGGCTGGTTGCGTTCGGGCGACATCGGCCACATCGACGGCGAGGGGTTCGTCTACGTGAGCGACCGGGCCAAGGACATGGTCCTTCGCGGCGGCGAGAACATCTACTCCGCCGAGGTCGAGGCGGCGATCTACGAGCACCCCGCCGTCTACGAGGCCGCGGTGTACGGCATCCCGCACGAGCGACTGGGTGAGGAGCTGGCCTGCCACGTGATGGTCAAGCCCGGCGAGCGGCTCGACGTCGACGAGCTGCAACGCTTCGTCGGCGGACGTCTCGCCTCGTTCAAGGTGCCGAGCCGCGTGACGATCGTGACCGAGCAACTCCCCCGCAACGCATCCGGCAAGATCCTCAAGCGAGAACTCCGGGACGCGGCACTCACCGGCTGACAGACGACGTGAACAACGGGATCCGACCCCGATGTTCACCCGACCCGATCGGACACACATGGCACGCATTCTCATCACCGGGAGCAACAGCGGATTCGGGAAGCTCGCCGCGCTCAGCTTCGCCCGGCAGGGCCACGGCGTCATCGCCACGATGCGGACGCTCGAGAAAGGCGACGACCTCCGAGCGACGGTCGCGGCCGAGAGCCTGCCGGTCGAGATCCGCCGGCTCGACGTGAGCGATTCAGCATCGGTGGCCGAAGGCGTCGGCGATCCGACCGGGGTCGACGTCGTCGTCAACAATGCCGGCTTCGAGGTGACCGGCGCCTTGGAGTTGGTCGACGACGAACTCTGGAGCCGCCAGCTCGACACGAACGTGCTCGGCCCGATGCGGGTGATCCGAGCGGTGCTGCCCGCCTGGCGCGAGCGCGGCAGCGGCACGATCGTGAACGTATCGAGCATCGCCGGCGTCGTCGGTTCACCGTTCGGCGGAGCGTACTCGGCGTCGAAGCACGCTCTGGAAGGTCTCAGCGAAGTGCTCCACTTCGAGACCTCCGCCTTCGGAATCCGTGTGCGGCTCGTCGAACCTGGCTCCTTCGAGACCGACTTCCACACCAACATCGTCACGGTCGACGGATGGGAGGAGTCCGACTACTTCGACCGCGCCGCCCGGTTCCGGGAGTCGCGAGGCGTGCTGTCGGGCGAGGCCCAGGCACCCGACCCGCAGGATGTCGCCGACGCGATCGTGCGAGCAGCACTCGACCCCGACGCGCCGTTCCGGAACTTTGTCGGCACCGATGCCCAGTTGATCCACACGGTCAAGTCATCGATGCCGTTCGAAGAGTTCGAGGCGGTCATGCGAGACACACTCGACTGGCACGAATGATCGACATCGCCGCCGTCAAGACCTACCGCTACCTGCGAATCAGCATGGTCGGCGCGGTGGTGTTGCTCGGCGTGTCGATCCTGATCGAGCGGTCGAACGTCGACTGCTGGCAGACGTCGGTGTCGGCCTACTACTACACGCCCGTGCGGGCGATCTTCGTCGGCGTGCTGATGGCGGTCGGGCTGTGCCTGATCGTGATCAAGGGCAGCACCACCTGGGAAGATGCCACACTCAATGCCGCAGGGATGCTGGCGCCGATCGTGGCCGTCGTGCCCACCACCGACGTCGGCGAGTGCTGGTCGCAGAGCCCGGGCCGTCTGCCCGTCGACGACGACGGCAACCTCGCGTCGTGGGTCGTTGCGAACATCGACAACAACATCACCGCGCTGCTCATCACCGGGATCGTCGGCCTGTTGGTTGCTGCGGTGATCGCCAGCATCGCGACGAACAACGTCAAAGCGGTCGCAGAGGTGGGCGACGTCGGGATGCGGCTCGGTCTGCTGGCTGCGATGGTGTTCCTCCTCGTCGGGGCGGGGCTGTTCGTCATGTGGGATGACTTCGACACGCGCGCCCATGGTCTCGCCGCGGTGCTGATGTTCCTGTTCCTCGCCCTCGCCGTCGGCGGCAACGCCTGGCAGCGGCGCAGCGACCCTGCACCGCGCATCTACTTCTGGCTCTATGCGTCGATCGCAGCGGCGATGCTGATCGCACCGGCGATCATGTTCCCGCTCGGGCCGAGCTGGCCGCACATGGTGCTCGTGTTGGAAGCGACCGAGATCACGCTGTTCGCCATCTTCTGGCTCGTCCAGACCAAGGAACACTGGCGCGAAACCGTCTGACGTCCCGGATGCCTGGTGCACGTGACGGCGTGCGGCAACGACGGCCTACGATCGTTTGATGCCCGAGCCGAGGTTCGTGACCGTCCGCAATGGAGACATCGACCTTCGCGTCGCGGTGACGGGCACGGGGCCGCTGATCCTGTGTGTCCACGGTTGGCCTGAGCTGTGGTACTCGTGGCGCCATCAGATGGAGCACTTCGGCGCCCGCGGCTTCACCGTCGCAGCCATCGATGTCCGCGGCTACGGCGGCAGCTCCAATCCCCCCGACATCGAGGCGTACCGTCTCAGCGAGCTGTGCGGTGACACCGCCGCCGTGATCGACGAACTCGGTGACGGCAGAGCGATCGTGTTCGGGCACGACTGGGGCGCGCCGATCGCCTGGAACACCGCCCGCTTCCACGCCGACAAAGTGCGCGCCGTCGCAGGGCTGAGCGTGCCCTACACCCCGGTCGGACCGGTGTCGTCGGTCGAGATGTGGAAGGAGCGCTACGAGGGCAAGTTCTTCTACCAGCTCTACATCCAGCGGCCCGGCGTGGTCGAGGCCGAAGTCGGCGCGGACACGGCGAAGGCGCTGCGGATGATCTACTACGGCGCGAGCGGTGATGCCGACCGGTCGTTGTTCATCGAGAAGGGACCCGATGCCGGGCTCCTCGACGGAATGGTCGACCCCGATCCGTTCCCCGTCTGGATGACCGACGACGACCTCGCCGTCTACGTCGAGGCGTTCGAGACCAGCGGCTGGGTCGGGCCGTTCAACCGGTACCGGGCCCAAGGGCTCGACGCCGACGAGCTCGGGTCCCTTCCGGACGGCCAGTTGCATCAACCGACTGCGTTCGTCGCCGGTGAACTCGACGGGGTCCGCAACTTCGTACCGGGACTCGACCTGTTCGACTTCGCCTCGGCGTTCTGCGCCGACTTCCGTGGATCGACGATCGTTCCCGGCGTCGGACACTGGGTGCAGCAGGAAGCGCCCGCCGAGACGAACGCCGCGCTCGACGCCTTCGTCGACTCGCTCGATTGACACGTACACGATGTGCCAGGCACATCGTGTACGTCTGCGCTGGGCGAATAGGTTCGGGGCATGACCACTCGACTTCCCGCCCTGTCGCTCGCTGCCTCGCCGGCGCGCCGTGCGCGCACCGTCGAGCTCGCGAAGGACATCGAGGCGCGCGGGTTCTCCGGCGTCTACTGCCCGAGTTTCGGCGATGCGATGGGGTTGTGCCTCTCGATCGCCGAGGCAACGACAACCCTGGAGGTCGGCACCTCGATCCAGCCGATCTATCTCCAGCATCCCGCTGCGCTCGCGACGTCGGCGAGCTACCTCCACGAGATCGCCGAGGGCCGCTTCCGCCTCGGGATCGGTGTCACCCACGGCCCGGTGATCGAACGTCTCGGCGTCGAGACCGGCAAGCCGTTGACCGACATGCGCAACTACGTCATGGCGATGCGCGCCGCCGGCGAGCACATGGGCGGGCTGCCACCGATCGTCCTCGCGACGCTGCGCGACAGGATGGTCGAGCTGTCGGTCGACATCGGCGACGGCGCGGTGTGGGCCAACGGATCACTCAGTCGAATGGGCCACTCGGTGGGGCTGATCCCGCAGGACCGCCGCGATGCCGGGTTCTGGATCGGCAACATGATCCCGACGGTGATCGACGACGACATCGACGCTGCCCGCGCCCGCAATCGCAAGACGCTCCAGGGTTACGTGGCGCTGCCCAACTACCGCAACTACTGGATCGAGGCCGGCTACGACACCGAGATGCATGCGGCGAAGGCGGCGATCGATGCGGCTGACAGCGACGCGCTCGTCGCTGCGATGACCGATCGCTGGCTCGACGACTGCACGCTGTCGGGACCTGCCGGCCGGGTGCGCGCCGGCATCGACGCCTGGTTCGATGCCGGCGTCACACCGATCGTCGTCCCGTCGTCGACGTCCGGCGGTCAGGCGAAGGCCGTCGCCGAACTCTTCGACGCCTACGCATGAGGGCGGCCCAGTGACCGTCAAGGTGCTCGGTGTCCCCTACGACGCACACTCGTCGTTCCTGCGGGGGCCCGCACAGGCGCCCGCCGCCATCCGCTCGGCACTGACGTGCGGGTCCGCCAACTGGTGCACCGAGTCCGGGCTCGACCTCGATCCGGCAACCAACGACGGGTGGACCGACCTCGGCGATCTCGAGTTGCCCGACGATGCCGCGGACGCGGTCGAGCTGATCCACCGTGGCGCTGCCGACGCGATGGCCGACGGATCGCCGCTGCTGTCGCTCGGTGGGGACCACATGGTCACGTGGCCGCTCGTCCGAGCCGTGTCAGATCGAGTCGACGGGCTCACAATCGTGCACTTCGACGCCCATCCCGACCTCTACGACTCCCTCGACGGCGACCGTTTCTCGCACGCATGTCCCTTCGCCCGGATCATGGAGGAGGGCAAGGTGCTGAGGCTGGTCCAGCTCGGGATCCGCACGATGAACCCGCACCAACGCGACCAGGCCGAACGCTTCGGTGTCGAGGTGCACGAGCTGCGCGACTGGGACGGCGTCGTGCCGACCGTCACTGGCTCGGCGTATGTGACCATCGACCTCGACGCGCTCGATCCCGCCTACGCTCCCGGTGTCTCGCACCACGAGCCCGGCGGAATGTCGACCCGACAGCTCGTCGACTCGCTGCGCCAGATCGCGGCGAGCGGCGCCACAGTCGTCGGCGCCGACGTCGTCGAGTTGAACCCGACACGCGACGTCAACGACGTGACAGCGATGGTTGCAGCCAAACTCGTTCGAGAACTCCTCGGACTGCTGGTGGAGTCGGAATCGTGATCCTCCAGGTCGACGACGAGCACGCCTCCACCTACGACAAGCCGAACACCGACTGGTTGCTGGCCGTGCGAACTCGGATCTCGTACATGCTGCAGGATCTCTCGGGCCACCGCTGCCTGCTGCAGCGCTACACCGACATCGACGCCGACGTCGTGGACGAACTGGCCGGGTTGGCAGACATCGTACGTTCGGGTCGAACACCGGTGTTCGGCTTCGGCGACTGGGCGGGCGTGAGCAGATCGACCTGACGCGGACAATCGGACATCCGCGTGATGACATACTCGGATCGTGTTGCGGCTTGGAACGGTGGTCCTCGGTGCCGACGACGTCGAGCGCGCCGTCACGTTCTGGGCCACCGTCTTGGGCTACGAGACCGTTACCTTCCCCGGATCGGATGACGGCTTCACGATCCTGGTCCCGCCCGATCGGGACGGGACGCGAATCGCCCTGCACCGGTCGATCACGCCGGCCCAGGCACGACCTCGAGTTCATCTCGATCTCGTGGTCGATGATGCGGCCGAACAGACCTGGGAGATCGACCGGCTCGTCGGCCTCGGCGCGACGCGAGTGTCCTGGGAGTACCCCGCCAATGCTGACTTCGTGGTGTTGGCCGACACTGAAGGCAACCGCTTCTGCGTCGTCGATGCAAGTCACGGTTGAACTGCGGCATACCGTGTCCCGCCACGACGAAGGACGTTCAGATCAGGCGCACGAGACCGTCGATGAACAGGGCCACGCCGAGACCAACGGCGACCCAGACCCGTAGCAACCCCGAGTTCGTCTCCAGCCAGGACTCCTCACGACCGATGGCTGCGGCGGCGCGGTTCCCGCCGACGATCACGGCGCCCACCGGTATCGATACGAGGAGCGTGGCGATCGCGACGTAGAGAACGAGCAGGGTGAGGCTCTCGACGACGCCGAGATCGGCGTTGCTGACCGAGGCCATGGCCAGAAAGGCGAGAACGAGCCGTTTCGGCCCGCCGAACCCGAGGAGCGCAGCGATCGACAGAGCGGCACCGGGCCCGACGTCTTTCAGCCTTGCTGCCATCGCACTCTTCTGATCCATCTCGGCCCCGTGGGGTTTCGGAGCGCGACGTTCGGCCAGCCCGGCCGCAACGAGAGCGAGGCCGATCAACACCGCCAGCACACCCTGAATCGTCTTGTGCGAGTCGAGCCGTTCGACCGCCGCCTGGCCGAGTATCAGGCCCAGCACAGCTCCGAGCGTCGTCCCGAACACGAACCCGGTCAGGAACGCGATGCCATTCGTGCGTGCGCGCTCACTTCGGATGACGACGAGCACCGCGGTCAACACGACAAAGCTCGCAGCAGCGACCAGGGCGTAGAAGAGTACGTAACCGGTGGCGGAGATCACACGAGACAACGCTGAGAAGGCTCGTTGGCGTGTGCCAGCCGTTGGATCGCTCGACGCATGGGCTGAAAGTATCGCATCCACTCGTCGATGACGTTGGGCCGATCTGCGTTGCTTCCTCAGGCTCGGCGCCGAGATCTTCCGACTGCCCTCGTCCGCGACATGCGGGAACAGGATCAGGCTCGCTGGTCGAGCCGATCGCTCAGCTCTCGGGCAAGTCGGTCACGCGGCAGCGAGGGGTTGTTCCGCGGCTCGGTCCGGTTCTTTGCGTCGGTCAATTGGCGGATGAGCTCGTCGCGCACCTCGTTCAGCGCTCGACCAAGATCCGGTTCGCTCGAGGTGGCGACGAGGCGCGTCTGCCCCGAGATCCAGGCCTCGAGCACGGTGCGCTGGCTCGCTTCGCCTCGCTCCTTGACCGAGAGTTCCATGTCGACGGTTCCGGCGTCGAACGAGCGGAGGCGAGCATCGAGGCTCGCCCATGCTTCGACGATCGGACCGCGTTCGTCCTGCACGAACCCTTTTCCGAGTCGCAAGCTCGTGTTCACCGTGGCGGTGCCTTCGTCGCTCATGTCGTCCTCCTGGTTGAGTTCCGGCCTTCAGTAACGCAACGTCGCGGCGACGCCGGTGGCCGTTCCGAGGGTGGCCACGTCGGTCACGAAGACCTCGCCGCCCCTCGCGAGGGTCTCGAACACTGCCCGGTCGATCAGATCCTCGTCATCGAGCGAAGCCCGCTGCGAGATCGACACCATCCCCGTGTCCATGGCAACACGGCCCCACACCGGCGGCGCATCGGTGACCAGCAAGGTGTCGATGCGACCCTCACGGGCGCTGGTCACGACATCGGCGATCTCGACGACAGTCGTGCCGGCGCTGATCCCCGTTCGGTAGCGATCGATGCCGGGATGGTCCTCGACACTCTCGATCAGCCGCAAGGCGTCACCATGGAGTTCAGCTGGGGAACGATGCTCGGGGTTGCCCGCCACCGCCGTGCCGAACACGTTCGGGTAGCGAGTGACCGACCGGTACAGCGGCAGGTAGTAGTCGACGCATGCCAACACGAGCGGCTCGCGTGCGTCACCGAGGAGTTCGCAAACACCTCCATCGACCGCGCGCGAGGAAACGTTCGATCGCGGACTTGTCCAGCTCAGCCCCTGCACCATGGCCATGGAATTCCTCGCCCCCTCCGCCTGTCGAGTGGGACTGGAGTTGACGTTCGGGATCCTCGAGCGACAGCGCCTCGTCCATCGACGTCGCCGTCGACCCCAGGTCCAACATCGTGATCGTTGAACGCGTGGCCTCGAACAACTGCACCGCGTTCTGGCTCAACGACAGGACGTAGAACTTCTCGTCGCGAGACATCACCGGCAGCACGGGTCGGACCCGGAACGACGCGGCGACGACGACCTCCTCGGCCAACGACAACGAAACCCGGTATCGCTCGAATCGGCCCGGTGCGCTGAACAGCGCCAGACCCTCGGCCGTGCGTTGCCAGAACTCCTGGTTGTCGACGAGCGACTCCAGGGGTGCGAGCACGGCCTCGATGACCGACCCGGCAACGTCGGCAGCGGACAGTTCGCCACGGGCCGTATTGAGGAGGTTCCGCAACCGGACCGGCCCCTGCAACGTCCCCTCGCCGGAACGTTGCGTCGGCAGGAACACCGACACACAGGGACCCTGAGCCGTGCCCAACGCGGCGACCTCCTCGACGGAGACCACATCGACGTCCACATCGACGGGGGTCTCAGCCTTCTCGTACGCCTTGCCTCGCGTCTTCGGATTCTCGTTGTCTGTCAGGTCGACCACAGCGCTCCTTTCGTGGCGACACCCTGATGTCCCACATCTCTACGAACACCATCTCGCTTGGATGTCACCGCCGACAGAGGCCAACGTCTGATCCTCACCTCGCGCTCCTTCCGGCGGGTCCTGCGGTACTGCCCACGCGGTCGGCGGCTCGACCACGCCGACGGCATCGCTAGTGCACCCGCTGGAGTGGGTCGGACGCGAACCGTCTGTCGTAGGCGCTGCGCACGTCGTCGAGGTCGGCCGGCAACACGTCGGCTGCCTCACATCCGGCGACGACGAGGCGCGCCTGTTCCACGAGGACCGCGGTCCGATTCGAGAGCCCGGCTGCGTCGAGACCTTCCCGGAGGAGATGCAGCGCCTCCAGGAGGTAGATGCAGACCATCGGCTGCGTGGCTGCCGCCCGCCGAAGCTCGACGAACGCGACTCGAACCAGATCGTCCCCGGTGGGCTGCTCGACGAGCACCACGCGACGATCCCTTTCGCCTGCCAGCTCCCGAGGCGGCGGATCGCGTCGCAGCAACTCGGCGAGTACCGCCGCGCTGTGAAAGATCGAGTCCTGCGCCGTGGTCGGATCGTTGATCCCTGGCGACAGCGCCCTGAGCCCGACATCGGCCATCTGGCGGAGCCCGAAGGAGAGGTCCTGCTGCATCGTGCGAGTGTCCCCCGTCGAGACTGCGTCGAAAATGGCGTGCTCCGTCGCCTCGATGTCGTCGGGCACCGCCGACAGGCCACACAACGGCGCTCCGGGGATCGCGTATCGGCCCGGATAGGCGTGCACCCACGCGGTGGTCCCGTCGGCGAGACCGGCGAGAAGTGCCTCGGTGTCGATCTGCTGGACCCACCCGGCGCGGTCGAACCGGACGATGTGCGCCGGTTCCTTCGGCGCGTCGATCCGTTCCTGGGTCGGCGAGTCGGGCTCGGCGACGCTCCATACGTGCCGGGCATGACCGATCGTCTCGTCCTCGACCCGGTCCAGGATCTGGCTGACATCCATGGAGTGGGCGCTGTGGTTCAAGAACGCGACGACGGAGATGATCGTCGCGATGCCGAGCACGACCGCCACGGCGACCGAGAGGTTCGGGACGACCGCATCCCCGCCGGCCTCGGTGGACGCTCGCACGGATCGGAGCACGACAAGGCAGTACGTGAAGGTTCCCATGACGAGTCCCATGACTCGCTTGTTGAAGGGGTCTCGGAACAAGGTGTGCACCACCCGGGGTGAGAACTGACTCGACGCCTGCTGGATGATCAGCAGCGAGATCGAGAACGCGATCGCCGCGAACGAGATCGTCGCCCCGGCGACGGTCGTCAGTACTGCCCGTGCGCTGTTCACCGTCGAGGTGACCCCCAACGGCATGTCGCCGCCCTGCAGGTCGAGTCGGCTGTCGATCCAGATCGTGAATGCTGCGCCGACGATGCTGACGATCACTCCCACCACCGGGACGAAGAACAGACTTGCCCGAATCCGTTCCATCAGCGCACTCAGCCGGAGACTCATCCGCCCAGTCTGACCCCACCGACGCCCCGGGTCAGGACTTGGTTCTCTGGCGCATCGCGGAACGGTCGTCTTGACTCGACAGCGTGGAACCATCCGCACGGCGCCGTCCGGACGCCTGGAGAGCGAACAGGTGCCGCTCGTGTGGGACCTGATCACCGACAACAACTCGATGGAGGGCAAGCTCGCCACGACCGTCGTCATCGTTGCGATCGCGATCGTCATCGGTACGGTCGTCGGACGGGTCTGGTCGAGACGGGTCGACGATCGCTATCGCAAGTACTACGCCCGAAAGATCGTTCACTACGTGGTCGCTGTGGTGACGTTGATCGGTCTGGGCATCCTCTGGCGACCGTTCGCCGGACAACTCGGATTGGTGCTCGGCTTGATGGCCGCCGGCACCGCAATCGGGCTCCAGGATCTGATCGGTTCGCTCGCCGGCTGGTTCAACATCCAGTCCGGCTCGATCTTCCGCGTGGGCGATCGGGTCGACGTGGGCGGTGTTCGGGGCGACGTGATCGACATCTCACCGGTGCGGACCAAGATCATGGAGATCGGATCCGGTCTGGACGACGACACATGGGTTCGGGGACGCCAATACACAGGACGCATCGTTGCGGTTGCCAACAAGGCCACGTTCGCCGATCCGGTCTTCAACTACAGCGCGTCGTTCGAGTTCATCTGGGAGGAGGTGATGATTCCGATCGACTACCGGGACGACTGGCACGGCGCCGAGCGCATCATGACCGAGGAAGCCCAGCGCGTCTCGTCGTCGGCGGACGAGCTGACCCGACGGGTGCTCGACCGGCTCACCATGGAAGGGATTCCGATCGCCTCGACCACTCAGAATCTGACGCTCAGACAGGACGCTCACGAGAGCGTCAGGCCGCCGACGGTCACCGATCCCGACGATTGCGGCTGACGACGCACGGTCCCCGGCGGGGCCCCGGCGAAGGCGGGTCAGCGGAGTGGAGAGAGCTCTCGACCTCGACCCTGTTGTCGGGAGCGCAGCTGCGCGCACGCGCCCCGGCGTGATCGTCGGCAACGACGGAGCCCAGACGACCGCACAGCGACGACGAGCGCCGAGCCCGTGGTCACGACGGGAGATTCGGGGCGTACCGGCCCATCATCGTGCGCGAGGCGTCGACGAACTGTGCCTCGGTCATGTGCAGCTCCTTCAGCACGGCGGCGGTCTGGAGCGGGTCGGTGCGGATCCGCACTGCAGCATCCACCAGCGTCTGGTCCCCCATCGGCTGGCGGCTGCGGGCAGCGATGTATTCGGCGCGGTCAAGCGCTTTGGCGACCGACTTGACGTCGGTGTACTTGGCGATCGCCTTGCGCTGCTGC
The DNA here is from genome assembly GCA_963698435.1 of Ilumatobacteraceae bacterium. Classification (GTDB taxonomy): domain Bacteria; phylum Actinomycetota; class Acidimicrobiia; order Acidimicrobiales; family Ilumatobacteraceae; genus Sva-07. The sequence goes on along the minus strand of CAVOQV010000018.1, from coordinate 351,453 downwards.
TCCAGCAAGTGTCCGAGTTCGGTATCGGGGATCCGCGTCGGATCGATCGGCCAGCCGTCGACGCGCGGGATTTCCTTGCCCGTGAACCTGACCTCTTCGAGCATGTTGTGATCGACGATCGCCTGCCCGGACGTCGAGTGCGTCCTCACCTGCCCGGTTGTCGGGCTCACGGTGTACACGTCGGTGCTGCCCTGGAGCGACATTCGCGACTGCGTGTAGCCGGTCGGGTAGATGTCGGTGTGCGAACTGCCTCCAGCAAACCCGCCGTAGCTCGAAACGTCCATGTCGGCCCCGCCGACCGGATGCAACGTTCCCGGCGGATTGAGGTTGTTGACCACGTTGGCCTCGTGGAGACGTGTGAACTCCTCCCGCATCTGCCTGGCGGCGTCGGTGCGGTTCATTCCTCCGCCTCTGGAGATGATCCAACGGTCGATGTCCGTTTCGGAGAACGACGTCGAGAGCGTGCGGTCGGCGTCGGTGACGACCGATCGGCCGGCGCCGACCGACCCACTGTTGCCGACCAACACTTCGGTCGGCCGAATGCCCCCGTTCAAGCGAGCGAACTCGTCGATCGTGTCGTGGGTTCCCTGTCTGATCGCATTGCCGGTCACCCGGTCGTGGAAGTCGACGAGTGCCTGGGCGGTCTGGCGATCCATTGCTCCGGCCGCCTCGAGTTGTCCGAGACGGGACATACCGCCGTTCTGATAGATGGCCCGAAGTGCTTCGTCGTCGCCGGACTTCACGGCGTCCGCCACCTGAGTGCGCAGCTCGGACAACTGTTGTGGGCTCAGCCGCGGAGCACGCGCGATCCGGGTTGCGGCACGAGCGACCGCTGTTTCGGCGCCCTCTCGAACCCCGGTCTCGAGACTCTCGCGCGCACCCGCCTCGAAGAAGTCGCTGACCCGGCGGCTGGTGGCTTCGAGCGCTTCCTCCGTGACATCGGCGATGACCCGGCCCGCCCGGTCGATCCCGATCTGGCCGATCTTGCCGATCAACATGCCGGGCCCCGCCTGCCACATGCCGGCCGCGACCGCCTCGCCGTAGGTGAGGTCGCGTCCCTCTGCATGAGCCTGCGCCGCGGCCCGTTCCATCGCGGCGGCGACCTCCCACGGGGTGATGATGCCTTCGGTCAAACCGCCCGTGCCGAGCGCCGCCGCGATCCGACCCGCAGCCACGGGGTTGCGAACCGCCCAGCCGGCGAGCGGCCCGTAGGGGCTGTGGTCGGCGATCTGGGCGACCACTTCCTGGGCGATTGCTGCATCGGTGGCGAACTCGTCGAGGAGATCGGTCGCGAACGTTCCCGATCCGTCGTGATCGACGGTGCCTTGCCGCTGGGAGAGCCGATCGAGAATGGTGCGGATCGAGATCAGTTCCTCCCGAGTCAAGTCGTCACCTCTGGTGATCCGCTCGGCGATCGAGTCCCAACCGCCCGCCCGCGCTCGTTCCTCCAGCATGGCGGCGACACGTTCGCGTGTCCGGGTCTGGTTGCGAAGCGTCTCCAACTCGTCTGCCAGCGCATCACGCGCACGGCGATCGTCGTCGGCCGACCGTCCGGTGAGGTCACCAAAACGAGCAGCCGCCGCCTCCTCGCTCTCCATCATGGAGATCAGCGCGTCGATACGAGCCTGACGATCGGCCTCGATCGCGGCCTCCTGGGCCAACAGATCTTCGTAGTCCTCCGCTGACACACGACGGCCACCCCAGTCGAACATGCCATCCTCGTCCGGCCCGTCGGGATTGACAGGATCGACCGGGTCGGGCGATCTCGGATCACGCTGGATGGTGGACCCTTTCTCGAAGATGCGGTCGACCTGTTGCCTCGCCTCGATCAAGCTGATCGCCCCGGTCGCCATCGCCGCCGCCACACCGGCCAGCGCGGCCTGCATCGCCTCGTCGGGCTCGATGCCGGACTCCTCGGTCGTCTGCTCGACGACGTCGCCGAGTCGATCGGTGTCACCATCTGCGCTCCCGGCGTCGCTGGCACCGATGGAACCGGCCGAGGCGTCCTCGAACTGGTAGTTCCATTCGACATAACAGGCGCCACCGCAGTTGAGGGCGCCGACGCCAACCGAGAACTCGTCGCCGGAGGACGGCGCCGTGGTCGACATCTCGCCGGTGTTGGTCACCGGGTCGCTGCAGACGTACTCGCCGCTGATGACGGTGGTCTGGGCGCAACTGGCACCGGCGCCGACCGACTCACGATTCCACCGACCGTCGACGATCAAGATCACGTCGAGCCCGAAGAAGTACTGGGTGTCGAGGTTGCCCGTGTTGCGTCCCGAGACGGTGACCGGGATCGTGAGTGGATCTCCCGGTACGAGCGTTCGTGGGGGCGCCTCCCAGCTGGCCTCGAAGGTCGCCTCGCCGTCGTCCGGGTATTCGGGCCCGAAGCTCTCGACCACGGTCATCGACGTGGCGCTGAGGGAGACGACATACCCGCTCGGCGGGGCGTCACCACCGGGGTTGACCTGCTCGCCTGCCAACACCCACTCTCCGGTGTCCTGCGCATCGGCGTGGCGCCCATCCCCGAACGTCGCCAGCGCCAGCAGCCCCACGACGACGGCCGAGACCGGAGCCGCGACACGTCCGGCTATGTGCCGATACTCGGTCAGAGGCCCGCTGCGTCCAAGGAACAGCCCGACCGCCAACCCGACGCCGACCCAGGCTGTCGCCTGACCGAGACCGAGGATGCCGGTTCGCTTCAGTAGCCCGGCGACCTGCATGATCACCAGACCGACGCCCCACACCGTGGCCGCGACCGTGTTGCGAACGGCGTACAGCTTGCCGCCGTCGTCGCTGATGACCAGGTTGCGGCCCTGCAGGTAGCCCGGCCCAACGGCGAGCAGACCCACGAAGGCGAGAGCCACGATTGGCGCTCCGGTGCCGAGCAGGGCGGCGACGACAATGACCGCGGCGAACTGCACCACGATCCGCACGATGTCGAGCCGGGGGCGCAGACGAATCCGTTTGGTCGCCCGCCTGAGCTGGAGAACCAGCAGGGCGACCGTGACGAGGATCGACACGACCGTGATCAACGCCTGCAGCGTCCCCATGCCGGCAACTGTCGCAAGAACCTGCCGACGTGGCCAGAGTCATGTGGCCCTGGTCGAACTGGATCGAGCGGCCCGCAGGTGAAGTCGACGGTTCGATCGCACCTGATGCGATTCCCGCCGAGTCCACCTCTCGGCGACGTACTCCAGCGTGTCGCCGGTGCCGGCTAGTTCCCTGCGTCGTCGCCCGTCAGGTCTTCCACGTTCAGGTCGATGCCCAAGCCGACGGCGACGTCCCCGATCGAATCGAGCACAGCGTCGAGGTCCGCCCCGACCGGCACGGTCAACTGAACGGTGATCTCGAAGCGCCTACCACCATCAATGCCTGGCAAGTCGGTGACCGTGCCCAGACGCGAAATGTTGATTCCGGCTTTGCTGACCGCCGTGGAGATCTCGTGGACGACACCCGGTCGGTCATCTCCGGTGAGCCGCAGGGCGCACCTCGTCGGCGTCGGGCGCAGCGACGGGTTCCTCGACCTGCTGAGCCGTCGCCGCGCTTCCAGTTGCCCTCGTGGAAACGAACCACGTCGGCCAGTGACGCAACGACACCTGCCCGGTCGCGTCCGATGATGGTCAACCGAGTTCGATCATGCCGTCACTCTTGCACGCAGCCCAGATTCGCGACTCGCCGGGCGTTCCTCGGCGGAGAAGCCGTCGATGCGAACCCGACACCTTCGACGTCGAACTACAGCCGGGAACCGTTGACGTCGATCCTCATCAACGTTCACCGGATCGGTCGACCATCACATTGCCGCTCTGGATGACGTGCGTGAACGCCTGCTCGTGATCGGCGAAACCGGTGAGATCCTCGAGCGGGTTGACCCGCGAGATGATCACGTCACCGTGGGCGCCCGGTGCGATCACGCCGATGCGCCCTTCCTGGCGGCACAGGCGAGCATTGACCGCCCACATCGAACGCAGCACCGCTTCGGGGCGCTCCACCTCGGCTCGGATGGCGAGTTCCAGGTTCTGCATACGCTGCGTCTCGCCGATCAGGTCGGTACCGAACCCCAAGGTGGTTCCGGCCGCAGTCGCCTTCTCGAGTGAGGACAGCCCCGACTCGTAGACGACCGAGTTCTTCTCCAGGTTTGCCTTCGGCAGTCCGAGGGAGGTGCCGAAGTCGTTCATGGCCTTGTAGGTCACGAGCGTCGGCACCATGACTGCACCGGACTCGGCCACCAGTCGCGCCGTCTCGTCATCGATCAGGTTGCCGTGCTCGATCGACATGACCCCCTCGGACACCGCCATCGCGATCGCCTCGGGCAGATACGCGTGTGCGGCGACGTAGGTTCCCCGGTGCGTCGCCTCGGTCACCGCAGCGCGGACCTCGGAAGGCGTGTACTGCACGCTGTCGATCGGGTCGGACGGCGTTGCCACTCCGCCCGAGACATGGATCTTCAGGAAGTCGCTGCCATCGCGCAGGAGGTGTCGAGACGCCTTGAGAACCGCGTCGGGGCCGTCGGCGACGATCGACGCCCAGTCGGACCGCAGAGAACAGGCGCAGTCCGGGACGTCGCGGGGCCCGCCCTGCGCGTCGCCGTGTCCGCCGGTCTGGCTCAGCATCAATCCCGCTCGCACGATCCGAGGGCCGACCGTGGCGCCTCGGCTGATCGCCCGGATCAGTCCCGTGACCTCTCCACCGAGGTCGCGCACCGTGGTGAAGCCTCGCTCCACCGTCTCGGTGGCCAGGCGGGCCATGGCGATCCCGAATTCGACCTCGCTCCACCTTGCCAAGGACCGGAAATCGAGTGTGGCCAGTCGGAAGTGCACGTGAGCATCGATCAGACCCGGCACGACGAAACGGCCGGCGGCGTCGACGGTGACATCCGCCGTACCGGCCCGAAGCGCTCCGACGTCCACGATGACCCCGTCCTCGATCACGATCGACTGGCCCTCGGCAAACGTCATCGTCGCCGTGTCGAGCACCGTCGCGTTGACCAGAGCAGTTCGCATGGCTGGCGACAGTACTTTCCGGCGGGTCGGGACGTTGCCGGCGATCCCGTTCTCGGATCCTCCGCTCCAATTCCGCCGAGTGGTTGTCGTACCGTGTCCGCAGTGGCTGAACGGCTCGAGGCTCCACGTCAAAGCGATCATGAGCGAGGCCGGTGTGTCACGGACCGCGTTCTACCGCCGGTTCCGGAGCGCCCACGACGCCGTCGGCGCGCTTCTGCCCAGGCTGCTCGCGGAGATCTCGACCGGCGCCGTGGATTGGATGCAGGACCCGGGCTCGGTCGGTGACGCCGACATCGTCGAAGCCAACCTCGTGCAGAGCGGACGGAACCTCGCCCCGCACGCGGCACTGCTCTGTGCCATCGTCGACGCAGCGGGCTCCGACGACGAACTCCGGCGGCTCTGGCGCGACGTGGTCGTGCAGGCACGCATCGACGCGACGGAGGTTGCCATCCGTCGAGATCAGGCTGCTGGTGCCGTTCGGGCATCGCTCGATGCCGCTGGCACCGCACGGGCCCTCACGCTGATGAACTCCGGGCTCGCGCTCGATGTCCTCGGTCGCCGAGGGGGCAGTGCGGAGGAGTTCGCACGAATCGCCGCTCCGATCTGGACCAGCGTCCTCTTCGGCGCGACCGACTGAGGGTCGGTGATGGTTCGCTGCTCAACAGGCGGCATCGGACGGGACCACGTGCTCTGGTCAGTGGCCTCGGCGTGTGACAGTGTGTCTCGCAGGTCGGGTGCAGTCCCGCTGGGTGCGGATCGACCATGTGGGTGGTCACCGACGACCACCGAGTCCGCGCCGTGATCGGAGGTCGTTGATGGGTGACGCGATCGGCGCCACACTCGGGTACGCGGTGGGGATCGCGGTCAGCCCGATTCCGATCGCGGCGGTGATCCTGATGTTGTTCAGTGGTCGCGCGGGTCAACAGCGTCGCGTTCATGGTCGCATGGGTCGCCGGGATCGCCCTCGTCACGACGGTCGTCCTGCTCATTCCCGGCCTGGAAACGGACAACTCCGAGCCGAGCGACACCACCGGGTGGATCAAGCTCGTTCTCGGAGTGCTGCTCCTTGCCGTCGGTGTACGGCAGTGGCGGGCGAGACCCGGGCCCGACGACGACGTACCGGTCCCGGGTTGGATGGCGAAGATCGACGAGCTCAAGCCGGGCGCCGCGTTCGGGCTCGGATTCGTGCTGTCGGCGCTCAATCCCAAGAACCTGCTGCTCGCGATCGCGGCCGGCGTCTCGATCGGGGCGCTTGCGCTCTCGAGCGGTGAGACCGTCGGTGCGGTCGTGGTGTTCACGTTGATCGCTGCGATCACGGTGCTGGTCCCCGTGATCGGGTACCTGATCGCCGGCCGCCGGCTCGACCCGACGCTCGATCACGCCAAAGCCTGGCTGATCGGCAACAACACCGCCGTCATGGCAGTCCTGTTCGTCGTGTTCGGCGTCAGCCTCCTCGGCGACGCCATCCAGATCCTGACCTGACCAGCGATCGAAGGAAGAGCGACATGCCCAACCAACTCGACACCAGTCTCGAGGAACTCGCCCGAATCGCGGAGGACTCGTCGTCATTCCTTGTCATCGACTCGCCCGGTGATCGCGGGCCGAGACGCGCCGCCAAGTACTGCACCGCCGGCGAAGTGTCGGAGGTCTGCGACATGTCGACCCACCGCATACTCACGTCGATCAGCTGACGCACCTGACAGGGATCGAACCTGCGAGACACAGTTCAGGAATCGCGCCATCCTGGTAGCGGGCACTCGGGCCCGTCGACAGCGACCTTGCCCAATGCGGGTGTGTGGCTGGTGGCGTCCTCGCGCGATGTGAAGCCTGATTGGACGTGACCACTACCGTTGGCCGCCGCTCGAACGTCGCAGCATCAAGGAGACCATCCATGCCCACATCGATTCTGAGGATCTTCTCGATCGTGCGCGACTACAAGGCGCGGTTCGTGATCTCGCAGGTGGCGATGCTCGTCGCGGCGGTGTGCATCGTCGGGTACGCGTCGTTGATCAGCAAGCTGGTCGACGAGGGGATGGTCGCCGGCGATCATGGACGCCGCCGTCGATGTCGGCATCTGGATGCTCGTGCTCGCCGTGGCGATGGGCATCTCGATCTCGATCGCCGCTTCACAGGCCGTGTTCTTCTCGCAGGGCGTGGCGTTCTACATCCGTCGCGAGCTGTACAACAAGGTCCAGGGGTACTCGTTCGAGAACTTCGACCATCGTCCGACCGGCGACCTGATGGTTCGGCTCAACGCCGACGTCGTCAACGTCCAGAACGCGGTGCTGTACACGATCCTGCTCGGCTCGCTGGCGCCGTTCCTGTTGCTGCTGACGATCGCCATGGCCATCATCAACACCCCGGATCTGGTCTGGGTGGTCCTGGTGGTGATCGTCGCCGTGCTCGCGGTGATGGCGGTCCTGGTGCCGGCGATCGATCGGGCCTACCGTCGGCGTCAGGAGGCGCTCGACGATCTCAACGGCACCTTCCAGGAGAACCTGACCGGGATGAGCGTGGTCAAGGCGTTCGTCCGCGAGCGCTACGAGATGCGCAAGTTCGAACAGCGGGCACAGACGCTGCGCGAGCCGGAGTACCAGGCGGCCTGGCGGGTGGCGTTCATGGCGCCGCTGCTGACCGGGCTCGGCCAACTCGCGATCGTGGTGGCGATGTGGGCGGGCGGCAGCAACGTCCTCGACGGTGCGGGTCTCTCGGTCGGTGACGTCAGCACGTTCACCCAGTACATGGGCCTGATCATCACGCCGCTCGCGCTGCTCGCGCAGGTGCTGCCGTTGATCTCCCGCGGCGACGTGTCGGCGGCCAGGATCCTCGAGGCCTACGAGACCGAGGCGACGATCACCGACCGTGACGACCTCGTCGCGATCGAACACGGCGACGTGCGCGGCCGGATCGTGTTCGACGACGTGACCTTCGCGTTCCGCCGCGCCGACGGCACCTTCGACCCGCCGGCGCTGAAGCACATCAACCTCACGATCGAGCCCGGCCAGCAGGTCGGTTTCCTCGGCGCCACCGGGGCGGGCAAGTCGGCGCTCGTCAACCTGATTCCCCGCTTCTACGACGTCACCGAGGGGAAGATCACGATCGACGGCGTCGACGTCCGCGACATGCCCCTTCGCGATCTCCGCAAGATCGTCGGCGTCGCCCTGCAGGAGGCGGTGCTGTTCCAGGACGAGCTGCGTCCGAATCTCAAGTTCGGCGCACCCGACGTCGAGGACGACGTGATGTTCGACGCCGCCAGAGCGGCCGATGCGTACGGGTTCGTCTCCAACCTTCCCGACCAATGGAAGGCCGAGGTTGCACGGCGCGGCTACAACTTCTCGGGTGGGCAGCGACAGCGGCTGGCGATCACCCGGGCCCTGACGCCGCAGCCGCGGGTGCTGATCCTCGACGACAGCACGAGCGCCCTCGACGCGTCCACCGAGGGTCGTGTCCAGGCCGCGATCCCCGAGTTCATGGGTGGGACCACGACGATCTACGTCGCCCAGCGCATCAGCGCGCTCATCGACCTCGACCACATCTACCTGCTGGAACACGGCGAGATCATCGCCGAGGGCACCCACGACGAACTGCTGGCGACGAGCCCGATGTACCAGGAGATCTTCGAGTCGCAGCTCGGCGGCGGCATCACTGCGGGCCTCGACCTGGAGGGGGCGTCATGAGCACCGACGCATCGACCTCGGCGGTCGCAGCACACGATCCCGCGGCTCGTCGGCCGGATGATCGGTGGTCCCCGCCGCGGCCGTGCGATCGTCGCCGCGCTGTGCCTCGCGATCGCCATGGTCGGCCTGATCGTCATCCCCTACGCCACCGGGCGCGGGATGAACGTGATCGCCGAGAACGGCTCCAAGAGCGACCTCACCCAGTGGGCGATCGTCGGCGCGGTCGCCGGCGCCGTCTACCTGCTGTTCAGCTACGTCGCCAATCGGCTGTTCTCGAAGCTGGCCGTCGGAGGCGTTGTGCGACCTCCAGACCGACCTGTTCGACAACGTCCAGACGCTGTCGATGGGGTTCTTCTTCAAGAACTCGCCCGGTGAACTGTCGAGCAACGTCACCAACGACGCCGAGGTGATCTCGCTCTTCTACACGACCGCCGTCAGCCAGATCCTGCGATCGAGCATGCAGGTGGTGCTGATCGTCGCGATCATGTTCGCCCTGAACTGGCAGCTCGCCCTCGTCGCGATCCTGACGATCCCGCTGCTGGCCGGCGTCGCCTATGCGATCGCCCAGGTCTCCGGGCCGGCGTTCGGCCGCCTGCAGGAGACGCTCGGCGACGTGAGCGCCTTCCAGGAGGAGACGCTCAGCGGGCACAAGGTGATCATCAGCAACAACCGCAGCGACTGGGCAGCCGAGCGGCACGAGGAGCACGTCGACGGTGTGTACAAGGTCGGCCGGCGAGCGTTCATGGCCTCGCTGATGCAGTTCCCGATCACCCAGACGCTGAGCCTGGTGCAGAACGTGCTCGTGCTGGTCACCGGCACGTTCCTCGTCATCGAGGGCTCGACCACGCTCGGCACCGTGCTGGCCTTCGCCGGCTACTCGGCGCTGCTCGCCTCACCGCTGGCCGAGATGGCCAACCTGATCACCACGACGCTCAACGCGGCCGCCGGTGGCGACCGGGTGTTCCGGATCATCGACGAGCGCCCGGACGTGGTCGACGCTCCCGACGCGGTCGACTACGAGTTCCAGGGAGGCCGGATCGAGTTCGACCACGTCGACTTCGGCTACGTGCCGAGCAGCCTGGTGCTGCGCGACAACACCTTCGAGGTCGAGCCGGGCGAGAGCATCGGCATCTGCGGGCCGACCGGCGCCGGCAAGAGCACGCTGATCAACATCCTCACCCGCTACTACGACATCACCGCCGGGCGGATCCTGATCGACGGCCAGGACCTGTCGAAGCTGACGCAAGCGAGCCTGCGCAAGCAGATCGGTGTCGTGCTCCAAGAGGCGTTCCTGTTCACCGACACCGTGATGAACAACCTGCTCTACGCCAACGAGGACGCCACCGAGGCCGACGCGATCGAGGCGGCGAAGAAGGCCAACGCGCACGACTTCATCCTGGGTCTGCCCGACGGGTACGACACGATGCTGACCGAGCGTGGCGCCAACCTCAGCCAGGGGCAGCGCCAGATGATCACGATCGCCCGGGCGATGGTCGCCGATCCGAAGATGATGATCCTCGACGAGGCGACCTCGAACGTCGACACCCGCACCGAGAAGCTGATCCAGGACGGCATGCGCAAGCTGATGGACGACAAGACCAGCTTCTCGATCGCCCACCGTCTCGCCACCATTCGCGATTCGAGCCGGATCATGGTGCTCAACGGCGGCGCCATCGAGGAGACTGGCGAGCCACGACGAGCTCATGGCCGAGAAGGGCTTCTACCACTCGCTCTACATGAGCCAGTTCAAGGGCAAGGGCCCCGGTGGCGACCCCGGCGACACAGCTCGCGAGTTCGTCAGCACCTGACGGACCTCGGTGATCTCGACAGCTGGATCGGGGTCGACGAACCCGGGTCGATCGCGTCCGCTCTCGGCCTCGGATCGGCCGAACGCGTACCCTTTTCGCTGATGCAGACACAATCCGCAGCCGCGACCGACTTCGGCGGAGGGAATCCCGCGTTCAGCGAGAAGATCCAACGCGAGTACCTCTCGGGTGCCACATCGGCGCCGAGGACCATGTCGGTCGGCGGGGTCACCATCAAGACGATCGCATTTCTCATCGTGCTCGTCGCCGCCGGTGCGTGGGGGTGGGCTTCGGCAACCGAGCCGGTGGCCGTCGATCTCGGCACCGGGTACGCGAACACCACCGTCACGATCCCCGGCGGATTCTGGCTGGCGTCGTTCGGCGCCTTGTTCGTCGGCATCATGGTCGCCGTCAATCCGCGTCGGCGCCGCGCTGCTCGGGGTGATCTATGCCGCCCTCGAGGGCTACGTCCTCGGGGCGATCTCCGCGATGTTCGACGCCCAGACCGAGGGCATCGTCGGCGCGGCGATCGTCGGAACGGTCTGCGTCTTCGTTGCCGCATTGGTGCTCTACGTCCTGCGGATCGTTCGACCCACGAACAAGATGGCCTTCGGGGTCGTCGCCGCGATGTGCGGGCTCGGGTTGCTCTACTTCTTCGTCTTCATCCTGTCGATCTTCAACTGGACGTGGTTGTACAGCGACAGCTTCCGCACGATCGGCATCGTCGTCACCGCGCTCGCCGTGATCCTCGCCGCGCTCAGCCTGACGCTGAACTTCGCCGCCATCGAGGCGGGTGTCGAAGCCGGCGCTCCCAAGTTCATGGAGTGGTACTGCGCCTACGGGCTCATGGTGACCGTGGTCTGGCTCTACGTCGAGCTGCTGCGCCTCCTCGCGCTACTCAGCCGCAACCGCTGACACGCCGAACGCGCCGGGCGGCTGCAGCCGACGTCGCCGACAGCGGCTCGTCACCCGAGGTGCTCGACGACGAGGAGGCTCCGAGGTACGAGAAGGAGTTGACGGCGGCGTGCGCCAGGGAGAGGGCGAGTGCACCCAACAGATCGAGCTGATCGACGCCAACTCAACCGTGATCTGGACGCCCGACGATGACCAACCGTGCAACGCAACACTGCTCGGCATCCGAAACGAGGTGCTACTCGCGCACGTTGGGCCGCTTCACGGCACGTTCGGAGTGTCCAGATCATCGGAAGCTGACGGGACCGAATCGGATCCCGGACGACGTCAGTCGGTGTCACCTGGCGCACTCCGTGCCGTGGTGGGCGTCGGGCGGGGTGCTCATGTGACTGTGGCCTCTTCGGTCGAGCGTCACGTCGATCGCATGATGAGAGCGGAGGTGTGACGTGATCCGACGAGTCGGTACCGCGATGGTGGCGGTTCTCGTCGTTGCGGCCTGCGGAGGCGACCCGGCTTCGTCGCCGGCGATCACCGATTCGGACGCACAAGGTACGACGGCTGCACCGACGACCGAGCGCGCAGTCACTCCCTCGACGCAGCCTCTGCCATCGACCACAACCACGATCGCTGATCACAGCGCGGATCTGGTCGTGCTGCGTTCCGACGGTCTGGGATCGGTGGACTTCGGCAGACCAGCCGAGGATGCGCTCGCATCGCTGATCGACATGCTGGGGCCACCCGACGGTGACATGGTCTCATCGGAACCGGAATGCGTGCTCGCGATCCAACAAACCCGAACTGTCCACTGGGAGACAATCGGCCTGAACGCTCTCTTCACGGACTGGCCGGGCAGCTACGACTTCCCACCCATACCACTGCACTTCGCCACCTGGACCCTTGAGCCGACATCGACGCCCCAGACGACGCAGCTTGCGACCTCTGACGGGATTCGGATCGGCTCTGCGGCGGCCGATGTCCGCTCACTGCCGAACTCCTCACCGATGATCCCCGACGTCACCCAATGGGGGTTCACGATCGCTGAGGACACCGGCGCGGTCTCGGGTCAGTTCGCCTGGCCGGTGAGTCTGCCCTACTACTTCTTCGACGAACCGTTCGCCGTCGAGCTCCAACAAGCGCTCAACGGCCACGGAGCATCACTCCCCGTCGACGGCGTCGTCGGGCCCGCCACGACTCAGGCCCTCATCGACTTCGCCGCACAGCACAACATCGACGGGTTCAGCATCGAACCCGCCTGGGACAGCATCCAACTCACGCCGGAGGTTCTCGAGGTCTTCTGGCTGCTCGAGCTACCGCCCGACGATGCACCCGTCACGTACATGTCGGCAGGCGATCAATCGACATGTGATTGATCGCTCTCACCGCCCGGCGACGACCTCCACGACGCCACGGAGCTTCGTCTCGTCCGAGAAGCGTTCCTTGCCCGAGCCGACGCAGAACGCGCACTCGGCGATGCCGTCGTTCGCGCCCGTCACAACAGGCACTCCTGGGCTTCGATCGGGGCCATGGTCGGCACCTCGGGCGAGGCAGCCCGCCAACGCTACGGGCAGTCCGTCAACGCCTCGCAGCAACCAGACTGACCGCGAATCTCGAGCACTGCATCACGGCCTGATTGACACTCGAGTGGTGAAGTCCCCACACGAGGGCCTCAGAGTTCTTCCTGACCGAACCGCCACGCGCCGAACGCAGTCAGTGCCAGCACGATGATCGCGGCGACCACCACGGCGCCCGCTCCTTCGAACGAGCCGCCCAGGAGGTACTCGGAGATTCGCTTGTAGTCGGCGCCGTCGTTCTGGCCTTCGACCAGCCCGCCAGGGAACCACTCGTGCCAGGTCGCCGCACGTTCGCCGGGTGGGAAGGTGAAGAGCAGGAACACCACGAGCGAGACGGTGGCGACCATCGCTCGGCGCCGGAACAACGTGCCCAGTGCCACCGCCAGGGCCACGAACAGCAGCACGAGCAACGAGAGCACGCCCAGCACGGCGGCGTAGCGACCGAGAACCGGTTCGACGGCAGCGAATCCCCGCTCCGGTTGCACGTCGGGCAGCCAGACGTACGCGATCACACCTTGCGTCACGACGGCAAGCAGGACCAGCGGGAGCGCGGTGCCGACGATCTTGGAGGTCACGAACGCAGTGCGTGTCACCGGTCGCGCCATGACCCAACCGAGGGTGTCCCACCCGCGCTCCTCGGCGAGTGCACCCTGGGCGACGGCGATGGCGCCGAGGGGCGGGAAAAGCCACAGCAGGTTGACGACGAGATCGAACCCCCAGAACGCGTTGTACGAGTCCCAGCCGGTCGTGACCGAAAGGTACAGCTGTCCCTGGATCAGGAGGGTCCAGCCCACGAGGTGGAGGAGACCCCGTCGGCCGATCCAACGGCTCAGCTCTCCTCGCAGGAGCGCCCAGAATCCGGTCATCGCTCGCCCCCGACCAGATCGAAGTAGGCGAACTCCAGGCTCGGGTCCGTCGTGTGGAACTCGGTCACGTCGACGCCGCCATCGTCGACGAGCGCGTCGAGAAGGAGCCCGCCGGCGAGCTCGTCGTCGAGTTGGACCTCCCACAGTTCCTGCTCGCCACGGAGATGGGTGTCGATGCCGACCACCCATGGCTCCCGTTCGAGTCGCGCCCGAACCGTTGCCGTCTCGCCGCCCAGTCGCACGGTGTAGGCCGCAGCGGGCGCCTCGAGGATCTCGTCGAGCGGTCCCTCCGCGACCATGCTGCCGCCGGAGAGCACGCCGACGGTGTCGGCGACGCGTTGCACGTCGTCGAGAAGATGGGTGGAGAAGAACAACGTCGCCCGTCCACGCATCTGCTCGATGAGGTCGAGGACCTCGCGGCGGCCCTGCGGGTCGAGGCCGGCGGCCGGTTCGTCGAGGATCAGCAGTTCCGGATCGCCGATCAACGCCTGTGCGATCCCGAGCCGCTGACGCTCACCCCCCGAGAGGACCCCGGCCCGGCGGCGGGATTTCCCGGCGAGACCGGCCTGATCGAGCAGCTCATCGATTCGGCGGTGGAGCGCGTGACCGCGTGGGGCGCGCGGGGCCAGGTGGGCCATGTAGCCGAGCACGCCGCGTACGGTCCGGTACGGGTGGAAGCGCGGCTGCTGGGGCAGATAGCCCACGCCGGATCGGGCGCGTACGCCGTCGTGTCGTGCGTCGTGTCCGAGCACCGTCACCGAACCGGCGGTGGGACGGATCAGGTCGAGCATCAGTTTGATGGTGGTCGACTTGCCCGCACCGTTGGGTCCGAGGAACCCGTACACCGAACCGGTCTGCACCTCGAGGTCGAGCCCGTCGAGCACGACCAGGTCGCCGTACTTCTTCGAGAGTCCGCGTGCTTCGATGGCGTGTGTGGTCACAAGGGCCTCCGATCGAACGACCAGGCGGCCAGGGCGACAGCGATCGCCGACCAGGCAGCGCTGGCGATCATCGCCGGCAGCACCGCCAGTTCCTCGAGCCGGTCGGGAAGCACGGCGATGAATGCGACACCGGGCGTTCCCTCCTCGATGCCGAGGCCGTTGAACACGATCAGCAGGGCCGCTGACGCGAGTCCGAGTCCGAGCAGTGCAGCGGCCGAGGTGAGCCGCGAACCGAACAGGAGCATCATCGCGAGGAGATACACCGCGAGCAGTGCGATCAGCGTGAGCATGAGTGCGTACTCGCCGAGCGACGGGAGGCTTGCGTACGACGAGGAGTCGCGACCGAGTGCGTTGATGACCTCTCCGGCATTGAAGTCGGACTTGGCGTCGGCGGACGCGGCCAGGAACGGGTAAGCGACGAGGCCGGGCACGATGACCGCGCCCAGGGCGATCGCGGGCGCGGCACCCACGAACTTGGCGAGGACGAACGCCTTCCGGGTGACCGGCATCGAGACGGCCCACGCAGCGGTCCCGTCCTCGACGGCGTCGGCGAGGACGCCCTGGCTCGTGCCCACGACGATGAGGACGACCACGATCGACCAGCCGATGAGCGCGACGCCGAGGACCTCGCCGAACGGTGTGTCCGCGTCGTTGCCGATCGTGAACGTGACGAACAGCAGGATCGGAAGCGAGGCGGCCGCAAGGATGAGGGCTCGCGTGGGGAGCCATCGTCGGAGTTCCACCATCGCCAACGTGCCGACGCCGGCCAATCCCGAGGCCCGAGGTCGATCAGTCATCCTCTCGCCCTTCGTGTGTGCCGTCGCTGCCGTTCGTTGCGTCGGTGAGCGCGAAGTAGATGTCCTCGAGGCTTCGTCGGGTCGGTCGGAGTTCGGCGACGTGTCCCCCGGCGCCGTGGAGGACCGGGAGGAGTTCGTGCTGGGCCGTGGTGCGATCGGTGGTGTCGACCGTAGCCACGCCGGAGCCGATCGTCTCGACGCTCGCCACCCACGGCTGGCGGGCCAGCGCCTCGAAGGCACCGGCGGCGTCCGGGCCGTCGAGGCGAACCTGCCAGGTCGAGGTGGCGTCACCGACCGTGAACTGGTCGATCGGGCCGTCGGCGACCACCTCGCCCCCGACCAGCACCGCGATGGTGTCGCTCAGGCGAGCGACGTCGTCGAGCAGGTGGGTGGAGTAGAAGATCGTCGTTCGTGTCCGGAGTTCGTCGAGCAGACCGAGGACCTCGTGGCGTCCGGCAGGGTCGAGACCGGCCGACGGCTCGTCGAGGATCAGCACGTCCGGGTCGCCCACGAGCGCCTGGGCGAGTCCGAGTCGTTGAGCCTCGCCGCCCGACAGCCCCCGCACCCGCCGGTCGGCGCGATCCGTGAGGCCGACGAGCTCGAGCAGGGCGCCGGTTCGATCGGCGACGCCACGGAGTCGCGCAGCGAGTCCGAGGACGCCCGCGACCGTGAGATGGTTCGGGTAGGCAGGGCTCTGCGGGAGGTAGCCGACCCGGCGGCGAACCTCGAGTGATTCGCTCTCGACGTCGAATCCGAGAACCCGTGCGCTGCCGCTGGTGGGCCGGAGCAAGCCCATCAGGATCTTCATCGTCGTCGACTTGCCGGCACCGTTCGGCCCGAGGAACCCGAACACGGAATTGACCGGAACCTCGGTCGTGACGCCTCCGAGCACCTCGGTTCGCCCGAAGGACTTGCGCAGTGAGCGGAACTCGATGGCCGGTGGGCCACCCGGTGCGTTCACGGGCAGACCTCCCAGTCGGTTGCCGGTGGAACGTCGACCTCGACGTCGCCGTCGACCTCGACCTCCTGGCGGAAGCAGCGCCGATCAGCAACGTGGGCGCCGATGTCGCCGAGATCACCGCTGGCCTCCAGATACAGGTCGTAGACGCCCGCGGCGAGCGTCACCGGCTCGTACGCGCCTTGGCCGAGACGATCGTCGGATTCGGAGGCCCAGAATGGGAGACAGTGAGGTGGGCGGCCGGTTGCCGGGAGCGTCAGGAGCGGCAGCGAGCGAGCACGCATCACGTCGCGCTCGTCCCCGGCGCCCCGGGCAGCGATGAACTCGGGGGTGACGGTCTGGGCGCAGACCACGCCCGAGGGCCACACCTCGCGCCGCCCGACCTCGTCGAGGGTCGTTCCCGACGGGAGCGCCACGGCGACAATGGTTCCGCCGGCCTCCTGCGATGCTGCGTCGACGCCGGGCCTGGCCGCGGGACTGATGGCGTCGGGCAGGATCACGGTCAGGGTGCCGGCGCCCGGTTCGCCGGGATCGACCACCGGCGCCCGCATGGCTGCTGCATCTGCCGGGTCACCGGCGATCGGTCCGAGATCGCAGGGTTCGAGTGGCGGGGCGTCGACTTCGGTGTCGCCGCCGATCAGCACCGGGAAGCGGACGCAGCGCTCGGGCGGCGGAATGAACCGGTTGAGACTGGCTTGGTTCAGTCCGGTGACGGTCAGCACCACGACGTCGTAGGTGCCGGCATCGAGTCGGACACCCTCGCCACCGCCTTCACGGGCGACGAACTCGCACAGCCAACTCGAGCCACGCGGTTCGAGCATCGTCGCCTCGATCTGCCCGCGCGACGACGGCTCGATGATCGCGCGACAGTCGCCGCCCAGGAGGCCGGCGGTGCTCTCGAGCCCGGTGATCGGCGCACCAGGTTCCACGACGGCGATGAAGGCCGTCGACCCGAGCGAGTCGTCCGTGAGCTGCAGCCGAACGGTGAGCGTGCCGGACGCGCCGCTCGTCGTCGTGGCGTCGCAGTTGGCCCGGGCCCAGGTGGCAATCGGCTCGATCAGACGTTCCAGTGCCTCGAGGTACTCGTCCACATTGACATCTCGACCCTCGAAGTACTGCCACGGTTGCTCGGGGTTCGCCTCCAGCGCGTCGCTGACGATCGATCGCGAAACGAGCATCTCGTCCCATGCTGTGCGCACTTCGTCGGGGACGATGGGATCGACCGAGGCGAGTAGTCGCATGTCGGCCCGGTCACGCTCGGCCAGCAATTCGGGCTCTTGAAAGAAACCGTCATCGCCGAGCCGGATTGCCGGTTCGATCTCGGGCCAGCGGTCGCAGAAGTTGCCGCAGCCCGTGACCGTCCACTCGTCGATCGTGGCGACGGCTGCCATCGCGTCCGCCTCGATCACCTCGGGATCGGCATCGCCGAAGGCCAGTTCGAGGTGGATCGGGCGAACGCGTGCAAGATCGACGGTGAACAGTAGATCGGTAACGGCTCGCCGGAAGCCGACTGCTGCGTCCCACTCGGTGCGAATCTCGGGTGGCACCAGCGAATCCGTCGAGTCGAGGATTTCGAGCTGCTGTTCTGCGGCCTCGTCGAAGCTCTGCCCCCGTTCACCGGAGTTCTCGACCTTCTCGTCGAGGAGTGCCGACCGGGCCTCCTCCCAGCGCGAACAGAACACGCCGCGGTCCGACGACGCGGATTGGCCGGTCGTGGTGTTGGGCAGCCCGAGAACGAGGACAGGAATGACCGCGAAAGCCACGATCAGCAGCCCGCGACGCCCGCTCAGGGTCATGTGTCCAGGGTCTGGCACCCGGAGTTCGATTCGTAGAGCCGAAAGTCAAGAACGACCCGGTGCGGGCCGCGTGGTCGCTGGTCGGTGTCGGTGGAAACCTCGTCGAGGATGCGTTCTACCCGACAATCCTGGTCGACGCCGACGGCAACACGCTGACGGGGTCGGAGCGCTACGAGTTGACGTTCCCCACTGCAGAGATCCCACCCGAACGTCTACGCCGACCGCGATCCTCTTCATCCCCATCGCCGCATGGGAGTTCTCCCTCGGCGTGTACCTGATCGCGAAAGGCTTCCAGCCCTCAGGCATCGAACAACTCGCCGACAGGCCCGACCCGCAATGGACGAGCCAACCGCAATGAGCCGACATGGAGCCCGCTCGTCTGCGGCAAGGCGACATCGCCGGGGCACCGTACACGCGCTTCGCGATCGGCAGCTCTCCTGCACGCACCCGATCGAGAACCCCGGGCCATCAGGCTCGCGCTCGCGCTCACCGCCGGAACGATGCCTTGGGACGGCTCCTCCAACGAGTAGCTCGTAACGCGACGGCCCAGCGTGTCCGCCAGCGCGTCGATGGATCGGCGTTATCGGGTGCACGAGTTGGGCCGTGATGCGGCGCGCTCGCACCGGCGTCGGCCGGGTTACCGGGTGGTCGTTATGCGTGGGTCGTCGGCGAACATCTTGCCGGATACCGGATGGGTAAGCGGCGCTTGCGACGGCGCAGGTGTCGAGGGCGCGACTCGAGTGTCGCTCGCCGCCCGCACGTACAACCCGGCGCGTGGTCTGTGACGGTTCCGCCTGGCGGGGATCCGCTCGGTACCGCGCGCAACGTCGACCGCTGGTGTTGTGGATGTTCCCAATCCGACCACGGGAGACGGCCATGCCGACGTCGGGCGGGCCGGGGAGCGGTTGAGCGCGCCAGTTCCCGGCGCCCTGGTGGTGGGCGCCGGGAATGGTCGGTGCGTCTGCCGGATTTCAGTCGGCGGTCACCATCGCCGCTGCCGCGGCGAGACCGAATGAGACCACGCTGGCCGCGGTGCGGAGGCGGTGGAATCGGTTCCAGGGCCGTTCGTAGGTGCTGCGCCGCTCGGACAGGTCGTCGCTGGCGGCAGCGGGCAGGTCGAAGGCGTCGAGGGCGTCGTTGAGGGGGATGTTTCCCCTGATCGTCACGCCGAGGACACCGACCAGGTAGGTCCCGGTGGCGCTGGCCAGCAGCCAGCCACGCCGGGTGTCGCCGGTCCGGAAGTGCAGGATCGATGCGGCGCCGAGCACGAGTGGTACGCCCATGAAGGGGACGATGAAGGCCGGGTTGATGATGGCCCGGTTGACGTCCTGCATGGTCTCGACGTAGGTGTGGTCGCCGACCCGGGTCGTGCCGGGGATGACCGAGACGGCCCAGCCGTAGAGGAGCCCCGCAACGAGACCCGTCCCGATGACGCCCGTGATGAGGAGAGTGTTGTTTGCATTCATCGTTCGTCTCTTTCACACGGTCACTGCGGCGGACAGGTCCCAGGCACCCGTGACAGCGGCGTGCCTGGCGAAGTCGGCGAAGTCGCGGGCCGGACGGCCGAGGACCTGCTCGACGCCGTTGGTGACACGGGCATTGCGGCCGTCGAGCGCCTCGGTGATGACGTCGGTGAGGTGGCCGGCGACCTCGGCGGGCAGACCAGCGTCGACCAGCTCGGCCGTGTAGGCGTCGTGGGGCATCGGGACGTAGCGCACCGGTCGCCCGGTGGCGTCGCTGAGGATGTCGGCGACCTGCTCCATCGTGACGATCCGGGGACCGGTGAGTTCGTGGAGTTGACCGATGTGCGAATCGTCGGTGAGGGCAGCGACGGCGACGTCGGCGACGTCGTCGATGTCGAGGAACGGGTCGGGTCCGGCGGCCTCGGGCATGGCCATGATCCCGGCCCGGATCGGGTCGGCGAAGATCTCGCTGAAGTTCTGGGCGAAGAACCCGCAGCGCAGGATCGTCCAGTCGGCACCTGATTCCATCAACAAGCGCTCGGCCCGCTCCGCCCCCTCCTCGCCGCGGCCGGCGAGCAGGACGTGACGGCGAACACCGCGGTCAAGGGCGACGTCGACGAAGGCTCGGACCGTCTCGGCGGCCCCCGGCAGGGCGAGGTCGGGGAAGTAGGTGATGTAGGTGGCGTCGATGCCGTCGAGTGCCTCGACCCACGAGTCGGGATCGGCCCAGTCGAAGTAGGTCTCGCTCGACCGGGACGCCGGCGTGACGGGTGCGCCACGGTCACGAAGCCGGGCAACGACGCGAGAACCGGTCTTGCCGGTAGCGCCGATCACGAGGGTGTTGCGGGTGATGTCGGTGTGTGTGTTGTCCATACGACGAGTGTCCGCGATGTCGCCCGTTCTGGGAATCGCTCAGACTCTCGGCTGCATGCGTCATCGTCTGTATCTGCGGCTGGCGCAGCCATAGGCTCGCGACCTATGGACGCGTTGGCCGGACTTCTCGACGGGCCGAGGGCACGGGGGGCCTTCCTGCTTCGCTCGAGTTGGAGCGGGCGGTGGGGACTGCGGATCCTGGCCGAGTCGCCCCTCACCTTGCTGGCCGTGCCCCGCGGGGAGCTGTGGATCCTCCCCGACGGCGCCCCACCGCTCCACGTGGGCGCCGGCGACATCGCCATCACCCGAGGCCCCGACCACTACTCGGTCGTGGACCATCCCGACACTGAACCCACGATTACGATCTTCCCGGGCCAGGACTGCCGCGACGAGAACGGCGACACGGTCGAGGAATCGATGTCACTCGGGGTGCGCAGCTGGGGAAACCACCATGAGGGTGAGACGATCATGATGGTCGGCGCGTACCACTCCTTCGGCGAGATCGGCGACCGACTTCTTCGCACACTGCCCCCGGTCCTTGTGTTGCCTCACGAACAATGGCAGTGCCCACTCGTGCCCGTCCTCGACGACGAAGTGGTCAAGGACCATCCCGGCCAAGTCGCCGTCCTCGACCGGCTCCTCGATCTCGTCGTCATCGCCGCACTCCGCGAGTGGTTCGACCGACCCGACGCCGAGCCGCCAGCCTGGTACAAGGCTCTCAGCGACCCGATCGTCGGCACCGCCATCCAGCTCATGCAGGCCAACCCAGCCGAACCGTGGACCGTCTCGTCGATCGCGTCCGCCACCGGCGTGTCACGCGCCGTGCTGGCCAAGCGGTTCACCGAGGTGCTCGACGAGCCGCCGATGACGTTCCTGACGAACTGGCGGATCGACCTCGCCGCCGATCTCCTGCGCCAGCCCGACCTCACACTCGGCGCCGTCGCCCAGCAGGTCGGCTACAGCACACCGTTCGCCCTCAGCTCCGCCTTCAAACGCGTTCGCGGCGTGAGCCCACAGGCCCACCGGGAAAACGTTGCGAGCTAGCCACCGACGACAATCCAATCCCACCGGAGGGACAAGCCGCCTGTGGCAGACCGGCGGGCTGCACTCCCGCCGTCGATGCTCATCAGAACACCACACGGCTGACAGAGACTCACAGCTCGATATCGGCACGTATTGCTCGGCCAAACCGGGCCAGCATCCGAGCGATAATCGCGGACATGAACGCTCCGATCCGCGCCCGGTAACCGGCGAACTGTTCGACGACCGCGTCGAATTGGACCCACTGCATATTCACGCCGCTCCACTGGCGCCCCTGGCAGGGATCGAACCTGCGACACACGGTTTAGGAATCGTCCCGTGCCCGTCCGGCTGCGTGTCGGCGAATCCGTGAAAGCCCGTGAAATAAGGGTTTCCGGTGCCCGGTCGTGCGCCGAGGGACGTGAAATCCGGGTAGTTCCGCCGCGTCTGCTACCCAAACGCTACCCAAATCGACGCCCCGGATCCCGCCGCGCCAGGTGGCCAGAGTACTTCTTCAGCAGGCGACGATCGGGTGAACATGGCCACTGATTGGTCGGGAGTACATGCGCCGTCGTCGAGCACGTGCGCAAGGCAACTTGCGATGCCCCGTTTGCGCAAGCCAACTTGTGAAGGTGAACGCGCCACTCATCGCTGTTCGAGATCGGTGTCGTCGACACCAGCGACGACCCGATCAATTCTCCATGCCATGGTGGCCCGACCCAAGTACCTGAGGTGACCACCATGCCCGGCACCGCCCAAGAGATCGTCGACCACGCCGACGAACTCGCTGCTCGATTCGAGACTCACGAGCCTGGCGACGACGTTCACGACGCCACCGAGCTACGTCTCGTTCGAGAGGCGTTCCTTGCCCGCGCCGACGCAGAACGCGCACTCGGCGATGCCGTCGTTCGCGCCCGTCACAACGGGCACTCCTGGGCATCGATCGGGGCCATGGTCGGCACCTCGGGCGAGACAGCCCGCCAGCGCTACGGGCAATCCGTCAACCCCTCGTAGCAGGAACAACGACGGCGAACATCGAACACCGCACGGGGCCGGACTCGCACACCTCGGTCACTGCTCCGCTCGCGATGAGGTGTACAGGTGCCCAGCGGCGCTCGGACTGTCAGCTTGGTTGGAGGTATCGGCGAAGCGCTTCTCGAATCACGTCCGACGGTGACGTGTGATCCTGCTCGGCACGAAGCAACAGTTGGTCCTTGAGTTCCGGATCGAGGCGCACGGACTCGACCGAGGCTGGTCCCGCTCCGAGTGTCGGGCGTCCTCGCTTGTTGCGCCGTGCAACGAGGTGGTCGATGTTGTAGCCGGCCTCGGCCTCGTCGGCGAGGGCCTCGATCTCGGAATCGGTGAGGGTTCGGTTCGTCGTCATGGTTCGAGCAGCTTTCGATACTTGGGCCGTAGCGCCATCGCGTGGATCACGATTTCACCGCGTTGGTCGACGAGGACGACGAGTTCGAGCAAGTTGCCCGCTCGATCCGGGCCGATGACAAGCCATCGGTCTGGGTCCTCACCGATGTCCTCGATCGCCAGCGAGTGCTCAACGGCGTGCTGGATGTCGAGATCGTCGACGCCATGCCGGCGGGCCGAGGAATGGATCTCCACACGTGAATATCGTACTACAGAATCCAGGCAGCCGGGAAGGACAAGCGGGATTCTGTGGCGCGGGACTTGGGCCGAAGTCGTGTGTCGCTCGCCGCTGGCGAGCAGAGATTCTGTGTGCGTGAAGTGTGCGGGCGGTCTTCAGTCTCCGGCTGTCAGCGTTGCGAACTCGGTGAGGATCGTCGCGGCATTGTCGACGAGTGTCGAGAAGTGGCCCGCCCCCTCGACCAGCGTCAACGAGGTGGACGGGATGTTGTCGGCCAAGAAGACCCCCCACGCTGGGGTCGCCTGACGGTCGCTGGCTCCGTGCCATACCGCCGTCGTGGTCTGGATCGCCGCCAGTTCGAAGCCCCAGTCGCGGTGGTAGAGCGACGCCTCATGAACGAGGCCAGCGGTGCCGGCTCGTACGGCCTCGGTCATTTCTGCGAGGACCATGCTTGCGATGTGCGGCTGCTCGCGGAACATGGCGCCGTCGGCCGGCTGCATCTTGGCCCATGCCCCCAACCACCGGTCCGGGTGCTTGGACATCTGGCGGAGTTGGCTGCGGGCGACTGTTCGGTAGAGGTGTGGGTGATTCATGAACGCGTTGACGACGCGGAACATGGGATGCAGGCCCTGGTTCGTCGCTGGTGGAGGGGCGACCGAGGACACGGTCGCGACTCCCGTGATCCGTTGGGGGAGGGCTGCTGCACAGGCGAGCGCATGGGGTCCGCCGCCGGAGTGGCCGACGAGCCCGAATCGTTCGAGATCGAGTCGATTGGCGAGTTGCTCGACATCGCTCGACCAGTCGAGGAGGTCCCGACCCGGCTGGTAGGTCGAACGGCCGAACCCCGGCCGCTCCGGGCAGATGAGGCGAACACCGGTCGCAATTGCGGCGGCTTCCAGAAGTCTCGCCGGCGAGTCGGGAGTCGTTGCCGCCGTGGAAGAACATGACGGGCCGTCCTGCCTCGAGGCCGAATTCTGCCCAGCAGAGCGTTCGGCCATCGACAGTCGTCATCTCCAGTCGTTCTCGGTCGGTCATTCGGCCCTGATTCCGGTTGGGTCTTCGACATGGGTGTCTCGGACTACCCACGTGCAGCGGGCCGGCTCGAAGCGAGGAGCGGCTCGACGGTTCAGCAGTGTTGTTCGAGATGGCGCTTGAGTCCCCCGAGGAGTTCGCGCATTCCGGCCCGGTAGTTGCGTCGAACGGCGACGGCGTTGAGGATTCGTCCGAGCGCCCCGTACTTGAGAGTGTAGGTAGGGCTGACGGTCAACTCGGTGCAGGCCTGCTGCGCGATGTCGGTGAGGGTGAACGCGATGTCGGCGGTCTTGAACGGAAGGGTCGAGTCGGTGATCCGGAAGGTGATCGCCCTCGTTGGCTCGAACTCGACGACATGCTCGGTGAGCGAGTGCTTGGCGGAGATGTCGCAGTGACGAGCACCTCCGATCGCCGTCGATGTCATTGGTTCGGTGCGATCCGATGAGGCCTGGGTTCCAGGCGGCGATGTTGCCGATGTCGGCGAGGGCTGCCCACACGTCCCGGCGTGGAGCGTCGATCGTGGTTCGTTCGGTGAACGTACTCATGAGAGGTGCTCGACGAGTTGGTGGGCGTGGGTATCGAGCGCGGCGAGCACGGTGACCTCGTCGGCTGGTGGAAGCCAGACGACGACTCGATCGACGCCAGCCTCGTGGTAGCCGGCCACGAGTGCCGGGTCGCCCTGAGATGAGTACACGGACACGACCGCGGTCTCGGGGTCTCGGTCGTGTCGTTCGAAGGCGTTGCGGAGTCGAGGCAGCTGGTCGATGACGTCGCCGTAGCCCTCGATCGGGAGCCACCCGTCGGCCCAGGTGGCGATGTCGTCGAACACCTCGCTGGTGGCGCGAGCCCCGACGTGGATCGGCGGGGCGGGCTGCTGGACGGGCTTGGGCCAGGACCACGACGGTCCGACCGAGCAGTAGTCGCCGCTGTAGGAGCCCTCGTCGTCGGCCCAGAGTCGGCGCATGAGGGCGACGTGGTCGATCAGCCGGTGGCGCACGGTGTCGAGATCGACGCCGTGTGTTGCGCACTCCTCTCGGTTCCATCCGTAGCCGACGCCGAGTTCGAGCCGCCCTGCGGACTGCCAGTCGAGCGTGGCGATCGTCTTGGCTGCGATGACCGGGTCGCGCAAGGCAAGCAACGCCACGCCGGTCCCGATGCGCAGCCGGGTCGTCGTTGCGGCAGCTGCGCCGAGCGCAACGAATGGGTCGCACGTGCGTCGGTACCACTCGGGGAGCTCACCACCGGGCCACGGCGTCGTACGTGACACCGGGACATGGGTCTTCTCGGTGACCCACAACGAGTCGAACCCACGTGCTTCGACTTCGGGTGCGAGACGCTGCATCGGCATCGTCTGGTCGGTGGCGAAGATCATCACTCCGACCTTCATCCCAGTGTCGCGTTGCTTCGTCGCGTTCACAGCGCGGCTGGCTGGTCGTAGCCGAAGAACCCGGCGAGGTGCACGATCCGGCCATCGTCGATGACTGCAACGTCGAGGCCGTCGAGTGTGACGACACCGTCGGCGCCGATCATCTCCCATCCCCACCGCACCAGGTTGTGGTGGGCGTCGACGCCGCCCTTCTGACGGAACGAGCTTCCCGGGTAGGTGGCGTGGAACCCGGCGAACATCGCCGCCAGCTGCTCGTGGCCAGCGACCTCGGCGATCGGGTCGCTGGACTGCGCGTCCGGTGCCCAGGTGCGCGGATCGCTTCGCTGCGAGCGGTGTCGCTGGTCGCGTTCCAGCACTCGAAGTAGCCGTCGATCACGGTCTGGGGGTCGGTGGTGGTGTCAGTCGTGTTGGTCATGTGTGCCATCGTCAGGCACCTCATGACGCGAAGCGATGACCCGTTGGGTCAAACAACTGCGGACAGATCGGACGCTCGATCGATCCATGGCCGCGCCGCCAGGATCTCCCGGGTGGTTTGATCGGCCGGGTAGAGCGTCTCGATCGACAGCTCCGACAACGTCACGTCCTGAGCGGTCCCAAAGGTGGTCACGGTCGACAGGAACGACAGCTCGACACCATCGATGAGGATCCTCAGGGGCAGCACGACGTCCGGGGCTGTTGGCATGGTGCGAGCAGCCGTTGGGGCGTAGGTCTCGCACTCGTCGATCAAGGCTCGGAGTTCGTCGTCCTGGGTGAGCACGAGAACGTGGCGCATGTGACGCAGCAACTGGCCGGCGTACTCGTCGAAGTTCGTCACCCGTGACGCGAGCCCGTCGGGGTGCAGGCTCAAGCGGGCCACGTTCAACTGTTGCGTGAGCAGTGCCGGGTCGACACCGGCGGTGAACCAGAACGCGGCAGTGTTGGCATCGACAACATTCCAGCGTGTGTCGATCACCGTCGTCGGGTTCGGATCGTTGCCGTCGAGCACCAGTCTGATCACGTCACGAGCTGCAGCCAGCGCGTCGTCGTCGAGCGAGTACTCGCTGAACACCGGCGCGAACCCGGCCGCGAGCAGCATGTCGTTGACGGCGCGTTTGGGCATCTCGAATTCGTCTGCCAGGTACAGCAGCAGCTCGCGGCTCGGCTTGGCCCGACCGGTCTCGACACACGACAGATGCCGCGTCGACACGCCCGTCCGGCTCGAAACGTCGAGCTGGCTCAATCGGCGCACCGACCGCCAATGCCGCAACAAGGTTCCTGCATGGAGATCCGTCGGTCGGGACATGATGCCAAGCGTAGGAAGCCTCATCCTGAGAGCCATGACCCAACACGTCATGGAATCCGGACTGCTCGGTCGTCACGATCGACTCATGGAATTCTCTGCCAACACCGATCCGATCACGAAACTCCGCATCATCCTCACCGCCAACGCCACCACATCAGGACTCGCAGGTCTGACCGCACTGGTCGCTGGCGAGCGTGTCGACAACTGGCTCGACACCGCGCAGTCGGGCTGGGTCCGCATCATCGGTGCCGGCCTCGTCGCGTTCGCCCTCGCCGTCATCGCGCTCTCGCACTCCGACGAGCAGAATCTGCGCCGATGGGTGCCGGCAGTCAGCATGGCCGACGGCGGCTGGGTCGCCGCGTCGATCGCGACCATCATCGCCGGCTGGTACTCGAGCAGCGGTGCCGCCATCATCGGAATCATCGCGGCCATCGTCGGAGCGTTCGCTATCGCCCAGATGTGGCTCTTGCGAACCCCTTCGGCATCCGCCACACCATCACCGGGGCTCACTGCTCCGCCGGAGCGCCACCGATGAGCACGCATCGCGCCCGAGCGATAAACCCGGGGCAAGACGCACGCCAACGCGCCGCATCGCCGGCGAAGTGTGGGACCTGTTGGCTCGATCGACCCGCTGCATAATCGCTGTGATCTCGGCGGGGCGTCAAGCATGCAGCGCCCTCACAGAGTACTACCCGGTCGGCGTACCCAATCGTTGCGTTTCGTTGCGCTCTCACCATGACGGTTCCTGGCAAAGGTGGACGGCCACGCAAGTGGCGGTCGGACGCCGACCGCCCGTCGCGGTCGTCACCTTGCGACCCTGTGTCTCGAGCGCGTGCAGCCACGTGTCGACGAAGTCGCTGACTCTCAGATCCGTCGGCGCAACGGAGTCCTGCCGGCGGTGCGCGTCGATCGCAGTCGCCAGCGCTTCTTGCGCTTCCTTCTTCGTCGAGTACGACTTCTTCGACTGCCGGCGACGGTCACCTTCGAGCCGATCTTCCAAGTGTTGTTCGGCGCCCCTGGCAGGGATCGAACCTGCGACACACGGTTTAGGAAACCGATGCTCTATCCACTGAGCTACAGAGGCTGGGCCGAGAGACACTGGTCCGCGGCAGCGAACACGTTACCGAGCAGTCGTGCCCGACCGCCGGGACATGCGGGCCGAGCGCAGTCAGACGATGTCGAGCGTGTCGAGCACGGCGGCATAGTCCTCGTCGCCCACGACCGAGCAGCACTCCCGCCAGTCGCAACGTTCGGTCCCCCAACGCACGAAGTCGTGCGCCGACGACTCAACCGTGGCCTGTGCTGCGGGGTCGATACGTAGATGGCAGTAGTGGTCGAACGCGAACACGTTCGCCACCATGTGCATCGGGTACGTGCCGAGGTCAGCAAGCGGCCCATCGTCGAGGCGGTCGGTTTCGTGCTGCATCGCGTCGAGCGCACCGAACCATGCGTCCGCGTACCGGTCGTACTCGGCAAGGAGGTCGACGACGCTCCAGTCCTTGCGCGGGCGACCAGCGCCTCCACCGCTTCCTCGGCGGTCATCGCGGGCAGCGGCTCGGCAGGCGGGGGCGTCGGATCGACGAACTTCTTCTGGTTGGACGTGACGTGGGCGAGCACATCCTGAACGCGCCACCCCTCGCATGCGCTGGGTTACGACCAGTCGTCCGCCAACAGGCCGGTCACGACCTGCCGGAAGTGGCCATGGGTCGTCCGCACGGCATCGACTGCTTCGCTGGTCATCGTGCGATGTTGTCACACGCTCCCCGCCGTCATCGTGCCGGACCCAGGATCGCGAACCACGATCAGGTCAGCTCGCGCCCGGCTGGCCTCCACCAGGGCCGCGTTCGCCAGGTCGGAGCGCTGAACGAATGCCACCGCCTCGGGCTGGCTCCGACCGAACGAGACGTGTCGGGCGACGAGACGCTCACATCGCAGCCCAGCGGGAACATCGAGGTAGGCGATCGCATCGCACAGCTCCGGAAGCGTCGACCATGGTCCTCGATCGAGCAGCAGGTAGTTGCCCTCCACGATCACCACCACATCGTCAGGGTGCACGTCGATCCGGTCCGGAATCGGTTCGTCGACGGTGCGATCGAACGCGGGGCATCGGACGACGCCCGTGGCATTGCGGAGTGAGCGGACCAGGTCGACGAACTCGGTCGACGCGAACGTTTCCGGGGCTCCCTTGGTGTCGAGCAGACCACGAGCGCGCAATGTCTCGTTGGGCAGATGGAACCCGTCCATCGGAACGACCGGCGCGCCCAGCTCGGCTGCGATCCGGTCCGCGACGGTCGACTTGCCGCTGCCGGGCGGACCAGCGATCCCGAACACGTAGCGGTCGGCGCCCGACGCGTGATCACGGATCCACGCGCCCAGGTCATCCTCCTCAAGGGTGATCTCACCGGGAGGCGCTGCGGCCGAGTCGCTCACGCCCCCAGTCTCCACGACCGGGTACGGCGACCAAGGAGTCGGGCCGCGATGAGCTACTAGCGTCGGGTCCGACATCGACCGAGAGGATCCGCACATGGACACGAATCCGGTAATCGACATGCTCGGCAGGCGACTCCGGTTGGCGGTGGTCGGCGGCGGTCCGGGCAGCTTCATCGGCTCGATGCACCGCTCAGCCGCACGACTCGACGACCGCTACGAGATCGTCGCCGGCGCCTTGTCGTCAGACCCCGAGCGATCGGTGACGGCAGCGGTCGCACTCGGAATCGAACCCAAGCGCGCGCACGCAACCGCTCAGGGGCTGTTCGACGCCGAAGCGGGCCGGTCCGACGGCGCCGACGTCGTTGCGATCATGACCCCGAACGACAGCCACCACGAGTACGCGACCAGCGCGCTGCGCCACGGCTTCGACGTCATCTGCGACAAGCCGATCACCAACAGCCTGTCCGAGGCGCTCGATGTCCTCGCCACGGTCGAGGAGACGGGCCTGGTCTTCTGCCTGACGCACAACTACACGGGCTACCCGATGGTCCGCCAGGCGCGGGCCATGGTCGCCGACGGCATGCTCGGCACGATTCAACTCGTGCAGGTCGAGTACGTGCAGGGCGGCAAGGCAGGCGACCGTGACCCCGATCGCGTCGGTGCGCTTCCGTGGCGGTACGACCCCGTCCGCGGCGGCCCATCGCTCGTGATGGGCGACATCGGCACTCACGCACACAACCTCGTTCGCTTCGTGACCGGGCTCGAGGTCAGCGAGCTCGCCGCCGACGTCGGACACATCGTGGCGAACCGTCTGGTCGACGACTACACGGGCGCGCTGCTCCGCTTCGACAACGGCGCTCGCGGCTCGTTCTGGGTCACGCAGGCAGCGGCAGGCGTCGAGAACTGTCTTCGGCTCCGAGTGTCCGGCACCAAGGGGACGATCGAGTGGATGCAGGAACTGCCGACGCAGCTCACGTTCAAGCCGCTCGGCGCCCCCGCCGAGGTGCGGACTCCCAACGGGCCGGGCACCTTGCCGCTGGCGCGGCGAGCCAGCCGAATCGTCGCCGGGCACCCGGAGGGGTTCCACGAGGGCTTCGCGAACGTCTACTCCGATGCGGCCGAGGCAATCGCCGCTCGCCGCGCCGGCGTCGATCCCGACCCTCTGGCGATGGTGTTCCCGAATGCCCTCGACGGGGTCCGAGGAGTTGCGTTCGTCGAAGCGGCCATCGCCTCGTCATCGAACAACGGCGCCTGGACGGCCGTGGACTGACGTTCCACCACCGAGCTCCCGGACAACGTGCGAGCCGCTCCACGCCGTTGATCGACGGGCTCGGCTCGCGATCGGAGGTCAGAGAACCGCCCGAGCGTCGATGTCGACCACGTGGTTCAGGATCCTCGTGGAATAGGCCTCGACCATGGAGGCGCCACGGTCGTTGCCGGCGTCGAACGTCCCGATCAGCGACATCGCACCCGACAGGAAGTACATCGCCGCTTCGCGGTAGTGCCGGAGCGCATCGTCGAACGGGTAGTCGGTGACGCCGAGGTCGACGATCGCATCGTGCCAGTGGCGCAGGATCGCCTCCCAGTGTTCCCGACCGAGCTCGTGCGGCACGCTGGTGCCGACGAGGTACGCGATGTCGGCAACCGCTCGCCCCTGCAGGGCGAGCTGGAAGTCGATCATGGCGATGCCGTCGCCGTCCTTCTCGAAGAAGACGTTGTCGAGCCTCGTGTCGGAGTGGATCAGGGTCGACGGGCCGCCTGCGGTCCGCTCGAGCAACTCCTCGAACAGCGGGTCGACCGAGCGGGCGACGTCGATCGCCGCCGGCGGGACGCGATCGGCCCACTCGGTTTCGAGCACGGCAAGTCCCGCTCGGTAGATGTTGGGTACCGCAGCCAGGTACTGAGGTGCATTCGGGACGGGCAGCCAGGTCATCGCTGCGAGTTCGGGCTTCTCCCACCACGTCGCATGCATCGCTGCAAGGGTCTCGACGATTCGTTCGGCCTGGTCGAGCGTTGCGCCAACGACCTGGTCACCGACGTCGTAGTCGACCGACAGATCCTCGAGCAGGAGCAGGAACCGACCGTCGCCCGCGCGGACGGCACCATGACATGTCGGCGTACGGATCGGCGTGTCGTCCAGGACGTGCTCGAACATCTTGATCTCACGCTCGTACAAGCCGAGCATCTGGGCGATCTCGAGGTTCGCCGGTTCGGTACAGGCCATCTTCGCAACGATCGAGCCCGGCATCGTGCCGTCGCCACCGGTCCCCGTGAGATCGAGACGAGCGATCTGGCCGAAGATGCCGGTCCCCTCACCGATGTCGGTGCACCGGACTCCGGTCACCTCGCCCCCACCGAGGGCTGCAGATGCCACCTCGTTCAGATATGCCGCCGTGATGTCGGCAGGCGTCGCAGGTACGTCCATCGTCGCTCCCCTTCCGTGAGATGGTGCGCAGGTTACGAGGACGTCGACATCGGCACCGAGACGAACAGACCGGCGATGGCGGAAACGGGCCCGCGGCGAAGTCGTCAGTAGCTGCTGCGAATCAGGTCGAGGTCGCTCGCGATCATGGGCACCCGGACCTCGAGACCGGTGCTCGACAGATCGAGGCTGACGCCGTCCATGCCGTGCACCTCCCAATTGCGCGGCTCGGCCCCGACGATGCGGAAGCTGGTGCGCTTCGTCGAGTCCTCCTGCAACGGCGCAAGGCGCAGTCGGAGGTTGCCGTCGACCCACTCGGCCCGGGTGAACGCCATCGCCGGGAAGTCGACACCCACGATCTGCGGACACGGCTCGAGCGGCGCCTCGGAGAGACGGGTCCACATCCCGGCTCCGGCCGCCTCGCCGGCCGCGAGGAACGCATTGAACTGCCCGCGGGGATACGGCTCGCCCAATCCCATGGCCCAGGTGAACTCGCCGAGCTCGGTGTCCCAGGTCGGTTCGTACGACGCGTCGATCCCACGCGAGAGCCGGTCGACGAGGTCGACGAGTCCCCATTCGCGGGCGAGCACGAGCGACGAACCGATCGCCCGGTTCGGTTTCAGCGGCAACGGCAGTTCATCGCCGAGACCGATCGAGAGGTACCCCGCCTCGAACAGGCGCCGGGCATCGTCGGGTTGCTGCGGCGCGGCGTAGAACGACGTCGTCAGCGCGGCGGCCACCGGCAGGCGATGGTGCACGTCGAGCATCGGGTCGTAGTAGAAGGTCGTCGTGTCCGGGGCGGTATCGCCCCCAAGGTCGAGATAGTGCTCGCGGGCGTACTGCCACCACGGCTCGAACGCCTGGCGGTGGTAGTCGGTGCCGTAGCGGTTGTCGTGGAGCCTCAGACCGAGGCCAGCTCCGGCCAGTCAAAACGGCCAGACCTTGGTGTTCTCTCAATGACAGCCGATCGGGGCGGCGAGCCACTGCTGACACAGGTGTTCGGCGATCTCCGAATGCGTCCAGGTGAAGGTGTTGTCGCCGTCGCGGATCATCTCGAACGGCTGATTCCAGCGATCACCGTCACCCGCGATCATCGAGCGGATCCCGAGCAACACGAGGAAGAAGCCCTTGTAGAACAGCATCCCGTCCGCCGCCACCGGATCCATCTGGACACCCCATGGCTCGATCCCGTTGGCCGTCCACCCTGGCGCGTCGTAGTTACCGAAGAGCTCCGGCGGGATGAACAACCGGTAGACGTCGGGATAGTCGGCGCGGTTGGGATCGTGGCCGAACTGGGTCAACCAGTCACTCGCGGACCACCAGCCGGTGTGCCGTTCGATCAGCTGATCGAGGATCGCCACGTACGGCTCGGTCCACGCCGGGGTGCGGTGCGCCATCAGCCCCATCGCGTACGACGAGTCGACGAGGTCGAAGCGATGCCAGCTCGCCATCGGCGGATCGGATCGATCGTCCCAGTGCGCGTGCGGATGACCCTCACGACTCCAGTCGTCCGGGGTGTGCGCCTTTCGGTGGAGGTAACGCAGCCACCCGAGTGAACGCTCCGACAACTCCACGACGCCACGGTAGTGGACCGTCGTCGACCAGGGGTTCGTGCGCAGCGGCGACGTGGCCGACGACGAGTTCAGCGAACTGGCAGCCGGCGCCAGGGGCGGTCGGGATCGAACAGGTGCATCTCGAACTGGGCGGACAGCTCTTCGAACACCCGCAGCCCGCGCACGCTGTTGCCGATCGCGTCGAGGCGCGGCGAGAACGTGGCCATGCCGCCGGCGCCCGGCAGCATCCCGAGGATGCCGCCACCGACGCCACTCTTCGCCGGAATGCCGACCGAGTACGCCCACTCGCCGGCGTAGTCGTACATCCCGCACGTGAGTGCGACCGTCAGCATGTCGCGCGTCACGTCACGCGCCACGACCTGCTCCCCGGTCAGCGGATGAACCCCGTAGTTCGCGATGGTGGCCCCGATCATGGCCAGGTCGGCCACGGTGACGAGCACCGAGCACTGCGCGAAGTAGAGGTCGAGTGTTTGTTCGACGTCGTCGCCCACGATGCCGCGGCTCAGCATCAGGTAGGCAATCGCCCGGTTGCGGTTGCCCGTCGCACGTTCCGACGCCCAGACGTCGTGGTCGATCTCCGGGCGTCGACCGAGGTAGCGCTCGTACATCGACCGCATGATCTCGACACGTTCCTCGACCGAGTCGCCCGAGACCAGGTCGGTGACCGCAATGGCACCGGCATTCACCATCGGATTCGGTGCCCGATTGGTCGCTTCGTCGAGCTCGATCGCGTTGAAGCTGTCGCCGGTCGGCGAGACCCCGACCTTGGCGAGCACGGCGTCGCGGCCATGAAGCTCCAGTGCCAGGCCGTACACGAGCAGCTTCGAGATCGACTGGATCGTGAAGGCCTGCTCGACGTCGCCGACGAGGATCTGCTCACCGTCGAGCGTGACCGCGGCGATCGCGAATCGATCCGGATCGACGGCGGCCAGCTCCGGGATGTACGACGCCGGCTCGCCCTCCTGCAGCGTCGAGTAGCGCTCGTGCAGGTCGACGCAGACCTGTTGGAACCAGACTCGCTGTTCGTGTGACGGTCCTTCGGTGGTCATGCCGTCACGGTAGGCCGACCGGACCGAGCCCGCTGTGCCATCTCAGCCGGCGAGCATTTGCTCGCTCAGCGACCACAGGCGCTCCGCCGTCTTGGTGTCGGCGATGTACGGCGCGAATCCGTTGGTGCCGATGTTGCCGCCCTCCACCCCAACGCCGCAATCGGCGAGGTATGCGCCGTTGTGTCCGATGAGCTCCGCTGACGTCGCGGCCCAGACCTGCGTCGCGGCACCCTGCGGGATCGACTTGAACTGCATGCCGCCGGATTCTCCGGCCGCCTCGGCGCGCTCCTTGGCACGGTCGAGCATCTGCTTCATCAGGTCGTCGTTGAGGTGTCGCCCGAGGTTGGTCATGATCCCACCGGGGTGGACCGAGAGCGAGAGCACCCCGTCGAGGCGCTGAGACAGAGCAAGCGCGTGCAGGGCGTTGGCGGACTTCGATCGGCCATAGGCCTCCCACGCGTCGTAGGGGGTGTGCTCGAAGTTGGGATCCTCGAGGTCGACGTCCGCGATGCCGTGCGCAGCCGACGACAGGATGACGATGCGCGGGTCGTCGCCGGCGAGGACGGCCGGTTCGAGGAGTCGCGTCAACTCGAAGTGGCCGAGGTGGTTGGTGCCGAACTGCATCTCGAACCCGTCAGCGGTGTGACCGAACGGGCAAGCCATCACCCCGGCATTGTTCATCAGCACGTCGATCGAGCGACCCGATTCGTTGTATCGGCCTGCGAAGGCACGGATGCTCGACAGGTCGGCGAGATCGACGGTGTCGAGCGACAGGTCGGCGTCAGGCACGTCGGCACGAACGCGCGCTGCCGCGTCGGCGTTCTTCTGCGGGTCGCGGGCGAGCATCAGGATCGAGGCGCCGTGAGCTGCAAGCGCGCGTGTCGACTCCTCGCCAAGGCCGCTGGCTGCGCCAGTGATCACGATGTGGCGACCCGACAGATCGATGCCGTCGAGCACGTCGTCGGTAGTGGATTCGAACGAGAAGGTCATGCAGAGACAGTAGGCAGCTGCTCGCTCGGCGGCGTCACCGTGGGTCGCGACGGCCCTGCGTTCCGGGAACGTTTCGTGTTCGAGAAACAGCTACACAACGGCCGCGAGCGCCTCGGGAAACACGGCCGTGGACGCGAGCACTCCCCGACGGGGCGGCCCTACCTTGCGCGTCGTCCCGACCGGGACCACGTTCGAACCAAGGAGTTCACCATGCGCACACGCACACCAGCCGCACTCGCCATCGTCGGGGCACTCGCCCTCGCCGCCTGCGGGAGCGACGACAACTCAGCCGCCGACACCGCGGCCAGCCCGGCCACCACGGAGGCGATGTCCGACGACGACATGACCGACACGACCGATGACATGTCCGACGATGACATGTCCGACGACGACATGCCGACGATGAGATGTCCGACGACGACATGACCGACGACGACATGACCGACGACGACATGTCCGACGACGACATGTCCGACGACGACATGGCAGCTGCCGAGGGCGATCTCCTGGTGGTCGCGTCCGCACGTGACGATCTGACCATCCTGGTCGCAGCAGTCGACGCGGCCGGGCTGACCGGGGCGCTGACCGGTGACGGCCCGTTCACGATCTTTGCACCCAACGACGAGGCGTTCATGGACTACCTCGGCGAGATGGGCATGACCGCCGATGACGCCCTCGCCGACACCGAGTTCCTCTCGACGCTGCTGCAGGGCCACGTCGTCGAGGCGGGCGACGACTCGGCGATGGTCGCTGGAATGGTCGACAACCCGTTCGTGAGCCTCGCCGGCACCGAGCTGCCGGTCACCGTCGACGGTGACACGATCACCATCGGCGGCGCCGAGATCGTCGAGGCCGACATCTTCGCCACCAACGGCGTGATCCACGTGATCGACACCGTCCTCGCGCCCGCCTGACGGTCCCCCACCCCAGCCAGCGATGAGCGAACCGACCGCATACGCGCCTCTCGCTCATCGCACCCCACCCCGAACACCCAACCGATGAGCGAACCGACCGGATACGGCCGGTTCGCTCATCGCTGGCCGGGCCGTCCCACTGCGGTACCTCCTTCGCTCCGGATCGGGATTCGACCGCTGACGATGCGGTCCGATCACGAAACGTCTGGGAACGGGGACGAAACACTGGCCCGGATCGATCGACCGCCGCAGGTGGTGGGCGTACGGTCGCTGACATGTCGATCGACTCCACCAACACCGACGACGCCTCCGCCGGTGCCGTCGCAGCTGAGGCTGCACTACCGGACGAGCCGGTCGCGCGGCTCGTGCACCCGCGGGCGATCCGCTGGCTCCACTGGATCAACTTCCCGCTGCTGATGGTCATGATCTGGAGCGGGCTGCGCATCTACTGGGCCGAGGACGTCTACGCCCTCGGGATCGGCAGCTGGCAGTGGTTCGCGTTCTTCCCCGACGCCGTCTACGAGACGCTCGACCTCGAACGGCGGCTCGCCCGCGGCATGGCGTTCCACTTCGCGTTCGGCTGGCTGTTCGTCATCAACGGCGCCATCTACTCGATCTACCTGCTGGCGACGAAGGAGTGGCGCCACATCCTCCCCGACCGTCATGCCGCCCGGGAGGCGAAGGATGTCCTGCTCCACGACCTCCACCTCAGGAAGGAGGTACCGCCGCAGGGCAAGTACAACGCCGCCCAGCGCATCTCCTACACCGCCGTGCTCGTGATGGCGCTGATCATCGTCGTCAGCGGATTCGCGATCTACAAGCCGACCCAGCTGTATCCGCTGCCGCTGCTCTTCGGCGGTTACCAGGGCGCCCGGCTCGTCCACTTCTGGATGACGATCGGGCTGGCACTGTTCTTTCTCGTCCATGTGCTGCAGGTGTTGCGAGCCGGGTGGGGCAACTTCCGCTCGATGGTCACGGGCTATGTGGTCGAACGCCGCTCGCCGACCCCTGCGACCGACGACCCGACGACCAGTGCGCCGTCAGTGCCGCAAACCGAAACGCAGGACGCACAGATCGGAGGACCGTCATGAGCGAGCAGCCAGAACCCACCCACCCCGAACCCACCCGAGAGGAACAGCTCCGGGCACAACTCGAGGACGCCCCGACCATCCCGGTGTCGGAGCTCAAGCGGCGCTCCCGCCGCTCGTTCCTCACCGGCGCCGCCGGCGTCGGCATTGCCTATCTCGGCTGGAACTGGCTCCAGGACCAACCGAACGTCGGCGGCATCCCGAAGCCGCTGCGCGAGACCCTCGAGTTCAACGAGACCGTGTGGAGCAACCTGTCCGGGGGGCGGTCCGCTCCAGAGCACCCGATCTCGAAGGCGACGCCGATCCAGGTCAACGGCCGCATCGGCATCCGCAACGAGATCGATGTGGCCGCCTGGACCGTCCGCGTGGAGGGTCCCGACGGCGAACTGCTCGACGAACTCGACATCTCGACGTTCGAAGCGCTCCCCGAGCGCGACATGGTCATCGAGCACAAGTGCATCGAGGGCTGGTCGAGCATCGTCCACTGGGGCGGCACCCGTTTCGCCGACTTCCATTCCCGCTACGCCGACCGGGTCGGCGACGTTCCCTACGTCGGCTTCGAGACCCCTGACGGGTTGTACTACGTCGGCTGGGACATGTCGTCAGCGATGCATCCCCAGACGATGCTGGCCCTGCGCCAGGGCACCGAGCCGCTCGA
Source organism: Ilumatobacteraceae bacterium (assembly GCA_963698435.1). Lineage (GTDB taxonomy): Bacteria > Actinomycetota > Acidimicrobiia > Acidimicrobiales > Ilumatobacteraceae > Sva-07. The sequence goes on along the minus strand of CAVOQV010000018.1, from coordinate 313,345 downwards.
TCTCGACCACGGCGCGCCATTGCGTCTCGCCACTCCCAACAAGTACGGCATCAAGTGCCTCAAGCGGATCGGCGTGATCCGCTACGCCCGCGAGCGCCCCGCTGACTACTGGGCCGAACGCAGCTACGACTGGTATGCCGGACTGTGAGCCCCGCGTCCTGGCCGGCGCCGGCGCGATCGTCGTTGCGTTGGTGATCGGCACAGCCTTCGTGCTCGACGGTTGGCTCCAGAGTGACGTCACCACGCCCACCCGACGGGGTGACGCGCGAGGGGGGCCGAGGAATATCTGGGGACGTCGGTCGGTTGTTCGAACCATGCGTACATTGACCGACTCACTCACCAAGCGGGGCTTCTCCGCGCTCAACGGGGTCGTTCGTCCAGTGGTCCGTGCCGGCATTGGCAATCCGCTCCCGATCGGCGCCGGCGCCGTCGTGCTCGAAACGACGGGACGTCGCTCGGGCCTCCCTCGCCCCGTGCCGGTGCTCTCCACCCGACTCGGCGACACGCTGACGGTCAGCACCGTGCGCTCCAACTCACAGTGGATCCGCAACGCCGAAGCCGACCCGAACGTCGCCGTGTGGCTCGGTGGCACCCGCCGCGATGCCGTAGCGACCGTGAAACGCGGACCGCTCAACACGATTCGACTCGAGCTCGTCGATCGAGCCGCCTGATCGCCGCACGCTGCGGCTGCAGCCGGTCGGTCCTCAACCCCCCAGTGGACCGACCGGCTCGCAATCGTTGCCGCACCCTGTCGTCGAACCCGTGAACCCATCCGGTGCAGGGCGGTGCAGCACGGCGCCGGTTGGCGCGAATCGTACGGACGCCTCGTCCACGACGGTGGCTGTCCCGTCGACGATCAGGCTGTATCCGCCGTCGTCAACCGGCGGGTAGCACAGCGAGATCGCTGAACGCGCTGCCGCATTGCGTGCAGTCCCCCGCCCGACCGACATCACCAGCTGGTCGCCGTCCCACGTCGGCGTCACCGCCACGATGTGAGGCCGCAGGTCGTCGCGAACTGTCAGGAGGTACGCCCAGCCGTACCTGCCGGTCGCAGCGGCCAGGTCCTCGATCGCAACGGGAATGCTCATGCCGCCAGCGTAGAGCCCCGCCTCGAGCGTGCACATCGGTTCCAAGCCGGGCGTGCACGCAGCGCCCGCGTAGGGTCGGCAACGATCATGACCGCCACCGATCCCCCGCTCGAGTCGATCCCCGACTTCCGCCGCCGGGTGCGTTCGTTCTTCACCGAGCTCCCTGCGCTGCTCGACGCCCACGAGGGCACCATGGCGCGAGCCAAGGCCTACCGACGGGCACTGTTCGACGCCAGACTCGCCGGGATCTCGTACCCGACCGAGCTCGGTGGCGCGGGACTCCCGGCCGAATACGACCGGGCGTTTCGCGACGAGAGCCGCGAGCTCCTGCCCGGCGAGGATGCTCTGTTCGGGATCGGGCTCGGGATGACCGTGCCCACCCTGATCGACCACGCGACCCCGGCACTACAGCAACGATTCGTCCCGCCGGCACTGCGCGGCGAAGAGATCTGGTGCCAGCTGTACTCCGAACCGGGCGCCGGCTCCGACCTCGCGGGACTGACCACGCGAGCAATCCTCGACGGCGACGAATGGGTGATCACCGGACAGAAGGTGTGGACCTCCGGAGCACATCACGCCGACCTCGGCATCCTGATCGCGCGCACCGACTTCGACGTCCCCAAGCACAGTGGCATCACGATGTTCGTCCTGCCGATGCATCAGCCGGGTGTCACGGTCCGTCCGCTCGTGCAGATGACCGGCGTGGCGGAATTCAACGAGGTGTTCCTCGACGAGGCGCGCGTGCCGGGCGACTGGGTCGTCGGCGACGTCAACGGCGGATGGGGTCTCGCGGTCGCGCTGCTGGCACACGAGCGGACCTCGCTGGGCCGCGGCAATCTGACCGATGACGAGGCGAAGTCGAAGGCCGGTCGCTCCCCGCTTCCCTTCAGCGGGCTCGTCGCACGAGCCCGCGAGCACGACCGGCTCGCCGATCCACTGGTGCGACAGGAACTGGCGGCGGTGTACATCGGCGAACGGCTGGTGCCGTGGGGAACCGCACGGGGCCTGCACCCGTCGATCGGCAAACTCTGGCGCACGATCCAGGGACGCCGCGCCGCACAGCTCGCCCACCTCCTCGGCGGGCCCACCGCTGCGGCGTGGGATCCCGACGACGTCGACGACGACTACTTCGCGTACCACGTACTCAACTGCCGCGGGATGTCCCTCGGCGGCGGGACCGACGAGATCCAGAAGAACACCCTCGGGGAACGCGTCCTGGGCCTGCCGCGCGAACCGGGGCCCGACCGCAACACGCCCTTCTCCGAACTCCCGAGGAACTGAGGACCACCGATGGACGAGCCGCTGGTCCGACGCACCGACCGCGACGGCGTTGCCATGATCGAGCTGCACCGTCCGCACCGGAAGAACGCGATCATCGCGCCGATGCTCGACGAGTTGGCCGCCCACGTCGATGAGGCGAGCGCAGCCGACTCGGTCGAGGTCGTGTTGCTGTGCGGCGCCGGTGGAGCGTTCTGTTCGGGACTCGACCTCACCGAGTACAACGCTGCTCCGCCACCAGCCTGGCTCCCGACGGCATCGACGTCGCTGAGGGCGGCGCACACCGCCCTGGGCGCGTGCCCGAAACCGGTGGTGGTCGCCCTCGAGCGATACGCGATCAACGGCGGTGCGGCGTTCGCGGTCGCGGGCGACCTGATCGTCGCCGGGCGCGACGCCTGGTTGCAGGTCGGCGAGGCGCAGCTCGGGATGAACGCGCCGATGAACCTGGCGTGGCTCGTCGCCCGGTACCCGATGGCGACCGTGCTGCAGATCGTGCTCCCCGGCGCCCGGCTGACCGGCCCCGACCTGCTCCGCCTCGGGATCGCCCACGAGGTGGTCGACGACGATCAGGTCCGCGCCCGTGCCGAAGCGCTGGCGACGGAGATCGCCTCGTTCCCTGCCGGCTCGGCGCGGCGTCTCAAGCAGTCCGCGCTCCAGCTCGCGAGCGGTCTCCCGCCGATGACCGCCACGTCGGAGTGGTTCGAGCGGGCGGCGGCGCTGGCCCCGACGGTGGCCCCGCCCTCACGCGCCTGACCGGCCGGCCGGCAAATCCGGATATTCCGACCGGTTTTGTCGGGTATTCGCTATCGTCTGCCGGATGGCGCCTCCCGGCGTCGAACAGTTCCCCTCAGGAGATCCATCATGGCCGTCCGCCTCGGCGACATCGCACCCGACTTCACCGCGCCGACCACCCAGGGAGAGATCAGCTTCCACGAGTGGCTCGGTGACTCGTGGTGTGTGCTGTTCAGCCACCCGAAGGACTTCACCCCGGTCTGCACCACCGAGCTCGGCTACGTCGCCAAGATCAAGCCGGAATTCGACAAGCGCAACGTCAAGGTGATCGGCCTGTCGGTCGACCCGGTCGACAGCCACGTCGAGTGGGAAGGCGACATCGAGGAGACCCAGGGCACGGCGGTCAACTTCCCGATGATCGGCGACCCTGACCGCACGGTCGCCGATCTCTACGACATGATCCACGAGAACGCCAGCGACACCCTGACCGTGCGCTCGGTCTTCGTGATCGGGCCGGACAAGAAGGTCAAGCTGACGTTGACGTACCCGGCCTCGACGGGCCGCAACTTCGACGAGATCCTCCGCGTGATCGACAGTCTCCAGCTCACCGCCGACTACAAGGTGGCGACGCCGGCGAACTGGAAGGACGGCGAGGACGTCATCATCGTCCCCGCCCTGTCCGACGACGATGCCAGGGAGTTGTTCCCCGCCGGCTGGAATCCCGTCAAGCCGTACCTCCGCGTCACCAAACAGCCCAACCGCTGACGCCGGTCATCGTCACATTCGACCATCCGATCGCAGGGGTTGGTCGGGCTCAGAGCCAGTTCGACTCGACCCAGGCCCGTACCGGCGGCGCGAGGTGGTGCAGATGCGAGCCGGGGTCGGTTCGAATCTGGGTTGCGGAGATCGGCACCGTGACCCGATCAGCGTCGACCACCACATGCGCGGCATCGAACCGGCTCGCCAACTCGACCACGTATGCATCTGATGAGAACACCGCGTGCGGCCCGTCGTCGTGCGGCCACATGTCGTTGAACAGTGCCATCCACCTCGACCAGAGTTCCTCGTCGTCGAAGTCGGTCCCGAGGCGATGGCGGACCTCGATCACGGTCACCTGGGGGTGCAACTCGGAGAGCCAGCCGGCTCGGAGATCACCGGGCGCCGTGTCACGATCGGGGGAGGTGTTGACGAACACCACGAGAGAGTGACACCGCTCGGCTGCCCAGTCGATCATGTGCGAATGACCGAGGTGCGGCGGGTCGAATCGGCCGACGATCAGACCGGTCTCGTGCCGCACTTCTCCTGCATCCGACGCCACCTCTCCCGACACGGACCCGTCCGACATCAGCCGACGCTCCTCATGCGACCGGCTCACCCGGCCGATGGACGACCAGCAGCCCGAGCGAATCGGCGACGAGCCTCCAACCAGCACCGAGGTGTCCGATCTCGTGCTGAGACTGCTCGCCGAGGACGACGGAACGGGTCAACGTCACGAGTTCCCGCGCGACGACGTCACCAGCCTCGGACGCCACCGAGTGGGCTCGATCGAATTCATCCGTGGCCGCATCACGTGTGCCGAGCTGCATTCGTGCCGCGCCGGTGGACACACCGGCGATGACGCGGTCGAGATAGCTCGCCCCGCTGTCGCTCCAGACCCGATCAGCGTCGTCGATCGATCCCAACGGATCGGCAGTGATCGCACGCGCCAACGCGCGCACCGCACGCAGGTAGGGCGTTGCGGTGCCGACCTGTTCGAGCAACGCGAGCGCCTCGTCGGCACGCCCGACCTGACACAGCGCCAGCGCCAGGGTGATCCGCGACTCAGAACCGTCGGCGCCCATCGCTTCCGAACGGTCGAGCGCCTGCTGACTGATGTTCAGGCCGCGGTCGCCGAGCCCGAGGTGCACCGCTGTTCCCGCAGCCGCCATCATCGGGAACGCCAGGTCGCCGAACGAGTCGCTCATGGCAAGCGATTCCTCGATGCCACGTTCGGCCTCGTGTGTCCGGCCGAGCGCCACGAGCGCCCGCATCCGCGGCGACAACGCCTGAACAGCCCCGAACTTGTCGCCGAGCTGGCGGAAACTCGTCAAGGCTCGACGTGACAGTTCCTCGGCCTCCACGAAACGCGACGACCAGAGACGGATCGCCGCGATCAGCGAGTCCATCATCGCCGGCGCCCACGGATCACCCAACTCCATCGAGTCGCGGCGGACTTCGATGGCGAGAGCTTCAGCTTCGTCGAATCGGCGCTGGTAGAAGCGCACATAGGCCAGCAACCCGGCAGCCCACCCGCGGCCGAATCGGTCACCCAGCAGGTCGAACTCCTGCGCCGCGGTGAGCAGACGTGTCTCCGCCAGCGCGGCGTCGCCGGACAGGAAGGCAACCCACGCCTGGTGCTGGCGCACCCATGCACGCCCTCGAAGGTCGTGCATTCGTTCGGTGAGCTCCTCGGCCTCGCCGAGCAACCACTCGGCGTCGCTCAACGAGCCGCCGAACACCTCTGCGAGCCCGCGCTCTCGCAACGACGAGGCCAGCTCGACGTCGTCGCCCGACTCTCGGAAGATGTCGACGCTCGCACCGAGTTCTCGGCGGGCTCCAGCGAGGTCGCCATCGCGTTGGTGCAAGATGCCGAGCAGTCGACGGGCAATGCCCTCCTGGCGTCGGTCGCCCGCCGACAGCGCCGCATCGAGCGCGTCCTCGGCGTCGGCGAGCGCTGGCCCGACCGCTCGTCGCTCGGCTTGCGCCTGTGCACGGAGGAGCAACAGCTCGCGTGCGATCGCCGAGTCGCTGGGCCCGAGATCGAGGGCTCGAGTCGACTGGAGGCGAACCTGGTTGAACGCGCCGACATCCATCGAACGCTTGGCCGCCTCGAACAGCAGCTCGACAGCCCGATCGGCGATGTCGTCGGGCAGTCCGGGCACCGGGCCGATCTCGGCGGTCAGCTCGGCGGCGCAGGCCGCGTGGTGCGCCACCTGTTCGATCGGCCCTCGAGAGTTGCGGCTCATCACAGCCGCAGTTCCACCGTGGCGCTGGGCGCGCACCACCTTGGTGAGGGTCTGATAGGCGACCTCGCGGACCACGTCGCTGCGGAAACGCCAGGTCGGACCGTCGACCTCGAGCAGACCGTCGTCGTCCAGAGCTTCGACGTCGGCACGATCGAAGCCCTGGTTCATCTCGGCAGCGAACTTCTCCAACGACTCGATCGGCCCCGACGCGCCGAGCACGGCGGCATTGTCGATGATCGCCCGCTGCGCGGCCGGGAGCTGATCGAGACGCGCGGAGATCGAGCGCGCGCAACGAACCCGGCAGCGCGGTGCTGGTGGGGTTCGACTTCGCGAGTTCAGCGAGCTCGATCAGGAACAGCGGATTTCCGCCGCTGCGCTCGTACAGGCTGTCGATGAAGGCGGGAGTCGTGGGTGGCGACAGCACCGCACCGACCAGGCGGGCGGCCTCGTCGCGAGTCAACGGATCGAGCGGCATCCGCACGGTGACGGGATGATCGCTGGCAGGCGGCCAGTCGAGTTCGGCGTCATCGCGCTGCGCCGTCACGATCAGCAGCGGGCGGTCGACCAGCGAGCGAGCGACGCGGTGCAGCAACTCGATGATCAACACGTCGGCCCATTGCAGATCGTCGATCCACAAGACGACAGGACCCGTTCTCGTCCGGCGACGTATGCCCTCGACAATCAGTGAGAACAGGATCTCGCGCGCCTGCGCCGGCGGGACGTGATCGAGCTCGGACGGGTATCCGAGAAGGTGGACGACGCCCTCGACGAAGCGGCCCAACACCGGGTCGTCGGCCTCGAAGCCGTACAGCTCGACGCCCTTCGATCGGCTCACCGAGCGCACCAGCTCCGGTGGGGCGTCCTGTTCGAGCTCCAGACGACGGAACAGCGCTGCGGCGATCGGCGCCCAGACGTTCGTCTCCCCGTACGGCGCACAGGCCCCGCTGAAGACCGTGACGGCTCGACTCGGGAACGAGTCGAGCGCTTCGGCGACCAGCCGCGTCTTTCCGGCTCCGGCCTCCCCGGTGACGGCCACGATCGCGCTGCGGCCGTTGGCCACCATCGCCATGATCGACGACAGCAGCTCCCACTGCGTCGATCGCCCCACGAACGGCACGTCGTGGAACCGTGCACCGATTCTCGGGACACGCCGACGACGGCCCGTGACGCGCCAGACCCGCTCGGACTGTTCACGTCCACGGACCTCGAGGTCGTCGACCGGCTCGCGCAGGATCTCCTCCGATGCGAGCGACGCCGTCGAGTCACCGATCAGAATGCCTCCCGGCTCCGCCAATGTCTGCAGCCGCGACGCGACGTTGACCACATCGCCCGTCGCGGTGTACTCCGCGGTACCCGAGACGTTGCCGACGACCACCTCACCCGTATTGACCCCGATCCGCAGCTGCAGCGGACCGTCGAGATCGGGTTGATCAGCCACGAATCGAGCGAGGGATTCATGCATCTGCATCGCGGCTCGGATGGCACGGTCGGCATCGTCCTCGTGGGCGACCGGCGCGCCGAACAGGGCCAGGATGCCGTCGCCCATCACCTTGTCGACTCGGCCGCCGAACGCCGTGATGTCGGCGATCAACCGCTCGAAGCTCGCGTCGATCAAGCGCTTCACCCGCTCGGGATCGAGATGCTCGGACAGCGCTGTGTAGCCGACGAGATCGGCGAAGACCACGGTGACCACTCGACGCTCCTCGGCGACGGAGGGCCTGACCTCGTGACCACACGCTGGGCAGAACCGTGCGCCATCGGGAAGCGTGGAGTCACACGACGCACAGGTGGCCATCAACCGGGATCGTACGACACGTCCACCCATCGACGGACCACCGTGACACGGCTCGAATCACCGCGCGACACGATCGCACCCGACCGTGCGGACGCAGAATCAGCAATCCGGCCGACTCCGGTCCGCCGAAGGGCCGATGCGGCTCGATCGGATCGGCGGTAGACCTGTTGACATGTCAACGCCTCCTGCCCCTCCTGCGCCGACGACATCGACCCCCCACGCGGCGGCCGGCGCCATCGACGCTCGCAAGACCTACGGGATCGGCGACGCCCAGGTGCATGCGCTCGACGGTGTCACCGTCTCGTTCGAGACGGGCAAGTTCAGCGCCATCATGGGCCCATCGGGATCGGGCAAGTCGACGCTGCTGCACTGCCTCGCCGGTCTCGACGCGCTGACGACCGGCGCAACGTTCATCGGGGACACGTACCTGGCATCGCTCGACGACAAGGCCCTCACCGAACTGCGCCGCACGAAGGTGGGCTTCATCTTCCAGGCGTTCAACCTGATCCCGACGTTGACCGCCGAGGAGAACATCCGCCTCCCGATGATGCTCGGCGGTGAGTCGGGTGACACCGAGTGGATCGATCATGTGGTCGACACGGTCGGACTCGGCGATCGATTGAAGCATCGCCCGAGTGAGCTCTCGGGTGGTCAGCAACAGCGGGTGGCCGTGGCCCGGGCGCTCGCATCGCGGCCGCAGATCATCTTCGCTGACGAACCGACCGGCAACCTCGACTCGGTCACGGGCACGGAGATCCTCTCGTTCATGCGCGATGCCGTGCGTGACTTCGGCCAGACGATCGTGATGGTCACCCACGACCCCGTGGCGGCGGCGTACGCCGACCGAGTGGTCTTCGTGGGCGACGGCAAGATCAATGGCGAGATGGTCGACCCGACCGCCGACCAGGTCATCGACCACCTGAAGCACTGGGATTGACCGTGAGCGCCGGAACACTCATCGCTCGCAAGAGCATCAGGGCGCGCTGGGGTCGCACGCTTGCCATTCTCTTCGCGATCACAGCGAGCGTCTCCTTCGTCGTCGGCTCGTTCGTCCTCGCCGACAGCCTGCGAGCGACGTTCGACAACCTGTTCCAGGAGCTCAACGAACAGGTCGACCTCGAGGTGCGCGCCGCGCAGGCGTTCGAAAGCGACGACGCTCGCGACCCGATCGACGTGTCGGTGGCCGATTCGATCCGCGCGGTCGACGGCGTCGCGATCGCCGAACCCATCCTGCAGCGATACGCGCAGCTCCTCGATGCCGACGGTGAGGCGATCAGCCCCCCGGGCGGACCAACCTTCGGCGTGTCATGGGAAGGTGACGACGGCCTCCAGGGCGTCACCGTCAAAGAGGGCCGGGCGCCGCGCGGGCCCGACGAACTGGCCATCGACAAGGCGACCGCAGACACCGAAGGCTTCGCTGTTGGCGACACCGTCTCCTACCTCACCGACGTCGGCACGTTCGAGGGCACGATCACCGGAACCGTCGGATTGGGCAGCGCCGACAGCTTCGGCGGCGCCCAGCTCGTGGCACTCGACCTCGACACCGCCCTGGTGCACTTCGGCGCCGAGGACAAGGTCGACGCGATCGACATCGCCGTCGACGAGGGAGTCGAGGTCGCCACCGTGCAACAGGCGATCGAGGAGATCCTGCCGCCGCAGACCGAGGTGGTGACCGGCGAGGAAGTCGCCCAGGAGACAGCGGACAACGTCAACCAGTTCGTCGACGTCTTCGGCACCGGCCTGTTGATCTTCGCGTTCATCACCGCATTCGTCAGCGTGTTCATCATCAACAACGTGTTCCAGATCACGATCGGCCAGCGGCTGCGAGAACTCGCACTGCTCCGTGCGGTCGGTGCATCCGGTCGGCAGGTGCGTTGGATGATCTCGACCGAGGCGTTCGCCCTCGGGCTGTTGGCCACGGTCTTCGGGGTCTTCGGCGGGCTGGTGGTGGCCCGCGGGCTGATCGCGCTGTTCGACGCCGCCGGGGCAGGCTTCCCCGACACCCAGACCGTCTTGCAGGCGCGCACGATCGCCATCGCCGCACTCGTCGGGATCGGCATCACGATGGCGTCGGTCATCGTGCCGTCCCGCCGAGCCGCCAAGATCCCGCCGGTCGCTGCGATGCGCCCCGAACTCGGGTTCGCCGCCATGCGATCCCGCCGTCTCGTCGCCGGTGTGATCGTCACCGCGATCGGCCTGACGATGTTCCTCGTCGGACTCTTCCTGCGACCCGGAGGGACACCCGGACTGATCGGTTTCGCCGGGATCGGAGCCTTGGCGCTGTTCCTCGGTGTTGCCAGCCTGTCGTCCACCGTCGCCACTCCGGTGACCCGCGTCATCGGGTGGCCGATCGAGAAGCTGTTCAAGGTGCCAGGTGCGCTCGCCCGGCAGAATGTCGCACGAGCACCCCGTCGAACCTCGTCGAGCGCGTCGGCCTTGATGATCGGCGTGGCGTTGGTGAGCAGCACCGCGGTCTTCGCCTCGTCGTTGCGAGCGTCGCTGGTGGACACCCTCGAGAGTGCGATCTCCGCCGACTACATCATCACCGACGCCGGTTTCCAGGGCCTGTCCCCCGTCGTCAGCGAGACGCTCGCCGACGTACCCGAGCTCGAGGCGGTCACGCCGATCCGCGGCATCAGCGGCCAGGTCGACGGCAGTACGAAGAACTTCGGGGCCGTCGATCCCGTGGCCTTCGAGAAGCTGGTCGATCCCGACCTGCAGGACGGGACGATCGCCGATCTCGGTCTCGACGAGCTCCTCCTCCACACCGACCCGGCGGACGATCTCGGCGCCACGATCGGATCGACCGTCGACGTGACGTTCCAGAACGGTGTGGAAGAGACGCTGACCGTTGCCGGCATCTACAGCGATGCCACGTTCGGGAACTGGCTGATCGGACTCGACACCCTCGACCAGATCACCGATGCCCCGGCCCGTGACTTCTTCGTGATCGCCAGGCTCGCAGACGGTGTCGATCCGGTGACGGGCGACGCGGCGGTCCAAGCGGCGATGGAACCGTTCCCGCAAGCAAACGTGCAGACCAACGCCGAGTTCCTCGACTCGCAAGAGGCACAGATCAACCAGCTGCTGCTGATCATCACGATGCTGTTGGCGTTCGCCATCCTGATCGCGATTCTCGGCATCTCGATCACGCTGGCGCTCGGCGTGTTCGAGCGCACTCGGGAGATCGGACTGCTCCGTGCCGTCGGCATGAACAAGCGTCAGACCCGCCGCTCGGTGCGCTGGGAGGCGGTCATCGTCTCGATCTTCGGCGCGCTCGTCGGCATCATCGTCGGAACGTTCCTCGGCGTGATCCTCACGCTGGCCGTCCCCGACGACGTGATCAGCAAGCTGGCGTTCAACCCGACGATCATCGTGGCGATCCTGATCGGCGCCGTCATCGCCGGTCTCGTCGCAGCGCTGTACCCGTCGTACAAGGCGTCGAACATGAACGTCCTCGAGGCCATCGCCACCGAGTGACCTGTGACGTCTGGGGTCAGACCCCCGGATGTCACCGCTCGGTAGCGTGGGGCGATGGCGCTCGATCCTGCTGACCTGCCCGACGAGGTGCTGACGTTCCTCCGGGAGTACCACTTGGCGACGCTCACGACCTTGCGAGCGGACCTCTCCCCGCACGTCGTGGCGGTGGGATTCAGCTACGACGTCGAGCACCGAGTGGCACGTGTCATCACCTGGTCCGGCTCCCAGAAGGCGATCAACGCGGGTCGGATGGAGGCCGCGGGACTACGCGCTGCCGTCGGCCAGGTCGACGGCGGACGCTGGCTCAGTCTGGAGGGGCCGGTCCGCCTGGTCACCGACCCCGAGGGAGTACGCGCCGGCGTCGAGGGCTACGCCGCGAGATACCGCCAGCCGAAGGAGCGCGACGATCGCGTCGTGATCGAGATCGCCGTCCAACGCATCCTGGGTCGCGGCTGACGACGACCGGCAGGTGTGGGCCCCTGCTGCGGTGCTCAGCTGGCGTCGCGGTTCCAGGGGAGCTCAGCGAGCCAGCGTTGCGCAGCGGGGTGCGGATCCATCGGGGTGTCGTCGCTCGACCGCTCCAGCCGCGGGTCGAGATGGGTCTGACACCCGGGACACCAGTAGAGGATCCGTCGGTGCTCGCCCATCCGACGGCATTCGATCGTGTCGGCACAGCGCACGCAGCGCTGCACGTTGCGGCCGTAGACAGCGAGGCCGCCTTTCACCGATGGCGCCGTGACCCGCTTCGCGTGATGCAGGTTCGACCGCAACATTCTCGCGGCGGCGTTGACGACACGAATCGCATCGTGCTCGCTGAGCGCGCCGACCTGGGCGTACGGGCTCAGCTCGGTCGCCCACAGCACCTCGCAGCGGTAGACGTTGCCGACACCACACATCACCCGCTGATCGAGCAGAACCTCGGCGATGCGGGCAGTCGGGTCGGGATAGGTGAGGAGCAGGTTGACGACCGCTCCGAGATCGGTGTCGGGCTTGCACAGGTCGGGTCCCAGCCGACCCATTCCGGGGTGGCGACGCTTGTCGGCCCTGCGGTACGTCTCGACGTTCGGGGCGTTGAAGCAGACCGCCACCCAGTCGTCGACTTCGATTGCCGCGCGGATCTGCGTGTACGGGCGGCGCCAGTTGTCGCCGCGTCGGTACAGGTGCCACGACCCGCTCATCCGCATGTGGGTGTCGAGCACGAGGCCGTCGTCCCATTCGATCTCGAGATGCTTGCCGTGGCTCTCCACCGCTTCGACGACCCGGCCCGCCTGAGGAACCGGACCGATGAGTCGGGGCGCATCGAAGCGAAGCATCGGCTTGCCGGCGAGCGCAGTTCTCAGGGCGCTGGCCGATCGATGGATCGTGTCGCCTTCGGGCATCGAGTCAGCATGGTACGTCACACACCAGGGTCACTGGCGTGATGCCCGCGCCCGACTCGTAGTGTCGACGAGCGATGCCGCCCACCGATCACGATGCTGAGAAGCGGACACCGTCCGGCATCACGCTGGCGGCATTGCGCGCTGCGATCCCGCTGTTCGTTCCCGCGATTCCATTCGGACTGGTGCTCGGCGTCGCGATCACCGACTCCGCCATGCCGACGGCCGTGGCGTGGTCGACGAACCTGCTCATCTTCGCCGGCGCTGCGCAGCTGGCCACGGTGAGCCTGGCGGCGACCGCGACGTGGCTCACCCTCGTGGCCACCGCTGCGGTGATCAACCTGCGTCATGTGATGTACAGCGCAGCGTTGTCGCCCCGATTCAACGACCAGCCGAGGTGGTTCCGGTGGGTGGGACCGTTCTTCCTGATCGATCAGCTCTTCGCGCTCACCAGCGTCCGGACCGAACTGGCTGGACGGGAATGGCGAAGGTTCTACCTCAGCGCCGGCATCTTCTACTTCCTCTCCTGGACCACTGTCGTGAGCCTCGGCCTCGTGGTCGGATCAGCCATTCCGGTCGAGTGGCGCCTCGACGTCGCGCCGGCGATCATGTTCGCCGGACTCGTCGTGCTCGGGCTCACGAATCGACCGGGCATCGTGGCAGCCATCGTCGGCGCCGGCGTGTGCCTCCTCGCACTCGACGTGCCGAACAACGGCGGCATCCTCGTCGGCGCGGTCAGCGGTGTGATCGCCGGCTACGTCGCTGACGTCACCGAGTCGCGCCGCAACGAGCAACGGCCGGCGGTGAGCGACCGGTGAGTGCACTCGCGTCGATCACCGCCGTCATGTCGGTCGCCGTGATCACCTATGCGTCACGCGCCGGGTTGATCGTGTTCCTCGCCGACCGGCCACTGCCGGCCAACATCACGCGGGCGCTGCGATACGTCGGCCCGGCGGTGCTGTCCGCGCTCACGGTCAACCTGGTCGCGGGCGGCGAAGGCATCGGCGGCGTCGAGTCCGTCGAGGTCGCGGCGATCGGGGTTGCCCTCCTTGTAGCCGCCCTCGCCCGCAACCTGATCGCCGCACTGATCGCCGGCATGGGCACACTCTGGCTCCTGCTCTGGCTCCTCTGATTCCCACGGACGGGTGGCGCCGGTACCGGGCTGGGGTCAGGGAAGTTTGCCGACGTGGGCGAGCGCCAGTCGGATGAGGCGGTCGTGGCCGCTGGTCATCTGCGCGATCACCTCGGCGCTGACGGCCTCCTCCGGGGTGAACCATGCGAGATCGAGCGCTTCCTGGGTCGGCTCGCACTCGCCTTCGACCGGCACGACGTAGGCCAGGCTCACGGCGTGCTGCCGGGGGTCGTAGAATCCCGACCGGTCGGGATTCGGGAAGTATTCGACCACGGTGAACGGCGTCGGGTTGGCCGGAACCCGCGGCAGCGCGAGGGGCCCGAGGTCTTTTTCGCAGTGACGCATCAGCGCTTCGCGGACTCGCTCGCCGAACAGGACACGGCCGGTCACGACCATCCGGCTGATCGAGCCGTCGGAGGCGACTCGCAACAGCATGCCGACCTCGGTGACGTTGCCGAGCGCATCGACACGTACAGGCACCGCGTCGACGTAGACGATCGGCACGTGCGCCCGCACGAGTTCGAGATCGTCCGGCGACAGCCACCCGGTCGATGTCTGGGTGCTGGCGCCTTCGTCGATGTCCGTCACGCCACCGATGATCTCACGCGAACACGCGCTGCTTCGGCATTCACACGCCCTCGACCGCTGTGACGTCGGTCGACCGTAGGAGCGGATGCGAGGATGGGACGCGTGCGGGACGACGGACCACGATGGAACGAGCGCCATGCGACGACGTCAGCGGTCACCGCTCGACCACCCGAGGCCTTCGGGCACTGGCCCGACGTCGCCTTGCTGCTGGCTTCGGCCGGCCGATGCGTCGACATCGCCAGCGGGCCCGGGACCGTGACGCTCTGGCTCGCCGAACGAGGACTCGACGTCACCGCCCTCGACATCTCGAGCGTGGCGATCGAGCGGCTGCGGGCCGCCTCCGCAGCCGCTGGGTCGGCTGGTCGCGTCGATGCCCGCATCGTCGATCTCGACGACGGACTGCCAGACGACCTCCGCGACCTGGACCTGGTCGTGTGCCAGCGGTTTCGCGACCCTCGGCTCTACGCGCCCATGGTCGGACGACTCAGCGCCGGCGGCCTGGCGATCGTCACCGTGCTGTCGGTCGTCGGGACCCCTGAACCGGGCTCCTTTCACGCCCCCGCCGGGGAGTTGTCGACCGCGTTCGGTGCCGACGAGCGCTGTGAAGTCCTTCATCACGTCGAAGGCGACGGCGTCGCGCACGTCGTGGTCCGGCGCCTCTGAACACGGTCCGGCGGGTCAGGAACCCTCGAGCAACACCTCGCGAAGGGCCTCATGACGGGTCGACGCGGGTTCGGTGCTCTCCACGAAGTCGACGAGCAGGTTGGCGAAGGTGTCCGGCTGCTCCACGTGGGGGAAGTGCCCGACGCCCTCGATGATCTCGAGTCGACTCGTCGGAATCAGTTCGTGCGCTGCGCGCCCATGCTCCACCGGGATGATGCCGTCCTGGTCACCCCACACGATCATCGTCGGTACATGCGCAGCGAGGTACAGACGGTCACTGGCGTTGACGGTCTGACCCGTCGGTTCGATCACGCCACGCATCGTGCGCACGAACGCCTTGCGGTTCGTCGCACCCGCCAACGAGCTGTAGGCCCGCCACATCTCGGCAAGCTTCGGTGAACGGATGTTGCGACGGCCGAGCTGCCGGCCGACGTCGGTCGCCCGGTCGACGATCGGCTTCGGGAACGCGATGGGCATGACGTACTCGGCGCCCGGCAGGGTCAGCAGGCGCAGCAGCCACGACACTTCCCGTCCCAGGCCGCCACTGCCCACCAGCACCAGCCGGTCGACCAGATGTGGATGTTGGTAGGCGAGCTGCATGGCCACTCCCCCACCGAACGAGTGGCCGACGATGGTGACGCTGTCGATTCCCAGGATCGACAGGAAGTCGCGCAGTCCGCTCGCGAACGCGCCGAGCGAGTAGTCCCCGGTCGGTTTCGCTGATTCGCCGTGGCCGAGCAGATCGACCGCGATCACGTCGGCATGCGGCGTGAGCAGCGGGATCACGTCGTCCCACGTCTTGGAGCTGCCCGCCAGCCCATGGATCAGGAGGATCTTCTCGCCGCTGCCGCCGCGGCGATACCCGACCGGGTGACCGTGAATGGACACGTGCTGAAGCGGAAGTCGCTGGCTCACACCTCCAGTATCCCCGACGAGACGTCCTCATCGGCAGGGCCGAAGGGTCCGACTCACTGCGGGCGTCAGTCGAGAGCCGGATCCGAGATCTGAACCGTCTGCACCGGACCGGCATCGACCCAACGGGAGAAGTCGAGCGGGTCGGCCTTGCGGCTGGGGTGACCCGTCGTGGCGAGCCAGGACAGGAAGTGGCCGGGTGCGAGCGGGCGGGAGATGCAGTAGCCCTGCGCGACGTCGCATCCGAGCGCGCGGAGCCGCTCGAGCACCTCGTTGTTCTCGACCCCTTCAGCGACGACCACCAGACCGAGGTTGTGCCCGAGGTCGATGGTCGAGCGCACGATGACCTCGTCCTGCTCGTCGAGCAGAACGTTGGCGACGAAGCTCTGGTCGATCTTGAGCTCGCCGACCGGGAGTCGACGCAGGTAGCTCAACGACGAGTAGCCCGTCCCGAAGTCGTCGATCGACAGCGACACGCCGACCTCGTGCAGCTCGTTGATCGTCGCACGCGCTCGGGGCGCGTCGATCAACAACGACGACTCGGTGATCTCCAGGGTCAACATGGCGGGATCGACATCGTTGACGGCCAGATGCTGTTGCACCCGGTCGGCGAGACGACGGTCGAGCAGGTCGTGAGTCGACAGGTTGACCGACAGACCGAGGTGGTACCCGCGGCTGTGGATGTCGCTCAGCGTCGAGATCCCGCGGTGCAACATCAGGTCGGTGAGCTGCTTGATCAAACCGGTGTCCTCGGCGACGCGCACGAATTGCGCCGGTGGCACGATGCCGCGGATCGGGTGGGTCCAGCGGACGAGAGCTTCGGCTCCCACCACGGTGCCGGTGTTGAGGTCGAGCTTCGGCTGGAGGTGCAGGTGGAGCTGCTCCTCCTCGATGGCCGAACGAAGGTCACCGAGCATGGAGAGCCGCGCCGGCGTGCGACGATCGATCTCGTCGCGGTACACCTCCACGCCGAGACGCTGCGTCTTCGCATTGAACATCGCAATGTCCGCGTAGCGAAGCGGAGCGCCCTCTTCCACGTCTTCGTCCACGACTGCGAGACCGGCGCTCGCGGTGACGACGATCTCGAGACCGTCGAGCGTGATCGGTCGGCCGACGTCGCGCACACACGCCCACGCGAGTTCGAGCATCTCCTCGCGGTTGCGTCGTTGTCCGACGATGGCGAATTCGTCGCCGGCGAGGCGCGCCAGGACGTCACCCGGAGCGAGGAGGCGACTCATTCGCTCGGCAGCCTCGATGAGCAGCTGGTCACCGGCGTGATGCCCGAGGGTGTCGTTGACCTCCTTGAACCGGTCGAGGTCGAGCATCACCACGAAGAGCATCCGATCGACGGGGCGATTCTCTGCGATGTCCACGAGGGAACGCTCGAACGAGACGCGGTTCGGCAACCCGGTCAGTCCGTCCTGTCGCGCTTCGCGCTCGATGCGTTGGTGGAGCATGCCCTTGCGCAGGCTGGTGGTGAGCTGCTCGGTGAGGTTCTGCAGGCGGACGAGGTCGGCTTCGTCGAAGCGACGGGCGACGCCGGTTCGTCCTGCCACGACCATCACGCCGAACGCCCCGGACTCGTCGCGAACCGGGGCGACCATGATCTCCTTGAGCTCGGCGTTGCCCGACCGAAGGCAGTCGAGTTCCGTGCCGCTCACCTTGAGCGGCACCTCCGATCGCAGATAGTCGGCCCACGCCGGGTCGTCGGGGCGGCTCGGCAACTCGACGCCGATCTCGCCGTGAACCTGTCGTGTCACGGCATCGCCGTGGTCGAAGAACACCAGTGCGACACCGTCGGAACGCAGCACCCCTGCTGCCTCGACGACCGCAGCGCGTCCGATCTCGTCGGGAACGAGCGACTGCCCGACGCGACCCGTGAATCCGTGGACGGCGTCGAGGTCGCGGAGACGCTGGTCGATCAGGCCGTACGCCTTGATGACGTACCACAGCAAGCCAACCGGCAAGACGGCGAGCAGGACGAGCCACGGCGAGATCAGTGCCAGACCGAGCACCATGCCGGCGAGCGTGGCATTGACGAGGAACAACCACCACGCCAAGCGGAGTTCGGTGAGGATTCGACCCCACAGGTCGCCTTCGAAACGGGAGATCGCCACCGAGACGAGAATCGACGACACGATCCCGCTGATGCCGGTCGCGAGGATGACGGCGACGACGACTTGCGTGTCGGCTTCACCCCAGAGCCCCAGAAAACCCCGAAAGACCACGTAGGCCAACAGGAGTTCGAACGCATAGTTCGCCACATTGAAGAGCAGCTTGTATGCGGGAGTGCGACGCAGCGCAACGATGACCGGCAACGTGCCGATCGCTCGGGCCAACAACCCCGGCCCGGGCGCCAACCAGACCAGACAGAACGCGAGTGGGATCTCCGACAGCGAGAAGGCAATCGACTCGCGGCGAAACAGGAAGCGAAAGACGCTGTACTCGGCGAGCGCGAAACCGATGGCGACCGCCGCGAAGACCGGCAGCGTCGACGACTTCGTGGAATCGACGGCGTCGGGCAGTGTCAGCCAGAGGGCACCGCCAGCGAGCAGCAGCAGCACGGACAGCATCGCCACGTCGGTGCTCGGGCCCCACCGAGCGTGCCGCGCCCGCGGCTCAGCGATGTGGCTCCCCGGTTCTTGAGTTTCCGATTCCGGAAGTGTCTCGCCCAACGGCCCGCTCCTCGTGAAAGGAACGTCCGCGATGTGAGCGCTCCCGACGATCTATCGGCCGTCGGATCGGAGACCTTGAGTCACCACCACGAGGCGCCGGAGGTCACCACCATGACGCACCCCACCACGAGGCGCCGGAGGTCACCACCATGACGCACCCCACCACGAGGCACCGTTGACCTGGGACTGAGTTGCGGCGGCGATTGCCATGTTGAACTCCTGTTTCGACACGCTCAGTGGGAGCGAATGTGGTTGGACTGGCTGCCGCGAGCGTCAGACAAATCCTTGATGAGGGCCAGAGAATAGCTTGAGATTCGGTCGACGTCAACGCGGAGGGGACATACCGACCACTCTGTGTGACCGCGAGGGGGTCGGAATCGGCCGGCCGCACGGGAGGACTTGACGGAAACCAGACGAGCGAACGCGTGAAGTGGCTGCAGCGCAACGCTCAGCGACGTCGACCGTGTTCGTCGTCGCCGGGCCGTGCCGGCCATCGAATGCGACGGGGAATCCCCGACGTACCCGTCAGGGACATGCCGCGGCGATCCCGACTCGGTCAGCGCCAGCTCAGCAGTTCGACACCTTCCGGCACAGCGGCCGGCAGCGGCTGGCGCGGGCTGCGCCCACGGACCTCACCGCTCTGGCCAACTCAGCCGTGGACGAGCGCAGCCAACCGATCGATTCCCTCGACGAGATCGTCGTCGCCGAGGGCGAACGAGAACCGGCCGTAGCCGGCGAGGCCGAACGCCTCGCCGGGCACGAACGCGACCTTGGCCTTGTCGAGGACGAGGTCGGCGAGTTCGAGCGTGCTGGTCGCCGTGACGCCGTCGATCGGCCGGTTGAGCAGCCCGGTCAGGTCGGGGTAGGCGTAGAACGCTCCCTGCGGTTCGAGGCAGGTGACGCCGTCGATCGCATTGAGTTTGGTCCACATCGTCTGAGCCCGGCGAGCGAAGGCGGTCCGCATCATCTCGACGTCGTCGAGCGAGCCCGACACGGCGGCGAGCGCCGCTCGCTGCGACACGTTCGCGACGTTCGAGGTGGCGTGACTCTGGAAGTTGGTCGACGCCTTGACGACGTCGTCCGGGCCGATCATCCAGCCGACGCGCCAGCCGGTCATCGCGTAGGTCTTGGCGACGCCGTTGACGATGATGCACTGGTTCGCGAGTTCCGGCACGACCGTGGGCATCGAGACGAACACGTTGTCGCCGTAGGTGAGATGTTCATAGATCTCGTCGGTGATCACCCAGACGCCCCTGTCGACCGCCCACTCCCCGATGGCCTTGACCATCTCGGGCGGGCACACTGAGCCCGACGGGTTGTCGGGGCTCACGAACAGCAGCACCTTGGTCCGCTCCGTGTACGCCGCGTCGAGCTGCTCGATCGTGACCTGGAAGCCGCTCGCTGCGTCGGTGTCGATGATCACCGGTACGCCGCCAGCCAGGGTGATCGCCTCGGGGTAGGTCGTCCAGTACGGCGCCGGGCAGATGACCTCGTCGCCGGGGTCGCACAGCGCGGCGAACGCGGTGTACACCGCGTGCTTTCCGCCGTTGGTGACGAGCACCTGCGAGGCGGCGCAGTCGAAGCCCGAGTCGCGCTTGGTCTTGTCGGCGATCGCCTGCTTCAGCTCGGGCAACCCACCAGCGGGGGTGTACCGGTGGTTCTTCGGATCTCGACATGCCTCGACGGCTGCATCGACGATGTGGGCTGGGGTCGGGAAGTCCGGTTCGCCGGCGCCGAAGCCGATCACGTTCTCCCCGGCCGCCTGCAGCGCCTTGGCCTTGGCGTCGACGGCGAGGGTGGCCGAGGGGGCGATCGCGGCGAGTCGTTCGGAGGTGCGCTTCACGTCTGCCAGCCTGCCACAGCCGATCCCTCATCCCAACGAGGAAATGGCCGTGGGATCCGTCGATCCCTGCGCCATGCTGGGGGCCGTGAGCGTCGATCCCGCAACCATCGTGATCCCTGCCGACCTCCTTCCCGCCGACGGGCGTTTCGGATGCGGCCCGTCGAAGGTCCGTCCCGAACAACTCGCCGCCGTGGTCGCGGCGGGCGACTCGGTCCTCGGAACCTCGCATCGCCAGCCCACGGTGAAGAACCTCGTCGGCTCGGTGCGCGCCGGCCTGAGCGAGCTGTTCGGCCTGCCCGACGGCTGGGAGATCGTGCTCGGCAACGGCGGGTCGACCGTGTTCTGGGACATCGCGACGTTCGGTCTGATCGACCAGCGCAGCCAGCACCTCGTGTTCGGCGAGTTCTCGTCGAAGTTCGCGGAGGCCGCTGCTGCAGCCCCGCATCTCGGTGACCCGACCGTCGTCCGCTCGGACACCGGCAGTCACCCCGATGCCGTCGCCGAGGAAGGCATCGACCTCTACGCGCTGACCCACAACGAGACGTCGACCGGCGTCGCGATGCAACTGCACCGGCCCGCTGGCACCACGGCGGCCGATGCGTTGGTGGCCGTCGACGCCACCTCGGCTGCCGGCGGGCTGCGCTGGGACCCCACCGAGGTCGACGTCTACTACTTCGCGCCACAGAAGTGCTTCGCGTCCGACGGCGGCCTGTGGTTGGCCGCCTGCTCGCCTGCGGCACTTGATCGCATCCGCTCGATCGGGGCCGGCGACCGGTGGCGCCCGGCGTCGCTCGACCTGCAGATCGCGCTCGACAACTCCGTTCAGAACCAGACCTACAACACACCGGCGCTCGCGACGTTGGTCCTGCTCGACGCTCAGGTCCGATGGATGCTCGACAATGGCGGCATGGACTTCGCAGCAGGACGGAGCGCCGCATCGGCAAGCACGCTGTACGGCTGGGCCGAAGCGCGGGAGTGGGCGAGCCCGTTCGTCACCGACGCAGCGAAACGGTCGAACGTGGTCGGAACCATCGACCTCGACGACTCGATCGACGCAGCCGCGGTCAACAAGGCACTGCGCGCCAACGGGATCCTCGACACCGATGCGTACCGCAAGCTGGGTCGCAACCAGCTGCGCATCGGCATGTTCCCGGCGATCGACCCGTCCGACGTCGAGCTCCTCACCCGATCGATCGACCACGTGGTCGACGCACTGAGCTGACCGAGCGGCGGGGCTTGCGTGGATGCGATGGAGGTTCTCGAGTTCGGTACCGGCGACATCGGCGCGCTCGTCCGCCCGGTGATGCTCGTCGGCCTCGAAGGCTGGTTCGACGTTGCGAGCGCTGCGACCCAGGCCGTCAACGCATTCATCAGCGAGGACCACGCCGTCACGGTCGGATCGATCGATCCGGACCCGTTCTACGACTTCACCCAGCAGCGCCCCCATGTCTCGATCGACGATGACATCCGCGAGATCGTCTGGCCGAGCAACGAGTTCGTCCTCCAACGCAACCGCGGCCACCGCGACGTCGTTGGCCTGATCGGCGTCGAGCCGCATCTGTACTGGAGAACCTACGTCGAAGCGATCGTCGTGGTCGCCGAAGCGCTCGGGTGCGAGGCCGTGGTCACCGTCGGCTCCGGGGCCGAGGCGATCCCCCACACTCGGACGCCACCCGTCACCGGGAGCACCGCCAACGCTGATCTTGCACGGCGGCTCGGCCTGGTTGCGCCGAGCTACCAGGGCATCACGGGCGTGGTCGGAGTGTTGCAGGCCGAGCTGGAGGCACGGTCCATTCCGTCGGTGTCGCTGCGCGTCGGTATCCCGCATTACCTGATGAACGCCGAGCACCCTCAAGCGACCTCCGCGCTGGTGCGACATCTGAG
This sequence comes from Ilumatobacteraceae bacterium, assembly GCA_963698435.1. Lineage (GTDB taxonomy): Bacteria > Actinomycetota > Acidimicrobiia > Acidimicrobiales > Ilumatobacteraceae > Sva-07. Next base: position 290,894 of record CAVOQV010000018.1, on the reverse strand, counting down.
CCATGTCCTCGATGTGCCCAACACCACCGATTTCAGCAATCAGGTCGACAGCTGGCGCGAGGTTCACGACGAGATCGCCGACAACGACGAACAGCTCAAGATGTACGTGCAACTGCTCGAAGCCGAGTTCGACCGTCGAGCCGAATCGCAGATACCGTCCGCTGACGACCTCGGCAGCGCGTTCGAGGACTTCCTCCGCGACCAACGCCCCGACGAGCCCTGACGAGCAACGGCCGGCACACCGATCCGATGAGCGACACCGACCGCCGCCCCGACGTCGACACCCGGGCGCCCGTCGAACGGTCGGTCCCCGGCGCCGGCCTCCGCATCGATCCCGCCGCGTGCCTGGGACCAGGGCGAAAGGACGCACGGCGGCTCCTGATCGTGTGGTTCGTCAAGAAGTCCTTCTGGTGGATGTTCTTCGGAGGGTCGGCGGTCGCCGGGATCGTGCACGCGATCGAGCGGGTCGACAACGAATACCAGGTCCGACTGAGCTCACCGGACACGGTGGTCTCGGGCCTGTTCTCGGCGTTCGCCCTCGTCGTGCTCGCCGTCCTCGTCCGGCTCGTGATCGGCTGGGTCGCCCTGGGCCTCGCCTACCCACTGGCGCGCTCCCACGATGCCGTTCTCGAGCAGCGCACGGGCTGGAACCGACATTGGGGAACCCTCAGCGACCGGTACAAGGTCGCGAAGGCATTCCGCCTGCTCCGCTGGACCCACCACGTCCGCCAGGTCGCTCTCGACCGTGTGGCACCGGGGCCGAGCTGGTGGCGTCGACTCGACCCGATCCTCGACGTGGTCAACGTGCTCGCGGTGATCGGCTGCTTCCTGACGACGCTCGCGATCGCGCTGATCCAGACGAGTTGATCCGCCAGGTTCACGCTCCGACGTCGACGGATTGGCGCCAGTGGCGCAGAGGCTCCGAACCTGCCGAGGAAGGTCACCGGGAACATCACTGCTCATTAGGCTGCTTCAGCGCTCGTCCGTCTCGTTCTCGCGGAGGACAACTTCCTCATGCTCGAGGGCATCAGTGCCTCGATCGACCTCGACGTTGTTCCTCTTGCTCGACGGCGTCCTCGTGGTCGAGGCCGACGGGGAGAAAATCGCCGAGGTCGGGCCGGGAGCCGTCCTGGGTGAACGAGCGCTCCTCGAGGGCGGGACGTGCACGGCGACGCTCCGGGCGGTGACGCCGTGCAAGGTCGCCGCCGCTCCGGCCGACGGCATCGACCGCAGCAAGCTGCACGAACTCGCCGACGGTCACCGCCGAGAACAATGAGACGTGGGGTCAGACCCCATGTCTCATTTGGCGGCGGCGAAGGCGTGGTCGAGGTCGGCGATGATGTCGTCGATCGACTCGATGCCGACGCTGAGGCGGATCAGGCCCGGGCCGACCGACGAGGCCAACTGCTCCTCGGGCGTCAGCTGGCTGTGCGTGGTGCTCGCCGGGTGGATCACCAGGCTGCGCACGTCGCCGATGTTGGCGACGTGGCTGTGCAGCTCGGCGCCCTCGACGAACTTCTTGCCGGCCTCGAGGCCGCCCGCGATCTCGAACGCCAGCACCGAGCCGTAGCCGCGGCCGCCACCGAGCCGGGTGGCCCGCTCGTGCCACGGGCTCGACGGCAGACCCGCGTAGTTGACCGACTCGACCTGGTCGTGTCCGTCGAGGTACTCGGCGACCTTCTGGGCGTTCGCGAAGTGCCGCTCCATCCGCAGGCTCAGCGTCTCGAGGCCCTGCAGGATGAGGAACGCGTTGAACGGCGAGATCGCCAGCCCCATGTCGCGCAGCATCTGGACGCGCGCCTTGAGGATGAAGGCCCCGTGGCCCAGCGCAGGGAAGTAGGCGAGGCCGTGGTAGCTCGGGTCGGGCTCGGTGAAGTTCGGGAAGCGACCGGACGCGGCGTAGTCGAACGTGCCGCCATCGACGATGGCACCGGCGACCGACGTGCCGTGACCGCCCATGAACTTGGTGAGGCTGTGGATCACGATGTCGGCGCCCCATTCGAGCGGCCGGATCAGGTACGGCGTCGGCACGGTGTTGTCGACCATGAGCGGGATGCCGTTCGCGTGGGCCACCCCGGCGATGCCCTCGATGTCGAGCACGTCGTTCTTCGGGTTCGGGATGACCTCGCCGTACAAGACCTTCGTGTTCGGCTTGATGGCTGCTTCCCACTGCGAGAGATCGTCGGGATCGTCGACGAAGGTGACCTCGACGCCGAACTTCGGCAGCGTGTAGTGCAGCAGGTTGTAGGTGCCGCCGTACAGCGACGGCGATGCCACGACGTGGTCGCCGGACTCGCACAGCGTCATGAAGGCAAGCGTTTCCGCGGCCTGGCCAGACGCGACGGCGAGCGTGCCCGGCAGGCCGACGGCAGTGGTGCAGCCGCCTTCGAGGGCGTTGACGCGTGCTTCCAGCGCCGCCTGCGTCGGATTCATGATGCGGGTGTAGATGTTGCCGATCTCCGCCAGACCGAACAGGTTGGCCGCGTGATCGGTGTCGCGGAACTGGTACGAGGTGGTCTGATAGATCGGCACCGCCCGGGCGCCGGTGGTCGGATCGGGCTCGCCGCCGACATGAACTTGCTTGGTCTCGAAACCCCAGGAGTCACTCATAGGCGCCGCACGCTACCCTCCAATACCCGACCTCACAAGTCGGGTTTCCACCGTCCACCCCGGCGCCCCCGGCCAGCCCGGCCCCCCGCCCGACCAGCGATGAGCGAAGGCACCGCATACGCGCCTTTCGCTCATCGCAACCCGCCCATCCCCGTGAGTGATGAGCGAAGGCACCACAGACGCGCCTTTCGCTCATCGCAGCAGTGGTGGGACTACAGGAGGCTGGCAACGAGGCCGGCTTGACCGAGGTGATAGGTGATCATCACCGTGACCGGCATCCACCGGGCATCGGCGACGAACTGACGCCAGCCGAGCACGGAGTCCGACGCGACGAACAGCGCCGCCCCGATGATCGCCCAGGTGTTGCCCGTCGCCATCGCGACACAGAACATCACCGAGATCGCGACGAGATAACTGGTGACCGCCGGACCGAGGACCCGCTCCTTTCGGCGAGCGGCGAGCACGATGCGCACCCCGACGGTGGCCGCCAGGACCGCCATCATCGCCGCTCCGATCAGGAACCCCGCCGACGACCAGTCGTCGAACGCGAGAAAGCCGAACGTGTACGCGAGATGCGCGAGCAGGAAGGCCACCAACCCGGGCACGAAGTACCTGTCGCCGTAGAGCAGCAACACGTCGCCCGCGAGCGAGCACATCAGCGCGACGACGAACCACGCCCGCACGAGTTGGTCCGCCGGGTCCAGCGTCAACGCCACCGCGATGAGTGCCACCAGCGCGAGCGGTTTGCTCCAGAGCTCCGTCCGGCGGCGTCTCTCGTCCAGCCGGCTCCACCAGTTCGCCGCAGCCGCCAGGACGAAGACCGCGGTGAACGTCCAGGCCGCGTCGGTCACCAGCCCGCCTCCACCCACGCGAGCGATGAGCGAAAAGCGCGTATGCGGTCCGTTCGCTCATCGCAGCGATCCACCCCCACCCCGCGATGAGCGAAAAGCGCGTATGCGGTCCGTTCGCTCATCGCAGCGGTTGGGTGGTGGGTGTGACTGCGGGCCCGGGTCAGCCGCCGGAGATGTCGGAGACCTTCTGCTTGCCGGCGCTGATGAATGGCATCATGCCGCGCAGTTCGCCACCGATCTCCTCGATCGGGTGCGCCTTGCCCTCGTCCTGCATCCGCTTGTAGTTGGGTCGGCCGGCTTCGGACTCGGCGATCCACTCGGCCGCGAACTGGCCGCTCTGGATCTCCTCGAGGATCTTCTTCATCTCTGCCTTGGTGGCGTCGGTCACGACGCGCGGGCCGCGAGTGAGGTCGCCGTACTCGGCGGTGTCGGAGATCGAGTACCGCATGCCGGCGATGCCCTCTTCGTACATGAGATCGACGATGAGCTTCACTTCGTGCAGGCACTCGAAGTAGGCCATCTCCGGGGCGTACCCGGCCTCGGTCAGGGTCTCGAATCCGGCGCGGACGAGCGCCGTCACGCCGCCGCACAGCACCGCCTGCTCACCGAACAGGTCGGTTTCGGTCTCCTCGGCGAACGTCGTCTCGATCACGCCGGCGCGCGTGCCACCGATCGCATCGGCGTACGACATCGCGATGTCCCGCGCCTGACCGCTCGAATCCTGGGCGACTGCGATGAGGGCGGGAACGCCGCCCCCCTCGGTGTAGGTGCGACGGACGAGGTGGCCGGGGCCCTTCGGGGCGATCATGATCACGTCGCAGCCAGCGGGCGGTTGGATGCGGTCGAAGCGAATGTTGAAACCGTGGGCGAAGGCGAGCGCCTTCCCGTCGGTCATGTGCTTGGCGATGTGCTCGTCGTAGATCGCCTTCTGATCGGTGTCGGGGGTCAGCAGCATGATCACGTCAGCCCACTCGGCGGCTTCGGAGATCGTCATGACGGTCAAGCCGGCCGACTCGGCCTTGGCGGCCGAGGACGAGTCGGGACGCAGGCCGACGACGACGTCGACACCGGACTCCTTGAGGTTCAGTGCATGCGCGTGGCCCTGCGAGCCGTAGCCGATGACGGCAACCTTCTTGCCTCGGATGATCGAGGGGTCTGCATCCTCGGCGTAGTACACGGTGACGGCCATCTCAGCCAGCCTTTCCAGTTGTCGGAGTGGGGTTCACAGCGCGCAGTCGAGCGCCGCGATCGAGTTTCGGCAGCGCCACCCGTCCGGTGCGCTGAAGTTCAACGATGCCATAACCGTCGAGCAAATCCTCAAAATCGTCGAGCTTGTCCGGGTGACCCTCGAGGCTGACCGTGAGCACCGATTCGGCGACGGCGATGATCTTGCCCTCGAAGATGTTGACAAGCTCGACCACTTTGGCTCGCTGGTCGTCCGGTGCCTTCACGGTCGCGATCAGCAACTCGCGTTCGACGGACCGCCGCGGGTCGAGCTCGGAGATCTTGACGACGTCGATCAGCTTGAACAGTTGCTTGGTGATCTGTTCGAGCGGCGTCGACTCGACGTCGACGACGATCGTGATGCGACTCATGCCCTCGTCCTCGGCCGGAGCGACCGCGAGCGAGAAGATGTTGTAGCCGCGTCGGGCGAACAGACCGGCCACACGGGCGAGCACGCCGGGCCGGTTCTGGACGAGCACCGACAGGATGTGGTGGTTGAGGGTCTGGCCCCCGTACTGATTGATGGTGGTCATGAGATCTCCGAGATGCGGGTGAGTGAGTGCAAGAGAGCGCACGGTCGGACGCGGCCTCCGTGGCCGGGGAACGGCACGATGGTCATGAGCGAAGGCCTTCCGCTCGGTCCTGCTGGGTCGGATGGAGGATCAGGTCGTCGTTGCTGTGGCCGGCCGGAACCATCGGGAAGACCTTCTCGGAGGCATCCGTGCGGAACTCGATGACGACGCTGCGGTCGGTGATGGAGTTCGCCTTCTCGATGGCAGGGCCGACCTCTTCCGGCGACTCGACGAGAATGCCGACGCATCCCATCGATTCAGCCCACTTGACGAAGTCCGGCACCGTCGAATTGAGGAACACCTCGGAATACCGCTCGTCGTAGAACATCTCCTGCCACTGGCGCACCATGCCGAGGTAGCTGTTGTTGAGCAACGCCACCTTGATCGGCAGTCCTTCGACCGTGGCGGTCACCAGCTCCTGCGCAGTCATCTGGAAGCACCCGTCACCGTCGACGGCCCAGACGTCGCACTCGGGCTTGGCGGCCTTGGCACCGATGGCGGCGGGAATCGAGAAGCCCATCGTGCCGAGTCCGCCCGAGTTGACCCAGGTGTAGGGCTCGTTGAACTCGAAGAACTGCGACGTGTACATCTGGTGCTGGCCGACGCCCGACGAGACGATCGTGTGCGGCGCAGCGAGGCGGTTCAACTCCTCGATGCAGTACTGCGGTTTCAGTGCGGCGCCGGGTTCGGACTGTTCGTAGGTCATCGGGAACTGCTCGCGCCAGCCCGACACCCTGCTCTTCCACGCCGACGTGTCGGCCTGGGCGACACCTGACGCCATCATCGACCTGATCTCGGCGATGATCTCCTCGATCACGTACTTGGCGTCGCCGACGATCGGAACCTCGGGGCGGCGCACCTTGCCCTGCTCGGCCGGGTCGATGTCGACGTGGATCACCTTTGCCTGCTGCGCGAACGCGTCGACCTTGCCGGTGATCCGGTCGTCGAAACGGGCTCCGAGGGTGATCAGCAGGTCGCTCTGCTGCATCGCCGTGACCGCGGTGGCGTTGCCGTGCATGCCGGGCATCCCGAGACACAGCGGGTGGTCGTCAGGGAACGCGCCGCGGGCCATCAACGTGGTGACGACGTAGCTGTCGATCAGCTCGGCCAACTCGCGCAACGGCTCAGCGGCCCGGGCCTTGAGGATGCCGCCGCCGGCGTAGATGATCGGACGTTCCGAGGCCATGATCAGTCGGGCAGCCTCCTTGATCATTCGTGGGTGCCCCTTGACGTTCGGGCGGTAGCCCGGCAGCGAGTCGAGCACCTCCTCGTCGGTCGGCCAGTACCAGTCCATCTCGTCCTGCAGGCAGTCCTTGGGGACGTCGATCAGCGTGGGGCCGGGTCGACCGGTCGTCGCGATGTGGAATGCCTGGCGGACCGCCATCGGGATGTCCTGAGCGCTCAGGACGAGCTCGTTGTGCTTCGTGCACGACCGGGTGATGCCGACCGTGTCGCACTCCTGGAACGCATCGGAGCCGATCGCTGCGGTCGGCACCTGACCCGTGATCGCGACCATCGGCACGGAATCCATGTACGCATCCATCAAGGGCGTCACCAGGTTGGTCGCCGCGGGGCCCGAGGTCACCATGGCGACGCCGGGCTTGCCGGACACGTGCGCGTAGCCCTCGGCCATGTGGCCGGCGCCCTGCTCGTGTCGCACGAGGACGTGCCGAATCGGGCTGTCCATCAGCGGGTCGTAGGCGGGCAGGATGCAGCCGCCCGGGTAGCCGAAGATCAGTTCGACGTTCTCGTGCTCGAGTGCTCGGATCAGCGCCTCGGCGCCGGTGAGTCGTTCGGTCATGTCAGTGCCTTTGTGTGGAGTGTTCGAAGTGGAGTCGTTGGGGTGGGAGTCGGGGCCGACGCGCGGACGGTGCCGAAAAGCAAACGACCTCCCGTCTGGGAGGTCGGAGCACGCGCAGCGGAAGGCCGGGCGTGCTACTGGATGAGTACTACGAGCAGGCTCGGGAATGCGGGGGTGGTCGTAGACACGCAGATCATCATAGTCCTCATCGGCGCGTTGTTGGCAAGTCGTGAATCCGGACCTCGGACGCAGCGTCACGGAGTGCGACACAACTCCGCAGTACGGTTCGATTCGTGAGCAGGCGTGATGAGGTGATCGCCGCAGCGATGGAGCTGCTCTGCGAGTCCGGCCCCGAGGCGCTCACCTCGGTCAACGTCGCCAGACGCCTCGGAGTGACGCAGTCTGCCATCTACCGCCACATCCGCGACATGGATGAGCTGATCACCCTGGCCACGCACGGCATCGTGGGCGAGCTGTCGGCGGTGATGATGGAGGCAGTCGCCTCACCTGACACGACCTGGGGCGACGGGACGCAGATCGCGGGCTTCGCCAACCGCATCGTCGGGTTGATGGAGGCGCACCCGCGGGCCCTGGTCGCCATCGACCATTGGCGCTACGACGACGGACCGCTCGGCGAAGGGATCAGGGCGATGCTCGTCGTCGGCACCAACCTCATCGCGAGCGAACTCGAGCAGGCGTGGCGGGCAGACTTCGACACCGAGACGGTCTTCGACGAGACGACGACCGCTGTACAACTCGCCCATGCCGCCCTCGTGATCGATGACGTGATCGCGGTGACGCGCGCGATCCTCGGTGTCCGGCCGACTCAGCGGGAACTCGCCGTCCGCACGCTCGGCCTACGGATGTTCGCCGGCTGGTGTGCGTACGTCCTCGACATGAACACCCGCCTGGAGGTGCCCGTCCCGGAGCTGGGTCACCGCACGCTGTCGTCACCGGAGCACGCGCTCGCGTGAGCCGTCCTGAGCGGTGGCCGGCGCCGACCCGACGCGAACAGGCAACCACCCACGCCGCCGACCTGTTGCGCCAAGGCGGGCCGCAGGCACTGACATCGGTGGCTGTGGCCGAGCGCATGGGTGTCACCCAGTCGGCGGTCTATCGTCACGTCCGCAACATGGACGAACTGTCGGCGCTCGCGGCCGAGATGGTCGTTTCGGAACTGAACCGGTCGCTGTACGACATCCTCCTCGATCCGAACATCGACTGGGAGAACCTCGACGATGTCGGCCGACTCTGCCGCGACCTGGTCCATGCGATGATCCGAAATCGGCGCTCGTTCGAGCTGGTCGCCCGGTGGCGCTTCGACGACGGTGCACTCGGAGCCGGTATCCGCACGATGATGGATCAAGGCTGTGACCTGATCGGGTTCCTCCTCGAGTCACGCTGGCGCACCGAGTTCGGCCATGACCAACCCCTCTCGGAGGGAGACCGAGCCGCGCTGACCGCCCATGCCCGAGCGCTCCACGACGACAGTCACGCGGTCGCGAACCTCGCCAACTCGCCGTCACGAGCGCCGCTCGAACTCGACGACGTCACCACGATCCTGCAGCATCGCGTGATCGCCGGCTGGGCGGCGTTCGTGATCGACATGAACGTACGAGTCGGTCTTCCGTACCCGAAGATCGATCTCGGTCAGCGCCTCCTCGCCGACTGATCACGGCCCTCCGGGCACGACGGCTCGATGGGACGCGGGTAGGGTCTCGCCAGTCGAGATGGGGGTCTTGGTGATGCGGAACAGCCGTCGTTCATGGGTGTGGGGAATTGCAGCGGTGTCGCTGGTCGCAGCTGGGTGCAGCAGCGACGGTGAGGGCTCGGAGTCCTCGACGGCGTCGCCGCCCGCGACCGAAGCACCGACCGCCACAGAAGCACCGGGGCCCACCGAGGCACCGGAGTCCACCGAGGCGCCCACGGCCACCGACACCACGGAAACGTCCGACCCTGCGTCCGGGGACGACTTCACGCTTCGGGTCGCCGAGATGGGACCTCCCACGGGCGAGCCGATGCGGGTCGGCCTCGTCAACACAGAAGGCGTACCAGGGCTCGATCTCGCTGACATCCGCGTGAACATCGAAGCGACCTTCGACTATCTCAACGAGCACGGCGGGATGGGCGGCCGGCCGCTGGAATTGACGACGTGTGCGTCCAAGGGTTCACCCGAGACGTCGCAGGCGTGTGCGCAGGAGATCGCCGGGTCCGACGTCGAGCTGGTACTCCTGGGCCTCGACCTGTTCCCTGGGTATGCGACCTTCGATGCCACCGAGCTACCAGTCGTCGGCCTGCTCCCGATCCTGCCCGGCGACTACACCGCGAACGCACTGTTCACCACGGGAGGCAACGCCACGCTGGCCGCCGGCATGGCCGGCGTCGCCAGCGAGCAGTTCAACGCCACCTCGGTCGGGATCATCAGCGCCGACGCTCCCGGCTCCAACGGCACGGAAGCTGCGCTGACGGCATCGCTCGACAAGCTCGGCATCCCGTACGTCTCGATCAAAGGTGGGGTCACGGAGACCGACGCCGGCTATCAGGGTCTGATGCAACAGGCCAATCAGGGTGATCCCGATCTGCTGATCACGCTGTACGACGAGCCCGGATGCATCGGCACGATGCGTGGGCGGGTGTCCTTGGGAATCGAGACACCGGTGTTGGCGTCGAGCGAGTGTGCAGCCAAGGGGGTCATCGATCAGGTCGGCGACGACGCGCTGGGCTGGACCTTCCTCGGTGCGCAGACCAACGAGGAGACGCCGGCGAACGCGCTCATCCGAGAGATCATGGCGCCGGTACTCGGTGTTCCCGCAGAAGAGGTCGATCCCGCGTCGCTCGGCCTCGGCGGGCTCGGCATCATCCAGGCGATGACCTTGGCCAAATTCGCCGACGCGATCGCCACCTCGGGCAACGAGGTCACCGGCGCGTCGCTCTACGACTACTTCGCGACGACCACGGAGTCGATCTGGCCGTCGGGCCTCCCGGTCGAATGCGGCAAGGCTTCGAACTACCCGTCGGTCTGCACCTTCGAGTTCCCGGTCATCGAGTACACCGAGAACGGCACGTTGCAGCCGGCCGAGGGCTTCGAAGTGGTCTCGGCCTTCGAGTACCTGCCCTGACCGGGATGCCGCCAGCGGCCGCACGACGCCCCCGGATGGAATGACGGACTCGTCACCCTTCTCCGCAGACGGCACGCTCTAGGGTTGCGGTCCATGGCTGCAACGCTGATGGACGGCAACGCATTGCGCGACGAGTTGGTCGCGGGGATTCGCGAGCGGATCGAGCTGGCGGGCTCTCCTGCGGTGTGCTTGGCGACGGTGCTGGTCGGCGACGACGGCCCGAGCCAGCGCTACGTGAACATGAAGCACAAGAAGGCTGCCGAGGCTGGATTGGCGTCACGGCACGTCGATCTCCCAGCCACGGCGACACAGGCCGAGGTCGAGTCGGTCGTGCGCGGCTTGGCCATCGACGACCAGGTGCACGGCATCCTCGTGCAGTTGCCGCTCCCCGACGGACTCGATCCGGAACCGGTGATCGATCTGATCCCACCCGAGAAGGATGTCGACGGACTCACCGAACGTTCGATGGGTCGGCTCGTGCGGGGACGTCCCGGGCTGGTCGGCTGCACCCCGCTCGGCGTGATGCGACTCCTCGAACGCTATGAGGTCGCAACCAGCGGGAAGCGGGCCGTGGTGATCGGTCGGTCGACGCTGGTGGGCTTGCCGCTGTCGTTGCTGTTGGCACGCAAGGGTGTTGATGCCACGGTCACGATGGCACATTCGCGAACGCCTGACATGGCGGCGGTGGTTCGTGAAGCCGACATCGTCATCGGCGCCGCAGGCCAGGCGCGCATGATCACCGCCGACATGGTGCAGCCCGGCGCGACGGTGATCGATGTCGGGGTGTCGCGCACCGAGTCGGGCATCGTCGGCGACGTCGACTTCGAACCCGTCTCCGAGGTGGCCGGCTTGATCACCCCCATGCCCGGCGGCACCGGGCCGATGACGATCGCCTGCCTCCTCGAGAACACCCTCACCGCCGCCCAACTTCAAGGCATCTTCCCCTCCTGACGGTCCTCCCCGGCCCCGTCGTCGCGAAGCCGGCTGATCTCGCTGCCCCGACAGCCAGTCGGGGACCGCGCGAGCCCCGACCAATGGTCCGAGACTCGACCATCGATACCTCGCAAGCCCTGCTGCGGGCACGATCGCGAGCGGGTTCCGGTGGTCGAATCGGACGGTCTGCGCGAGTTGATCGTCGTCCGTTGCCGGCTTGCTCCGAAAGCGACCGTGAAGAGCGGGCCCTCGCGACCGGTTCGGTCGTTGTAGGCCATTGCCCACCGTGCGCAGAGTCGCTGCATTGCCGCCGAGACGCGCGAACGCTTCGGCACGCAGCTGTTCCCACCGCACCCAGTCGCCCTCAACGCTGAAGAGGTCCTGGCGGTGACTGCCTCGATCGACGAGGTGAACCACCCGGAGGTGGAAGAGTCGCGTCGTTGCCTTCCCGTACCCCGACTCTGACGAAGGGGTGTCACGGTCCTCCCGGGGACGGGGCCGGGGAAGACCGTCGGGGGCGACGGGGATCAGCCGGCTTCGGAGTGGGTGACGGGTTGCTCGCCCATCCACTCGCGGAGGGTGTTCTTCAGCTTGGTCTGCTGAATGAACAGATCGCTCTCGGCCGGGCTCTCGCCAGCCGCCTGCGGGGCCTTGAGGTAGAAGCTCAGCCATTCCTGCACGTCGCACTCGCCCGCACGGTGCGCGAGGTCCATGAACAGAGCCAGGTCGAGGACGATCGGCGCGGCGAGGATCGAGTCGCGGCACAGGAAGTCGACCTTGATCTGCATCGGGTAGCCGAGCCAACCGAAGATGTCGAGGTTGTCCCAACCTTCCTTGTTGTCACCGCGGGGCGGGTAGTAGTTGATGCGCACGACGTGGTCGATGTTGCCGTACAGATCGGGGTACACCTCTGGCTGCAGGATGCCGTCGAGCACACCGAGCTTCGACACTTCCTTGCTCTTGAAGTTCTCCGGATCGTCGAGCACCTCGCCGTCGCGGTTGCCGAGGATGTTGGTCGAGTACCAGCCACGCAGACCGAGCATGCGGGCCTTCAGGCCGGGCGCCAGGATCGTCTTCATCCAGGTCTGGCCGGTCTTGAAGTCCTTGCCGGCGATCGGCACGTTGCGGGTCCTCGACAGTTCGATCATGCAGGGCAGGTCGACCGACAGGTTCGGCGCGCCGTTGGCGAACGGCACGTCGGACTGCAGTGCGGCGTACACGTAGATCTGGCTCGGCGAGATGTTGTCGTCGTTGTCGCGCAGCCCCTGCTCGAACGCGGCGACGGTTTCGTGGACGGCCGACGGTTCCTGGTAGGCCTCGGTCGAACCGCACCACACCATCACGAGGCGGTCGCAGCCGTTGGCCTCCTTGAAGTTGGCGATGTCGTCGATCAACGCCTGCGCCTGGTCCCACTTGTTCGGGATCTGCTTCACTCGTACACCGTCGAGGCGGGACACCCAGCGCTGGTCGAACACGGCTTCCATCGGCACGATCGATTCGAGATCGCTCGAGATCGCATTGAGGTCGTCGGAGTTCAACACCCCGGCGGTACGTGCCGCTTCGAGTGCGTTCGGCGAGATCGGATCCCAACCGCCGAACACGATGTCGTCGAGTCCTGCGAGCGGCACGAATTCCTTGATCATCGGGTTGCGGTTCTCGTCCTTGGTGCCGAGCCGGATGTGCGCCATCTGGCTGATCGAGCCGATGGGAGGATGAATTCCCTTACGGGCGGCGATCACGCCGGCGATGAAGGTGGAGGCCACGGCGCCCATGCCGGGCGTGAGGACACCGAGCTTGCCGGTGGCGGGAGCGATCTGTCGTGCGGTCATTCCAACAACAATAAGCGATTGTTGACGTACTTCGGTGATAGTGAAGAACATCTGATGTAAAGTGCGCGAGGTGACGTCCCTCCGCCCACCGCTTCCCGATGTCTCGATCCGACAGCTGGAGTACCTCGTGGCGGTCGCCGAGGAGCCGACCTGGTCGAAGGCAGCCGCTCGCGTCGGCGTCAGCGCCTCGGCGTTGTCGCAGGGGCTCGCCGAGCTGGAACGCCGCGTCGGCGTCTCGCTGTTCGACCGAGATGGGCGGCGCCGCCCGGTCCGCGACGAGTCCGCAGCCGTCGTCGCCCACGCCCGCCAGGTCCTCGCACTCACCGGCGACCTCGCCCGGTGGGCCGAACGTGTGCGCACCGGGCGCAGCGGCCGCCTTCGTCTGGGAATGATCGACGCCGCCGCCGTGGTCCACTACCCGGAACTGCTGCGTCGATACCGGACGGATCGGCCCGACGTCGATCTGCTGTTGCGCGTCGCGCCGTCGGCCGACCTGCTCGACCTCCTCGTCGGCGGCGAACTCGACCTGGTCGTGTGCGTCGAACCGCCCGCACCTGCAGCGGGCATCGACGTCGAGCGGCTCGCAGAGGAGCAGCTCGCCGTGTACTGCCCACCCGACGTCTCGATCGGTGACTCGTCCACGTGGGGACCGTGGGTCCTGTTCCCCTCCGGGTCACACACGAGGTCGGTGGTCGTCGACGTCCTGCGCCGCGAAGGGGCGCCGCTCGACGTGGTGGCCGAGAGCCACCAACCGGAAGTGCTGCGCGAGATGGTTCGACTCGGCACCGGCTGGACCGTGCTGCCGACGTCGCAGGCCGAACACGGCGACCGCCCGCTCGCGTCCGGGCGACTGATCACGACACGCCACCTGGTGCTCGCCACCCGATCCGGTTCGGTCCACGACCCCGCCGTCGACGAGCTCGCAGAATCGCTGCGACGAGCATCGTTCTGAGCCGATACGCACCGGCGTCGTCAAGCCGGGGTCAGGGGGCCGGGGTCGAACCGCCCAGCACCGCGTGAATCTGCGCAGTGTCGACGTTGCCGCCACACAGGACGAACGCGCTGCGATCGCCCCGGCGGTCGAGCGGTTCGCCGAGGAGGCCTGCGAGTGCGATCGCTCCCGCCGATTCGGCGACGTTGTGGGTCGTTCGGAAGATGATCCTCATCGCGTCAGCTGCGGCGTCGTCCGTGACGGCGATGATCCGTTCGGCCCCGGCCAGGACGCCGTCGATCGCCACCGGGTCGGGTGACCGGGTGGCGACCCCGTCGACGAACGTAGCGGCCGACTCGGTCGTCACCACGGCACCACGCTCGAACGACAGCAGCGTCGACGGCGCACCCTCCGCCACGACGCCGACGATCTTGGTGTCGAGGCCGAGCAGATCGCGAACCGCGATCAGTGCGTTGATACCCGACCCCATCCCGACCGGGACATAGACGGTGTCCAGCGGCGCCGAACCTTCGAACAACTCGAGCGCGTACGTCGCGACGCCGAGCACGAGATCACGGTGGAACGGCGGCACGGGTTCCAGACCCCGTTCGGCGGCAACTTCCAGCGAACGCTCGCGAGCCTCCTGGAAGTCGACACCGAACTCGACGACCTCCGCCCCGAGCGCTCGCATCGCTGCGTTCTTCTCGACGCTGTTGCCGCGGGGCACGACGATGGTGACGGACCGGCCGACCTGGCCGCCGGCGAAGGCGAGGCTCTGGCCGTGGTTGCCACGCGTGGCGCTGACCACACCGACCACCTCAGGGCGTTCGTTGACCAAACGGTCCATGTAGACGAGCCCACCTCGGACCTTGAACGCACCGACGGGCGTGTGATTCTCGTGTTTGACGATCACCTGTGAACCGGCGACCTGGTCGAGCATCGGCCACGAGTACTGCGGCGTGGGCGGCACGTGACGGCGGACGATCGCCGTCGCCTCGTCGAGTTCGCGACGCTCGAACTTCATCGCAGCACGCCTCGATCGGTCACGACGTGATCCATCGTGACGTCGTGCACCTCGACGGGCAACGAGTCAACGACCTGTTCGGCGAAGCAGACCCCGATCGCGGCGCAGTCCGCCGCGCCGCCGAGAGGAACCGGTCGTACCACCCGCCGCCTTGGCCCAAGCGGTCACCGGCCGCCGTGAACGCCAGCCCGGGCACGATCACGACGTCGGGCCATGCCGGATCGACGTCGGCCTCTGGGGCTGCGGCGAGGCGGCCCGTCGCCGCACACCACACCAGCAACGAGCGAGTTTCGGGCTCTCCGGGCAGCGTGTCGTACACGAGCAGTGTCTCGGCCACCGCGACGGCCGGGAGCGCCGTCAGATGGCGCCACAGCTCTTCGGAGCGCTCGCCGCGATCAGGAAGCGCTCGGCGAATCGCCCTCATCTTCGCTCGCAGAGTCGACTTCGCCCCGGACGCTGCGGAGTGTGCCGTGCGGTCCGTCATCGGTCGGGAGCGTACAGTTGGCGCCGATGAGCGAATCGCCGCAGCCCCCAGATGCCACTTTCGATTCGAAGCACTTCCGCACCGTGCTCGGCCATTTCCCCACCGGAGTCACCGTCATCACCGGCATGGCCGAGGGCGACCGCCCGCATGGTTTCACCATCGGATCGTTCACCTCGGTGTCACTCGATCCACCGCTCGTCGGATTCCTCCCGCAGACGGATTCCGAGACGTGGGGACTGATGGCCAACGCTGGCAGTTTCTGCGTCAACGTCCTGAGCGACAAACAGAGTGACTTGTGCTGGAAGTTCGCGAAGAGCGGCACGGAAGCCTCCCGCTTCGACGGCGTCGAGTGGCATGCCGCGCCGTCTGGGGCACCCGTGCTGGAACGGGCCGTTGCCTGGATCGACTGCCAGATCGAGGAGGTCTACGAGATGGGCGACCACTACTTCGTACTCGGGCGGGTCACCTCGCTCGACGCCGACGCCGACCACGACGGCCTCCCGCCCCAGCCGCTGGTGTTCTACCGCGGAACCATCGGTGGTTTCGCCGCCGAAGGCTGACGCACCGCCGTTCGCGTGAACGGTGGCCGGTCGGAGCGGACACTTGTTCACGAGAAGGGAATCGGCGGCACACGTTGCGAGACTGGCGGCATGGATCGACGTGTGCCGCTCGCTGTCGGAATCGACGTGTTCTCCGTCACTCTCTTCGTGGCGGTCGGCCGACGCGAGCACGAACGCGACTCGGCGATCGCTGGGTTGATCGACACGGCGGCACCGTTCCTCCTCGCGCTCGCGCTGGCCTGGGTATTGCTGCGAGCCTGGCGACACCCGACCGATTGGCGCACGGGCATCGGCGTCTGGGTGATCACGTTGGTCGCCGGGATGCTGCTGCGCAATCTCGTCTTCGGTGACGGCACTGCGACGTCGTTCATCATCGTTGCCGCCGCCTTCCTGGCACTGTTCCTGGTCGGATGGCGGCTCGCGTTCGGTCTGATCGAACGACGCTCGACCCGCGTCACGGCGGGCAGCACCTGACGCCCCGGTTGCGGGTGGTCGCCCGTCGCCGCCCCTGGGTCAGGCGCGAACGGCGCCGTGCGACGTCCAGTAGTCGTTGATCGACCGCTGGATGCGCACGTACCAGATGAGGTTGCCGATCAGCGGCAGCAGGAACCACAAACCCCAGATCGTCGTGATCGGCGGCTCCTTGCCCTCGCTCCGATACAGCTGCTCGACCTCGCCGGCCATCAGGAACATCGTGACCGGAGAGATCAACAGCGTGATGAACAGGTACGCCACACCGCCGAGGCCGGTGTTGGCGTGGCGCTTGATCTCGTCGCCGTTCTGGTACGACCACACGAGCGTCCAGATCCCGAGCGTCAGGATCGTGAGCACGATCACCAGGACGGTCGAACGGGGCCGGCCGAGCGGGCCGGAGGCAGGGGGCGCAGCGGGCGGCGGGACCGAGGGCACCGGCTCGCCGGGAGGATTCGCAAGCGGCGGCGGCATGTCGGTCATGCCGACAACGTAGACCCCCCGACGATCCACTGTCGACGATGCCAACCGTGCAGCGCACGGAGTTCGGCATCCGACGTTCTCGGAGACCGCGTGGCGGTTCCGGGGTCCGATCCCCGCCATCGTCCGGATGTGATCGCTACAGCGTGTTGGTGATCGCTACAGCGTGTTGGTCGCGCCGGTTTCGGCGCCCTGAACGAGCTTGGCGTACTTGCCCAGGACACCGGTGGTGTATCGAGGGGGATTCGGCTTCCAGCCGTCCATTCGGTTCGCCAGCTCCGCGGTGTCGACCAGCAGGTCGAGCGACTTCGTCGGAACGTCGATGCGGATCAGGTCGCCGTCGCGGACATAGGCGATCGGGCCACCGTCGGTTGCCTCCGGCGCAACATGTCCGATGCAGAAGCCCCACGTGCCGCCGGAGAAGCGGCCGTCGGTGATCAGCGCGCAATCGGACCCTCGGCCCGCCCCCTTGAGGGCGCCGGTGATCGCAAGCATTTCACGCATTCCTGGGCCACCCTTGGGGCCCTCGTAGCGGATCACGATCACCGTGCCTGGCTGGATCGACCCGGCCAGGATCGCCTCCATTGCGAACGACTCGTCGTCGAACACCCGGGCGGGACCCTCGAAGTGCATCTGGGCGTCGGAGAGGCCGGCCACCTTCACGACGGCACCCTTCGGAGCGAGCGAGCCGGTGAGGATGTTGATTCCACCCGCCTCGTGGATCGGCGCATCGAGCGGATGCACGACCACTCCGTCAGCAGCGGGCGGGTCGATCTCGGCGAGATTCTCGGCCATCGTCTTGCCGGTCACGGTCATCACGTCGCCGTGCAGCAGCCCGGCGTCGAGGAGCAGCTTCAGCACGACGGGCACGCCGCCGACGCGGTCGAGGTCGCTCATGTGGAACTTGCCGCCGGGCTTCATGTCGGCGATGTGCGGCACCTTGTCGGCGATGCGATTGAAGTCGTCGAGGTCGAGTGCCACGTGTGCCTCGTTGGCGAGCGCCAAGAGGTGCAGTACGGCGTTCGTCGATCCGCCGAGCGCCGAGGTCAACGCGATCGCATTCTCGAAGGCCTCCTTCGTCATGATCCGGCGCGGCGTGATGCCGAGCCGCAGCATGTTGACCACTGCGGCGCCGGCACGTTCGGCGTCGCCCTCGCGCCGGCTGTCGATCGCCGGCGGCGACGCCGAGCCGGGCAGGCTCATTCCGATCGCCTCCGCGATCGAGCTCATCGTGTTCGCGGTGAACATGCCACCACAGGCGCCCTCACCTGGGCAGGCCTTCGACTCGATTTCGTGGAGCTCGTCCTCGCTGATCGTGCCGGCGGCACAGGCGCCGACCGCCTCGAACACGCTGGTGATGTCGAGCGCCGTGCCGTTGTGCTCGCCAGGCATCGTCGAGCCGTTGTAGACGAACACACTGGGCAGGTCGAGGCGAGCCGCTGCCATCAGCATCGCCGGGATCGACTTGTCGCACCCGGCCAGGCCGACGAACCCGTCGAAACGTTCGGCGTGCATCACGGTCTCGACCGAGTCGGTGATCACCTCGCGAGACACGAGCGACGCTCGCATCCCTTCGTGACCCATCGAGATCCCGTCGCTGACGGTGATCGTGCCGAACTCGAGCGGGAAGCCGCCGGCCTCACGCACGCCGACCTTCGCGTGCTCGGCGAGTTTGCGCAACGTCATGTTGCACGGCGTGACTTCGTTCCACGACGACGCGATCGCCACCTGGGGCTTGTCCCAGTCGCCGTCGCCCATTCCCACTGCTCGGAGCATCGCCCGCGATGGCGCCTTCTGCATCCCGTCGGTGACGTCGCGAGACCGCGGCTTGACGTCAACCGGTGTGCCAACTGTGTTCGGAGCATCGCTCATGGACTGCACGGTAGTGGCGGCGGCCGGAGCCGAGCCTGGTGCTGTGCCCACCAGTCGCTGCCAGAATGAACCGATGGCCGACGTGCGCGAGACCAAACTGCCGGGCGTCGGAGTGCGCCACGAGTTCACGACCGAGAACGGCGACGACATCGGGGTGCTCGTCCACCACGACGGCCGACGCGAGATTCTCGTCTACGACTCGGACGACCCCGACAAGTGCTCGATGCTCGTGAGCCTGTCCGCCGCCGACACCCGAACCGTGTCGGAACTCCTCGGCGCGAGCCGGGTGACCGAGGCGGTCGCTGCGGTCCAACAGGAGATCGAAGGATTGGCGATCGAGTGGATCGAGTTGACGCCGTCGTCTCCGGCGTCGGGCGCAACGATCGGCGACGGGATGTACCGCACGAAGACGGGCTCGTCGATCGTCGCGATCATCCGCGATGGCCAATCGATCCCCGCTCCCGGACCGGAGTTCCCCCTGATGGCAGGCGACGTGATCGTCGCCGTCGGCACGACCGACGGTCTCGCAGCCATGCGCGATCTGATTCGCCACTGACACACGATCGATGCTGTTCGCCGCCGGCACCAGTGAGACTGCGCTCGCCTTCGTCGAGATCGGCGCGCTGATCCTCGGCCTGGCGTTGCTGTCCCGGGTCGCCGGACGATTCGGCATCACCGCCGTCCCCCTCTACCTGATCGCCGGGTTGGCGATGGGTGAGGGGGGTGCCGTGCAGCTCGACGTGTCGCGCGACTTCTTCGAGATCACGGCGGAGATCGGTGTCCTCCTGCTGCTGTTCGCGCTCGGACTCGAGTACTCCGAAAGCGAACTGCGCGACGGATTGCGGACGGGAATCCCCCCCGGCCTGATCGACATGATGCTCAACGCGCTGCCCGGCGTCGCCCTCGGACTGATCCTGGGTTGGGATCCGCTGGCAGCTGTACTCCTCGGCGGGGTCACTTGGATCTCGTCATCCGGCGTGGTCAGCAAAGCGCTGTCCGACTTCGGGCGGCTCGGCTTCCGTGAGACACCGGCTGTGCTGAACCTGCTGGTGATCGAAGACTTGGCGATGGCGGTGTACCTCCCCGTCGTTGCGGCATTGATCGTCGGCGGGACGGTCGTCGCGACGCTGACGAGCGTGTCGATCGCGCTCGTGGCCGTGTCGGTCATCCTCCTCACCGCCCTTCGCTATGGGCGCCGCATCAGCGACCTCGTCGCCGGCGGGAGCGACGAGACCTTCCTGCTCACCGTGTTCGGTATCACCCTGCTCGTCGCCGGCATCGCCCAGCAGTTCGAGGTATCGGGCGCGATCGGAGCGTTCCTCGTCGGGCTCGCACTGTCGGGTCGCGCCGAGGAGCGAGCGAACGAGCTGATCTCGCCGCTTCGAGATCTGTTCGCCGCAACGTTCTTCCTGTTCTTCTCGTTCCAGATCGACCCCGCCGACCTGGTCGACGCAGCGGTCCCGGCGCTGGTGCTCACCATCGTGACCGCGTTCACCAAGGTGGCGACCGGCTGGTATGCCGCCGGTCGCGTCGGGGCTGCCCCGAAGGGCCGCCTGCGCGCCGGAACGGTGTTGATCGCTCGCGGCGAGTTCTCGATCGTGATCGCGGCAATCGGGTCGAGCCTCGTCAACGGCCCGGAACTCGGAGCTCTCGCCGCCGGCTACGTCCTGCTCACTGCGATCATCGGGCCGATGGCGACCAAGTTCGCGGATCGGATCCCGCTGCCTCCACGGCTGATGCGACAGGCAGCCCGAACGGCCAGCACGGCCTGAACCTGCGTCAGACCGCGAGGATTTCGAACACCGGGTGGTTCGGTGCGGTCGCGAGCAGTTCGTCGTCGGCGCTGTCCGGGCCGACCCCGTCGAAGAACTGACCGACCTCCCACTTCCAGCGGCGCAGGTAGGACCGCAGGACCTCGGGCTTGTCGAGATCCTCCAACTCCCGGAGCCGGACCGACTCGACGCGGCGACCGACGCGCAAGGTACCGCCGCCCGCTGCGCGCCGCGTTTCGCACCCAGTGGGTCTCGCCACGTGGCGCAACGAGGTACCGGCGATCGGCAACCGTGAGCACGTTCACCGGCGTCGTACGGATCTCGCCCGAGACACGCCCCGGCACCGAGAGCACGCGCGAACCCCACAGGCTGATCCCCCATCGGGTGCAGCGAGCGACGAACGGGTTGAAGACGCGGCGGGTGAACCAGTCCGGCTGCAGATAGCGCACGGCGGCCCTTCCATCCGTTGCGGTGGGCCCGGCGGTGGTGTCGGGGGAGTCGAGTCGATCGGTGGTCATCGGGGTTCCTTTCAGAGAGAGCACTGCTCTCGTTTGTGAGCACCGTACACGACAGGCGCTTCGGAATCAAGAGCACTGCTCTCATTTCTGTCAGACTGCAGCGATGCCCGATCCAGTGACGACGACGGTGACCGGAGCCCGCGCCCGGGCACGCGCCGAGGTCCGCGCAGCGATCCTCGCGGCGGCGGTGGAACGAGTCGCCAGCGATGGAGCCAACGACCTGTCGTTGCGGGCGGTCGCCCGCGACGTCGGCATGGTGTCGTCGGCGATCTACCGCTACTTCTCCAGCCGGGACGAACTCCTGACCGCGCTCATCATCGAGGCGTACGACTCGCTCGGCGACCACACCGAGCGGCATGTCGAGTCGACCAGCGGACGACCCCCCGCTGCACGCTGGGTCGAAGCCGCACTGGCCATCAGATCCTGGGCGCTGGCGCATCGGAACGACTACGCACTGATCTACGGCACCCCGATCCCCGGGTACGCAGCCCCCGACGACACGGTGGCATCGGGCACCAGGGTCTCGCGAGCTCTCGTGCGCATCGTGCGCGAGGCCGACCGACTCGAACCCGTTGCCGATCGCTCGATCGAACCCTCGCTCTCGGAGTCGTTCTCCGCGCTGCGAACGGAGCTCGACATCGACGTCGACGACACGACGACGCTGGCGATCATCACCGCATGGTCGCAACTGTTCGGGCTGCTGACCTTCGAGCTGTTCGGTCAGACACGCAACTTCGTCAGCGACGACGAGGCGCTCTTCCGTGCCGCCGCCACGTCGATGGCGGCTTCGATCGGCCTGCGCGACGAGTGACCGCTCGGGTTCAGACCCGGCGGTTCACTTGCGGCCGAAACCGAAGAGATGCTGGCCGACCTTGCGCATCTGGATCTCCTCGGAGCCTTCGGTGATCCGGTAGCGGCGATGGTGGCGGTAGATGTGCTCGAACGGCATGTGGCGCGAGTACCCGACGCCGCCACATGTCTGCATCGCCCGGTCGGCGGCGTCGCACGCGAGCCGGTTCGCTCGGTAGTTGCACATCGCGACCAGGTGGGTCACCTCCATGTGATGCTTCTGGTCGAGCATCGCTGCGGTGTAGCGGACCAACTGTCGAAGCATCGCCGCTTCGGTGTGCAGTTCGACGAGCGGGAACTGGATGCCCTGGTTGACCGAGAGCTTCTTGCCCCACGTCGTCCGGCTGTTCGCGTAGGCGACCGCTTCGTCGATGCAGTACTGCGCTGCGCCGAGCGACGAGGCCGCCTGACGGATCCGGTTCTCGTGCACGAAATGCTGGGCCAGCTCGAGCCCTCGATCGACCTCACCGAAGAGCGCATCGGCACCGACACGCACATCGGTGAGGCTGACCTCGGCATGATCCGTCGGCATGTTGAAGGTCCACCAGAAGAAGTCGACGTTGAACCCCGCGGCGTCGGTCGGGACGAGGAACGCGCTGATTCCCTTGGGGCTGCCGGGCTCGCCCGACGTGCGGGCGAAGATGATGTCGTGGGTGGCGTGATGGAGGCCGGAATTCCACCGCTTCATCCCGTTGAGCACCCACTCGTCACCGTCGCGAACGGCTGTCGTCTCCATGTAGGTGGCATCGCTGCCGTGGTTCGGCTCGGTCAGTCCGAATGCCAGTCGACGGGTACCGTCCAGGAAGCCCGGCATCCAGTCGGCCTTCTGCTGCTCGGTGCCGAAGTCGCGCATCATCAGCACCGTCGGGAAGTTGCCGACGATCGACGATTCGTTCTGCAGGTCGTTGTGCAGGCCGAGGCCCTTGTGGGCGAGGTGCTCGCGGATGATGGCCATCTCCAGGTTGCTGGCGTCTCGACCGCCGAATTCTGACGGCAGCGCGAGTCGCAGCCAGCCGGCGGCGTCGGCTCGTCGACGCATCTCGCGCAACAGCTCCTCCCAGTCGGCCCTCGGGACGCCGTCGTTGTCGAAGTCGGTCCGAGCCCACTCGCGCCGGTGGTCGAAGAAGCGGATGTTGTCGTCCCGCTGCTCGAGCGGCTTGATCTCGGCCTCGATGAACGCATCGAGCTGATCGAGGGTGTCCTGGATGTCGGCGGGGATCTCGAAGTCCATCGTCCGAGTGTGTCGAGGCGCCGCGATCGCCGACGAGTCAGGCGCAACGCGATCGATCAGATGATCGTCATGCCGCCCGACACCTGAATCGTCTGCCCGGTCACCCATCGCGCCGCAGGCGACGCGAGATACACCGCAGCGGCGGCGACGTCGGCGGGCGTGCCGAGACCGAGGGGCGAACGAGCAGCGAGGTCCTCGAGCCCGAGCCCCTCCACGTCCAAGGCATCGAAGAGCAGCTTCGTCGGCACGATCCCGGGCGCGATCGCGTTGACGCGGATGTCCGGCGCCAACTCGACCGCCATGGTCTGCGTCAACGAGATCACGGCGGCCTTGCACGCCGCGTAGTGACCCTTGCCAGGCCTCGCCCCGAACGCTGCCATCGACGACACGTTGATGATCGAGCCCCAGCGCATCTGCTCGACCGCAGCCATCGCACCATTCCAGACCGCGGTGAAGTTCAGGGCGACGACCTCGTCCCACTCACTGCGCTTCAGCTCGGTCAACGGCTTGCCGACCTCGGCACCACCTGCGTTGTTGACCCAGATGTCCAGGTGCCCGAACTCCTCCACCGCGGTGGTGGCGAGCGAGCCGAGAGCGAACGTGTCCGTGACGTCGGCCCGTACAGCGATCGCACGGCCGCCCTGGTCGCGGATCGAGGCAGCAACGCCGTCGATCTCGGCGGTCGTACGTGCGGCGAGCACGACCGCAGCGCCGGCATCAGCGAATCGAGAGGCGATTCCCTCGCCGATACCCCGGCCCGCCCCGGTCACCACCGCCACCCGTTCGGTCAGCTCGAAATCCCCCACGGCGAGAGTATTCCAGTCGGTCGACTGAGGGTCCCGGGCCCAATGTCACTTCATCGGCAACCCTCTTCGCCGGACCGTCACCGCGTGCCGCGCCAGATACGACGCCTGTCGGACACGTCGTTCCCCGGGCCCGGCCAGGGAACCAGCGGTCAGGTGGAGGCGCGACGCTGTTCGAGGAGCGCAGTCACGGCTTTGCCGTCGGCTTGGCCCTTCGACGCCTTCATCACGGCGCCGACCAGGGCACCCATCGCCTTGCCCTCACCGGCGCAGAACTTCGCCCACGCATCGGGTTGGGCCGCGATCGCTGCGTCGACCATCGCCTCGAGCTCGCTGGTGTCCATCGCTTCGAAACCCTTCGCCGCCGCGATCGCCTCGGCGTCGCCACCACCATTGGCAACGATCTCGGCCAGCACCTGCTTGGCCTGCGTGGCCGTGAGCGTGCCATCGACTTCCAGCCGGGTGAGCTTCGCGAGGTCAGCCGCCGGAATCACCGGGTGCTCGCCCTGCTCGGCGAACGCCTCCTTCACATGGACGAGGGCGCGTGCCGCATCACCGCCCGCATCGGCGACGGCGAGCACGTAGGCATCCTGGTCGCGATCGGTGACGACGAGGATCGCCTCGGCATCGGCCGGCTGACCCGTCAGCCCGGCGAGCCGCGCACGGCGAGCCGCCGGGAGCACCGGCAGGCTCGCCCGCACCCGTTCGATCCACTCCGGATCGGGATCGACGACGACCAGATCGGGTTCCTGGAAGTACCGGTAGTCGTCGGCGTCCTCCTTCGAGCGAAGGGTGTGGGTGCGACCGTCGTTCTCGTCCCAGTGGCGCGTCTCCTGGCGGATCGACTCCCCGGCCTCGAGCATGCCGACCTGACGCTGCGCCTCGTACTCGATTGCACGTCCGACCGACCGGACCGAGTTGACGTTCTTGATCTCACAGCGCGTCCCGAACTCGGCGCCCGGGCGCCGGACGCTGACGTTCGCGTCGACGCGCATCGAGCCTTCCTCCATCTTCGCGTCGGACGCACCGACTGCGACGAGGATGGCCCGCAGCTCGGTGACGTAGGCCTTGGCCTGATCGGGTGTGCGGATGTCCGGACGACTCACGATCTCCACGAGCGGGACGCCGGCACGGTTGAAGTCGATCAACGAGAAGTCGCTGCCATGAATGCGCCCGCCGCTGCCACCGACATGGGTCGACTTGCCGGTGTCCTCTTCGAGGTGCGCCCGCTCGATGCCGACGCGGATGCCCCCAGGAAGGTCGAGCCACCCGTCGACGCAGATCGGCTCGTCGTACTGGCTGATCTGGTACGCCTTGGGCATGTCCGGGTAGAAGTAGTTCTTCCGAGCGAACGTCGAGCGCTGCACCGTGCAGTCGAGCGCAAGGCCCAGCCGCATCGCGAGTTCGACCGCCTGCCGATTGAGCACGGGCAGAGCGCCGGGCAAACCGAGCGTCACCGGGTCGATGTTCGTGTTCGGTTCGTCGCCGAAACGGTTGGGCGACGCCGAAAAAAGCTTCGTTCGCGTCGCCAGTTCGACGTGGACCTCGAGCCCGACGACCATCTCGTAGCCGCGGAACGTCCAGGTCTCGTCGCTGGGGCTCGTCGTCTCGCTCATCGGGGTGCCCTCCGTTCGAGTTCGGCGGCGGTGCGGAACATGCGCGACTCCTCCAGAGCAGGAGCGAGGATCTGGACCCCGACCGGCAGCCCATCGTCCCCGCTCCCGAACGGCACGCTCATGGCGGGGTCGCCGGTGAGGTTCGACGGGATCGTGTAGGTGTCACAGAGGTACATCGACATCGGATCCGACGTCTTGTCGCCGAGGTGGAACGCGACGGTCGGCGAGGCGGGCGTGAGGAGGACGTCGGCTCGTTCGTACGCAGCGGCGAAGTCGGCAGCGATACGGCGGCGGACCTTGAGCGCCCTGCCGTAGTAGGCGTCGTAGTAGCCCGCCGAGAGAGCGTAGGTGCCGAGCATGATGCGGCGCTTGACCTCGGCACCGAATCCGTCGGTGCGGGTGGCCATGTACATCGCGTTGGTGTCGGGCGCCTCGACACGGTGACCGAACCGGACCCCGTCGTAGCGGGCGAGATTGCTGGATGCCTCCGCCGGAGCGATCAGGTAGTACGCCGTGAGGCCGTAGCCGAACGCGGGGACCTCGACGTCGACGATCTCGGCGCCGGCCGAACGCAGCGCGTCGAACGCCTCTTCCAGTCGACCGGCAACGTCGGGGCTCGCGCCCGCGGGCAGGTCGGTGATGCGCCCGACGCGGAGCCCGGCCACCCCCATGTCGAGTTGCCGCGTGACCTCGAGCGGGCCTCGGCGGATCGAGGTGGAGTCCATCTGATCGTGGCCGGAGATCGCTTCGAGCACGAGGGCGGCGTCGGCGACGTCGTGGGCGAACGGACCGATCTGGTCGAGACTCGACGCGAACGCCACCAGTCCGTAGCGGCTGACCGCGCCGTACGTGGGCTTGACGCCGACCACTCCGCACAGCGCCGCGGGCTGGCGGATCGAGCCACCGGTGTCGGAACCGAGACTGACGGCGGCGAACCCGGCAGCGACAGCAGCTGCCGAACCACCACTCGAACCGCCCGGCACGCGGGTGGTGTCATGCGGGTTCCGAGTCGCGCCGAATGCGGAGTTCTCGGTGCTCGATCCCATTGCGAACTCGTCGAGATTCGTCTTGCCGATCACGATCGCTCCGGCGTCGTGGAGCTTGGTGACGACGGTGGCGTCATAGGGCGGGCGCCAGCCATCGAGGATCTTCGACGAGCACGTCGTCGGGATCCCGCGAGTGCACATGTTGTCCTTCAGGGCGATCGGCACCCCGGCCAGCGGTCCGGGATCTCGACCGACGGCAACCGCCTCGTCGATCTCGTCGGCCCGGGCACGAGCTTCGTCGGCGAGCACCAGGTTGAAGGCGTGGACATCTGCCTCGCGTTCGTCGATCGCTGCAAGATGACGGGCGAGCACGTCGTTGGCGCTCGTCAGGTTGTTGCGAACGTTCCAGGCGATGTCGGCGGCGCTGGTCGGGAACTCGTCGCTCACGCTCAGTCCTCCAGCCCGACGATCGGCGGCACTCTGAAGCGGCCATCCTCGGCAGCGGGCGCAGCGGCGAGCACCTCATCACGATCGAGGCAGTCCATCTCGATGTCCTCGCGCATGACGTTGGCGATCGGAGTGGGGTGCGTCATCGGCTCGACGCCGTCGAGATCGAGCGCGTCGATGTCGGCAAAGTGATCGAGCATGTCGCTCAGTTGATGGGTCGCCTGCTGGAGTTCGTCGTCGCTCAGTGACAGCCGAGCGAGCTTGGCCACCTTGGCGACTGCCTCTGGAGTGATGCGGTCGGACACGACACCCAACGCTATCTGCCTCACCCGCTCCGGATAGCCCGACCGGTGCTGCGCCGAACGCAACACCACCGGGCCGTTTCGGGGTGGTGCCCGTTCACATTCGCACGGGTGGTCCGACGTAACGCGACGACGGGCGGATGAGCTTGCCGGCGGCCGCCTGCTCCACGATGTGGGCGCACCAGCCGACGGTGCGGCTGACGGCGAAGGTCGGGGTGAACATCGGTCGGGGGAGACCAGCGGTCTCCATGACGACGCCGGCGTAGAACTCCACGTTGCTCGGCAGCGGGCGGCCGGGCTTGAGTTCAGCGAGCGTCACGAGGATCTCGGCCTCGACAGCCGTTGCGAGGTCCACCAACTCACCGCCGAGCCGTTCGGCGACCTCCCTCAACAGCCCAGATCGGGGGTCCGGCGCCCGGTAGACCGCATGACCGAACCCCATGATGCGCCGACCGGCGGCGACCTCTCCTCGGACCCAGTCGGCCGCCGCCTCGACCGAACCGATCTCGTCGAGCGCATCGAGCGCACGGCTGGGCGCACCGCCGTGGAGGGGACCGGCCAACGCGCCGAGCGCCGCACACACCGCGTCGGCAGGGTCCGCTCCGGTCGAGGCGACCACCCGGGCGGTGAACGTCGAGGCGTTGAATCCGTGGTCGATCGTGAGAATCATGTACTGCTCGACCGCGCGCGCCGACACCGGCGTCGGCACCGCGCCGGCCGTCTGGTGCAGATAGGCCGCGGCGTGGCTGAGCGTCGAGTCGGGGTCGACGGGCCGGCGGCCCGATCCGACCCGATGCAGCGCTGCGAGGACCGAGGGCACGAGCGCCGCGAGCCGCAACGTCTGAGCCCGCCGAGCAGCGTCATCGACGTCGATCACGGGGCTCAGCCCGAGCGGGCCGGCCGCGACCGACAGCACCGAGCGGAGTTTCGACAACATCGGTGCGCCCGATCGACCGACGGTGTCGATCACCGATTCGAGCTCGGCCGGGATGCGGCGAAGCGCCGCTGTCTCGGTTCGGAACGCGGCGGACTCGTCGGGCTGCGGAAGGCGTCCGTTGCGCACGAGGAACCACACGTCCTCGAACGACCGCGTTCGGGCGAGCTCGGTTGCGTCGTGGGCGCCGTAGTGGAAGAAGCCACGGTCTCCGTCGACGGCGCCGATCGCCGTGTCGGCCGCGACCACACCGTTGAGTCCGGGAGGTACGTCGATCAGTTGTGTCATGACGCCAGTGTTCGTCGAACGATGCCGCTGATCAACGTTGATTCGATCAACGTTGACGAAATCAACGAGGTCGGCCACGCTGGGGTCATGAGCACCCTGATCCGCTCGACCGAAGCCGCCGAGATTCTCGGCGTGTCCAAGCCGACCCTCTATGCCTACGTCAGTCGCGGACGTCTGGCGCGCACAACCGGCGCCGATGGCAGGACCTCCCTGTTCGAGCGGGACGAGGTGGAACGCCTGAGCGCCCAGAGCCGCCGGTCGGCACCCGGGCCCCGCCCGACGATCGATGTGCAGATTCGCTCCGACGTGACCACGTTGCACGAGGCCGCACTCGAGTTCCGCGGCCACGACGTGGTCGAGCTGGTCCGGGGTCGCCATTTCGAGGACATCGCCGAACTCCTCTGGGCGAAGGTCCCGACCGAACCTCCGACCGGCACCTCCTGGCCCAAGGCAGAAGCCGCGGACGTCGAGGCCATCACCCGAGTCGCCGACCTGGAGGCGACGGCGATCGGCCGACTGGCGATCGCGGCCCACGTGCTCGACGCACTCCACCGCGACGACGGTGCCGCCACGGCAGCTCGGCGGCTACTCCTCGTGACGCCTGCCTTGTTCGGATCTCGGCGCCGAACGGGTCGCTTCGCGCTCCGCCTGTCACCCGCGTGGATCGAGCGGCCATCGTCGGACGTCGTCGTTGCCGTCGACACCGCCCTGGCCCTGCTCGCGGACCACGAGCTCGCAACGAGCACGTTGGCGGTGCGGATCGCCGCATCCACTCGCACGACGCCGTACGCCGCATTCGCCAGCGCTCTCGCCTCGATCGAGGGGGTGCTGCACGGCTCGGCATCGGCCTCCGTGCACCGGCTCCTCGACCGTTGCGCCGAGCAGGGCCCCGATGCGGCGGTCGCCGATCTCCGCGCAACCCGACAGCAGATCCCTGGCTTCGGCCACAAGGTGTACCGCGGCGTCGACCCTCGGTTCGGCCCGCTGATGGACGTCATCGGGCCCATCGAACCGGACGCGCTCACTCTCGTTGCTGCTCTCGTCGAGGAGGTCGGCCGCACACTTCCTCTTCAACCCAACGTCGACCTCGCTCTGGGAGCGCTCACCTGGGTCCTCGGCATGGAACCCGACACACCGTTGTTCGCCGTGGCTCGCATCGCGGGCTGGGCCGCCCACTACGACGAGGAACTCGAGGAGGCTCCGCTGCGATTCCGCGGCGTCGCCCGCCCGCGTTGACCACTCGCCGGCATCGTCAGCTCGACCAGCGGAATCGTCGGCGTCCACGAACCACCGAGGCGGCGGCCACTGCTGCGCCATCGGACTCGCTCGCCGAGATCACGGTCGCCGGCTCCTCGGGTCCGACGAGGCGCCGGCGTTCCAGGATCGAGTCGACATCGACCACCCAGACCGTCGACGGCGGACCCGACACGGTGTGGCTGTTCACGTAGCGGATGCGATCGTTGACCTGCTCCAGGATGCTGCGGGCCTCCGCCTCGTCGCGCGCGTCGAGCGCCGCCGCGATCGCCGCATCGCGTTCGCCTCTGATGGCGATCGTCGGCGGGAGGTAGTCGAGTTTCTCGCGGCGGAGCTTCGCTTTGATCCACCACTCCTCGTCGTGAGGCCCGTCGAGCCCTTCGATCGGCTTGCCCGCACCGTCGAGCCCGTCGAAGAGGCCGGCCCGGCGCCCTTCCTCGATCTGCTTCTCGGTCCACGACTCCCATCTCAGCCCGGTGGGCTTGTGTTCGGTCACGTCGTGGCCTCGGGTCGGTGACGGTGCGCCACAGCCACAACGGTACTCGCGTCGGCTCGCAACGTGTCCGGACAGTCGCTCAGCGCACACATCCAGACGGTGTTCCGGCTGGCAGGACGAGCTCAGTGCTGGCGGACAAGAGCGATCAGTACCGCCGATTCCGGATGCAGCACCGGTGGCCGGATGCCGTGCGTCGCGAGTTGACGACCGGTCAACTCGACCCCGTCGGTCAACCATGACGGCTGCGTGAGCGCCATTCCCCAACGCTCGTCCGGCAGTGCGACGTGTTCGATGCGGTACCGCGCGTCGGGGTCGAGGCCGGACAACCGCAGCGCCGGAGGCGTCAGGCTCGACGCGGTCGCAAGTTGGGCGAACGACACCAACGCCTCCGATCGATCCGCCGCATAGACGCCATGGGCGCAGTACGCCGGCTCGGTGTCGAAGCGCACCACGTCACCGCTGTGCAGCAGCGGGCGGAACCGCTTGTGGACGGCGATGGCTCGGGCGAGCGCAGCGCGTCGGGCGTCGTCGAGACGAGCGACGTTCCATTCGACGCCGAGGTGGCCGAAGAGCGCCGTTGCGGCGCGGAACGCGAGGGTGTGCACACGTCCCGTCGTGTGGGCCCGGTTGGGTCCGATGTGCGCGCCCATCACCTCGGGTGGGATCAGCATCGATGCACCACGCTGGATCGTCTGACGTTCGAGCGCGTCATTGCAGTCGCTGGTCCAGACGCGTTCGACCCGGCGGAGGATCTCGTGGTCGACGCGGCCTCCACCGCTCGCGCACGACTCGAACTCGACGTCCGGGTGTCGGAGGCGCAGCTCGTCGAGCAGCGCGTACAGTGCCCTCGTCTGCGCATGCGTGCCCGGCGCTCCACGCACGCCCGAGCCCTGCACGTGGTCGCGGTTCATGTCCCACTTGACGAAGCCGATGTCGTGGTCGGTCAGGACCGTGTCGAGGAGACCGAGGACATGGGCAAAGGCGTCCGGCCGACCGAGGTCGAGCACGAGTTGGTTCCGGCCGAGCACCGGTTCGTACCCCTCGGTGGTGAGGGCCCAGTCGGGGTGGGCACGGAACAGATCGCTGTCGGGATTGACCATCTCCGGCTCGACCCAGATCCCGAACTCCATGCCGAGACGGGTCACGTGCTCGATCAGCGGCGCCAGACCTTCGGGGTACACCTCGGGTGACACCCACCAGTCACCGAGACCCGACGTGTCGTCGCGACGCGACCCGAACCAGCCGTCATCGAGCACGAACCGTTCGATGCCGACCTCAGCGGCGACATCGGCCAACTCGCGAAGGGTCTCGAGGTCGTGCCGGAAGTAGACCGCCTCCCAGGTGTTCAACAGCACCGGCCGCGGCGTCACGGGATGCGACGGACTCGACCGGACGGCTCGGTGGAAGCCCCAGGTGGCCGGCGTCAGTCCATCCGACGAGTAGACCCCGACGACGTCTGGGGTCGTGTACGACTCGCCGCGCTCGAGCACGACCTCGCCGGGATGCAACAGCTCGCCGGCCTGCAGGTATCGGCGCCCGTCCGCAAGGCGCTCGGCGAGCATGGTGTGATTGCCGCTCCAGGCAAGGTGGACGCCGTGCACGTCACCGTCCCACTCGCCGAAACCCGATCGCCCCGCGAACAGCAGCGGGACGTGTTCGTGCGAGGTCCGGCCACGGACATGTTCCGAGACGACTGCGCCGTGGGACCATGGCGTGCGCCGAGGTTGGAACTCGCGGGCCCAACGGCCCTCGAACCCGAGCAGTTCGTCGGCGCTGTCGGGAAGCGGCAGGCTCACCGTGAGCGCGTCGAGCGAGTAGCGGCGCTCGCCGACGTTGCCGATCGTCACCCGCACCCGGATGACATCGCCGACCGAGATCTCCGTCGTCAGTGCGAGACCAGCGACCTCGTCCAGCGACTCGACGGTGAGTGCGTCGCCGGCGACGTGGTGCGAAGTCGGCACGAATCGCGGGGCCCAGTCGCGACCACCGCCACGGCGGCCGACGAGGCCGGGACGCCCGACGAAACCCTCGGCGTGCAGAGGAACGATGCTGACGGGGGCGACCGTGTCCAGCGCCCCGGCGACGGCGGGACGGCCGAGCACTGCGTCGAGCGCATCGAGATTCGGGGCGACGCCCAGGTCCCTGCCCCAGTGCACGATGGTCGGCGTCGCTGGCGCGACGTCGACGACGAGGTCGAACGTGGCGCCGCGGAGGTGGACGAGCTGTGGCACCGACGCAGTTTCACATGGCGAGCCGGGGCAGCACCGCTTGGACGCGTCGACGGACTCTCTTCCTCACGGAGACCGAGCCACTCAACCCACCCCGCGATGAGCGAACCGACCACACACGCGCCTTTCGCTCATCGCAACCCTCGAAACCCACCCCGCGATGAGCGAACCGACCACACACGCGCCTTTCGCTCATCGCAACGGGCTGGCGCCAAGAGCTCTGTGGGAGCGCGGCACAGCGGCCATGATGGTGGGCGCCACGGGACGCGCCACGTCCCACGACACCAGGAGCTCCGCTTGGCCACCGTCACGTTCCAGCATGCGAGCCGGACCTACCCCGGCACCGATGCACCGGCTGTCGACGCTCTCGACCTCGAGATCCGCGACGGCGAGTTCCTCGTCCTGGTCGGCCCGTCGGGCTGCGGGAAATCAACGACGCTGCGGATGCTCGCGGGCCTCGAGCCCGTCGACGACGGCCACATCCTGATCGGTGACCGAGAGGTCACCGACGTCGCGCCCAAGAACCGCGACATCGCGATGGTCTTCCAGTCGTACGCGCTGTATCCGCACATGACCGTGGCCGACAACATCGGATTCCATCTCAGGGTCAAGAAGATGAACAAGAAGGAGCGGCGGACACGGATCGAGGAGGCCGCCCGCATCCTCGATCTCGAGGATCTGCTCGACCGCAAGCCGGCCAAGCTCTCGGGTGGACAACGTCAGCGGGTCGCCATGGGACGCGCGATCGTTCGTGAGCCACAGGTGTTCCTGATGGACGAACCGCTGTCGAACCTCGACGCGAAACTCCGCGTCCAGACCCGCACCCAGATCGCGGCGTTGCAGCGCGAACTCGGTGTCACCACGGTGTACGTCACCCACGACCAGACCGAGGCGATGACGATGGGCGATCGCGTCGCGGTGATGAACGACGGGGTCCTCCAGCAGTGCGCGTCCCCACGCGAACTGTTCACGAACCCGGTGAACCAGTTCGTCGCCGGGTTCATCGGGTCGCCGGGGATGAACCTGTTGCCGTCGACCACCTCGGGCGCGAACGCCGTGTACGGCTCGTTGGGCGTCCCACTCACTCCCGATCAGCTCGAAGCGCTCACGTCGGCCGCTGTCACCGTCGGGGTGCGGCCGAACGACTTCGAGATCCGCGACGACGGGGGCCTGGACGCCACGGTCTCCTTCGTCGAGGAGTTGGGCTCGGAAGCCTTCCTTTACTGCGTCGCCGACGGCACCGACACCGAGATCGTCGCTCGGACCGACGGACTCAGCCCACTCGGCGCCGGCGACAAGGTGAGCTTGGTGCCGAGACCGGACAAGCTCCACCTGTTCGATACGAAGTCAGGCGCTCGGCTCCCCGCCTGAGCTCCGGGAATCATCGATCGACTCGTCCACGTCGATCGAGTCGTCCACGTCGATCGAGTCGTCCACGTCGATCGACCGGTTCACGTCGTCCACGTCGTCCACGTCGTGCTCAGCGGCCTCGTCGAGGGCGACACCGGTGACCGGCTCGGCGATCGGATGGCGCCGCATCCACGCGAGCACCGCCGCTCCCCCGGCGATGGCCATCAGTGACACCCACTGATTCCAGCGCAGCCCGAGGATCTCGTCGGCGCGGTCGACGCGCAGGCCCTCCACCCAGAATCGCCCGATCCCGTAGCCGATGATGTACATCACGAACAGCTGCCCGGGGGCCGGCCGGAACCGCTTGTCGATCCAGAGGAGCAGCAGGCAGAGGCCGAGGCTCCACAGCGACTCGTACAAGAACGTCGGATGGAAGGTGGTCCCGGCGGCGTAGATGGTGGCGTCGAGATGCTGACCGTCGATCTCGAGCGCCCACGGCAGATCGGTGGGGCGGCCGTACAGCTCCTGGTTGAAGTAGTTCCCCCATCGTCCGATCGCCTGGGCGAGCGGGATGGCGGGGGCTGCACAGGTCGCGGCGGCCGCCAGCGGGATGCCGCGCCGTTTGGCCATGTACAGACCGACGGGGACGCCGAGCAGCAGGCCGCCCGGAATGCCCAGGCCGCCCTTCCAGATCTGTGGGATACGGCCGAGATCGTCGGCGAACAGATCCCAATCGGTGGCGACGTGATAGAGCCGTGCCCCGATGACCCCTGCGAGGACGGCCCAGATCGCGATCGAGCTGGCGTCATCGCGGGTGCCGATCTCGCGCTCTTCGAGTCGACGCCCGAACAGCCAGACGGCGGCGACCACGCCCAGCGCGATCATCAGCCCGTACATGTTCAGGCTGAAGGGTCCGATGTCGATCGAGTTGAACGACGGGCTGGGGATCGAACCCAGGATCGTGGCCAGCATCGGTGACCGGGTCAACTCGCCGTGACCCGAGCCACGAACTCGCCGGTCATCCGCTCGATGTCGGCGCGGTCGTAGTCCTGGGTTGCCACGTGATAGCTGCGCTCGAGCCAGACATGCTCGACGTCGCCGCCGTAGTTCACGGCGAGATGTTCGCTGTTGACCGGCTCGACGACGTGGTCCTGCCGCGAGGTGATCAACAGCAGCGGCATCGTCAGTTCCCCGTACCGATCGGTCATCGGCATGAGCCCCTCTCGCATGAACGACAGCAGCGGACGCAGTGGAGCGCCGTCGTAGGAGCTCTCCTGGACGTCAGGATCGGCGATGTCACCCCCGATCGCCGGTGCGATCTCGGTGCCGTCATCCACCATCTCCTGGATCATGTCGAGCACCGCAGACGCCTGCGGTGTCGTCGCCGGGTTGATGCAGACCAGGCCGACGACCTTCGGGAGCTCGAAGCCCGACCAGAGCGTCAACGACCCGCCCATGCTGAGGCCGACGACGACGATCTCGTCCACCCGATTCGCGAGTCGGCCGTGTGCTGCACGGACCTCACCGGTCCAGTCGGCCCACCCCGTCGTGACCATCTCCTCGACGGTGGTGCCGTGGCCAGGAAGGCGAGGCATCTCGACGTGGTGGCCCTGTGCCGCCATCGCCTCGGCGATCCCCCTCATCGAGGACGGGTTGCCGGTGAAGCCATGGATCACGAGCACGCCGGTGCGCAGCGACCCCTCGTGGGACAGCGGTTCGGCTTCTGGCAGGACTGCGGGAGTACTCATCGACCACGTTTCTACTCGCTCGAGCAGCCGTCCGGAACCTCACGCCCTCGAAGTTCAGGACTGTGACATCAGGTGTCAGACCCCAGATGTCAGACTCAGCAGTAGGGGTCGTTGGGGCTGAGGGGTTCGTCCCACCAGTCGTCGGGGACGGTCGTCTCCTGCCACTGGGGGTCGGGGTAGATGCAGTCGACCGGGCAGACGGGCAGGCACTTGTCGCAACCGCTGCACAGCTCGGGGAGGATGATCACGTCGGCGCCGTGATTGAAGATCGCTCCGAAGTGCGGCGGGCAGTGACGCAGACACGCATCGCAGTTGATGCACTCCGCCATCTCGATGCGCAACGGCACGTTCTGCCACTTCTCGTTCCGGGTGCGGGTGGCGATTCGATCGTCACGGGTTGCGGCCATCGCGAGCGAGGGTAGTTGCGCATCGGGATCCCCTCCCGACCGGTGGTCTTGACCGGCGGGTCAAGTTTCGGTTGGACTGGGTCGGTGACCAGTGCAAGCGCCAGCGCCGAACGCCTCGACAAGGCGGACGAACGCCAGCACACCGAACACGGCCTCGAACGCAAGCAGCAACTGCTCGACGCTGCCGCCGAGTTGTTCGCCGCCCGCGGCTACTCGTCGACGCGCATCGCCGACATCTGCACCGCGGCGGGCGTCGCCAAGGGGCTGTTCTACTGGTACTTCCCGACGAAGGGAGCACTGTTCGCCGAACTGGTCCGCACGATGCGGCTCCGGCTGCGCCGAGCCCAGGGCACGGCGATGGACCCGACCGCCGATGCGATCACGAGGATCGCTGACGGCGCCGAGGCCAGCGTGCGGTTCATGGCCGAACATGCGGCCTACTTCGCCCTGCTCGACGTGGAACGAAGCGACCCCGAGATCGCCGATGTGCTCGCCGAGGGTGCGGGGGTCTACCTCGACGACGTCCGACGTCTCGTCGAAGACGGACAACGATCGGGTGCCATCGCCGACGCACCATCAGACCTCGTCGCCGTTGGCGTGCTCGGCACCGTGTCGTCGTTCTCGAACTCGTATCGCAGTGGTCGCCTCGGCGACGACATCACGGTCGACGAACTCGCCACCTTCGTCCGGCGTTGGGTGGTC
Organism: Ilumatobacteraceae bacterium; assembly: GCA_963698435.1. GTDB lineage: Bacteria > Actinomycetota > Acidimicrobiia > Acidimicrobiales > Ilumatobacteraceae > Sva-07. The sequence goes on along the minus strand of CAVOQV010000018.1, from coordinate 254,202 downwards.
AACGCCCTTCGCTGAGCCCGCTGCCGCCCGGACTACGTGGGTTCGGCGTCGAGTTCCCGGTATCGGGCCACGAGCACCCTCACGAAGGCATCGACGAGTTCCGGATCGAACTGCGAGCCCGAGCCCGACACGACGAAGCGGACGGCTTCGTCTCGGGTCCATTCGCGCTTGTACACCCGCCGGGTCGCCAACGAGTCGAAGACGTCAGCGATCGCCACGATCCGTCCCGACAACGGGATCGCCTGGCCGGCGAGACCGTTCGGGTACCCGGATCCATCCCACCACTCATGGTGCGACCACGCCGCCTCGGCGGCCAGGGCGAACAGGTCCGTCGAAACTCCGGCCAGCAGTCGGCGTCCGATCACGGTGTGCTGCTTGATCTCGTCGAACTCCTCGACGGTGAGCGGGCCGGGCTTCAGCAGCAGCCGGTCGTTCACCGCCACCTTGCCGATGTCGTGGAGCCTGGCTGCGAGCCGCAGCCGTTCGCACCACTCGGGCTGCTGTCCGATCGCGTGACCGATCTCCGCAGCGAGGTCACCGACGCCGTCGGTGTGACGGGTCGTGTTTCCGCCGCGCATCTCCGCGAGCGCTGCGAGTCGCTCGTAGGCCTCGAGGTGGTACGCGTCGACATCGGCGTGACCCGCGGCGTAGTCGGCGACGAGACCTGACGTCGTCAGGCGCGTGATCTGGCCGAGGTGTCGGGCACTCTCGTTGTCGTGAGCGACCTGCACGGTGCGCATCCGCAGATCGGCAGCATCGGTGAAGATCTCGCGGTGCAGCGCGAAGTGGCGCTCGCGATGCTCGAGTGCCTCCGAGAGCCGACCGGCCTGCTTGCAGGCCATCGCGAGAAGATCGTGGAGTTCCAGTTCGAGCTCGCGTTGATCGGTTCGGTCAGCCAGATCGAGTGCGGCGAGCAGCCCGCTGATCGCCTCGTCGAGGCGCCCGGAACGCAGAGCGATGCGCCCCTCCGACACCATCACCCCCAGCTGCTCGGCTGCGGGCAACTCCTCGCCCGACTCGACCCGGGCGAGCCAGCCGGAGCGCGCCTCTTCGAAGCAGGCGACGGCGGACTCGTCGTCACCGAGCGCAGCGTGAGCTTCAGCGAGATCGGCGAGCAGGCTCCCGACGAGATGTGGCGCATCGCTGCGAGCGATGGACATCGCACGGCGCCCGAGCTCGACCGCGACCTGGTGTTCACCCCGACGACCCCGGATCCGCGCGAGATTCCCGAGCACCATCGCGTCGACGTCGGGCCGGGACAGCGCCTCGTTGACCGCCAACGCCGTCTCGTAGGTCGAGATCGCCCGGTCGTAGTCGGCCATCGACTGGTAGATCGCGGCGACGGTGTGGAGAATGCGCCCCTCGTCGATGTCATGGTCGGTGGCCCGGTACACCTGCAGCGCTCGCAGGCAATGCGCAAGCGCATCCGGGTAGTTGCTCGCTTGGTAGTGGACGACGCCGATCAAGTGCAGCGACCAGGCCAGGGTCAGGCTGACCTGGTCGGGCTCTGCGAGCTCGACCGCCTCGGTCGCGAGGGCGAAGGCGTACTCCGAGCGGCCGAGCTGGTGGGCGATCGATGCGAGGTGGTAGAGCGCCTCGGCCTCGAGTGACGGGTGCGAGTTCGTCCGCGCCAGCACGCGCGCATCCAGAGCGAGCTGACGCGATTGCATCGGGTCGAGCGTGCGGCAACGGGCAGCATCGTCGAGCAGCGCTCGAACACGCTGCCGTTCGCCGTCCTGCGCGGCCACTGCTGACTCCTGCACCCGATCTCCTCGTTCGTCGGCCGCCCGACATCGGTCGAGCGGCTCGCCACGACGGTAACGCGGTCGCTCCTGCCGGAGCGAGGGCCTGGACAGATCTTGAACAACTCCAGAGCGCCGCGAACGGTTGATCACTGTGCGTATCGTGACCACCGCGATGCGAACACGCCAAGGCGCCCGGAGCGTCGAACGAGGAGCCGTCTGGGCGTTCACGCCCGTCGTTGCGATGCTGCCGTTCACGCTGCTCGCCCTGTTCGTGATCTGGTTGCCGTTCGGCTGGCTGACCGATCTGCCCTTCTGGTGGGTCGTGGTGGGGTTCGGCGCCGCTGGGCTGCTGCTGTTCGTGCGACCGATTCAGGTGTTCGTCCTCACCCCGCTGCTCCGCGCCCGGCGGCCGACGATCGAGGAGGCGGCGATCATCGAGCCGCTGTGGGCGCAGATCGCGCAGGCCAACGGGCTTCCGGCGAACCGCTACGTCGTTCGCGTCCTGCCGACGGACGAACTCAATGCGTTCGCGTGCGGTGGGCACCTCGTGTTGGTGACCAGCTTCGCCGTACACGATCTCAGCCAAGCGCAGCTGCGGGGCGTCCTCGCCCACGAGCTGAGTCATCACCTCGGGCTCCACACCGCGGCGATCACCATCGGCCACTGGCTGTCAGCACCTGTGGTCCTGCTCGCTCGAGTCGGCTTCTTCCTCGAGAACGTCGGCCATGCCGCGGCGGGCAGCTTCGGGCAGAAGTCGCCGGCGGTGAACGCCGTCGGTTCGGTCGTCGCGGTGATCGTGCACGGGCTGTCGTGGGTGTTCACGGCGGCGCTTCGAAGCAGCGACGCCCTCTCGAACCTGGTCGGCCACTCGTCGGAGTTCGAAGCCGACCGTCGAGCGGTCCGCATGGGCTTCGGCCGCGAGCTGGCGAGCGCCTTGCGTGAGCTCCTCGCGCACGGCACGGGACGACGACCGATCGGCTGGCGCGCTCGTCTGGCCGCCTCGCATCCACCGGCGCGGACGCGTGTCGCTCGGATCGAAGCGCTGATGCGTCATCCCGCGCGCTGAACGGTCGCTACGCCGTGATCGGGGCGACGACGGCGTCGAGTACGGCGATGAGATCGCTGGGCGCAAGACCGATGTCCAGGCCCCGCCTTCCCCCGCTGACGTAGACCGCGTCGAACAGCTCGGCGGACTCGTCGATCACCGTGCGCAGGCGCTTTCGCTGACCGAACGGACTGATCCCTCCGACGACGTACCCAGATGACCGTTCGGCGACCGCCGGGTCGCACATCGATGCCCGCTTTGCGCCGACCGCCGCAGCGATCCGCTTCATCGAGAGTTGGCAACTGACGGGCACGATCGCAACGATCAACTCCTCGTCGGCGACCACCACGAGCGTCTTGAAGACCTGGTCGTGATCGAGTCCGAGCGCCTCAGCAGCCTCCCGGCCGAAATCGTGGAGGTCGGCGCCTCGGTCGTACTCGTGGATCGTGTGAGCGACGCCCGCAGCCTCGAGCGCAACCACTGCTGGTGTCACGATTCCGACTGTAGAGCGACAGCGGCCCCGACTTGTCCCGACTTGTATGGTCGCCGGGTGCGCCTGTCCGTCGATCCGTCCACCTCACCTGGCGACTACGAGTTCACCCACCGCATCCGGGTTCGCTTCGTGGAAACCGACGCGATGGGCATCGTCCATCACAGCAACTACCTCGCCTATTTCGAGGAGGCGCGGGTCGAGTACCTGCGAGCGATCGGTCACCCCTTCACCGAGTGGCGCGACGCCGGACTCGAATCTCCCGTGCTCGAGTCGTTCGTGCAGTACCGCCAGCCGCTCCAGTTCGATGATCAGATCACCGTGCACCTGCGCCTCGCTGATGTCACGAGGGCGACGTTCCAGATGGCCTACCTGATCACCGTCGACCACGAGGGCGCCGTCCGCCCTCGGGCGACCGGGGTGACGGTGCACGGCTGCGTCACGACCGCCGGACGGCCCACCCGTCTGCCCGCCTGGCTGATCGCGCTCGCCGCCGGACGATGACAGTGGCCGCATCCTGACCGCGTTCGAGCAGCGCCGGGTCGTCGCGACGAGCGGGCGATCGGTACGTTCGCGGGAATGGCTGACACCGCAACGCCGAGCCGCGTTCCGCTCGTCCACTACCTCGTACTCGATGACGGCGACCCCCATCTGGTCGCCAACGAGTGCACGAACTGCGCGGCGCGCTTCTTCGATCGCCGCAACGCCTGCGCGTCGTGCTTCGGCACCGACTTCCACCAGGTGAAGATCGCCCCCGAGGGCATACTGCGCACCTTCACGATCGTGGCGTTCGCCGCACCGGGGGTCGAGGTGCCGTTCGTGTCGGGCGTGATCGACTGCGACGGCACCAGCGTGCGCGGCAACCTCCGCAACGTCGAACCCGACGCCGACCACGTACACACCGGGATGAAGGTCAAGCTGACCACGTATTCACTCGGCGCCGACGACCATGGCACCGAGGCCATCGGCTTCGCCTTCGAACCAGCCTGACCCGAGCCCACCGAACCCGCCGAGGGAAGCGCCAGCGACGAGGCGGATCTCGGCCGACCACAACCGAACAACCACCGACTGGCCGTGAGGCCCAGACAATCAACCGGGAGCACCCACATGAGCGCCAGCGACGAGATCTGGATCCTCGGGATCAACATGACCAAGTTCGGCAAGCACACCGACCGCGACGTCGTCGACCTCGCGTCCGAAGCGGTGATGGCCGCTCTCGCCGACGGCGGCGTGACGATGGCCGACATGGGCGTGTTCGCGGCCGGCAACCTGATGGGATCGGGTGGCATCGGACAGCAGATCCAGAAGCAGGTCGGCCAGACCGGCATCCCGGTCTACAACGTGTCGAACGCCTGCGCCACCGGGGCAACCGCGCTGCGCACGGCGATCATGTCGATCAAGGCGGGCGAGAGCGACATGGGTCTCGCCGTCGGCGTCGAGAAGCTCGCCGGGGTCGGCCTGCTCGGTGGTGGTGGGCGCGCCAAGAAGGACGGCAACGAATGGGAGCCTCAGGGCCGCTTCGGCGCGGTCACCTCCACCGACGGCCGGATCGGCACCGACACGATGCCCGGCGTGTTCGCCCAGGTCGGCATGGAGTACGGCCACAAGTACGGCGGCGCCGACTTCGAGTTGTTCGCCAAGATCTCCGAGAAGAATCACGCCCACTCGACGCTCAACCCGTTGGCCGCGTACTCGAAGCGGTTCACGCTCGAGGAGATCATGGGCGACATGATGATCGCCTACCCGAACACCCGCCCGATGTGTTCGGCCAACTGCGACGGCGCGGCAGCCGCCGTCGTGGTCAGCGGGGAGAAACTCAAGACGCTGTCACTCGAACAGCAGCGACGCGCCGTCAAGGTGTCGGCGTCGGTGCTGACATCCGACCCGTGGCAGGAGGCCTGCCAGGTGCTGCCTGACGTCAACACGCTCACGCGCAATGCCGCGAAGACCGCGTACGAAGCCGCCGGCGTCGGCCCCGACGACCTCGACCTCGTCGAACTGCACGACTGCTTCGCCACCGCCGAACTCGTGCACTACGACAACCTCGGCCTCTGCGACGAGGGTGGCGCAGTCGACTTCTTCAACTCCGGGGCGCCGTGGCGCGACGGTGCGCTGCCGGTCAACGTGTCCGGTGGCCTGCAGTCGAAAGGGCACCCGATCTCGGCCACCGGCATCGCCAACATCTGGGAGATCTGCCATCACCTGCGCGGCGAGGCGGGCGACCGCCAGATCGAGGGGGCCAAGGTCGGACTGGCCCACGTGATCGGGCTCGGCTCGGCGTGCGGCGTCCACATCCTCGAGAAGTCCGCCGCCTGACCCACCCGACCCAGCCGTCAACGTAACGATTGGTGTCAGACACCAATCGTTACATCTTGAGGGTGGAGCCGCCGTCGACGACGAAGATCTCGCCGGTGGTGTACGTGTTGCGCAGCAGCGCCAGCACCGCCTCGGCACAGTCGTCGGGCGTTGCCGATCGCGGAACGGGGGCGATCTTGGCGATCGCCTCGTGCATCGCGTCCCAGTCCTCGGTCCACGGGGTGGCCACCAGGCCCGGGGCGACCGCATTCACCCGGATCGGGCCGTAGCTCTTCGCCAACAGCAGCGTCATCTGGTTGAGCGCTGCCTTGGTCATCGAGTACGCCATCGACGATCCGACCGGACGAAGGCCGGCGATCGAGGTGATGTTGACGATGTTCGCATCGGCGGACTTGCGCAGATGAGGAATCGCCCGTTTCGTCAGCCACCACGTGCCGAACACGTTCACGTCGAAGGTCTTGCGGAAGATCTCGTCGGTGAGATCGTCGAGATGGTCGTGCGGGACCGACGTGGTCCAGCCGGCGTTGTTGATCAGGAAGTCGAGCTGCCCGTAGCGGTCGATCGTGTCGTCGACCAACGCATGAGCCTCCTCCTGGTTGCTGATGTCGGCGCGCAGGTAGCAGGACTCGCCGGGCAGCGACGACGAGACCGCCTCGCCCGCCTCGACCGACGAGGACGAGTTGACCACGACGGTGGCGCCGAGAGCCGAGAGCCGTCGAGCAGTCTCCTCTCCGATGCCGCTCGATGAGCCGGTGACGATGGCGACACGCCCACTGAATTCACTCATGACCCGGACCGTACCGGGTCGGGCTGCACCGGGATGGGGCCCGGCGGTCAGGCCGTGCGATCGGCCGGTGGCACGACGACAACGGGCCGATCGCAGTGGTGCACGACGTGATGGCTCGTGCTTCCCAGCGCCAACTCGTCGCCGACTCCGCGCGAGCCGACCACGACGAACGACGCGTCGAGCCCGGCACCCATCTTCATCAGGACGTCTGCGGGGCTTCCGTACACGAGCTCGGCCCGCCAGCGCAGATCACGTTGTCCTGCGAGCGCCGCACACCACTCGAGCCGCAACAACCGCTCGAGATCGTCACGGTGACCCTCGGACGGCACGTGGCGCCCCTCGATCACCGTCATCAGCCCGATCGCGTGGAACACCGCCAGGTCGAGATCGAACCGTCGGGCGATCTCGGCAGCAACGGACAGCGCTCGCTGGGCGTTGCTCGAACCGTCGACGCCGACGATCACCGGACCCGAGCCGATGATGCTGGCAGGAGAGGGATCGGTGTCGACCATCACCCGTGATCCTAGAGTCGGTGTCGTGACCACCCTGCAATTCCTCGGTGCGACGGGCACCGTCACGGGAAGTCGGTTCCTGGTTCGCACCGACCGGGCGACCGTGCTCGTCGATGCGGGGATGTTCCAGGGAGCCAAGCGCGATCGGCTCGCCAACTGGGAACCGTTCCCGGTCGATCCGGCGACGATCGACGCGGTCGTCGTCACCCACGCGCACATCGACCACAGCGGCTGGCTGCCCGGTCTTGCTCGCGACGGCTTCTCCGGACCGATCATCGCAACCACCGCCACGTGCGAACTCTGCGAGATCCTGCTGCCGGACGCCGCGCACCTGCAGGAGGAACAGGCTCGCTTCGCGAACGAACGCGGGTTCAGCAAGCATCATCCGGCCGAGCCCCTCTACACATCGGATGATGCCGACGCTGCGATCGCGCTGCTCGAGGGGGTCGACTTCGAGGATCCGGTCGACGTCGCCGATGGCATCGTCGCCCGGTTCGTGCCCGCCGGACACATCCTCGGTTCGGCAAGCGTCCATCTGACGATCACCGACGGCGACTCGACCACCACGTTGCTGGTCAGCGGAGACCTCGGACGCGGCGATCATCCACTGATTCCCGGACCGGGCGTGCCGCCGGCGGCGCAGACCGTGCTGGTCGAGTCGACCTACGGTGACTCGATTCACCCCGAGGAGTCCGCCGAGATCGAGGAGTTCGCCGGTGTCGTGACGCGCACGGCCAGCACGCGGTGGGATCGTGCTCATCCCTGCGTTCGCCGTCGATCGCACCGAAGTGTTGCTCACCGTCCTGCACGAGCTGATGACCGCCGGTCGCATCCCACCTCTGCCGGTCTACGTCGACAGCCCGATGGCTTTGCGTGTCCTCGACGTCTACCGATCAGCGATGCGCACGGCGAACCCGCTCGAATGCCTCCCCATCCGAGCCGAAGCGCCCGACGATCTGTTCGACCCCGGCGGCGGTCTGCACGAATGCCCGACCGTCGAGGACTCGAAGTCGCTGAACGAACTGACCGCACCGGCGATCATCATCTCGGCATCCGGCATGGCTTCGGGTGGACGGGTGCTGCACCATCTCGCTCGTCTGCTCCCGGATCATCGAAACAGCGTCGTGCTCTGCGGCTTCCAGGCGGCCGGCACACGTGGCCGCACGCTCGCCGACGGTGCCCGCAGCGTGAAGATGCTCGGCCGCTACGTTCCGGTCCGGGCCGACGTCGAGGTGCTGCGCTCGTTGTCGGTGCACGCAGACGCCGATGGACTGCACGACTGGATCACGGGGCTCCCCGAGGCTCCCGCCACCGTGTTCGTCGTCCACGGCGAGCCGGAGGCGAGCGCTGCGCTGGCCGAACGGCTCGTCGGCGACGATGTCAACGCGGTCGTGCCCACCCAGTTCGAAGTGATCCGACTCGACTGACCGGCGCCACCGCCGTGCCGTGCTCGCTCCGGGAGCCCTGCGGGCCATGACCTAGGGCCCTTCACCACGTGCCGTCGTTCGTGTTGAATGGGTTCATGGACGAACGACAGGAAGCCACCGAGATCCTCAGCGAATCGGAATGCTGGGACCTGCTGAATGCCGCTGCCGTTGGACGGCTCGCCGTCGACATCGCCGGACAGCCCGACATCTTCCCGATCAACTTCGTCGTCGACAAGAGCGGGATCGTCTTCCGTAGCGCCGCGGGCACCAAGCTCGCCGGAGCCGTACTCAATCGACTGGTCGCGTTCGAGATCGACGGCTACGAGCCCGGCGAGCGAACGGCGTGGAGCGTCGTCGTCAAGGGCAGTGCCCGGCCGATCGAGCGGATGCAGGAGATGTTCGACGCCGAAGATCTCCCGCTGTTCCCGTGGCTTGCGTGGGACAAGCCGAACTTCGTGCGCATCGAGCCGGCCGTGGTGACCGGTCGGCGGTACCACATCGTCGAGGACGCGCGCCCCGACAGCTCGTTGGGGTGGACCGCTCCGGACGCCCCCGACGCGGGCGGCGAGTCGCTGGCGGCGACTCCGGCCCCCGGCGCCCCGTTCCACCCGGGCGAGCCCAAGCTGCACGCCGACTGAGCAGCACCCGCCGCCCGGGCCACTAGCGGCCGGGAACCGAGCCACTAGCGGCTGGGAACAACCACGACCGGAAGCGTCGAATCGTGCAACAGCCACGTGCTCACCGAGCCGAGCAGCCCTGCCGCGATCAACCCGTGGCCGCGAGTGCCGACGACGATCAGGTCGGCGCCTGACTGGGCCTCGGCGAGCGCTTGCCGAGGCCCCTGCAGCACGATCGACCGCTCGGCACGCTCATCCGGGTCGAGGGCGTCGAGCGCACGAGAGATCCGGAACTCCTCGGCAGCGATCTCGTCACCGAATCGGTCTCGGCTGAGCTCCTCGTCGACCCACGGGGCGACCTCGATCGCAGCGACCACTCGAACGCGAGCGGTCTCACCGGCGAAGGCGAGCGCCCATCGCAACGCGTCGGCCGCGTGGTCGCTTCCGTCGAATCCGACGACGATCGACGAGGCCGTCGCCTGCGCCGCGTCGGCCGGCACGACAGCCACGGGCGCATGCGAGTGGGTGACGCAGTACCGGCTCACCGAGCCCAGCAGGTGGTGCCGCAGCTCCCCGGCACCCGTGCGCCCGATGACGACGAGATCGGCGTCGACCGACGCATCGACCAGGACGTGCTGCGCTTGGCCCTCGATCACCAAGGACTGCACGGGAACCGCGCCGCCACCTCCCGTCGCCGACTCGATCGCGACGTCGACGTCGTGCCCTGCCGTGGCGGCCATACCGAGTTCGTCGACTCCGAACCCGCGCTTTGCCGTGAACACCGACATCACCGCCGGGACATGAAACGCTCCGAGCGCGGTGATCTCGACGTCGCGTTCGGCGCCGTGACGCACCGCCCATCGCAGCGCGTCGGTCGCGCCGTCCGATCCATCGATGCCAACGACCCAACGAGCAGCCATGACAACGAGTATCACCCGTCACCCGAGAACCGCCAAGGGTCAGAAGTCTCACGGACCCGACCGATGTCCGCTCCCGCACGGTGACCTAGGGCCCTGGCCAGTGGTCGTCATGGCCAGGCAGAATCACGCTGGAGGGAACGCCGTGGAGTACGAACCGCTCGAGGAGCTGTCCGAGTCCGAGTGCTGGACGTTGCTGCGCACCGTGGACGTCGGTCGGTTGGCCACACCGACACAGCGCGGAGGTGTCGACGTGTTCCCGGTGAATCACGTCGTCGACCAGGGTTCGATCGTCTTTCGCACAGCATTGGGCACGAAGGTGACCAACGCGCTCGAGGCGTCCGAGGTCGCGTTCGAGGCCGACAACGCTGCTCGAACCTACGACGAGCAGGATGACCGCCCCTGGAGTGTCGTCATCCACGGTGTTGCCGAACTGATCACCATCGAGACCGAGTTGTTCGACAGTTTCGAGCTCGCCGTACGGCCATGGCACGTCTCGAACAAGCCGTACTTCATCCGACTGACGCCGACCTCGGTGTCCGGTCGCCGATTCCGCATCCATTCCGATCGATGACGCCCACGTCGGCCACATCACCCACGTCGGCCACATCACCCAAGGAGACACCATGGTCCAGCACCTGATCGTTCCGGTCGACGGGTCAGACGCTTCGTGGCGAGCGGCCGACGTCGCCGTGACGCTCGCGCGGCGCGGTGATGCCACGCTCGACATCATCGAGGTCGTGTTCGACCCACACGACGTCGACGAAGCGCAGGCCCGTCTGCTCGAACGGCTCGAACAGCACGACACGGACGGCGTCGCGGTGTCGACCCACGTCGAGGTGGCTGCCGAGAGTGTCGCCCAGGTCATCGGCAACGAGGTCGAGCAGCACCCCGAGGTCACCGTCGTACTCGCTTCACACGGCAGAGGACGTTCTGCGGCGCTGCTCGGCAGCGTGACCGAGGAGCTGCTCGAGCGGATCTTCGGTCCGATGCTCGTGGTCGGGCCGCACGTCACTCACAGCGGATTCGACGGGCCGATCATCGCAACGGTCGACGGCTCCCCCGAGTCCGAGTCCGTGCTGCCGCTCGCTGCGGCGTGGGGCATCGAACTCGGCAGCCAACCGTGGATCGTCAACGTGACCGAACCAGACGCGACCGTGTCGGCCGACGTCAGCGAGTCCGCCTATCCCGCACGTCTGGCGCGCAAGCTCGCCAAGGAATCGGGGCACTCCGTCCAGTTCGAGGTGCTCCATGGCGAACACGTTCATGACGAGGTCGCTGACTTCGCTTCGTCGATCGACGCCGCCTTGATCGTGGCGAGCACCCGCGGACGAACCGGGATGTCGAGGTTCGTCATCGGCAGCACCGCAGCGGCGATCGTCCGCCACGCTCCGTGCCCGGTACTGCTCGTGCGCCCACCACATCTCCACCACTGACATCCGTTGAAGCGTTCACACGGCGCGCCAATAGCATGGGTGTGCCATGGACCGTGCCGAGCTCGCAGGAGCGCTCATCGACTCGTGCCCTGACGGGTTGCTGCTGGTCGACGCCGACGGGATCATCCGGCTGGCCAATCCGGTCGCCGGCGGGCTGTTCGGACGCACCGAGGACGACCTCGTCGGATCATCCGTCGACGATCTGGTGCCACCCGAGTTCCGCCGCACCCACGCTCAGCGACGCGACGACTACGCCGACCACCCGACGAACCGGCCGATGGGAAGTGGGCTCGAGCTGTTCGCACAGCACTCGTCGGGCGCGATGTTCCCGGTCGAGATCAGCCTCAGCCCATGCACCATCGACGGCACGTTGTTCACGATCGCCACGATCCGCGACGTGAGCGACCGCCAGGAATCTGCGTCCCAGATGGCGATGATGCAAGACCGAGAGCGCATCGCACGAGACCTGCACGACATGGTGATCCAGCGAATCTTCGCGGCGGGAATGAACCTCCAGGCCGTGCAGTCGACCGCGCAGCCGCAGATGGTCGCAGACCGCATCGGGTCGACGATCAACGAGCTCGACGACACGATCCGCGAACTCCGAGCGGCCATCTTCCGGCTCGGGCAACACGACGAACGCCGCACCCTGTCGGCGCAACTCACCGAACTGGTTCACGAGCGGGCGCGTCACCTCGGCTTCGAACCAGTGCTTCGACTCTCCGGCGATCTCGACCAGCTGCCCGACTTCATCGCCGATCAGCTCGTCGCCACCGTCACCGAGGGCTTGTCGAACGTCGTCCGGCACGCGAGGGCCACAGCTGCTGAGGTCCGCGTCGAACACGTCGGCGACACGCTGTCGCTGCTGATCACCGATGACGGCGTCGGGCTCCCCAACGAACCGAAACGGTCCGGCGGTTTGTCCAACATGATGTGGCGCGCCGCCGAGCTCGGAGGGAGCTGCACCGTCGGCCCGAACGAGCCGGCCGGAACCCGACTGCGCTGGAACGTCCCGGCTTGACGCACCCGTTCTCCGGGCGGCGGGCCGACCCACCACCCCGCTGCGATGAGCCAAACCGCCGTATCCGGTCACCTCGCTCATCGCGAACCCCGCCTCACGCGCTGCGATGAGCCAAACCGCCGTATCCGGTCACCTCCCTCATCGCCGGCACGCTGCGACGGCACCCCACGCGGCCGGGGCTCACATCTCGTTGCGGTGACGTTCGACGAGACGAGCGGCCAGCGCTGCTGCTTCGGTGCGCCGTGACATGCCGAGCTTGGCCAGCAGATTCGAGACGTAGTTCTTCACCGTCTTCTCCGCCAAGTACATCTCCTGGGCGATCTGACGGTTCGTGTACCCCTCACCGATCAGGTCGAAGATCCGGCGCTCCTGCGCCGTGAGGTCGTCGAGCCGGCCCTCCTCGCTGTCGCGAAGGCGTCGACTCGCCAGGCGTACCTCGGCGTCGTCGAGGTAACGGCGACCCTCCGCAACACCGCGGATCGCGTCGACCAACTCGTTGCTCCGGATCTGCTTGAGGATGAATCCAGACGCACCGGCGAGGCCCGCATCGACGAGCGCCCGATCGCTGTCGAACGACGTGAGGATCAGCACCTTGACCGACGGGAACTCCGTGGTGATCTGACGGCACACGTCGATTCCGTTGTGCTCGCCGTCTCCAAGACGCACGTCGAGTACGGCGACGTCTGGCGCGTCGTCCCGAATTCCGGCCATCGCCTCGTCGACCGTGCCGGCTTCTCCGACGACGGAGAGGTCGTCCTCGGCTTCGAGTGCGGCGGCGATACCTCGACGCACCACCTCGTGGTCGTCGAGCAGGAAGACACGGATCATGGCGACATCATCGCTCATCGGCCCGTTCGAGCGGAGCGATGGCTCGTCACCCCGTCAGCGGGACGACCGCGATCGGGCGGTGGACATGGTGCAACAGCCATGTCGAGACCGAGCCGAGCAGTGCGGCGCCGACCGCGCCGTGACCACGCGCACCGACCGCAACGAGATCGACCTCGTCGGCATGCGAGGCGAGCGCCGAGCGCGGCGTACCCCGGATGAACTCCCGTTCCAACACCACCCCGCCGACCCGCGCCTGTCCAGCGACGGCGTCGACGAGATGGTGAAACCGCTCGGCAGCGAGGTCGCTGGCGTCGGGGAAGAAGAACGCGTCAGCTCCAACGGCGAGCGGTGTGGCATCCCACACCCATGCAGCCACGACGGTGTCGCCCGGATCGGCGAAGTCGATCGCCCAGCGCAACGCCATCATCGAGTTCGGCGAGCCGTCGCAACCGACCAGGATCCGTCGGGTTCTCGCGGGTTCGGCGTCTCCGGGAACCACGACCGTCGGCACGGATGCATGCGTCGCACACTGCGTGCTCGTCGAACCGAGCATCAAGCGCGCGAATCCGCCTCGACCCCGACTCCCGACCACCAGGAGACTGGCTGATTCCGACGCATCGAGCAGCACCTGCGCGGGTCCGCCGTGTCCGACCGACGCGGTGACCGGCACGCTGAGCCGCTCGCTCAACTCCGCCGCGACGGTTGCGACGTCATGAGCAGCTGCATCGTGGAGGTCGGAGTCGTCGATGCCGACCGCCATCGGCGCGGACATCGGATAGGCCCCGACGACCGGTGTCTGCCAGGCGGCGACCAGTTCGATGTCGGAGCCTCGGCCGTCGACGTTCGCTGTCGCCCAGGCGAGCGCGTTCGCCGAGCATTCGGATCCGTCGAGACCCACGACCCACGTGCCGTGTTCGACCGGATGCGTCGAGATCTGACTCACCGCGTCATCCGTCATCACCATCGGTCCACCTTTCTCCACCGAAGCGTCCCCCGGCCCCGTCGTCTGAGGCGCATCCCCGTCCATTGCACCGATTGAACCCGCCTGGCCCGCCGTGAGGCAGGGCCAAAGGTCACGCGGGGCGAAGCGACCCGACGCGCCCCGACGGTGTGGCGACGCCAACCGTCACGGACCTTGGCCCCTGGACGGGTCTCGAGCCCGCCGCCACGATGGACTCACGTGAACGAACACTCAGGAGGCGCCATGACCGATGACTTCCCTGCACTGCGAACCGAACTTCGCCAGGGCTACCGCGATCTGATCCAGGTGATCCCCGACCAGATGAAGGGCTTCGGTGATCTGCACCGCGCTGCGGTCAAAGACGGCGCCCTGCCTCAGGCAACCAAGGAACTGATGGCCGTCGCGATCGCCATCTGCACTCGTTGCGACGATTGCATCACCTTGCACATGCACGACGCACTCCGCGCCGGCGCCACGCCGGAGATGGTCCACGAGGCGATCGGCGTTGCGCTGCTGATGGGCGGCGGACCCGCATCGACCTACGCCACCCATGCGATACGCGCTCTCGAACAGTTCAGCGCCTAGGCCCGTCGACCTGTTGACCTTCGTCCCTGTCGCAGGCGTGGAGAAGGGGGAATGCTCGAAGATCATGGCGAAGCATCCCGAACCATGGCTCGTCGACTACGCGGCAGCGCGGGCGACGTTCGAGTGGGATACCGCCTGGGCCGAGCTGCGAAGCGACGCCGTCCCGCGCCGGCCCGGCAGCGTGAACATCGCCGACCTCGCGGTCGACCGCCACGTCCGCGAGGGGCGCGGCGACCGGATCGCGCTGCGCTTCATCGGCCGGGAACGAAGCGACGTCGACGAGCCACTCGACATCACCTATGCCCGCCTGGCTCGACGCACGAACCGCTTCGCCGATGCGATGGCGCACCGAGGCTTCGGACCCGGCACCGGGGTGGCGACACTCGCTGGCCGCATCCCCGATCTGTACGTCGCAGCACTCGGCACCCTGAAAGCGCGCGGCACCTTCACACCGCTGTTCTCGGCGTTCGGACCCGACCCGATCGCTCAGCGAATGAACCTCGGCCGGATCAAGATCCTGGTGACGACACCCTTGTTGTATCGCCGCAAGGTGGCCCCGATCCTCGACCGCCTGCCGCACCTCGAACTGGTACTGGTGTGCGGAAGTACCGAGGATGGCATCGGAGTGCGCCGAGCCCCCGACGAGCGACCGCAGGTGATGACGGTCGGAGCATTCCTCACCGAAGGGCGCGACAGCTTCGAGATCCCACCAACCGACCCGGAGACGCCTGCACTCGTGCACTTCACGAGCGGGACGACAGGCCTCCCCAAGGGGGCCGTCCACGTCCACGCAGCCGTCGTGACCCATCACGTCACCGGCCGCCTGGTGCTCGACCTCCACGACGGCGACACGTTCTGGTGCACCGCCGACCCCGGCTGGGTGACCGGGACGTCCTACGGCATCATCGCCCCGCTCACGAACGGCGTCACCAGCATCGTCGACGAAGCGGAGTTCGATCCCGAGCGCTGGTACCGGATCCTCGATCGCCATGCGGTCGACGTCTTCTACACCGCACCCACGGCGATCCGCATGCTGCAACGAGCAGGCGCGGACCTCGCCGCCGACGTCGACCTCTCCCACTTGCGACTCGTGGCAAGCGTCGGCGAGCCGCTCGACGCGGACGCCGTGCACTGGTGTCAGCGCACGTTCGGCGTCCCGGTGATCGACACGTGGTGGCAGACCGAGACGGGCGGCATCATGATCTCGAATCACCGCTCGCAGCCTGTGCGACCCGGCTCGATGGGACGGCCACTCCCCGGCATCGACGTCGGCCTGCTCCGGCGCGACGCCGACGGTGACGTGACCACCGATGAAGCGGGCACGCCCGTACTTGTCACCGACCCGGACCAGACCGGCGAGCTCGCCCTGCGCGCCGGGTGGCCTTCGATGTTCAGGACCTACCTCGACCAGGAGGACCGGTATCGGCGAGCGTTCGTCGACGGCTGGTATCGCACAGGCGATCTCGCCCGACGCGACGACGACGGCTACTACTGGTTCGTCGGCCGCGGCGATGACGTGATCAAGACGTCGGGGCACCTGATCGGCCCGTTCGAGGTCGAGTCGGCCATGAACGAACATCCCGCCGTCGCCGAGACGGGCGTGATCGGCAAACCCGACGCCACCGCCGGTGCGATCGTCAAGGCGTTCGTGGTGCTCGCCCGCGACCAGGAACCAACCGAGGAACTCCACCGAGAACTCCTCGGCCACGCGCGGGCCCGGCTCGGCGCCGCGGTCGCCCCGCGTGAGATCGAGTTCGTCGACTCGCTCCCTCACACCCGCAGCGGCAAGATCATGCGGCGGGTGCTCAAGGCACGAGAGCTCGGCGAGGACGAGGGCGACACATCCACGCTCGAAACCCCACCTGAAAAACGGGAGCCGCAACCATGACGACCGACGTCCCGCCAGCCCGGGTGTCCGGGAACCACGATCTCGAGCGACGACTGCTCGCCGACATGATCCGCGTCAGGGTGTTCGAGGAACGCTGTGCCGAACTGTACGGCGAGTCGAAGATCCGCGGGTTCCTGCACCTCTACATCGGCGAGGAAGCAGTGGCCTCCGGCGTGATGAGCTGCCTGGAACCCGACGATGCCGTGCTCGCCACCTACCGGGAGCACGGCCACGCGCTGCTGCGCGGCGTGTCGGCCGACGCGATCATGAGTGAGATGTTCGGCAAGGCCACCGGGTGCTCCGGCGGCCGCGGCGGCTCGATGCACCTGTTCGATGCGGCGTCTCGATTCTTCGGCGGCAACGCGATCGTCGGCGGCCATCTCCCGCTGGCCGTGGGTCTCGGGCTGGCCGATCAACAACTGGGCCGGACCGGCGCGGTGACGGTCTGCTTCTTCGGCGAGGGGGCGATCGCCGAAGGCGAGTTCCACGAAGCGATGAACCTTGCGGCGCTCTGGAACGTGTCCGTGCTGTTCTGCTGCGAGAACAATCGGTACGCGATGGGGACGTCGCTGCAGTCGAGCGAGTCACAGGTCGACCTGGCGCTCAAGGCAGCGAGCTACGCGATCCCCGCATGGAGCGTCGACGGCATGGACGTGATGGAGGTGCACCGGGCGACAACCAAGGCGCTGACGGCGATCCGCTCGGGCGGTGGACCGATGTTCATCGAGTTCCAGACCTACCGGTTCCGTGCGCACTCGATGTTCGACCCCGACCTGTACCGCGACCCCGCGGAGGTCGAACGGTGGAAACTGCGCGACCCGATCACCACGTTCGCGGCCCGGCTCGTCGCGGACGGTGTGATCTCTGACGACGACCTCGAAGCGATCTGGGTGGCCGCCCGAGACGAGACCGACGCCGCCGTCGCCGCCGCCGATGCCGCCCCGCTCGAATCCGTCGACACGTTGCTCGACCACGTCACGCGACCGACGGGCCCGATCCCCGCTCCGGTCGTGGTCCCGGACGACGCAGGTTCCGGGAACCATGACGAGGCCGATGAGGTGGACGAGGTGTGGCCGTGACCGAGCATCCGTCGATCACCTATCGGGAGGCGATGCGCGAGGCTCTGCGCGAAGCACTGGCAACCGACGACCGGGTCTTCATCATGGGTGAGGACGTCGCCGACTACGGCGGCACCTATGCGGTCACCAAAGGGTTGTACGAGGAGTTCGGACGCGACCGCGTGCGCAACACGCCATTGTCGGAGTCGGGTTTCGTCGGCGCCGGAATCGGCGCCGCCCTCGGCGGCCTCCGCCCGATCGTCGAGATCATGACCGTCAACTTCAGCCTGTTGGCACTCGACCAACTCGTCAACACCGCAGCCACGCTGCTGCACATGTCGGGTGGCCAGTTCAACGTGCCGCTGGTGGTACGAACGACCACCGGTGCCGGCCGCCAGTTGGCCGCGCAACACTCCCACAGCCTCGAGGGTTGGTTCGCTCACGTACCGGGCCTCAAGGTGATCGCTCCTACGACACCGGCCGACGCCCGGTGGATGCTGCCCACCGCGCTCGCCGATCCGAACCCGGTGATCATCTTCGAGCATTCCGGCCTCTACAACGACCGCGGACCGGTCGACCCCGCCGGTGGCCCGGTCGACATCGACCGCGCTGTCGTGCGTCGCCGCGGCGACCACCTGACGATCGTGGCGTGGGCGGGAATGCTCCCGAAGGCCCTCGACGCCGCCGAGCAACTGGCCGGCTCCGGTCTCTCGGCGGAGGTGATCGACCTGCGCTCGTTGCGGCCGATCGATCTGCCGACGATCGCCACGTCGGTGCAACGCACCCACCGGGCACTCGTCGTCGACGAAGGGTGGAGAACCGGTGGTCTCAGCGCCGAGATCGCAGCAGCGATCACCGAGACCTGCTTCTGGACGCTCGACTCACCGGTCGGTCGACTCGCGAGCCTCGAAGTTCCGATTCCGTACGCCAAGCACCTCGAGGCCGCGGCGATCCCACAGGTCGACGACATCGTCGCAGCCGCACACGACCTCGGCGGCGGCGCATCGTGAACGGATCGAATGCCAGCACCTTCGAGTACGCGATGCCGTCGCTGGGTGCGGACATGGACGAAGGTCGCGTGATCGAGTGGCGGGTGACACCCGGCGACACCGTCCACCGCGGCGACCTGATCGCCGTGGTCGAGACCGAGAAGTCCGACATCGACATCGAAATCTGGCACGACGGCATCATCGAGGAGTTCCTCGTCGACATCGGGCAGTTGGTCGACGTCGGCACACCGATCGCGCGCCTGCGAGCGCTCGATGGCAGCGACGTCCCCGCTGGCCCGCCCAGTCACCCGTCCGCCTCGCTGCCGACGGACACCTCGCAGGTCGCAGCCGCTGGCGGACGCACTCCCGCGTCGCCGCTCGCTCGGCGACTCGCCGCGGAACGAGGACTCGATCTCGCCGCCATCAGCGGAACCGGCCCGGGCGGCGCCGTGGTCGAAGCCGACGTGATCTCTGCCACACCCAACCCGACCCCCGCTGCAACGCAACCGCTCCGGTCGGACCGGTCGCCTGATCGGATGCGCCGACTGATCGCGGAGCGCATGGCCACCGCGAACCGCGAGATCCCCCACTACCACTTGGCGCGAGATCTCGACCTGGGTCGACTCGAGTCCTGGCTGGCCGCCCGGAACGCAGAACGTTCCATCGCCGAGCGGATGCTGCCGGCGGCCTGCTTCATCAGAGGCGTCGCGCTCGCGGCGGCCCGTCACCGAGAGCTCAACGGCTTCTGGGTCGACGGCCATTTCGAGAGGGCCGATTCGGTCAACGTCGCGATGGCGATCTCGTTGCGCCGCGGCGGATTGGTGACGCCGCAGATCGAGCGAGCCGACGAGCGCACGCTCGACGAGGTCATGAAGGCACTCCGAGAACTCGTCGCCGCAGCTCGCTCCGGCAACCTCAGAGCCAGTTGGATGACCGGCGCGACCATCACGGTGACGCACCTCGGCGACACGGGCGCCGACCTCGTCCACGGCGTGATCTCTCCGCCGCAGGTGGCACTCGTCGGATTCGGCCGCACACGTCGACAACCCTGGGTCGTCGACGACCGCGTCGAGGTCCGACCCGTCACGACCACCACCCTGGCCGCCGATCACCGTGCCACCGATGGCGCGATCGGCAGTCGATATCTCGCCACCCTCGCCGAACTCATCGAGCACCCGGAGGACCTCCTGTGACCGACAACACCGGACACGACAACACCGGACACGAACGCGTCGACCTGGTCACGATGATCCTGTCGGCGATCGCCGACGTCGCCCCGGAGCTCGAACCAGAACTGGCCGACCTCGATCACGAGGTCGATTTCTGGATGGAGCTGCAGCTCGACTCGATGGACCATCTCGCGGTCATGACGCGACTCTCGGAGCAGACCGGAGTCGACATCGCCGAGCGCGAGTACCCGCACTTGACCACGGTCGCGTCGCTGCGCGACTTCCTCGCTCGCGGAGGCACCTGACGCGTTGATCGCGGTCTGGCTGCTCAGACGAGCTGATGGCAATGGTGCAGCCACCATGACCTTGGGCTCTGTCGAGCGCCATCTACGGTGTCTCCCGGCGCCCGGCCGACGCCGACGAACTCGCACGCGACACCCTGCTGTTCGGTGGCGCCGTGATGATCGCCGACACGCTCGGCGTGACCGACGGCGTCGCCGCCATCCCGCGTTACACCACCGATTGAGAGGACCAGAGAAACCATGACCGACACGCCCACCACTGCAGACGAAGGCGCCGGCGGCACCAGGCCGAAATGGCCGCTGATCGCCGGGGCGGCGGTGATCCTGGCAGCACTCGTCGCCGCGTTGGTGTTCATCGCCAACGACGACGACGACGATTCGGTGAGCACCAGCGAGCCGAACGACACCGTCACCGAGACCACTGCGGTCGTCGAGACCACCGAGGCACCGGCCACGACCGACACTCCGGCCACCACCGAGGCGCCGGCCACGACGGAAAGCCCGGCGACCAGTGAAGCCCCACCGCTCCCCGATGACGTCAGCACGGCGATCTGGCCATGGCCCGACACCGACGTTCGCTACACCGACCCGGTCGAGGCAGCCACCGGTTTCGCCATCGACTACCTCGGCTTCGAAGAACCGTTCGTCGGCGAGTTCCTGTCCGGCGACAACCGGTCCGGCGAGGTCGAGGTGCGAGCGATCGAGACCGGCCCGGTCACGACGGTCTTCGTTCGTCAGCTCACCGACGACGACGACTGGTGGATTCTCGGTGCGGCGAGCGAGAACATCACGATCGACGAACCCGAGGCACTGGCCGAGGTCACCAGCCCGCTCACCGTGTCGGGAACCGCCCTCGCGTTCGAGGGCACCGTCGACGTTGAACTGCGCGCCGACGGCAACGGCGAACCGATCTTCGAGGGGTTCGTAACCGGCAGCGGCGGTCCGGAGCCGGGTCCGTACACCGAGACCTTCGAGTTCACGAGCCCCGGCGAGGTCGGAGGAGCACTCGTGATGTTCTCCCTCAGCTCCGAGGACGGCTCGGTGATCGAGGCGTCGGCGCTGCGGATCTTCTATCGCTGATCGTCGGGCGGCACGCGGCTCCCCAACAACGCGAGCACTTGGGCCACCGCATCGGCGCCATCCGGCTCGACGTCGATACAACCGAACACGGCGGCCGCGTCATCGGTGGCACGGTCGGCCGGCCCATGGTGGCGGACCAACACCGGGGTGCCGGGTGACTGCTCACGGTGCGCACGAACGAGTTCGGCGCTGCGCTCGTCGTCGGGGTCGAGCAACACGATGATCGCGTCGGCGCCGTCTGCGAGCGCGCACCGGCCACCGTCCAGGACGGGGCACCCGTGCTCGCCGCGCGCCGCCGGCCCGGCGCACATCGCGGTCAACAGACCCGCCTCGTCCGCAGCGTGCTCGCCGGCCCAACGCCGCCCGGCGACCTCGACGAGAACACGCGGGCGGCGCTCGGCGGGCGGCCAGGTCGGCACCGGCCCCGACGTCCCGATCGTCAGACGCACCATCCCGTCGTCATGGCCCAGCGCAACCGGACCGCGCCGACTCAGCAATGAGAGCATCGGACCGTTCTCGAGCAACACCTCGGCCTGCAGGTTCGCGAGACCGGCATCGCCGGCGTGACGGACCAGGACGTCGAGCAGGTACGGCCCGAGCCAGCCACGCCACGTCGGAGCGACCGTGACGGCGAGGTCGCCGTCACCATCTTCGCGGAGCGCGTACCCGGCCTCACCCGCGACCTCCTCGGGTTCGCCCTCGCGGTGGACGATCGCGATCACCCCGTACCCACCTCGCGACGAGACGTCAGCCCATTCCCGACACCACTCGATGTGCGGCTTGAACGCCCCGAAGAACCGACGGTGACGATCGCCGACCGACAGCGTGTGGTAGAGCGCACAGATCCGCTCGTCGTCGGCCGCCGTGGTCGAGCGCACCTCCATCCGCGCTCCGCCCGGCAGTTCGATGACATCGGAGAAGGGCACCTCGTTCATGCTGGTGACATTCTGCCGCACCGGATCGACCGAGACATGAAGAGCTACCCCTCGGGGTATCATTGCGCCATGTCGATCACGCGTGGTCTCATCGCCGGCATCGCCGGATTCAGCCTCCTGCTCGTGTCGTGCGGAGGTGACGACCCCGCCGAAGATGTCGCCGCCACCGCAGCCGGCAGCGACGCTGCCGACGCCTCGACCGAGATCAGCGGGATCTCCACGATCTCGGTCGACGAGGCAGCATCGATCACCGAGGATCCACCCGACGACCTGGTCGTCCTCGACGTCCGCACCCCCGAGGAGTACGCCGAAGGCCACCTCGAAGGCGCAGTCCTGGTCGACTTCTACGACGCCGACTTCACCGACCAGCTGGCCGCGCTCGACAGCGACGTCCCGTACCTCGTGTACTGCCGATCGGGGAACCGCAGCGGCCAGACCCTCGACGTGATGGAACAGCTCGGTTTCACCTCAGCGGTCGACGTCGACGGCGGCATCGTCGCGTGGAGTGGCGCCGGCCTCCCCGTCACGACAGGCTGAGCCGCCCGCAGCGGCCGGTGTCCACTCCATCGCCCGGAGGGCGAGCACTCGGGTGAACTCGACGCCGACCAGCACGATCTGGCCCACGTAGTAGATCCAGAGCAGCAACAGGAACACACTCCCGGTCACCGCAACCAGCGACGAGGCCGCGTAGCGCTGCAGGTACGCGCCGACCAGCGCGGTCCCCGCCGCCAGCATGACGGCGGTGAGGGCAGCGCCGACCAACACCGACAGCCACGGCACGCGGATGTCGGTGAGATAGCGGAACAACAGTGCGATCACCGCAACGAGCAGCGCCCACGACGTGGCCGCGCCGAACAATTCTTCGAGCGGCTCCACGAACGCCACGTCGGGCATCACCCGACCGAGCACGCCGGCGATCGCGTTGAGCACGAACGACACGATGATCACCGCGCCGGCGCCGATCACGACGACGAACGCGACGAGCCGTCGAATCACCGTCTGGCGGATTCCTGATCGCACGGGGCGCTCCCAGATCGTGTTGAACGCGTCCTGCACGGCAACGACCAGCACCGACGCGGTGAGGAATAGCGAGGCAGCCCCGATCAGGCCGAGGCCCGCGATCGTCCCGGTGCCGTCGAGCGCCGTCGCGAGAGTCAGGGCGACGTCGTCGGCATCGACGCCGAGCAGCGCCGAGAGCTGGTCGGTGAAATACGACTGGACGTCAGCTCTCGAGACCACCAGACCGGCGACGGAGAGCGCCAGAGCCAGCAGGGGCACGATGGCGAACAAGCCGTAGTAGGCGAGACCAGCACCGAGTCGGATCGTTCGGTGGTCCCGCCAGTGTTCGTAGGTCTCGACTCCGATGCCCCAGGCGCCGCGAGCGGCACCTCGAACCCGATCGACGATCACGCCGTCGATGCTAGGGGCCGATACGCGGCCCGTGGGGATCAGACCGGGGCAGGAAGCGACGGTCCGGCGAACTCGAGCCAGGCGCCGTAGCCGCCGAGGAGGTCGGAAACGTCACGGAACCCGGCACGACGCAGCACGCTGGCCGCCACCGACGAACGGTACCCGCCAGCGCAGTACACGACGGTCGGAGCGTCGGGATCCAACTGGTCGAGGCTGTCGGGGAGCTGCCCGACCGGCACCGGCACCGAGCCCGCGATGCTGCCGATCGCGATCTCGCCGGGGTTGCGGATGTCCACCACCTGGAGCCCATCGATCTCAGCGCGCCGCCGCTCGAACTCGGGCACGGTCAGCCGCGAGGCCCGCGCCGTGCGGTCGGGATGCTCCGCCATCGCCGCCAGCGGGTCGGCGAGATATCCCACCACCCGGTCGAACCCGATGCGACCAAGACGGTTGCGCGCCTCGATCTCGAACCCCGGATCGGCGACGAGCACGATGTCGACGTCGCTCGGCACCACCGAGCCGGCGAATTCGGCGTAGCGACCTTCGAGACCGACGTTGACCGAACCGACCAGGTGCCCACGGGCGAACTCTTCCGGCGAACGGCCATCGAGCATGATGGCGCCATCGTCGACGAGGCGGGTCGCCGAATCCAGGTCGAGGGGCTCGAGGGGCGAGGTCTCGTCGAGCAGGGGGCGGTCCTTGCGGTTCAGCACCGCGTCGTACACGAAGTACGACGGCGCCGGCGGCTGGCCTTCGGTGACCAGCGCCACGAAGGTCTCCTTGTCCGGCGCGACGAGCGCATAGTTGTTCACGCGCTGGTCACCGATGGTCGACCAGGTCTCCGTCGACAGGTTCTTGCCGCACGCCGAACCGGCACCATGGGCCGGGTACACACGGGTGGCGTCCGGCAGCGTGAGCAGCTTTCCGTGCAGGCTCTCGTACAGCTTGTCGGCGAGTTCGTCGCGGGTGTAGCCGAGCGAGGCGAGCAGGTCAGGGCGACCGACGTCGCCGATGAAGAGCGCGTCACCGGTCAACACTCCGTACGGCACTTCGTCGTCGGCGTGCTCCCACACGACGATGCTGATCGACTCCGGCGTGTGACCCGGCGTGTGACGGATCTCGAGCTGGACGTCCCCGAGCGAGATTCGCTCTCCATCGGTGAGCTTGCGCGACGGAAACTCGGTTTCGGCCACGGCGGAGAAGCCGATCTCGGCACCCGTGGCTGCCGCCAACTCGAGGTGACCAGAGAGGAAATCGGCGTGGAAGTGCGTCTCGATCACCAACTCGATCGTGAGGCCATCAGCTGCTGCATCGCGCACGTACTCGTCGATGTCGCGGCGTGGATCGACGACGACCGCGCGTCCGGTCGTCTCGTCACCGATCAGATACGAGGCCTGCGACAGACACTCGAGGTAGTACTGCGTGAACTTCATGGTTGCGCCTTTCGACTGGTGGCCATCGGGCTTCACGATGGCCGTAGTACAGCATCAAACATACCCCATGGGGTACATATTCCCGGAGGGCTCCCCGACGCAAGGGTACGGTGTCAGGCATGAACCGTCGAACCATCCGGACTGCTGCGTCGGCGCTCACCATCGCCGCGACGAGCGTACTCCTCGCAGGATGCTTCACGGTCGAAGCCACATTCACGATCAAGGACGACGCCACAGCCGACCTCGACTACCTCGTGCTGATCGACACCGAACAGCTCGAGGAGCTTGCCGGCCTTCTCGGCGAAGACGCTGGGGCACTCGACGAACTGTCCGGCGATGCGCTGCTCGAGGAGTTCACCGGCGGAGACGATCCGTGCGGCGACCTCACGCAAGAACTGACCCAGTACGACGTGAGCACTCGCGAAGTCGACGAGAACGGCCAGGTCGGAGTCGGCTGCACCGTCAGCGGCGTCCCGGTCGCCGACCTGAACTCCCTCGGTGACGAGACATCGACGTTCTCGATCGAGCAGGACGACGACGGCACGCGATTCAACGCCGTGCTCGAGGGCGTCGATGAGATCGCCGGCGACCCCGCCGACACCGAGATGATGACCGAGATGCTCGGGGTCAGCCTCGACGACCTGTTCACGATCAAGTTCACGGTCACCGCACCCGGCTCGCTCGGCGAGAACAATGCGTCGTCGACCGACGGCTCTACCGCCACCTGGAACGTCAAGCCCGACGCGGACTTCGTCACCGACGGAGACGCCACCATGACCGCCGAATGGACACCCGGGGGCGACGACAGCGGTTCCTCGGTGTTGATCATCGTCGCGATCGTTGCCGTCGTTGCTGCCGTCGCCGCACTGGCTGTCGTGCTCGCCAAGCGCTCGAAGGGCGCCACGCCGCCAGCCGGCGGCGCGGTCGTCGACACCCCGACGTCGCCTCCGGGAGCCACCACACCGCCACCACCGCCACCGCCACCCATGGCGGCACCGACCGGCGGCGCGGCGCAACCGCCCGCGGACCCGAGCGGCCCGCCGCCACCAGCACCACCGCCGCCACCAGCGGTGACGGAACCGCCGACTCCGGGCGGCCCGCCGAGCACCCCGCCACCACCGCCACCGCCGCAGTCCTGACCCCGGGCTCGGACCACGCGTCCGACGACGTCACATCAACTGCAGCTCCGGCATCGACCTCGACACCACAGCCACATCGGCCGCGACGCACCGCGGCTGAGGGGCGCCGATCATCGAGCTGTCGGCCGGGCGGTTCAGCGCCCGATCGGAACCATGGCGCCGAGGAGGTCACCGACCACGTGGTGCTGTTCGACCTGGTGCCGCATCGGTCGGTCGGCGACGATGTCATAGCGGTTCCGGCGGCCTTCACGGTGCCGCGTCAGGCACCCGGCGGCCTCGAGGTCCTTCACGATGCCCTGGACGGCCCGTTCGGTGATCCCGACCTGATCGGCGAGATCCCGCAACCGGAGATTCGGATCTCGTGCGAGGCAGATCAGGACGTGGCTGTGATTGGTCAGGAACGTCCAGGTACCCCCGTCGACGATCTCGCCTGTTGGCGCATCCTCAACAACGGTTCGAGAAGCCATGGCAGAATGATACGAAAATCATTACCGGAACTCAACTTCCACTGATCTGTCGTGGGTATCGCCGAGTACGTGTGGCAGGCTCTCGATGTGCCGACGCCGAGCTACGACGAGCTGTTCGAGAACAACCGCCGGTGGGTTGCAGACGAACTGGCCAAGGACCCCGACCACTTCGAGCGGCTTGCCACCGGTCAGCACCCGAAGTACCTGTTCATCGGGTGTTCGGACAGCCGGGTGAACGCGAACGAGATGGTCGGCGTCCGCAGTGGCGAGATGTTCATCCACCGCAACATCGCCAACCTCGTCGTTCACACCGACATGAACCTGATGTCGGTCCTGCAGTTCGCGGTCGAGGTGCTCGGCGTCGAACACGTCATCGTGTGCGGCCACTACGGCTGTGGTGGTGTGGCGGCGGCGGTCGACGGTTCGTACCACGGGCTGATCGACAAGTGGCTGCGCACGATCAAGGACGTCTACCGGATCTACCACGACGAACTCGACGCCATCGCAGACCCCGAACTGCGCCACCAGCGCCTCGTCGAGCTCAACGTGCGCGAACAGGTGTACCGGCTGTGCTCGACCTCGTTCGTCCAGCGCCGCTGGGGCGACGACATGCGTGCGCACGTCCACGGCTGGGCCTACGACCTGCGCCACGGCCTCCTGAAGGACCTGGAGATCGACCCCGCCGACGAGCCCGCACGCGGCATCTACGACCTCGACGGCCTGTAGGCGTCACGCCTCAGGCCCGGTTCAGCGATCCCACGACGCGAGACCATCGCCGAGTCGGGGGAGGGACGTTCGGCACTGGCTCCACAGGGCGGCCGCGGGGGACGCTGGCAGTGGATCGCGGGACGATCCCGCGACCTGTCCCGAGGGAGCTGACCATGGCGCAATTGACCCAAGTCCGTCGCATCGTCGATCTCTCCGAGGTCGGTCTGGCCGACGTCGAACTGGTCGGAGGCAAGGGAGCAAACCTCGGAGAGATGATCGCCGCCGGGTTTCCCGTCCCACCGGGGTTCGTGATCACGGCCGAGGCATACCTCGACGCGATGCGGCACGCCGGGCTCCGCGAAGAACTGGCCGACCACGCCCGGCACGCCGCCGAACTGACACCGGAGGCCTTGGCCGACGCAGCGCGCCGGCTGCGAGAGGCCGTCCGTGCCTGCACCCTGCCGGACGCGCTCGCTGACGATGCCATCGCGCGTCTGGAGGAACTGGGACCGGACGTCAGAGTGGCCGTTCGATCGTCGGCCACTGCAGAGGACTCGACCGACACATCCTTCGCCGGGATGAACGAGACGTTCACCAACGTCCGCGGGCCCGAACTCCTCGCACGGGTCACCGACTGCTGGGCATCGCTGTTCGGCGAACGCGTCGCGTCGTACCGCGTCGATCGCGGGCTGCTCGACGAGCCGGCGATCGCCGTGATCGTCCAACAGATGGTGGCATCGGATCGCTCCGGCGTGATGTTCACGGTGGACCCCGCCGTGCGCGAGCAGGTCGTGATCGAGGCGGCCTTCGGCCTCGGCGAGGTCGTGGTGTCCGGGCGGGTCGAGCCCGACACGTACCACGTCGATCGGGCAACGAAGATGTTGCGTGACGTGCGGATCGGGTGCCAGTCGGTGCGCATCACCACCGGTCCCGACGGCGACGTCCTCGAGGAACTCGACGCTGCCGAGGGCTGGCGCCGCGTCCTGACCGACGACGAGGTCGTCCGGATCGCACGGCTCGGTCTCGACATCGAACGGCACTACGGCAGCCCGCAGGACGTCGAATGGGCGTTCGTCGGCGACGACCTGTTCGTCGTCCAGTCCCGGCCACTGACCACCCTCGAACCTTCGACGCTCGACACGTCGGAGACGCCGATCCTGCAGGGCCTCGGGGTCGGCGATCGCAATGCATCGGGGCGTGTACGGATCCTGACATCACCGGCCGACGGCCACCTGCTCGCCGACGGCGACGTCCTCGTCGCCGAGATGACCTCACCCGACTGGGTCGCCACGATGCGGCGCGCCTCGGCGCTCGTCACCGACGCCGGCGGCAGCACGTGCCACGCCGCGATCGTCAGCCGCGAACTCGGGCTCCCGGCGATCGTCGGGACGCGCACGGCGACGACGACGCTACGCAACGGCGACATGGTGACCGTCGATGCCGCCGCCGGCCAGGTGTTCGCCGGCGACCGTGCCAGCCATCTCCCGGCGGTGATCGCGAGCCGAGAGGTCGAGCGTTCCACCCCGACACCTGCGACCGTGTCCGAGGTGACGGCCACCAAGCTGTACGTCAATCTGGCGATGGCCGACCGAGCTGCCGAAGTCGCGGCGCTCGACGTCGACGGGGTCGGGCTGCTGCGCGGCGAGTTCATGGTCGTCGACGCTCTCGGTGGGCAGCACCCACGCGCGTTGATCGCCGACGGTCGCAGCGACGAGTTCATCAGTTCGATGTCGGCGCAGCTGGGCCAGATCGCCGGCGCGTTCGGGACGCGCCCGGTGGTCTACCGCACGATGGACTTCCGGTCGAACGAGTTCCGTGGCCTCACCGGCGGCGAGCAGTTCGAGCCCGAGGAACAGAACCCGATGATCGGCTACCGGGGCTGCTACCGCTACATCAAGGATCCCGAGACGTTCGCGCTCGAGCTGGAGACGCTCGGCCGGGTGCGCGAGGAGTTTCCGAACCTGCAGGTGATGATCCCGTTCGTCAGGACCAAGTGGGAACTGGAGGCCTGCCTGGAAGCGATCGACGCGAGCCGACTCGGACGACAGCGCGGGCTCGTCACCTGGGTGATGGCCGAAGTGCCGTCGGTGATCGCCCGGATCTCCGATTACGCCGCCCTCGGCATCGCCGGCGTGTCGATCGGCAGCAACGACCTGACGCAACTGATGCTGGGTGTCGACCGCGACTCCGAAATGCTGGCCGAGCTGTTCGACGAGAGCGATGCCGCGGTCCTCTGGGCGATCGGGCAGATCGTCACCGCCTGCCGCGAGGTCGGCATCACCTCGTCGCTGTGCGGGCTGGCCCCGTCACGCAACCCGGCATTCGCCGAGCACCTGGTGCGGTTCGGCATCACGTCGATCTCGGTCGACCCCGACGCCGTCACGGCCGCTCGACGGGTGTTGGCGACCGCCGAGCGCCGCATGCTGCTCGACGCCGCACGCACCTGAGCTGCTCGACGCCGCACGCACCTGAGTCGCCAGGTGAGATCCCGGTGTGGTCGTCTGCCACACTGAGGCGGTGCAGCCGCTCGGGGTCCATCACGTGTCGATCAACGTGCGCGACGCGGCCGAGAGCATCGACTTCTACACCGACGTGCTCGGGTTGGCGGCTCGTACCGACCGTCCCGACTTCTCCTTCCGTGGGGCATGGCTCGACATCGGCGCACAGCAGGTCCATCTGATCGAGGGCGAGGTCCCGAACAACCACGGCCAGCACTTCGCCGTCCAGGTCGCCGACCTCGACGCCACCGTCGCCGAGCTGCGAGATCGCGGCATCGACGTCAGCGACCCGGGCGGGGTCGGCGCCGCGCGCCAGTCCTTCCTGCTCGACCCGTCGGGCAACATGATCGAACTGCACGAGCCGGCTCCGACCCGGACGACACCGCAGTGAACGCCGACATGCCCCCACCGGAAGGAACACGATGACCGACATCGACCTCGACCTCAACGCCGGTCCCCCGTTGGCCGATCCGGTCCAGGACTCGCTCTCTCGGCGGATGCGCACGATGCATTCGTTGTACTACCAGGCGGTCGACACGATGGACCTCGAGCACGTGAACCACTTCGAGCGAGAGGGCGTGCTGCCGATCGCGTTCTCGTTGTTCCACTACGTCAACGTGCACGACGGTTCGTTCATGATGATCACCGGCGAGCCGCCGATCTGGAACGACGACTGGCAGGACCGCGTGCAGTTGACGATCGCCGACCACGGGAAACACAAGACCGTCGACGAGATGGTGGCCCAACGCATCGGCGACTACGACGCCTACAAGGAGTACCAACGGGCGGTGTTCGATCGCACCGAGGCGCACCTGCGCTCGATGGATCCCGCAGACTTCACCCGCGTTCTGATCTCCAAGCCCTACCCGCCGATGATCGCCACCACGTACAGCGCTCGATGCGCTGGTCCGCAGGGCATCACGGTGCTCGACGCGTTCGAGTGCTGGCTCTACCAGCACGGCCTGCGGCACATGGGTGAGATCGAGCTGGCCCGCGGCCTGGTCGGTCTCGGCGGCATGACGTCGTGACGACCGATCTCACACTCCGGTCGGGAAGCCGGGGACGCCGTCGTCGAGTTGGACGCCGGCCGAGTTGAGGAAACCCGACACGAGTCGATAGAAGCCAGCGACGATCAACAGCTCGACCAACTCGGCATCGGACCAACGCTCGGTGAGCGCGAGCCAGGTTCCGTCGGCCACACAGTCGTCGGCGGCGAGGTCGTCAGCGAGCGCGATCAGCGCGCGGTCGTCGGCGCTCCACGGATGATCGTGGGGCGACGTGGTCAGCGCAGCGATCTCGACGTCGGTGAGTCCGCAGCGTTTGCCGATCACGGTGTGTTGACCGAACTCGTACACGGCCTGCGCGTTCCAACCCACTCGGAGAATCACGAGCTCGCGTTCACGCTCGGGGATCAACCCCTTGTTGAGGATGAACCCGCCGAGCAGGTTGAAGCGCTTCAGCAGCTTCGGATGGTGTCCCAGGACGCCGAAGATGTTCAGCGGCCGCCCGTCGAGTGTGAGCGCGCCGGCGAGGGTGTCGCGCAGCTCGTCGTCGGTGACGTCGTCGAGATCGATCGGCTCGATGCGTGGTGCAGTGGGTCGCTTGGTCATCGGTGCTCCCAGTCGTGCTGCGGGGATCTGACCCGACAGCACTCGGTCAGGTGTGGGCGTGCGTGCCTGCTTGCCAGCCTTGCGCGACGAGGTGGTCGAAGCCGAAGCGGGCGGTTCGTCCGCGAGGTCGGTGCCGCCGTCGGTCTCGAACGACCAGACAGCACGACGGGTCAGCCGCGGATCGGCCGCGGATCGCTGATGCGAACCACCCGGTTCGTCATGGTGCCGACGCCGTCGATGGTCGTGGTGATCACGTCGCCGTCTGCGAGGAACTTGCCCTGGGCCGCGCCGACGCCCTCGGGCGTGCCGGTGAAGATGATGTCACCGGTGACGAGCGTGGTGATCGACGACAGGAAGCTGACGAGTGTGGGGACGTCGAAGATCAGGTCGGCGGTGTTGCCGTCCTGGCGCACCTCGCCGTTGATCGAGCACACGATGTGGAGGGCGTCGCGGTCGGCGAGCTCGTCGGTGGAGACGAGCACCGGGCCGATCGGACCGAAGGTGTCGAACGACTTGCCGAGATCGAAGTGGGGTGGCTTGGCGGCGAACTGGGCGGGGCGATCGGAGATGTCCTGGCCGATCGTGACGCCGACGACATGGTTCCACGCATCGCCGATTGCGATGTCTCGACCGCCGTCACCGATCACGACGACGAGCTCGCCTTCGTAGTCGCAGCCGTCGCTGCGGATCTCGACGTCCGCTGTCGGGCCGACGAGGCACGACGGGAACTTCGTGAACACGAGCGGACTGTCCGGCGATTCGCGTCCGGTCTCTGCGACGTGAGAGGCGAAGTTGAGTCCGATGCCGAACGACTTCTGCGGTCGCGGGACCGGCGGCCCGAGCACCACGTCGGCGAGCAGACCGGTGACCGAGGACTCGTCGAGGGTGGCGGAGAGCTCGGACAGCAGGTCGGGTCGGGCGAGCGCCTCCATCGGATCGGCGCCGAGTGCCCCCGAGGAGTGCGTGGCGATGTCGGTGTAGTACTCGCCGTGGACGAGGACCGCCCGTCCGTTGATGTTGCCGAGTCGGAATCCCATTCGTGTGCAACCTTTCGATGAGAGGTGGTGACGCCTCAGGTGGATGTAGCGATGAGGTCGGCCATGTCGGTGGGTTCGAGGAACTCGGGCGGGGGTGGCGGGCCGAACGAGTAGAGGTACTCCCCAGGTTCGCGCAGCTACCGGAACCAGTTCGAACCGATGGGCTGCCGTCGACGACTTGCGTGATTCCCCGTTCACGATGCGCCTGCCACGTTGCGTACGTGGGCGCTGCGGCGCATCGCGTTCCTAGGCTGGGAGGATGACCGTTGCCGCACGGCCCGTGTTCGCGCTCGACGACTCGTTCGCCCGGGAGCTGGTCGGGCTGCATCAACCGTGGCAGGCCGAA
Organism: Ilumatobacteraceae bacterium; assembly: GCA_963698435.1. Taxonomy (GTDB): domain Bacteria; phylum Actinomycetota; class Acidimicrobiia; order Acidimicrobiales; family Ilumatobacteraceae; genus Sva-07. The sequence goes on along the minus strand of CAVOQV010000018.1, from coordinate 221,446 downwards.
GCGGTGGCGGACCCGTCGCTGGTGATCGTGAACGAGGCACTGGCGGCCGAACTCGGGCTCGACATCGAGGCACTGCGCTCCCCCGAGGGTGTCGCACTGCTGGCCGGCAACGCCATGCCCGCCGGCGTCACCACCGTTGCGCAGGCCTACTCCGGGCATCAGTTCGGCGGCTATTCGCCACGGCTCGGCGACGGACGGGCGCTGCTGCTCGGCGAGGTCGTCGCCGACGACGGCACGCGACGCGACCTCCACCTGAAGGGATCGGGCCGCACGCCGTTCGCCCGCGGCGGCGACGGGCGCGCGGCGTTGGGGCCGATGCTGCGCGAGTACGTGATCGGCGAGGCGATGCACGCGCTCGGGATCCCGACCACGCGAGCACTCGCCGTCGTCGCGACGGGCGAGTCGATCGTCCGCGAGGTCGGCGGGCGTCACGTCCACGTGCCCGGCGCCGTGCTCGCCCGGGTGGCGTCGAGCCATCTGCGCGTCGGTACGTTCCAGTACGCGGCGGCGACCGGTGACCTCGAACTCCTGAACAAGCTCACGGACTACGCGATCGGCCGCCACGCCCCCGACGCCGCAGCTGCCGAACTCCCCCCGCTGGCGCTGTTCGACCACGTGGTCGCCGTACAAGCGAAACTCGTCGCCACCTGGATGGCGGTCGGATTCGTCCACGGTGTGATGAACACCGACAACACGACGATCTCCGGCGAGACGATCGACTACGGACCGTGCGCGTTCATGGACACATACGACCCGGCCACGGTCTTCAGCTCGATCGACCACGGTGGCCGCTACGCCTACGGCAATCAGCCGGCGATCACCACGTGGAATCTGGCACGACTGGCCGAGGCGATGTTGCCGCTGTTCGGCGACGACACCGACGGTGCGATCGAGTCCGCAACGGCGGTACTGCAGACCTTCCCCGAGCGGTTCCAGGCGGCATGGAGCGCTGAGATGCACGCCAAACTCGGCCTCGACGCCGACAGGACGGACGGCGACGACCTCATCGGTGACCTGCTGTCGCTGATGGCCGAGCAGCGCGTCGACTACACGACGTGTCTGCGGGCGCTGTCGGCGGTCGTTCGGGGTGACGCCACCACCGCCCGCGCACTGTTCGCCGAGCCCGAGGCGTTCGACGCCTGGACGACCCGCTGGCTTCCACTCATCGGCGACGACCGCCGGGCGATCGCCGATCAGATGGATCGGGACAACCCGATCTACATCCCGCGCAACCACATCGTCGAAGAGGTACTCACGGCTGCGAGCTGGGGCGATCGACAGGCACTCGACGAGTTCCTCGACGTGGTCACCCACCCGTTCGAGCGACGGCGGGGCGCCGACCGCTACGCCGTGCCGGCACCGACCGATACGGGCGGCGACTACCGCACGTTCTGCGGCACCTGAGCCCCACATCGATCGCCGCGCCTGGAGTTCCGGGGATCGGCACCGATCGACTGCCGTCGACGAGCGGGCGGCCGCTCAACGAGCGACGCGGAAGCCCGTGTTGCCGGTCGTGCTGTCCGGAGTGTTGGCGCTGCGGGCCCCGACCCGGTAGCGGTTGCAGTACGAGTCGTGACACAGGTAGGAGCCGCCCCGCATCACGCGGTGCGTCCCGCCCGGCGGGCCGGCGGGGTCGACACGGGGCGAGCGTCGTTCGCTCTCGCGGTAGGTGTCAGGCGAGAACCAGTCCGCGCACCATTCCCACACGTTGCCGGACGTCTCGTACAGCCCGTACCCGTTGGGCGGGAACGAACGCACCGGTGCGGTCCCAGCGAACCCGTCGGCGACGGTGTTGACGCGAGGGAACTCGCCCTGGAACACGTTCATCCGATGCTCACCACCGGGTTCGAGATCGTCACCCCAGGGGAAGCGCCGGCGGTCGAGGCCGCCACGGGCGGCGTACTCCCACTCGGCTTCTGTCGCCAGGCGGGTGCCACTCCAGCGGCAGTAGGACAGAGCGTCGTCCCACGTGACGTGCACGACGGGATGGTCGGGGACGTCGGCGAACGTGGTGTGGGGCCCGGCCGGATGGCGCCAGTCCGCGCCCTCGACCTGACGCCACCACGGCGCGGCAGCCACCCCGCGCGTGGGAGGGAAGTCGCGGGGCAGCAGTCCACCGAACACGAACGACCAACCGTCGGACTCGGCCAGGGTCACGTACCCCGTGTCGTCGCAGAACGCTGCGAACTGGGCGTTGGTGACGGTGGTCGGGGCGATCGAGAACGGCCGGAGACGGACCAGATGGACCGGTCCCTCCCCGTCGGCCGGAGAGCCGTCACCATCAGGAGCTCCCATCCAGAACTCGCCGCCGGGCAACTCGACGAGCTCGACGGAGGTTGCGTCACCCGGGGTGATCTGCTGATCCCGGCGCTCTGGCGACGTGTCGTTGGACGGTGAACAGCATCTGCTCATCACCGCCAGCTTGACACAGGTGGTGAAGACTGATGCCACCCGTTCGTTCAAGTTCGTCGGGCTCAGGGAAGGATCGACACGATGACCGACAAGACCACCGACAGCGAGCACACCCCGCAGGTCCCCGAACCCATCGACGACGGGCCGACCATCGCGACCGGCGTCACACCCGAGCGGCTCGCGAACCTCCGGAAGTGGAACATCGGCCTCACGGTCCTACACGCCGCACAAGCAGTGTTGATCGTGGTGCTGTCCGGCGATTTCGTCATCCAGGTCGTGTCGACGTTCCCCGAGGGCCCGCCGGGCACTCGAGTACCAACCGCCGAGCCCCTGTTCGATGTACGAATCGGGTTCGCGATCGGGCTGTTCCTCGCTCTCGCGGCGATCGACCACCTGGTGACCGCGACGTTCGCCCGCCCGACCTACGAGTCCGACCTGCGCGGCGGCATCAACCGGTTCCGATGGGTCGAGTACTCCGTCAGCGCCACGATCATGGTGGTGTTGATCGGCTTCTACAGCGGCATCACGAACATCACCGCGGTGGTCGCCGTGATCGGCGCGAACGTGGCGATGATCCTCTTCGGTTGGATCCAAGAGCGTATGAACCCTCCCGGCCGGACGGCCACCACCATGATGCCGTTCTGGTTCGGCACGATCGCCGGCATCGCGCCATGGGTCGGAATCCTGATCCAGATCGTCGGCTCGGAGACCGTGCCCGGCTTCGTCTACGGGATCGTGATCGTGCAGTTCGTGCTGTTCTTCAGCTTCGGACTCAACCAGTGGCTGCAGTACCAGAGCATCGGAAAGTGGACCGACTACGTCTACGGCGAGAAGGCCTACCTCGTGCTCAGCCTTGCTGCGAAGTCTCTGCTCGCCTGGCAGATCTACTTCCCGAGCCTCGACTGACCGAACCGGTCGGCCCCGCACGGGCACCGGTCGGTACCATCCGGCGATGGACCTCGGGGACGTCGGTCGAACAGCATCCGATGTGTGCACCGGCGTCGTATCTGCGCGAGAGGTCGTCGACGCCGCACTCCGCCGGATCGACGACCAGCAGCAGCGACTCAACACCTTCGTCCACGTCGACGCCGACGGCGCGCTCGCGGCGGCTGACGAGGTCGATCGAGCTCGAACCGCCGGTGAGCGGCTCGGCGCTCTGGCCGGCGTGCCGTTCGGAGTGAAGGACCTCGAGGACTGCATCGGTCTGCCGACCACTCGGGGTTCGCGTTGGTACGCCGACGCTCCCCCGGCGGTGCGTGACGACATCCACGTCGAGCGCTTCCGCGCCGCGGGGGCGATCCCTGTCGGCAAGACAGCCGCGCCGGAGTTCGGCGCGTTCGGATACACCGCCAGCCCGCTGCACGGGATCACCCGCAACCCGTGGAACCCCGACCGAACACCCGGAGGATCGAGTGGCGGCACCGCGGCCGCCGTGTCAGCGGGAACGATTGCGTTCGGCACGGCCAGCGACGGAGGCGGATCCATCCGCGGGCCGGCGGCGTCGTGCGGTCTGCCGGGGTTGAAGCCGACCTACGGCCGCATCCCCACGTTCGGGGTCACCCGGCACGCAGCCAATGCAGTCAACTTCGCATTGGCGACCACCATCGCCGACACCGCCCTGCTGTTCGACGTCGCCGTCGGGCCGGACATGCGCGACCGCACCAGCCTGCCGGCGCCAGGCATCAGGTACGCCGACGCGATCGAACGACTCGATGTCGCCGGGCTGCGTTCGGCGTGGTCCGCTGACCTCGGATTCGTCGCCACCGATCCGGAGGTGGTGCGCATCACCGAACGGGCTGCAGCCACCTTGACGAGTGCGGCCGAACTCGTCGACACGGGCCTCGACGTACGGATCGACGACTTCATCCGGATCTACGCCTTCATGGAGGGCGCCGACCAGTTCGTCGACGTACCCGACGACTGGGAGGAACGCCTCGACGAACTCGACCCACTGGTGGTCGGAGGTTGGCGCCGCAACCGGACGGTGACGTTGCCCCAGTTCGCGAAGGTCGAGAAGGCCCGTCGCGGGCTGGAACTGCACGTGGCCGAACTGTTCGAGCAGATCGACGTCTTGCTCACGCCCACCAACCCATGTGCGCCGTTCGCCGCCGAGGGCCCGATGCCGACCGAGATCGCCGGACAGCGTTGCCATGCCGGCAGCGCCGCGCTCCTCACCATGTTGGCCAACGTGGTGAACCTGCCGTCGATCACCGTGCCGGCCGGACTCACCGCCGCCGGCCTCCCCGTCGGGCTGATGATCACCACCGCCCGCCACCGCGAGGACCAGTGTCTGCGGCTCGCTCGCATCTTCGAGCACGTGTCACCCTGGCCGCTCCACGCACCCGCCTGAGCCAGGGCCGACTTCACGTCCGCGCGCAGATTCACGTCTGCGCGCAGATTCACGTCTCCGCGCGTGGATCTCGGTGGGACGGGTCACCCGAATCCGCACGCAAACGGCGGGGACGGTCAGGCCGGTTTGGAGTAGTCGACGGAGAACCAGCGGTCGGGACGCAGCCGGATGACCACGTCATCGGGGCCGACGCTCGTGGCCGCATAGCCCCGGCCCATCTCCTCGCCGAGATAGCGGATCGCCATCGGCTCGACCGCCGCCCGCGACGCCTCCGCATCGAGCGAGACCACCTCGATCGGGCCCTCGACGCTGACGTACTTGTACGGAAGCTCCTCCTGTTGCGCGCACAGCGACGCACGACCGGCGGCGGCGGCGAGCCGACCCTTGACCGAGGAGGCGCTGGTCAACACCTCGACATCGCCGCCCGGTTCGTAGGAGTACCAGACGGGCACCACGAGCGGCGGGCCGTCCGGACGTTCGACGCCGAGCACGCCGACGTGCAGTCCGGCCAGGAACTCCTGGCGTTCCGATTCGGTCATCTTCTGGTCAGCCATGGCGAGCATCCTTCCAGACGCCACGATCCAGACGCCACGATCCAGATCTCAGGGTCCAGACTCTGCGGTCACCGTCGACCGATTCGCTGTGCTCAACTTGAATCATGAGCATCACCGAGAAGCCGGCGCCGCACCTCACCTTGTACCGGGCGACCGGCGCCAAGCCTGCGCCGCGACCTGCACCCCAACGGTGTGAACCATCTGGCGCTGTCGACCGCCGACATGAAGGCCCAGCTCACGTTCTTCGCCGATGTGCTGGGGTGTCCGACCCGAGCGCTGTACTGGATGCACGGTGTGGCGAACACGTTCCACGGGTTCGTCGAGTTGTCCGGCGACAGCTACATCGCCTTCGTCCAGGCGCCTGGCAATCCGACCGAGCCTCAGTGGGGCGTGACCCACTCGGGCAACGCCGGAAACCCGGTCACCGCTGGAACGATGCAGCACGTTGCGTTCAACGTCGACACGATCGACGAGCTGCTCACCATGCGCGATCGCATCCGCAGCCACGGCATCCAGGTGATGGGCCCACTCGATCACGGCATGATCCAGTCGATCTACTTCGCCGGACCCGAACACCTCAGCCTCGAGGTGTGCGTCGGCCGCGACATCGACGAGCGACAGTGGATCGACCCCGAGGTACAGGGGCTGTGCGGGATCAGCGACGACGAACTGGCACGGCTCACCAAGCCTGCCGGGTTCGACCGTCCCGACGAGGCGGTCGCACAGCCGCCCTACGATCCGTCGACGCCGAACCTGCGCTACCCCGACGCGGTCCGCGAGGCGATCATGGGGATGCCCGACGCCGACCTGTGGAACAACCTCAGCGAGTCGACGCCGCCGGTCGCCCTCGACTGATCGATCCGCAGCGCGTACGAGAGGCTCGGCAACGTGCGTCCGTCCCGGCAGGGCGGCGTGGCCCGACTTCCTCCGTCGAATCAACACGACCGGCGTTCACCATTTGTCTCTTGTCGGGACGGTGCCTGCCGCATACGGTCGACGGCGCGGCGGGGGCCGCGTCAACACCGATCGGGAGGGGACCTGATGACCACGATGACCTCGTATGCGCACGGCGTACCGAGCTGGATCGACCTGGCGACACCGGATCCTGCCGCCGCCAAGGAGTTCTACGGCGCGCTGTTCGGGTGGCACTACGACGACCAGCCGACCGACACCGACGGCGTCCACTACACGATGGCCGATCTGGACGGGCAGGCCGCCGCCGGCATCATGCAGCTCTCGCCGGAGATGGTGGCGTCCGGGATGCCGCCGGTCTGGACGACGTACGTCACCGTCGACGACATCGACGCCACCGTCGGCAAGGTGGAACCGGCCGGCGGGACGGTGATGCAGCCACCGATGGCGGTGATGAGCGCTGGTCGGATGGCCGTCATCGCCGACCCAGCCGGTGCCGTGATCTGCATGTGGGAGGCGATCGAGCACATCGGCGCTGGCGTGGTCAACGAGCATGGCGCGTTCACCTGGAGCGAGCTGATCACGCCCGACCCCGCCGCCGTGGCCCCGTTCTACAACGCCGTCTTCGGTTGGACCAGCGAAACGGCACCGATGCCGACCGGCGACTACACCGTCTTCAACGTCGCCGGCGGCAGCGCCGACGGTATCGCCGGTGCCATGGCGCCACCGGCCGACGGCATGCCGTCGTTCTGGACCGTCTACTTCGCCGTCGACGATGCAGCGGCGATGGCCGCACAGGCACGAGAGCTCGGCGGCCAGGTCCTCAACGACCCCGTCACGGTGCCCGAAGTCGGCACGTTCGTGACGATCGCCGACCCTCACGGCGCCGTCTTCGCGCTGATGACGCCTGGCTCGTGAGCGACGACACGACCACCGGTGGCTTCGACCCCGACGCCATGCCCACCGTGGCCGCCACCGACCCGTCTCTGCCGGGAACCCAAGAGTTGGGAGTGTTCTCGCTGTCGCTGAACGTCGCCGATCTCGACGCCTCGCGCGATTTCTACACCAGGCTCGGCTTCGTGGAGACCGGCGGCAGCGCCGACGACGGATGGCTCATCCTCAAGAACGGCGAGACGACCCTCGGGTTGTTCCACGGCATGTTCGAGCGCAACATGCTGACCTTCAATCCGGGGCTCACCACCCGGATGGAGCGGATCGAGGACTTCACCGATGTCCGCGACCTGCAACGTGCACTGGAAGACGCAGGACTCGTGGTCGACAGCGCGATCGAGCCCGGTTCGACCGGTGCAGGCTCGATCACGCTGACCGACCCGGACGGCAACCCGGTCCTCATCGATCAGTTCTTCTGAGACCGGCTCGGCGTCGCCGAGCCGGACTCAGCCTTCGTCGAGCAGGTCCTCGCGGACCGCCGTGGTCTCCTCGACCTCGATCTCGTCCTCGGAGAACTCGCCGTCACCGTCGACGTCGACTGCGGTGATCGTGGTCTCGTCGATGATGTCGACCTCGCCGTCACCGTCGACGTCGATCGCCGTGATCGTGGTCTCCTGGACGATGTCGGCGACCCCGTCGCCGTCGACGTCGATGATCGTGGTGGTGGTCTCGACCACGGCGTCGGCCACGCCGTCACCGTCGACGTCGATGACCTCGGTCTCGATGGTCATGTCGATCTCGCCGGTGTCTTCCATGTCGCTCATCGCGCGAGTCAATCACACCGAACACGTGCACACCAGATCCTCGGGCGGTTCCCGTTCCGTCGCCCACCGTTGCTGAGCCAGAGGACACCTCGCCGTCACAGGATGTCACCGATTCCCGGATCAGCCCCTCGTGTCACGTCAGGCCCGGCACGGTGTGACAGTTACTCGGCCCAGGACTTGATCTTCTCGATCGTCTCCAGCGGGTCGGGGCCGTGCGGGTTGACGTTGAGGTACGTGACGCCGACGTCCTTGAACACCTGGATGCGTTCGCGTACACGACCCTCGTCGCCGATCAGCGCGGAGAGGTCGATGTACTCGTCGGGCACCGCAGCGATGGCTTCGGCGCGTTTGCCGGACAGGAAGAGGTCCTGGATCTCGGCGGCCTCCTTCTCCCAGCCGTACCGAACGAAGAGGTCGTTGTAGAAGTTCTTCGACTTCGCGCCCATCCCACCGACGTAGAAGCCGATCAGCCCGCGCGCCGCCTCGCGGGCCTCGTCGACGTGCGCTCCGGCACCGAGCGCGACCGTGCCACCGGCGATGATCTCCAACGGCGCCTTGTTCGGGTCGCGTTTGGCGGAACCGGCAGCGAGCGCATCGCCCCACACCTGCTGGAAACGGTCGGGCACGAAGTGGATCGTCTGCCAGATGTCGGCCATCTCGGCGGTGAGCTCGACGTTCTTCGGGCCGATCGTTGCCAACGCGATCGGGATGTCCTCGGCCGGCGGACGGTTCATGAACTTGATCGGCTTGCCCAGGCCCGTGCCCCCCTCGGCGAGCGGCAGCTGGTACGTCTCGCCGTCGTGTACGACCTTGTCGCCGCTCCACACCTTGCGGCAGATCTCGATGGTGTCACGGGTGCGCCCGATCGGCTTCTCGAACGGCACGCCGTGCCAGCCCTCGATCACCTGCGGGCCCGACGTGCCCAGACCCAACACGAACCGGCCGTCGGAGAGCGCGTCGAGCGTCGCCGCCGTCTGCGCGATCAGCGCCGGGCTGCGCGAGTAGAGCGGGATGATGCCGGTCATCAGCTGCACGGTCGAGGTCTGGCCGGCGAGGTAGCCGAGCGTGGAGATCAGGTCGTAGCCGTAGATCTCCGCCCCCCAGATGAGGTCGACGCCAGCCGATTCCAGATCGCGCGCCTGGCGCGCGAGTTGCTTCGGGTCGCCGTTGAATCCAATGGTGGTGGAGATCTTCATGACGGTGACCGTAGTGGTCCTCCCCGGCCCCGTCCCCGCCCGGACCGTCAGGCGAAGGGACCGCCGGGCGCGAACGCGTACGCAGCGAAGCGCTCACCCATTCGTTGATAGCCGTCGCTGACGGGGTGCAAGCCGTCCGGTAGGTCGTCGACGTCGCCGGCTCCGAACAGGACGTGGCCGTGGAGGTAGTGGAGCTGGTGATCGCCGAGGTTGCGGCGTTGGGTGACGACGAGCTCGAGCAGTTCGCGGATCCGGCGCAGTGGCAGCGCACCGAACGCCAGCTCGTCCGGACGTCCGACGACGTCGAACGTCCCTTCGGCGTTCGGAAGGGTCGGCCCGGGATGGTCCTCGGCCGCTGGACAGATGATCGGGCTGATCACCACGATCGGCACGTCGGGGTGACCGTCACGGATGGTGTCGAGCAGGCCCTGCACCGCGGGAACGAGGGCCCGCTCGCGCATCGTGTCGGCATTGACGACGTTGATGCCGAGTTTGAGCGAGATCAGATCGGCCGGGAGGTCCCTGATCGTTCGCGCGGCGAACTGGTCGATGTGGCACTGGCCTGCAAGGCCGAGGCTGTACAGGTCGACGTCGGCGACACGAGCCACGACCGCCGGCCACGTCCCGGTTGGATGGTCGGCCTCCATGCACTGACTGATCGAGCTGCCGTAATGCACCCATCGTCGACGTCCCGACGGCGGTGGCGCCTCGATCGTCGCCGTGTTGTCGAGGCGGAGCTCGCGCAGCATCGCCGTTGCGTTCTGCGCGAGCCAGAGTTCGACGTGCTTGGGGCCGGCGGCGAGTCCGTCGAAGCGGATCACGCTCGGATCGATGTGCACCACCTCGAAATCCGCCGAGTTCCGGTCGGGGAAGCGGATCACGTCGGTGTCGGCCAGCGCATCGCTCGCCACGACGTCACCGTCGACGACCAGATCGATCGTGGCGGTGTGCGGCGTGATCCCGCCGTATTCGAGCCGGGTGAACACACCCTCCAACTCGATCGTCGTGGAGTCGGTGACGAACTCGATTCGCCCTCCCGAGGGCATCGACGACACGAACCCGATCGCCGGGTCGATCAGCTGCGCTCGGGCCCACGCCGGCAGCCGCTCGGTGAGGGCACCTCGCTCATGGCTGGTCAGATCGATGATGCCTGCGAGGCGAACGCGAGGGTCGGTGACGCGGAGGTCGAGCGAGATCATGCCCCAGGACGAGAGCGACCGGGCGCGACGGTCCGAGCGAGGATGCCGAGCGTGGCCCGCAGGCTGGCTTCGGAAATGATCGGGAAGCGGTCGGCGAGGCCCTCGTAGGCCGCGTGGAGCTGTGACCAGTCGTAGTACGACGTGACCAACGTGCCCCCGTCGATCGGTTCGAGGCGGTATCCGTAGATGTGCCCGAGCGGCGGATCCATCACCCCGTCGATGCTCCACGCGATCTCGCTGTTCGGCTCGAAGGTCTCGATCACGACGGTGACGTCGTACTCACCGATGTCGAAGTCGCGCAACGAATCGCGATCCATGTGAACGACGAACCGGTCGCCGACCGCCGACGCTGGTACTCCCTCGGCGGACATCAGCATGCCGGAGGCATCGATCGAGACGTGACCGTCGGGGCTGCGCAGAATGTCGAAGATCGCCGACGGTTCCGCGGCAATCGCTCGGTCGACTTCCAACCGGGTCGTTGTGTCGTTCATCGCCGAATCCTGACAGCTCCTGCGCGCGGGACACGACACGGCAGCGCGGTCCTCGTGACGTTGGTCCCTGCACGCTGTCGACGCGATTCGCGACCCTGAACTCAGGAGTCGCACCACGCGACTCCGACGTGAAATCCATACCAACGAAGACAAGAAGGGCTACCGCTCCGAGTTCCGCTACGGCTCGTTCTCCCGTTCGGTGCACCTGCCGGCGGGTGCCGGCGAGGATGACGTCAAGGCGTCGTACGACGAGGGCATCCTCGAGGTGCGCATCCCGATCGACGAGAGTTCGAACGGGGTGAAGAAGATCCCGATCTCGCGCAGTTCGTCCTGAGGCTCGTTCTGCCCGGCGGGGTTCGCCTCGCGCGTCAACGCCGTGCGAGCACCTTGGCCAGGCTGCGCAATGCCAACTGGAACCCGATGCGGCCGAAGAACGCACCCACGGGCGCCATGAACCCCGGCAGGTAGGGGACGGTGACGTCCTCGCGCCAGTCGATGACCGAACCGGTGCCGTCGGCGCGCACGGTGAAGCCCGCCGTGCCGCCGAGCACCGGGCCGAGCTTTTCGACGTCGCACGTACCCGTGTGGGTGTCGTCGTCCCAGTCGCACCGGGTGACCCGCATCCGGTCCTCCAGCGCGACCGGGCGGAATCCCGTCCATGCGGTGAACGTGTAGCCGACCTCGGTCGGCTCACCCGACTCGCCCTCGATGGAGGTCATGGGGATCCATGCACCATGAGCGGGCCAGTCGACGAGTTCGTCCCACAGGTCACGCACGGGTGTGTCGAAACGTCGGGAGAGTTCGAATCGCACAGGTGCCATCGCCCGATGCTGCCACCAACTGCCTCACCAACCTCGTTCGTGCGCAGATTTCGGTGACCGGTCCCACCCGGATCCGTGCGCAGACGTCGAGGGGTCAGCGGCGGTGCGTGAGCAGTCGGTCGAGGAAACGGAGCGCGGCCGCGGAGTTCTCGCGGCGCCACAGCGCGACGACGTCGGCGTCGGCGTCCTCGTCGTCCGTGTCCGGACCCACGGCGGAAGCGAGGTCGGCGACGATCGCCCGCTGGTGCGCGAGCATCTCGCCGACGTCGATGCCACATCGTTCGGCGACGACCAGCTTGAGCAGCAGCTCGCTGCGCAGGTCACGGAGGTGTTCGACGGGAGTCGCCAGCCACCGCCGGAGTTCGGCCCGGCCGGTTCGGGTGGCGGCGAGAACGGTCCGGTTGCCTCCTGCGATGCCGGGTTCCTCCCCGACCGCCCGAACCAGGCCACGCTCGACGAGCTGGTCGAGCGAGCGATAGGTCAGCGCCCGCGACAGCGACCACACCCGCCCCAACTCCCCACCGGGCAGAAGCGCTGAGGCGATCGCGAAACCATGCGTCGGCCCGCCGTAGAGCAGGCCGAGGCATGCCCACTCCCCCAGCAGGAGATCACGACGACGGCGATCGCCGGACGATTCGGTCACGAGGGCGCCACCTCGATGTCGGTGGCCTTGACCGACGCGTGCACACGGTCCCCGAGGCCCAATTGCAGATCGTCGAGTGCTGCCGCGGTGATCTCGGCGGTCAGCGGCAGTTCGCCGTCGATCACGACCCGGACCCGCTCGCCGAGCCGGTCGATGTCGATGATCGTGCCGGACCAGCTGTTGCGGGCGCTCGACACGGGTGCTTCACCGCGCGCCAACAACACCGAATGGGGTCGGATGGCCGCCAGCGTGGGGCCATCGGCGACGTCCGCGATCACGACGTGGGCGCCGCTCGCCGAGGTCAGCACGCCGTCGGTGACGTCACCGGCGACCAGATTCACGCCGACGAGATCGGCGACGTAGCGCGTCCGGGGATGCGCGGTCACCTCGGCCAGGGTCCCGGACTGCGAGACGCGACCCGCCTCGATCACGATCACACGATCGGCGAGTGCGTGCGCGTCGACCGGATCGTGCGTGACGATCAGACGCATGCCGTCGAAGGTCGAGAGGTGCTGGCGAAGGTCTCGCCGCACGGCCGCGCGCGTGCCGGCATCCAGCGCTGCGAGCGGCTCGTCGAGCAGCAACAGCCGTGGGTTGGTCGCGAGCGCCCGGGCCAATGCGACACGCTGCGCTTGGCCACCCGACAGCGACCTGGGGCGCGCGGAGCCGTACGGGGTCAGGCTCATGCGATGGAGCCACCGCCCGGCTCGCTCACGTGCGTCGGCCTTGGCGACACCGCGGGCGCGCAGGCCGTAAGCGACGTTCTCGAGCACGGTGAGGTGTTCGAACAGGACGTAGTCCTGGAAGACGAAGCCGACCGGGCGCTGCTCGGGCTCGACGAATACATCGGCATCGGGGTCGTCGATGACCACTCCATCGAGGGCGATCTGCCCGTCATCGATCGGAGCGAGTCCGGCGAGGCACCGCAACACGGTGCTCTTGCCGGCGCCGTTCGGACCGAGCAGAGCCACGACCTCCCCGGGGGAAAGGTCCATCTCGACCTGGAGGTCGAGCGCCCCGAGGTGCAGTCCGATCCGAGCGTGGAGGGTCACGCTGCCACCTGCACCGGTCGGTTGCCCGTCCCGAACCAGCGGTCGCGCAGGCCGACGAGCACCCCGAACGAAACACCGATCATCACGATGGCCAGCACGATCGCCTCTTCGGGGTTCGTCTCGAGCGAGAGGTAGACCGCGAGTGGCATCGTCTGCGTCGTGCCGGGGAAGTTCCCGGCGAAGGTGATCGTGGCCCCGAACTCGCCGAGTGCCCGCGCCCACGCGAGCACAGCGCCGGCGACGAGCGCCGGACGGATCGCCGGCAACGTCACCCGTCGGAATGTGTACCAGCGCGAAGCACCAAGCGTCCTCGATGCTTCCTCGAGCCGGGGATCGAGTTGATGGAGCGCGGCTTCGACGGTGATGACGAGGAACGGCATCGCCACGAATGTCTGTGCAACGACGACGCCGGCGGTGGTGAACGGCAGCGTGATGCCGAACCATTCGTCGAGGTACTGCCCGACCAGCCCGCGACGACCGAGGGCGAAGAACAGGGCCACGCCGCCGACGACGGGCGGCAGCACCATCGAGAGCAGGCACAACGCTCGAACCGCCCTGCGGCCCGGGAAGTCGACACGTGCGAGCAACCAGGCGAGCGGCACCCCGAACGCGATCGACAGCGCGGTGGCGCTCAACGACGTCAACAGCGACAGCCGCAGCGCGGTGAGGGCGGTGTCGTCGGTGAGGTAGGTCCACGCGTTCGACCACGGCGCCCGCCACAGCAGCCCGACCAGTGGCAGGGCGAAGAAGGCGACAGCGATGCCGGCGAGGACGAGCGCGGGGAAGGGCATCGCCGAGCGCCGACTGCGAGATCGCCGACTCACGCCGGACCGAACCCGACGTCGACGAGGATGGCCTGGCCGGCCGCGCTGAGCACGAAGTCCACAAACGAGCGCGCACCCTGAGCGTTCGGGGCATCCGCAACGAGCGCGATCGGGTACCGGGCGACCACGTTGACGTCCTCGGGGATCGGCACACCCTCGGCGTCGTCGCCTGCCGCGATCACGTCGGTGCGATAGACGATGCCCGCGTCTGCTTCACCGAGCACCACCTTCGTGACGACGGCATTGACGTTCCGCTCGTACGACGACGGCGTCACAGCGACGCCGACGTTGGCGAACACCTGCTCAGCGTAGGAACCGCACGGCACCTCGGAGGCGCACTGGACGACGACGAGATCGTCGTTCGCCAGGTCGGCAACACCCGAGATCTCGTCGGGGTTGCCGGGCGCGACGATGATCTCGGCGACGTTGGTGGCGAAGATCGCGCTGTCGTCGGCGGTGAGACCACTGTCGGAGAGCGCGGCCATGTTGACGAGGTCGGCCGACGCGAACACATCGGCGGGGGCGCCCTCGCGGATCTGCGCGACCAGCTCCGACGAGCCGGCGAAGCTGAAGGTCACCTCGGTGTCAGGGTTGACGGCCATGAACGCCTCGCCCAGCTCGGTGAACGCAGTGGTGAGCGACGCGGCGGCGAACACGGTGGTGGTCCCCGAGCGATCCGCGGCCGGACCATCCGATCCGCACGAGGCGGCCGCAAGGGTGGTGGCAGCGAGGGCCGCAGCGACGAACCGGGCGTGCATCGGGAACAGAATAGTCAGTCATTGACTATTGCGGCGGTCTGGTCGTCCACATCGGCGCGGGGGCGAGTCCCGCAGTACGTTCGCTCGCATGTGGTCGTTCGAGACAGAGCCCGAATTCCAGAAGAAGCTCGACTGGGTCGAGCAGTTCTGCAAGGAGGAAGTCGAGCCGCTGCACTACGTCTTCCCGTACGCGGTGCGCTCGCCGGACCCGAAGGTGCGCGAGCTCGTTCGTGGCCTGCAGCAACAAGTGAAGGACCAGGGTCTGTGGGCGATCTTCCTCGACGAGGAGCTCGGCGGCCCGGGTTTCGGTCAGCTCAAACTGGGCCTGCTCAACGAGATCCTCGGCAAGTACCCGGCAGCACCGCAGCTGTTCGGCGCGGCTGCGCCTGACACCGGGAACATGGAGATGCTCGCCGCGTACGGCACCGAGGAGCAGAAGGAACGTTGGCTGACGCCACTGCTCAACCAGGAGATGTTCTCGGCGTACTCGATGACCGAGCCTCAAGGCGGGTCCGACCCGAACCTGTTCAAGACCCACGCCACCCGCGACGGCGACGAGTGGGTGATCAACGGCGAGAAGTGGTTCACCAGCGCCGGACGCGTCGCCGACATCCTGTTCGTGATGTGCACCAACGGCATGTTCGTGGTGCCGCGCACCACGCCGGGCGTCGAGATCATGCCCGAGCCGCGCAATCACAACCACATCATCTACAACGACGTGCGCGTGCCGCTCGATCACCTGCTCGGCCCGGAGGACGGAGCCAAGGTGCTCGCCCAGCGCCGTCTGGGCGGTGGACGCATCCACCACGCGATGCGCACCATCGCGCAGTGCAAGCTGGCCTTCGACATGATGTGTGAGCGCGCGCTCAGCCGCGAGTCGCACGGCAAGATCATCGGCGAACACCAGATGGTGCAGGAGAAGATCGCCGAGAGCTACGCCCAGATCCGCATGCTGCGCCTGCTCGTGCTCGAGGCAGCCTGGAAGATCGACCAGACCAGCACGCAGGAGGCCCGCACCGACATCGCCGTCGTCAAGTTCACGATGGCACGGGTGCTCCGCGAAGTGTCGTTCAACGCGCTCCACATCCACGGGTCACTCGGCACCACCAATCTCACCCCGCTGCAGGACATGTACGCCTCAGCCCCCACCATGGGGCTCGCGGACGGCGCCGACGAAGTCCACAAGTCGACCGTCGCTCGCCGGGTGTTGAAGGACTATCGGCCGCACGAGGGCTACTTCCCCCGCGAGTACATCCCGTACAAGAGAGAAGCGGCTTGGGAGGCATACCAGCCGAAGTTCGCTGCCGATCCCGAACTCAAGGAAGCCGCCGAGCGCTACCGAAAGTACTTCGCCAACCGCAGGTGACGTCCACGATGTGCGAGGCACATCGTGGACGTCGAGCTCGGCGAGTCGTTCAGCGGATGAGTCGGGCGAGCCGCGGCAGCACACACGGTCGACCCGAGCACGCGTCCCACGTTGCCAGGCCCCCGCTCAGCTCCTTGAACCCACCGAGATCGCAGACCTCAGCAGCGAGTTCGAGTCGGGCGGCGAGTTCCTTGGGGCTGTACGCGGTCCATTGTTCGGGATCGGCCGCAGCGTCGTCCAGGACCGCCGCTCCATCGGAGCAGTTCCACCCGTCGTCGCCCGCAGTCCGCGATCGCAGGATCCGCACGTTGCCGGACGGGCTCACCAGAATGGTCCCCGGGCGCAGCGCAGTTCGAAGATCAGCCACGATGTTTCATCGGCGCCGCGGCCGACGAAGTTGAGCGCCCGTCACGAATTCGAGCGTCGGAACCATTCCAGCGATGAGCCAAGCGCGCAGATCCGGACGGTTCGCTCATCGCACTCGCCGACCAGGCCCCACCGATGAGCCAAGCGCGCAGATCCGGACGGTTCGCTCATCGCACTCGCCGACCAGGCCCCACCGATGAGCCAAGCGCGCAGATCCGGACGGTTCGCTCATCGCTGTCCGGATCGATCCGGAACGACGTCGACGACGCGCCGCCCGAGATCACGCCGCCAGCCGGGCCGACGCCTGCCGTCGCAGCGGGGCCGAGCCCACCGCGTCCTGGAGCCGGAGCACCGGTTCGACCGCAAGCAACGGCCACGACATGGCTACGCTCGGCCACCTACCGACATGGGGGTGTCCGTCGTGAGTGTGTCCGCTGATCAGTTCGTCGAGTCGTACCTCGCCGCGCACGGCGGGAGCGATCAGGACCTCGACCGTGTCGTCAGCGTGCCGAGCGGTCTCGACGCCGTCGGCATGCTCGAAGCACTCGCGCACCCGGCGTTCACCGAGCCAGGCCGTCAGCCCGTCGCGCTGCAGATGATGTCGGACTTCATGGCACCGACCGGGTCGATCTACTACGACGCCATCTACGGCGCCTTCGACGGTCAGGTGGCGATCCGCAACTGGCTGGTCCCCACGATGGCGACGATCGACTTCATCGAGTTCGTCCCGACCGCGCCACCCGCCCTCATCGACGACGGGCTCGGCGGCACGTCGGTCGACGAATGGCAGATGTTCGCCGTGATCGGCGACGAACGCATGCCGCTCCCGAAGGGCGTCAGCGTCCGCAGGTACCGGGACGGCTGGATCACCTGGGCATGCGACGTCTACGACACAGGACCGTTTCGACTTCCCCCTCCGCCAGAAGCGGGCGTCGAGGCCGCACCGATCCCCGATTGGCCGCGGACCGTGTGGCACGCCGACCCCGAGGTGGCCGAGACGGCCGCATCGTCGACCGATTTCGGGGCCGAGGCCGACGAGTTCCACCCGACGGACTCCGTGTACCTCGACCCGATCTTCGGCGAGATCCGCGGACGCGAGGCGATCCGGACCTGGCTCGACGACATCATGGGCAAGGTCGGCAACGTCGTCTTCGAACCACTCGGACCGCAACTCGACGACGGCAGCGCCTCCGTCCAGGAGTGGCAGCAGATGGCCGTCCAGCCCGACGGCACCCGCGTGTTCATGACCCGGGGCACCAGCGTGCGGCGTCGCGATGGCAACGGTCTGATCACGTATGCGGCCGACTACTTCGACACCGCGTCACTGCTCGACCCCGAGGTGCAGGCAGCGGCCCTCGCCGCAGGGTCGACGATCACCGGCGACGACATCGCTCGCTACCGCACGGCCCCCTGAGGGAGACTGCGTGGCGTGACCGCGAATCGTTGGCTCGAGAAGCTCGCGGAGGACCCGGACCACTCCGACCGGTACGTCGAGCGCTTCCGCGCCATGGCGGCCGACGGAGTCGACCTGCACGGCGAAGCGCGCTTCGTCGATGCGATGGTGGTGCGTCGGGCGCGGATCCTCGACGCCGGGTGCGGCCCCGGCCGGCTCGGCGGCCGGCTCGCCGAACTCGGCCACGACGTCGTGGGCATCGACCTCGACCCTGTGTTGATCGCGGCAGCGCAGCACGACCATCCAGGGCCACACTGGCTGGTCGGCGACCTCGCCGAACTCGACCTGCCCGGTCTGGGCGTCGAGCCGGGCTTCGACGTGGTCGTCTCCGCGGGCAACGTGATGGGCTTCCTCGACCCCCGCACCCGACGAGAGGTGCTCGAGCACCTCGCCGCCGTGCTGAACGACGACGGCCGCATCGTCACCGGCTTCGGCTCGGGCGGTCACTATCCGTTCGCCGAGTTCTTCGCCGATGTCGACGAGGTCGGCCTCGTGGCCGAGCTGCGATTGTCCACGTGGGACCTGCGGCCGTTCACCGCGACGTCGGACTTCCTCGTCGCCGTGCTCTCCCCGCTGTCACACAGCGGCTGACAAGAGCACGAGCGTGCCTCAACGGTGACGTTCGGCTCTGGCGCGCGGCCAGCCGTTGCGAGATCCTCGCGACATCCGGAAATCACCTGATCGGTGAACGAGGTCGCGGAGGTGCCCATGGTCAGGGTGTTCCGAAACCGGGCGGAGGCAGGCGCGGCGCTTGCTGCGCGCCTCGAGCACCTGCGTCGTGACGATGTCGTCGTGCTCGGGCTGCCACGTGGGGGCGTCCCGGTCGCGTTCGAGATCGCCCAGGCGCTCGACGCACCCCTCGACGTGATCGTCGTGCGCAAGGTCGGTGTGCCGGGTCAGCCCGAGCTGGCGATGGGGGCGATCGGCGAAGACGGCGTCCGCGTCGTCAACCAGGAGATCGTCCGCCTCGTCGGGGCCTCGGAGGCCGACTTCGTCCGGGTGGAACGACGCGAGCGCCAGGAGTTGCAGCGGCGCGCCGACGAGTTCCGCGGGGCCACACCGCGCGTCGACCTCTCGGGTCGCACCGCGGTGCTCGTCGACGACGGAATCGCCACCGGTTCGACAGCCCGCGCCGCCTGCCATGTCGCTCGAGCGCACGGTGCTGCGCGGGTCGTGTTGGCGGTGCCCGTCGCTGCCCCGGACTCCGTGAAGGCGCTGTCGGAGGACGCCGACGAGATCATCTGCGTCGAGCAGCCATCATGGCTGCGCTCGGTGGGCGAGTGGTACGAGGACTTCAGGCAGGTCGACGATCAGACGGTCGTCGACCTGCTCGAACGAGCACATCGCCGCCGTGCGACGGGTACAGGGCAGGCACCGTCAGATGCCGCCGTCGGTGTCGACAGAGAAGTGGACGTCGACGTCGGCGGGTGGGCGCTGCCGGGCCACCTGACCGTCCCCGGGGATGCGGTCGGTACCGTCGTGTTCGCGCATGGCAGCGGCAGCAGCCGTCACAGCCCGAGAAACCGGTTCGTGGCCGATCAGCTCAATGCCGCCGGCCTGGCGACGCTCACCTTCGACCTGCTCACCGATGCCGAGGCGAAGGATCGCCGCAACGTGTTCGACATCGGCCTTCTCGCGTCCCGGCTCGTGCTCGCCACCGACTGGGTGCGTGGCGAGCATGCCACCGCCGATCTGCCGGTCGGACTGTTCGGTGCGAGCACGGGTGCCGCAGCCGCACTGGTCGCCGCGAGCGATCGATCACGTCAGGTCGCCGCGATCGTCAGCCGAGGTGGACGACCGGACCTGGCGGGCGACCGCCTCGGCCTCGTCACCGCTCCGACGCTGCTGATCGTCGGGGGCGACGACGCCACCGTGCTCGCACTCAACCGGGATGCGGCCCGGCAGCTGCGTTGCGAACACGAGCTCACGGTCGTACCCGGCGCCACCCACCTCTTCGAGGAGCCAGGGACGCTCGAAGCGGTCGCCTCGCTCGCGGCCGACTGGTTCGTCGGCCACTGCCGCAACGCCGGAAGGAGTGACCGGTGACCTCGATCCCCGATCTCTATCGCACGGCGAGCCGCGCGTCGCTGGCGGACCTCGGCCGGGCCGCCCGACCGATCGAGGGACGCGACGACGACTACGACGAGTTGATCGACCTCATCGCCGATCGCCGCGTCGTCCTGATCGGGGAAGCGTCCCACGGGTCCGAGGACTTCTACCGCGAGCGCGCCCGGATCACCCAGCGACTGATCGAGGAGCACGGGTTCACGGTGGTGGCGGTCGAGGCCGACTGGCCCGACGCCGACCGCGTCAACCGCTTCGTGATGGCCAGCTCCGACGACGTCACCGTGGGCGAGGCATTGAGCGACTTCCGCCGGTTCCCGACCTGGATGTGGCGCAACACCGAGGTCGAACACTTCATCGGATGGCTCCGTGACCACAACGACCGACTTCGGGACCCCCGGCGCAAGGTGCGATTCCAGGGCCTCGATCTCTACAGCCTCCGAGCATCGATGGACGCCGTGGTCGCCTATCTCGACCGTGTCGACCCCGGCGAGGCGCGTCGGGCGCGCGACCGGTACTCGTGTTTCGACCACGTCGGCGCCGAAGGCCAGGCGTACGGGTTCGCACTGGCCCACGAGCGCGCCGTGCCGTGCGAGTCCGAGGTGGTCACCCAACTCGTGGAGCTTCGGCGTCGTGCGTCGGCGTACCTGGAGCGCGACGGGTGGATCGAAGAGGACGAGCTGTTCTCGGCCGAGCAGAACGCGGTGGTCGTCCGCGACGCCGAGGAGTACTACCAGCAGATGTACCGCGCCGACGTCTCGTCGTGGAACCTGCGGGACCGGCACATGGCGGCAACGCTCGATGCACTGCTCGACCACTTCGACCGCCGAGGTGGTCACACCAAGGTGGTGGTGTGGGAGCACAACTCGCACATCGGCGACGCGCGGGCCACGGCGATGAGCGCACGCGGCGAACTCAACGTCGGGCAGCTGGCACGCCAACGGTACGGCAAGCACGCCGTGGCGCTCATCGGTCTGACCACCTACGACGGCGAGGTGACCGCAGCAACCGATTGGGGACGCCCCGCACGGCGTCGCACCGTTCGCGCAGCACTGCCGGAGAGCTACGAGCACCTGCTGCACGAGCTGGTCCTCGACGGGCTCAGCCCCGCTCGATTCTGGATGCCGATGTCCAACGGCGGCGCGGCCAGCGTGCTCGAGACACCGCGGTTGGAGCGAGCGATCGGCGTGATCTACCGGCCCGAGACCGAGCGGGCCAGCCACTACTTTCCCGCTCGCCTCGACCAGCAGTTCGACGTCGTCGTCCATCTCGACCGGACCTCGGCGCTGCAACCGCTCGATGACATCGCGGCGTGGGATCCGCTCGAACCCCCGGAGACCTATCCGAGCGGGATCTGAGGCCGCCGCCGACGCGGAGCCTCAGCGGCCAACGAACTCGGGCGGGCGCTTCTCGACGAACGCCGCCGCTGCCTCGCGATGATCGGTGGTTCCCATGGTTCGCACCATCGCCGACGCCTCGGCGTCGAGCGCCTCGGACAGGGTGGACCCGAACGCCCGGTTGACGTTCTCCTTCATGTAGCGCAGCGCGATCGGAGCCCGACGTGCGAGATCGTGACAGAACGCAAGCGCCGCCTCGGCGAACCCGTCGTCGGGGAGGACGCGATTGACGAGCCCCAGCTCGGCCGCCTCGGCCGCGGTGAGCCTCGGTGACCTGAACATCAACTCCTTCGCCTTGGCCTCGCCGACGAGGCGCGGCAGGAACCACGACGTACCGAAGTCACCGCTGGCGCCGACGTTGGCGAACGCGGTCACCACGACCGCTCGCTCGGCGGCGATGCGGAGGTCGGCAGCGAGTGCCATCGACAGTCCGGCACCCGCAGCAGCGCCGGGGAGCGCCGCGACGACCGGCATCGGCAACTGGCGGAGCGCCAGACTGACCAGCGCCTGACGCGAGCGCAACCAGGCCACGCGATCTTCGAGCGACGTCGCACCGGAGCCGGCCTCAGCCGAGCCGCCGGTCGTGTTGTTCTCGTGCATCCCCTTCACGTCGCCGCCGGCACAGAACGCTCCGCCCTCACCGGTCACCATCAGCACCCGGACGGACGGGTCGCGCTCGATCTGCGGCAGCGCCGATCCGAAGCCGTCGTACATCGAGGCCGACAGTGCATTGCGCCTCTCGGGACGATTGAACGACAGCACGGCGACGTGCCCGTCGATCCTGCCCAGTAGGTCGTCGGTCCCGGTGTCGATCTTCGTCATGGTGCACTCCCGTGCTCGATTGATGTCGCTCGATTCATGTTGCCCGATCGTCGCATGTTGGGTCTCCTTCGAGGCACGAGAGGACCTCCGGCTCTGGTCGAGCGATGACACGCGGCGGCACGCTCGACACGAACCGATCATCACACGAAAGGCAGCAACACATGGTGTTCGAAGAGACCGTGGTCATCAACAGACCGTTCGACGAGGTGCTCGCCGCGACCAAGTCGGCACTCGCCGACCACGGGTTCGGCGTGCTGACCGAGATCGACATGCAACACACGCTGCGGTCGAAGATCGACAAGGAGATCGACCGCTACGTCATCCTCGGGGCCTGCAATCCGAAGCTGGCCGGTGCTGCCCTCGATGTCGAGCCGCAGGTCGGAGCCCTCCTGCCGTGCAACGTCGTCGTCCACGAGGTCGAAGGAACCGTGCACGTCGACGCGCTCGACCCCGGTCTCATGGTGTCGATGACCAGCCGCGACGAGTTGGCGCCGATCGCTGCCGAGGCCCGGCGTCTGATCGGTGATGCGCTGACGGCTCTCGCTGCCACCTGACCGTCGCCGCCCATCTCCGCTCAGTGGTGGCCGGCGGCCTCCAGCTTGGCGCGAGTCGCGACGATGGCGTCGCCGAGCTTGGCGACGATCGTGTCGACGTCGTCGCGGGTGATGACGAGCGGTGGGGACATCACGTTGAGATTGTCCATCGGACGGACGATCAGGCCGAGGGCATCGGCCTCGTTGGCCACCCACTTGCCGATGTTCAACTCCTCCGGGTAGTTCCGCTTCGTCGCGGCGTCGGCGACGAACTCGACGCACGCCATCAGATGCGAGCCACGCACGTCGCCCACCATGGGGAGATCGGCGAGCGTCCGGAGCTGCTCCATGAAGTACGGGCCGACGTCCTTGACGTGATCGAGCAGGCCTTCCCGTTCGATGATCTCGATGTTCTTGAGCGCTGCGGCGCACGACACGGGATGGCCCGAGTAGGTGTACCCCACAGCGAAGTAACGACCGTGGCCCTCCTCGGCGATCACGTCGAAGACCTCGTCACTGAAGATCAGGGCACCGAGCGGGAGATAGCCGGAGGTGAGCCCCTTGGCCGAGGTGATCATGTCCGGCTGGATCCCGAAGATCGTGTCCGACACGAACCACTCCCCCAGGCGACCGAATCCGGTGACCACTTCGTCAGCGACGAACAGGATGTCGTTGTCCTTGCAGAACCGCCACGCCCGCTGCAGGTAGTCAGCCGGCGGGACGATCACCCCACCCGATCCCATCAGCGGCTCGGCGAACATGGCAGCGACGTGCTGTGGGCCGCCCAGTTCGGAGACCTGCGCCTCGAGTTCGGCGATGAGGTCGTCGGCGAACTCCTGCTCGGTCCTGCCGTTGGCGTACCGGTAGTGGTTCGGCGAGCCGAGGTGGTGGATCGTGTCGGTCATGAAGTCGAACCCCGGTGGCTTGTCGCCCGGCTTGCCTCCGATCGAAGCCGAGGCGTAGGTCGTGCCGTGGTAGGCGTCGACCCGACTCAGGATGTGCCGGCGCTCCGGCTGCCCCTTGGCGGCCCAGTAGAACTGGATGAGCCGGAATGCGGAGTCGACGGCGGTCGATCCGCCGCAGGTGAAGAACACGTGGTTCAGCGAGCCTGGAGCCAGTTCGGCCAGCTTCTCGGCAAGGTCGACGGCGGGCACGTTGGTCATGTCTGCGAACGGGTTCGCATAGGCCAGTTGGCGGACCTGGTCGGCGATCGCATCGGCCATTTCGTGGCGACCGAGCCCGATGTTCGTGCACCACATCCCGCCGACGGCATCGATGTACTCGGTGCCGTTCGTGTCGAGGAGCCGCGCTCCGACGCCGTCGGCGATCGGGAGGACCGGATCGGTCAGGTACGTGTCGAAGATCTGATACGGGTGGAGCAGGTGCCGTTGGTCGGCGGCGATGATCCGCTCGGTGTCGTGCTGGGCCATGACCGCAGTATTGCGTCACGAGGTGCAGCTTGGGTCGGACTCCTGCGGCGAGCCCGGCTGACACGGCGCAGGTCGGATCGGTCCAGAGTCACCGCCATGCCATGCTGTGGCGGGGGTACGAGCCATGACGAAACACGTCGTATCGGTGTCACTCGGGAGTTCGACGCGCGACAAGTCGGTGCTCGTCGAACTCGGAGGTGTGGAGATCCGGGCGGAGCGACGAGGGGTCGACGGCGACCTCGCGGCATTCAACCGCCTCATGCGTGAACTCGACGGCAAGGTCGACGTGCTGTCGGTCGGCGGCACCGAGATCGCCTTCCACGTCGATGGCGAGGTGTTGAAGTTCCGATCGACCGACCAACTCGTCGAGGGCGTCACGACGACCCCGCTCGTCGACGGTGCCGGCCTGAAGCTGACGCTCGAGCGACGGGTCTTCGAACTCGCGGGACCGGACCTCGACCCGGCGGCGCGCTTCGAGCAGGCGTTCCTCAACATCGCCCTCGACCGTTGGGGGATGGCGCTCGCGGTCGGCGAGGTGAGCGACTCGGTCGTGTACGGCGACCTGATGTTCAGCTTCGGCGTGCCCCTCGCACTCCACACCCTCGGCCAGGTGAAACGAATGGCACA
Source organism: Ilumatobacteraceae bacterium (assembly GCA_963698435.1). Taxonomy (GTDB): domain Bacteria; phylum Actinomycetota; class Acidimicrobiia; order Acidimicrobiales; family Ilumatobacteraceae; genus Sva-07. The sequence continues at coordinate 196,461 of CAVOQV010000018.1, read as the reverse complement.
CATGCTCGTGCCGGTGGCCGGGCGGCTTCCTCTGAAGTGGTTGTATCCGACCGGCGAGAACCAGACCGTCCGCGACCCCAAGTTCACGAAACACTTCGAGCAGTCCGACTTGATCTGCGGCGACTTCCTCTACATCGGCAAACACGCACCCGACGATCTCTCGGGCAAGACCGTCCTCACCAACACGACGACGGAGCAGAACGTCGAGTGGCTGCACCGGGCCGGTGCGTCGCAACTGATCACGACGACGCCGCGCTTCGACGGCCGCAGTTTCGGCACCAATCTGACCGAAGCGCTGATCACCGCAGCGGTCGGCGCCGACCGTCCACTGACGATCGACGAGATGAACGCTGCCATCGACGACCTCGACATCCGCCCGACCGTCACCATGTTCTGACGTCTGTGTGCAGATCCGGGTGGGGCGGTCCACCCAGATCTGCACGCAAACGGGTTGTCGAGGTGGCTGACGACTCGGGTCAGCGCAGGTCGAAGCGATCGAGGTTCATCACCTTGGTCCACGCCTTGACGAAGTCGGTGACGAACTTGTCGCCGCTGTCGCTCGATCCGTAGACCTCAGCGATCGCCCGCAGCTGCGAGTTGGCGCCGAAGATCAGGTCGCAACGGGTGCCGGTCCACCTGACCTCGCCGGTCGCCCGGCTGCGGCCCTCGAAGATGCCGGCGTCCGCCGACGTCGGTGTCCACTCGGTCGACAGGTCGAGCACGTTGACGAAGAAGTCGTTCGTCAACGATCCGACCTGCTCCGTGAACACGCCACGGTCGGAGCCGTCGGCGTTGGTGCCGAGTACCCGCATGCCGCCGACGAGCACCGCCATCTCGGGCGCACTGAGCGTGAGCAGCTGGGCCTTGTCGACCATCAACGCCTCCGCCGACAGCGCAGGCGCCTTGCCGAGGTAGTTGCGGAACGCATCCGCCTTCGGCTCGAGCGGTGCGAACGAGTCGGCGTCGGTCATGTCCTCGGTGGCATCGGTGCGACCGGGCGTGAACGGAACGGTGACGTCGTGACCGGCAGCCTTGGCGGCGGCTTCGACGGCCGCGCAGCCTCCGAGCACGATCAGGTCGGCGAGGGAGACCGGCTTGGCGAAGCCGGTCTTGATCTGCTCGAGCTTGGCCAGAACCCGGCGCAGCTGCGGCGGGTTGTTGACCTCCCAGTCGTTCTGCGGGGCGAGCCGGATGCGAGCACCGTTGGCGCCGCCGCGCTTGTCGCTGTCGCGGTACGTCGACGCGGATGCCCACGCAGTCGACACCAGCTCGGAGATGGTGAGTCCCGAGTCGAGGATCGTCTGCTTCAACGTGGCGATGTCGGCGTCGCCGATCAGTTCGTGGTCGACGGCCGGGACCGGGTCCTGCCAGATCAGCACTTCCGTCGGAGCCTCGGGGCCGAGGTAACGCGACACCGGACCCATGTCACGGTGCAGCAGCTTGAACCACGCGCGGGCATAGGCGTCGGCGAACTCGTCGGGGTTCTCGTGGAAACGACGCGAGATCGGCTCGTAGACGGGGTCCATCCGCAGCGCCATGTCGGCGGTGGTCATCATCGGGGCGTGACGGCGCGACGGATCGTGCGCATCGGGCACGATGTCCTGGGCCTCAGGGTTCGATGCCTTCCACTGCTTGGCGCCGGCGGGGCTCTCGGTGAGCTCCCATTCCCAGCCGAACAGCGTGTCGAAGTACGAGTTGTCCCAGGTGGTCGGCGTCGGCGTCCATGCACCCTCGATGCCGCTGGTGGTGGTGTCGACTCCCTTGCCGGTGCCGAAACTGTTCTTCCAGCCCTGACCCATCTGCTCGATCGGGGCGCCCTCGGGCTCGGGCCCGACGAGGTTGGGGTCACCCGCACCGTGCGCCTTGCCGAACGTGTGACCGCCTGCGATCAGCGCCACGGTCTCCTCGTCGTTCATCGCCATGCGGGCAAACGTCTCGCGGATGTCACGCGCCGACGCCAACGGGTCGGGGTTGCCGTTCGGGCCCTCCGGGTTGACGTAGATGAGACCCATCTGGACGGCGCCGAGCGGGTTCTCGAGCTCGCGGTCGCCGTGGTACCGCTCGTCGCCGAGCCACTCGGTCTCGGGACCCCAGTAGATGTCCTCCTCGGGAGCGAACACGTCGGCGCGGCCGCCGGCGAAGCCGAACATCTTCAGTCCCATCGACTCCATGGCCACGTTGCCGGCGAGCAGCATCAGGTCGGCCCACGAGATCTTGTTGCCGTACTTCTGCTTGATCGGTTGCAGCAGCATCCGGGCCTTGTCGAGGTTGCCGTTGTCGGGCCAGCTGTTGAGCGGGGCGAAGCGCTGGGTGCCGTTGCCGCCACCGCCACGCCCGTCCTCGATGCGGTAGGTGCCGGCGCTGTGCCACGCCATGCGGATGAACAATGGGCCGTAGTGGCCGTAGTCGGCGGGCCACCAGTCCTGCGAGTCGGTCATCAAGGCGGTGAGGTCGGCCTTGAGCGCGTCGTAGTCGAGGCTGGCGAACTCCTCGGCGTAGTCGAAGTCGTCGTCCATCGGACTGGATGCCGGCGCGTGCTGGTGCAGCATGCGCAAGTTGAGTTGGTTCGGCCACCAGTGTTCGTTGGCGGTCGATCCGACGGCGGTGTGACCGGAGTTCGGCCCGTGCATGACGGGACAGCCCTGTGCGCTGTCGTTGACCTGCAAAGCGTCGGTGTTGTCGCTCATGATGTGCTCCTTGGGTGTGCTCGGTAGGGGTGTGCTCGGTAGGGGTGTGCTCGGTAGGGGTGGTCAGTCGGGGGATGCGGTGCGGCAGTCGGGGCAGCGGCCCCAATAGACGACTTCGGCTTCGTCGATCTCGAAGCCGTGATCATCGGATGCGGTGAGGCACGGCGTGTACGCCACCGCGCAGTCGACATCGAACAATGCGCGACAACCGCGACAGATCAGATGGTGATGGTTGTCGCCGGTGCGGTTCTCGTAGCGGGCTGGGGAGCCGGCGGGCTCGATGCGTCGGAGAAGTTGCTTGTCGACGAGCGCGCCGAGTGAGTCGTAGACGGCCTGGCGCGAGATCGATCCGATCGAAGCTCGCACTTCGTCGGCGATCGTGTCTGCGGTGGCGTGGGGATGCTCGGACACCACCCGCATGATCGCCAAGCGCTGCGCCGTGACATGCATGCCATGTTGGCGCAGGAGCTCACTGACATCGCTGGACATGCAAAGCAGACTAACACCATTTCTGTACTTTGTCCATGTTTATGCGAGAACCCCACCGATGAGCCAAACCACCGCATACGGTCGGTTCGCTCATCGCAACGCGAGAACCGCCCCCACCGATGAGCCAAACCACCGCATACGGTCGGTTCGCTCATCGCAACGCAGGGTTCGGCGGCGACCTTCATCACGATCGAGCCGAGCCAGTTCAACGCGTGATCGCAGAGGCGGTGACACCCGCCCGGTCCGACACGGGAACCGTCAATCGAAACCTCGCTCCGGGGCCCCCCGAATCGACGACGACGTCGCCTCCATGCGCCCTCGCGAGGCTGCGAGCGATCGTCAGTCCGATGCCACGCCCGGCGCCACCCGTCCGCGGGCGACTCCCTCGATAGAACCGCTCGAAGATGTGGTCGATCTCGTCGGCAGGGATGCCCTGACCGTTGTCGATCACGTCCACGAACGCCAGCGAGTTCTGACGGCCGCAGCGAACCGTCACCGTTCCCCCGGTCGGGGAATGGCCGAGCGCATTTCCCAGCAGGTTCGACAACACCTGCGTGAGCCGACCGACGTCGCCACGAACCGGGATCGGTTCGGGCGGGTCGCCGATTTCGACGACGAGGTCGACGTCGGCGTAGTCGAACTGTGGTCGTAGCCGTTCGGCAGCGCCAGCTGCGACGACGCCGAGGTCGAGATCGGTCACATCGATCTCGAGCGTGCCCTCGTCGGCACGCGACAGCAGGGTGAGGTCATCGACGATGCGCGCCAGGCGCGACGCCTCGTCGGCGAGCCCTGCGAACACCTCGGCGGACGGTGTGATCATCCCGTCGATGAGCCCCTCGGTCTGCCCGCGAATCACCGTGATCGGCGTCCGCATCTCGTGCGTCACCTCGCCGAGCAGTTGCGTGCGGCGCTGCTCGATCGTGGCGAGGTGCTCACCGAGATGGTTCACGTCGTTGGCCAGCGAGGCGAGTTCGGCCTCAGCGGGCACGGGGACCGGCGAGGCGAAGTCGCCGGCGGCCATGCGGCGGGTCGCTGCTCCGAGCTGATCGATCGGACGCAGCAACCGGGTGCCGACCACCATCGCCACGATCGCCGCAGTGATCAGCGCAGCGCCGACACCGAAAAGGAGCGCTGGCAGGAGTGACTCGTCGAGCGCCGACGTGAGCTGCGCCTCGGTCGGGCCGGTGGTACGGCCTTGGCCACGGCCGAACCCGAACCCACCGAGACGCTGTTCGTATGCCGTCCTGGTGACCACGGTCCCCACCACGAGCATCGCAACGGCACCCGCAGCAACCACCACCACGTACGACAGGAAGAGTCGCGTGCGCAGCCGACGAGGAAACCAGGTCCGGCTCACTGCGGCGTTCCCACGCACTTGTAGCCGACGCCGCGAACGGTTCCGATGAACCGTGGATCGTCTGCCGCATCGCCGATGCCCTTGCGAAGGTTGCCGATGTGGACATCGACGAGGCGCTCGTCGCCGTAGAAGTCCCATCCCCACACCCGCTCGATGAGCTGGCGACGGGTGAACACCCGACCCGGCGCCTCGACGAGGGTGGAGAGCAACTGGAACTCGAGACTCGTCAGTTCCACCGGTTCGTCGTCGACGCGCACCTCGTGCCGGCCGACGTCGATGGTGAGGCCATCGAGTTGCATCACCTCGTCGGAGGTCCCGGCACTGTCGGCGTCCATTGCGCCGTCGCGTCGACGGCGGAGCACGGCGCGCACTCGGGCGACGAGTTCGCGCGGGCTGAACGGCTTGGTGACGTAGTCGTCGGCGCCGAGTTCGAGGCCGATCAGCTTGTCGGTCTCGTCAGCCCGTGCCGTGAGCACGATGACGTAGACCGCGGAGGTACGCCGGATCTCGCGCAGCACGTCGAGGCCGCCGATGCCCGGCAAACGGAGGTCCAACACGACGAGGTCGGGAGTGCGCTGGGCGAAACAGGTCAGGGCCGCTTCTCCGTCGGCTGCCTCCTCGACCTCGAATCCTTCGTCGCGAAGGTAGGAGCCGACCAGATCGCGGATGGCTGCCTCGTCGTCCACCACCAGGACTCGTTGGTTCGGCACGGGGTTCATCGTAGGAGCCACGTCGTCGCCGGCACTGGTGGTTGGCCCGGTCCACAGCGCTCGGTCGTCAGCCGTCGCGTCCCCGCTCGGTCACGCTCGTAACGATCGCATCGAACGTCGCCGAGTCGAGCTGGGTGGGTTCGTAGGTCACACCGCGCAGCTCGAGTTGCGAGGTGAAGGCACGCAGGTGGTTGCGCGAGCCCCGTTCGAGATTCGCGTACACCGTGGCGATGTCGGACACGTCGGTCGCAGCCGATCGAACCTGGAGGTCGCTGACGTCGAGTTCCTCGATCAATGCGCCGACGCTGAGTGCGGCATCGAGCGACTTGCTGCCATCGACGATCAATTGGTCGTACAGGCCCTGGAGTGTCGAGTCGGTGAATTCGCCGGGCTCGTTGCCCGCGGCCGGGTCGTCGATGTCGAACTGGCCGAGCAGTCCGGAGACCGCATCGATGTGGGACGTCTCGCTCGATGCGATGTTCTCGAAGATGCGCAGGCCCCAGAGGTCGCCGAGCACGACGTACACGTCGTGGGCGAGCTGCTCCTCTTCGCGCATCCACAACAGTCCGGCGACCTCGCCGTCGGTGAGTCCCGAGGCGGCCGGGGGAACACCCGTCGAGGTGGTCTCGACCGCCGGGGTCGATCCGGCCGAGCTGGACTCGACGGATGCCGTGGTCTCGACCGTTGGCGCGGACTCCTCGGACGTCGAGTCGTCGGTGCAGGATGCGCCGAGCACGAGCAGCGCCGCGGTGGAGACAGCGAGAGCCCGGCGCGCATGTCGAGATCCTGGGTGAGATCCGGGTGAGGTGTTCATGATGTTCCCTTCGTGAGGTTCGGGTCGTCGGCGAGGCGACGACGCAGAACTGCCGGGACGACTCGTCCCGGCAGTTCGTCGATGTCAGCCGTTGCCGGCATTGCCCATGGGGCCCTGACGGTGCATGGCACCATCGGCGACCTGAGCCTGATCCTGCATCTGGTACTGGTGCTGGTAGCTGGTACTGGTGCTGGGCCTGGTCGCCCGTGCAGTCACCATCGCAGGTGCCATCGTGGAGTTGATCCTGTGTCCGCTGCTGAATGCGCAGCTGATCCTGCGTCCCCGGCATCGCCTGATCGGCGGTGCGGTCACGATCTCGATCCCGATCTTGTTCGCGATCGACACAGGTGGGAACCGGACCTGCCGGTTCGGGAGTGTCGGACTGGGCCAAGGCCACGCCCGCCGGGACGGCGAGCAGTCCAACCGTGGTGAGTGTCAACATCATCTTGCGCATGACCACTCCTTTCTGAGTGTCTCGAGCCGTCGGCGTTGCCGGAATCCGTTCCGGGTCTCCTTCGGACCTTGTCCTTGCAAGATCCATATGGCCGGAGCCCCATCAAGCGCGCATGGCGATCACCATGAAGATGCGATGAAGCAGCGAACCGCCACGAGGCACAGGGTCAGCGATGGTGCGGGACGACGATCGTCGGGACCGTCGGGTGGTGGGCGAGCGCGCTCGCGACCGACCCGAGCAGCAGACGATCCAGGACGCCGTGCCCGCGCGAGCCCACGACGAGCAGGTCGGCATCGTCGCTCACCGTCCGCAGGACCGCCCGCGGATCCCCTGGCAGGACCGCCAACTCCACGGCGGGGTGCACGGAGAGACCGCGGAGCACTGTCATCACACCGGCTTCGAGTTCCGCCCTCGCGGTCGCCTCGGCGTTGCCAGGAGGGGGCGCCAGCACTTCGCCGATGACGGTGTCGTCCGTGAACGCCCCGACCGCGGTGACCCGGGCCGAGCGGCGGAGATGTGTGAGCGTCCACCGCAGCGCGTGGTGGGCGTGGGGCGAACCGTCGAAGCCGACGACGACGTCGAGGTGATCCTGGCGTGCGGGCACGTGGTGCGGGATCAGCGCGATCGGCACGGTCGCGTGTCGCGCACAGTAGGCGCCGACGGATCCCACCGACAGGTCGACGCGATCGTTCCATCCGCGGGTCCCGACCACCAGCAGCTCCGACGCCGCAGCCGCCTTGACCAAACCGGGGCCTGCTCGATGCTCGATCACCACGGCGGAGTCGACGAGTGCGGGTGCATGCGATTGCAGAAAGGCCTGCATCCGCAACACTGACTCGCTCCGATACGGCTCGCCGGGCCAATCGGAACCGTCGACCTGGTCGAATCCGTACTCGAATGGACCGCTGACGAACGTCATCACGGGCTCGATGTCACCGAGCTGGTCGGCGTGGTCGAGCGCCCACCGCAACGCGATGGCAGACCCGTCGGAGCCATCGACCCCGACCACCACGAAACGTCTCGGTGACTCGCTCACGGTTCCACCTTGACCGATTCGAGCCTCGTTCGGCAGGGAACTACGTCACTCGACGCTCGGCCACGGTGGCGTGGAGTGCCCCCATCTCGTCGTTCTCCACGATCGCAGCGACGGCACCGTGTCCTCGAGGATCCAACCGAGCTGATCAGCGCAGGAGGTCTCGTAGACGGGAACGGTAGGTTCGCGTCGGCGTTGATCCCCTCGAACACTGATCCGAACCCTTCTGTCCTCATGTCACACCCCCGAGTCGGGCTGGAGTCCTTCCCCCCGTTCCTCGCTCGATGCGACACTCCGCCGCGAGGCCGGCGTCCGAATTCAACCGATCGAGACGACAGTTCTCGGGTGCCGGACGGACGTTGACCCTGCTTGAGCGTGGGCCCGAGATCGCCTCGCGGGCCTCACCGGTGTCAGGACCACGGGCGGTCGAGCATTGGCCAGAATCACCGAGGGTCAGATTCGGGGATCCTGGCTCCGTGTCGCGTCAGCAGCGTGAGGGTCGATCCGGCAGCCAGCAGCAGACCCGCCATCACGAGGACGGTCGAGACCGAGCCACCCGTGGCCGGGAGCTCGGTTCGCGCTGCGGCCGCAGACATCAACCAGCACACGACGACGAACCGGCTGGAGTAATCTCCGAGCCTTGATCGCTCGAGGCTCGATCCCGACCCTCTGCGGGCTCCGGTGGAGCCGATGACCGAAGTGACTCGATCGGTCGCGAGCGTCGGCCAGGACGACGCAACCGAGATGGTGACGGCGATGGCCAGCAGGATTCGACGTGGTCTGCGTCTGTTCACCAGCGCCGGCGATCAGCCTCGGGCGCGCCGTGCCACCGACGTCATCCTGCTCACGATCTCGTTCGTCGGCATCGTGCTCGTCGGGCTCGTCGCCGTTCCCGAACCCGGCTTCTCGAGGGCGGTGACCCGCTTCCTCGGTGCGCTGCCGGATGCGCTGACGGGGATGTGGCAGGTCCTTGCGGACCTGCCGACACTGTGGGCCCTGCTGGTGCTCGTCGCTGCGTTCACACGCGGGAGGGCGAGGGTCGGGCGTGACATGCTCCTCGCGATCCTCGCCGGGATCGTGCTCTGGTTGCTGCTGAGCCGCACGGTCACCGGCGCCTGGCCGGAGTGGAACGCGCTCTTCGGCGATGTCCAGCCCCCACCGGTGTTCCCCTCGGCCAGGCTCGCCCTCCCCGCGGCGCTGCTCGTCACGGCGTCGCCCCACCTCGTCCGACCGGCGCGGCGCCTCGGCTACACGGTCATCGCGTTCGGATCGATTGCGCCGGTCGCACTCGGGGCGAGTTCCACGTTGGGCGTGGTCGCCGCGCTCCTGTCGGCCGCTGGCGCGGCTGCGATCGTCCACCTGATCGTCGGATCGAGCGCCGGCCGACCGAGCCTCGACGACGTCCGCTATGCGCTGGCGGACCTGAACGTCGACATCACCGAGTTGGGGGTCGCCGACCGCCAGGATGCGGGCTACTTCGCAGTGGCCGCTCGGGCAGCCGACGGCGGCGAACTGATCGTGAAGTTGTACGGACGCGACGCCTACGACGCTGCACTGGTCTCGACGGTGCGGCGGACGATCTGGCTACGTCAGCCCGGCTCCCCTGTCGGCTTCGGGCGACTCCGTCAGGTCGAGCACGAGGCACTGATGACGCTCCTGGCCGCGCAGGCCGGTGTGCCGACGGACTCCGTGGTGACCGCGGGGGCCACCGCGACCGACGACGCACTGCTCGTGTTGCGACGCAGTGGCACCCTGCTCGTCCAACCAGACCGCTTCAGCGAGATCGGCGTCGCTCCCGACCCGGTCTTCACCGACGGCGAGGCCCGCCCGAGGCTCCGGGAGCTGTGGGGGCTGCTGGCCACTCTGCACGATCACGGGCTCGTCCACGGCCGCCTCGACGAGGAACATCTCGTGCTCGACGATGGTCGGCTCGGGATCGTCCACTTCCATGGAGCGGCCGTCGCTCCGACCCCCGCCCAGGTGCGCGGGGATGATGCGCAGCTCTTCGTGACCTCGATCGGTCTCGTCGGACGGGAGCTGGCCATCGAGGGTCTGCTCGAGCAACGCTCCGTCGACGAGATCGAGGACCTGCTCCCCTACCTGCAGCCGACGGCACTCACCGCCGACCAGCGGCGGATGATGAAGGTGCTCGACATCGACCTCGACGATCTGCGCTCGAACGTCGCCGACGCGGCGGGCGTCGAAGCTCCACCGCTGATCCGGATGCGCAGGTTCACCGTCGGATCGGTGATGCGGGTCGCCCTCCCGGCGCTCGCCGTCGTGATGCTGCTGTCCGCGTTCGCCGGATTCGACCTCGAGGAGTTCGTCGACTCACTGCAGGGCGCTGCGTGGTGGCTCGTCGCCATCGGCTTCGTCGTTGCGCAGCTCCCTCGTGTCGCCCAGGCGGTGTCGACGCTGGGCGCGGCTCCCGTACCGTTGCCGCTCGGGCCCGTCTATGCGCTCCAGCTCGCGATCTCCTACGTCAATCTGGCCATCCCGACCGCGGCGGCGCGTATCGCCGTGAACGTTCGGTTCTTCCAGCGCCAGGGCCTTCCGGCCTCCACGGCGGTTGCGACCGGTGCCCTCGACGGCGTCAGCGGCTTCATCGTCCAGGCATTGCTCCTCGGCTCGCTGTTGCTGTTCAGCGGGCTGTCGCTCGACGTCGACGTGGCCGGCCCGGCCTCCTCAGCCGTGCGGATCGCGTGGATGCTGGCGGTGGTGCTCGGTATCGCCGTGCTGGTGATCCTGATCGTTCCCCGCCTCCGCCGATACGTGCTCGGAGGGGTCCGCCGGACCGTGCACGAGGCCGTCTCCATTCTCCGCGGTCTGCGATCCCCGCGGCGCCTGGCGATGCTGTTCGGCGGCAATCTCGTCGCCGAGTTGCTCTTCGCGCTCGCCCTCGGGGTCTTCGTTCAGGCGTTCGGGTACTCGCTGGCGTTGCACGAGTTGCTGTTCGTCAACATGGCGGTCTCGCTCCTCGCCGGCCTGCTCCCGGTTCCCGGCGGTGTCGGCGTCACCGAGGGTGGTCTGATCTTCGGGCTGACCTCGTTCGGTGTCCCCCAGGAGGCGGCGTTCGCAGCCGTGATCCTGTACCGCTTCGCGACGTTCTACACCCCGCCGATCTGGGGGTTCTTCTCGCTGAACTGGCTGGAACGGAACCGGTACCTCTGACGGTGACGGGGCTGGCCGCCGGGGCGTCAGGGTGTCACAGGATGAGGAGTGAGGACGCGCAACCGGCGACGGAAGCGACACCAAGGTCAAGGAGATCAAGGGCACCAAGAAGACAGGGATCGACGGCGACAACCGCACCGACCACCCGGCAACGGGTGCAGCGCATCGATGAGGACCACAACGGCAGGCCTCGTTGCGTTGGGCTACCGTTTCGCGATGGCTGGGAGCACCCACCGTCGGCACCGTCACCGCCCGCTCGACCGCCTGACCGAGCCGCTCGTGCGAGATGGAGGCATCCTTCGCCCGGCCACGTGGGACGAGGCACTCGAGCGTGCCGCCGCTGGTTTCGCTTCGGCCAGGGCCGAGAGCGGCTCGTCGATCGGTGTCTTCTCGTGTTCGAAGTCCACCAACGAGATGAACTTCATCGCGCAGAAGCTCGCCCGGATCGCGTTCGGCACGAACAACATCGACAGCTGCAACCGCACTTGACACGCTCCCTCCGTGGTCGGTCTGGCCACTGTGTTCGGAGCAGGAGGCGGCACGTCGTCGTACGCCGAAGCCGAGGCCGCCGATGTCATCGTGATGTGGGGCTCGAACGCGCGCAACGCACATCCGATCTTCTTCCACCACGTGCTCCAGGCCGTTCGCTCCGGCGCCGAGTTGTACGTGATCGACCCGCGTCGCACCGAGACCGCCCAGTTCGCCGACCGTTGGCTCGGCATCGAGGTGGGCACCGACATCGCGCTCGCCAACACGATCGCCCGCGAGATCATTGCGTCCGACCTCACCCATCGCGACTTCATCGAACGAGCGACCAGCGGGTTCGACGAGTTCGCCGCATCGGTCGAGGAGTGGACGTTGGAGCGCGGAAGCACCGTGACCGGCGTGCCCGTCGAGGCGATCCGCGACCTGGCCCACGCGTACGCGGGAGCGGCAGCCGCCCAGCTGTGTTGGACGCTCGGGATCACCGAGCACCACAACGGCGTCGACAACGTGCTGTCGCTGTGCAATCTGGCGCTGCTCACCGGACAGGTCGGCCGCTACGGCGCCGGTCTGTCACCACTGCGCGGACAGAACAACGTGCAGGGCGGTGGCGACATGGGCGCCCTTCCCGACAAGCTGCCCGGCTTTCAGGACGTGAGCGACGACGGCGCCCGGGCCAAGTTCGACCTCGAGTGGAACGCGACGGTTCCACCGTCCAGGGGTTGGCACCTCACCGAGATGTTCGACGCGATGGAACGCAACGAACTCCACTCGCTGCTCGTCATCGGAGAGAATCCGGCGCGGTCCGAGGCCGACGTGAGCCGCGCGGTCGAACTGCTCGACGGACTCGCCCATCTCGTCGTCCTCGACATCCATCTCACCACGACCGCGAAACTCGCCGACGTCGTGCTGCCGGGATCGGCGTCGTGGTGTGAGTCGGATGGCACGGTGACCAACTCCGAGCGCCGCGTGCAACGCGTCCGCAAGGCGCTCGATCCGCCGGGCATGGCGCGCGACGACGTCGACATCCTCCTCGACCTCGCCCGCCACCTCGGTCACACCTGGGACTACGGTACCCACCAGGACGTGTGGGACGAGGTCCGTCGACTGTCCCCACTGCATGCGGGCATGCCATGGTCGCGCATCGAGGAGCTCGGCGGCATCCAGTGGCCGTGTCCTCACGAGGACTCCCTCGAACCGTCGTTCCTCCACGGACGCCTGTGGGCCGACGACCCCACCGATCGAGGCCGGCCAGCGCCGTTCAGCGTCGTCGCGCACGACCCGCCTGCCGAGTCGCTCTGCGACGACTACCCGTTCCGGCTCACCACCGGCCGACACCTCGACTCGTACAACACCGGCGTCCAGTCGGGGGGATATCGCAGCCCGAACCGTGTCGGCGAGACGATCGACCTGTCCCCCGACGACGCTCGCTCGATCGGCGTGGTCGCGGGCGATGTCGTCAGGGTCGCGTCACGCCGCGGCGTCGTCGAAGCCCCGGTGCGCATCGATCACGGACTGCGCGCTGGTCTCGTGTTCATGTCGTTCCACTTCCCCGACGACGTCGACGTCAACCAGCTCACCATCGACGCCACGGACCCGCAGTCGGGCACCGCCGAGTTCAAGGCATCCGCTGTGCGCATCGAGAAGCTCGGGCTGCGATGAAGCTCGGACAGTTCAGGACGCCATGGATCTGAAGACCCGCGGGATCGCTCCGAGCGGGTCCGAGCGCGACGCGATCGAGTCCGTGCTCGGCACCCCGGATCACGAAGCGACCCATGATCGCGTGGGTGGCGCAGCGTTCCGTCGTCGCCGGCACCTGCTCCTGCCCACCTTGCACGCGGTCAACGACCGGACCGGTTGGATCAGCCCCGAGGCGATCGACCACATCGCCGAACGTCTCGACGTGTCGCCGGCGGAGATCTACGGCGTCGTCACGTTCTACGGCCTGTTCTCCACGCGTGAGCGACCCCAGCGGCAGGTCCACGCCTGCGTCGATCTGGTGTGCCGGGCCCGGGGTGTCCGCGAAGACAGCCTGCCCGAGGGCGTGCTCCCGGCGCCGTGTCTCGGGAGGTGCGACCAGGCACCCGCTGCGTTCGTCACCGAAGCAGGACGAACACCGCGGCGCGTGTCGCTCGGCGACGTGTCCGCCGACGGGCTGGGCGATCTCACCGCCGTCCCCGGACCGAGACGCCCGATCCCCCAGGCGGGCGACCCTGATCTCGTGCTGCTCGCCCGCGCCGGACGCATCGAACCGCTCGACTTCGGGGCCTGGGTTGCCGACGGCGGTCTCGAGGCACTGCAGCGGGCGCGAGAGATCGGCCCGGACGCGGTGATCCGTCTCGTCGACGCTGCCGGCCTGCTCGGCCGAGGCGGTGCCGCCTTCCCGACGGCGCGCAAGTGGCAGGCGGTCCGCGACCAGACGGCCGAGCCACGCCACCTCGTGTGCAACGCAGACGAATCCGAACCCGGCACGTTCAAGGATCGGGTGCTGATCGAGAACGATCCGTTCGCCCTGCTCGAATCGATGGCGATCGCCGCGCTTGCCGCAGACTGCGCCCACGGATGGATCTACCTTCGCGGCGAGTACCCGGACGCCGAGGCCACCCTGTCCTCGGCGATCGACACGTTCCGGCGCGAGGGCATCCTCGGAGACGATTTCGACATCACCATGCGGCGCGGTGCGGGCGCCTACATCTGCGGCGAGGAGACCGCGATCTTCAACTCGATCGAAGGGTTCCGCGGCGAACCGCGAAACAAGCCGCCGTACCCGTTCGAGGAGGGTCTGTTCGCGCTCCCGACGGTGGTCAACAACGTCGAGACGCTGATGAACGTGCCGTCGATCGTCCTCGGCCGAGCGACGTCGAACCGACGGCTGTTCTGCCTGTCGGGTGCGGTCACCCGACCAGGTGTCCACGAGCTGGAACTGGGGCTGACGCTCGGCGAGATGATCGAACAGGCCGGTGGGCTCCCAGCGGGTTCCGAACTCCAGGCGGTGCTCCTCGGTGGCGCTGCCGGACGCTTCGTCTCGCCAGCGTCGCTGGACCTCGTGCTCGATCACGAGTCGGTGCGTGCAGCAGGTCTCTCACTCGGTTCCGGGGTGGTGATGGTGCTCGACCAGCACGTCGACCTCGTCGATCAGGTCCGTCGCATCGCCTCGTTCTTCCGCGACGAGTCGTGCGGCCAGTGTGTGCCGTGCCGCGTGGGAACCGTCCGCCAGCAGGAGGTGCTCGAGCGCCTCTCACGCGGTGTGCGCGGCGGCCAGGTCGAGTTGCTCGCCGACATCGGTCGAGCCATGACCGACGCCTCGATCTGCGGGCTCGGCCAGACCGCGCACCACGCGATCGAGTCTGCCGTCGTCACGCTCGGAGCGTTCGAACGATGAGCGGCGGACGGGTGCGGGCGCTCACGGTGACGATCGACGGTACGGAGGTGACCGTCGACGCCGGGACGACCATTCTGCAGGCGTGCGACGCGCGGGGCGTCGAGATCCCGACGCTCTGCGTCGGCGACACGATCACTCCGAGGAATGCCTGTCGGCTCTGTGTGGTCGAAGTCGAAGGGACGCGGGCGCTGGTGCCCTCCTGTTCGCGTCCGGTCGAGGCCGGCATGGTCGTGCACACGCGCTCCGAACGCGTCGACCACGCCCGTCGGATGGTGCTGGAGTTCCTCGCATCGTCGGTCGATCTGTCGCTGACGGCAGACGTCGACGGATGGATCGACGAATACGGTGCCGATCCCGCCCGGTACGGCGCCGACGCAGCGACCGTCGCCCAGCCGGTCAAGGTCGACAACGACCTCTATGTCCGCGACTACTCCAAGTGCATTCTCTGCTACCAGTGCGTCGACGCCTGCGGCGAGCAGTGGCAGCAGAGCTTCGTCATCGACATCGCAGGACGCGGGTTCGACGCGCACGTCTCCACCGAGCACGACGTCGCGCTCCCCGACTCGGCGTGCGTCTACTGCGGCAACTGCATCCAGGTCTGCCCAACCGGCGCACTGATGCCGACGGCCGAGTTCGACATGCGGGCGGCCGACACGTGGGACGAGGCGCGTCAGGTGGTGACCGAGACCGTCTGCGGGTTCTGCGGGGTGGGCTGCGTGCTGGAACTCCACGTGCAGGACAACACGATCGTGAAGGTCACCTCACCGCCCGACAACCCGATCACTCACGGCAACTTGTGCATCAAGGGCCGGTTCGGGTTCCAACACGCCCAGAACCGCCCGGCCCGGCACGACGACTCGTCGTCTCGCTGAGTGTTGCCTGCCACCTCGCTGCTGCATCCGCACACAACCGGTTGACCGGATGCCGACTGAGCGACAGAATGTCCGTTCCGGGGGGCGCCGATGACGACGGACGACGACAAGCCGGTGGCGGAAGTGATGGAGCCGATGTTGACGGCGCTGCTGGGCCAGCCACTGCCTGTTGGATTCGAATTCTGGGATGGCAGCACCATCGCTTCGGACGATGGGGGAGCAACATGCCACACGCTGCGCGTGACGTCGCCCGACGCGGTGAGACGGATCGCGTGGGCGCCAGGTGAACTCGGATTCGCACGGGCCTACGTCTGCGGCGATCTCGACACCAGCGGTGATCTCGCCGAGACCCTCCGAGCACTGCAGGCGTCGATGCCCGACGACGTCAAAGTGGCGGCAGCGGCGATCCCCGTAGTGCTGTCCACCGCCCGTTCGGTCGGCGCACTGGGTGTTCCACCTCCGACCCCACCCGAGGAAGTCGTCCCGCGAGGGATCCGACACTCGATCCGGCGAGACCGACAGTCCGTCGGTCACCACTACGACGTCGGCAACGACTTCTACCGGCTCGTGCTCGGCCCCGCGATGACGTACTCGTGCGCCAGGTTCGTCACGTCGGAGGTCGATCTCGCTGATGCGCAGGCAGCCAAGCACGAGCTGATCTGCCGAAAGCTTGGTCTCGCCGACGAACGATTCCGGTCGACCTCGCCGGGAAGTCGGCCACGATTGCTCGACGTGGGGTGCGGCTGGGGGTCGATGGCGCTGCACGCTGCGCGCGACCACGACGTCGACGTGGTCGGCATCACCATCAGTGAGGAACAGGCGGCGCTGGGTCGTGAGCGCGTTGCGGATGCGGGGCTCGACGATCGCATCGAGATCCGCCTGCAGGACTATCGGGACATCGAGGACGGACCCTTCGATGCGATCTCGTCGATCGGGATGGCCGAACACGTCGGAGCGAAGAACATGGAGCGCTACGTCTCGACGCTGTACGGCTTGCTGCGCGATGGCGGCCGACTGCTCAACCACGCGATCGCGTCGGTGGGCGGTTCGCGCATGTCGTCGCGGTCGTTCGTCGGACGATACGTGTTCCCCGATGGCGAACTTCTCGACCTCGCCGACACGATCTCGGCCATGGAGCGCGTCGGCTTCGAAGTGCGAGACGTCGAGAACCTACGAGAGCACTACGCGGAGACCCTGCGTCGGTGGGTCGCCAACCTCGACGAGCGCTGGGACACCGCGGTGGAGTTGGTTGGAGAACGACGGGCCCGGGTCTGGAGGCTCTACATGTCGGGGTCGATCAACGGTTTCCTGGACAACGGGTTGCAGCTCTATCAGACGCTCGGGGTCAAGTCGGTTCGACGGCCCACCGACCTGCCGCCGACGCGCCGGGATTGGGATTGAGCCCGGCAGGTCCAGGTCCCGGCGTCGCTCGTCGGGCCGGGATCCGAGGTGTGTGCGGACGCACCCTCAGCGTTCGAAGCGCAGCCCGATCATCTCGTCGACCCCGGCGGCGAAGATGCGCAGTGCACGATGCAGATCGGACTCGGGCACGGCGGTCTCGGGGTCGGGCAGCGCGATCCGCACTGATGCGATACCGGGTTCGCTGGGCTCGACGACGGCGCCGAACGCCCGGAGCCCGTCGAGCAGTTTCCGGTTCTCCCACATCACCGTGGCGGTGAACGTCGAGATCCCGGCATCTCGTGCATGATCCGCCAGGAGGCGCAGCAGCGTGGTCGCGATGCCACGGTTCTGGTAGCGGTCGAGGACGGTGACCGCCGCTTCGGCACATGTCGGATCCTCCCGGCTGCGGACGTAGCGGGCGATTCCGACACCGGGCGTGCCCTCGTCGTCCAGGGCGAACGCGACGACGGCACACCGATCGGGTCCGTCGACGTCCATCAGATAGTCGAGGAGCCGTTCGGACAGATGGTCGGGAGCATTGAAGAACCGCAGCCGACGCGCCTCGGGAGACAGTTCGAGGTATCGCTCGGCCAGCTCGTCGCGATCGGACGGCAGGAGCTCACGGACCAGGACCCGTCCGCCGTCGGCGAGGGTGACCACGTCGGCGTCGGGCACGGACCCGTCGGTGAGTTCGGCCATGGAGCCGCGAGCCTAGTCAATCGCCGTAGATCGACCCGATGGCGTCGTCGTAGCGGGAGAGAACGATGGCGCGGCGCACCTTGAGCGTTGGGGTGAGCTCGTCGTCGTCGATCGTCAGATCGCGCGGGAGGATCACGAACTCCCGGATCGACTCGGCGCGCGACACCGACTCGTTCGCGGCGGCGATCGCGTCGGCGATGACGGCTCGGAGCTCGGCGGTCTCGGTGGCGTCGGCGACGGTCGATCCTGCGAGGTCGTGCTCCGCCGCCCACGGCACGAAGGCCTCCTCATCGATCGTGATGAGCGCCGAGATGAACGGACGCTGGTCGCCGAGGACGACGGCCTGACTGACGAGCGGGTGGGCGCGGAGCCGATCCTCGAGGGGGGCAGGGGCCACGTTCTTGCCGGCGGCCGTGACGAGGAGTTCCTTCTTCCTCCCCGTGATCTTCAAGAAGCCCTGGTCGTCGAGCTCACCGATGTCGCCGGTGTGGAACCAACCGCCGTCGTCGATCACCTCGGCAGTGGCCGTCGGGTTGTGCCAGTAACCGTCGAACACCTGTGGCCCCTTGGCCAGGATCTCCCCGTCGTCCGCGATGCGGATCGTGGTACCGGCGACCGGTCGGCCGACGGAACCCGGACGCCACGCCCCTGGGCGGTTGATCGTGAGCGTCGGGCTGGTCTCGGTGAGGCCGTAGCCCTCGTAGATCGACACCCCGGCGCCGTCGAAGAAGTGGGTGAGACGCTCGCCGAGCGGGCCGCCCCCACTGAACGCGAGCCGCATCGCTCCGCCCAGCGCCTCGCGCAGTTTGGCGTAGACGAGCCGCTCGAACACCCAGTGTTCGGCAGCGGTCCAGGGTCGCACCGTCTCGTCGTGACGCTCCTTCGACCAGCGGACCGCGACCGATTCGGCACGATCGAAGATCGGACCCTTGTGCGTCGAGTGTGCGCTGCGGTGCGCCGAGTTGTGGACCTTCTCGAAGATCCGTGGGACCGCAGCGATGACGGAAGGACGGACCACCGCCAGTTCGTCGGGCAGGTGGGCGATGTCGGCGGTGAACCCGGTCGGCACCCCCGTCTCGAGACAGAAGAGGAGTGTGCCCTTCGTCAACGAGTGTGCGAGCGGCAGGAACAGCAGACCTCGATCGTCGGAAGTGATCTCCGGGCCGATGGCGTCGACGACCTGTGCCGCGTTGGCACAGAGGTTGCCGTGGGTGAGCATGCACCCCTTGGGGCGACCCGTGGTCCCGGAGGTGTAGATGATGGTCGCCAAGTCGTTCGGACCGAGCGCCGCCGTTCGCCGGTCGATCTCGTCGTTGCCGACCGTGGCACCGAGTTCCGTCAGTCCGTCGAGCCCGGGCGCTCCGTCTGCCGGTTCGATCGTGAACACGTCGCGGCACGAGGGCGCCCGATCGCGCACGGTGTCGAGGAGGGCGCGCAGGTCGTCGCCCTCGACGAACGCGATCACGGCACCGCTGTCTTCGAGAATCCAGCCGAGTTGCTCCGCCGACGACGTCTCGTAGACGGGCACGGTGACGGCCCCTGCGGTCATGATCGCCATGTCGACGAGCATCCAGTCGAGCCGCGTGTGCGACATCAGCGCCACACGGTCTCCCGGCTCGACACCGCAGGCCACGAGTCCCTTCGCAAGGGCGCGGATCTGCTCGACGGCCTGCTTGGCGGTCCAGTCGACGAGGTCGTCGCCGCGGTGCTCGACGGCGACGACCCGGTCGGGGTCACGTTCGACCAGACGCTGCAGCGGTTGCAGCAGGTTTGCATCCGCAGCGACGCCGACGAACAACGGTCCACTCGCTTCCGTGTTCATTGCACACCTCCCGTGACGGCCGGACTCGTCTGCCACCATCGAGTCGCACTGCCCGCCCGTCGACCAGAGGCGAACGTCCGAATCGGATGCCTCGTCGGCGTCCGGCGAACGGAACGGGCGAACGATCCGTCGTGGAACTCCGTTCGGTGGCTCTCGGTGTCCTCGGACGGGCGTCGTGTGAGCAGTGGCTGCGTGGCCACGCCGGTGGGTGGCGAGGCTACGGCTGGCGGGCGAGCCAGTCGGCGATCGCGTGGATCATCGGGTTGGTCCGCGCCACGTGTCGCTCCCCGCTCGGCGCGCCGTCGACCGAGAGGGTCACGTCGCCGGCGAACGGCGCTGAACGCTGCGCCGACGAGATCAAGCTGGTCGTCGAGACCGCCCGGTGACATACCCGAACACAATCAGCCGGGCCGGTTGCTCCGGTCGCGTGCCCAGGACGCGCTGCAGCCAGGTCACGTGAGAGAGTGGCCCAATGAAGGTTGGTTGCGCGTTTGCGCCAGTCCCACAGACCCCCGACCACATCGAGCTCGCCGAAGAACTCGGCTTCGAGACCGCGTGGGTGTACGACACTCCAGCGCTGCAGCTCGATTGCTGGATGACGCTGGCGCTCGCAGCAGTTCGCACCGAGCGGATCCGCTTGGGACCCGGCGTGATGATTCCATCACTTCGTCACCCGATGACGACCGCGGCGGCCATCGCCACGCTCGTCGGGCTGGTGGGTCGAGATCGCGTCATCGTGGGAGCCGGTACCGGCTTCACCGGTCGTCGGGCGATGGGACAGAAGCCACTGAGTTGGTACGACTTCCCGGGCATGGTCGACGACATTCGTGCGCTGTTGCGGGGCGAAGTCATCCAGGTCGACGGACAGCCTGTATGCATGCTGCACTGGCCCGGGCAAGCAGTTGAACGCCCGATCGAGGTTCCCTGGATCATGGGAGTCAACGGCCCCAGAGGGCTCCGGGCGGCCGCCGATGCGGGTTGTGGCGTGTTCACGTCACGACCCCGGCCCGACGCGGACTTCAGCCGCATCGACGACGTGATCCTGCTCGGCTTCGGCACGATCATGGACGAGGGAGAAACCGTCGACAGCCCCCGTGTGATCGCGACCGCAGGTCCCGGCGCCGCCGTCGCCTATCACGCATTCCTCGAACAGGAGGACCCGCGACTCGAAGGATTTCCCAACGCCGACCGCTTTCTCGAGCTCGCCACGCGCTTCCCGAGGACACCCGCCATCTGGAACTGCACACGGGGCACCTGACCGAACTCAACGACATCGACAAACAGGTCGTGACCGGCGATGCGCTGGCCATCACCCCGTTCACCTGTCACGCCTCCGAGATTCCAGCCCGACTGGACCGGCTTGCCGCTCAGGGCATCACCGAGGTCGCCTTTCAGCCCATGGGTGACATCGAGCGAGAACTCGGGACCTTCGCCGCCGCGGCCGGGCTGACCGGCTAGTCCATCGACCCGGGCTCCGATCCCGCCGACCCACGCTGGCACTGGGTCACCGTCGCGCCGGTCGAGGCGCTGCGGTTCGTCCCCCGCGACGAGCTGCGGTCGATCCCCGAGCTCGCCGAGTGCCGGCTCCTCGCCCGAGGCAACCGGCTGAGCGTCATCCCGCTCACCGACGCCGAGTTCGACGCGATCGTGAACGCCGGCTCGCACCGTGCCCCGAAGCGCTGACATCGGAGTGTCAGCCGTGCCCGTCGTTGCGACGGCAGCCCTCGGGTCTGGATGTCGTCGGCGGTCGCGTCGTCGTCGAGCTTGGTGGTCGATTCGGTTGCGACCGGCGCGAGCGGTCTACGCCTCGTCGGGCCCGTCGGCCGGAAAGACCACCGGTCCGTCGCCGACGCGAACCAACACGACCTGGCCGGGCTGGCTCGACATGTTGCCCTCGCGGTGAACGACGTGTTTCGGAACCCGGAAGTACTCACCCGGCCCGACCTCGACACGTTCGCGTCCGCCCTCACCGAACTCCAGCGTGACGGTCCCCTCGAGGACATAACCGATCGTGACGTTGTCGCCATGATGATGCCACCCCGACATCGTCTCGGGTGCCGCCTCGACGTGTCCGAACCAGTGGCCGTCCCCGTCGAATGCCACACGACGACGCAGGCCTGGCGTGCCCTCATCGTCCCGAAGCTCGTCGTCTCGCACCTTTCTCACCGGTTCGCTCACGGCACCTCCCTCCAGCGACCCACCATCGCGCCCTCGACCCCAGAGGTCAAGGAGTACGTGGAATCGACCTGCCGCGTCAGGAGCTTCCTCAGCGTCCGCCGTGTACGGGCCCGACCCACCCTGTCGTCGAGCCTCGACATCGACGCGACTTCAACGTGGCATCGCTCGATGGTTTGGTCTGTGATGGCGCCGCTTGATGAACGTCGAGGCCAAGAACGTGAGAGCGGCCACGCCGAGCGCCGATTCGAGGGCGCGCCGGTTGGCGCTGGTCCAGGAATCGGCCGCGACACGCTGGATGTCATCGACGCTCGATCGGGGAATCTCGGTCTGCACGAGTTCGATGAGTTGATCGTCGTCGAAACGCCGCTGCGCGTCTTCCAGTTGGATCGCCAGCACGCGCGCCTCGGCGGGGGGCAACTCCTGGCCGACCTCGATGGCCGCCGACGACACGAAGAACTGGAAGAACGCGGCCAGCATCGCCGTCCCGATGATGGCCGTCCCCAGTGATGTGCCCAGCTCCTTGGCGGTGTTGTAGACCCCCGTTGCGCTGCCGCGCTCTTCATCGGTCACGCCAGCCAACGTCACGTTGGCCACTTGGGAGAGGAGCGCACCGATGCCGAAGCCGAGCACGGCGAACGGTCCGACCAGATCAGCTCGAGTGAACATTCCCGCCGAGACGGACCGGTACCAGACGAGCCCGAGCACGATCATCACCGCGCCGAGCTGAATGAGAATCTTCGGCGACACCACGTTGCCCAGTCGCGGCAGGCCGAGCGCGGCGATCAGGATCCCGAGGGAGAACGGAAGCAACGCGACTCCGGCTTCGAGCGCCGTGTAGCCGCGACCCGATTGGAGGAAGACCGGGACGATGAACAACAACCCGGCGATCAGGAGTGACTCCAAGGCGTCGGTGGCGATCCCGGCGCGATAGTTGGCATCGGCGAACGTGCCCAACGAGAACAGCGGCGGCTCACCGCGCTCGACACGGCGCAGCGTCCAATGCACGAAGCCGATGAGGACGGTCAGACCCGCGAGCGCCAGCAGCGGAGTGGGCGAGAGTCCGAACGGCGTGACATCTCGCCCCCCGATCACGAACGGGCGACGAGCTGTCCACCACCCGTAGTACCCGGCGAGGAGCACGCTGAGCACGATCGCGACGAGCCCGCCCGACCAGAGCGCGACACCGACCCAGTCCAGACGGAGTTCAGGTCGGGCGGGGGCGCCGACGACGTACCTCATCAAGACGAGCACGACCAGCACGACGACCGCCTCGAAGCCGAAGGCGACGCGCCATGACAGGTTGGTGGCGAGAAACCCACCGACGATCGGCCCCGTCGCGGCGGCGACCGCCTGGAAGCCGCCCACGATGCCGAACGCCATCACTCGGCGGGCACCTGTCGTAGTTGATCGAGATCATCGCAATCGAGATCGGGATCAGCGCCGCAGCACCGAGGCCCTCGAGGACGGACCACCCGAGAATGAGAACGGTGACGTTCGGTGCCACCGTGGCCGTCAACGTCCCCGCACCGAACACGAACAAGGCGATCGTGTACAGCTTCTTCGATCCGACGATGTCTCCGAGCCGTCCGGCACCGACCATCAGTGCCGCCATGACCAGTGAGTACAGCGCCACGGCCGACTGCACAGCCGACGTCGTGGTATCCAGGTCCTCCACGATGCTCGGGATCGCCACGTTCAACATCGTCGTGTCGAGGGCGATGATGAACATCACCATGGCGATCGGAACGAGCGGTCGCCACCCCCCACCGTCCCGGCCCTGCGTCGACACTACGTCGGCAACGTAATCGGGAACGTCGCTCATGCGACGTCTCCGACCTCGTCGGGACGCAACCCCGGATCTACCCTCGGAGCCTGGAGGGAGGTTCACGATGGGTGATCGACCGGGACCGGTCCTGGTGACCGGCGCCAACTCGGGGATCGGGCTCGCGGCGACGCTGCGGTTCGCGGAACGGGGGTGGGACACCTGGGGCACCGTGCGATCGAAGGCAAAGGCGAAGTCGCTCGCCGCTGCCGCTCGGGAGGCGGGAGTCGGGGCACGCGTCCACCCGTTGGTGCTCGACGTCAGCGACCACGACGAGGTCGTCGCGCGCTGGTCCGCACTCCCGGCGTTCTACGGGGTCGTCAACAACGCCGGCTACAGCGAACTCGGCGCGGTCGAGGAGGTGTCGGCAGCGGAGGCCAGACGCCAACTCGACGTCAACCTGATCGCTCCCGCCGTGGTGTCGTCCTGCGCGCTCCCGGCGATGCGCGAACGTGGCGCTGGACGCATCGTGATGGTCTCCTCGATCGCCGGCCGCGCCGCGATCCTCCCCCTCAACGCGTGGTACCACGCGTCGAAGTTCGGATTGGAGGCACTCTCCGATGTCCTGCGGATGGAAGTGGCGTCGTTCGGGGTGCGCGTGTCGGTGGTGCAGCCGGGCTTCTTCAAGACCGGCATCGAGCAGCGGGCCAGGGACCAGGCGGAGACGCGCGCCGCCGTCGACGACTCCCCGTACCGACGCGCCTACGGTCGAGTGCAGTCGACCACCGACCTGATCTCGTCGGTGGCGCCGCCTCCCGGCCTGGTCGCACGGACGATCGTGGGGGCCGTCGAGTCGCGGCGACCACGACAGCGCTACCTCGTGGGGGCGGACGCGGTCGGCATCGCCGTCGCCAACCCGCTGATCCCCCGGCAGGTCACCGACACGGTGGCGCGCCTCGTCGCCGACCTGCGACAGCCCTGAACCGCCCGACGACGATCTGCGGTCGGCGTCAGGGCCGGAGGTATCGGTAGACGAGACAGTGGTCGTCGTCGAAGTCGCGCGCTTCGACGAACTCGAACCCGAGTCGCTCGTAGAAGCGGATCGCCCGTTCGTTCGACGCCAGGGGGTCGATCAGCACCTCCGTCGCACTGTGGTCCTCGAAACAGCGGGTCAACGCCTGACGCATCATCTCGCCGCCGAGGCCGCGGCCCCGGTCACCGGGAGCCCCGATCCAGATGTCGATCGCCCACGCGCCGACCGGCGCGTCGTGGCCCCAGTAGTGGCTCTCCTCCTCGCGGGCGTCGATCAGCTGCACGAACCCGACGGGGCGGCCGTCCTCCTCGGCGATCAGGAACTCGCGCCACGAGAGCTCGCCGCGCTCCAACTCGAGCGGCCAGTCGTACCAGTCGTCGTCGCCACCGGAGGCAGCCACGTCGGGATCCTCGTCCCAGCGCACGAGGAACTCGACGTCGTCGAGGCGCATCGGTCGCAGCTCGATCACGACCCGAACGGTAGTCAGCACGCCGGCCGATGCGAATCGAGGTGCCCGTCAACCGTGAGCCGGACGTCAGCGACGGCGTGCCCGGCCGACGGCGGCCTCGGTCAGTCCGAGGTCCGACGCGAGGCCATCGGCTTCCGCGTGGACGAGTTCGGCGATGTCGAGCCCGGTCCAGCCGAGTTGATCGTCGAGTTCGAGGATCACGAGCCCGTGGATCGCCCCCCAGCCGCGGACGATGCGCGCCATCGCGTCGCGCTCGGACAGCGACGCACCGACACCGCGTCGGCGGGCGTCGAGGAACGGCTCGACCATCGCGTCGCCGAATCGCTGAGCGGCCGGCCGTGTCGGTCCGGTGTCCGAGGCGTCGAAGCCGACGACCGGACTGCCGAGGATGAGCGCGAACCGTTCCGGCTCGTCACGGGCCCACGCGCGGTAGCCGTCGACGAGCGCGCGGATCCGTCGGACGTCGTCGCCGTCGTCGTCGCCGATCGCCTCGCGAATCGCTGCGGCAAGGTCGTCGAACGCGTCCGCGATCAGCAGCTCGAGCAACTCGTCGCGCCCGTCGACGTAGCGGTACATGCCGGCCGGGCTGATCCCGGCCCGCTCCGCGACCTCGCGCAGCGACAGTTGGGCGGCGCCCACACGGCGGAGCTCCTCGGCGCCGACACGGCGGAGCGTGTCGAGCATCTCGGCCCGCAGGCGCTCACGACGTCCGGTCATGGGACCACCTTATGCGAACATCGTTCGCGATGCGAACGATGTAGGCATCTTGGCACACCTGCGGTACAATGCGAACAATGTTCGCAACAAGAACATGCTTCGCATGCATCGGCGAGCCCCTCCCTCTGGCTCGACCGACTCGCACCACGACGGTCCCCCCCGGCCCCGGCCCCACCCGGACCGTCGTCCCGTCCCGTTCGAACCCCACGAAGAGGTAGTGCCATGTCCCAGCTCCACGTCGTCTTCGGGTCCGGCCCGATCGGGCTCGCCACCGCCGGCGAACTCGTCGCCCGAGACCTGCCGGTCCGCGTCGTCAACCGATCCGGACGCGCCGACGTCTCCGCCGGTGTCGAGGTGGTCGCCGCCGACGCGACCGACCCCGCCGCTGCAACCACGGCGGCAGCCGGCGCGACCGTCGTCTACCAGTGCCTGAACCCGGCGTACCACCGCTGGGTCGAGGACTTCCCCCCACTGCAGGCCGGTGTCGTCGCTGCCAGCCGCGCCAACGGTGCTCGTCTGGTGTCCTTCGAGAACGTCTACATGTACGGCGACACCGAGGGCACGCCGATGACCGAGGAGACGCCGAACCAGGCGCACACCCGCAAGGGCAAGGTACGTCTGGCGATGGCCGACGAGCTCCGATTGCTGCACGAGGCGGGCCAGCTCGACGTGGTGACCGCGCGGGCGTCGGACTACTTCGGACCGGGCGCGCTCGAACAGTCACCGCTCGGCGAGCTGGTGATCGGCAAGGCGCTCGCCGGCAAGACGGCGCAGGTGGTCGGCGATCCGAGCCAGCCCCACAGCTACACGTTCATCCCCGACGCCGGCCGCACGATGGCCGAGCTCGGCGCACGCGACGACGTGGGCGGCGAGATCTTCCACGTCCCCAATGCCCCGGCTCGCTCGACGCGCGAGATCGTCGACTTGATCGGCCAACAGCTCGGTACGACGGTCAAGGTGCAGACCGCGCCGAAGCTGCTCCTGCGGACGATGGGGCTGTTCAACCCGACCGTGCGCGAGGTGATCGAGATGCTCTACGAGTTCGAGCAGCCGTTCGTCGTCGACAGCTCCAAGGCCGAGCAGCGCCTCGGTCTGGCCCCAACACCACTGGCCGAGGCGCTGGCGGCGACGATCGCCTGGTTCCGCTCGCGGCCGGCGTGAACGATCGCCGTCACGACGGTTCCGTCATCAGCCGTCGCAGATCGGGGTAGGCCGTGTGCTCCCACCCGCCATCGACGAACAGGTTCACGCCGGTGATGTACACGGCGTCCTCGCTCGCCAGGAAGACAGCGGCAGCAGCGATGTCGTCGGGCTGGGCGGGCCGGCGCAACGGGATCCGGCTCATGAAGGCATCGGCGGCGCCGGGGATCGACATCATCGGACCGATCAGCGGCGTCTCCGTGAGCCCGGGCGACACGGCACAGACCCGTATCCCCCGTTCGCCGAGTTCGATCGCCGCGGTCTGGCTGAGGCTCACGACGCCGGCCTTGGCCGCTGAATAGGCAGCGCCGAACACCATCGGCACGCGTGAGTTCAGCGAGGCGATGTTGACGATCGCTCCCTGGGTGCCGCCCACGATCATCTGCCGGGCCGCGTGCTTCACCCCGAAGAACACACTCTTCAGGCACAGCGCGACGGTGTGGTCCCAGTCGGCCTCGGTCAGTTCGGTGATCAGACCCGGCCGGTTACCGCCGGCGACGTTGAACATCGCGTCGACGGCCCCATGCCGCTCCGCGCAGAGCTGTACCAACGCCGCCACGTCGTCCTCGACGGTGACATCGCACCGGAGCACAGCGACCGCGCCGCCGAGTTCGTCGCGCAACGAGCTCAGACCGTCGTCGTCGATGTCGCCGGCGGTCACGGTGCCGCCGTCGGCCACGAACCTCAGCGCGATCGCCCGGCCGATGCCCGAGGCCGCGCCGGTCACGACGGCGTGTCGTCCAGCAGCTCGCCGGTCCGTCATCGCGGTGTTCTCCTGCAGCACACGGGCCGAGCGTAGGTGCACCCGCGACCAGCCGGGCGGACCGGGCGGAGACCCTCATCAGACGACGCCGGAGCATCCGGCGTGGCAAGCGTTGCCATGACTCGACGGAACGGCGCCGTGATGGTGCGGCACCGCGGGGACGAGGCCCGGCTTCAGGGCGGGCTGCGCCGTAAACGAGAAAGTCCCGACCACGAGGGCCGGGACTTCCCATTGGTGGCGGGGGCAGGATTTGAACCTGCGACCTTCGGGTTATGAGCCCGACGAGCTACCGAACTGCTCCACCCCGCGACGAAGTGGATGCCAAACGTATCCATTGCGACCGCTGTTCGCAACCGATATCGCCAACGTCGTCCGTCACAGCATCTCCTCGGATTCACCTAGAGTTCACCTTCCCGTCAACTGCGATCAACCGTGGGGGCCGATCCGTCAGTGCGGGAGATGCAGGAGTAGCCGACATGGACGCCATCACATGGGAACCGCCGGGGCCGGGACCGTGGCAGCAGGACAGCGCGCACAACCCCGTGTCGCAGACCGCGCTGATGCAGGAGATCTACCCGCCCGGGTTCAACAAGGGGTTCACCGAGGCATTCGCCGGCTACGGCTTGTTGCTCGACCGGCTGGCCATGGGCGTCGTCAACGGATTCACCTACCACCAACCCCAACCATTCGACATGCCCGGACCCGACGGCCCGAAGGACCCCGAGTGGATCGGCGCCGAGATCGGTCGGCGAACCGACGTCGCCGCGCAGGCGATGGCCGCTCGGATCTGGCGCGACGAGATCCGCACGTGGGACGACCAGGTGAAGCCTGCCGCTCAGACCCGTCACCGTGAGCTCGGGTCGGTCGACCTCGCCGCGCTCGACGACGCCGACCTGCTGGCGCATCTCCGGACCTGCCTCGCGCACGTCACGGCGATGGTCTACCAACACCACCGCTACAACTGCCACGCGCTCGTCGCGGTCGGCGACTTCGTGCTGCAAACGGCCGGATGGACCCACCGGCCGCCAATGTCGCTCTTCGGAGTTCTCGACGGCTTCTCGCCAGTGTCGAGTGTGTCGTCGCCGGAGATCCAGGACTCCGTCGCCGCGCTGCGCTCCGACCAGGGCGCACTCGACCTGCTCCACTCGGGCGGCGATCCGACTGCGGTACTCACCGAGCTGCGATCCCGGGTCCCAGCCGTCGCCGACTACGTCGCCGACGTCCACTTCAGGCTGATCGAGGGATTCGACGTCGTCAACCCGACGACCGGCGAGCGTCCCGATGTCATCGTCGGCCGCCTCGCCGCCGCCGTGGCCATGACCGGCAACCCGGCGATCGAGCGGGCCGACGAGCTCGCGGCCCAACTGCGCACGGAGGTACCCGCGGAGCACCAGGCGGCCTTCGACGACCTGCTCGCCGAGGCGCGTCTCGTCTACCGGTTGCGCGACGAGCGCGGCATCTACAGCGACATCTCGGCGATCGGACTCCTCCGGCTCACCCTCCTCGAGATCGGCCGACGGCTCGTTGCCGCCGGCACGTTGGTCGACGCGGAGCACCCCTTCGAGCTGCACTCCGACGAACTCGAAGCGATCCTCGCCGGCTCGGCCGGCCCGAGTTCCGACGAGCTCCAGCAGCGACGAGAGCTTCGCCTCCAACTGACCCTCGACGGCCCACCCCGTTTCCTCGGCCCCCCTCCGCCCCCGCCACCACCGCTGGAGATGCTGCCCCCGCCGATGGCGCGGGTGATGGCTGCAGTCGGCTTCTCGATCGAGGGAATCCTCGGGCAACTCGACGAACCCGCCGGCACGGCGACCTCGATCGTCGGCATCGCCGGCGCGGCAGGCGTGTACGAAGGGACAGCACGTCTGGTCCGCTCGATCGACGATCTCCTGACACTGGAACCCGGCGACGTACTCGTCGCTCCGACGACGGGCGAAGCGTTCAACTCGATGCTTCACCTCGTCGGCGCAATCGTCACCGATCACGGGAGCTTCGCGTCCCACGCCGCGATCGTGTCGCGCGAGATGGGCATCCCGTCGGTCGTCGGCACTGTCAACGGCACGGCGCGGATCCATGACGGTGCTCGCGTACGTGTCGACGGAACCACCGGCACGGTCGACATCCTCTGATGCCCGAACAGGGTCAGGGAGCGTCGACCTTCGCCATCGCCGGCATCGCACTCGCCTCGACCCTCGTACCCCTCAACTCGACGATGATCGCGGTGGCGCTCCCGACGCTCGCGGACGAGTTCAACATCACCAAGGGGCACGCCGGTGTGCTCGTCACCGTCTATCTCGTCGCAATGCTGGTCGGCCAGCCGACCGCCGGCCGGATCGCCGACCACATCGGCGCCCGGCGACTCGCCATCATCGCCGTGACAGGCTTCGGGATCTGTTCCGCCGCCGCGATGTTCGCCACGACGTTCGCGATGCTCGTCGCGATCCGCGCCGGTCAGGCCGTGTTCGCATCCGCGCTGTCGCCGAGCGTGCAGGCGCTCGTACGAAAGGTCACCGACGCTGAGACCCGCGGACGGGCCTTCGGGCTGCAGGGGTCGGTGATCGGAGCTGGGGCCGGGCTGGGGCCGGTCGTCGGCGGGCTGCTGCTCGCGGCGTTCGGATGGCGGGCGATCTTCGCGATCAACCTGCCGATCGTGATCGTGGTGCTCATCGTGCTCCAACGGTCCGTCCCCGCCACGGTCGACGATCCGGTCCCGCACACCGACGCCCGGGTGCCGGATTCGACCGCGCGTCGACCGCCCATCGCCAGCCCGACATTCGTGGCGGCCTTCTCGACCCAGGCACTGGCGGTCTTCGCCCAATACGCACTGCTGCTCGTCTGCCCGATCCTCCTCGACGATCGCGGATGGGGCACCGGTGTGATCGGTCTCGCACTGTCGGCATTGACGCTCGGCATGATCGTGATGAGCCCCATCGGTGGCCGGTTGGGCGACGAGTGGGGCCGACGACGACCCGTCGTACTCGGACTGCTGGTCTCCACGATCGCCGTCGCGACGAGTGCCGCGTTTGGAACCGCGGTCGCTTCTGCGGTCCTGATCACCACCCTGCTCGTGTTCGGCCTCGGATACGGCGTGGCGTCGCCGGGCATCCTGACCGCCGGAATCGAGGCCGCTCCCGAAGCGCGAGTCGGCCTCGCCGCCGGCCTGCTGTCGATGAGCCGCTACGTCGGCAGCATCATCGCCAGCATCCTGCTGACGATCCTGGTGACCGATGATGCCGGCGGGATCGGAACCATGCTCGTCGCATCGACCATCGCTCTCGGGCTTTCGCTGTACACCGCGTCACGGCTCCCCGGCGCCGTGCCTGCGCCTGACCTGGTTGCGGCCACCGACTGAACGACCTCGCCACGTGTCAGCATCCTGCATCCGCTGGCGAAGAGACGCGTAGTCTGCCCCGATGGGCGGAGACACCTCGGACATCGCAGTGTTCCTCGTCGTGCTGGCGATGCGATTCGTCATCCCGCTGTTCATCCCCCGGTTCCCGCTGCCGGCGATCCTCGCGGCGCTGGTCATCGACGCCGCTGATCAAACGATCTTCCAGCAGTTCACCAACCTCAACCTCGACGGCTACCAGAACTACGACAAAGCCCTCGACATCTTCTACCTGACGATCGCCTTCCTGGCCGTCTACCGCAACTGGACCAACACGACTGCGATCAACGTCGCTCGCTTCCTCTGGTACTACCGCCTTGTCGGCGTGTGGCTCTTCGAGGTGTTCCAGGAACGCTGGCTGCTGTTCGTCTTCCCGAACACGTTCGAGTACTTCTTCATCGCGTACGTCGCCATCCGCACCCAGTGGGACCCGCGGCGCCTCGGCCAGCGCACCGTGATCGGGCTCGCGGCGTTCATCTGGATCTTCATCAAGCTGCCCCAGGAATGGTGGATCCACATCGCCCAGAACGACTTCACCGACTTCATGAAGGTCGACATCTTCGGCACCACCCCGACCAGCTCGTGGGCCGACGCGATCACCAACCGGCCGGCGGTGACCATCGCCCTGGTCGCCGCAATCGCGATCCTGGTCGGCGTGGCCGTGTGGCTGTATCGCAAGGCGCCACCGAAGGACTGGTCGTTCCGCGTCGACGTCGACAAGCCCATCCCCGTGGTGGAGCTGCCGGACCGTCCGCAGGCGCCGCTGTGGATCGCCCCGCCGTTCGCCGAGAAGCTGCTGCTCGTCGGCCTGATCGCCGCGATCTACGTCAGCGTGCTCGACCTCGACACCACGGTCGTGCGGATCATCGTGGCGACGGCACTGATCATCGGCGCCAGCGTGACGGTCAGCGAGCTGCTCTCCCGACGGGGCATCGAGTGGTCGTCGATCGGCGTGCAGTGGCTCGCCCTGGCGGCTCTCAACAGCGTGGTGCTGTTCACCTACGCGTCCCTGCTGAGCGACGAGGTGAACCGCTCGCTGGTGGCCTTCTTCGGCCTGCTGCTGACGATGGTCATCGTGCTCTACGACCGATTCCTCGGCGAACGCGCCGCCAACCCGTCGTTCTCGTGAACAAGGCGCGCACTTGGTGCGCGTCTTGTTCACGAGATGGGATCAGTCGACCGGGGCCTTCCATCGGTTGAGGTAGGTCACCTCGCGAGCCGGGCGTCGTGGCGCCGGGCTGAACGAGTCACCCGTGTAGTAGCCCACGGGGAGCAGGCACACCTGCGTCACCGTCGGCGGAATGCCGAGCAGCTCGGCGACCTCGGCCTCGTACTCGAGGTGGAACGTCGTCCACGCCGAGCCGATCCCCCGCGACCGCGCCGCGAGCTGGAAGCTCCACACGCCCGGCACGACCGAGCCCCAGTACCCGGCGTACGCGCCGGTCGAGGCGCCCTCGGGCACCCGGTCGAGTCGCATTGCGAGCACCATCGCCGGGACCTCGTGGAGGTGATCGACGAGGAAGGTCGCCGAATCGATCACCTTGCCGGTGCGGTCGTCGGCCGGAGCTTCGGAGTTGGCAGCCAGGTAGGGGCGGCCGACCTTGCCGAAGTACTCGGAGATCTTCGCCTTGGTGTCGGCATCGTCGATGATCATCCAGCGGTTCCGCTCGAGGTTGCCACCCATCGGTGCGTGGTTGGCGATGTCGATGCACTCGAGCAGCACCTCGTACGGCACCGGACGCGTCAGGTCGAGCCTCTTGCGGACCTGCTTGGTCGTCTTCAGGAGCAGGTCGGTCTGGTCGAGATCGAAGCCGGTGGTCGGGTGTGTAGCCATCGGCCCAGGATGGCATCACGGCGGCGTCTCGGCGCTACGTTGCGCGCGTGACCACGACCCCCGCTGCGACCCCGAGCACGGCTGCCGCCGATGCGAAGGACCTCTCACGGGGCTTGATCGGCGCAGGGATCGCCGTCTGTGCGTGGTCGACCGGCACGATCCTCGCCAAGTACATCGACATGGGCAGCCTGGCGATCGGCTTCTACCGATTCGCCTTCTTCGCCTTGGTGCTGATCGCCTGGATGCGAGTTCGCGGCACTCCGTTCCGCGTGCGAGTGATCCGCGACTCGATGTGGGGCGGCATCGCGCTCGGCGCCGACATCGCGCTGTTCTTCTCGGCGGTGAAGCTGACCAGCATCGTCAATGCGACCATCATCGGTTCGATGCAACCGATCGTCGTCGGTGTGGTCGCCGCCAGATTCTTCGGTGAGAAGATCGGCCTGCGCAACGTCGCCTGGTCGGCGGTGGCGCTCATCGGCACCGTCGTCGTGGTCGCAGCTGGAGCAAGCGACGACACCAGCGACCTACGCGGCGACCTCCTTGCGCTCGCCGCAATGCTGTCGTGGAGTGCCTACTTCATCACGTCGAAGAACTCGAAGAAGAAGATGACCTCCACCGAGTTCACCGCCGGAACCGCGCTCTGGACGATGGCGATCTGCGCCCCGCTCGGCTTCGTGTTCGGGCAGGACATGTCGTGGCCATCGGCGACCAACTGGGGCTGGCTGGTGCTGATGGCGGCGACGTCGGGGCTGATCGGCCACGCCATGATGAACTGGTCGCTGGTGCGAATCCCGCTGTGGGTCGGCTCGACGTTCACGCTGTTGATCCCCGTGTTCTCGGCACTGCTCGCCTGGATCGTGCTCGACGAGACGGTGACCGCACTCCAAGCCGTCGCAATGGCCGTCGTCATCGGCGCCCTCGCCGTGGTCGTCCGCAACCAGTCGCAACCGACGGCCGCAACCGCCGCTGTCGACACCACCACCTGACCACTCCGTCGGCTTTGCGGTTCGGGTGGACCGTCCCACCCGAACCGTCACGCCAACGTCGGGTCAGGCGACGTCGCGGTGGCGCACCGTGTACGCACCGAGGACTGCGGGCACCACCGCCCAGACGGCCAGGGCGAGCGCGGCCGCCGGCCCCGACACCTCCGAAGTCACCCCTGACAGGTCGAGCGCGAGGTTGGCGGGGATCCACGAGGCGGTGGAACTGATCAGCTGCACGAGCATCGGCGGCGCCACGATCAGCACGAGCACTGCGCCGGTCACGGCTCCCCCGACGTTGCGGACCACGGTGCCGATTCCCGCTCCGAGCACCGCCCCGACGGCGCCACAGAACGCCGAGGCACTGACAACGCGGAGCACGTCCACCGCCGAAACGAGGAAGCCGAACTCGGTGGTCGGCAGCGCGGCCGCAACGGCAATCGTCGTGATCATCGCGCCGGCCCCGCCCAACACGGCCCCGCCGGTTGCGATCGCGATCATCTGCGCGGTGACCGCCCGTCGACGTTGCGGGTCGGCGAGGAACGTCGAGATCACGGTCTGGTGTGCGTACTCCCGGGCGGCGGCGATCGCGCCGAACAACCCGGCGATCATCGTGGCGTTGACGGCGAACGCGATCAGCGACTGCTGGTCGGCTGCGGTCGACACGAAGGTCTTGCTGCCGTCGAAGTCCGTGCCGAACGCCACGGAGGCCGCGTTGATGGCCCCCATCACCACCAGCACCACCAGGAACGCCAGCGGCATCCGGGTCGTCGTCAGCTTCATCAGTTCGGCTCGAACCGAACGCGTCATCGGGTTCATCCCACGACCTCCTCGTCGCCGGCGGCTGCTGCGCCGGATTGGTTCGTCCAGTTCATGAACAGGTCCTCGAGCGAGCCCGCGTGCGCGCTGAGTTCCGAGACCTCGACGCCGAGCGTGAAGGCGACGTGACCGATGGCGGCGAGCGAGCTCCCGCGAACGAGCAACGGTGCACCATCCGACGCGTCGAGTTCGACCGCCGCACCGTTCGTGCGCAGCGCCTCCGCGAGCCGCAAGGCGTCCGGTGAGCGGACCAGTGCGGTCTCGTGTCGCAGCTCGGCGAGCGCGCCGCTCGTGACGAGCTGCCCCTTGTCGATCACCACGACGTCGTCGACGAGGTGTTCGACCTCGCCGAGCAGGTGGCTCGACACGAACACCGTGCCGCCGCTCGCGGCCCGCTCGCGCAACAGGTCGCGCAGCTCCCGCACACCCTGGGGGTCGAGCCCGTTGCCCGGCTCATCGAGCACCAGCACCGGTGGGTCGCACAGCAACGCCGCAGCGAGACCGAGGCGTTGGCGCATCCCGAGCGAGTACGTGCCCGCACGGCGGTCGGCTGCGTCGGCCAGTCCTGCCGTCGCCAACGACTCGGCGACCCGTGCGTCTGGCACGCCGGCCGCACAGGCGAGGATGCGCAGGTGGTCGCGCCCCGAACGGCCGGGATGAAACGCGTTGGTCTCGAGCGCGGCGCCGACCGTGCCGGTCGGATCGTCGAGATCGACGTACGCCCGGTCGCCGACCCGGGTCGAGCCGGCGTCGGTGGCGGCGAGGCCCAGCAGCATCTTCATCGTCGTCGACTTGCCCGACCCGTTCGGGCCGAGGAACCCGGTGACCCGTCCGGGCGCCACCGTGAACGACAGGTCGTCGACCACCGCCCGGTCGCCGTAGCGCTTGGTCACCTGCTCTACCGCCAGTGCGATCCCGGTCATGGTCACTGCCCCTCCTCGGTCGGTGCCGTCATGGCGAGCACCGTCTCGGTCATGTAGTCGACGAACTCGTCGGGCTGCTCCCACAGCGGTCGGTGGCCGGACGTGTCGAGTTCGACGCGGTCGACGATCGGTGCCTCGATCATCGGGTACCAGTCGTCGAACACGTCGGCGCGCCCGAAGGCCTCGTGGGCGCCCTGCACGAAGAACATCGGCACCTCGAACTCAGTGGCTGTGTTCCGGAAGTCGATGTCCTGCAGCTGCGGGTACAGCGCGGCGAATGTGTCCATGAAGGCCGGGAGCACGTGCAGTTGGTCGAGCAGCGTGTACTCAGACACCAGGAGGTTCTCCGACATCTGGCCCTCGCCCTCGGAGTTCGCGTTGTGGTCGTAGCGGTAGACCTCCTGCTCGTGCGACAGCGCCGTCTCGTAATCGAGCATCTCGTCGTACGGGGGCGGCCCGATGCTGCGGAGTTCTCCGGCAAGGCCGTCTCGTCCGTTGGCCTCGGCCCACTCGAGCGTGTCGGCGTAGAAGATGCGGTCGGTTTCCAACTGGCTGACCATCTGTCCGGTGCCGATGAACGCCTCGTACAGCTCGGGCTGCTCCTGCACGGCGAGCACGCCGAGCGTGGTCCCCCACGACTGACCGAGCACGTAGATCCTGTCAGCGTCGAAGCGCTTGCGCAGGTAGTTGGTGACCTCGATCGTGTCGTCGACCGAGCCCTCGAGCGTGACCGTGTCGGTCGGGTCGAGTTCGGAGTACGACGTCCCGCTACCCCGCTGGTCCCAGGTGGCCACGGTGAAGTGCTCTTCGAGCTCAGGGAGATGACGACGCATCGCCCCGTACTCGGAGCCGCCGGGCCCGCCGGCGAGGAACAGCAGCACCGGATTGTCGACGCTGTGGCCGCGGATCATCAGACCGAGGTCGTGACCGTTCACCTCGACGCGGGTCAACTCCGCCACGCTGCCCGGGATGATGTCGCCGTCCGCGTCGCGGATCGCGTCGGTGCTCGCCGGGCGAAGCAGGACGGCCGAGAACGCAAGCAGCGCGACGGCGACCAACCCAGCCCCAACCCGACGAGCGATCACGGCGGCCGTACGCCGCGTGGATCGGGTCGACGTCGACGCCGCGGTGATCGACCGAGCGACGCCCGCGCCGAGCGCTGCCCCGAGTGCCATCGGCACGAGCGAGAGCAGGGCGTGCACGCCTCGACCGAACGCCAGTGCCAGCAGGCCGTACACGCTGAACTGAGGGGCGTCCACGCTCGGCCCGTCGAGGTCGAGCCGCACGAGTTCGAACACGGCGGCGAAAGCGACCGGTGCCGCCAGCATCGCCCACCGCGATCTGCTGACCAGCCCGGCGAGACCGCCGACGAGCAGGCTGATGATCATCGACCACATCGCTTCGCCGGGGGTCAATGGACCGCGCGGCATCCATGAACCGGCGCCGACACCCCACAACGCGCCGATCGCCACCGCTGCAGCGATCGCCCACGGCATCCGGCCCCACAACGGTTCCAGACGTTCGCCCAGGCGTTCGTGCAGTCCGGCGGCCTGTGCGATCCATCGAGCTTCGGGTCGATCCGCGGTTCGGTACATGGTCATCGGTGAACCTCCTCGAGTTCGGAGATGGACGATCTGGTTCTCCTGCATCCACTCTCCGCCTCGGCAGCCTGGATGTCGTCCCCCTTCCGCAGCGATCCTCGTCATCACTCCGGAGGACGACCCCAGTCCCCCACCGGGAGGACGACAGCTCTCGAGCGCAGCGGTACTCTGCGGACGTGACCCTCGACTGGCTCCGGCCCGATCGGCGGCAGTCCCGCGATCTGCCATGGTTCGTCGCCGACACTGTCCTTGCCGCGGTGTTCGTGTGGATCACGGTCGCATCGCTGAACAGCACCGCCTACGTCGACGAGTTCGGCACGGTCGAGGGCGCCGGCTGGTGGTTGGCGATCAGCCCCACACTGCTGTTGCCGCTGCGGCGCATCGCGCCGGCTGTCGTGCTCGCGTCCGCCACCGCGCTGTACATGCTGGCCAGCACGTCGCAGGGCGATACGAACGCCCTCCTGGCTGTTCCGTTCTTCACCTACTCGGTGGGGATCACCAGGCCTGTCCAGGCTTCGGGAACGATCGTCGGGGTCGCCGCGGTGGCGCTGTCCACCGTGGTCCTCTACGGTCCCGGCGATCCGGAATGGCTGGCGCTCCCGGTGACGACGATTCTCGTCGGCACCGGGTGGTTGGTTGCGCTCATCATCCGGCACAACCAGCTGCGCGCCAGTCACCTGGCCGTGGAAGCGATGAACCTTCGCCACGAGCAGGACCTGATCGCCGAACGCGCCGTAGCGGACGAGCGGGTGCGCATCGCACGCGAGCTCCACGATGCCGTCGGCCACGCCGTGAACGTGATGGTGTTGCACGCCGGCGCCGCGCGCCTCGCCACCGACGACCCACGAACCGTTGCGTCGCTGCGCGAGATCGAGAACACGGGCCGAGCCGCCCTCACGGACTTGGATCACATGCTCGGGCTCCTCCACGCCGACGTCGAGGCGCCGCTCGCGCCGATCCACGGTTCCGCCGACATCGGCCGCCTGATCGACGAGATGAGAACCGCCGGAGCCGACGTCCATTTCGAACACCGCTGCGAGGCTCCGATCGATCGCCGCGCCGGTATCGCCGCGTATCGCATCGTTCAAGAAGCGCTCACCAACGCGATCAAGCACGCCGGTCCGGCCCGAGTCGACGTGACGCTGTCGTGCACCGATCGGGATCTCGAGATCGTGGTCAGCGACAACGGGATCGGGGCGTCCCCCGGCACTCCGACCGGGCGCGGCATCGCCGGCATGCGAGAACGCGCCAGCGTCCTCGGTGGCCGGCTCGAGGCCGGGGGTCGCCCCGCCGGCGGGTTTCAGGTACGGGCGCTGCTTCCGCTCGACCAGCGGGCCCCGGAATCCGGAGACCATGCTGACAGTGCCTCGGTGGCGAGGCAGCGATGAGCATCCGCATCCTGATTGCCGACGACGACCAGTTGGTTCGCGCCGGCTTGCGCATGATGATCGAGACGCAGGACGATCTCGAGGTGATCGGGGAGGCCAACGATGGCCGCCAAGCGGTGCAGCTGGCGCGCGAACTCCGTCCTGACGTGGTGCTGATGGACATCCGCATGCCCGAAATCGACGGGATCGAGGCCACGCGGGAGATCGTCGCCGGCGACGATGGCCGGCGCTGCCCGCGGGTGCTCATCCTGACGACGTTCGAGCTCGACGAGTACGTCTACGAAGCGGTTCGAGCAGGGGCGAGCGGTTTCCTACTGAAGCGAACCCCGCCCGAGGACCTGCTCGACGGGCTCCGGCTCGCCAACGCAGGCGACGGTCTGTTGGCACCGTCGGTCACCAAGAAGCTGATGAGAGAGTTCGCTCGAACGACCACGGGGCGAACGCCTGGCGAAGTCGAACACGAGCTCGAGCGACTCACCGACCGCGAGCGCGAGGTGCTGATCCTGATGGCGCGGGGCGGCTCGAACCGCGAGATCGCCGCAGACCTGTACGTCGCAGAGAGCACCGTGAAAACTCATGTCCAGCGCGTCTTGATGAAGCTCGGACTGCGCGATCGGGTCCATGCGGTGGTGTTCGCCTACGAGTCGGGACTGATACGGCCGGGGGAAACCGCCGTCGACTGAGTCAACCGCTACGGTGCCGGCGTGTTCGAACTGAACGGCATCGAGTTGATCGGCTACCTGGGGTCAGCGCTCGTGGTCGTGTCGCTGACCATGACTTCGGTGGTCAGACTGCGGATGGTCTCACTGTGCGGCTCCGTGACGTTCGTCGTCTACGGGGCACTGATCGACTCGATCCCGATCTTGATCACCAACGGCTCGATCGCGGTGATCAACGTCTGGTTCCTGCGCAAGGAGTTCGCATCCGGGGGACCACACGGTCGCGATCTCGGGGTCTCGCACATCCGTCCCGATTCACCGTTCCTCGCCGACTTCATCGCGTTTCACCTGATCGACATCCACCGTTTCCAACCCGACTTCCATGAACCGAAAGGCGACGACGTGGTCACGTTGCTCCTCAATCGCGATGGGCTCCCGGCCGGACTGCTGATCGGTCGGCAGCAGGGACAGACGCTCACCGTGGACCTCGACTATGTCCTGGGCCCCTACCGCGACTCGCGGCTCGGACGATGGCTGTACGGCCCCGGCGCCGACGTGTTCCGCGCCGACGGGATCGACGAACTCCGCAGTGCCGGTACCACCGACACCCACCGCAAGTACCTCGAACGCGTCGGCTTCCACCGGTCATCCGACGACCCCGACGTGTACACGCTGTCGCTCTGACCATCCGTCACCCGCCCCATCCCCGTTTGCGCGCGGATTCGGGTGGACCGCCCCACCCGAATCCGTACGCAAACGGGGTGAGCCGGGGATGTGGGATCAGGCGATGACGGGAACCGACTCCATGGCCTCGGCGATGGCGGAGTCGGGAAGGTCGTAGTCGACCATCTCGCCGGACAGGTACTTCTCGTAGCTCGCCAGGTCGAGGTGGCCGTGCCCGCAGAGCGCGGTGAGGATCACCTTCTCCTCGCCGGACTCCTTGCACGCCAACGCCTCGCGGATCGCCGCGGCGATCGCATGGGTCGGCTCGGGCGCCGGCACGATGCCCTCGGTGCGGGCGAACTGCAGCGCACCGGCGAAGCACTCGCGCTGCGGAATCGCGATCGCCTCGACGAGACCCTCGTTGTAGACGTGCGAAACCAACGGGCTCATGCCGTGGTAGCGAAGGCCGCCGGCGTGGATGGGTTCGGGGATGAACGTGTGGCCCAGGGTGTGCATCTTCATCAGCGGCGTCATGCCGGCGGTGTCGCCGAAGTCGTACCGGTACTCACCCTTCGTGAGCGTGGGACACGCCGCCGGCTCGACGCAGCGGATCGTCGGGTTCATCTTCCCGGCGAGCTTCTCGCGCAGGAACGGGAACGCGAGGCCGCCGAAGTTGGATCCGCCGCCGGTGCAACCGACGAGCACGTCCGGCGTCTCGTCGACCATGGCCAACTGCAGCAGCGCCTCTTCGCCGATGATCGTCTGGTGCAGCAACACGTGGTTGAGCACCGAGCCGAGCGCATATCGAGCTTTCGGGTCGGCGACGCACATCGCCACCGCTTCGGAGATCGCGATGCCGAGCGAGCCGGGATGGTCAGGGTTCTCGGCGAGCAAGGAGCGACCGAACTCGGTGAGCTCGGACGGGCTGGAGTGCAACGTCGCACCCCAGACCTCCATCATCGTCTTGCGGTACGGCTTCTGCTTGTACGACGCGGCCACCTGCCAGATCTCGCACTCCATGCCGTACTGCGATGTGGCGAACGCCAGTGCCGAACCCCACTGGCCGGCACCGGTCTCGGTGGTCAGCTTCGTGATGCCTTCCTGGTGGTTGTAGTACGCCTGGGGAACCGCGGTGTTCGGCTTGTGCGAACCGGCCGGGCTGACTCCCTCGTACTTGTAGTAGATCCGCGCCGGGGTGTCGAGCAGGGCTTCGAGACGATGCGCCCGGAACAGCGGGCTCGGACGCCACAGGCGGTAGACGTCGAGGACGCCGCCGGGGATGTCGACATACCGATCGGTGGTCACCTCCTGCTCGATCAACGCCATCGGGAACAAGGGGGCGAAGTCGTCAGGACCGGCAGGCTGATGCGTACCTGGATGCAACGCTGGCGGCGGCGGTGTGGGCAGGTCGGCGACGAGGTTGTACCACTGGGTGGGCATCTCTGATTCGCTGAGGTGGATCTGGTGCGGAACGGTGGAAGCCATGAACGGCTCACCGTAGTCAGGTACCGTTCGGTCACGCCCACACGAACGAGGACCATCCGTTGTTCAACCGCAAGAAGAAGAAGGCAGCCGCCGAGGCCGAACAGGCAGAGACCGTTCGCTCGCAACTCGAGGCGTCACTGGCCGAGAAGGCGGAGCTCGAAGCGCGCATCGCTGCTCTCGACGAGGCCAACGCCGGCCTCGACTCACGCCTCGCAGCGCTCGACCAGGGCGTGACCGCGATCAGCGAAGACCTGCTGCGGCTCACGTCGACCAGCGCGGCGACGACGCAGCAGCTGCAGTCGATCGACGATCGAGTCGCGGCAGCCGACAGGCGAGCGGAAGCGCTCGGTCATCGGCTCGACACCGTCGAGTCGATGACCGACCACCTCGACGAGATCAACGCCCGGCTCTCGACATTCACCGCGACACCGCCACCCCAGAGTCCGCCCCCTTCACCGAGCGACACCCCGCCACCGCCTCCTCCGAGCACCGACGCGACACCGATCGTGGCTCCGCCACCCCCCTTGCTGACGGGGGAAGCGTCCGACGACCTCAACGCGCGGATCGCAGAACTGCGCGAACAGCTCGACGACCTGACCCGACAGACCTCGACGATCGATGCCCGGGTCACCAGCGTCTCGCTGGAACTCGCCAACCAGCTGACCGAACTCGGCAACGACATCGACGAACTCAACCGGCGCGGCAACGAACCGAGCGAAACGGGTGGTTCCACCCACACCGACACCGACACCGCCGAGCTCGAAGCACGGATCGCCGAACGGCTCGACGCCGCGATCGACGACGTGCTCGACTCGACCGAGCGACTCGCCGCCGAACAGGCTCGCTACGAGATCCAGTTCCGCGCCGACCTCGCCGAGTTGGCCGAACGCCTCCGCCGCCCGAGCACCTGATCGGTTGCGCAGTGCCCGCCACCCCCGTCAGCCCATCGGGCGTGATCAGGGCTGTTCGAGGAGTGCGAAGGCGTCAGCGATGAGGCCACGCGCTTCGTCGACCTTCTCCTGATACAGACCGAGGTCGCCCGACTCGAGCGCGACGTCGGCTTCGAGGAACGCCTGGTCGGCCTGCTCGAGCAGGGCAACCGGATCATCATTCGTCGAGGCCGTATCCGGGCCGGGGGCGGGCTCGTCCGGGGCTTCACCGTCGTCGCCACCGTTGCCGGGCTCGGTGGGCTCGTCGATCGCATCGCCGATGTCGCTCTCGAAGCCGGTGAACAGCGCAGCGAGCGCCTCACTGACCGTCGCTTCCAGCACGGAACGGTCGTTGTACGACACGATGACGGCGCGGTACTCGGTCACCGACGACACGTCGGCAGAGTTCTGCGGCACCGACACGTAGTACG
This sequence comes from Ilumatobacteraceae bacterium, assembly GCA_963698435.1. Taxonomy (GTDB): domain Bacteria; phylum Actinomycetota; class Acidimicrobiia; order Acidimicrobiales; family Ilumatobacteraceae; genus Sva-07. The sequence goes on along the minus strand of CAVOQV010000018.1, from coordinate 153,865 downwards.
GCCGCACGTAGATCAACCCGTCGGCGACCGGGATCAGCTGGAGGTCGCCGAAGCGCACCTGGGTCCCACCATCGCCGACGTTGTCGAGCGAGATTCGCCGCGAGATCGCCTCGGTCGACTCGGCGTTGCCCGCGACGCGGAACGGGCCGTCGGGGAGGCGGCCGTCGACCTCTTCGACGATGTACGTCGTGAGCTTCCCGTATGAGTCAGGCGCACTCGAAGCGGTCATGTACGCCTGCAGCTCCGTGCGCTGGTCGTTGGTCGAGAACGGTACGAACGGCCGCAGGATCACGAAGTCCTCGTCGGGTTCCTGACCGGGCGTCGCCGTGTTGAACATCGTGTAGTACGGGATGAATCGGCTGGCGTTCGATTCGTCTGCGAACGTGCTCTGCGCCGCGGTCTGCGTGGCATCACCGGCTCCCGAGGGCGCGGTCACGGTGGTTTGCGACGGCTCGGTACCGGGCGCCTGCGCGACCGACCACGCACCAACTCGCTGGAAGAACTGATCGGGGGCGATGCGGTACTTCGAGTACACGTCGGTCTGGATGCGGAACAGGTCCTCCGGGTAGCGGAGGTTGTCGGTGAGTTCCTCAGGCATCTCGCTCAACGGGGTGAACAGATCGGGGAAGGCACCACGCCACGCACGCAGGATCGGGTCCTGCTCGTCGACGACGTAGAACGTGACGTCGCCGGTGTAGGCGTCGACGACCGCCTTGACGCTGTTGCGTACGTAGTTGTCGTTGTCGTCGAGGCCGGACTGCGGTGAGCGCTGCACGTCACCGATGCGCTGACCGTAGGGGTAGCGCGAGGTGGTCGTGTATGCGTCGGTCACCCAGACGGCCCGACCGTCGACGGCCACCGGATACGGATCGGCGTCGTACGACAGGAACGGCGCCAGCTTGCTCAGTCGATCGTTGATGCCGCGCACCCACAGCATCTGCGAGTCGTCTTGGATACCACCGAACCCGAGCACGTTGTAGTCGAGGAACGCCAACGCGAACGCGGCGCGACGAGTGAACGAGCTCATCTCGACGCCGAGCGTTCCCTCGTACTGGTGCGGCTCGGAACACTCACGTTCGGTGGAGCTCGTGTTGGCGATCGCATAGCCGGTGAGGATCGGACTGAAGTACAGCTCAGGACGCTCCAGCTCGACGGTTCGGTAGTCGGGACGCTGACTCTCGAGCACCCGACCGGTCGGCGCCAGCACCAAGCCACAACCGCGGGTGTTGATCAGGTGCAGACCCTGCCAGCTCTTGTTGGTGACACCGCTGAGCTGGAGTTCGCGGGCGGCCAACAACACCTCTTCGGGCTTGCCATCGCGCGAGTCCTCGAGCACGTACCGGTCGACGTCGAGGTCGTCGATGGTGAGCCCGGCGACCTCACCACGGTCGACGAGGAACCTGGTCTCCATCGCAGCCGGATTCAGCAGCCGGACGTTCTCCAACGGCGCGATGTCGTCTTCGACATCGGTGGCGTTCAGCGAACCGAAGCTCACGGTGCGAACGTCGACATCGGTGAGGTTCAACGCCTCCCGCGTGGCTTCGACGTTGCGTTCGATGTAGGCCTGCTCCCGTTCCTGCTGGTTGGGGTTGACCACCAGGGCCTGCACGACCGCGGGGTAGATGACACCGCCCACGAGTGCGACGACCAGCCACAAGGCAGATGCGATCAGCGGCATCCTGAACGAACCGGTCCTGACGACCGAGAGGTAGAGACCAGCGGTGAGCAGGGCGATCAGGATCAGCAGCATGATCGCCGGCAACTGAGCGTTGACGACCGAATAGGTGGCGCCCTGAACGATGCCGGTCTGGTTGTTGGTGACGTCGTACCGGTCGAGCCAGTAGTCGCCGGCCTTCACCACAGCGAGTACGGCCAACAGGACGGCCAGGTGCGCCTTGGTCGCCTGCCGAACAACGGGCACCGGGGAGACGAACACCACACCGCCGTTGAGGATGTGGGCCGCAGCGGTGAGCAGCAGCACCACGATCAGCGCGGCGAACAGCCAGTTGAGCACGAACGACAGGAACGGGAGTTGGAAGACGTAGAACCCGACGTCAGCGTTGAACTGGGCGTCAGCGATTCCGAACTCCCGAGCGTTGCGGAAGAGAAGCCAGTCCTGCCAGAGCGACACAGCGGGCAGTGCGAGCAGCAACGCGAACAGCAGCGCGATCCCGTAGCGCACGATGCGGAGTCGGTGCCCGAACAGCTCGTGGAACCGCTCGACGTACGGGTGAACGTTCGCAGGGAAGTGCGTCGGGGCAGCCCGATCGGCGATGAACAAGTTGAGCCCGGCGATCACCGCGAACGCCAGGAAGAACACGGCAAACAGGGTGACCTTCGCCCCCAGCACCCCCCAGAACACATCGCTGCGACCGAGCGCATCGTGCCACAGGTAGTCGACATAGAACCGCGCGATCGCGCGGCCGAATACCAGGACGAACAGGAACAGCGCGCCGACCGCGATCAGAACCCCTCGTCCGCTGATCCGTCGACGTGGACGGTCGACCGAGAGGTCGGATGAGCGCCGCATGGGCGCCGAGACTAACGGTCAGCAGGGAGCAAGATGCATCGGCACCCGAGGTGTGCCGGCGGAAAGCGGTGGCCCGTCGGAAAGCCGTCACCAGCAGCGACCGCTCCGCCGAGCGTGTTGTCGTCGCAGTCGGCGCACACGGCATGAGACGGATCGGACACCCAATCGACCGGGTGGCCGGGCTCGATGGCGGAGAAGGCGCCATTGCCGTGAGCGGTTCGGATGACGTCGTCGAGCTGTTCGTCGATGTGCTGGGTCTTCCATTCTCGGTACACCGCACGAATCCGTCTGGCAATGCCGGCGTTGTCGCCGTCGCCGTCGCTCACGCATCGTTCGAGTCGGTCGCGCAGCGGCATGATCAACCATTCGTCGAGAACCGCTTCGCCAGCGGCGATCGCCTTGGCGGCGTCGGCCTTCTTGATCGACGTCGCGCGGCCAGGTGTGACGAGCGACGCGCCGGCGTTCGCGGCGGCGCGCAGGTCATCGACGATCGCAACCCGGTAGCGACCGAGGTGTTCGGCCTGATCGGGCAGCAGGTCGGACAGGGCTCGGACCGGCTCGCTGCGCCGTAGCCCGTCGAGCACCTCGTTCTGTTCGTCAGCGAGCACCCGCTTGAGCTTCTTGGCACTCGCAACGATCAACGGCGTGAGGTCGGCATCGCGTTGATCGAACGGCGTCGCCTCGACTTCGACTTCGTCCGCCTCCGCTTGGTCGTTCTCGACCGCGTCCGCACCGACGGCTGCAGTCTCGTCGTCGACGGCATCGTCCGACCCGGCGCCCGGTTGCTCGGCGCCCGGTTGCTCGGCGCCCGGTTGCTCGCGCCCGGTTCCTCGGCGCCCAGTTCGGTGTCGGCGTCGGCCACGGCGAGCGACGCGTCCGCTCGGAGACGGGCAAACAAGTCGACCACGACATCATCGCTGGCCTCGACCGGAGCTTCCTGAACGGGCTCCTGCGCCGCTGGTGCTTCCTCGGTCGGCTCGTGGTCATCGGTCGGCTCGTGGTCATCGGTCGGCTCGTGGTCATCGATCGATTCCAGCCCGTCGAGGTCCACGACCTCGACAAGGTCGCGAACCGCCTCGTCAGCACCTTCGTCGATGCCGCTGGCGATCGCTCCGACCTCCGCCATCTCGGTGACGTCGTCGTCCGCATCCGGCGTGAGCATCGCGTCGTCGGTCGGTCGCGGGCCGTTCGGCACCATCACCGGTACCGGCCCGGTCGTCGGCGACAGGTTCACATACTCGTCCGGCTCGCCGAGCGGCTGCAGTTCGGCAACGACGTCGACGGCGACCAACCGCGCACGCTCGAACGACTGCATCAAGCGGTCGCGTCCGTGCAGCAGCTGTTCGATCTGTTCCCGGGCAAGTTCGCGTCGACGCGCAAGCTCGCTGAGCACGCGCTCGCGGTAGGCCCGTGCTTCGTTCACCATCTCACGGCCCTGCTGCTTGGCCATCGCGAGCTCGGCCTCCGCATCAGCAGCGGCGTCGGAACGGCGGCGCGACGCCTCGATCTCGGCCTCCCCACGCATCCGACCGGCTTCGTCGCTCGCCTCGCTCAGGAGTTGCGCCGCGTCTGTTCAGCCTTCTGACGGATCTCCGCGGCGCTCTCCCGAGCCGTGGTCAGGACACGGGCGGTCTCCTCGCCCAACAGCCGTGTCAGTTCCTGCTCGTCCAGTTGCACCGAGGTGAGGTCGGGATTCGTCTGCGCGCTGCGAAGCTCGCGTTCGAGGAAGCGTTCACGTTCCTGCAGCCGGCCGAGTTCGGCCGCGACCATGCGCAGGAAGTCGCGGACCTCTCCCTGGTCGTAGCCGCGACGGCCAGTGCCGAACGCAGCGTCGGCAACCGACGCCGGTGACGACGGATCGGGGCGGGCGAACGACATGGCCATGGCCCAACGCTACGCACCCAGCGCTCCCAGATGGTGGCAATCAGCGCACGCGGCGTCGGAGGGTCCTCGGTCCGACCGACTCGATCGGTCAGCTCACCGTGACGAGCGGGTCACCACCGAGCTCCTCGAGCACTTCGAGCGCCTCGTCGAGCGTCGCCACGGGAATGATCTCCACCTCCCCGCGGCCGGCGTCCTTCAGTCGCTGCAACAGTTCCGGGTCATCGAGTTCGGACTGCGACGCCGGCACGAGGAAAACGGTCATCCCGTTCTGGTGAACCGCCGAGACCTTCTGCGTGAGGCCGCCGATCGCACCCACGGTGCCGTCGAGCGAGATCGTGCCCGTCACCGCCACATCCTGGTGACCGGTGAGATCGCCCGGCGACAACTCGTCGATCATCGCCAACGTGAACGCCAGCCCCGCCGAGGGGCCGCCGATGTCTCCGGTGCGAATGTCGACCTCGAACGGCAACGTGATCGCCCGGGTGTCGAACGGGACGAACCCGACGATCGTGCGGTCCGGATCGTCCGGCGACGCCGACAACTCGACGCTGACCTCGCTCTCGCCCTCACCTGGGCGATCGATCCGCAGCTGGATCACATCGCCCGGTTCCTTGTCGGCGAGGACCGCACTCAGGTCCTCCACCGAGCCGAGTTCGACACCCTCTGCTTCCAGAATGCGGTCGGCCGGATCGATCTGTTCGTCGGACGGGAACCACTCGGCGCATTCGCCCTCCTCGCCCGGCGTCTTGCACAACACGTCCTGCACGATGACTTCACCGGGAGTGATCTCGACGTCGTAGCCGAGGGTGGTCAGCGCGACGTACTGCGCCTCCTGCTCGGCGGTTCGCATCATCTGGAGGTTGAACTCGCGGCGTTGGCTCGGAGTACGCACTCCGAACTTGTCCTCCTCGGTGAGAAAGTCGACCGCCGGATCGTTGCGACCCGCGAACCATGACAGCACCGACTGACTCGGCGAAGTCACCGTCACGAAGTGGAAGTCGTTCGACGTCTCGAACCGCTCGACCCCGTCGGGCAGTTCGCCGAACTCGATGCGATCGTTCACCGGGTCCGCCGACGCCGGCGTGAGCGCATACGGCGTGGGCTCCAACTCGCCGGTCCGCCGGCTCTCCTTCTCCGACACCAACGTCGACGGCAGCAACGCCGTCACCCCGATGACCACGAGCAGGACCAGACCGAGCCCAGCGACCAACCACGCCCACCACCGGTTGCGCGGAGCCACCACCACGTCCCCGGTCGGTACGATGTCGGTTGTCGTGTCGGTCACGGATCTCACCACTCAGGCTGCCTGGATGGCCGGACTTGCGCTCGTTGCGCTCGTCCTGGCCGGATGGCGCAAGAATGCCAGAGCCACCGCACGAATCCCACGCGGCGAGCCGATTCTCCGACGACCGTGGGAGCCGATCCCGATCGCCGAGACCACCACATCGCTGCACAAGCGGCCGGGGCTCCTGCGCCGGCTGTGGGCAGTCGTGGCCGGTTCAGCGCTCGCCGTCATCATCGGCGCGGTACTCGCCATCGTCATCGCATTCGGCACCGGCTGGCTCGTGATCACCCTCACCGACCTGCTGAAGCAGTGAGTGACCCCAGTCTTCGTGCGGTCGCTGTCGCCGGTCACACCGGAGACGCCGCAACCGCACGGGCCGGCCTGGCTTCGACTGATCCGGCGGTGCGAGCAACAGCGTTGGGAGCATTGGAGCGATTGAACGCACTGGACGTCTCGACGCTGGTCGCCGCGTTGGACGACCCGGACGTCGCAGTCCGGCGACGGGCCGCCGAGATCTCGGCTGCGCATCCGTCGGTCGATCTACTCGCCAGCCTCGACGACGCCGACGATCGAGTGGTCGAGGTGGCCGCCTGGTCGTGCGGCGAACACGAGTCGCCACGCGACGAGATCATCGAGCGTCTGGTCGAACTGGCCGGCACCGCGGCGGACCCCCTGGTGCGGGAATCCGCGGTCGCCGCGCTCGGAGCGATCGGCGACGAGCGTGGGCTGGCTGCGATCCTCACGGCCTGCACCGACAAGCCGGCGGTCCGTCGGCGCGCCGTGCTCGCGCTCGCCCCCTTCGAGGGACCGCAGGTCGAGGCCGCCATCGACCAGGCGTTGTTCGATCGCGACTGGCAGGTTCGCCAGGCGGCCGAAGACCTCCGCCGCGCCCAGACCTGAGCTCCCGCCGTCTCTCCCCCACGCTTGTGCGGCGTTTCCGGTGGGACGGGCCACCCGAATCCGCACGCGAACGACCGGCTGGTCGGGACGGCGGACGAGGTCAGAACGTGAAGCGGTAGACGTTCGTCTCGCGGGGCTCGAACCCGATGCGCCGGTACAGCCGGTTGGCTGCTTCGCGGGAGGGTCGACTGGTCAGGCTGACGTCCTTCGCGCCTCGCGAACGGGCCTCCTCGAGCGCCGCCCGATTGAGCAGCTCACCAACGCCGTGGCCACGAGCGTCGGCGTCGACGACAACGTCTTCGATCCAGGCCTTGGTCCCGGTCGGGATCCGGTAGAACGCGAGCGTCAGGCTGCCGAGGATCCGACCGTCCACGCGCGCGACGAACACCACCGTGTCCTCGCTGCCGACCATCGCCGCCAGATGATCGGGCGACGGCGGCGGTGACGATGACGACAGCTGCGGGATCAGCCGGTTGAAGGCCTCGATCAGTTCGTCGTCGACGGCATGCACCGCGACGATGACCGCGGCGCCATCGTGACCATCGGCTGGAGTCGTGTCCTCGCTCACCAGCCTCCGACGCTAGTGCGTGTCGCCGGTAGCGTGTGGGCCGTGGGAACCGAGCACGTTCGTTGGCTGGCGGAACCGAACCTCAACCGCCCCGTGCTCGTCGCGGCGTTCACCGGATGGAACGACGCGGGTGACTCGGCCTCGATCGCCCTACGCACGATGATCGAAGCATGGGGTGCCCAAGCACTCGCCGAGATCGATCCCGAGGCGTTCACGGACTTCGCAACCGTGCGCCCACACGTCCGTCTCGACGAACAGCAGCACCGCTCGATCGTGTGGCCAACCGTCGGCGTGTGGTCGGTGTCGCTCCCCGGCACCGACATCATCATGGTGCTGGGTCCCGAGCCGGCGTTGCGCTGGCGGTTGTTCTGCGAACAGATCGAGGGCATCGCCGAGGCATTCGACGTCACGATGGCGATCTCGCTCGGCGCGCTGCTCGCCGACGTCCCGCACTCGCGTCCCGTACCGCTGATCGGTACGGCCACCGATGACTCACTCATCGAGCGCTTCGAGCTGCGACGCTCGCAATACGAGGGACCCACGGGGATCGTCGGCGTGCTCCACGACACATTGCACAACAGCGGGATGGCCACCGCGTCGCTCTGGGCGGCGGTGCCCGGGTACGCCTCGCAGATCCCGTCGCCGAAGGCGGCGATGGCGCTCGTCGAGCGGGCATGCTCGATGATCGGCACCCCGGCCCCACTCGCCCACCTCGCCGGCGAAGCCGCCGCGTACGACGCCCAGGTGGCCGCCATGATCGGAGACGACGACGAGATGATCGAGTACCTCTCGCGCCTCGAGCAGCTCACCGACGACGAAGCCGATGACGACGACGACATGTCGTCGGACGCACCGCTCGACCCCGACGCGCTCGTCGAAGAGGTCGAACAGTTCCTGCGAGACCGCGACAGCGACTGACCGTCACGGCCGGGCCGCTCGTTGTTCGTGTGAGCACGGACGCACAAGGGCACCCGTGTCGCTCACGCAAACATGCGAACGGTCAATCGGTGCGCCAGACCGGCGACCGCACGGAGTCGAACGTGGCCGGCGCCTCGACACCTTCGATGGCCGCGAACGCCATCGACCCCCACCACTGGGCGCCGGCGGTCGCCTCGGGAAGCGCGTTGTGGGCGAACCAGCCGACGTCGGCGGTCTCGAGGGGGTGCGCCGTCAACTCGCCGCCGGTCGCCCGGCAATGGAAGAGCAGCATGTACATCCCGAACCGGCTGAAGCCCATCCGCTGACCATCGATCACTCCCAGCAGACGGAGTGGCTCGCACTCGATGCCGGTCTCCTCGCTCACTTCCTTCACGGCGACCTCGGCCGGTGAGTACCCGACGTCGGCCCACCCGGTCGGGTACAGCCAGATGCCCGAGTCCTTGCGTTGTACGAGCAAGATCTCGCCAGCGTCGTTGCCGACGATCGCACCGACGGCCACTTTCGGCGTGACGTAACCAGGCACGCCCTCACCGATCGACTCCATCCATTCCTGCACGAAGTGATCCGTCTCACGCCGCACGGCGATCGCCTCGTCGGCGGCTTCTCGCGCCTGGTCGATCTCGATGGCAGCGGCCTTGATGTCGGCCGCGATGTGGAGGACCTCCTCATAGCGCTCGCGTTCGTAGAGGTTCTCGGTGAACCCCATCCCTGTGCGGGCGATCGCGGCCAACGACTCGCTCCATCTCGCCAGGTCGCGTGCGCTTGCGGTCACGTCGCTCACGTTAGGACATCGACGTTCACGTCACAGCGTGGAGCAACGCCCGATGGATCTCCTTGCGATACGTCGCATCGGTGACGAGCTTGCCGTCGGCGCGGACGTAGAACGTGTCGACGACCTCCATCCCGATCGTCTGCACCGTTGCGTGACGGATGTCCAGGCCGAGCTCTCCCAACGCCTTGGAGATCCGATGCAGGATGCCGACCTTGGTGACCGCACGGACGACGATGACCGTGGCATTGCTCGATGCGGCATCGTCGAAGACGACCGACGGTGGCCCCGGCGCCGCAGCTTGGGTACGCCGACGGCGCCGATAGGTCGCGGCGCGTTCGGCGAGCCGGGCTTCGATCGCGAGACGGTGCTCGAGCGCACGCCCAAGGTCGACCTTGACAGCGCGCCAGTTGAATCCTGCGTCGGGTACGACGATGCGGAACTGCGATGCCGCCATCCCGCCCTCGTCGGAGTGGGCCTGTGCGGTGACGACGTCGAGTCCGTGGAGCGACAGCACGCCGGCGATCCTGCTGAACGTGCCCGAGGCGTCGGGGCTGACCACCGTGATCACGTCGCCGGCGCGTGAGATGTGCAGTTCCCCGGCGGCCATCACGGCCAACGTGTCCGCATCCGGGAACAGCCGCCAGGTCACTTCCGCAACGTCGCCGCCACCGAGCACGTGACGCACCCGAGCGGCGAGTTCGTTCACCAATCCTTCCTTCCAGTCACCCCACGCCGATGGTCCGGTCGCCAGCGAGTCAGCCTCGGTGAGCGCGTGGAGGAGGTCGAGCACTTCGACGGTTCCGACGGCACTCGCCACCTGTTGGATCGTGGCGGGATCGGTCAGGTCACGGCGCATCGCCACATCGGGAAGCAGCAGGTGCTGCTCGACCATCGTCACGAGGACCTCCACGTCCGCCGGGACCAGGCCCAGCTTGGGACCGACCGCGCGGACGAGTTCCATCCCCGCCACGGTGTGGTCGCCGGGATATCCCTTGCCGAGGTCGTGGAACAGCGCGCCGAGCACGAGCAGGTCGGGGCGGGTCACCCGGTGAGCGAGCGCTGCGGCGTTGGCCGCCGCCTCCCAGAGATGCCGGTCGACGGTGAATCGGTGGTAGGCGTTGCGTTGAGGCCGTGATCGGACGGGCGCCCACTCGGGCAGGAGCCGGGCGACGAGATCGCGCTGGTCGAGCGACTCCAGCACGGGAATCGCTCGGTGACCTTCGAGCAGGAGCGCGATGAGATCGTCGGTCGCTCCCACCGGCCAGAGACCAGGCCATCCCTCGACCTCGTCGTGCAGTCGGTCGAGCGTGGCTCGCCCGATCCGGGACTGGTGTCGGGCGGCCGCCACCGCAGTCTGCAGCACCAAGGTCGCATCGCTCGCCGGATCGGCTTCGGCATCCAGTTCGACCTCGCCGTTGCGCAGGACCACGCCGGGAGCCACTGCTCGATCGGGTTCGGACGCCGCCGTGGCAACAGCGCGGCCCCAGTTCTCGTCGCACAGCCACGCGATGGTCCGGCCGGCGGCCGCAACGTCGGCCATCAGCTCATCGGCATCGCGCCATCCACCTGCTGCGGCTGCCAAGTCCTGGTCTTCCAGCCGGAGCACGTCACCGGCGCGACCGGTCGCCAGATGGAGCGCCACACGAGCTCGCAGGAGCATGTCGTAGGAGCGGTCGAGCTCGATCAGGTCCTCCGCGATCAGGTTCAGCCCCGCTTCCTGCGCCCACCAGAGGGACTGGACGTCGCGCAGTCCGCCATGGCCGTCCTTCAAATCGGGTTCGAGCCGGTAGGCGACGTCACCGGCTGATTCCTGGCGCACCCGTACCCGTTTGCCGAGCTCGACGAGGTGACGGCCACGACGGTCGCGCCAGAGGTCGAGGCCCTGCGCGATCACCTGGCCCGCCAGTTCGTCATCGCCCGCGAGCGGTCGGGCCGAGACGAGGGCCGTCGCCGAGTCGAGGTCCGTTGCCGCCAGCTCGACCTGCTCGTCGATCCGCCGCACGGCATGACCGAGCTTCACGCCGGAGTCCCAGAGCGGGTACCAGATCGCACTCGCGATCGGCTCGATCTCCTTGGCCACCTTCCGCGGTTTGACGTCGTGGACGAGCAACAGGTCGAGATCGCTCTGCGGAGCCAGCTCGCCGCGGCCGTATCCGCCGATCGCCAGCAACGCGACCCTGCCAGAAGGACGTTGGGTTCGTGCGATCGCGTCGTCGAAGATCGCGATGACCCACTCGTCGGTGATCTCCGCCAACGCCCGACACCGGTCGCGGCCGGGACGCGGGACGACCGCAGCGGCCTGCTCCAGGTGACCCAGCCGAACCGCAGACGTCACGGAACGATGTCAGCGGCCAGTCCGATCGACGAGAGGCGCAGGGCATCGGCGGTCGTGACGGCAACGAGTGAGAGGACATCCTCGGTGGAGGCGATCTCCAGATCATACGTGGCGGTCCCACCCGTTGCCCCGAAGCCGCCGATGGTGTCCCCGTCGTCGACGGCGTCGCCGTCGATCGTGACGCCGCTGACTCCCGACCCGTTCGTCGCAGCCTGCAGGACCAACCTCACCGGTCGCTCTGGCGTCTCGGGAATCACCGAGCCACCGATGGGGATGTCGACACGCAATGGCGCCTCGGGCTCGACCACCCGATCGGGGCGAATCACGACGAACAGCCGGCGTGGGCCGACGTCCGACTCGGTGATCACCGTCAGCGTCCACGATCCGTCGCCGTGCTCGTCGGTGCTCGGCGGTCTCACGACGGTGTAGTTGCCGCCGCCCGCAGCACGTACGAGGTCGGTCACATCGGCGAGCGAGCGGAATCCGGAGGCGGCCTGGGTCTCGGAGGTCCCGACGCCGGATCCCGTCGCCAAGGCACCGCTCGGTGGCGGGACGGGGCCACCCGTCACCGACACCGCCGTCGACGACCCTTCCACGAGCACTCCGACCGATTCGGCCCACGACGCATCCGCGCGATCACCCTCCCACACCAGCAGGGCGCGTTCGACCGTGGCGTCGGCGGGAAGGGCGAGCAGTGCCGACGACGCGTTGCGTTGCCCGTTCGAACAGCTCGGCGACGGGACGCACGAGCCGAGCGTGGCTCCCGCCGTCCTGAGCTCGCCACGGCCCACCTGCCCCATCAGCAGTCCTGCCACGAACTCGACGGGAACCTCGAGGACCGCGGATCGGGTGCTCGGCACCACGACCAGTCGGTCGGGGACCTCGGTGTCCACGTTGAAGCGCAGCCACATCGCAGCGGTCGCCCCTGCCGGCAGCGGGAGGGTGCATCGAGCACCGCCTTGCTGTTCGACGATGCACGAGCCGATTCCACTCGTCAGCCGATCGAATGCCACGCCGGGGGACGTCCGAACGAGGAACTGCACCGATGCGTCCTCGGAGTCGTTGTTGGTGATCGCAACGTCAACGGTTCCGGTCGCGCCGGCATACACGGGCGCTGGTGTGGACAGGCTGATCCCCAGGTTCAACGCACGGCCACCGGGAACGTACACCGCTCCCTGCGGAGCGCCCGGGAAGACGAGCTCGATCCGATTCGGGAGGCCGTCCGGTCCGTCAGGTCCGTCCGGTCCGTCCGGCAGGGTGGTCGAACCGGTGGGTTCGGTCGTCGAGGTCGTCCGTTCCAGGAGGTCCGCGAGTTCCGAGTCGAGATCGCCGAACGGTGCGCGCACGAACAGCGCCGCAGCCAGCAGGGCGACGACGACTGCGACCACCGCGCCCACTCGGGCGAAGCGGCGCTCGCGATCGGACCGTCGAGTGGCGAGCGCGGCGGCACCGATCGCGAGGGCTCCCGCGCCGATGGTCTCTCGGTACCGGTCGACGCCGAGCCCCACGAGGCCCGGAACGATTGCGATCGGCGTCATCTCGGTCAGTCGGTCGATCATCTCGAGCCGCCGGCCGCACGCGGTGCACACAGCCGGCGACTCGCCGGACCCGTGGAGATGGGCGTCGACCATGCGGCGCTGTGCGTCGGGCAGCGCACCGCGCCGGTGAGCGCCGAGCAGCGGGATCACCGGCACGCAGAGCGGGTCGGGCGCGTCGGCAAGCACGACCTCTGCGTAGGCATCGACGAGTCCGCGGTGGGCGGTCTGCTCCAGCGCCACCACATCGGCAGCAGGGCGACCGAGGATCGCCGTCAACTCCGCCGCGGAGCGCGTTCGATCCACCGGTGCCACAGCACCGCCTGCCACATGGTGGGCAGCCGGCCGAAGGCGGTGGCCACGTCGCCGAGCTCCTCGGGATCGAACCGGTCGGACAGCTGTCCGGTGGAGATCTGCTGCGCGGGGTCGACGTCCGGCGCGGCTTCGGCGTACGGCCCGATACCACCGTCCGGCGAGACCGGCGGACTCCACCGGGGCCCGTAGGCGCCTCCGGTGAGCAGACCGATCGCTCGCGGGCGGATCGGCATGATCCGCTCATCGTCCGGGCGTTGCGCGGGCGTCGTGATGTCGTCACGCAACCGGACGAAGACATCGTCCACCGAATCCCGAGCGCGCCGGCCGGTCCGAGCGCGTGCGAGCGCTTCGATCGCGTCGACGTGCCGATCACGCAGTTCGTTCCACGCCACCGTCGAGCCAGCGCGCGTCTGCGCCTCGAGCGCAAGATCGCTGGGAAGCTGGAGGTGGTCGTTCATGAGTACTCGCGCGCGTTCGCTCCGTCGGTGCGCGCAGGTCGAACCGGCCCGAGCCCGCCGTACCGCTGCCAGATTCTCACCGATGCACCGCCATCAGGTCCTGAATCGGCAGATCCAGACGAAATCTTGACCGATCGAGAGCAGGCTGGCCGGTACGCCGGCGACGTCTCTCCTACGCTGGGCCGCCGTGATGACGTCCCGCCCCCGCCGTTCGACCTCGATCTCCGCGGTCGCCGTGGCCGTCGCCGCCGCGCTCGCGGGATGTTCGAGCGATGACGCCAGCGTGGTCGACGAGACCGTGGTCGACACGACCACCACCACTGTCGCACGGCAGGTGCCGAGTGACGGGCGCCTGGTGATCGGCGCCCTCCTGCCGCTCTCCGACACCCTCATCGGCGAGCCGATGGCGGCGGCCGTGGAAACAGCAGTCGACCGGATCAACGATGCGGGCGGCGTGCTCGACCGCCGCGTGCGGCTGATCGTTGCCGACGAGGGCAGCAGCACCGCAACCGCGTCCGCTTCGATCCAGACGCTCCTCGACGCCGATGTCGACGCGATCATCGGCCCGGCCTCATCGCTGATCGCGCTCAGCACGCTCGACGAGATCGTCGCAGCTGGCAAAGTGGCGTGCTCCCCCACGGCGAGCGCGTTGGCACTCGACGACTTTCCGGACAACGACTTGTTCTTCCGGACGGTACCGAGTGATTCGCTCCAGGCCAGTGCCATCGCCACGACCGCCGACCAGACCGGGGCGCAGCGCGTCACCATCGTGTACGTCGACGATTCGTACGGACGGCCGTTCGCCGATGCCGTCGAGACGTCGCTGGCCAACGAGGCGATCGCGGTGGTCGGACGCATCGGATTTGCCGCCGACGACGACGACCTGTCGGACGAGGCGGCCGCACTTGCCGGCTCCGACACGCAGGTGCTCGTGTTGCTCGCCGACGGCGAGGACGGCACGAGGTTTCTCGAGGCACTCGACGACAACGACACGAGCGGCCTGGCGACCATCGTCGTGAACGACGCGCTGCGCAACCCCACCGCGCCGCAACGCATCCAGGGCCTCGGCGACGAACTTCGGGGCAAGATCGTGGGACTTGCTCCACAAGCGGACTCCGGTGACAGTGATGCGCCGTTCGACCCGCCGGGGCTCTTCGCTGCGAATGCCTACGACTGTGCGAACATGATCGCACTGGCCGCGGTTCGCGCTGACTCGGATGCTCCACGGGACATCGCTCGACAGGTCGCCCAGGTCAGCGTGAGCGGATCGGTCTGTTCGACCTTCGCCGAGTGTCTCGAGACGATCGAATCCGGTCTGCAGATCGACTACGACGGCCCCTCGGGCGTGACCGACCTGCTCATCCGAACCGGCGATCCTTCGCGAGCCACGTTCGATCGCTTCAGGTTCGACGAATCGGGGAGCGACGTGCTGGCGGGCACGGTGATCGTCGGCAACTGAATGCCCTGGCGGCGCTCAGAGGATGTTCTCGATGAAATCGAGATAGCCGACGTAGAACGCGCCGAACTCGCCGTACAGCGCTGATCCCTTGTCGAAACGCATCGTGTACACGACGTCTTTCAACACGTCGGGACTGACCGCGAACAACGTGACACCCCATTCGAAGTCGTCGAGACCGGTCGATCCGGTGACGAGCTGCGAGACACGACCGGCGAAGGTCCGACCGCTCTTGCCGTGCTCCATCATCATGGAATTGCGATCGTCGTACGGGGTGGCGAACCAGTTGGCGTGACCCTCGCGCTTCTTGCTCATCGGGTAGAAGCAGAAGGCGTTCATCCCTTCGGGCGGGATCTCGGGATGCAGGCGCGCCTGCAGCATGTGTTCAGGCATGCCCTTGGCGTACTCGCTGACCTCGGTGATCGAGACATAGCTGTCGACGATGTCGATGCCTGCGTGCTGCAGCGACGACTGCAGGGTGCGCAGTGTCCGCCAGTCGGCGGCGAGCGCCATGAACGAGATGTCGGCCTTGTGACCGAGCATCGCCGCTGTGATCACCTGGCAGTCGTCGGCCTCGGCGGCTTTGACCGCCGCGACGACCGCCTCACGATCGAGGGCCGGTGTCGGCTTGCCGAAGAGGTGGACGACGGTCAGACCAGCTTCCATGCGCATGCCCCCAGGCTACGCCCGATCCGAGTTCCACGAGCCCGTGTCTCAACGGACTCCACTCGGCGAAAACGACAGAACGTGGTTCCCTCAGCCTGCGGGGAACCACGTTCTGTCGACGCGAGTGGTCGGCTCGGTCAGAAGTCCATGTCGCCGCCGCCCATGGGCATGGCGGGCGCGGCCTCCGGCTTGTCGACGATGACGACTTCGGTCGTGAGGAACAGCGCAGCGATCGATCCAGCGTTCTGAAGCGCCGAACGGGTGACCTTTGCGGCGTCGATCACGCCGACCTTCACCAGGTCCTCGTAGACGTCGGTGGCCGCGTTGTAGCCCTCGTTGCCCGACAGCTCGAGCACCTTGGAGATCACGACGCCGCCGTTCACACCGGCGTTCTCCGCGATCTGCTTGATCGGACCGGTGAGCGACCTGGCGACCAGGCGAGCACCTGTGGCTTCGTCGCCTTCGAGGCCCTCGGCGACCTTGTCGACCGACTCGACCGCACGCAGCAGCGTGACGCCGCCGCCGGCGACGACGCCCTCCTCGATCGCGGCCTTCGTGGTCGAGACCGCGTCCTCGATGCGGTGCTTCTTCTCCTTGAGCTCGACCTCGGTGGCCGCGCCGACCTTGAGCACGGCGACGCCGCCGGTCAGCTTGGCGAGGCGCTCCTGGAGCTTCTCGCGGTCGTAGTCGGAGTCGGTGTTCTCGATCTCCGCCTTGATCTGGTTGATGCGACCCTTGATGTCGTCCTCGTCGCCGGCGCCGTCGACGATGGTGGTCTCGTCCTTGGTGATCACGACGCGCTTGGCCTCGCCGAGCAGGTCGAGGGTCACGTTCTCGAGCTTGAGCCCGACGTCTTCGCTGATGACCTGTGCACCGGTGAGGGTCGCCATGTCCTGAAGCATCGCCTTGCGGCGCTCGCCGAAGCCCGGCGCCTTGACGGCGGCGGACTTGAAGGTGCCGCGGATCTTGTTGACGACGATGGTGGCGAGCGCCTCGCCGTCGACGTCCTCGGCGACGATCACGAGCGGACGGCCGGTCTGCATGATCTTCTCGAGCACCGGCACGAGATCGCGGATGGTCGAGATCTTCGACGACACGAACAGCAGGTACGGGTCGTCGAAGGACGCTTCCATCCGCTCGGTGTCGGTGACCATGTACGGCGACAGGTAGCCCTTGTCGAAGCGCATGCCCTCGACGAGGTCCATCTCCATGCCGAAGGTCTGGCCCTCTTCCACGGTGATCACACCGTCCTTGCCGACCTTGTCGATCGCCTGGGCGATCATGTCGCCGATCTCCTGGTCGGCCGACGAGATCGCGGCGACCTGCGAGATCTGCTGGGTTGAGTCGACCTCGATCGCGTTGTTCTTGATCGACTCGACGGCGGCCGCGACGCCCTGCTCGATGCCGCGCTTGAGCCCCATCGGGTTGGCGCCGGCGGCGAGGTTGCGCAGGCCTTCACGGACCATCGTCCAGGCCAGCACGGTGGCGGTGGTGGTGCCGTCACCGGCGACGTCGTCGGTCTTCTTCGCGACCTCCTTGACCAGCTCGGCACCGATGCGCTCGTAGGGGTCCTTGAGCTCGATGTCCTTGGCGATCGACACGCCGTCGTTCGTGATGGTGGGGGCGCCCCACTTCTTGTCGAGCACGACGTTGCGGCCCTTGGGGCCGAGCGTGACGCGCACGGCGTCGGCCAGCTGGTTCATTCCGGCTTCGAGGGCTCGGCGAGCCTCGGAATCGAATGCGATCATCTTCGCCATCTTGTGTGTCCTCCGTTGGACGTGTTCGAAGCTATGTGGTTGTCGTAGCGGTGAGTGTCGTTGCGCCACCGGAGCCCGGCGAACGCCGGTTAGCACTCTACGGCGTCGACTGCTAAACCTGCAACCGCTCGACACCTCGCGCTGGTCGCCAACGTTTGCGTACGGATTTCGGTGGGACGGTCCACCGAGAACGGAGCGCGAACGTGATCGACCGGGCGGCTCAGGCGGGGTGGCCGTGGCGGCCTTCGCCGCGAGCGAATCGGGTCGCGCCCGCAACGGTCTCACCGGAGGCGATCGTCGCCCGACCCAGACGGGTCTCGCGCGAGAGCGCTTCGCCGAGGTCGAGCGACCACTGGTCGTAGGTCGACGCACGATCCGATCGCAGACACACCTGGGGGAGCGAGGCGATCTCGTCCGCGAGCGCGATGGCGGAGTCCAGCGCCCGGCCCGGCTCGACCGCGCGATTGACCAGTCCGATCCGCTCCGCCTCGTTGCCGTCGATCCCGCGTCCCGTCAGGATCAGATCGAGAGCGCGGCTGTGGCCGATCAACCGGGGGAGCCGGACGGTTCCGCCGTCGACCAACGGGACGCCCCAACGACGGCAATAGACGCCGAAGACCGCATCACCGGCGGCAACGCGAAGATCGGCCCAGCAGGCCAGCTCCAGTCCCCCGGCGACGGCATGACCTTCGACCGCAGCGATCACCGGTTTGGCCAGCATCAGCCGAGTCGGCCCCATCGGGCCGAGCGAGCCGACGATCTCGCCGGGGTCGACGTCGAGTACGGAGTTGCCCCTGCCGTCGGAGATCGCCGAGAGGTCAGCCCCCGAGCAGAACGTGCCGGAGGCGCCGGTGAGCACCGCCACCGCGACCGCATCATCGCTGCCGAAGTCGACGAACACGTCGTAGAGCAACTGCGCGGTCGGGCCGTCGACGGCATTGCGCACCTCGGGCCGGTCGATCGTGACCACTCGGACCGCGCCGCGATCCTCCACTCTCACTGCCATGGACCCAGCCTCGCGCACCGTCCCCGCCACGTTTGCGTTCAGATTCGGGTGACCCGTCCCACCTCGATCTGCACACAAACGTGGGGTTGGGCGACGGTGGTGGTGTCAGCCGCCGGCGACCGCGGGGATGATCGACACGGTGAGGCCGTCGTCGACCTTGGTATCGAGCCCATCGAGGTAGCGCACGTCGTCGTCGTCGACGAACACGTTGACGAACTTGCGCAGTTCGCCGCCGTCGTCGACCAGGCGCTCGCCCATCCCCGGGTGTGCCGCCTCCAACGCTGCGACGATGTCGCTGAGTGTTCCCGGCTCGACGGCGACCTGCTTGTCGCCGCCCGTCAGTGGGCGCATGGTGGTGGGGATCCGAACGGTCACTGCCATGGCGGCGATGCTACCTGCGCGATTCCCGACTCTGGCGGTCGACAATCAGCGCGATCGGTCGAAGAAGGTCCCGGGTATGGTCGCCGTCGTGCCTGTCCGACGTCCGATCCGCCGTGTGGTCGCAGCGCCCGACAAGTTCAAGGGCACCCTCACCGCCACCGAGGTCGCCGCCGCCATCGGTCATGCCTGCTGGGAACTCGGAATCGACTGCGCCGAGGTCCCGATGGCCGATGGGGGCGACGGATTGCTCGAGGCGCTCGGCGGAGCGAACCGTTCCTCGACGGTGACCGGACCACTCGGGGACACGGTCGACGCGCCGTGGCGATTGTCCAAGGGCACCGCCGTGATCGAGATGGCGGCGGCCAGTGGCCTGACTCTGGTCGGCGGCTCTGCTGGCAACGATCCGTTGAACGCCACCACGACCGGCACCGGCGAGCTGATCGACCATGCCCTCGACGCCGGTGCCCGGCGGATCATCGTCGGGCTCGGTGGTTCGGCCACGACCGACGGCGGCTTCGGCGCGATCCGGGCGATCACTGCAATCGCCAGACTGAAGCAGGTCGAGCTGCTCGTGGCATGCGATGTCACGACCCCGTTCATCGATGCCGCTCGCGTGTTCGGCCCGCAGAAGGGGGCATCACGCGCCCAGGTCGAGATGCTCACTCGACGCCTCGAACGCATGGCCCAGATGTTCGTCGCCGACTTCGGGGTCGACGTCACGACGATCCCGGGTGGTGGCGCGGCCGGCGGGCTCGGAGGAGCACTCGCCGCCCTCGGCGGCACGTTGCTGCCCGGCTTCGAGCTGGTGGCCGACGAACTCGATCTCTACGACCACCTCGACGGAGCCGACCTCGTGATCACCGGGGAAGGGTGCCTCGACGACACCAGTTCGGCCGGCAAGGTGGTCGGAGGAGTGGCGTCGATCGCAGCGGAACTCGGGATTCCGGTGCTGGCGGTCGTCGGATCGGACGAACGCACCGACCGATCCGTGCCGGACGGCATCGACGTGGTCTCACTGGCGCACGACTACAGCAAGGAAACTGCCCTCGCCGAACCCAAGCGGCTCGTCGAGCTTGCCGTCGCGACGTGGCTCAGCGCCGAACACTGACCGTCGTCGATGCCTGCCAGGGGGCGCGACCCGTGCCGGCCCCCGCCACACGTGGACTCAGCCGGTGGTGGAAGGAATCGTGTCACCGGACACGTCGGGGGCCGGAGTCACCGATGCTTCCGTCGCGGACAGCTGGGCGATCGTCTTGTCGGCCTCGTCGGTGCCCAACAGGACGAGAACGCCAGCGCCGTTGAGTGAGCCACCTTCGACCGGCGGAGGCGTGGGCACGACTTCGACGGTGAGACCTCCCATGCTGCGCGCGACGGACTCGGCAACCGCCTGCGCCGCCGCGATGCTGGAGTCGTACTGAACGACCGACGCGGTGAGCCCCGACTGTGTGGAGTTCGTCGCTTCGGCCATCGTGAAGCCGAGGGTGGCGAGTTCGACGGACATCCGGCCGGCGGATCCGGGCACACCGCTGGCGTTCGCCACCACGACGGTCGCACCCTCGGTGACGAAGGGCGGCTCGGTCGTGGTGGTCGTCGTGTTCTCGACGACCGAGCTCGCGGTGCCCTCATCCGTCGAGTCGACGGGAGCGGTACCGGCATCGCCGGACGAGCCGTCGTCGGTGATGTTGTTCAAGATCAGGAAACCGACGATCACCGCCAGGACCGCCAGCACGATGCTGATCGTCGAGCCCATCGGTGAACCACCGACACCCTGACGGGCCGATCGGCGCGACGGCGTGGGTGTGACCGGTGCGTTGGGGTCTTCAGTGCTCATGCGTGCGCTCCCTCTCCTGCCGCCGCCGACGCAACTCCGTCGCGGCGGGCTTTGCGGGCCCGCAGGCGCAGCCGCTTGAGTCGACGAACCACGAGCGGGTCGTGGTCCATCGCGGCCGGGTCGTCGAGCACCTTGGTCAGTTCCGCATGGTATTCCTCCGGCGAACACTGAAAGCGCGCGCGGATGACCTGGTCACGCGGTTCGTCGTTGTTCCACCACGCGCGTTCGAAATCGAGCATGGCGGCAGAGCGTTCATCGAGCATCACGCACAGGTTGGCCGCAAACGGGCGCGGATTACAAGCACCCGGGTCAGCGACGCTGTCGCTCAGATGAGTCAGGTGGGCACGACGAGCGGTCGCGCCAGGTTGAGACGTCGCTCGGGGGCGTCGTCGAAGCCCGGCAGAACGGCGGCCAGATCACCCGTCACGAGACGATGCTCGAGGACGTCAGCCAGCACGGTACGGAAGTCGACGGTGACCCGCAGTGCGTTGCCATCGATGTCCGCCGGCGCCAACCCGGGCCACTCGCCGTAGAGCCCGCCGACGATCCCGCCACCCAACACCATCATCGTGCTGGCGCGACCGTGGTCGAGCCCACCGTTGCCGTTCTGGCGGAACGTGCGACCGAATTCGGTCATCAGCACGACGGTCACCCGGTCGGCGTACCCGCCGAGGTCGACCATGAATGCGGCGAGCACCTCCGCGAGGGCGGTGAGGTTCGATGCCTGGCGACCCTCGACCATGTCACCGAAGTTCTCGTGTAGGTCCCAACCGAAATTGGCCTCGGTGGCAACCGCTTCCAAGCCGACGTCGGCCCGGATCAGACCGGCGATCTGGGCAAGCACCCGACCGACGTCACGGCCGCGTCCGGAGGTGGGATACATCGCGCCATTCGCGGGCGGGGTGACGGGCGCACCGTTCACGACGTCGAGCGCGACGAGCGCTTCTCGTGCGCGAGCGTCGACGATCGCATCGGAGTCGACGGCGTGGAGGTCGGCCAGGGCCGCCTGGATCGCGGAACCGTTGCCGCGGAACCCGTTCACTTGGAAGTTGTCGACACGGTTCAGCCCGACGGCGACCGACGAGCCTTCCAGGCTCCCCTGGGCCCGCGGAAGGGTGGCGGCACGCAACCCGGTGGGCGGCCGGGAGTCCGTGACGTCGAGGTGCCGTGCCAGCCAGCCCGAGTTCGCGGCGGTGCCGAGGCTGGCACCGAAGTCCATCTGGCGTTGCACGGTGAAGTGGCTGCGGTTGCCCTGGGCGAATCCAGCAGAGGGAATCAGGGCGAGGCGGCCGCTGTCCCACGTCGGCATCAGCGCTGCCATGGCTGGGTGCAGGCCGAAGTCAGCACTGAGCGGGAGCAGCGAACCGGGGTCGACGTTGACGCCGGGTCGCGCGGCCGCCAGGAAGTTCGCGCCCGCCGCCTCGTTGCGCGGTGCCACGACCGAGAGTCCGTCCATGCCGCCGCGCAGGAAGATGTTGACCACGATGTCGCCGGTGCGGTTGACGTGATTCGACGCGAACGCAGCCGTACCGAATCCGGGGGCAGCGACCGCCACGGTCGCGAGCGCGCCGCCGCCCTTGAGGATGCTGCGACGCGAGATGCGGCGAGCAGGGGTGGGGTCGGGGTGGCACGAGCATCCGGCGGAGTGCCGGCTCGACGGGATGAGTGTTGATGCAGCCACAGGGTCTCCTCGGCGTCGTGATCGAATCAGCGGTACTGGAATGACGGCATGGACAAGATGAGCCCGACGATGTCACCGAGATACCGGCTCAGGTCGACGTCGGCGGTGGGTGTGTCGGGAGCGATGCTGACGTACTCACCCAGTGCGGCCCGATCGTTCTGCACGAGGGTGATGCCGAACCGGGCCGCGATCGCATCGAAGACAGCGTCGATGGTGTCGGGGAGCGGATCGGGCAACAGCGCGCTGACGTCGATGCCGATCCCGTTGAGGTTCGAGTTGCCGGCGCGGCCGGCGAGTTCCCAACGGCGCAGCGTCGTCTGGGTGGTGATCCAGAACGGGCCGACATCCGGGAAACCATCGGGGGTCGGCCACTGCCACATCGGCTGTTCGAGCGAGTTGAGGCGGTCGGTGATCGTGTTCGAGGCCGCTCCGTCCCAGGCCGGATCGATGGTGGCGTTCGCTCCCACGAGCATCCCGACGATCAACTCGAAGGGCGTCTTCACCTTGACGCCACGGCTGGTGATGAACTCGTCGCTGGTCAAGATGTGTCGCAATACCGGGACGATCTGCGTGTCGTTGGCGAGGTAGACCGCAGCGGTCGACGCGACGAGCGACGGAGGCGGTTGATCGCTGACGAACCGGCGCACGAGCTTGGTGGCGATGAAGTTGGCGGCGTTGGGCAGGCGGACCAGCCAGTTGATGAAGTCGATGCCGTCCTGCTCGCCTGCCGGGTCGGTGCGGCTGCGGGCAGGGGCCGAGAACGTCGACGTCGATCCGTCCGGCAGAGTGATCGTGATGTCGATCGGTGCGTTGAAATGGCGGTCGGGCCGGTACTCGTAGGCGAGGCCGTCGGTTCGGATGTCGCCTCGGAGGCCCCACCCGGTGAGCAGGCGGGAGACGAACTCGACGTCGTTCTCGTCGTAGCCGTTGGCCTCACCCAGCACGTGGAGTTCCATCAGCTCGCGGGCGTAGTTCTGGTTCGGTTGGTTGCCCGACGAGCGATGGTTGTCGAGGTACAGCAGCATGCTGACACTGCGGGCGTTGTCGAGCACGAGGTCGGCGAAGCGGCCCATCGCGTGGCGGCGGATGACGTTGAGATCGTCCGTGGCCACGGCGTAGCGGACGTTCTTGTCGTCCTCACCCGAGTAGGTGCTGAAGTGGTTGTTCCAGAACTCGACCATCATCTCGGCGAGATGGCCCGGGTGCTGCACGGCGCGCCGGACCGCGGCGAGTCGCATCTCACGAACGGGTCGGTCGCTGCCCATCCCGAGGTATGCCTGGTACCGCTCGGCGATCGACATGTCGAGGGTGTGACCGCCGGTGAGCACCCCACTCGTACCGGCCGGCGGAATCGACAACTGCTGTTCGAGATAGGCGACCGGACCCATCGATGCCACCTCGGCGACGACCTCGGGTGTCGGGGCGAACGCGAGTCGTGCAGCCAGCGCCTCCCGGTGCATGGCGGCGAACTCGTCCGCCGACGGCCCGGACGGAGGTGGTGCGGGCGCCGCCGGGGCAGCGGGAGCAGCCGGAGCAGGAGCCGGAGCGGGCGCGGACGGCCCGGACGGAGCCGGAGCAGCCGGAGCGGACGGAGCAGCAGGAGCCGGAGCGGACGGAGCAGCGCCGGAGCCGGAGCGGACGGAGCGGACGGAGCAGCCGGAGCAGGAGCAGCCGGAGCAGGAGCCGGAGCGGGCGGGACCGGCGGCGTCACCACAGGCGCCCCCGTGGCGCCTGTGCCACCTGCGGCGGTGCCACCCGACGCAGCGGGAGCGGACTGCTCTGGCGTGTCGACGATCTGGGCAACGGAGCCGGAGTTCGCGGCCGTGCCACCCCCGACTCCCGTCTGCTCAGCGGTGGCCTCGGTCGTCCCACCACTTCCGACGTCGGCCCCGTTGCCGACCGCTCCGCCGGGAACGGATTGCGGTGGGGTGAACTTCGGTACCAAGGGCTCACCCGACAGCGGCGCTCGCTGGACCGCTTCGTCGACCGGGCTGCTCCCGCCGCAACTCGCCACGACCACGGCGGCGCCCAGCGAGAGGCCCAGCCCGGTGAGCACGTTGCGCCGGTTGAGCCCTGCGAGCGAGAGCGGCGGCGGCTCGGCCGGCAGCGGCGCGAGCCGCAGCGGAACCATCGGGATCGCCGGTGGCCTGGTGGCCCAGTCGGCAGGACGCGTCGGGCTCGACGGGCGGGGTCCACTCGTGGACATGCTCGGTGGCGTCCACGGTCCCGGCTGATCGCTCGAGTTCAGGTCACCCTCGGCCACGGTGGCCACGCCGCTGCTCACGATCCGCCTCGCTCTCTCCCGTCTCGGACCGACGTCACCCTAAACGCGATGACTACTCTGCGCAATGATGTGACCACTCTTCGTGGTCAAGAGTTCCTCAAGGGTCTCGTGACGTGGTCCGGCACGGCTTCGCCTAACGTGCTGAGCGTGTCGAAGCGCCCGTTCATGATCGGCATCGCAGGCGGGAGCAGCTCCGGCAAGACGACCGTCACCGAGCGACTGGTGTCGATGACCGGAGCCGATCACCTGTCGTTGATCGAGCTCGACTCCTACTACCTCGACCTCGGCGACACCCCGATCGAGGAGCGCCGTGCGGTCAACTACGACCATCCCAACGCGTTCGACTGGGCGCTGTTGAACGACCATCTCGCCGCGCTCGCGAACGGTGCATCCGTCCCGGTGCCCGTCTACGACTACACCCAGCACAACCGCAGCGACGCGGTCCGCATGGTCGAGCCCGCCCGGATCGTGGTCGTCGACGGGATCCTGGTGTTGTGGGATCGCACACTCCGCGAGCGGTTCGATCTCAAGATCTTCGTCGACACCGCAGCGGACGTCCGCCTGATCCGGCGGCTCCGACGCGACGTCGCCGAGCGGGGACGGACTCCCGAGTTCGTGATCGAGCAGTACCTCGAGACGGTTCGTCCGGCGCACGAGCGGTTCGTCGAGCCCTCCAAACGCCATGCCGACGTGATCATCCCCGACGGCGGGCTCAACCGGCCCGCGCTCGAGGTGCTGCTCGCCCGGGTACGCGAGCTCGCAGTCGACGACGGCTGACTGCCGCCCACCGACGGCTTCCCCGCGGCGTCAGTGCGCGTGGTGGCTGCCGATACGGCGGATGCTGCGCTGGATCAACTCGCTCACCGTATTCGGGTCGCGACTGCGCAGCAGCTCCCGGTTCTCACCGTCGGTCAACCCATTGCGGAGCACCCCGGGGGATCCGAGGGCCTCGATCATCTCGGCGAACGACACCGCACGTTCACCATCCGAGGCCAGCGGTGTCGCGAAACGACCGGCAAGTTCGTCGATCTGTGCCGGATCGGCGGTGCCGAGGATCACCTCGGCGATCAGCCCGGCCGCCCCACCGAATCCACCGGCGACGATCAACGGCTTGCCTGCCTGCGCCGCCAGGTACGCCTCCTCCACGATGCCAGGGGCGAGCCGTTCACCCGGTTTGCCCGGACGAAGCGCCCCTCCGATGACGATGCGCACATCGGCACGGCGCGTCATGTGTCGACGCATCGCCGTGAGGTCACCGATGACCCGATCCACGTCCGACGCATTCTCGGCGCCGACGCGCGTCACTCGGACGGTGCGGATCCACTGGTTGATCTCCTCGCCGGGATCCGGATCCGGCCACAGGTAGTCGGGCACGTAGTTGATCTGGTGTCGCTCCGCATTGGGGTTGTCGGCGTGACGGGACTCCTCGATCCCACGAAGGTGCTCGGTGTAGCCGGCATCGACCCAGCCGCCGTACATCAACGTGTGTCCGCGGTCGACGAGGATCTCGCACACCTGGAGGAACGCGGCGGTCACCCGGACCGCGCTGCCGTCATCGGGTTCGGAGATCGACAACGCAACGTTGAGCGGGTAGGGACGGAACTTCGGGTACGTCTTCCCCCACACGTAGTGCAACCTCGGCGCTCCGGCGCGGTCGAACGGCGGCACACTGTGGCCCTCGTCCATCGCCTCGTACCAACCTTCCCCGACCGGATCGATTCCGACGACGTACACGGTGAGGTCACCATTGCGATCGATCCGGCACCGCAAGAAGTGCTTGAACCGCGTCGAGGTGGCCGACATGAGCGCAAGCGAGTCGGCCGCCTTGATTCGCGAGTTGGCCCACCGGACACCGGTGAGGAACACGACGAGCGCGAGCGTGCCGCCGACGATCGTTGCGACGACCACGCCGATCCAATCACCCGGCCGCAGGAGGTACCGAAGTGTCTCGACGATGACCAGCGTCAGACTGACGGCGCCGCCGAGCAGCAGCCCGTAACCCCGCGCCCCCGCAGTCAGCTTCGGTTCGACACTGTTGCCTCGGAGAGCGATCACTCCGGCGTACGTCAACGGCACCAGCAGCAGCCACGGCCACACCGACCCGAGTGTCTCGCCCAGCGCTTCTCGCAGCCCGACTCCGGTCGGACTGTCGAACCAGCGGGCCAACCACCCCCACACACCGTCGCTGTCGCCGCTTGTTCCATCGCTCCCGGGCGGAGCCGGTGGGTCGGGGAGACGCTGGATCGAAGCGAGCCCGATCAACAAGAGCTGCAACAGCGCGAACACGAAGAACAGCAGCCGGTACTCACGGTCGAAGAATCGCTTGGCGCCGGGAGCGATCGCCCGGCTGTCGGCGGGAAGCGGCCACCTGGCCGTGAGCCGGAACTCGGCATTGCCCTCCTCGAGCGGGATGCGCTCGGGAAGATTGTGGGTCGGCTGCATGAACGCGCCGCCACCACCCGCGGTGATGTGGTCTTCGTCGAAGTCGGTGTCGAGCCGTTCGAGGTGCGCG
The DNA here is from genome assembly GCA_963698435.1 of Ilumatobacteraceae bacterium. Classification (GTDB taxonomy): domain Bacteria; phylum Actinomycetota; class Acidimicrobiia; order Acidimicrobiales; family Ilumatobacteraceae; genus Sva-07. Next base: position 126,770 of record CAVOQV010000018.1, on the reverse strand, counting down.
AAGTAGTGCGAATCGCCCGACAGACCGAGTGGCATCGTCGCGCCGTTGCCGACGATGAGACGATCGAACACGCTGCGCAACTTCGCGTAGCTCTCGCGATGCTTCTGGCGGAGCTGCCACATCGGGACGGGAGTGCACAGGATCACGCGGTCGCCGGGGCGCAGTCGCGTGGCGGCCTCGGTGAAGTACTCGACCTGCGGTCCGACGAGTTCGTTGTCGAGGCCGGTGTCGATCCCCCACAGCCACCAACCCTGGGGCAGTTGCACGTGCCACCAGTTCTCCTTCTGGGGCATCTTCCACTGCCCTGCGAACGACCGCTCGGAGCGGAACATCTTCTCGAAGTGCTCGATCCCACCGAGCCAGTCGTGGTTGCCGGGGATGGCGACCAACGTCGGCTCGGTGCCGTCGGGGCCGCCCTCGAGCCCCATCGCGTACGGCAACTCGGTCTGGGCCTCGTACGCACCGGCCTCGGCGAACGGGTACACCTCGTCGCCACCGAACACCAGCAGTTGTGCTCGCGGCAGCCTGGCCGGCGGCGTGGGGAGGTCGCCGAATCGATCATCGGGAAGGTCGATCTCGTGACGCCCGATCAGCCAGGCCACCGGCGCCGTGCCATCGAATCCGTCGCCCATGTCGGCGACGTAGTCGAACCAGAACTCCTCGCCTTCGACGGCGGGGAACGAAGCCTCGGGTCCCTCCGTCGGCCGGTGCTCCTGAGCCTCCATGACCTTCAGGGAGTCCTTGGCCGGGCGATACGAGCGCCACGTGCGCCACATCTCGACCGGCGCCAGCCAGCTCACCATCGTCGTGCGCGGCTGCACCGATGCCGGTGTCGACGGAGGTCGGAGCGACCCGATGTGCGCATGGTGCGCGATCGACACCGACTTCGGGACGCTCAGGACCGCGTCGGCGATCGCCGACGCTCCTGCGATCCGGCTCAGCGTGTCGATGTAGGCGCGCACGGACGACCGCATCTGGTTCAGTTCCTCTCGGCACTGGGCCCCACGGTCCCAGCGGCGCTCCCAGTCGATCGCCGTCACACTCGGATCGTCGAGCGGGCGGCGGGCCTCGTAGTCGGCGAGCATGGGCTCCCAGCGCGAGAGAACCGGGCGGAACACTTCGTTCATCACACGGATCGCCACGACGGCGAGACTCAAGTTGCCGGCGCTTCCCTTCGAGGCGTCCGCGCCATGTCGTCGAAGGATCTCCCGAGTGAGACCGAACATCTCGTCGATGCTGTTCAACACTTCGCGAATCGTCCCGTCGGTCGACGCGAGGTGAGCACTCGACGTGCGGGTCGACAGCTCGATCAGGATCTCGTACGCCGCCGCCTGCTCGGCCTTGGTGGGATACACGTACCCTTTGACCTGCGCGACGGCGACCTCGACGACCTCAGCTTGAAACATCGATCCGGTTCCTTTCGAGACGATGACCAGGGTTCATGTCCAGACCCATCCGATGACGGCGCCAGCAACTCCTGCCAGGAACGGGAGGAGCGCGATCCAGACCAGGGGGAGGCGTACGTCCAGTCCCCGATCGATCAGGACATCTTCCACGTTGCGCCGGTACGCAGGGGCCAGGTCGGAGATCTCGACACGAATGAGATCCGAGTCGTGCACCAACGCACCGAGGGAGAACTGCAGTGCCGCCATCAGGATCAGCGTCAAGAAGACTCCGAACGCGAGCAGCGACAGGCCCTCGAGCACGGTGAGCCCGGCGTGGTCATCGGGACCATCGGCGAAGTACAACGCGGCAGTGGTGGCGACCGGAAGCACGAGCACCAGCGAGAGCACCGGGGCCGCGATCGCGAGGCCGCGCCGATGGGTTGCCACCACCTCGGCCCGTTGGCGGATCGCAGCCGACATCGGAGCCGACCAGCTCGCTCCCAGCATCACCACGATCCACGGCGACATCAACACCACCGCGAGCACCCCTTGCAGCACGGTCAGCAGAACGTCTCGCCACCCGTCGCCCGGAGCAAAGCCCACCACGGTCAGGCCGAGCAACGCGAAGGCCAGCGCCCCCGCCTTGAGCACGATCGGCCACCTGACCTGGACCACGTCGCGCAACACGCGGTGGACGTAGGCGACCCCGAGAACACACAGTCCGCTCCACACGCCGATCTCGAATGCCGTCAACGGCTCCCAGGCAGCAGTGGCCTCGGACGGCTCGTGGAGCCATCGCCTCCCGATCCACGAGGCGACGACGCCGGCGACGACCGCGACACACCAGATCCAGGCGGGGAACCGTGCCCGCGGCGCCGCGATCGGTTCGTCGAGTCCACGCAGCCGTGCCCGCTCGTGATCGAGTTCGTCGAGATACTCGGCCAGGTCGTGCTCCAGCCGGTCGAGGTCGTCCATCGCGTCGAACCGGACGGCGAGAAGGTCGGCGAACGGACGCAACGACGTGGGAAGGTCGGCCGCCTGCAGTGGTTCGGCGCCGCCGATCAGCACCGGGATGATCCGCTTGCCATCCGCGAGCGCGCTCACGATCTCACGTCCCACCCAGTCGACCGAGTCGTCGATCCGGGCGGTCCCGTCGTCGCGGACGCCGCGCCAGCTCGGCCCGATCACGGCGATCAGCACGTCGCAGTCGCGCACCTCATCGGCCAGGCGGTCGCCGAGGTCATCGCCGAGCCGCAGGCTGTTGTCGCGAAAAGCCGTCCGCAGGTGGGTGACCTCGTCGAGGCGGCGGAGCCGCTCCTCGATCCACCCGACCGCGTACTGGCCGTCAGCTCGCCGATAGCTGATGAACACCCGCGCCATCGCCGCGAGGTCCTACCCGGAGGTCCGCTCGTCGAGGAGCACGGTGAGGCGTTCGCATCGCTGCGCCCAGCGGTACGACCGCACACCAGAGGTCATCAATCCGAACGCGAGCACCCACAGCACCACCGCCACGGCGAACAGCGGATCGTCGAGCGCGCCGACGAGTTTGCGAGCGTCCGGGTCGACGAAGACGTGCTCACCCAGCCGAAGATGTCGCTCGGTGGTCAACGGGACCCGGGCGAGCGTCCGGGGCTGGCCGTCCTTCTCGTATTCGACGACGTACCGATTCCACTTCGTGCCCGGCACCTCGCGTGCGGTCACGACCTCAGCGTCGACGGTGCCCGGCGAGCGGTCGGCCATTGCCGATGTCGACAGAACGATTCCCAGCAGCAGGAGTCCGAATCCACCGGCGATGACCAGTCGAGCGCTGCGCATCGACGGCGGCGACACGGACCCGACACCCGTGGTGGAACGACCTGCAGCACGACGTGCGGCGCGACCTCCGACGTACCAGACCGCGGCAACGACCGCCGACAGCGCTGCTCCGATCGCTGCCAGGATCCGTCCGATCTGGTCGGTGGAGGCCAGGTTCGTCGCCAGCCACGCCGCAGCCCCGACCACGACTGCCGCGGCCACGAGTGCTGCGATCTCTCCGATCGACACCCGCTCGTCGAACGGCGGCGCCACCTCGACTCGTTCGCCGCGACGATATGGCGGCACCTCCGGCTCGTCGCCCCGAAACAGCGCACGGAGGCGTCGCTGGACGGTCGGATCGTCGAGTTGCCGGCCCACCCCGATGCGGGCGCGGTCGATCGCTTCGGCGCAGAACTCCGGCGTGACGTCGAACGCCACCGTGTGCAGCCCGTCGTCGGGGACGTGCACGACCACGCTGTCCTCGCCCATCCCGAGCCACGGCGGCCCATCGAGCGGGACACCCAGGACTGCCTTGAGCGTCGGCAGGATCGTGTCGGCGACGATACGCCCGGCGAGCAACGCGACCGTGATCACGGCGATCGCCGACATCATCGCCACCACCACGACCGCCAGCGCTCCGACCAGGATGAACGGGTACAGCACGTCGAGCCACTCGGGAAGGACGTCGACGAGCCATCCCGAGAACCGGCGGAAGGCGATCGGCAGCGTTGCGATGCTCAACGCCAGCCAGATCACGAGCGCGATGCCGAAGATCAGTCGGGCCCAGTCGCTCGACAGGACCGCTCCGAACAAGTAGTTGAACCGCTTCGGCGAGGTGAACGTCGGCCCACGATCGAACCTGCGGTTGATGTCCGGGCCGTCGTCGGGCACGAACGTGACGGGCTCCTGGGGTTCCAGTGGCTCGGGGTCGCCGAGGGTGAAGCCCATCAGCGGTCGCCGGTCTTCGACCGCGATGCCGGAATCGTCGGTCGGTCCGGCCGTTCCGGCCATCTGCGCTTCGCCGCGCAGCCAGGCACGGAAGGACCGGTCCTGGAACACGAACGAGGGATAGTTGGCCCAGGCGGATCCGTCGATGAGCGCGTGGACCACCGCACCGTCGCCACCGCGACGGAAGACCGCACGACCCGCCGGGAAGGCACCAGGGATCGCACCCGACGCGACCACAGCGCCGGCCACGTCGACGTCGGGTGTCGCCCGTCGACAGAAGACGACGGGGAGCCCGTTGGCCAGATCGACGGTGACGACGTACAGCTCGATACCGGTCGCACGGTGCAGTTCGGCGAACGTCACCGGCACCCCGTCGACCTTGCCGATCTTGGCGGCCATCGTTGCCTCGAGCCAGGCGCGCAGTCCGCGACCTTCGAACACCGAGTGGGCATGGCCGATGATCACCTTGCCGGCGCGTGACGGAAGCGATGCTCGAGCCGCGGCGAGCCCGGCGGGGATCGCTGCTTCGAGTTCGTCGAGTTCCAGTCCCGATGCGATGAGGGCCGACACGATCGCACCCGCCGATGATCCGGCGACCGAGCCGAACCAGATGCCACGATCGTGGACAGCGCGCAGAGCACCGCCGTAGGCGATCGACTTCGCTCCTCCCCCCATGAACACGCCGTTCACGAGCTGCAACGACGTCGACAGCTCACTCACGTCGAGTGCTGCATCCATCCCGGCCAAGGTTCTATCAGACCCCCGCCGGAGCGTCGGATGCCAGGCCGAACGGCCAGGGCAGACGGTCGCGACGACAGAGCAGATCGCAGATGCGGACCGCCGCGTCGGTCTGCGGTCCGAACACGCCATCGACGACCAACCGGGCGCCGAGGTCGTTCAGATGCATCTGCAGCACGGCGATGTCCGAACCGCGCTCCCATCTCGACTGCCACTGCTCGATCGTCTCGGCGCGGCCCCGAACCACCAACCCGGGGAGCGGCGTCGCTCGATCGACCTGTGGCACGGGTCGGACGAGATGGCGGCCGGGTCCTCCGCGGTCGGACGGCGACAAGCGCACACCGGCCGACGTCGCGTCGAGACGCTCGCGAGCGACCGGCTCGGATGCCCACCACCGCGGCCGCCCCGGATCGTCGAAGCCGACGTGACGACGCCAGAACCCGGGGGTCGAGAAGACCCCGACTCGGTCTCCGAGCATCTCATCGGCGCGTCGGAGAAACGACGCCGCGAACCGAGCGAGGTCGGCGCGATGGAGGCCGTCACTGGTGGAGATGTCGGCCCAGTGGCCGTACTCGAACGGGACGGTGGCCCCACGGATGGCTGCCACCCAGAGTTCGGCCTGGTGGTGAGCCTCGGCCCGAGACGGATAGACGTACCAGTAGGAGCCGACGCTGAGGCCGCTGCGATCTGCCGCACCGACGTGCTCGATCCAGCGAGCGTCTTGGCGTGTCCCGCGACCAGCCCGCACGATCGCCACCTCGACGCCCTGGGCCACGACTCGATCGAAATCGATGCAGTGATGCTCGAACACGTCGATGGCCTCGACCCAGTCCGGCGCCGGCGGGACCGGACCCGACGAGCGGTTGGCGACCGGATCGGAGTTCATGGTCCGATCTTCGTGCGGCCGTGGAACCTGCACCATGACCCGCGGGCCACGCTTGTCCAGCGGCGAGGTCAGCTGGAACTGTCCAGAAGGGAAGCCAGCGCGGCTTCGGTCCGCCGGACCCATGGCACGGCCGACTGCCCCTGCGCGGCGACGAGAGCCGAGGTCAGCATCTCCGCGGCGCCGTCCAGTTCGCCCGCCGCACCGCGGGCGAGTCCGAGGACGCGGTCGACGGGGCCCATGCACACCAGCTCGCTGGCAGCCATCGCCCAGTTGCCTGCGTACCGATTCAGCACTGCGGCATACCGCCGGATCATGTCGGCCTCGCCGATGAGCACGGCTGCTTCGAGTGCCGTCGTGGTGGTCGCGAGCCAGAGCCAGTTGCGAGGCCACGGCGCCCATTCAGCGAGGACGCCGAGCATCCGTCGAGCGTCGTCGACCCTGCCGGATTCGGCATGTACGAGCGCGAACGCCGCGACGAACATCGGGTTCGAGTCGACGAGGTCGCCGAGCTGCTTTTCGAGGCCCGCCAACTCGGCCTGCTGACCGCGGTTGCGACCGATCGCATAGGTGACCGCCATCTGACCGAGCACCAGGTTGTGTCGGTTCGACATCGTGACGGCGTCGTGGGCCAACCGTTCGGCCTGCTCGTCGTCGCCGAGCGTCGCATGGATCATCGCCTGGCCCATCATCACCCGGCTGAGCAGGAACGTGGTGCCCGACTCGTCGGCGACGGCGGCGGCGGTGTCCGCATCCTCGAGCGCTCCGCGCAGGTCGCCGAGTTGGACCCGTGCCGCCCATCGCAGGTTGAGCGCTTCGATGAGCACTCCGGTCCACCGCGAGGGACCGCCACCGACGAGCCGCCGCGTTGCGTCGTCGACGAGCCGCGTCGTGAGGTCGAGGCGGGACTGAGCGTCGTCGGGCCCCCAGCAGGCCCGCGCGACCTCGGTTTCGACGGTCGCCCGATCGACCGGATCCATCAGGTCGAGGTCGACCAGCCCGAGCCGAGCCATGGCCGAGCGGTGTTCGTGACGCACCGTCGTCGGGAGCAGGCGCGACTGGCGGATGTGGAGCATCGCTCGCAACACCGCCGGTTCGGCCGGACATCGCAGGCTGGCCCGTTCCAGAAGCCGGAGGAGCTCGGGATCGTCGAGCCCGTGACGGCGATTGAGCGAGGCCACGAGTGCCGCCTCGGCCAGCGTGACCGGATCGTCGGCCTCTTCGGCGAGTGCCGCTGATCGGTACAGCTGCACGATGCCGTCGCTGTTGCGTGATGCCACGAAATCGGCGCGACCGTGAGCGAGGCGGAGCCGCGCCTCGACGCGGTCCCGCTCGGTCGTTGCCTTTGCCCCTGCCAGCACCTCGAGAGCGCGGTCGATGATCGACACCGCTCGCTCGTGCGCGAGCCGCTCGGTCGCACGCGTTGCCACCTCGGCGGCAACGTCGCCTGCGTGGAGCGGGTCGCCGAGACGGTCGGCCTCGAACCAGTGGTGCATGGCCGCTTCTCGATGGTCGAGGTCCTCGCCGATCTCCTCGAGTCGCCGCGCAACGGCGGCATGCAGCAGGCCGCGCCGCGTCGCCGAAAGGCTCGCCTCGAGCGTCGACTGCACGATCGCGTGCACGAACCGGAACTCGCCCGCGTGCTCGCCGTCGACGAGCAGGCCTGACTCTGCCGCGCCGTCGAGTTCGGTCAGGATCTCCAACGGGCTCACGTCGAGCACGTCGGCGAGCAGAACGACGTCGAAGTTCCTGCCGACGACGGCGGCCGGAGCCAACGCATCCCGGGCACGGTCGCCGAGCCGATCGACGCGTTGGAGGATCCACTCGCGAACCCCGACCGGCAGACTGCCGTTGGCGAACTCGTGTGTGGGATCGTCGGCAAGGTGCCCGAGCAGCTGCAGAGCGAAGAAGGGATTGCCCGCGCTGAGCGCGTGCACCCCGTCGATCGTCTCGGGACGGAGCTGCAGCCCACTGGACTCGGCAAGCGCCGCCAGATCATCTCGCCCCAATGGCCCCATCGACACCACCGCTGCACCTGGCCGACCGGTCAACTCGTCGAGGACCTGCGCTCGGGCGCCGGGGCGGCACCCGGCGACCACCACCAGTGACTCACCGAGGTCCTCGAGCAGTTGCTCGAGGAGCGCGAGCGACGATCCGTCGATCCATTGGACGTCGTCGAGGACCAACGTGATGGGCTGGGCCAGATCCGAGAGCACCGTAGTGATCCGCCCGAAGAACCGGCGGCGGTCGATCCAGCCCTCCTCGTCCCGCTCGAGTTGACCGGCCTCGAATCCGAACACGTCGTCACCGAGTGCGTCGAGGAACGGCTCGAACGCACCACCCGACTCCGTACACCGACCGACGAGCACGACGTCACCGCCGTCGGCACGGCGGCCGGCGACCTCGGCGGCGAACCTCGTCTTGCCGGTACCGGCCTCACCCATGACGACGACCAGCGCAGCTGCCCGCTGGACGATGGTGCGTTCGATCGCTCTCGACACGAGGTCGAGTTCACGCTGACGCCCGGCCAGGCTCGTCGTTCGGCGAGTTGCCAACCACGTGCCCGCACGCTGGCCGATCAGTGAGCGCTCGACCTCGGCGGGGACATCGACGCCCGATGCGGTCGACCGCCGAATCATCACGCAGCTGTCGGCGACCGATTCGAACACCAGGTCGCCCGCAGCACCGAGCAGCATGCGCACGGGCATCGAGCAGACGACGGAGCCGGTCGTCCCGTGACGCAGGACGCCGGCGGTCTCGTCGGCGAGCTGTTGCACGGTGGTGCCGTGCCAACCTCCGAGATCGGCGGCATGCAGCGCGATGGTCGCTCCGTCGCCGACGACATCGAGCGCGGCTGCCGCAGCGTCGCCAGCACGAGCGAACGCGAACAGTGCCTGGTCGGCAGGGAGCCGAACCGAGCTGACCTGCCGGCCGCCCGCTCGCTCGAAACCGGCCACCGCGTGAACGACCTCGGTGCGGGAGTCGCCCTCGGTCGATCCGGCGACCAGCGCGAACGTGATCGTGCCGGTGGGAACCTCCATCTCGGCCGCCTCGCGCAGACGTGCGGCGAACTCGGAGGCGCTCCACGGCCGGCCGAGCGGATCCCACGTGAGCCCGCGGCGCACGATCCGTTCGAGCCGGGCGAGATCGTGCTCAGCGAATGCGGTCGGCCAGGCGGTCCCCAGCTTCGGAGCGATCCCGGTGAGCAGGAACACCGTGAGCGCCGCGAGCGAGTACACGTCCGCCGCCGGCGTCAGCGCCTCGCCCGCCAGTACCTCGGGGGCGGAGAACCCTGGTGTGCCCAGCCGCTCTCGGTCGTCGCCGACACGCATCGCTGCGCCGAAGTCGACGAGTACGACCCGGCCGTCGCCGGTGACGACCACGTTCTCGGGCTTCACGTCACCGTGCACGACCGGAGGCGCGTGGCCGTGCAGATGGTCGAGTGTCTGGGCCAACTGATCGACCAGATCGAGCACCGTCACCAGTGCGAGACCGGTGCCGTCACCGGCGGCCACCAACGAGTGGAGATCGTTGCCGTCGACGTAGTCGCTGATCATGTAGTACCGGTCGTCGTCGACGAGATCGCTGCGCACCGTCGGCAACCCCCGATGCGCGACGAGGCGCATCAGCAAGCCGGCCTCGCGGCGCAACCGCTCCAGGTCAGCGGCGTCGACGATCCGCCGCGTCTTCAGCACAACGTCCAATCCGAGATCGAGATCGCGCGCCCGATGCACTTCCGCCTCGCCCCCGGCCGCAAGACGCTCCGACAGCCGGAAGCGACCGGCGACCAGCGACGGTACGTCAGCGGACGCGGTCTCGATCACCATCAGGGAGCCTCCCTGATCGCTTGCAGATCGGCCAGGCGAACCGCTCCGCACGTGAGCGCCTCGTTCGCAAGGCGCACTCGCCGATCGGGGCCTTCGCCGACGGCGAACTTCAGGTACAGCCGGCCGAGCTGCTGCTTGACCGCGCTCTCGGTGACGCACAACACCTCGGCGATCGTCGCGACCGACGCCGGCGGTGTGAAGGCATCTCCGTCGAGCACCGGCGAACACAGCGCCAGCAACACCCTTCGTTCTCCCGCCGTGAGCTCTGGCCGGGGCCGGGCGACCTCGGTCAGCGAACGGTCCGCTGTCGGGGAGCCGAGTGAGTGGAACGTCAGCGAGGTCCGCTCGCCGAGTCGGAGCTCGTCGCCCGCCGACAGCAAGTGGACCGAGCCCGGCGCGAGTCGCGTGCCGTTGACGAACAGGCCGTTGACCGCGGCCGTGGCCTGGACACACCAGCCAGCCGGCTTGCGCTGCAGCATGGCGTGCAACCGAGAGACGCCGGCATCGCCCGACGTTGTCAAGTGGCCGGCAACAGGCGGTTGCCCGACGCCGCGTCCGATCGTCAGTTCGCGGTCGAGTTCGACGGTCACCGGCGCACGGCCGGGCTCGTTGAGGACCAGCCACGCTCGTGCGCCTCCCGCGCTGTCGCTCTCGCTCATCTCGCCAGTCTCCATCAGGTCATGGCCGATCGGCCATGTCTTCGCTGGACAGATCTCTCTGTCCGCTCCTCGCTGGGCGCGTCGTCCACGCCTGCGATGAAGCGCGGGGAGTCGTCGTCACCGACCAGTTCGGCGATCGCGATGGCTTCGTCGGCGAACTGGTGAATCGGCGACTCCGGATCGTCTGAACGTTCGAAGCAGGCGCGTGCGACCGCGGCCGCCCACATCTCTTCGCCATCGCTTGGCGACCGGCTGCTCAACCACCTGGCTGCCTGGTCGCCGACCTCGGGACGTCCGATCGAACTCCACTTGTCGCCGAGGGCGACGAGGATGCGATACGCGATCGATGGACGGTCGGACTCGATCGACGCGTCGAGGGCGGCGAGCACATCGCCTTCATCGGGAGCGAGCAACGACATCGGCAGCGTCTCGTCGACACCGGCGCTGTTGCCGAACCGTTCGGCCACGGACGCGAACCACTCACCGTGACGCGCTGCCACGTCGTCGACCTCCGATGACGCCAGCAGACGGTCGCGGGCGAACTCGCGAACGGCTGCGGACATGCTCGCGCGCCCAGATGCATCGTCGAACGTCAGCAGCTGCTGGTCGAACAGGCGGCGAAGTGCGACCGCAGTGACGCGGTCGTCGAGATCTCCCCCGCGAACGACGGCGCTGGCAGCATCGATCTCGATGTCTCCCCGGAACACCCCGAGACGTCGCAACGCAACCTGGGCCTCGCGGTCGAGCAGTTGATAGGTCCACTCGATCGACGAGGCGAGCGTTCGGGCAAGGTCGATCGGACCGTCTGCGTCGACCAGGGCGCCGAGACTCTCGATCAACTCGGCGATCGGCGTCGAACCGGCGCGGGCCGCCGCCAGCTCGATCGCCAACGGCGCCCCGTGGAGGCCCCGACACAACTCGACGATGTCGGCCGCGTCGGCATCGCCGAACTGGCGTCCGGACATCGTCGCTGACCGTTCGACGAACAGGCGCGTCGCATCGAACGAGTCGAGCTGGTCGAGGCCCACGACCTCACCGGCTTCAGGCATCGTCATCGGCGGCACCGACTGGACCACTTCACCAGACAAACCGAGCGGTTCGATCCCGGTGGCGACCACCTGGGTGTCGGCACACTGGCCGAGCAAGCGGTCGATCACGGCGGCCGCAGCGGCTCTGGTGCGCCCCAGCCCGTCGATGACGACGAGCGACCGAGCGATCGAACCGAAGTGTTCGATGAGCGCCGCGACCGGATCGACCGAGGGGCGCGGCAGCGAACACGAGTGCAACATCCAGGTCGCGACGGCGTCGGTGTCGTCGGCAGGAGCGTCGGCGAGCGGGATCCACCACACGCCACCGGGCATGGAGTCAGCCGCAGCCGCCGCTGCCGCGATGGCCAGACGACTCTTGCCGATGCCGACCTCGCCAACGAGGGTGACGAGTCGATTCGCAACGAGCGCCTCGCCGACCTCGACCAGTTCGGCACGACGGCCTACGAATGAGCTGATCGGAGCCGGCAGGTTCCCGGTGGCAGACGCTCCGGCGTTCAGCGGCGGGAACTCGCCGGGCAGCCGCATGTCGGTGACCTGCCAGATCCGTTCCCGTCCGTCGAGTCCCTTCAGTCCGTATCGCCCGAGATCGAGCAGCCCGAGCGAGCCATCGAGCGCGTGTCGAATGGATTCGGCGGTGTCGTCGGACAGCAGGATCTGGCCACCGTGTCCACACGACCGGATACGAGCGCACCGGATGATGGTGAGCCCGACGTAGTTGTCCTCGTTGCGCAACGTGGCGTCACCGGTGTGCAGAGCCATGCGGACAGGCAGGTCGGGCACGTCGGCGCGAAGCACCACCTGCGCCTCGACGGCGGCTTCGACCGCCGCGACCGGATCGACGAAGGCAGCAACGACGCTGTCACCTTCGCCCTGTTCCTGCGGACGCGCCCCGCCGTACTCGGCGATGATCGAATCGAGGATCTCGTAGTGCCTCGACACCCGGGCCGTCATGTCGCCGGGCGAAGCCTGCCACGCCTGCGTCGATCCCTCGATGTCGGTCAGCAGGAACGTGACCACGCCCGTCGGAAGGGGCTGGCCCGCTCGTATCACTCGACCATCTTGACGCAGATGGCGAGAGGAGTTGGAGCTGAGTGCGAGGAACGAACTCGGCGCCATCTGCAAGGTTCGCTTGTGTGTGACTCTGGCTGCACGAAGGAGGCAGCGACGCCGACGGGACCGTCACGTTCCTGTTCACCGACATCGAGTGTTCGACGCGCCGCTGGCGGGCCGGCCGCTCCAGCTGCGTCGCACCTAGGATCAACAGCGCAAGGTTGACGTCGAAGGGACGGATGAGATGAAGATCAGAGCTGTCGGTGTGCTGATGTTGCTGGCGCTGGTCGCCGGCTACCTGGTCGGTACCGAGTCCGGTCGCGAACAGCGTGATCGCCTCCTCGTGAAGCTCGGTCGTCAACAGCAGGCAACCGACGAGGCGCTCGACCTCGCTGAAGCAGCGATCGAAGAAGCTCGAGACGCCTGAACCCAACCGTTCCGGTCTGGGACACGCCCGGCGGTGTCGTTCGTTCGACTCCGGCAGGCTGCTTCGCCCGATTCTGCGACCTGCAGGGGCGCAGCATGGCGTCCCGTCATCGCGAGTTCAGTACACGACCACGAGAGAGCAACGCGAGCCCGGATTCAGCGACTCGTCCCCGTCAGCACAGAGTTCGTGGCTGTGAACCAACGTTCACTCGACGGCCTCGCTTGTCGTCTTCCCGATCGCCGAAACCCCATGGACGTTCCGTCGCTCATCATCCCATCGGCGTTGTCGCTCGCGACGCTTCGGTTCAGGAGGTCTCAATGGCTCACGTCTTCATCCAACACGACGTTGCCGACTACGAAGCGTGGCGCCCAATCTTCGACGCTGACAAGCCCGGTCGCGAAGCCGCAAGCATCACGGATGTTGCCGTCCTCCGCGACGCTGACAAGCCGAACTCCGTCTGGATGGTCTTCGCAGGAGACCCGTCGGTGGTGGAGCCGATGATGAGCGACCCGGAGCGCGCAGCACAGATGCAGGCTGCCGGAGTTCTCGAGCCACCCCAAGTCTGGGTGAGCTGACCGCGGCCGGGACTTCCGTGGACACGTCGACACGTTGATCGACACCTCGCCTCGAGGAATGGGGCAGGCGGGATGGATACCGATCACGGCGCCGTGAACGGCCTCATGGAGCATCACCCGACGTCGACTGAACCTGTGCGGTCGCCAAACGTTCGATCAGTTCACACACGCACACTCGCGTCGAGGCCGTTCCAGATCGCGACTGCAACGTGCGAACGTGGAGCCGGGTGCGAGGATCGAACTCGCCACCTCATGATTACAAATCAAGTGCTCTACCAACTGAGCTAACCCGGCGGGGATCTGCAGGATATCGGTGCTTCGCAGGTCATGTCCTTTGACTCTGGCGCCTCCGTCGGGCGAGCAGGCACGCTGATCGTGTTCGAAGCACGCGCACCATCTGGAGGTGAGCCCGATGAACGGATCGATGGACTCGACTCGGCGACGACTCCGACGCCCACTCGTCTCGGCGGCCGCGCTCACTTGCCTTGCGTTGGCCGCCAGCATCACTCCGGTTGTCGAACCGGCACCCGCCGTGCACGGCAGCGCATGCCCCCAGGTGGCGCTCTTCGTCGCCAGCACAGCTCCCGCCCCGCGCGGGCGACGACTCCTTCCTGGGTGCTGTCGAAGATCGGCTGCCCGGATGCGTGTCGACCGTGTCCGACGAGTCGATCACCGCCGCCCGAGCTGAGGCAGCAGATCTCGTGATCATCTCGTCGTCGGTTGTCCCCACCGTGCTGCGGGACCGACTGGTCGACGTCGGCACCCCCATCCTGACGGCCGAGCCATATCTCTTCGACGACATGTCGCTGACCGCAAGGAATGGACGGGAGCTCACGGGACAGACGGCGCTCCAGGTCACCGACGCGTCACACCCGCTCGCCGGCGGACTCTCCGGTTTCGTCGCTGTGTACCAATCGCCGGCACGGATGAACTACGCATTCGGAGCAGCATCCGGCGTCGAGCCCGTCGCCAGCTCGGCTGGAAGCTCACAGCAGCTCACGATCTTCGGATTCGAAGCCGGTTCGCAACTCACCGACCGCACCGCTGCTGGTGCCCGCGTCGCGTTCTTCCCGTCCTACGGGGTCAACCTGACGGCCGATGGCGAAACGCTCGTCCACGCAGCCATGGACTGGCTCTTGGGGCAGAGCGGCGTTGGGCCGACCGACGGCGATGCGATCGCGGAAGACGTCGACAACTGTCCGTTCGTGTCGGGCGAAGCGGTCAACTTCAACATCCTGCAATTCGACACCGACCGGGACGCCATCGGGGACACCTGCGATCCGAGCCCCACCGCACGTTCGACCGGCGGATTCAGCTTCGTGTCGAACCACGGGAACCTGTCGTCGAGCGCCGTCGGATTGGCCGACGTCGACCATGACGGCGACCTCGACGCCTTCGTCACGAACCAGGACGTCGGCCAGCCGAGCCGGGTCTGGTTCAACGATGGAACGGGACAGTTCAGCGACTCGGGCCAAGCGATCGGATCGGGAGGCGCGCTGTGGGTCGAACTCGGAGACATCGACAACGACGGCGACGTCGACGCAGCGATCTCGACGGTCACCGGAGTCCAGGTCTGGTTCAACGACGGCAACGGCATCTTCAGTGACTCCGGCCAACGCCTCGGCGAGGAGAGCCTGGCGTTCCTCGGCGACGTCGACGGCGACGGCGACCTCGACATGTTCTCCGCCGACGGCATCCCCGCCGACGGCGTCAACAACCGGATCTGGATCAACGACGGCACCGGCTCCTTCACCGACTCCGGTCAACGTCTCGGAACGGCAGGGATGGGCTGGGTCGGATTCGGGGACCTCGACGTCGATGGCGACCTCGACGCGTTCGTGTCGGGAAACGGAGACAACCGAGTGTGGATCAATGACGGTCGGGGCGTGTTCACCGATTCCGGACAGCGCCTCAGCGTCGGCAACGTGTGGGCACTGGGGCTCGACCTGGGAGACATCGACGGTGATGGCGACCTCGACGCCTTCGTGACGACACACGTTCGAAATTCGACCGAGGCCGGAATTCCCGACCAGGTGTGGCTGAACGACGGTGCCGGCGTGTTCACCGACTCCGGTCAGCGTCTCGACGGCGATGCCGACGTCGACGTGGCACTCGGCGACCTCGACGGCGACGGCGACCTCGACGCCTTCACCGCCTCCAACAGCGGCGCGCTGAGCGATCGCGTGTGGATCAACGACGGCACGGGCAACTTCACCGACTCCGGCCAGGTCGGTTTGACGACCAGAAGCCAAGGCGTGGCGCTCGGCGACCTCGACGCGGACCGAGATCTCGACGCCTTCGTGGCCAACTGGTGGGGTGACGACACACTCTGGATCAACGAGGACTTGCCGATGCCACCGGCTGGATCTGCCGCGCTGCTCGTTGCCGGGAGTACCGCGCCACCGCTCGGAGATCGAGACATCGCCGGTCTGATTCGCAACGCCGGGCTCGACCTCACCATCGTCGACGACGACAGCGATCTCGCTTCGATCGACCCGAGCCGGTATGCCGTGATCTTCATCTCGACATCCGTGGTTCCGACGAAAGTCGGCGACGTCTTCAAGGACGCTCCGGTCCCGGTCGTCCTCTGGGAGGGATACCTGTTCGACGACATGGGACTGTCGGCGTCCGGTGAGACGCCCACCGTCTCCACCGACATCACCATCGTCGACAGCAGCAACCCGCTCGCAGCCGGCCTGCCCGCCGGCAACGTTCGTGTCTACACCGACGCACAGAAGCTGTCGTACGGGGCTCCAGCCGCTGCCGCCGACATCGTTGCCACTGCACCATCACAACCCAATCGAGCCGTCATCTTCTCCTACGACACCGGCGACCGACTGGTCGATGGATCGGCGGCGCCCGGACCCCGAGTCGCGTTGTTCCCCAACTATCTCGGAGCGCAGCGGCTCACCACCGACGGCCGCTCGTTGATCAGCAGTGCGATCGACTGGGCCGTCGCCGGTCCGAGGCCCGGCAACGACGACTTCGAGAACCGGTTCACCGCGACCGTCGGCACCCAGTATGGGACCAACGTGGGAGCAACGATCCAGCCCGACGAACGAGCGCTGGGTGAGAGTTCGGTGTGGTGGCGCTGGACGGCCCCATTCGACGGCGCCGCGCAGATCGACACGAACGGGAGCAACTTCGACACGATCCTGGGCGTCTGGAGCGGCGAGGAACTGGCAACGCTGACACTGCTCGCATCGGACGACGACGGTGGCGAGGGCGCTCAGAGCGCCGTCGCGCTCCCCGTGACGGCGGGAACCGACTACCAGATCGCGGTGTACAGCTACTGGTATGAAGGTGAGTCGACGCCCGGCAGCGTCCAGTTGAACATCGGTTCGGTCGGCCCACCTGCGAACGACGACTTCGCCGATCGAATCGAGTTCGTGGAACCGTCGGTCAGCGGCGTCCTCACACTCGCGACGCTGGAGCCCGACGAGCCGTCACCATCGGTCGACCGAACCCCCACCGGGTCGATCTGGTGGACGTGGACCGCTCCTGCCGACTTGGGAGTCACGATCTACGACGGGGCCGCCTCGATCTTGGCGGTCTGGTCCGGCGACAGCCTCGAGACGCTCGTCGAGATCGACTCGAACGATGGCATCTTCAGCCCGGAATACGGCTCGTGGAGCGAAGTGAACTTCGTCGCCACGGCCGGAAGCACCTACCAGATTGCGGCCTACCAGGATCCGGAAAGCAGCGGCGTGGTCACCCTCGACCTCTCCACGTGGGAGCCGGTCACCCTCGAGAAGGCAACGGTCGACCCGTAACACTCGGCGCGCTCGCCATCGGCAAGCGGCTCGGCCGCGCATCAGCCGAGATCGTCCCAGCCAACGAGACTGAACGTGGTGACCAGGCGATACGAGAGGCTGGTCGGAAGCCGATCGGTCCTGGAACACGCAACCAACGAGATGGTCTCGCCGCGGATCCGCCTGGTTGCGCCGAGGATGTCGTTCGAGTACTTGCTGGTGACCGCCTCGGCCACCATGCGATACCGGTAGCGACGTTGATCCGAGGTGAGGACGGTCAGTTCGTCACCAGCTCGCAGGTAGTGCTGATTCCGGTACGGCCCGCCATGCTCGGTTCGGTGACCGAAGAGCACGCAGTTGCCACCCTGGCCAACCAATCCGGTGCCCGACCAGTGCCACGTATGGCCGGCATCGACGATCCGATTGGCGTCGCCGTCGAACACCCACTGTGTGACCCCGAGTCGGGGAATCTGCACGATCCACGGAATCGGTCCGCCCGGCGGCGCCGGATCGACCGGCGGTCTCACCGTTGCCGGCACAGCACCGCCGGTGTACCAACCGGTCACATCCGCGATGATGTGCGCCCCGCTCTGCGAGAAGCACGCCACGCCGGCCGACGACACCTTGCTGAACGTGTGGTTCGCAATGGTCTGGCCCGGACGAACAACGTTCAAGGCGGACACGACCCGTCGCGGCGTCTGGGCGGCGTACGGCGTGAAGTAGCCGGGGCCGATCGACGACGTGACCGTGAGGTTCATCGCCACCGCTCTCGCTCGCTGCGCCATCCCCCGCGGCAACCCGAACGTCGCCGTGCCCCCCGGCCAGACCCGCCGGCCGCGCTTTCGGGTGTCGAGGAGGCGCTGCGGATCGATCGGGATGAACATCCCGTCGGTGGACGACGTCGATGACGGTCCGGTGATGTAGCCGAGGATGTCGACCACGAGGTGGGAACGAGTCATCGTGTAGAGGTTGAAGCCGATCTTCCCCGATGCTGCACCCAGTTTCACCATCACTGCCGAGGCACGAACCTCGCCCGGCCCGTAGTTGAGATTCGATGCCAGCGGCAGGCGTTGTCCGAGCGGATAGGCCGTCACGAATCCGCCGCCCTCGGTGTCGACGGCGGTGACATTGGCCACCACCGCGAGCGCATCGGCAGGTACGCGTCCGTTCAGGTTGACGGGCACCGTCTGGCCGGCACGAGGCTTCCCCGTGGTGCGGGTGTCCATGATCCGGAACGGGTCGAACGTCTCCAGGCGGCCGGCCGCCACGGGTCCAGATGCGGGGACGTAGTAGCCCGAGACATCGACGACGACATGGCTGGCCGCCAGACTCCGGACGTCGACGGCGCCGCCCACGCCGAGTTTGACCGTCACGAGGTTCGCAACGGCCTGCGAGTAGTACTCGCTGTTCGAGCTCGAGGTCCCTGGCCAGGCGGTGCCAGCGGGATACGCGCTGAGCCAGTTGCCCCCCGACAGGTTCACGCCGGTCAGTGTCAGCGCGACGGCAACTGCACCCTTGGGCACACTGCGCACACCGCCGATCGGGACGCGAATCGTGGTGCCGTTGAGCCGTTGAAACCCGAAACCACGGCGGGTGTCACAGAAACGCTGAGGATCGACAGGGACGAAGCAACTCGAACCCGGCTCGAGCCCGGCAGCCTCAACCGGGTGGCCCGATCCGGCGAACAACGTCGCCCCGGCGACCGCGGCGGCGCTTCCGGCGATGAACGCACGACGACCGAATCCAACCGCGTCACTCTGGACACCGGGCGCCCCGGTCACCGATTGTGCTTCGACGCTGGCTTCCACACCAGGACTACGGCAAGTTCTGACGCAATCTTGAGACTTCGTAGAGAGAAATCGCCGCGGCGGTCGAGACATTCAGCGAGCTGATCCGACCGGCCATCGGAATGCTGACGATCGAATCACAACGCTCACGGACCAGCCGTGAGAGCCCGGCGCCTTCCGCGCCGAGCACGACACAGATCGGCTCGGCTGCCAGCGAACCGATCTCGTAGACCGACCGATCAGCGCCGTCGTCGAGGCCAACCACCCAGATGCCACGGTCCGACACCTGCTTCAGAGCAGCGGGGAGCCCCGGCACCAGCGCCATCGGCACGTACTCGACAGCGCCCGCCGATGCCTTCGCAACGGTGGGGGTGACATGAACCGATCGGTGCCGCGGAAGCAGCACCCCGCTCACGCCGGCACCCTCACAGCTCCGGATGATCGCCCCCAGGTTCCCAGGGTCGGTGACGCCATCGACCGCCACCAGGAACGGCGCTGCGCGTGGGCCGGCGCCACGCACGCCCAACAGCTCACCGAGGTCGGCCTCGGCAAGCTCGGCCGCGTGCGCCAACACACCCTGCGGGGCCTCACTGCGCGCTTCTCGTTCGAGGCGCGCCCGCGCGACGTGGAACAGCGGAACTCGGCGGGCCGCTGCGATCTCGACGATGTCGGCGACGCCCGGATCACCCTCGAGTTCCGCGCTGATCCACACCTCGTGCACCTTGCGTCGCTCGGCGATCAACAGCTCGCGGACCGCTTGGCGTCCCTCCACTTGACGCCCGCCAAGACCTTTCGCACCACCTGAGCCGTGCGCCGCCGGTTTCGACGTGCCACCTCGGCCGCTGGACTTGCCCGCCGGCTTGCCACCCGGCCTGCCAGATGACGCGCCACCCTGCTTGCCCGGAGGCCGGCCACCGCCGGACTTGCCCCCGGCGCCACGTGGTTTCGATCCGCGCCGACCCGACGGCGGGCGCCCGCTCACGATTCCACCTCCCGGCTCGCCGAACGGTGGATCAACGCGCTCGCGAAGCACACCACACCTTCCGCCCGGCCGACCGCGCCCAACTGTTCGGCACGATTGCCTTTCACGGTCACCGGCGCGCCGACCGCCGCGGTGAGGTTGCGCTGCATCTCGTCACGGTACGGGGCGATCTTCGGCAGCTCACACACGACGGCACAGTCGACGTTCGACGCCCGCCAACCGTCCTCGGCCAGCATGGCCGCGACGTGACGGAGCAACGCCATCGAGTCGGCTCCGCGCCAGCGTTCGTCGGTGTCGGGGAAGTGCATCCCGATGTCACCGAGGCCGGCAGCGCCCAGCAACGCGTCGGCGCATGCATGCGCCACGACATCCGCGTCGCTGTGCCCCTCCAGCCCAGCGACACCGTCGAAGTGGCAGCCGCCGAGCACCATCAGCCGTGCGGGGTCGGAACTGAACCGATGGATGTCGAACCCCTGGCCGACGCGGAACTCGGGCACGGTCACGACGACCCCTCTCCTCGCCCACGGGCGACCTGCTGACGAGCCCAGACCAGATCGTCGGGGACGGTGATCTTGCGGTTGGTGACCTCGCCGACGACGACGACCACCTTGGCCCCGAGCGCTTCGACGAGCGCCGCATCGTCGGTGGCGTCACCACCACGCTCGTGCGCCTCCCGCAAGGTGGCGGCCCGGAACGCCTGCGGTGTCTGCACCGCCACCAGGGAGGCCCGATCGGGCGTCGACGCGACCACGCTGCCGGACACGACCTTGATCGTGTCGGTCACCGCGACTGCCGGGACCGCCGCGTCGGCGCCTGCACGAACCGCGGCGATCGCGCGGCGGTACAGGTCTGCGCTCGCCAAGGGACGCGCGGCGTCGTGCACGCAGATGATCGTCGCTTCGGACGGGACCGCTGCAAGACCGGCACGAACCGAGTCACTGCGCGACGCTCCACCGGCCACGGCACCTTCGCGTACCGCGTCATCGGGCGGTACGACGACAACCACGCCATCGGACACGTCGTGGGCGACGGCGATCGATCGGTCGATCACTCGCTGCCCGTCGAGGACCTCGTACTGCTTGGCCGTGCCGAACCGCTCACCGCTGCCGCCACCGACGACGATCGTCCATATCTGCTCGGCAGGGGGCACATCGGCGCAGGGTAGTACCGTGACCGATGTCATGGCTCACGAAGAGACCCTCGCCCAAACCGACTTCTTCGCCGATGCCTCGCCGGACGCGCTCCACGCGGTCGCCGCTGCCGGTCACGAACTGCACCTGATCCGAGGCGACGTGCTGTTCAACGAGGGCGATCCGCCCGAATCGTTGTACCTGGTGCTGCGGGGGCGGCTGGCGATCGCACTGGCGAATCCGATCGACAAACGCGAAAGCGTCGTCGCGTTGATGGAGAGCGGCGACCTGTTCGGCGAGATGGGCATGCTCGACGACGGACCGCGCTCGGCGATGGCGCGGGCACTCGAACCGACCACGGTGCTCTCGATTCCGTACACCCAAGTGCTCGCCATGTTCGAGGAGAACCCCAAGCTGCTCTGGAACGTCGCCCGGCTCCTCGCGCAACGGATCCGAGTCACCGACGAGGCGCTCGCCGACTCGGTGTTCCTCGATGTCACGGGCCGCACCGCGAAGCGTCTCCTCGAACTCGCGGACGGCACCGACGAGTTCACGCTGCCGGTCACCCAGGAGGAACTCGCCGGCATGGTGGGCGCATCGCGCGAGCGCGTGAACAAGGCGATCGCCAGCTTCATCCGGCTCGGCTGGCTCGAACAGAACGACCGCACCTACCGCATCACCCAGCGCGACCGTCTCGAACTCCGAGCTCGCTGACCGTCACATCCGGGGTCTGGGCCCAGCTGTGACCATCACGCGGTGAGCCAGGTGTGGGCGCGTGCGAAGGCGTCCGCTGCGTCCGTCGGACGGTGGGCGGGCCGCTCGGGGGCATGGGCGAATCCGTGCTCGGCTTCGGGATAGCGCACGACGTTCACGCCCGCTGCCTCCAAGGCGACGACATCGGCGGGCGGGGTGTAGGTGTCGAGCTCCCCGATGATCGCGAGGACCCGGTCGGGGTGTCCGGCAGCGAGATGATCGAGCGGCTCGCCCTGACCCGATCCCTTCCAGGCCTCCGGCAGCCGGATCATTCCGTAGAAGCTGGCGATCTTGGCGAACCGGTCGCTGCGCGCCGCCTTGAAGCAGTACATGCCGCCCATGCAGAAACCGAGCAGACCGACCCGGTCGCACCCGGTGGCATCGGCAGCCTCGACGAGATCGCGTAGGTGCGCCTCATCGTCGAGCGTGGGCACGGCGGCAAAGCGCGGCTCGACGTCATCGCCGAGATCGAGGCCCGGGAACGGCTCGACGGCGCAGACAGTCATCGACCAGATCGAGGCGAGACGCTCGGCCATGTCGTCGAACAGCGGTCGCAGCCCGAAGATGTCCGGTGCGATCACCAGACCCATCGTGGCGGCGTCGTCGGTGTCGGACGGCTCGGCGATCTCGGCCTCGGTCCCTGACGGCAACGTGATGCGCATCGGAACGACGATAGTTGCGGGGTCAGGCGCGGGCGAAGGTGTCGATCATCAGATGGACATCGTCCGCGAGCGGATAGAGGATCGGGCACGTACAGCCAGATGCCACGTACTCGTCGACTTTGGCTCGGACCTCATCGGGCGTTCCGGACGCCGTGATCATCTGAACGATCTCGTCGGGGACGAGCTTGCTTGCTGCGACGACCTGGTCGTGGGTGGCCGGCCACGTGAGGACCTCACCGATCTCGTCGAGCAACTCCTGTGGCACACCCGACGCCTTCATGATGTGGGGCTGCTGGCCGAGGTACTGCGTGACGAGCAGCCGGGCGCCATCGAGCGCCGCCTGACGATCCTCGTCCACCGAGCACACGACGAGCTGCGGCCGGTCGATGTCGTCGAGCGTCCGGCCGGCTTTCGCGGCACCACGCTCGAGTGCCTCCAGCGCGCCGACGTTGTAGCTCGGCGACACGAGATAGTTCAGCACCGCACCGTCGGCGATCTCGCCGGTCAGCTCCATCATCTGCATGCCGGTGGCACCGATGTAGATCGGCACGTCCTTCGAGCGACGCTCCTGGTGCACGTAGTCGAGTTCGACCCCGTCGAGCTGGACATGGAAGCCGTCGATCGTCACCGTCTCGTTGTTCAGCAAGCCGCGTACGGCGTCGACGACCTCACGCATCACCTTGAGCGGGCGTGCCCGGTCGATGCCGACCTTCGCGGCGAGCGGATCCCACCACGCGCCGAGGCCGCAGATCATTCGACCGGGTGCGAGATCGTCGAGCGTCGAGAACGTCGAAGCGAGTCGGGCAGGGTTGCGCGTCCAGATGTCGATCACGCCGGAGCCGATCTTGATCCGATCGGTGCTCGCCGCGAAGGCCGCCATCGGCACGACTGCGTCGCGGACGAGCCGGCTGTCGGCCTGCCAGACCGCGTCGAACCCGTTGGCCTCGGCGTACTGCACGAGCTCGATGCCCTGGCGGATGTCGTGGGCGTCTTGGAGGTACAGCGCAACCGGATACGTCATCTGCGCAGCTTCCCACGGCACCGGAGGCACCGCCAACGACGGGCGGTTCGAACGGATCGTCGGTAGCGTCCTGCGACGAGGTCCCCCCGACGATGTTTCTGGCGTTCAAGGAAATGGCACGCGCCAAGGTGCGTTTCGCTCTGCTGATCGCTGCCATCGCGCTCCTGGTGTTCCTGATCCTGTTCCAGCAGTCGCTGCAGAACGGGTTGATCACCGGTTTCATCGGTGCGATCCGCGAGCAGAACGCGCCCGTGCTCGTGTACAGCGTCGACGGCCAGCGCGTGCTCCAGGGCAGCGTGATCACCCCCGACATGGAGGCCGACGTCCTCGCCGCGCCCGGCACCGGCGAGACCGGTCCGATCGGCCAGGGCACCTTCACCGGCCTGCCGAGCGGCAACGCCGACGGCGACACGTTCGACACCACACTGATCGGCTACGAGCTCGGCCCCGACGGCAACGGCATCGGGGCGCCGACCACCGTGGTCGACGGTCGCCTTCCCACCGCCGACGACGAGGGCGTGGTCAGCGACGCCGATGTCCAACTCGGCTACGGCATCGACGACACGGTCACGCTGCTGCCGGGCGGCAAGCAGATCACGATCGTCGGCGTGGCCGAGAACGCTCAGCTCAACGTCGCGCCGACGCTGTTCGTCTCGTACGACACCTATCTGGCCGCGGTGAAGAGCGTGAACCCGGACGCGGGCACTCCGCTGCCGAACGTGCTCGGCGTGATCCCCGCCGACGGCTTCACGCCCGACGAGGCGGTCGCGTCGATCAACGAGCAGTCACTCGCGCTCGACGCCTTGACCAGGGAGGATGCGGCGGCCGAGACGCCCGGCGTCGCCCAGGTGCAGCAGTCGTTCAACATCATCTTCCTGCTCTACGGGCTGGTCGTGCCGTGCGTGACCGGCCTCTTCTTCCTGATCGTCACGTTCCAGAAGGCCAACTCGTTGACGCTGTTGCGGGCGATCGGCGCGCCCGTGGGCCGCCTGGTGTCGTCACTGCTGATCCAGGTGGTGGTGATCATCGGCATCGGCCTGCTGATCGGCACGCTGCTCTACTACCCGGTGTCACAACAGGCCCTTGGCGGCATCGCGCTCCAATTCGAGACCGCCGCCGTGATCTTCTGGTCGGTGCTGCTGCTGTCGCTCGGTGTGTTGAGTTCGCTCGTCGCCGCTCGCCGAGTGCTGAAGATCGACCCGATCGAAGCGACCACCGGGCAGGGGGTGGGATCGTGAAGCTCGCCCTGAAGGAACTGCGGCGCCGTCCAGGTCGCTTCGCCACGGCCACGGTGATCCTCACCCTGATCGCGATCCTGCTGATGTTCCTCGGCGGTCTCCTCGACGGACTGATCGCTTCGTCGACTGGCGCAATCCGTGCGCAGAACGCCGATGCGATCGTCTACTCCGACACCGCCCAGGCATCGTTCGTGCGCAGCCGGATCGACCCGGAGCTCCGTGCGCAGGTCGAAGCGGTCGACGGCGTCACCGAGGTCGGCGGGATCGGCAACGTCCAGCTCGGCGCTCGCGTGCCCGGCAACGGACCCCGTGATCTGGCCAGCGTCGCGCTCTTCGGCTACGAGCTCGCTCCCGACGGCGTCCCCGATGCACCTCCCTACGGCCAGGCCTGGGCGGACGAGAGCATCGAGGCCGAGGGCGTCGAGGAGGGCATGATCATCGAAGTCGGTCCGGCCCGGACACCGATCGAGATCATCGGATTCGTGGAGGACACGAACTTCAACGGACAGTCGAGTCTGTGGGCGTCACCCGACACCTGGCGCGACACGCTGAGCGCCAACCGTCCTGACGCCCAGCTCGGGCCTGACGTGTTCCAGGCGTTGATCGTGCGTGGTGACGGCGACGACCTCCCCGGAGCGATCGACGCAGCGACGAGCGGCGCCACCGACTCCTACACCGTCCAAGGTGCCGTCGACGCGATTCCGGGCGTCACCGAGCAACAGGCGACGTTCAACCAGATCATCGGCGTCACCGTCGCGATCGCGCTCGTCGTGATCGGGCTGTTCTTCGCACTGCTCACGGTTGAACGCACGAGCCTCTACGGCGTCCTCAAGGCTCTCGGAGCGAAGTCCTCGACGATCTTCGCCGGCCTCGTCGCCCAGGCCGTGGTCGTCACCGGGATCGCCGCGCTGATCGCCGGCACCCTCGTGGTGCTGCTCGACATACTGCTCCCGCCGGGGTCGATCCCGCTGCTCGTCACCCCGTCGCGCATCATCCTCAGCGTCGTGCTCCTGCTCGTCGCCGCCGTCCTCGGCTGTTCGTTCTCCCTGCGCCGCGTCTTGCGCATCGACCCTGCCTCCGCGATCGGAACCACCTCATGACCACTGCGCCCGCTGCCGTGTCGACGGCACTCCAACTCAACGACGTCCGCAAGGTGTACACGATGGGCGACGGCTCCGACGTCGTCGCCCTCGACCACGCCACGCTGACCCTGGCGAGCGACGAGATGGTCGCTCTCGTCGGACCCTCCGGCTCGGGCAAGACCACGCTGTGTTCCATCGCCGGCGGCATTCTCTCGGCGACCGAAGGGACCATCGTCGTCGGTGGCGAGGACATCTCGGGCCACAACGCCAAGGAGCTGACGAAGTTCCGCCAGGACAAGGTCGGTTTCGTGTTCCAATCGGTCAATCTGGTGCCGTTCCTCAACGCCCGCGAGAACCTACTGGTGGTCGACGAACTCGGCAGGCGCACGGGTGCGCCGGCGAAGGCACGTGCCGATCAGCTGCTGGAGGAACTGGGGCTCGCCGACCGAGCCAAGAACCTGCCGTCGCAACTCTCGGGAGGCCAGCGCCAGCGCGTCGCGATCGGCCGGGCGCTGATGAACGACCCCGCACTGGTGCTGTTCGACGAGCCCACCTCGGCGCTCGACACCAAGCTCGGCGAGCAGGTGATGGAACTGATCCAGAGTGAGATGAAGTCCCGTGGGATCGCGGCGATCGTGGTCACCCACGACGAGCGCATCACCCACTTCTGCGACCGCAGCGTCCACATCGTCGACGGCCGCCTCGAAGCCTGACGGTCCAACCCCGGCCCCGTCCCCGGGAGGACCGTCGGCCGGGACGATTTCTTGCGGAGGGCATGAAGCTCGCTGCGCGACGGCATCCTCACGGACATGAATTCGGCGATCCAGGCACGAGCGCTCCGACGAACCTTCGGCGACTTCGACGCGGTCGCCGGCATCGATCTCGATGTCGCCGACGGTGAGATCTACGGATTCCTGGGACCCAACGGCGCGGGCAAGTCGACCACGGTCAAGATGTTGTGCACCCTGCTCGGTATCACGTCCGGCACCGCCACGGTGGCCGGGTTCGACGTCGGTTCCCAGCCGGACGACATCCGGTTGCGGATCGGCGTGGCGCTCCAGGACTCGTCGATCGACGGCAAGCAGACCGGGCGCGAGATGCTCCGCCTCCAGGGCAGGTTGTACGGGCTGAGCAAGCACGACATCGCCCAACGCATGGACGACGTCATCGGACTGGTCGACATCGGCGACGCGATCGACAACCGCGTCGAGTCGTACTCGGGCGGCATGAAGCGGCGCCTCGACCTGGCCATGTCGCTGATCCACCGCCCGCAGGTGCTGTTTCTCGACGAGCCCACCACCGGCCTCGACCCGGTCAGCCGGTCATCGGTGTGGGCGGAGGTCCGACGCCTCAACCGCGAACACGGCATGACGATCTTCCTCACGACCCAGTACCTCGAGGAGGCCGACGAACTGGCCGACCGGGTCGGGATCATCGCCAACGGTCTCATCAAGGCCGAAGGCGAGCCGGCGGCACTCAAGCGTGAGATCGGCGCCGACCTGATCCAGGCCGAGGTCGAAGGCGACGTGGCAGCCGCGGCCGACGCGGTGCGTGCCGTCGACGGGATCGACGAGGTCCAGATCCACCACAACGAACTCGCCGTGGTGACCACCGACGGCGCTGGTCTGATCGCGCAGGTCGCCGTCGCGCTCAACGGGTGCGGCGTGCCGGTGCGGTCGCTCACCCTGCGCACCCCGACGCTCGACGACGTGTACCTGCAGGTCACCGGCACCCACTTCGCCGAGAGCGACGAGTCCGACGAACCCGAACTGGAGGCATCGCCATGACGACCACCGCAACGACCACGGCCGAACCGGTGCTCGCCGAGGCACCACTCGCCCGTCGATCCTCGTGGTTCCACGACTTCGTCACCATCGCAGGGCGGGCCATCCGCGGCGCGTTCCGCGAGCCCGAGTTCTTCATCCCCGCGCTGATCACACCGGTGTTCTTCTACGTCGTGAACGTCGGCGCGCTGCAGGACTTCGCTCAGGCCAGCGGTGCCGTCGAGGACTTCAAGGCATTCCAGCTCCCGGTGGCGATCATCTTCGCGGTCACCGGGATCTCGCGTGCGGGCGCGCTCGTCACCGACATCCAGAGCGGCTACTTCGACCGGCTCCTGCTCACGCCGACCCGTCGGCCGATGCTGCTGCTCGGTCTGATGGCGGCCGACGTCGTGTCGATCCTCGCGCTCACCATCCCGGTGATCCTGCTCGGCCTGGCGTTCGGCGTGACGTTCGTCACCGGACTCGTGGGGATGGTCGTGTTCATCCTGTACGGGGCGCTGTGGGGCCTGGCGTTCGCCGGCTTCCCGTACGCGATCGCGCTGAAGACGGGCAACCCCGCAGCGGTGAACTCGAGCTTCATCCTGTTCTTCCCGTTCGCGTTCCTGACGACGTCGTTCCTGCCGGAGGAGGCGTTGACCGGCTGGTTGCAGACGATTGCGACGTACAACCCGGTGACGTACGTGCTCGAAGGTCTGCGCAGCCTCATCACGGTGGGCTGGGACTGGAGTGCGCTGGCGGCGGGCGCCGCCGCTTCATTGGCCCTGATGGTGATCAGCTTCGGCCTCGCCTCGCTGGCCATGAAGGGTCGGATCTCCCGCAACTGAGCAATGCTGAGTCACTGGTTGTCAAGTGATCTGATGTCTGATATCTTCATGGGTGCAACACGTCCACACTCATCTTTCGATCTGGAGGCACCCGATGCTCTTGCAGAACTCCCCCTTCCGTGAACTCGATCAGCTCTTCAACCAGCGCACCCCGACCCGCTCGGCGTGGGTCACCGGCCGTCCGATGCCGATGGATGCCTACCGTCGTGGCGACAACGTCTGGGTCCACCTCGACCTGCCCGGCGTCGCCGCCGACTCGATCGACATCTCCGTCGAGCGCAACGTGCTCACCGTGTCGGCCGAGCGCAACTATCAGAGCCAAGAGGGCGATCGCGTCTACTTCGACGAGCGCCACGAAGGCACCTTCCGTCGTCAGGTCAGCCTCGGTGAAGGCCTCGATGCCGACGGCATCGAAGCCGACTACACCGACGGCGTGCTGACCCTGCGGATCCCGGTCGCCCCCCAGGCCCAGCCCCGCAAGATCACCGTCGGCACCGGCCAACTCGCGGTCGATGCCACGGCCAGCGACGCCACCGACGCCTGATCACCGCCGCCACACCGTGCCTGGTGCAGTTCTGGTGGCCCGCCCCACCGGAGCTGCACCACACGCGGCCGGAGATCATGTTCGACTTTTCTCGATCGTTCGAGACAAGTCGGATATAGTCGGCAGCGTGGTTCCCGACTACGACCTCGCACCAAGTGTCCAGGCCGACACACCCGAGCAACTCAAGGCGCTTGCCCATCCGCTGCGGAGCCTGATCCTCGACCTCGTGCTCGAACGGGCCGCGACCGTCACGGAGCTGGCGCTCGCGGTCGACCGACCGAAGTCGTCGGTCGCCTACCACGTCGACGTCCTCGTCGACACCGGCCTCCTCGCGGTCGTGCGCACCCGCCAGGTGCGGGCGATCGAGGAACGCCTCTACGGCCGAACCGGTCGCACGATCGTCGTCGGCGACACCCCGATGCCCGCGGGAGTCGTGCGCCAGAACTTCCTGGCCCGGGCGCAGGCCGAGGCGGCGGCAGAGCCTGGACACCTGCGCTCCACCATGCGCCACGCCCGGATTCCTGCCGAACGCGCCGACGAGTTCTTCACCCGAGTCGTCGAACTCGCAGAGGAATTCACCGCGCTGCCCGCGACGGTGACGTGGTGTTCGGCTTCGTGGCGGC
The DNA here is from genome assembly GCA_963698435.1 of Ilumatobacteraceae bacterium. Classification (GTDB taxonomy): domain Bacteria; phylum Actinomycetota; class Acidimicrobiia; order Acidimicrobiales; family Ilumatobacteraceae; genus Sva-07. The sequence goes on along the minus strand of CAVOQV010000018.1, from coordinate 97,253 downwards.
GGTGTACCCCACCGATCACCCGGTTCTCCCAGAGCCGTCGTGAGCGACGTCGCAACCGCGGGGGCACGTGCCGGACTCGACCCGAAACGCCTGGGCCCGAACTACGTCAAGCTCTTCTGGGCGAGCACGATCTCGAACCTCGGCGACGGAATCGGGCTGATCGCCTATCCGTGGTTGGCATCAGCGGTCACCCGCAACCCACTCCTGATTTCGCTGGTCGTCGTGGTCCAGCGACTCCCCTGGCTGGTGTTCAGCCTGCCGGCCGGCGTGATCACCGACCGGCACGACCGCAAGCGGCTGATGGTCATCTCCAACACGATCCGCGCGATCGTCACGGTCGGCATCGCCACCATCGTGATGGATCGCCAGAACACGCTGCCCGCACCCGACATCGTGTCCGATGCCTCCGCAGTGATCGCGACCGACACCGGGCTCTACCTCCTGATCCTCGTCGCCACGCTGCTGCTCGGAATCGCCGAAGTGCTCTACGACAACTCGGCGCAGACGTTCCTGCCGTCGATCGTGCACGCCAACAACCTGGAGAAGGCGAACGGCCGTATGTGGAGCGGCGAACTCGTCGCCAACACGTTCGCCGGACCACCGCTGGCCGCATTGCTCATCGCGGTGTCGTTCGCGCTCCCCTTCTACGCCGATTCCCTGACCTTTGCTGCGTCGGCGGCGCTGATCGCGTTCATCCGCCCGCCGGAACGGATGCCGTCCACATTCGCACCACGCGCCGACGCTGGTTCGGACACGTCGTGGCGAGTCGAACTCGTCGAGGGCTTCCGCTGGCTGTGGCGTCACGATCTGCTGCGCGCCCTGGCGATCACACTGGGCCTGCTCAACCTGATCAGCACGCTGTCGATGGCAACCTTCGTGCTGTACGGCCAGGAGGTACTCGAGACGAGCCCGACCGAGTTCGCACTTCTCGGAACGGGCGGCGCGGTCGGCGGAATCGTCGGCGGATGGACCGCCTCGAACGTCGCACGGCGCATCGGTACCGGGCCGTCGCTCGCCTTGTCACTCGTCGGCGGGGGGATCTTCTCGATCGTGATCGGGCTGATGAGCTGGTGGCCGACGGTGTGGCTGCTGCTCGCCGCATTCATGTTCGTCGGCACATTGTGGAACGTGATCACGGTGAGCTTCCGCCAGTCGGTGATCCCCGATCGTCTCCTCGGCCGAGTCAACAGCGTCTACCGCTTCTTCGGGTGGGGCATGATGCCGATCGGCGCGGCACTCGGTGGCCTGATCGTCGTGATCGTCGACCAGTTCGCCTCGCGTGACGTTGCGCTGCGCATGCCGTGGCTCGCCGCGGGCGCGATGTCGCTGCTGTTGTTCGTCGTCGCCGGGCCACGCCTGACGACGGCCAAGTTCGCCGCGGCCCGAGCCGCCGCCGCGGAGCACACCGCCAGCGCGGAGTGATCGCCCCGCCGACCACCGCAGCCTGGCCGGGAACAGCGGACACTCCACGAGCGTTGCGAACGGCATGCAGATCTCCGACGCACTCGACTTCATCCGCGACAAGCACAACGGCATCCTGATCGCGTTGAAGTCCGACGGTCGGCCGCAGTCGTCCAACATCGCATTCGCCGTCGGTGACGACGACGTGATCCGGATCTCGGTCACCGACGGCCGAGCGAAGACCGCCAATCTCCGCCGCGACCCTCGAGCCTCGCTGCACGTCAACCGCGACGACTTCTGGGCCTACGCGGTGATCGAGGCCGACGTGACGATGCTTCCCGTCGCCGAGGCCCCGGACGACGAGACCGTCGACGCGCTCGTCGAGTACTACCGAGCAGTTGCCGGCGAACACGACAACTGGAACGAGTACCGCCAGGCGATGGTCGACGACCGCCGCCTCATCCTCGAACTGCGTCCCACCCACGCCTACGGCATGCTCAACCGCTGAATCAGGCGTTCTTGGGGAGTTCGGAGAAGGGCACGACCTTGTCCTGGTTCGGCTCCTTCGGGAGGCCGAGCACGCGCTCGCCGATGATGTTCTTCTGCACCTGATCGGTGCCGCCATAGATCGGCGGAGCCTGTGCGAACAGTGCCATCTCGGTGACGAAGCCGAGGAACGGATTCCCGGTCGCCGCGTCGAGCGCGGCGCGATGCTCGGAGTCGTAGGCGTGGAGCATGCCCTGCGGGCCGACGATGCGGAGCCCGAGGTCGCGCTGGAGCCGAACCATGTCGCTCATCGAGAGCTTGGCGATGTTGCCCATGCCGGCGATCTCCTCACCCCTGGCCTTGGCGGCCTTGACGCGGAGGTTGTTGATCCGGCCGAGTTGGCTCATCGTGTACAGGCGCACGAGGTCCTGGCGGATCGTCGGGTCGTTCGCGAGACCGGCTCCCTGCGCCAGGTTGATCATCATCTTCGACGTGTCGCGGAACGCTGCTCCGCCACCGGCGGCCGACGGCTTCTTCGGGGTCGCGCACGTAATCGCCCGCCCGGGTGTTCAGCTGCCCGCCGACGGTGCCGGGGATCGCTGCGCTGGCCGAACTGCTGCCACCGCCGGATCCCAGGCCCGCCGCGCTCGTGAGCGAGCGTGGTGTTGGCCACGGCCCAGCCGTTGTTGAGTCCGCCGATCACCGCATCGGCCGGCACGCGGGCGTCGGACATGAAGACCTCGTTGAACAGCGCTCGGCCGGTCAGCTCACGCAGCGGGCGAACGTCGACACCGTCCTGGTGCATGTCCATCGCGAAGTAGGTGATGCCCTGGTGCTTGGGCACATCGGAGTTCGTGCGAGCGATCAACATGCCCATGTCGGCGTAGTGACCGCCGGAGGTCCACACCTTCTGGCCATTGACGATGTACTCCTCACCGTCGAGCAGCGCCTTGGCCTGCAAGCCGGCGAGGTCGGAACCGGCGCCGGGCTCGCTGAAGAGCTGACACCAGGCCTGCTGGCCGGTGACGATGTCGCGCACGTACTTCTCGATCTGCTCGCGGGTGCCGTGCGTGGCGATGGTCGGAGCAGCGAGCAGCAATCCGAGCCCGCCCGGCGCTCCGAGCGCGCCGAACTCGGCGATCGTGTTCTGCACGAGGACTGCGTCACCACGTGAGAGGCCGCGCCCGTACGCATCGGCGGGCAGTGTCGGCGCCGCCCAGCCGGCCAGACCGAGACGTTCCCACCACTCGGCCACCGTCAGGTCCGGATCCCAGTTCTCCTCGAGCCAGGCACGCACCTCGTCGACGACGTCGCTGCTGGTCGAGGCGGGCCGTTCGGTGGTGTCCGTCATACGAACAGCATCGCCGATCGCAGGACCCGATTCCGCACCGAACAGATTCCCCAGGTTCGAGGTTGCATCGATATCGATATGTCGCTAATGTATCGATATGTCGTTATGAATCACGTAACGATCGATCATCCATTCACTCCCGAGGAGTCCCATGAACGAGGAATACACCACGACCACCGATCACACCGACCGGTCGACCCCGACCGAAGCACAGCGCCCACGCCGCGGCCGCGGCCGACGAGGAGGAGTCCACATGCACGAACATCATCACCACGCAGAACACGAGCGCGGCGGGCGGGGCGGCGGACGCCACCGTGCACGCCGCGGCGCGGTGCGCGTCGCGATCCTGACCTTGCTCGACGAGCGGCCGATGCACGGCTACGAGTTGATCACCGAACTCGAAGCCCGGAGCGAAGGCCGCTGGCGGCCGAGCCCGGGCGCCATGTACCCCGCACTGGAGAAGATGGAGCTCCACGGCGCGGTCACCTCGGCCGAGGTCGACGGCAAGCGCCAGTTCACCCTCACCGATCGCGGGCGGCAGATGCTCGCCGAGATCCGCGAAGCACAGGGCGCAGATGCCGACGCGCCGTGGAGCCACTCCGGCACGGGAGGTCGCGGCGAACTGCGGCGGCTGATGTCGGAACTCGGCGGCCAAGTTCGCCAGGTGGCGCGGTTCGGATCGACCGAACAACGCGACGCCGCCACCGCAGTGCTCGAGGACACCAAGCGCAAGCTCTACGAGATCCTCGCCCGCCCCGCCGACTGAACGCCAGCCAGCCCGACCACCCACGTTTGCGCTGCATTCTGGGTGGCCCGCACCGCCCGAATCTGCACGCAGACGAAAACGACGACGTCAGGCGCGCGGAGTTCGGCCGTTGAGGAAGTCGATCGATCGGGCGACGGTCGCGGCGACGAAGCGTTCCAGCTTCGGCGCAGCGAGGAAACGGGCGGCCGCATCGAGCGGCGTCACCGAGCCAGACCGTTCCGATTCGACCGCTGCCGCCCGTGACGTCTTCACCGCGTGGGCATGAACGATGAACGCTGTGGTCCCGTCGAGCAACGACTGTCGCTGGAGTTCTGAGGAGTAGACGTCGAGCGTGGCACCGAGCGGCTCGACCTCGTCGCGCTCGGCGACGCCCGTGTGCCACTCGTGCCGGCCCGTCCAGTGCGCGAGGAACGTCGTGAACAGCGCCAGCCGCAGGAGGTCCGGCGACGTCCCGCTCCCCCGCTCGACCGCCTGGCTGTGGTGCCACCGCACGGCGTTGGCGTAGGTGAGTCCATGGGTGATGTCGAGCCAGCCGAAGTCATCGGCGAACTCGAATTCGCCGGCCACGTCGTAGCGCAGCATCCGCTCGCTCACCGCCCGCACGACGACGTCCAGCACAGCGTCGACCGAAGCGCCGGCGCGCAACGCCGCAACGGTCGCGTCCGCCGGGGCCGTGCGCCGGTCGCCGAGCAACGCATCGAGCAGGGTGCCGTCGTCGATCCAACCATCCACCGGCGCAACCGCGGCGAGCGCCGGGAGATCGACGCCATCGAGCGCCTTCATGAAGGGGCGCATGTAGGGCAATCGGTCCTCGCGGGTTCCGTACACGAGCGTCGGCACCAGATGAGGCAGCACGGTTGCGGATCGCTCCCAACCGATCATGTCGAGCAGCTCGAAGGCCTTCTGTGTGTAGATGGCGCCATGGCCGTACGACAGGTGATGGTCGCTGACGACGGCCGTGAACCACGGCCGCAGGTCGTCGGCGCCGTCGCCGCGTTCGATGGCGGCCAGGACGTGGGCCTGCGCATCCTCGATCTGCTCGGCCTCGACCGCCGCCCGGAACGCGGCGGCCGTCGCCGCAGACGCCGGTGCCGGCTCCGGCAGCGGATTGACGGGTCGACCGCGTTCCGACTCGGCGATGCCCATGATCCCCTGGACGATCGGCAGCGCCCGCTGATCACCCTCGTACAGGTCGATCATCGCAAGACAATCGGTGGCCGACGCGATCGAGTGACCCCACCCGAACTCCGCCCGGGGCGCGCCGTGGGCGATCGCTTCCCAGATCAGCTCACCAGGATTGGCATCGGCCTGCAGCAGCCGGACGACATCCCGGGCGACCTGGCCCGTGTAGTTGCGGTCGATGCCACCGCGCAGGCTGACGAGCAGCTGCTGTCGCCGCTCGACGGGGTCGGGCCGTCTGATCGCCACCTGCACCGCGCCATCGGCGGCGACCGTGACCTCATGCGTCTGGACGGACTCCTCGCCCTGCACGCACGCTCCGTCGGTGACCCGGAACTTCCAGTTGTGCCATGCGCAGGTGACCAGATCGCCGTCGAGATCACCCTGCGTCAGGCCGTACCCCTCATGGGGACAGGCATGGTCGATGGCGTGGAGACCGTCGGCGGTGCGGACGAGGCACACCCGGTGCCCGTCGACCTTGATCATCTTCATGGAGCCGACGGCGAGGTCGTCGAGCGTGAGTTGTGCGTTCATGCGGACAAACCGTAAGACTTCAACAATGGTTGAAGTCAAGGACGGATCTTCCCGAATCTTCTCCGTTGGCGAGGTCGCCGCCCGAGCGGGAGTGGCGACATCAGCGCTTCGCTTCTACGAGGCCAACGGCCTGATCGCGAGCGACCGCACCGAAGCCGGCCACCGACGGTACGCCGCCGATGCCATGCGGCGAGTCGGCTTCATCAAGGTCGCTCAACGAGTCGGGCTCAGCCTCGGCGAGATCAAGGCTGCGCTCGACTCGCTGCCGTCAGGTCGGACACCGAACCGTCGGGAGTGGGCGGAGCTGGCGTCGTCGTGGCAACCGATCCTCGACGAGCGCATCGCCATGCTCGAAGCGATGAAGGACAAACTCGACGGGTGCATCGGCTGCGGCTGTCTCAGCCTCGACACGTGCGCTCTCTACAACCCCGACGACATCGCGGCCGTCCACGGCACGGGCCCCCGCTACCTGCTCGGCGACACCCCCACCACCTGACACCCCGTCGTCAACGTTTGTGTGCAGTTCTGGGTGACCCGTCCCACCCGATTCCGCACACAAGCGTGATGGGGGAGCGCGCCGAGGGCGGGGCCAGGGTGAGGGGATGGGGGATGAGGGGATCGAGGGGGAACGGCGGGAGAGAGGTCAGGGGCGACGCATCGGGAGCGCGGTGCGCCATTCGCCGTCGACGGCGTGGAGCGCAGCGGCGACCGCGGGCGCGGTCGGCACCAATCCGATCTCGCCGACTCCCTTGATGCCGAACGGCGAACGGGGTTGCGGCACTTCCACCAACTGGACCTCGATCTCCGGCACATCCTTGGCCCGCAAGATGCCGAGCGACCGCAACGTCATGTTGGTGGGGAAGCCGGTCTCGGGATCTGTCGGGAACTCCTCGGTGAGGGCGTATCCGAGCCCCATGTGCACGCTGCCCTCGACCTGTCCCTCCACGAGCGTCGGGTTGACCGCTTTGCCGACGTCGTGGACGGCGACGACCTTCTCGATGTCGCCCGTCTCGGGATCGGCGATCACCATCTGAGCGGCGAAGCTGAACACGGCGTGGATCGTCGGATTCGCCACCGACGGATCGCCGAGCTTCTGAGTCCAGTCGACGACGTACTCGCCCTCGTAGTCGACGTCGATCTCACAGCCACCCGCCAACGCGGCGGCGGCGGCGTCGCTGACCGAACCCGCCACCATCAACGTGCCGCGCGACCCGGTCGTCTGACCGAAGCCGAGCTCGCGGGTGGTGTCCACGATCACGTCGATCCGATCGGGATCGACGCCCAACTCTTGTGCGGCCACCTGCAGCGCGACGGTGTGGACCCCCTGGCCCATCTCGGTCCAACCGTGGCGTACCTCGATGCGGCCCGCCGCGGGACCGACCGGCGGGAGAAGCCGGATGACGGCCTTCGACACCTCGCGGAACCCGTTGCCGAGCCCGGAGTTCTTCAGACCGAGTCCGAGGCCAACCGCCTTGCCGGCCGCGATCGCCGCGTCGTACGACTCCTTGATCTGGTCGAGGCATGCTTCCGCGCCGCCGGCGCCGTCGTCCATGATCTGGCCGGGCCCCCACTCCTCGCCTGGCTTGATCACGTTGCGTTTACGGATCTCCCAGCCGGAGATGCCGACCTGCTCGGCGAGGCGGTCGAGCACGCCCTCCATCGCGAACTGTGCCTGGTTGGCACCGAACCCACGGAACGCACCGCACACCAGGTTGTTGGTGCGCACTGCGATCGTCTCGATGTCGAGCGACGGCCAGCGGTACGGGCCACACGCGTGCCCGGCGGCCCGCTCCAGCACCTTCATGCCGACGCTGGCGTACGCGCCGGAATCGCCGATGCCGCGCACCTTCAGCGCAGTCACCTTCCCCTCGGCGTCGCAGCCGGCCCAGTACTCGAGCTCGATCGGATGCCGCTTCGCGTGCATCCTGAAGCTCTCCTCGCGTGACAGCGTGCACTTCACCGGTCGGCCGAGTTTCCATGCCGCGAGCGCGGTCTGCGCCTGGTTGCTCATGTCCTCCTTGCCGCCGAACGCGCCGCCGTTCGAGACCAGTTCGACGGTCACTCGTGCGGGGTCGACATCGAGGACCGCGGCGATGTCGTCGCGGTCGTCCCACACGCCCTGCCCACCGGAATAGACGTGCAGCGTGCGGGCGCCGCCGTCGCCGGACGGAACTGCGAGGGTCGACTCGGGTTCGAGGAAGGCGTGCTCGATGCGCTGGGTGTGGAACGTCTCGTGCACGGTGAACGCACTCGCCGCAAACGCCGAGTCGAAGTCGGCGCCACGGGTGTATGCGCTCGTCGACAGCACGTTGGAGTCGGTACCCCAGACCGAGAGCGGGGCGTTCTCGGCGAGCGCGGCGCGGGCGTCGGTGTTCGGCGCATGAACGTCGTACGTGACCTCGATCAACTCGGCGGCCGCTCGCGCGCTGTCGCGAGTGTCCGCGACCACGACGGCGAGCACGTCACCGGCGTACGACGTGCGACCGCCGACCGGGATCATCACCGGCCAGTCCTTGTAGATGATCCCGACGCGCAGCTCTCCCGGCAGGTCGTCGGCGGTGAACACCGCCACGACCCCGGGTGCTGCCAGCGCCGCCGAGGCGTCGATCGACACGATGTCGGCGCGGGCGTGATCGGTCAGGTGAAGCGAGGCGTGAAGCATGCCCGGAACACGGAGGTCGTCGACGTACCCCCGGTCGCCGAGCGTGAGCGGTGCTGCCTCGTACTTTGCTCCCCCGCCGCCGACGGTGTCGGACAGTGCCGGCGAACACACCGTGCCCTGCGCGACCGCTTCGATCGCGTCGAGCACCTTGACATAGCCGGTGCAGCGGCAGAGGTGCGCGCCGAGGTGTGGGGCCATCTTGTCTCGGGTGAGGTCGGCACCCTTCTTGTCGATCTGTGCCTTCGCTCGCATCACGATGCCGGGGATGCAGAAACCGCACTGCAGACCGCCGCACGCAGCGAATGCGTCGGCGAACGTTCGGCGTTCGACCTCGTCGATGCCTTCGAGCGTGACGACCGACGATCCCTCGACCTTGTCCATGTCGCACTGACAGGCGACGATCGCCTTGCCGTCGACGAACACGGTGCAACACCCGCACTGCCCCGATGGCGAGCAGCCGTCCTTCGGTGACGTGATGTCGAGTTCCTCGCGCAGCGCGGCGAGCAGGTGCGGATGCGACCGCCGCACTGTGACCGGCGCACCGTTCACCACGAACGACACGCGGTCGGCGGCGGGTTCGGCAGGAGCTGCGGGCGAGTCGGCGAGTTCGGTCACGCTTTACAGTTTGTCAAACCCCGGGGCTGCTGTCAGGCCTGCAGGCAACGGCGTAACGAAGCGTTCACGGTCGTGACGTGCCCGGTGCCCAGCTCGTGCACCGCCGCAGCCAAATCGCAGGTCGAGACGCCGTGGCACGTGCCGAGTTCGAGCACGTCGGAGAGCCCGTTCGAGACGATGTGGTCGTACACCTGGCGCCCACGACGTCGATCCATGTGAGGGTCACCGTCGACGATGTCGGCCACGGTGTCGAAGTCCATGAACCGAGTCTGACGGATCAGCGACAGGTGGGGCAGCGCACGGAGAGCGCGAAATGTCCCAGGGAGAGCCTGAGGTGGTACTCGCTTTCGAGGCGGGCGGCGAGCGCATCGAGTTCCGCTGCGGGGAGGTCGATCACGGCGCCGCAGACCTCGCAGACCGCGGTGATCGTGCGCGTGCCGGCCCATCGGTAGGAGGCGGGACCGTGGCCGAGGTGAACGTGTTCGATCACCCCGGCTTCCTCGAAGTGGGCCAGTGATCGGTAGACGGTGGCGAGATCGATGTCGTCATGACGTTCGGCCAGTTCCTCCGCGGTGACCCGTCCGCCGTGTGCATAGAGGTCTTCGAGCAGCACCCGACGTGCCTTGGTGATCCGGCCACCACCCTCGCGTACGCGCTCGACCGCGTCGTCGAACGCGACCGTGGTGGCCGGTTGCGGATGCGGAGTCGTCACATCGCCAGGGTAGGCCTCATGGCGGCTCGAAGTGGGGCCAACCGACGCCGGCAGCAACCACGACCACATTCCGCGACCCGGTTGCCCGTTGGTGGCGAGGCCGATGTTGCCGGTGTTCGATCCGATGCCTTCGACGTCGGGGTCGTGCCCGTTCCGCGGATCAGCGCTCGGCGAGCGGGCCGTAGAGCTCGGGGCGACGGTATTTCGCGAAGTCGAACAGCGTTTCCTTGTACTGCGTGCACCAGTCGAGATCGCACTCGGCGACGATCACTTCGTCGTCGGTCGTCTCGGCCTTGGCGAGGATTTCGCCCGACGGGGCGAAGATCGACGAGTCGGCCAGCGAGTCGACGCCTTCTTCGACGCCGCCCTTCGCGACGCCGACGACGAACGTGCCGTTCTGGTAGGCACCCGACGACATCACCAGCTGATTGTGGAACCCCTGCAGCAGATCCTGCGACGGATCGGGCGCATAGTGCAGCGGCGTGTTGTAGCCACACAGGATCAGCTCGACCCCCTGCAATCCCATGAGCCGGTACGACTCGGGCCAGCGCCGGTCGTTGCAGATCATCATCCCGACGCGACCATCGAACGTGTCCCACACACCGAAGCCGTCAGGCGAGGGTTCGAAGTAGTACCGCTCGGCGTGCTGGAACGGCCGGTCCGGTTCGTTGCCGGCATGTCCGGGGATGTGGACCTTCTTGAAGGTGCCGACGATGCGACCGTCACGCTCGACGAGCGTCTGCACGTTCCACCGGTGTTGCGACCCGTCGACGCCGTCCTCGAGCAGGGCGTAGCCGAGGCTGAAGCCGATCTGGAGGTGTGTGGCCTCGTCGAACAACGGCTGCGTCGCCTCGTTCGGCATCGAGCGTTCGTAGAAGTGGTCGACGGTCGTGATGTCGTCGACGAACCATCGGGGGAAGAACGTCGTGAGCGCCAACTCGGGGAACACCACGAGATCGCTCCCGAGACTCGCCGCCTCCTGCAGGAGCACGATCATCCGCTCGACGACGTCGGCTCGGTCGTCGGCGAGTTGGACCGGGCCGAGCTGCGCGCCGGCCACGGTGACGATGCGTGTCATGAGGGCATTCTGGCAGCGACCTGCACCAGCTGCTGGCCGTGCTGGTCGATCATCCAGGCGAGACCGGGGCGCGGTGCGATCCACGGCCGGCGCGGCAGCGTCGCTCCGAGCAGTTCACCGTCGACATCGCCCATCGACGTCATGATCAACCCGCATCGGCTTCGCACCACCTCACGCGTCCAGTGCCCGAACGCGACCCGCACGGCCTCGAGGCGGGCGGCGATGGCGAACGTCACCTCAGGCCGTGCGACGAGCTCGGCGAGTCGCCCGTCGGGATCCTCCACCCGCTCGGCGTCGTCGACGACGACCAGAACCCGCTTCTCCGCGCACACCGGGTCGATCGGGCGAGCGCGATCGACGTGGATCACCGACTGGTCGGGGTGAGCCTGGCGCCATGCCGCCTCGACCTGACGGAGCGCCGTCGATCGTCCGGTTCGAGCCGCACCGCCGATGAACACGTGGTCGCCGACGGGAACCACGAGTCGGGCGGGTCGAAGATCGTCGGCGGCGAGACCGACCAGCAGCTGCAACTCGCCGGGCCGGTTGGTCGAGGCGCCCGTCGAGGTCGGCGGCGAGCGGAAGGTGCCGAGGTCATCGACGTCGACGACCTCCGGCAACACCCGCACCGCTTCCGGCCTCCCGCTCGGCTCCACGGCGCTGCCACCGACCGGCGTGTTGCGGAGCGGTGAGGGGTCGAACACGACCTGGCCTTCGAGGCCGGACTCGACCACTCGGAGCCGGCCGGGAACACCCGCGCAAACCGTCGGCGCCCGCAGCCCGGCCGTCCGGGCGACCGCCTGATCAGCGACGTGGAACACCCACGTCGCTGCTCGCGGCACGGCAACCCCGACGGCCGATGAACCGTCGGTGGTGACCACGCAGACCATCCCCGAGGCCGGACCATCGCGCAGCAAGCGGTCGAGCTGCCTCGCCGCTTCGCCGTGGGCCACACCTCCCAGCGCGTCGCGCACGGCGGCGAAGCCGTCGATGATGGTGACGATCGTCGGTTCGCGCCGCGCATCGGTCGTGCGCCGGTCGAGTTCGTGGGCGAGTCGAGCGAGCAAGCGCGTGAGCCGCTCCATCTCGGAGATCCGCACCACTGCACCGCAGTGGGCGAGCGATTCGAACGGCCTCCACGCTGCCTCTCCCTGGGCGTCGACGACATACAGGTGCAGCGCGCCGGCCGTCGTAGTTCGCAGACACGCCGCCGCGGCTGCCACCGCTGCGGTCGTCGTGCCCGAGCCGGCGGCGCCGACGAGGAGCAGACTCCCTGTCGCCGGCGACCAGACCAGCGGTCGGCGACACTGGCCGGCAGGATCGTCCAGGACACCGATCGCCGATCGATCCTCGCCCAGATCGACCGGTCGGATCACGGTCGGCAGCGCATCGATCCACGGGCGATGCGGCCTGGCGCTCCCAACCATCGCTGCCGCCTGCTCGATCGACTGGACGAGCTGTTCGAGCACACTCGGCCCATCGACCGCACCCACCACCCGACCGGGCCGCTCGATCCTCAGTCGGCCCGAACGTGGCACCACCGGACCTGCGGACCGCGCCGCCTGGAACACCACCAGTTCGTCGGGACCGAGGCGCAGCGCGGCACGTCCGGGCGTCCCGACCGGGAACCGCGACGGGGTCGGGTCGCCGACCACGTCGTCAGCGTCGGTGCGGTCCTGCAGACGCAGCGCGATGCGGAGGTTCGTGTTGGCACGGATGTCGTCGGTCACCACTCCGGCCGGCCGCTGCGTTGCGAGCAGCAAGTGGATACCGAGGCTGCGACCCCGCTGGGCGATGCCGACGAGCGTCCCGAGGAAGTCCGGGAGCTCCTTGGCGAGCGACGCGAACTCGTCGATGACCACGACGAGACGCGGCAACGGTTCGTCCACCGCTCGGCGATAGGCGGCGAGGTCCTCGACACGCTCGGCTCGCAGCAGACGCTCACGGCGACGGACCTCGGCATCGAGGCTGACGAGCACCCGTTCGGCGAGGCCATCGTCCAGGTCGGTGACCACGCCGACGGTGTGGGGCAGCCGGGCACAGCCGTCGAACGTCGAGCCGCCCTTGTAGTCGACGAGGATCATCGTCACGTGGTCGGGTCCGAGCTGAGCAGCGAGCGACACGACGATCGTTCGCAACAACTCGCTCTTGCCGGACCCGGTGGTGCCGGCGACGAGCCCGTGAGGACCGTCGCGAACGAGGTCGACGTCGACGATGCCGTCGGCCGACACGCCCAACCGAGCGACCGGCGCCGGGTCGCGGCCGGCATGCCTCCAGCGTCGGGCGATGACGGTGGCGGCGTCGGCACCGACCGGCTCCAGTTCGCCCAGCGACGCGGAGGTCGGAAGGCCGCCCGTGCCGTCGTCGTCCTCCGGATCGAGCAGCGGCGCCAACCGCCTGGCGGCACGCTCCGCGGTCGACACCGACAGACCCGAGACGACGATGTCGCGAGCCGCTGCGGTCCAGGCCGAGTCGCTCGTCTCGATCCATCGGGCGGCACCGGTGTCGCCGACCTCGAGGACCCGGTCGACGATCGCCGGCACCGAGAGATGGGGCGAGACGAGCGCCACGCAGGAGACGTCGCCGCGTTCGAGTCGCCGCCGCAGCGGACCGGTGCGAGCGGTCAACAGCTCTGCGACGTCGAGGACGATCACCGTGCGTCGTCCGGCATCGGGGTCGTCGCGGTCGGTCCAGTCCAGTGCTTCGGCCAACGCCACGGCATCCGTGGCGTCGACGACGCACGGGCGATGCCTGCCGTGTGGCAGCCAGTCGACCCAGCCCCAGCGGTCCGGATGGTCCGTGACGACCTGCACTTCCCAGTCGGCCGGCCCGTATGCAGCTGCCAACTGCACGAGCACCGAGCGGCACAACGCGTCGGCGACCGCGGGAGTTCCGTGGATGGCGACGACCGACGACGGTTCGAGCGCGAGGGGCACGTCGACGTCGTCGAAGCGTTCGCAACGCTCGACGGTGACGAGGAGCTCGGCTGACAGCCGGCGCCGGTCATCGGAGGCGATCGGTGGCGTCCAGCGACACGTTCCGCGGCCGACGGTCACCCACAGCGTGTCGGCGCCTGCGCACCGCCGAGCCCACGTCCCCGCACCGTCGCCGTGGATCACGTCGAGCGTGTGCACGACGTTCCGATGGCGGTCACGATGCTCGCGCTCGGCCGCCGCATGCGCCCGGAGGAGTCCCTGTTCGAACTCGACGAGCGCTGACCGGTGTGTCTCGACAGCGCATCGTCGATCCCGACGGGCAACGAGGGCCCCGACCGCCCAGGTCGCCAGTGAGGCGACCGCACCCACGGCCGCGAACAGCGCGAACAGGATCTGGCCGAGCACCGCAGCCAACAGGCCGGCGCCCACGGCGGCGATTCCGGCACCGACGAGCGTGGTGAGCGGCGGCGCTCGATGCGCCACCGGGGATGCGGGGACCTCGAGCGGTGCCGGACCGGCCTCGCCGGGCGCGACGGGTCCCCGCCGGACGACGCTGCGCCACGGATCCCGGTCGGCGGCGACGACGCTGCCGCCGCCGACCGGTCGGGAGTCGGCGCTCTCGTCGGGTCGGCCGATCAGCAGCCGACTCGCGCCGAGGCACAGTGAGTCGCCCGGTTCGACCGGCTGCCCCGGCCGGCACGGCACGCCGTCGACGCTCGCCGGGAACGCCCCCGTCAGCTGGGTGAACGTGACCGATCCGTCGACATCGACGTCGAACACTCCGTGGTGCAACTCGACCGTCGGATCGTCGACGCGAACGACAGCAGATGATGCGCGGCCGACGGTGTGGCGACCCGGCGACAGGGCAACCCGGCGGTCACATGCAGGACCGACGACGACGGCCACCACGACGTCCCCCGTCGGCGCCCCCAGCTCGGTGCCCGCCACAGGGTGCGATGTACGGCTCGACCCCTCGCCCGCTCGCCGACCCGACTCACACCGTGACGTCCCAGGAGGTGGCACCGTCGTCACGGTGGAGCCGATTCGCAACCCGGAGGCGACCAGGAGTTCGTGCGGTCCGACGGAGCGATCGTCGATCAACAGCGGTGAGGCGACGGGCAGGTCGAGCGCTCGTGCGAGATCGGCGATCGAATCGGTGGGTGCATGTGGGTGGATGACGAGTCGACACCCGTCCGGCCCGCTCGCCTCGCACGGCGGGATCGTCGAATGGTCCATGCCGACTCAGTGGGCGGTCAGGTCAGCGAGTCGGAACTCGACACACGAATATGGGGGCTGAGCTGGTGCTGTGAGTCGTCCGGGATCCGGCCGTCGGGGGCGGTGAAGCAGGAACGTCCGACGCGGTGGTCGCAGTGACCGCATCGGTGAGACCAGCGGTGAGAGCGGTGGCGCATCGTGCCCGCCATGACCACATCACGACACGCCGGCCTCGAACGTTCCCACCTCCTCGATCGCCTCGACGACGACTGGGCCCACCTGCGGACGTCGCGCCGTGCGGTGCGCACCGCCCGGAGCTGGGCCCAGCACGCTCACGGCCATCCGCTCGCCGAGGTCGTGTCGGACCTGTCCGACCTCGAACAGATCCGACAGGCCACACAGCGGGTCGACGACGGCGAGCGGCGAGACGACGCGATCCTGCTCGCCCTCCTCGAACTCTCACGCAGCGACGAGCTGGCCGGGCGAATCGTCCTCCAGCACCTGCTGCCGGCGCTGATCGTGCATGCTCGGCGGTACCGGTCGTTCCGGCAGCCGAGCGATCCGATCGGGCAGATCGTGCCGGCTGCCTGGCTGGCCATCCGCGCCTACGACGTCGAGCGGCGCCGCCGTCACGTGGCGTCGTCGTTGGTCTCCGATGCCGTGTTCCAGGCGTTCCGTCGCCCGCTGCGACAGCGAGCGGGCACCGAACGGATCGTCAGGCCGAGCGCCTTCGCGGAGACGCCGTGCCACGACGGTCCCGCGACCGCCGTCGACGAGTTCGTCGTCGTCCTTCGCGATGCGCAGCATGCTGGGGTTCCCGCGCACGACCTGGAGCTGCTCCGCCAACTGGTGCGCGTCGGCTCGCCGGGACGCGTCGCCCAACAGCGCAACGTCACACCGCGAACGATTCGCAATCATCGCGATCGGGCGATCGATCACGTCCGAACCGCGCTGGCAGTCGCCGCGTGATGCCGCCCGATCGCGAGAGGATCGCGGCGTGTGGACCCGGCGGCGTGTCAGGCGCGCTGGCTGAAGTTCGGGTGACGCTTCTCGAGGAACGCTCGGAAGCCCTCCTGGGCGTCGTCGAGCATCGCCGCGGTGGCCATCTCCTCGATTGCGACGGCATAGGCGTCGGCTTGGTCGAGCCCCACTTGGGCATAGAACGCCCGCTTGCCGAGCGCCTTCGACAGCGCACTGCCCCGCGTCGCCCGGCCGATGAGGTCGGCGACGGCCGTGTCGAGCTGGTCGTCGGGGACCACTCGGTTGACCAAGCCCCAGTCGGCGGCGGTCGCCGCGTCGATTGGGTCGCCGGTGAGCGCCATCTCGAGCGCTCGTTTGCGGCCGACGTTGCGGGCGACGGCGACCAGCGGGGTGTGGCAGAACAGCCCGCCCTTGCCACCCGGAATCGCGAACGCCGCTGACTCGGCCGCCACCGCGAGGTCGCAGGTCGCGACGAGCTGGCAACCCGCTGCGGTGGCCAGTGCGTGCACACGGGCCACGACCGGCTGGGGCAGCTCTTGGACGGTGTCCATCATCTCGGTGCACACGGCGAACAGGTGGCGAGCGGCATCGAGCTCGGCGCCGGCCATGTCACCGAAGTTGTGCCCAGCGGAGAAGACCGGACCATTGGCGGCGAGGATCACGCCGAGGGCATCAGAGCTTCCGACGTCCTGCAACGCCGTCGTGAGTTCGATCATCACGTCGAGCGCGAGCGCGTCGCGCTTCTCGGGACGGTTGAGGGTGATCGTGGTGATGGCGCCGTCGCGGTCGACGAGGAGATGGTCGTACGTCATCCACCGAGTCTCGCGCCAACGCCCGCTGACCCCGGTGCCAGGTACCGCCGTTGCCGGTACCGTGCGGCCATGGCCAGCGATGTGATCCCCGCCCGACGTGAGCGTGCTGAACTCTGCGAGCTGTTTCTCGAGCTCGGCCCCGACCAGCCCACGCTGTGCGGTGACTGGACCACCCGTGACCTCGCTGCGCACCTCGTGGTGCGCGAGCGCCGACCCGATGCCGCGATCGGCATCATCGTGTCCAAGGCCGCTGGCTACACCGACAAGGTCCAGGCGGGTGTTGCCGAGACCGAGTGGACCGACTTGGTCGACACCGTTCGTTCGGGCCCACCGATCTGGTCACCGACGAGAATCGGCAAAATCGACGAACTGGCCAACACCGTCGAGTTCTTCGTGCACCTCGAGGACGTCCGCCGTGCGCAGCCGACGTGGTCACCCCGCGAGCTCGACGACGACCTCACCGACGCTCTCTACGGCGTGCTCACCAAGATGGCCAAGCGGCTGGTGAGCAGCTCACCGGTCGGCATCGTGCTCGAACCAGACGACGATCACGAGCCGATCATCGCCAAGCAGGCGGAACCATCGGTGACGGTCCGCGGCTCGGTCGGAGAACTCGTGATGTTCGTCTACGGACGCCAGGACCACAGCACGGCCGAGCTGTTCGGCGACGACGAATCGGTGGCCGCCGCACGCGCCGCCAGTTTCGGGATCTGACCGTCGATGCCATCGCGTGATCTTCAGGGCGCTGTCGTCGCCGTCGTCGGCGCGACCGGCGGGCTGGGTCACGAGATCGTTGCAGCACTCGCCGGTCGAGGTGCCACGGTGATCCGCTGCGCTCGGTCGGGCGGTCCCGACTGCGATGTGGTCGTCGATCTCCGAGATGCACGCGCCGGCGACGCTCTCGTCGACTACGCGACCACCACCCATGGGCAGCTCGATGGTGTCGTGGTCGCCGCCGGAATCGTCGCGTTCGGCGACCTCGTCGACACCGACGACGTCGTGATCGAGGAGCTGTTTCTCACCAATGCGATGGGTCCGATGTGGCTTGCGAAACACGTCGCTCCGGCGCTGCAGGCGACCCACGGCTTCTTCGTCAACCTGTCCGGGGTCGTCGCCGAGACTCCGATGCCGGGGATGGCGGCCTATTCAGCGTCGAAGGCGGCTGCGGCAGCTGCCACGGAGGCCATCCGACGCGAGTTCCGCCGGATGAAGGTGACCGTGATCGACGTGCGCCCGCCCCACACCGAAACCGGTCTGGCGACGCGGCCTCTCGCCGGCACCGCACCGAAGATGCCGGTCGGCCTCGCACCCACCGCTGTTGCCGAGCGGGTCGTGACCGCGATCGAGCAGGGCGACGCCGCCGTGGCGTCGACCGACTTCTCGGGCTGACGCCTCAGACCTCGGCCGGCGCGAGATGCGCACGGACGTGGCGGGAGAGGACGCGGGAGAGCGCGGCGTCGGTCATCTCCTCGTGGTCTGCGAGGTAGTCGAGGGCCTCGAACTGGAACATCGTGTCGAGCGCAGCCAGTGCGACCGGGCGCTCGTCCGCCGGCAGCGCCGCGAGTTCGAGAGCGAACTGCCGTGCGAGCTGCTCGCGGAGATACTCGCGGACCTGGTCGTACCCGTGTGCCACTGCTGGTTCCGTCACCCGACGGTGCACGGCGCTGCGGGTCAGCGGCGCGAGCCGGCGATAGGCAGCGAGACGGACGGCGATGAGCCGCTCGACACGGTCGTCGAATGGACCCTCGCCCAGGTTCTCGATGTCGAAGATCGGCCAGAGGTCGCCCATCACGCGCGTGATCGCCGACAGCATCAGGTCGGTTCGGTCGTCGAAGTACCGGTAGACCGACCGATACGACACCCCCGCACGAGCGGCGATGTCCTCGATCGGTGGTTCGTCGACGCCCTCGTTGGCCAGCGCGATCAATGCGTCGAGCACGGCGTCTTTGTTGCGCTGGCGCCGAGCGGTCCGCCCATCGACGATCAGGTCGGTTCCGATTCTGGCGGTGTCATCGTCCAGATCAATGGCGTTCACGGCGTCCTCCGTGGAGTCGAGGTTGGATCTCGTGGTGCCTCCCCAGGGGCTCGAACCCTGAACCAATGGATTAAAAGTCCACTGCTCTACCATTGAGCTAGAGAGGCGGGACCGGCGCGATACCTGGGAGAAAACCCCGTTTGACTGTCTGCGCCGGAATGCGATTCATCATCGTACGGCCCGGCGCCCTGCGCGGCGACTTCCGATCGGCGTGTCGAAGGCTGCGGGCGCCGAATGAACGATCCGTCGCCGCGTTGGAGCGCCGGCGAGACTCTGTTGCGAGGGTTCAGGCGGCATGCGATGGGGTGAGACGGTGGAACGTCGGTCGGTACACCCACAGGGCGTCGGTCGTCGGAACGTCCCATGTGTTGTGACCGATCGCCCAGAGGTGGTCACCGCTCGAGTCGAGCCACGGCACCCAGGAGGCGTAGTACGTCGAACAGTCCGTGCTGCGACCATCGCACTTGCCCACGACGAGTTCCTCTTCCGATGTCACCGTCCACGGCCCTTGCGGCTGAGCAGCGGTTGCGATGAACACTCGGTCACCCCACCAGTCGCCGGGGTTCGAGATCATGATGAACTGCTCACCGTCGAAGCGGACGTTGACCGGATTGTTCGTCGACGGCAGCGGCCCGAAGCCCGTCGGGACGATGAACAGCCCGTCGACGATGTTGGTCGCTGACGCGGGGTCCGGGTTCCATGCCTGCCCGTCCCAGTAGTGGCGGTCGGCGCCGAGCCGGCCGAGCGGGACACGAGCCAGCTTGGTGTCTTCGGCACACTCGTGGGCGCCAAGTTCGGAGTGCCCGAATTGGAGGTAGCAGTGCGAGTACAGGTACGTCCACTCGGTGTCGTTGGTGACCGACCATCCGTACAGGTCACGACCTTCGATGGTCTCCGGAACGACCGTCTTCACGTCGAGGGTGGAGGCGTCGAGAACCACGCGGTCGAGGGCAGTGACGTCGACCCTGCCGTCGATGTAGTCGTCGGTTCGAGCGGTCATCTGAGCGACGTACAGATGGAACTCGGTGCCGTCGGTGCTCGCGGCACCGTCGAAGATCCAGTGCCACTGACGCATGTGGCTGGTCTGGTCGCCGAGCAGCCATGAGCGGGCACCGTTGTTGAGGGTGGTGAAGCAGCGGCCGGATTGAACCATGCCGACGTTGTGCACGAGGACGCCGGAGACGAACGCGTCTTGGAAGGTCCAGAGCACTCGGCCATCCGGAAGTTTGAACGAACGCTGGTAGTCGGCGCCTTGGAACGTTCCGATCGTGCCGCCGAAGAAGTCGCCGAGACCGTCAGCGTCGAGGTTGGTTGCGCAGTGATCGCCCGCGTCGGGCGACATGACCGCGGCGAACGGATCGGAAGTGGGCAGCTCGGGGATGTCGACCCCACGATCGGGCGCCGCCCCCCGACGTTCATCGCGTCGTGAACTCATGGCGTCGGGCGTCGGCACACCCGATGCAACAGCGGGTGCATCCGGAGTCGATGAGTTGCCCACCGCCTGACCATCGGTGGCGGCAACCCCGACGACGACCAGCTCTGTCGCCGGCTCCACGGCCGCCCGGGATGAGTCGTTGCCGGACGGACCCGGGCCCAACATGAGGACGGTCGCCACGAGCGGACCGAGTGGGGCGAGAGCGGTGATGGCTGTCGGGAACTTCGTCATGAGGCGACATTCCGCTCGCTCCATCGCAGCGCGGTCGTGCCGCGTTCGTCACTGGGTCGCAACGTCGGCCAACGCGCCGGCGGCATCGATCCAATCGAGAGGTTTTCGGCTCTCTAGCTGGGGTTTCGTGACTGCGAACGAGCTGCGAACGGGCGCTGGTCTACTCTCCGCATGACGAATCGACGGGAGCCGGTGATGCAAATCCAGGTGCTGGGCACGGTCGATGTGCTCGAGCCTGCGGGGGTGGCTGTCGGAGGCCCGACCCAACGTCGTGTGCTCTCGGCCTTGTTGCTGCAGCCCAATCAGGTCGTATCGATCGACCAACTCGTGGACTGCGTGTGGCCCCACGACGGGGCGCCTGAGCGCGCCGAGCACAACGTCCGGACCTACGTGCACCGTCTGCGGACCGCGCTGGGCGAGGCAGGTGACCGGATCGAAACGGTGGGAACGGGCTATCGGCTCCGCGTCGAGCCGGACGAGCTCGATTCGAGAAAGTTCGAGGACCTGGTCAGCCAAGCCCGCGAACTCGCCGGCGGCGGCGACGCCGAATCTGCCCGGTGGTTGCTCGACGAGGCGCTCGCCTTGTGGCGCGGTCGGCCCTTCGACGAGTTTGCCGACGAGGAGTGGGCGCGAACAGAGGTGGCCCGGCTGGGAGAGATTCGAGCGTCAGCGGTCGAGCACCGGTTCGCCGCCATGCTCGATGCGGGCCGTCACACCGAAGTTGTCGGCGCGCTCCGCGAGGCGGTCACCGACGAGCCGTGGCGAGAGGCACGCCAGATGCAGCTGGCGCTGGCGCTGTACCGATCGGGCCGCCAAGCCGAAGCCTTGCGGGCGATCCAACGCTACAAGTCCGAACTCGCGGACGAGATCGGACTGGTCCCGTCGGCGAATCTCGACGAGCTCGAGCACAAGATTCTCGACCACGACCCGATCCTGTTGGCCCCACCGCACCGCCAGCACGTGGTCCGCGACTACCAGCTCGACGAGGTGATCGGCGAGGGCGCGTTCTCGCTGGTGTGGCGCGGTGTGCAGCCCTCGCTGGATCGCAAGGTCGCGATCAAGCAGATCCGGGCCGAACTCGCCAACCAGCCCGACTTCGTGCGTCGCTTCGAAACCGAGGCCCAGACAGTGGCAGCTCTCGAGCACCCGCACATCGTGCCCCTCTACGACTACTGGCGTGAGCCCGACAGTGCCTTCCTGGTGATGCGCTACGTCGCCGGCGGCTCGTTGGAGTCCGAGGTCCTCGCCCGGGGGCTCGATGAGCCCTCGTTGCGGCGACTCGTCGAACAGGTGGGTTCGGCACTGCACACCGCGCACCGGGCCGGAGTGATCCACCGTGACGTGAAGTCGGCCAACGTGCTGGTCGACGGTGATGGCAACTACTACTTGACCGACTTCGGCATCGCGTTCACCGGAACAGCCGCGTCCGACGAGCTCGCGACCGCGCTCTCGACCGGGTCGCCCGCCTACGCGTCGCCCGAGCAGCTCCTGCGCGAGCCGCTCGACAACCGAACCGACGTGTACGGATTCGGCATCACGTTGTTCGAGGCGGCGACCGGCCGTCTGCCGTTCATCGACGCGCCGACCCAAGCCGCACTGATCGATCGTCAACTGAACGACGCGGTACCGGCACCGTCGTCGGTGGGGACAGGCGTGCCCGCGTGGGTCGACCAGATCGTCGCTCGGGCAACCGCGAAGAACAAAGCCGATCGCTTCGCGTCGATGGCCGAGTTGGTGGCGGCGATGCCCGAATCGGGTGCACGCCTCGATGATCATGGTCATCGCGTCGAGGCGGCGCCGCCGATCGGTGATCTGGTCAACCCGTTCAAGGCACTGAGTGCGTTTCGCGAGTCCGATGCCGCCGACTTCTACGGTCGCGACCGGCTGATCGCCCGCTTCGTCGACGTGCTCGAACGTCCGGGGTCGGCGGGGCGTTTGCTGGCCGTTGTCGGCCCATCGGGGTCGGGCAAGTCATCGGCGGTTCGCTCCGGGCTGCTCCCGATCCTGAGAGCCGGTGGTGTCTCCGGGTCCGCCGACTGGTTCATCACGACGATGATGCCCGGGCGCCACCCGTTCGACGAGCTCGAATCGGCACTCAGTCGAGTCGCCGTTCGCCAACCCGGTCCCCTCGTGGAGATCATGCGCGACGACGACCGTGGAATTGCCCGGGCGATCGGCCAGACACTTCCCGGACGCGGACTCCGAGTTGTTGCTCGTGATCGACCAATTCGAGGAGGTGTTCACCCATACGTCCCAGGCGGAGCGCACCCAGTTCCTCGACGGGTTGCTCGCCGCGGTGCACGACCCTCGGACCCGGCTTCGCGTCGTGCTGACGATCCGAGCGGACTTCTTGGGTGGCCCGCTTCGCCACGCTCAACTGGCTACCCGTTTGGAAACCGCGATGGTGACCGTGTCGCCGCTCGCCGCCGATGAACTCGAAGCGGCGATCGTCGAACCCGTTCGTCGCCAGGGGGCTGGCTACGAGTCCGGCCTGGTGGCGCGGATCATGGCCGACGTCGGCGACCAGCCAGGCGCCCTCCCGTTGCTGCAATACGCTCTGACGGAGCTCTTCGATGCCAACGACGCCGGGCTCCTGAAGGCCGAATCGTACGACGCGATCGGCGGGCTCGCGGGAGCCCTCGCCACTCGTGCTGACGACATCCTGACGGCGATGACCATCGATCAACAGGCCGTCGCCCGCCGCCTGTTCGGACGTCTCGTCACGCTCGGCGATGGGACCGAGGACACCCGTCGCCGGGTGAAGCGTCGCGAACTCGGCGAGCACCCCGACATGCTCACGGCGATCGACGTCTTCGGAGCCGCGCGCCTGCTCGTGTTCGACCACGACCCAGCGACGCGTGAGCCCACGGTCGAGGTCGCGCACGAAATGCTGTTGCAGGCGTGGCCTCGCCTGCGCACGTGGCTCGACGACGACCGCGAGGACCTGCGCGCGCTGAACGGTGTCGGTGCCGCCACCGAGTCCTGGATCGCGTCAGATCGGGACGAGGGCGAGCTGGCGCGCGGTGGCCGCCTCGAGATCATCAGTGATCTTGCCGACCGTCGGGCGGAGACGCTCAACGACGCCGAGTCCGAATGGGTCCGGGCCTCCCAAGCCGCCGCCGCGGCCGCGGAACAGGCACGAACGGACGCAGCAGAGCGGGACCGGCGCCAGAACCGGCGACTGCGCGCGATGCTGGTCGCGGCAGCCGTGTTCGTAGTGATCGCGGTGATCGCGGCCGGAGTCGCCGTCGTCCAGCGCAATCGAGCAGCCGACAGCGAGCGGGTTGCGGCCGCGTCGCAGGGGGCGGCGTTGTCCGCGCAGGCCGAGGCGCTCGCAGCGGACGAGGTGGCCAGTGCTGCAGCAACCGCAGAAGCCGCGGCCGAAACCAGTGCCCAGGTCGACCGCCTCATGGGGCTGTCCGCGAAACAGATTCAGACACAGCCCGACGTCGCAGCCCTGCTCGCGCTCGAGGCGAACCGACGCCGCGACGACCTCGGGACCCAGAGTGCGATACAAACCGTTCTCGCCAACCTCAGGGGGGTCTCGAACGTCTTCTCGAACCCGCTCGAGGGAAACACGTGGGACTCACTTCTCCGACGACGGAACCCTCGGGATCACGTGGTCGTTCGACTCCGGCACTTTCGTCTGGTTCGACCCGACGACCGGCGAGCCTGTTGGGGAGCCGTACATCGTCGGAGAGATGCTGGGCGGCGCTTGCTTCCGGCGACGGATCGGTGATCGCGTACATCCTGGCGGATGACCGCGATCGCATCACCGTCGCCCGCCGCAACGGCGACGAGATGAGCACGGTCCTCGCTGTCGACGGGGAACTGTGGGCGTGGGCGCTCGACCATTCGGGTGAGACCCTCGCGTTCGTCCCGGCCGGTTCATCGGGGTACACGCAGATCCTCGACGTCGGATCCGGCCGCGTGATCTCGGAGTTCCCAACACCCGAAGGAGCTGTCCGGATCCTTCTGGACGACGAGGGGCAGTACGCGGTCGTCTGGTGGCAAACCGATACGAACACCGCAGGATTCGATGTCATCGACGTCGAGACCGGGGAGCTGCGGGAGCGATTCCCGCTCGCCGGGTTCGTGACCGGTGGTGCGGTTACCGCAGACGATCGCATCGTCACGGGGTTCTTCGACGGATCGTTGTCGGTGACCACCCTGTCGACATCGCTCAGACCGGCCGTCGAGCAGCGATTCCCCGCCCACGTCGGAGCGATTGACCTGATCAAGAGTTTGCCGTCCGGGATGATCGTGACGTACGGGCGCGATCGCAGCGTTCGCTTCTGGTCGGACAACGGCGAGCGGCAGAGAGTCCCGCCATTGCTGAACCAGCCGGGCATCACCGCGATGGGCGTCGATGCCACCGGCATCACGCTGACGCAGTCGAGTGGCCGGATGGTCCGACTCAGTCTGTCCTCGCGGCTCGCACTCCCGATCGTCGAAGCAGAGATTCGAGAGGGAGGCAGATTCGGCTACCAGCCGGGCTCACCGTGGTGGAATTCGAATCCGGTCGGCGATCAGACCGTTCTCCGATTCACTCGCCTCGACGGCGACGAGCAACGCGACATCGACGTGCGTTCGGTCCACCCGACCGGCTGGCACGGCACCCAATTCTCGTCCGACGGCCAGTGGTTGCGCACCTCCGACGCCGACAGGACCAGTGGGCTCGTCGGCATCTGGGAGATCTCCGGAGACCGGCGTGCGGTCGTGCACCTGGCGCCGCTCTGGGACGAACTCGGGATCGAGTTGCCGAACCCGCGGATGTGGCTCGCCGACGGCGGCGAACAACTCTTCATGATCGACCGCCGAAACGACTCAGACGTCGCTGTCTGGATCGACGTCGCGAGCGAGCAGGTCGTTGCCGGACCGCTGGACCTCGAGGACGTCTGGGGAACCCTCGTACTGCGCGACAACAGCGTCGTGGTCGGCGCGGGCGGATCGCTGAGAGTGCTTGCACCCGGACTCGACCGAGCGCCGACCGTCGTCGCGGACTCGGACGGGCTCCAACCGTTCCACCAGGATCCGACCTCGGGACTCGTGCTCCTCATGGGTCAGCACGGTGAGGTCGCGCTGTTCGATCCGGACTCCGGTGAGATCGAGCATCTCGCACCCGTCCCCGGGCCTGCTCAAGGCGGAGCATTCTCGCCATCGGGTGCCAGGATCGCGATCACCTCGGTCGCCGGTGGGGTACAGCTCTACGACGTCGCCACGGGCCAACAGATCGGCACCCCGATGGTGTCCGATGGTTTCGGCGTCGGGGCTGACCCCACACTCGGGGGGTACGGGGTGGCCTGGTCCGCTGACGGACGAGGTGTCTGGGCGGTGTCGCTCGAGGGCCCGGTGCGCTACGCCGCGCATCCCGACAGCTGGCGCGACATCGCATGCGGCATTGCCGGACGCGAACTCACCGCCGAGGAGTGGCGAACGTACGTCTCCGACAGCGAGCCCCAGGTGAGCGTCTGCACCTGACTGGGCCGTGATCGCGGGCCAGCCATCAGATGGATTGCCGGCCTTTGCCCGACTCGGCCTCCACGCATCTGAACCGGATCGTCGACCATCTTGTCGGCACAGGCCAAAGCTGAGAGCCGTGAGCCTTCCCTCTCGCCTCGCGTTCCCGGATCGCCAGAATCCGTTCCCAGTTGTCGGAGCGCGCACACGACGACCAGGTCGAACAGGGTGTCGCGCCGCCCCCAGAGAGGCGGGACCGGCGCGATTCGCGGAGAAATCCCCGTTGAACCGTCTGCGCCGGATGCAGCTGATCATCGTAGGGCCCGCAAGCGAGCGCGCCGACTTCCGGTCGTCGTTGTACCAACGGAACGTCCCGCGCCTGTCGACGCTGCGAACGGTTCAGTCCGCAATCACGGCGTGAGAAGATGAGGTCGTGCCCACGATCGAGTGCTGCGAGGTCCGGATCACGTGCGGCTCGTCGGACGAGGCTGCCGCGATCGCCGATGCATTGGTGGCCGAGCGACTGGTCGCCTGCGTGCACATCGTGTCGATCGCGAGCGTGTACGAGTGGCAG
Source organism: Ilumatobacteraceae bacterium (assembly GCA_963698435.1). Classification (GTDB taxonomy): domain Bacteria; phylum Actinomycetota; class Acidimicrobiia; order Acidimicrobiales; family Ilumatobacteraceae; genus Sva-07. The sequence continues at coordinate 70,793 of CAVOQV010000018.1, read as the reverse complement.
GGCGTCGTCGAGCACGACGGCGAGGTGCTTCTGACGGCGATCACCCAGCTGGAGCGGTGCGAGGCCGTGGTGGAAGTGGTCGGTTCGATGCACTCCTACGATCTGCCGGCGATCACGTGGGTGGCGATCGCCGGATCGCCCGCGTACCTCGCCTGGGTCGACGAGCAGACATCCTGACCACAGCTCGGGCGACGCGTGGGCCGGGCGGCTGGATGCCGCCGAAGTTGCACACTCGGGCCGCATCGACATCCCGACTGGGGCGATCCTGAACTCTGCTGATCCGGACGGCGTCGCGATGTCGATCTTCCACGAGGGTGGTTCAGGTGCCGGCAGGTTTCGATCACGTCGCCGTGCTGACCGCCGACCTCCCGCGTTTCGTCGCCTTCTACGAAGACCTGTTCGGCGCAGCGGTCGAGGGCGGACTGTTCGAGGACGGTCTCGAGATGGTGGTGCTGCGCATCGACCCGACGTCGGGGATCAACCTGTTTCAGATCGACGGCAACGAGGAGCCGTCGCGGCAGACTCCGATCTTCGGCCGGGGCCGACTGGACCATTTCGCGTTTCGGGCGACATCGATCGAACAGTTCGACGAGATCCGCGATGAGCTGATGCGGCGCCGGTGTACGACCCGGCACGCCGGCGGCTCGTTACCAGACCACCTGAACGGACCCGAGCCGATGGCGAGGAACGGCTGGACAACCTGACCCACGACTCCGGATGCAGCGCCGGACGAGATTCGGGTACGACGCCGGGGTCCAAGACGGGGCCCGGCCCCAGGGGCGTCGGACCGCCGGGGACTACCGTGGGAGCGTGTGCGACACCATGGTCGTCGTCGACGACGGCCGCGTTCTCTTCGCGAAGAACTCGGATCGGGATCCGAACGAGGCCCAGTTCCTCGACTGGCAGCCAGCCCGCAGCTACTCGCCGGGGACTCGGGTGCGGTGCACGTGGGTCGAGATCGACCAGGTCGCCGAGACGCATGCCGTCCTGCTGTCGCGCCCGTTCTGGATGTGGGGTGCGGAGATGGGCACGAACGAGCACGGAGTCGCGATCGGCAACGAGGCCGTGTTCACGACGGCCCCTCGGCAAGAGGTCGGCCTCACCGGGATGGACCTGCTTCGCCTCGCGCTCGAGCGGGCGTCGACTGCTGCGGCGGCCGTCGACGTGATCGTCGCATTGCTGACCCGACACGGTCAGGGCGGAGGGTGTGGACACGAGCATCGCAGCTTCACCTACGACAGCAGCTACCTGATCGCGGATCATCGGGGGGCGTACGTGCTCGAGACCGCCGGCCGAGAGTGGGCCGTCGAGGAGGTGACGTCGGGGGCGCGTTCGATCAGCAACGGCTTGACGATTCCGGGCTTCGCCGACACACGGTCGCAGCGGGTGCGGACATGGGCGTCGCGGTGCCGGGCCCGCCGGGCGATCACCGAGGAGGGCGCGTCCCGAGCGACGGGCCCGGGCGATCTGATGGCGGTACTCCGCGACCACGGCGGCGACCGGCCTCGCTACTCGCCGATCAACGGCGCGATGGCGGCCCCGTGCATGCACGCCGGCGGCCTCGCCGCCGCCTCTCAGACGACCGCCTCATGGGTCGCCGAACTGACACCCGAGGGTGCACGCCACTGGTGCACGGCGACCTCGGCACCCTGCACCGGGCTGTTCAAGCCCGTCGCAGTCGACGATCCACTCGACCTCGGGCCCGAGCCCCGCGACCGGTTCGATGCCCGTTGCCCGTGGTGGCGCCACGAACTGCTCCACCGGCGCGCGCTCACAGATCCGGAACGTCTGCTCACCCTGATCACGCCAGTTCGCGACGAGGTCGAGGCGCGCTGGCTGCTCGACCCTCCCCGGCCGCACGACGCGTTCGCCGAGGCGGACGAACTGCTGAGTGGCTGGACCGATGCAGTGTGGTCGAGTGCGCTGGACGAGGTGGGCGACACCCGACCACCCTGGGTTCGTCGGTACTGGCGGGTCCGCAACGATCGGGCGGGTCTGCCGGCGTCGCCCTCCCACGACCTCACGGAACGAGCATCATGAACACCACCAAGCCTGGCGATCAGCCGTACACGACGTCCCGCGAGACCGCTGCGGCCTTCGCAGCGCATGTCAACCCGGGCAAGGTCGCGGCGTTCGAGGCGTTGGGCGTCGACCTCGTGATGGGCGAGCGCAGTGGCGCTCGGTTCCGGAACGCGTTCGACGGCCGCTGGCTCTACAACTGCCACTGCAATGGCGGGGTGTTCAACCTCGGGCATCGACATCCAGTCGTCATCGACGCGGTGCGCGACGCCCTCGACGCGCTCGACATCGGGAACCACCACCTCGTGTCGGGTTGGCGGGCGAAGCTCGCCGAGCGTCTCGTCGCAACGACCGACGGCCTCCTCCCGGGCGTCGTGTTCGGCGTCGCCGGCGGCGAGGCGATCGATCTCGCCCTCAAGGTCGCCCGCGCGCACACCGGCCGCAGCGGGATCGTCTCGGCCGTCGGCGGCTACCACGGTCACACCGGGCTGGCGATGGCGGCGGGCGACCCCGAGTACCGGGATCCGTTCGGCCCCAATCTCCCCGGATTCGTCCAAGTTCCCTTCGACGACCTCGACGCCCTCGCCGACGTCGTCGGGGACACGACCGCTGCCGTGATCCTCGAGTCGATCCCGGCGACGCTCGGCATGCCGATCCCGAGCCCCGGCTATCTCGCCGGGGTGCAACGGCTGTGTCGGGAGCGGGGTGCCTGCTTCGTGCTCGACGAGGTCCAGACCGGCCTCGGCCGAACCGGCACGATGTGGTACTTCCAGCAGGAGGGGCTCGAACCCGACATCGTCGTGACCGGGAAAGGGCTGAGCGGGGGCGTCTATCCGATCACGGCCACGCTCATGACGGCCGAACTCCACGCGTTCTTCGTCGACCATCCGTTCGTGCACATCTCCACGTTCGGTGGCGCCGAACTCGGTTGTGTCGCGGCGTTGGCGGTGCTCGACGTCATCGAAGCGCCGGGCTTCCTGGACCGGGTCGTCGAACTCGGCGAGCGCTTCGAGCGCGGGCTCACCGGGGTCGGCGGCGAGCTGCGCCGGCGAGGCCTGTTCATGGGACTCAAGCTGCAGAACGAGGGCGACGCGATGCTCGCGGCCCGGGCGGTGATCGAGGCCGGGGTCTTCGCCGTGTTCGCGAACAACGACACGTCGGTCCTCCAGCTCCTGCCACCGCTGACCATCTCCGACGACGAAGCGGACGACATCATCCGGATCGTGAGATCGGCGTTGAGATGATGCACCATCCTGTGCGCAGCGTTGCGGCATGAACCGGGAACCGATCACCGACACAGAGCTGGAGGCGTTGGAGCGCGACGTGCTCACCGCACTCACCACCGGGGACGCCTCCCGACTGACCTTGCTCGGAGAGGGGGAGATCTCGCTCGTGTTGGCCGGCGGCGAGGACCGGTCGTGGGCGTGCAAGCGGCTTCCACCGTTCACTGACTCCGAGGCCGCCGAACGGTATGCAGCGACGATCGAGCGGTACCTCGGCGCTCTGACCGAACGCGGGATCGACGTCGTCGACACCACGGTCCGCAGCGTCGCCGGAGACGCCGGACAGACCGTGCTGTACTGCGTGCAACCCGTCCTCCCGCCCGACGTGCTCGGCGTGGCGGTGGCCCGGCGAGACCGCGAGCTCGGGCAAGGACTGCTCGAACGGATCGTCGATGCGGTGCTCGGATCCGTCGACGACCGGTTCGGGCTCGACGCCCAGCTCTCGAACTGGGCGCTCGTCGACGATCGTGTCGTGTACCTCGACGTGACCACGCCGCTCCTGCGTGACGGCGAGGGTGCCACGGAACTCGACACCGATGTTTTCCTGGCCTCGCTGCCGTGGCTCCTGCGGCCTGCGGTCCGCAGGTTCGTCGTACCCGGCATCATCGACCGGTACCACGACCCGCGCGTCGTCGCGCTCGACCTGGCTGCGAACCTCCTCCGGGAACGGCTCGATCATCTCGTTCCGGTCGTCGTCGAGGCTGCCGACGGACGAGTGGAGCCGACGCTCGACGACGGGGAGATCCTCCGCGACCGACGGCTGGACATGGTCACCTGGGGTGCGCTCCAGGCGGTCCGCCGCGTCGATCGCACCTGGCAGCGCCGCGTGCGTCGACGTGCGTACCCGTTCCTCCTCCCGTCCCACCCCCACACCTGATCACCACCTCGTCGAGGTCGCTGCTCGTTCGCGGCGAGTCGCTCGACGCCTCGATGTCCGAGAAACTGGTCGGGAGGATCCTCGCCGCCGAGGATCGGCGTTCGACTCGAGACCGAAGCCATTCGGGGCGGTGGCAACGACCACCTCGAATGGCTCACGGCTCTCGATCGGACCACCGGCGACGTCCGTTGCGCTTCCATGAAGCAGGTTGCCGCAGCGCTCGGCTGAGGCTGGAGCTCGGTGCCCGGCTCAGCTGTCGGTCGATGAGCGACCCAGGGCACGAAGCCCAGGGTGACCGATCCAGCACACCGCGTTCCCGCATCAGCGAAATTCGTTCCCGGCGAGTCCGCCAGCACGTCAACGGCCAGGTCCAATGGGGACGTCGCGCCAGCCTCAGAGAGGCGGGACCGGCGCGATTCGCGGGAGAAGACCCGTTGAACCGTCTGCGCCGGATTGCGGTTGGCCATCGTCGGGCCCGCAACCGAACGCGCCGACCCTCCGTCGAAGACGCCGCACGTCGACCGGGAATCCCCCATGTCGGAGCGTGCTTCGCGATCCATCGCACGGCATCATCGAACGATGGGGATCGACGACCCGCTTCTGCCGGCAGCGGCCCACCTGACGGGTGAGTTCGCGGGCGACGTCCTGCGGCCTGCGATCGAGCACGCCGGCGGCACGCTCGTTTCGTTCAGGTGCAGCCAGGTCCACTACCGACCAGGCAACGACCTGGTCGCGCGCTACCGCAGCGAGATCGACTGGGGCGACGGGACGCCGCGACGCGAGACGCTCTACGCGGGCACGACCCGCGACGGTGCACCCCATGGCACCATCCCCGTGACCGCCTCCTCTGACGACACCGAGCTCATCGTCGGCGTGTGGCGGTGGCCGTTCGATCCCGCCCTGCCGGCCCTCGAGCGCGTCGCACGGTTGACCACCGCCGTGCTCGCCGATCACGGCATCGCGTCATCGATCAGTCCATCGACGACAGTGATCGCGTATCGGCCGACCGAACGGGCCGTCCTGCGGATCGATGCCGGCGACACCGCCTGGTACGCCAAGTTGGTCCGTCCGGGGGAAGCTGCCGGCATCGTCCGCCGCCACGAGGTACTCGCCGAGCACGGGTTTCCGGTTCCCGAGATCGTCGGCCACGACATCGACGCCGGGCTCGTCGTCATGGCCGAACTCCGAGGGCCGACACTTCGCGATCTCGTGAAATCCGACGCGCGCACGTGGCCCGCGCCGGCCGCGTTCGTCGACCTGATCCGTCGCCTCGGAACGGTTGACGCCGACGATCTGGTGGCGATGCGCCACCGCCTCCGGGACGGCCCACACCACGTGGCGCTGTTGGCATCGGTGCTCCCGTCGGAGCGCGATCGGCTCTCCCGCCTTGGTGACCAGCTGCAGCGCTCGCTCGACGATGCCACGTTGCGAGCGCCGACGTTCGTCCACGGTGACCTCCACGAGCGCCAGCTCATCGTCGCCGGTCACGAGATCGTCGGCCTGCTCGACATCGACGAATGCGGTGTCGGCGACCGGGTCGACGACATCGCCGTCCCCGTCGCCCACCTGCGGTACCGAGCGCTCACCGCGACGAACGCGAGCAGGCTGCACCGATATGCCGACGAACTGGCCGCCGCAGCAGCCGACCTGGTACCGACAACCACCGTTGCGGTCGGGTCGGCAGCGGTGCTCGCCGGGCTGGCGACGAGCCCATTCCGGGCACAGGCAGACGGCTGGCAGCGACAGGCGATCACCGTCCTCGACCTGATCGACGACGTGCTGGCCACGGCGTGACCGAGCCGACTTCGAGATCGTCCAGACATCATCAAGAACGTGGTCTCAGGCTCGTCCAACAGGCGATGAAGCCGAAAATCCCCCTACCCTTCGACCACGCACAGCGAGGGCACGACCACTCAATCGAGGAGCGCAACGTGAGGTCACAACGGATCAACTGGAAAGTCGCTGCGATCGCCGGAGCGTCGGCGGGCATGGTCGGCGCAGGAGGGTTCGTGCTTGCCGACGAAGCGACCGGCACCGACGACACCGACACCACGACGAGCACGACCACGACCACGACGCAGCCCGTCTCCGTGGAACCGGCTCGTCCGTCAGCGCCGGTCATCGTGGAGTCGGCCACCGAAACGTCGTCCACGACGAGCGTTGCCGCCGAGGTCACGTCCGTCGAGTCGGTCCCGTCGGCACCATCGGTCGCGTCCGTCGCATCGGTCGAGTCCGCGCCATCGGTCGCCTCTGTCGAATCGGTCGCGTCCGTCGCATCGGTCGAGTCCGCGCCATCGGTCGCGTCCGTCGCATCGGTCGAGTCGGCACCATCGGTCGCGTCCGTCGCGTCGGTGGGATCCAGCGACTGACGCATCGCCAAGCATCGGAGGGCTCGTCGCCGCTCCGGCCGATCACCCGTTCACATCCGCACACGGTCATTCGTCGGGTCGTACATCGACTGCAGCGAGGCCCGCGCCACGAACCGTTCGCCGGCCACGACGATCTCGAAGTTGCCACCGCGTACGAGGTCGCCGGACACACCGTCGGCGTGCTCGACGTAGCCGAACCCCATCGCTCCACCGAGCGTGTGCCCGTAGGCACCCGATCGGATGTACCCGACGGGGACGCCATCGAGCAGGATCGGCTCCTCACCGTGGAGCAGGGGTTCGGGGTCGTCGAGCAGGAACTGCACCAACCGGTTGCGGTACGGCCGCTGCTCGTACTGGGCCAGCAAGGCCTCCCGACCGACGAAACCGCCCGGCTTGTCGAAGTCGACCGCGAACTTCAACCCGGCCTCGAGCGGAGAATCGGAGTTCTCCATGTCGAGCCCGTAGTCGAGCCGGCCGGCCTCGGTGCGGGTGCTCTCGAGGGTGGCCATGCCGGCATGGGCGAGGCCGTGCGCAGCGCCGATCGCCATGACCCGGTCGTACACGCCGGCGGAGAACTCGGTCGGTACGAACAGCTCCCACCCCAGCTCACCCACGAAACTCATCCGGACGGCGAGCGCCCTCGCGTGATCGAGGTCGATCTCCTGCGCCGTCAGGTACGGGAACGCAGCGTTCGACAAGTCGGCCGTCGTCAGCTCGCCGAGCAGATCCCGCGAGTTGGGACCCTGCACGCTGAGAAGTGCCAGGCCCGACGTGACGTCGGTGACGTGGGCACTCGAGCCGTCGCCGATGGCACGAACCAGCATCGATTCGACCCGCCGGTGGAATGCCTCCGCCGCGACCACCTGGAACCGATCGTCGGCCAGGCGGGTGATCGTCACGTCAGCCATCACCCCGCCGCGCTGGTTCATCCACTGGGTGTACACGCAGCGACCCACCGGCACCGCGACGTCGTTGCCCGACAACCGGTTCAGCACCGACTCGGCGTCGGGTCCCTGCACGAGGAACTTCGACATCGCCGACATGTCGAACAGGCCCACCGCGTCCCGTACCGAGTGATGTTCGGCAGCGTGGTACCCGTACCAATCGGGGCGGCCATAGGTGTACCGGAACTCGATCTCGGCGTCGATCGGCGCGAAGTACGATGCGTTCTCCCACCCGGACGACTCGGCGAACCGGGCACCCGCCGCCACCAGTCGGTCGTGGAGCGGTGACCGACGGACACCACGCGCCGTGCTCGGCTGGGAGTACGGCCACGAGCCCGTCGAGTGGAGTCGGCCCAGCAGCTCGACGCTCCGCTCGGTGAGATACGAGCGGTTCGTCTGCCAACGCTGGAGCCGCGCGATGTCGACGCCGGTCACGTCGACCGGCGGCTCGCCGTCCACGATCCAACTCGCCATGATCGAACCCGCTCCGCCGCCGGTGAGGATCCCGAGCGAGTTGAAGCCGGCCGCCACGAAGAACCCCTCGAGTTCGGGCGCCTCACCCATCAGGAACCCGTTGTCCGGCGTGAAACTCTCCGGACCGGTGAAGAGCTTGCGGACACCGACGTCGGCGAGGCCCGGCAGGATCTCCATCGCATACTCGAGAAACGGGGCGAGCCGATCCCAGTTCGACGGGATCTCACCGAAGCTGAAGTCGTCGGGGATCCGGTCGGTCGACCACGGCGCTGCGACCGGCTCGAAGAGCCCGACCATCAGGCCACCGGTCTCCTCGCGGTAGTACGCGAAGCGGTCGGGATCCTCGAAGATCGGAAGGTCGGGCGAGACACCGTCGAACGGCTCGGTGATCAGGTAGGCGTGCTCGATCGCCTGGAGCGGCACCGAGACACCTGCCATCGCGCCGACCTGGCGCGCCCACATCCCGGCACAGTTGACGACGTACTCCGCTTCGATCGTGCCCCGTTCGGTGACGACGCCCGTCACCCGTCCGGCGTCTCGTTCGATCCCGGTGACGGGCGCCCCCTGCACGATGCGGACGCCGCGCGCCCGCGCGCCGGCCGCCAGCGACATCGCCACGTTGTACGGGTCCGCACGTCCCTCGCTCGCCGTGAAGAACCCGCCGATCACACCGCTGGGATCGATGTGGGGCCACAGCCCGGCGACTTCGCTCGCGGAGACCTCCTCGCGCTCGATCCCCATGAGCCGGAGGAAATCGGCCTCCCGCCGCAACTTGTGCATCCGATCCGGGTTGCTCGCCGTCTGCAGGTAGCCGACGGGCTTGAAGCCGGTGGACTGCCCGGTCTCGTCCTCCAACACGGCGTACAGGTCGGTCGAGTATTTGGTCATCCACGCCAGCGTCTCGGTGGTCATGCCACCCGACACGATCAGACCGGCCGCGTGCCAGGTCGTACCCGACGTGAGCTGGTCGCGCTCCAGCAGCACGACGTCGGTCCAGCCGAGCTTGGCGAGGTGATAGGCCACGCTGGCACCGATCACCCCGCCACCGATGATCACCACCTGGGCCCGATCCGGCACGGCTGTCTCGACGCTGGTTGCGCTCATGCCCACCCATGTTCGCACGGAACCCGATGGGTGCACCTGCGCACGCCTCGACGGTCGCAGGTGATCAGCCCCGGTCGTGCGACAGCGCGTCGACCGCGACGGTGATGGCGAGGATCAGAGGTGTGATCGTCGGGTCGTAGATCTCGACGCCGTAGGTGTCGCGAACCCGGAACCACTTCTTGGAGACCTCAGCGACCTTGTCGCCATCGCGTTCGATCTCGTATTCGTGGTCGACGATGTTGCCGTGCACCTTCAGGTCGTCGCCGTGCTCGACGTCCACGTGGAAGCGGTCACGGATCCCGACGAGTGCCTTCTTCACCTTCGCCTCGCGCCCGCTCGCCTCGATGGTGATGGCATCGCGGATCGACAGCACCTTCTCACGGATCACCGCGACCTCGTGCCCATCACGGTCCTTGAGCTTCCATGTGTCGCGAAGCCGGGCGACCTTGCCGTCGACCTTGAACACCCGATCACCGGAATCGTTCTCGATCCAGTAGTCGTCACCGATCGAGATCAGGTCCTCGCGCATCCGGAACTGCTCGTGCCGCTCGTGGCGGTGTCTCAACAGGCCCATGTGGACTCCTTTGACTCACCGTCAGTGTACGTCGCCACCGGTTGCCGATCGTCGCCCGCGCGGCGCCGGCATCCCGGTTCGACGAGCAGCACTCAGCTCGAACGTCGCGGTCCCAGCCACCGAACGGCGATGAGCGATCCGACCAGCCCACCGACCGATGACAGAAACAGGTCGCCGATGGTGTCCTCGTACGTGAGCGCCAAGGCACCGGCGCCGCCGAATCCGTCCTCGGACACCGCCCATTCCATGATCTCCCACAACACGATCGCGATGGCACCAAAGCCGTACCCGAGCAGCACCGCGTCGCGCCGATCGTCGACGTTGCGGAACCGGAACGCATGAAACGCACCCACCAGCAGCACCCAGTTGACGGCGTGGAGCACATCGTCGGTCTGGGGGAAGTCGTCGTACACGCCGAACAGATTGCCGAACGTGTCGATCAGGAACGGTGCCGCCAACAGCGCGTCGGCCGTGTGCGGATACGGATCCCATCGCCGCACACGCGCGATGAGCGGCACCACCACGACAGGAGCCAAGAAGAGCGGCGCGCGAAACCCCATCGCCTTGCCCTCGACCGTGCCCGGTGAGAGCCCGATCGCCACCGCGAAGCTGGCGACGAGCGCCAACTTGACCGCCAGGTTCACCCACTTCGTCGCCGGCCGCCGATCGACATCGAGCACGTGCGAACGAAGGCTCGGAGAGTGCTGGCGATCGGACACCACCGCCGCAACGTACTCCGGCACCACGTGCCGGCGAGTCTGCGAGTCCAACGCAGATCCCCGGGCACTCGGACCCTGGTCGACGCAGCGTGCACCGGATTTGATGGAGGAATGGACGGGGGACCCCACGACGACGGGCACCCATCGGCCCCGACAGCGCCGGCCATCTCACTGCGCAGCGTCGAGAAGGTGTACCGAACCGGCAGGGTCGAGTTCCCGGCGTTGCGCGGCGTCGACCTCGACGTCGCTCCCGGTGAACTCGTCGCCATCGTCGGGCCGAGCGGGAGCGGCAAGTCGACCATCCTCAACGTGATTTCGGGCATCGACCGGCCGACCGCTGGAGATGTCGTGGTCGCGGGGCACGACCTCCTCGAACTCGATGAGGAGCAGCTCTCGACATGGCGCGGTGAGGAGGTCGGGATCGTCTTCCAGTTCTTCCAGCTCCTCCCCACCCTCACCGCGCGCGAGAACGTGATGCTCCCGCTCGACTTCGCGTCGATCGGGACGGTCCGTGAGCGCTCCGACCGAGCGGACGAGCGCCTCACCCGCGTCGGCCTCGGCGACCGGCTCGATCACTTTCCCGCCGAGCTCTCCGGGGGCGAGCAACAACGGGTCGCGATCGCGCGTGCCCTCGCCTGCGATCCGTCGATCCTCGTCGCCGACGAACCGACCGGCAACCTCGACACCGACACAGCCGACGAGATGTTCGAAGTGCTCGATGCGGTCAACGGTGACGGCACCACTGTCGTCTACGTCACCCACGACCGTCGCCTCGCCGACCGCGCCCACCGCGTCGTGTCGATCCGTGACGGACGAGTCGTCGGCGACGATCCACGATGATCTCCGCGCGAGCACACCACACCATCCGGCAGTTGACGCGCCGCCGCGGCCGATCGATCCTCACGATCCTCACGATCGCCGTGGCGATCGCCGGGGTGTGGATGTTCGCGATCCCCGGCAACGTGCGGGGCGTCCTCGCCGGACGCGTCGAGACCGACGCCATGCACACCGCTCGGCTCGCCCCGAACGCCGCTCCACTCGACGCCGGCCAGCTCGCCAGGCTCCGCGCGGTCGACAACGTCGCAGCGGTCGACACCCGCACCCTCGCCCGCGACGACATGCGAGTCGACGGTCGCGTCGAGGGCGTGATCCTCGTCGGCGTCGACGACTTCGACCAGCAGTCCGTCAACATCGTCTCACTCGAACAGGGCGAGTTCCCCGTGAGCAGCCGCCAACTCGTCAGCGACGCCGGCAACAGCCTGACCGGACGCCTCGATGCAACGGTGGGCGACACGATCGAGCTGCGAACCCATGCCGGGAGGTGGGAGAAGTTCGAGCTCGTCGCGCGCGGGAGCACCGTCCGCTACAGCAGCGAGGTCGCGAACGACGCTCCCGTGCTCTATCTCTCGAGCGACGACGTGCAACGGATCATGGGGTACCCCGCGGCGAACTCGATCGACATCCTGGCCGAGGACCCGTCCCCCGAAGCGGTCGACACGATGGTGGCCGAGCTTCGGACGATCCTCGCCGAGGAACTCCCCGACATCTCCTATTGGGACGTGCTCGAGGTGTGGCGTCCCGGCACCTGGCCCGGCTCGGAGGACATCGGGAACTTCGTCGTCGTCTTCTACACGATCGCCGGCGTTGCGCTCGTCGCCGCCCTCGTCATCATCTTCACCACGATGAACACCGTCGTCCGCGAGCAGACCCGCGAGATCGGCGTGATGAAGGCGCTCGGCGGCACCCCGCACGCCGTCGCGTCGAGCTACCTGGGCGCCGCGCTCCTGCTCGGGGCGATCGGCACGGCGATCGGCATCGGCATCGGAGTCCCGCTCAGCAACCGGCTGATGCAGTTCATGAGCTCCGAGTTCGGCGGGACCAGCGTCGGCTGGGTCATCAGTGGGATGGCCCTCGTCCTCAGCCTCGCACTCGGCCTCGGTGGCACCGCGCTCGCCTCCATGCCCGCCGTCCGGCACGCCGCGCGCATCACCGTCCACGAGGCGATCGAGGACCACGGCGTGCTCGCCTCCTACGGCACCCGACCCCTCGACCGCGCCGCGGCCCGGATCCCGCTCACGTCGCGCCGCAGCCAGATGGGCATCCGCAACGCGACGCGGCGCACCGGTCGAACGGTGGCGACCGCCGTGCCGATCGGTCTCGCCGTCGCGACCCTGCTCGGATTCGCCGGCGTGCTGCTCACCGTGGTCGACGAAGACCTCCGCACCTTCGACCTCGAGGGCGCTGACCTGATCCTGTGGGACCGCGCTCCCGGCCTCGACGCTGGAGCCGGGGAGTTGATCGCTGCTGTCCCCGAGGTCGCCTTCGCCCACCCGATGACCTACAGCAGTGTCGAGCTCGACGGTGAGAAATACGTCTGGGGTCTCCCCGCTGTCAGCACGTACGACGACGAGCTGATCGCCGGGCGGTGGTACACCGAGGAGGAAGACGCAACGGCCGCCCGTGTCGTCGTCGTCGGGGAAGCCACCGCCAACCAGAATGGGATCGACGTCGGCGACGTCATCTCCGTCGAGACGCGAGGCGGCCCGCTCGAGTTCGAGGTCGTCGGCATCGACGGTCAGCTCGTCAACAACGGCCAGGGACTGTTCATCCCGTTCAACACGGTGCTCGACTACGAGGGACGCACGACCGGCAACTGGTGGATCCGCACCGTCGATCGAGACCCGGCGACCGTCGACGCTGCCGCCACGGCGATCCACCGGACCCTGGAATCGAACGGCTACCAACTCGAATCGAGCCGCCGCTACATCGATCGCGAGCAGAACGTGCGCGAGAACCGTCTGATCGTCACGGTCGTGATGGCGATGGGGCTGCCGGTGGTGGCGATCGGGATGATCGGTCTCGTCAGCGCCACCGCGAGCAACGTTCTCGACCGAACTCGCGAGATCGGGATCCTGCGCAGCATCGGCGCCCGCCGGCGTGACCTGCGGGTGATGTTCCGCGCCGAGGGACTCGTGATCGGCGTGCTCGGCTGGCTGATGGGCATTCCAGCCGGGTACGCGCTCGCCCGAGTCATCCTGTACGTGTTCGAGCGCCGCTTCGACGTTGCGTTCCGGTTCCAGTTCCCGCTCTGGACGATCGCCGTCGCGCTCGTCGTCACCTTGGTGATGACCGTCATCGTGATGTGGTTCCCCCTTCGCCGGGCGGTACGCCTCGCGCCCGGGCTCGCCCTCCGCTACGAATAGCGGGCGGAATACGCGAACGCTGCTCGGCGCTGGGATTGGGACTTTGGTCGGTCGAGGTTCGGGACGAAGGGCCCTGACCGATTGCGTCCGCAACCAACAGACTGTTCCAGAGATGGAGTTCGTGAAAACCATCACGAACTGATTGGAGACTCGAAAGGGGTCATCATGTTCAAGAAGCCATTGGGTCTGCTCGGAATCTTCCTGATCGTTGTCGGCATCGGATACTTCATCGGTGCCGGGGTTGCGTACAGCAAGGTGCAGGGCGGATACGACTCGCTGCAGGCCTTCAGCGAGGCCCAGAACGTGGAGCTCAGCTACAACGAAGAAGGCCAACTGGTCGACCGAGGCACCGTCGAAGGCGCCCAGGCGATCATGTCGCTGCTCGAGGACGACTGGAACTTCCCGGTGGTCGGCGGCGATCTCGACCCGAACGATCCGCTGGTCAACACCGCCACGGAGTACATGTACCAGATGGCGACGATCGCCCACCACACGCTCGAGGGCACGCAGGTCGTGACGCTGAGCGAAGATGACATCACCGCGGCCATCGAGTCTGAGCAACTCGACCCGGATGGCACCTACAACGGCGTGGTCGTGGCCTACCAGGGCCAAGTGCTCGAGCCCGGGAGCTTCGAGGTTCCGGTCGACGGCCGCTACTGGACCGGCTTCGCACGGACCGACCTGCTCGACGGCCCGGCTCGTGACATGGCGTGGAGCGGCACCGCCCACGCACTGGTCGCCGAGCTCGGTGTCGGTGCGGCAACGCACAGCACCCTGCAGCTCGCACTGGGGGTGGCAGCGTTGCTCGCCGGCCTCGGTGTGGTCTCCCTGGTGACGGGCGTGGCGTTCGTCTGGCACACCCGGATGAACATCAAGAAGGAAGACGACGCCGACACGATGACAGACGAGCCGGCGCTCAGCGGCGCCAACGCCTGACCGGTTTCGTCGAACTCGACGCCTCGACAAGGCGGGTCCCTCTTCGGAGGGGCCCGCCTTGCGGCGTTCCGGAGGCGCGACGAGACTGTCCAGTGGGAGATGCCAGCAGTCATGTCGATGAAGCCGACCGCCGAACTGTCACCGACTCACTACTTCTGGCTGCAGCTCGCCACGCTGGGCGCAGGCATCGGCGCACTCGCGTTGACCCACATGATCACCAGCGGGATGGACGACTCCGTGGCCGGCGCCTCGCCCGCCACGATCATCGTGTTGCTGGTGGTGATCTCGAGTTCACTGGTCGCCGTCGGCCGATCGGCCTACGTGATCGTCACCGCGGGGTTCTCCGACGCCTACCGCGTCTTTCGCTCGCGCCACCTCTTCACCTCCGGTTCACTCCTGTCGGCCGTTGCCGCGACCACCACCGGCTGGTTGGTCGTGCACGACCCGTTCGACAAGCTGTTCGCCCACGGGCGGATCACCGGCGAGGACATCGTCGACGTCGGCATCGCGGTCGCGGCGTTCACCTGCATGGTCGGGGCGGGTGTCGCGTTCACCGGCGCCTGGGACCGACTCCACGCGGAACGCCACTGGCACCGCACGCTGCACTTGTAGGCCCGAACGTGGTCCAGCGCCGGGAGTCCCGGGTGACCATGCGGGCGCGTTCGGAGTCTAGGTTGAGGACATGGGACCGATCGTTGCAAGCACGGGCAAAGAGGTAGCGGCAGCGGTGCTGTCGGAGGCCGCCGACGAACTGCGCGGTCGCTCGAACCGCAAGTGGGCGGTGATGCTCCTGGCCTTCCTGGCGGGCGTCGTCGTCACCGTGGTCGTGATCAAACGTCGCGGCGGGACCCTTCCGATCGAAAGCGATCCGCGCTGGATCGAAGCCGTGGAGAACCCGACCATCTGACGGAACTGCCGCCATCGGTGCCGTGAGGCGAACGACGGCTGCGTAGTCTGCGCTCGCATGGCGAAGGGCAACGGCGACGAAGTACCGGCCGAATCGGCCCCCGAGCAGTCCCCGCCCGCGGAGGAGTACGGCGACTTCCCCTTGAAGCGGTTCCTCGGCATGGAACTCTCGGGGGACGAGCCCGGTGTCGGACTCGCTCACGTCGATGTCGGAGCGGACCATCTCAACCCCAACGGTGTCGTCCACGGTGCGGTGCTGTTCGCTCTGGTCGACACGGCGATGGGCAAGGCGACGATGAGCGTCGTCGACGACCCCGGACGGTTCTGCGCCAGCATCGAGGTGTCGCTTCGGTTCATCCGCCCGGCGGTCGCCGGACGACTGATCGCGACGGCAACGGTCGTGAAGCGGGGTCGCAGCGTGGTGCATCTCGAGGGGCGCGTCGTCGGTGACGACCAACGGCTGATCGCCACGGCGGCTGGAACGTTTGCGCTCCTCGGCGAGCAGCCATGACCGCAGCGACCGAGCGGATCCGATCCCTCGGCGTGCTCACGCCATGAACCTGTGGTGGTTCATCCTGACCGGCACCGGCGTCGTGATCCTGGCAGCCTCGGCGAACGAGGCGCGGCGGCCTGCGATCAGCCCGACCGAGGCTCGTGTCTTCCACGCCGTCAACGGTCTGCCAAACGGCTTGTACTGGCCGCTGTGGCTCCCGATGCAACTCGGCAACCTGGTGGTCGGGACGCTCGTCGGCCTCGCCGTGGCGTGGGCGTACGGCGACTGGTGGGTGGCGGCGGGCGTCGTCGTTGCCACGTCGAGCAAACTCGTCACCGAGAAGCTCGTGCGGCGCGAGATGGCCGACTACCTCGCGATCCGCCAACGCCCCGGCACGAGCCAGGTCGGCGCGATCCTCCGCGGCGCCGACGTACCGAGTTCGGGAGCCAGCTTCCCGTCGGGACACGTGATCCTCGTGGCGGCGATCGCGACGGTCGTCGCAGCGGCGACGCCGGTCGGCTGGTGGTGGTTGCCGGCACTGCTGACGTTTCTCGTGATGTTCGGACGGGTCTTCGTCGGAGCACACAACCCGCTCGACGTGACCGCCGGGCTCGGTACCGGCCTGGCGGTCGGGGGCATCGTGGCTGCGTTCGTGGCCTGAGACCGCCTCGGGCGCTGGAGCCCCGCCGGGTGCATGATGGGGATGCATGGACGAGTTGCCATCTGACCAGAACGCGCCGAGCGCGTGGCAGCGTGCGAGCGCGTGGGGTCGGGGACACGCGGAACGGGCAACGGAACGCATGGCGGAGCTGCGGGAAAGGGTCACGATCGTCGACGTCGGCGTCCGCGTGTACGAACGCGACAAGGTGGCGGGCGGCACGTTGCTCGGCAGCGCACTTGCGCTGCGCCTCTTCCTGTTCTTCGTGCCCTTCGTCCTCGTCGCTGTCGGGGTCGCCGGCGTGTTGGGGGGCCCGACGGACGGTTCCGCGACCGCGTGGACCGCCGGACTCGGTGGAACCCTGCGGGACTATGTCGATGATGCGTTCGCCCAGAGCGGCCAAACCCCCTGGATCGCGCTGATCGTCGGCCTGTTCGGCGTGGTCACGACCGGGTGGTCGCTGACGAAGGCGATGGTGCTGTCGAGCGCCTTGTCGTGGCGGATGGGCGCGAGGCAACAGACCCCGATTCGCGCGGTCGGCCTGGTCGTCGGGCTGGTCGTCAGCATCTCGCTCTCTGCCGCGATCGCCAACCGGATCAACCAGGCAGCCGGTGCTGCGGTGACCTCGATCTCGTTGGTCGGTCTGGCGGCGATCTACGCCGTGTTCTGGCTCCTCCTCCTGCAGGCGTTGCCGCGGACGACCACCGACCCGGGGGCGTTGCTTCCAGGGGCCGCGCTCCTCGCCGCCGTGCTCGCCGTCCTCCAGACGGTCACACAGTTCTACCTCCCGCAGCAGGTCAGCAGCTCGTCACAGTTGTATGGCCAACTCGGTGTGCTGGTCGCATTCCTCGGCTGGTTCTTCTTCCTCGGGCGGGCGATCGCATTGGCCTGTGCGCTCAACGCCGTGATCTACGAGCAGGTCGGGAGCGTGTCGACGCTGCTCTTCGCCCTGCCGGTTGTGCGCCAGATCCCACTGCGAGTTCCGGCCGTCGAGCGCTACTTCGATCTCGATCACATCGCCGACGGCGACTCCGACGGCGACTCCGACGGCGAGCCCGAAACGGCCGAGACACCCGGGCTGCCGGGTGTCGATCCGCGCTGACGTCGGACACCACGAGCAACTCGGGTCCACGTGTTCGCCGGGTCGAAGAGTCATTGGTCCCTGGTGAGCATCCACCCGCAGCGCCACGATGCGGGTATGGACGATTCAACGGTTGTTGAACGGTTCAAGGCCCTGGGTGATCCGGTCCGCTTGACGATCGTGCGGGAACTGCGGCAAGGACGACGCTGCGCGTGTGAGCTCGCCGAGACAGCCGACGTCACGCCACCATTGCTCTCCCACCACCTCAAGGTGCTCCGCGAAGCGGGCCTGATCACCGGCACCAAGCGCGGCCGCTGGATCGACTACGACCTCGACGACGCTGCGATCGGCGAACTGCTCTCGGGGTTCGACCGGGAGCCGGTGATGTGATGAACACGCCGGCACTCGTCGAGCATCCCGTGCGCTCGTCAGCACGTCGACCGCTGATGCTCGCCGGTGCTGCCGTGTTGTGGATCTTCGCCTACCGGGTGAACCTGCGATGGTGGGACTGGGTCGTCTACGACGTCGCCGGGCTCGACCCCGACACCCGCCTCGGCGGCGCCGTCCACTTCTTCCTGTACGACACCACCAAGATCGCACTCCTGCTGACCGGGGTGATCTTCGTCGTCACCGTGGCGCGCAGCTTCATGTCGGTCGAACGCACACGCGCCCTGTTGGGCGGACGTCGCGAAGGCGTCGGCAACGTCGTGGCGGCCGGGTTGGGAGTCGTCACCCCGTTCTGCTCGTGCTCGGCGGTGCCGGCGTTCATCGGTTTCGTCGCTGCCGGCGTCCCGCTCGGCGTGACGTTGAGCTTCCTGATCGCCAGCCCACTGGTCAACGAAGTCGCCATCGTCATGCTGCTGGGGTTGTTCGGCTGGCAGATCACCGTGCTCTACATCGTGGGCGGCACGACGATCGCGATCGTCGCCGGGTACGTGCTCGGCCGGCTTCGCCTGGAGAGGTGGGTCGAGCCGTTCGTGTTCGAGACCCGCCTGCACGGCGCACCGATCGACGCTGCCGCGCAGCTCACGTGGGACGACCGCATCGACATGGGGATCGAAGAGGTGGGCACGATCCTGCACAAGATCTGGCCGTTTCTGCTGGTCGGCATCGCGCTCGGCGCCGCGATCCACGGTTGGGTTCCCGAGCAGTGGATCGCCGATCATGCGACGTCCGGGTTCTGGGGCGTGATCGTGGCGGTCGGCCTCGGCGTGCCCCTCTACTCGAACGCGGCCGGGATCCTCCCGCTCGTCGAGACGCTGCACGACAAGGGGCTTCCGATGGGCACCGTGCTCGCGTTCATGATGAGCGTCGTGGCGCTGTCGATGCCCGAGATGGTGCTGCTTCGCCGGGTTCTCAAGAAGCCGCTCATCGTCACCTACGTCGCCGTCGTCGCCACCGGAATCCTCGCCATCGGCTACCTCTTCAACCTCGTCCTCTGAAAGGTCGAACCATGGACATCAAGATCCTCGGCACCGGATGCGCCAAGTGTCAGAAACTCGAACACCTCACACGTGAGACCGTCGCATCGCTCGGCCTCGACGCCACCATCGACAAGGTCACCGACCCCGGCGAGATCGCGTCGTGGGGGGTGATGACCACACCGGCACTCGTCGTCGACGACCGGGTCGTCGCCGCCGGCCGTGTGCCGAGCGAGGCCGACCTGACCGCCATGCTGACCACCATGTGACACGTCCCAGGGGTTTCCACCCGTTTGCGCGCAATTCTGGGTGGGACGGGTCACCCAAATCTGCACGCAAACGTTCTAGAAGAGCGCGTCCTGCGCCGGTTCGGGCGGCAGCGGGCCGATGTCGAACACCCGGGTGAGATCGGTGACCGGACTGGCACGGCGGCGAACCAGTGCGTGGTTGCCGGCCTGCGCTCCGTCGCCCGCCCACACCGCGACCGGGCAGTAACGACATTCGAGCGCCTCTTGCGCGCCCGCCCACGTACCGCCGGACCCCTCCTCTGCGGCGACGACGAGCGTCACCCGCGACAAGGCGTAGACGATCTTGTTGCGCCCGTTGGCGCTGGCCGCGCTGAACCGGGCGTCGGGAGCGTACGGGCTGGCGAGGCACAACTCGCCGGCGTGCACCCGTCGCCGGACCTCTGCGCTCCGAGACGCCAGTGAGATCCCCTCAGCCGGAACGCCGATCGCCATCCCGCCGGCGTCCAGCGCGCCATCGATCGCAGCCTGTTCGATGCCGCGGGCGAGTCCAGTCACAACGGACCGGCCATGTTCGACCGCGAGTTCAGCGGCACGACGGGCCACGGCGAGCGCCGGCTGATCGGCGTCGCGGGAACCGACGACGCCGAGGCTCGGACCATCGAGCGAGTCGATGCGCCCGGCCGCCAGCAGGAACGGTGGGCATCCGTGACCGAGCCGTTCGCGCAGCCGGACAGGGAACGAGTCGTCGAGTGCCGAGATCAGCGACACCCCACCGTCGGCGAGGCGTTCCTCTTCGAAGCTGATCGCCGTCGCTGCGTCGAGCAGTGTGCGATACCGGGCTGCTTCGCCCGCCTCGACACCGGCGCGCTCGGCGATCGTTGCTTCGTCAGCACCGAGCAGGTCGGCGGGATCGATGCGGTCGACGAGTTGCCAGAATTCGCGCGCGGTCAGCGGCTTCGCGCCGAGTGGCACGAGCCGGTTGGTGAGCAGCAATGCGGCTCGGGTGCGGGCGGGCGACGACGACATCACGCGATCAGAACGTCGACGACAATGCCGCCGGATGGACGAGCGGTGTGCCGGCGCGCCGCAGGAGACGCCCGGCTTCGGTCATGGTCCAGCCCGAGTCGACGAGGTCGTCGACGAGCAGCACCGGCGCGTCGACGATCGCGCCGGTGACGGCGAACGCACCGGCGACGTTGGCCTGCTGGTGGGCCGAGTTGCGCTGTTCCTTCTGGGTCGGTCGCTCGGTGACGCGTTCGAGCACCGGGTGATACGGCAGGCCGAGCCGGGCGGCGAGGCGCTCGGCGAACTCGTCCACCAACGTGGGGTAGCGGGTCGACGGAACTGCGGTGACCCATTCAGGACCGGGTGTCGGTGCCCAGTCGGCGATCAGTTCGGCGAGTGCGTCGACGAGACGGTCGTCGAAACGATCGGCGGTGAGCTTGCCGTCGCGGACGAGCTGGCCCCAGCCGGCGTCGCCCCACATGGCGAGGGCCCGGCCGTCGGCGAGCTGTTCCTCGGTGGGGATCTTCTTGCGACCACCGGTGTCGGCGTCGAGATACATCTTCTTGGGGTTGATCTCGATCGGGCGGGTGAGAAGGAACCGCTCGGCGGCTGCCACCACCTCGACCGACGGCTGGGGCACATCCGTGTCGCCAGTGCAGTTGTCGCAGATGCCGCAGTCGTCGGCGGCAGGGTCGTCGAGCAGGTTGGCAATGAACTTCATCCGGCACCCTGCGGTGTGGAAGTAGTCGACCATCGCCTGCTGTTCGAGCCGGCGTTCCATCGTGACCGCGTCGACTCGGCTGGCCGGGTACGTCCACGGCGCCAGGGTGCGCTGGTAGCTGGTGCCGGCGACGCGTTCGAGCACGCCGTCGACGTCGAGCTGCTTGACGACGAGCTCGAGCGTGCCGATCTTCACGTTCAGTTTCACCTGGATGGCCATCAGCGGAATCGGCCCGTCGAACGAGTCGAAGACGTTGACGATGTCGTTGACCAGATGTTCCTCGGCGAAGGCCTGCTCGATGAACCAGTCCTGGATCTGTTCGTCTTCTTGGCCCCGCAGCAGGATCCCCCGGCTGGTCTCGAGTGCTCGGCCGGCGCGGCCGACCTGCTGGTAGTAGGCGACGGGCGAGCCGGGCGACTGGAAGTGGACGACGAAGCTGAGGTCGGGCTTGTCGTACCCCATCCCGAGCGCCGTGGTGGCGACGAGTGCCTTGATCTCATTGGTCTGCAGCTTGCGTTCGGCGTCGATGCGCGCCTCGTTGTCGAGCGAACCGAAGTACGCCTCGACCTCGATGCCCTGCGAGGTGAGCCAGGCGGCGACGTTCTCGACGTCGCGGACCGTGAGGCAGTAGACGATGCCGGAGCCGTCCAGCTCGGGCAGCGTGTCCGCGAGCCAGGCGAGGCGTTCGGCCTGCCGGTCGAGCCGAATCGTGCTGAGCGCGAGCCCCTCGCGCCGAAGCGGCCCGCGGAAGGTGGTGAGTTCGGCGCCGAGTTGGTCGGCGACGTCGTTGACGACGCGGTCGTTGGCGGTGGCGGTGCAGCCGAGAATCGGCACCGACGACCCGGCGAGGCGGTCGACGATGCGGCCGATGCGGCGATAGTCGGGCCGGAAGTCGTGACCCCAGTCGGAGATGCAGTGCACCTCGTCGATCACGATCAGGCCGGGGCGGGCGCCGACGATCGGCATGATCTTGTTGCCGAATTCGGGGTTGGCGAGCCGCTCGGGTGAGATCAGCAGGAGGTCGACCTCGTCGGCGCGCAGCTGCCGTTCGAGTTCGGTGACGGTGGTGGCCGACGCGCTGTTGATCGTCTCGCAGCGCAACCCGAGGCGGCGGGCCGCATCGATCTGGTTGCGCATCAGGGCGAGCAGCGGCGAGATCAACAGCGTCGGGCCGGCGCCCTGCGCGCGAAGGAGGTGGGTGGTGAGAAAGTAGACGGCGCTCTTGCCCCAGCCGGTGCGCTGCACCACGAGCACCCGCCCGCGGTCGTCGACGAGCGCCGAGATCGCTTCGCGCTGGCCGTCGCGGAATTCAGCATCGGCACGCCCGGTCAACGTGCGGAGCGCTTCGAGTAGTGGGTCGGATTCCGCCATGCACCCATCATGGCGGAGCGGTGTCGGTGTCGGTCAGAGCTGAGCGGTGAGTCGCTGGCGCTTGGCCTGGTACTCGTCCTCGGTCAGGAATCCACCGGCCCGCAACGCGCTCGCTGCGCTGAGCAGCACCTCGGCCTCGATGCTGCGCAACCACGACACGCCGGCCGATCGGTCGGTGACGTCGAGGGGCGAGGATTCCGTGTGTACGAGCACATCCATGCATCGGCACGGAGGGCCGCGAGCTTGATTCGCCCTCCGCACTGCAGCGAATCGAGGGCTGTTCCATCGTGACACCCGTTGTCACGCCTGATGGGTAGCGCCGACCTCCGGCGCCGAACCATCAGATCAAGAAACGGGGCAACACCAATGGGGCCGATCGAACAGCTCTCCTACATCCTTCCCACCTGCACTTCGGTGGTCGACCGCATCCAGGCGACACAGATGGACGAACCGACACCGTGCGAGAAGTTCACGGTGCGCCAGATCCTCGAACACATGATGGTGCCCGCCGCCACCTTCACGTACCTGTTCCAGGGGCTGGAGGCGCCGGAGATCACACTGCCCGAGTTCGACAGCCGCGTGCCATCAGCGGAGTTCCGAGAGGTGATGGACGACCTACTCGACGCCGTCATGTCGCCCGGGGCACTCGAGCGGACGATCGAGTCGCCGTTCGGCACGATGGATGGCGACACGTTCGCTCGCCTGGTTGCGTTCGACGGTCTGGTTCACAGTTGGGACTTGGCGATCGCGACCGGACAGCACCTGGCGCTACCGCCTGCCGTGGTCGACGCCGTGGCGACCTTCGCACGAGGGGCCCTCACCGATGAAATCCGCGACGGCGACACGTTCAAGCAACCGACCACCGTCGGTGCCGCAGTGGGTTCGATCGAGCAGATCGCGGCGTTCACCGGCCGAACGGTGCCCGTCGCTGCCTGACGCCCACCGGCCACCGCCGATTCGTGTGAGCGTCAAGGTCCCTCCTCCGCGTTGTCGCTCACACAGATCGCAGGGGCCGAACGGATCAGCCGTTGGAGCGACTCGCCACGCAAACGGGGTTGGTGCATTCGAGCGACTTGCACGGTCGCCGTGCCCGGTGGCGCCGCGCGCGCTCCTGAGCGAAGCCCTCAACGCACACCTGGCTCGGGCAGGTCTCGAGACCGCAGGGCAGCCCGGCTCGGTGCTTCTCAGCCTGCCGACGACGCACGACGTCCGAGTCACCGGACGACTCACCATCGTCCCGCGCCGGCGCCGGGGTTGCCGGATCGGCGTGTCGTGCCTGGACACAGACCGGGACCGGGCAGTTGGTCCGACCACAAGGCAGGCCCTTCGCATGCGCCTGCGCTTGCGCGTCGGCCTTGCGTTGCGCCTTCTTGAGACGGCGCTTCTCTCGAAGCGGCGCGCAGACTTTGCAGCCGCGCACTCTGCAGATCCGTCCACGTGAGTGGGCGATCGCTTGCTCCTGCTTCGCACGCGGAACCGGATGCTCATCCATCGTGTGTTCGAGTATCGCTCCGTCGGCGCTCAGACCCTCTCGGCTTGAGTCCGCCAGTTCCGCGCCACCCGATGCCGACGAACGAGCCGGAGATGCTTGCTCGACGATCTGGCGTATGACAGTGTCCGCCCGTGATCGCAGGGGATGCACGGTGCTGATCGGGAGCGTCGAGGCGACCATCGCCGTGCTCTTTGCGATCGTCGTGCTCGGGCCGACGCTCGCCGAGCGTTTCCGGATCCCCGGCATCGTCGGGCTGATCGCCGGCGGCATGATCTTCGGGCCGTTCGTGATCGGTTGGCTCCGCTCGGGCGGGCTCGTCGACGATCTGGGAGCGATCGGGATCTTGTACCTGATGTTCCTCGCCGGGCTGTCGTTCGACATCAAGGCGTTCAACGAGAACCGCCGGATGGCGATCACGTTCGGACTGCTCGGATTCTTCATCCCGTTCTTCCTCAGCGTGTTCGTCGTCGACCAGGCCGAGGACATCGAGACGCTCGGGGCCCTGCTGATCGGCGCGATGTGGGCGTCGAACACGCTGGTCGCCTACTCCGAGGTCCAGTCGGCGGGTTTGCAGAGCACCAGGTCGGTCGGCGCAGCGGTTTCTGCCGGCGTCGTCGCCGATCTGATGTCGCTGACCGTCCTGGCCTTCGCCACGGCGACCGCGGTGATCGAAGTCGACCAGCTCGACCTGCCGTTCGGCAGCAGCATCGCCGAGCGGCTCGCTCCCGAAGATGTCCAGGCGACGACGCCGGACCCGACGCTGCCGCTCTGGATCGGTTTGCCGCTGCTGGTCTTCGTATGTCTGTGGGTGCTGCCGCGGGTGGCGGACTGGTTCTTCGTGCGAGTCGGCCGAACACGCCCACAACGTTTCGTGTTCACGTTGGCGCTGATGGCCGTCGGCGCCACGGTGGCACTGCTCGGCGGCATGGAAGGCCTGATTGGTGCGTTCCTGGCCGGGTTGGGGCTGAACCGGCTCATCCCCGCCCGAGGGCCGTTGATGGAACGCCTGGACTTCGTCGGAACCACGCTGTTCATCCCGGTGTTCCTGATCTCGATCGGGCTCAACATCGATCCGGCGGTCCTCATCGATCCCCAGACGATCGGGTTGGGGTTGCTGTTCACCAGCTTCGTGCTCGTCGGCAAGACCGCCGCCGCCCTGCTCGCCGGGAAAGTCTTCGGGTTGTCCCACGACGAGGTCGGACTGATGGCGTCATTGTCGTTCGGCCAGGCCGCGTCGACGCTCGCGATCGCGCAGGTCGGCTTGTCGCTCGGCATGTTCGAACAGAACGTCGTCAACTCGGCCGTGCTGGCGATCGTCATCACCGCGTTCATCACCTCGTACGCGACGCGGTTCTTCGCGTCGCGTGTGCCTCCGGTGGTCGTCGATCGCCCACCGATCGGCCAGCAGGTGCTTCTCGACGCACGCGGGAACACCTCAGATCTCTCCGCTCTCGTCGCCTTTGCCGGTGGGCTCGCCCGACCCGACGGCGGTCTGGTGATTCCCTATGGCGTCACCGGTGAACGACAACGCTCCGACGTTCGAGCAGCAGTTGACCGCGCCGCCGCCGAGGCAGCCGCCGACGGGCTCGACGGGGACGGCATGGTGCGCGTGGGCGAGTCGTTCACGACCGCGACCGTCAACCTCGTCGCCGAACTCGACGCATCGTTGGTGCTGCTCGCCTGGGACGGCCCGAAGTGGGCTGCGGACTACATGTTCGGCAATGACATCGACGGCATCGGCCAGGCATCACCTGTGCCCACGATCGCCGCCCACCTCGTTCGGCCGTGGGATCGTGTCATCGTCCGACTCGAACGCCCGCGTATGGCATGGCAGCGCGAGGACGTCGAGTTGACCATTGACGTCGTTCGGCACCTCTGCGAGGGAACCGACGTCAAGCTCGTCGTCCTGTGCGATGACGACTCCACCGCAGCACTGCTGGAACACGACGGCGACCGAGACAGCGAACGAATGACCGTCATCGCCGACCGGACACAGCACGACGACGTGATCAACCGGGTCGAACCCACCGATCTCATGATCGTGCCGGCTCACATCATTCACGACATGCCGCCGTGGCGTCTGCGTCGGCTCGTGCGCCGCCTTCACGACACGAACCTTGCCGTCGTCGGCGGACCCCACCGTTTGACGGTCTCGCAGGGCGTCACCACGTGCCCGCTGTCGACGGCGATCACCCCGCGACTCACCGCTGTCTGACCGAGCGCTGCGCGGCCTGGTCAGCGCACGTTCAGCGCATCAACTGGTCGTAGGCGTCGGAATTCGCGAACGAGACGGTCACGTGGGTGACCAGACCGTCCTCGTACTCGTAGATGTGCGTCATGTCGAGGTCAAACGGCTCGCCGTTGTCGGAGCGATTGCCCACCCAGTGGTAGACCACCACACCGCGAGTGCCGTCGGAGGACACGAACTGCTCGACGATCTCCGACTGATCCCGATCGGTCACCCGCGTGACCCAGTTCTGGAGCGCCAGCATCGCGACCTGTCCTTCGGTGACGTCGTTGACGGTTGCGTTCTCGAAGACTGCATCCTCGGCGTAGAGCGCATTCATCGCGTCGGCGTCTCCCTCTTCGAACGCAGCGACGAGCTCTTGCTGTGTCTGTTGGGCTTGTTCGACAGCGCTGTCGGACGAGTCGCCGTCCGATCCGCAGCCGACTGCGATCATCGGGAGCACAGCGAGCCCGATCAGCAAGCCCTTGATCGTGTTGTTCATCACACACTTCCTTTCTCTCAGACGGGCGGTGAGCTGTTCTCACCTCCCGATTCGAGTGTGGGACCACCATCTCAAGGCGATCTCAAGGCAACGGCGAGTAGAGCTCGACGACGTTCCCGTCCGGGTCGAGGAGCCGGCACACCGTGGCTCCCCACGCTGCGTCATGGGGAGGTGAGACCGCCCGATGGCCGGCATGGGTCGCCGTGCGGTATCGCTGCGCGAGTTCGTCGGCGTCCGCACAGCGGATGCCGAGGCGCAAGTGGTTGACGTCGTCGGCCGACGGCTGAGGTTCGGCGGTCCAGGCGAGCCGGATCCGATGGCCCAGGTCGGCAAGCGCGAATCGAGGGGCGACCAGGTCCGGCGATCCCACGCCGAGCAGCCGATAGAACGCCAAGGACCGCTCGAGATCGGTTGTCACGACCGTGATCACATCCAGCGTGGGCATCGTCGCCTCCTTCGATTCCGCTTCTGCGATCGATCATCGGCACACGACCTCAAGACCTTCCAAAGGACCCTGGCCGATCCCCCGCGACGTACTTACGGTCGATGCATGCGGTACGTCGTCCTCGGACCCGTCACCGCCCTCGACGGCGCGGAGCGGCTACAGCTCGGTGGCCCGCTCCAGCGGGCCGTGCTCGCCCTCCTCGTCGCGCGATCGGGGCACCCGACGACCGCCGACCAGATCGTCACCGATGTGTGGGGTGACGATGCCGACGATCGATCAGCCGCCTCGGTGTACACCTACGTGTCGAACCTCCGCCGTGTTCTCGGACGGGATCGCCTCGTTCGCGACCCGGCCGGCTACCGGCTGGTGTTGCTCGAGGGCGATCGGATCGACGCCGTCGAGTTCGAGGCAGCGGTCGACCACGCGCGCCGCCTCGTCGCCAACGATCCAGCGGCCGCGGTCGAAGTGCTCGACGCCGCCCTCCACTCGTGGATCGGCAGACCCTACGAAGGGTTGGAGAACGTCGAGTCGCTGGGACCGGTGATCGCGCATCTCGAGGAGCTGCGGTTCGCCGCTCGCGCTGCTCGCATCGATGCCGTGCTCCTCGCCGGCGACGCCCCACTGGCCGACGAAGCAGAGCAGCTGTGCGACGAGCGCCCGCTCGACGAACAGGCACGGGGCCTGTTGATGCGGACCCTCTACCGTGCCGGACGTCAGGCCGAGGCCCTGCGCACCTACCGCGACCTTCGGCTCCGGCTCGGCGAGGAACTCGGCATCGAGCCCTCGCGGGCGCTGGTCGAACTCGACGAGCGGATCCTGCTCCAGGACCCTGCGCTCGATCGTCCGCCCGACGGCCGCGGACACCTCCCGACCTTCCTGACGAGTTTCGTCGGTCGTGACGACGATCGCGAACGGTTGGTCGAGATGCTCGACGAGCATCGGCTGGTCACCGTGACCGGCCCGGGCGGCGTCGGCAAGACACGCCTGGCAGTCGAGGTCGCCAACGATCTGCGTCACCGGTACGACGGCGGGGTCTGGCTCGTCGACCTGGCACCGATCCCCGCACCGGCCGGCGGCGCTGAAGCGATCGCCGCAGTCGCCGCTGCGGTTGCTGCGACGTTGCGAGTGAACGTCGACGATCCGGCGCACACCGTCGAGCGCATCGCCGCGGCGCTCCGGTCAGCCCGCCACCTGATCGTGCTCGACAACTGCGAGCACGTCCGTGACGCAGCAGCTGAGCTCGCCGACGGCCTGCTGCGGGAGGTGGACGGCGCCACGATGATGGCGACGAGCCGCGTCGGACTCGGCGTGAGCGGCGAGGCGCACTACCGGTTGGGCGGACTCGCCGTCGGCGACGAGCCAGGGGGTCGCGGCGACGCCGAACGACTCTTCCACGAACGCAGCGCCGCCGTCACGAACGACACCAACGGCGATGGCGCCCCCGACACGGTGCGCGCCCTCTGCCGCAACCTCGACGGGATGCCGCTCGCACTGGAATTGGCCGCCGCCCGCAGAGACGTGCTGTCGACAGCCGAGATCGCGAACCTGCTCACCCGTCGCTTCGCCGTACTCGTCGACGACCGCCAACCTCGCGATCTCCACCGGTCGCTCGAAGCGACCGTCGGCTGGAGTTGGGGGCTGCTCGACCCCAGCGAGCGCCGTGCCTTCGCCCGACTCGGTGTCTTCGAGGGTCCGTTCTCCGTGGCTGCGGCGGTTGCCGTGTTCGACTGGGTCGACGACCCGATCGAGGCGGTCGGGTTGATCGAACGGCTGGTGGCAGCATCGCTCGTCGTGCGCGTCGAGACGGCTGACGCCTCCACCCGGTTTCGGCTGCTGGAGACGCTGCGGGCCTACGCCCGCGATCGGCTTCACGACACCGAGCGATGGGACGAGACCGTCTGCCGCCACGACGGCCACTACCTCGCGGTGTGTCGTTCGCGGGCCAACGACTTCTTCGGCCGAGAGCGCGTGCACGCGACCGAGGTGATCGCCGGCGAACTCGCCGAGTACCAGTCGGCCTGGAGCCGAGGAATGGCGCGCCAACCAGTGGATGCGCTCCCACTCGCTTGGCCACTCGGCAACTACTGGATGTACGAGGGGAGGCTCGCAGAGGGAGCAGCGCAGCTGCGCCGGTTGCTCGAGGCGACCGCCGATGACACGTCGATCGCCCGAGCCGACGCATTGGTCATCGCCGCGTGGATCATCGTCTACCGCAACCAGCTCGCCAGCGCGGTGACGTGGACCGAGGAGGCGCTCGGGATCTATCGGGCGGCCGGAGATCAGCGCCGGATCGCGTTCGGGTTGGCCCGGTCGGGGCACTGGGCGTTCGCCGGCGGCGACGGCGCACGCGGCGTGGCGCTGCTCCAGGAGTCATTGGCGCTCTGCGATGAGATCGGATTCGAGGATGGCAAGGCCTGGCCGATTGTGCTGCTGGCCCAGGCGCGTCGATGGTCGGGCGACGAGAGCCCCGAGGTTCGCGAGATGTTGCTCGACGCCCGTCGACGGTTCGTGGAGACCGGCGAGACCTACGGGCAGATCCACACCGACATGCTCCTGGGCTCCTGCTACGAGTTCCCACCGGAAGAACGACTGAGGTTCGCCGAGGAGATGGTCGATCTGTCGACGCGTCCCGGCGGCGAGAACCTGATGCGGCCGATCGCGCTCCACAACCTCGCCTACCCGGTGCACGACCTCGGCGACCGCGAGCGGGCGATGGGGCTCAATCGGGCTGCGGTCCGGTCATCGATCGCAACCGGCGCCACCATGGATCTCGGCCTTGCGCTCATCCAGGCGGCGACGTTCGCCCACCACG
This sequence comes from Ilumatobacteraceae bacterium, assembly GCA_963698435.1. Lineage (GTDB taxonomy): Bacteria > Actinomycetota > Acidimicrobiia > Acidimicrobiales > Ilumatobacteraceae > Sva-07. The sequence continues at coordinate 40,909 of CAVOQV010000018.1, read as the reverse complement.
ACGGTCCGCCAGATCGAGTTGTCGAACTTGCCGCCGCCGGCCTCGCCCACTTCGGCATGGAGATGGCGCCGTTCCAGCGCCGTCTGCTCGATCCCGTACTGGCCGACGCACGCGGACAGCTCGGCAACGAGCGCTTCGACGAACTCGAACGGATCGGATCCGCCCTGTCGGCCCACGAGGCCGCCGACCTGGCGCTCGCCTGAGTAGGACCGCGTCGGCCCTCAGACCTGCGGGCCGGCCAGGTGCTCGTGGAGGTGGCGTACCAGGTCGAGTTGTGTGCCGACCTCGGGGCCGGCGGCGGGACGGTGGCGGCGCACGTGGACGAGCGCCTCGTCGAGTGGGACCGCCAACGACACGAGCACGGCAACGGCCACGGTGCCCGCCCGGCCCACACCGCCAGCACAGTGCACGATGAGCCGCTCCCCCGCCGCAACCCGATCGACGAGCCCGGTCAGCACGGGCGCAAACTCCTCGAGTGTCGGCGCGTGCATGTCGGGGATCGGATGCCACACCACCCGGGTCGGCGGCTGGGCACGCAACCACGCGAGATAAGTGGGGTAACGCTCGGCGAGTTCGTGCTCCTGGGTCAGACACACCACACCGTCGGCCCCGACGCGCGCCATCAACCCCTCGGGGTCAGGCCCGATCGCATGCTTGCCGCACAGCCACAACCGACCCCTGGACGGTGGTGGGAGCGGGATCTCGTGGATGCCACCGTCGAGGTTCAATTGTTCTCCTTGTCCCGTCGGCCGACGCGAGGAGCAGACCGCAGACGCATGAGCGTACGTCGGCCCCCAACGACGGGTACTACGACCATTGTCCGATGTCGACGAGGGGAGGGTTTGCGAGACTGGACCCGTGAGCGACGACTGGCTGCAACACGGCCACGAGACCGAAGGAGTCGAGCTGGTTCCCGTGCTCTCCACGGCGAGCGTGCTCGACGACCGAGCGGGCCTTCCCGCGCGACCGAGGTGGACGTCCGGCTGGCGTGGGGTGATGGCGGGCGCCACGATCGCCCTGTTCGCGTCGCTCGGCGTGGTTGGGGTGGCGAACGCAATCAGCGACAACCTCTTCCCGCGCATGGGGCCGACGAGCCCCGCGTCGGTCTGGCAGAACCCCGTCCCCGCCCCAGGAGCCGGCGACGACGCACGTGGCGACGGTTCCCTCGACGACGGTTCCTTCGACGACGATTCCCTCGACGACGGCGCCTGCGCCGGCCAGCACGATCCCAGCGACCGCACCTTCGCCCACCACGTCCGCGCCGAAGAGCGCTGTCGATCGCGAGGATGGCGACGTCGTCGTCACCACCAGAGACGGCGCGGACGACGAGTCGGACGACCGTCGACGACAACTCGGGGAGTTCGAGTGGGTCGGGCTCAGGACGCGACGACTGCCGGACGACTCGGACGACTCGGACTCGTCGGGATCGTCCGGTTCCGGCAAGAGCGGGTCCGACGACAGCCGAGACAGCGACGACGACTGACCCTCAGTCGTCGGAGTCGAGGTGCTCCTGCGCCCACAGCGCCGCCTGGGTCCGGTCGGTCACGCCAAGCCGCTGGAACACGCTCGTCAGGTGCGCCTTCACGGTCCGCTCGGCGATCCCCAGCCGGCGGGCGATCTGCTTGTTGGCGAGGCCGTCGCGCACCAACAGCAGCACCTCGCGTTCACGGTCGGTCAGCTGCGGGCCGGCAGTCCGCGTTCGTCGCGACTCGAGCAGCGCACGTGCGGCCTTCGGGTCGAGGGGAGACCCTCCGTCATGAACGGCCCGGATCGCCTTGGCGATGTCATCGGGGTCGCTGTGCTTGAGCAGGTAGCCGTCGGCTCCGGCACCGAGCGCGTCCATGATCCGCGTCTGGTCGGAGAACGAGGTCAGGACCAGGACGCGACTGGCTGGATGCGTCTCGGCGATACGTCGCGTCGCCTCAATGCCGTCGAGTTCGGGCATCGACAGGTCCATCAGGACAACGTCGGGCCGGTGCTCGGCGACGCACGTCAGCGCCTCGTTGCCATTGGCAGCGGTCGCCACGACGTCGATGTCGCCGGCTGTCGCCAAGAACTGCTCGAGGCCGGACCGGACGACGGCATGATCGTCGACGATCACCACCCTGATCGGTTCGGTGCCGTCGCTCTCGCTCACCGGGGCATCCTTCCACCGAGTGGGATGGTCGTCTCGACGCGGGTGCCGGTGCCGGGCCGGGAGGAGACCGTGAGGGTGCCGTCGAGTTGGGCGACGAGCCCCGCCAGCGATCGCAGACCGACGTGGCCCTCGGTGAACCGGTCGTCGAGGGTGTCGGTGCTGAACCCTCGACCATCGTCGTCGACGACGAGCCGCACCGCACCGTCGTCCGTCGCGAGGACGACCCGGACGTGCTGCGCAGCGGCGTGGGAGACCACGTTGCGCAGGGCCTCCTGCGCAACCCGATAGACGAGTGTGGCGGTCTCGGTGGGGATGCCCGCGTCGCCGGTCGGCGCGTCGAGGTGGGTGTCGATCCCGCGAACTCGAAGCCCGCTGAGCAGGTCGCCAATCGCCGATTCGAGGCCCTCCTCGGCGAGGTTCGGCGGGTAGATCTCGACCAGGAGCGAACGCAACGACTTGATGCTGCCGCGGATGGCCTCCGATGCGTCGAGGGCTTGTTGCGGCTCGATGCCGGTGCGGCCTTGAGCCGCCAGCGTGAGCGACACCCCGGTGAGCTCCTGCACGACACCGTCGTGGAGATCGCTGGCGATGCGGCGCCGTTCGGCCTCCGACGCCTCGAGGGCATGGCGCAGTAGGCGCTCGCGTTCTTGTTGGCTGGCCTGGAGGCGTCGGGCCATCGACCAGGCAATGGGGATCTGGACCAGTTCGAGCAGGATCAGCGCGCCGATCGTGATCGGGGCGAACTGCAGCCAGAGGCTTCGGCCGACCTCGGTGACACCGCCGTAGTCGAAGTATGCCTCGAAGAGCAGCGGCGTGCCCGACGGTGTCTCGGTTCGGGAGTAGACCTCGAGCAGCTTGCTCTCGGTCTCGTACCGGTTCTCCGGCCCGGACAGGTCGCTGACCTCGGCGACCTGCCCTCCCCCGGCAAGCACCTCCAACGCATCGTCGCCGAGTGGGAACTGCTCGCCGATCAGGCGCGGTTCGTCGGCGTAGACGATGGTTCCGTCCTCCCGCCAGATCTTGACCCGCACGAGCGAACCGCGCAGCACCTTGTCGCGGACCACGGCATCGACCCGGTCGAGTGCGTCGCGGTCCATGGCGACGAGATCGTCGTCGATGACGGGGGCGATGAGCCCGACGCTGCTGATGTTGGCGACCCTGCGGGCCTCCTCGATTGCCTGCTCGGTGCCGACTCGGCGGCTGGCGATGGCGGTGAAGGCGATGACGAAGACGAGCGCGACGAAGCCGGCCACCGCGAACCTGGCGACGACCTTGCCCACCGAGATCGGCTCCACCAAGGGTCGGTCGTCCTGCACCGACACAGCCTCGCGCCGACGTGACGATGCACCCGGTGCTGGACCGGGTGCATCGGGGGGCAGCGTCGTTGCGGTCACGCTGCGGATTCAGTCGTCGTCGCCACCGCTGCGACCGGACCGATCGTCGTCGTCATGGCCGCCGCCGGGGCCGGACCGATCGTCGTCGATCGTCGTCGTCGTCGTGATCATCGTCGACGATCGTCGTCGTCGTGGTCGTCGTCGCTGTGGTCGTCGTCGCTGCTCCGGCCGGATCGGTCGTCGTGATCGCCGTCGTCGGACGTATCCGTCGCGCCAGAGCACCGCGGGTCGGCAGCGTGTTCGGCCTCGTCGCACGGGCCGCTGATGTCGCCGGGCACGCTCGTCGACGGCGTGCTCGACGACGGGACACTCACCGATGGGGCGCTCACCGACGGCGTACTGCTCGACGGGTCACCGGTCGATGGGCTGCTCGACGACGGCGCAGTGCTCGACGGGATGGTCGACGACGGAACGCTCGATGACGGGATGCTGGTCGGCGTCGTACTGGTCGGCGTCGTCACCGTAGGTGTCGGCGACGGCGTCACCACCGAGATGCAGGCAGGGTCGCCGGCATGCTCGAGCTCGTCGCAATTGCCGCGCACCTCGCCGGGCACGCCGTTGTCGTCGGGGGTGCCGGCGTCGCGGGACGCCGCAAGAGCGGGCACGGCCAGTGTCAGCGTTGCGCAACCGGCGATGATCCAGATCAGATGTCGTTTCATGGTGAACTCCTCGTTGTGGGGGACGTCACCATCAAGCCAGTTCCCGCAGGCACGTCACCAGTGGACGATGGTGCTACGACCATCGCGCTGGAACCGACAGGGTGGGTGGAATCGGCGAGCGACGACGATGCGCTACGCGAGGAACTCGAGTACCGCAGCGACCACGGGGTCGGGCCGCCAGAGCACCGAACCGTGAGCGGTGAGTTCCAGTTCGACCAGCCGGGCGTTCTCGAACGCAGGAAGGGCCCGGCGGCTCGACACGAGATTCGGGTCGTGGTCGCCGGTGGCGATCAGCGTCGGCGCACGCACCTGCTCGACGAACGGCAGCAGATCGGAATGCAGAAAAGTGGCCGCCATGGCCGCGAGCATCGCGTCCTGATCGAGATGATCACGGATGCCTGCAGGCCGGGGCGGATCGACGATCCCGGCGTCGGCACGAGCGCTCTTGGCGTCGATCGCGCCCTGCTTCTGTGCGTCGAGGTCGGCGGGGTCGATCGAGAAGTCCGACAGCACGAGGCGCCGGACACGATCGGGATGCTGCGCCGCCGTCACGAGCGCCACCCGCGATCCCCACGCCATGCCCCAGATGTCGAACTCGTCCAGCCCGAGCTGATCGGCGATCTCGACGATGTCGGACGCGTACTGCTCGAAGGTGTAGCCGTCGGGTGGTCCGGGTGAGCTCGATCCGGTACCGCGCACGTCGAGGCGCACGACCGTGTGCCCCGCGGCCAGCCGGTCGATCACCCCGTCCCACTGCCGCGTCGTGAGCGCGGCACCGTTCACGAGCACGAGTGCCGGGCCCTCGCCGTCGACCTCCACGTGCAGCTCGGCTCCGTCGACGGCGATCCGATGCGTTGACATCGTGCGATCATCGCAGGCGCGCCATCGACTGCAAGACTGACCGCCGAAGAAGGGGGCAGTCATGGAGAGTCTCGAGGGTCGCACGGTCGTGATCACCGGCGCGGCGAGTGGCATCGGGCGCGCGTTCGCCGAGGGGTTCCGCGCCGACGGCGCCGAGGTGGTGGGATGCGACATCGACGAGGCGGGGCTCACCTCGCTCGCCGAGCAGGGCATACACACCGCGGTGGCCGACGTCAGCGACGACGCCGCTGTCCGCTCGGTCATCGACCTCGCAGTGGAACGCACCGGTCGGGTCGACGTGCTGTTCAACAACGCCGGCATGGGGAACCGAGCGGCGGTCGAAGATCTCGCGCCCGGCGAGTTCGAGCAGATGATCGCCGTGCACCTCTACGGCTGCATCTACGGCATGCGGGCCGCGATCCCGATCATGCGAGAGCAGGGTTACGGCCGCATCGTCAACGTCATCTCGCGCGGCCGCGGAGAGCCCGGCGGGCAACAACTCCGCCTACGGCGCTGCCAAGGCGGGCATCTGGGTCGCCAGCCGAAGTGCGGCGGCGGAAACCGCCGGGTCGGGGATCCTCGTCAACATGCTGTTCCCCGGGATGACGAACACGTCGATCTGGGGCCGCGACATGCCCGGCATGCAGGACCCCGCCGACGTGTACCCGAGCGCCCGAGTGGTGGCGACACTGCCCGACGACGGACCGACCGCGACCGTCTTCTACCGCGGCGAGCCGTACACGATGTTCGACGAGGCGAACGCCGAGCTGATGAAAGCCGACCGGTCCGCTGTCGGCTGGCGCAGCGGCGACGCGTGAGCGCGGCGTGAACGAGACCGCAGAATTCTCGGAGTGGTGTGCGATGCACGCGACCTCGCAGCTGTGGGTGTCGGTCGACGGTGCGGGGGTGATCGAACGATGCTTCGGCGACACCCGTGCGAGCGACGCTGCCGACGTCGGGTCGATCCAGAAGAACGTGATCTGCGTGGCGATCGCCGTGCTGGTCGAGCGCGGCGAGATCGACATCGACGAGCCGATGACCACCTGGCTGGGACGGGGCTGGACGCAGACGACCCCGGCGCAGGAAGTCGCCGTCACGCTGCGCCACGTGATGTCGATGACCACCGGCCTCTACGAGGACCTGACGTTCGAGGCCGACCCGGGCCGGGTCTGGACCTACAACAACCACGCCTACCACCTCGTGAAGAAGGCGCTGGCGGAGCTGACCGGGCAGACCACCCAGCAGCTGTGCGACGAGCTGATCTTCGGCCCGCTCGCGATGACCGACTCGACGTGGCGTGATCGTGACGGCGACGTCCTGGCAGGAGGATGGCCCGTTTCCGCACTCCACACGAGCGCCCGTGACCTCACCCGTTTCGGCGAGGCGATGCTCGACCTGGGAACCGCCGTCGGTGCCGACGCCGGCTTCCTCGCCGAGGCGACGCGCACGTCCCAGGATCTGAACGCCTCGTGGGGTTTGTTCTGGTGGGACTTCTCCGCGCCGAGCGCGATCGTGCTCGGCCATCGCCCCGGCGAGACGGTCCACCCGCTCAGACCGCTCGGCGGCATCGCGATCGACCGGCGGATCGCCCCCGACGCCCCACTCGACACGTTCGGCGGCATCGGCTTCGGCGACCAGCGCATCTATGTGATCCCCAGCCACCGGGCGGTCGTCGTCCGTCTCGGCGGACCCACGCTCGTCGAGGGAGAGCGTCCTCGCCCGATCGACATCGAGCTCTGGCGCCGACTCGACCTTTCATCACGCACACCGACACCCACATCCCGGGAGGACACCGAATGAATCTCGACAAGCGACTCGCCGGAACGGTCGCCATCGTGACCGGGGGTGGCAGCGGCATCGGCCGGGGCGCGTGCGAACGCATCGCCGCCGAGGGTGGCGCCGTGACCGTCGCCGACATCCGTCTGGAGCCGGCGGAGCAGGTCGCCGCGGCGATCCGCGCCGAGGGCGGCCAGGCGCTGGCGATCGCGTGCGACGTCGCCGACGAAGCCCAGGTGGCTGCAATGGTGGAGGCGACCGTCGGCGAGTTCGGATCGCTCACCGGACTCGTCGCGAATGCCGGCACGGTTGGCAACGGATGGGTGCACGAGACGGCGGTCGAGGACTGGCACTTCGTGCTCGGCGTCAACCTCACCGGGCCGTTCCTGTGCTGCAAGCACGCGCTGCCCCACATGATGGAGGCACGGCGAGGGTCGATCGTGATGACCTCCTCGATCGCCGGCTCGGTCGCCGGCGGTGGCGGGTCCGCAGCGTCCTATTCGGTGTCGAAGGCGGGCGTGATCGCCCTCGCCCGACAGATCGCCGTCGACTACGGCGACTGGGGCATCAGGGCCAACGCCATCCAGCCGGGTGCCGTCGAGGACTCGACCCTGGCGGCGCACGCGTCGGAGGACCGCGCCAAGCAGGTCAACCCTGGAAGCGAGATGATGAAGCGTCCCAAGCCGTGGATCCCGCTGCGCCGCGCCGGCAAGGCGCTCGAGGACTACGGCGCCACGATTGCATTCCTTCTCTCCGACGACGCCGGCTACATCACGGGCGCTCAGATCCCCGTCGAGGGCGGCTACCTCTCGACCTGACGAGGGCGAACGATCAAGGACCGCCCGCAGTCGTCGCCATGAGCGAGAACGGTGACGGGAGTGTGCAACTGGTTGTGTCGGGTCGATTCGTGAGGAGAATTGCGGCCGACGGCTCGGGACCGGTCACCGTGGTTGACGCCGGGTTCGCCGACGATGTGACGGCGCTCGAGGTCGGCGCTGCTGACGACACCATCGTCGTCACCGGCTACGCGTCGGGGAAGGTGCGGATGTGGGTCGACGGAGTCAGTGCACTCGACTTCCAACCCCACGACTCCGCTGTGAAGGAGATCTCGATGGCGGTCGTCGATGGGGTTCCAACGCTCGCCACACGGGACTCCAGCGGTACGGTCGTGACGCGAGACCTCTCACCCACCGGCATTCGCGAGGAGCTCTGTGCCGTGGCAGACAGGGACCTGACCGCAGCGGAGTGGCGTTCCGTCGGCGGGGTCGGCGCGCCGCCGACGTGCCGGCGTGGGCTCGACTGACGGGTCGGACTCCAGACCCAACAACTGGCGCTCGGGTGCGAGGCTGTGGCGATGCTCGTGATCGATGCAGCCAACGTGATCGGTTCGCGGCCGACGGGGTGGTGGCGTGATCGGCCGGGGGCTGCGCAGCGCTTCACCGAACAGGTGCGAGCCACGGTGACCGCTGGCGCGCTGGAGGCTCCCGCGACCGTCGTTCTGGAAGGTGAGTTCCGACGAGGCGCCGCCGAGTCGGACATCGATGGTGTGGCGGTCGTGCACGCGCCCGGCGAGGGTGACGACACGATCGCCGCTGTGGCGGCCGCTTACGCCGCCGTCGTTGTCACGGCGGACCGGGGGTTGGCAGACCGTGTCCGAGCGGCGGGCGGCACGGTCGTCGGGCCGAGTTGGCTGCTCGATCGGCTCGTGGACTGGCGCGGCTGACCGTCAGCGTCGACTGTTCCTCACCAGTCGACGACGGGGGTGGGCGGGAACAGGTCGTCGCGTTCGGCCGCGAGGCGTTCGCAGTCCCAGTCGGCGTCGACGCGCCGCAGGATGATCGGGCTCTTGGAGAGGTCGGCGTACTGGCCCCAGTTGGCGGGCGAACTGGCGAAGGCCGGGTCGCTCGCACCGATCACCAGCTGCTCGGAGTCGTCGGTGACCTCCCCGGTGAGAACGTCGGGTTCGATGAGGAACGCTTCGAAGGCGAAGATCTCCCGGCGGGCGATGTAGAGCTCGCCGACGAACTCCGGCGTGACCTCGATCGTGACGGTGAGGCCCGGCTTGCCGTCGCCATCGTCGTCGACGATCCGAGGATCGTTCGGATCGGTGGGCAGCGGCTCGTTGAACGGGTCGTCGAGCCGGATGCCCACCGGCGTCGGCGTCGGCGGCCGCTGGACCCGCAGCACGCCGTCGACGGTGTCGACCTCGAGCACCGCAGGCGGTGGCTGGATCGCCTGGGTTGCGGCGTCGGACAGCGAGGTCTGGATCGGCTGGTCGGTGCGCTGCTCGGAGAAGCAGAACGACGACTGGTCGACGATCTGCCCGTCGACCTCGGTGAAGTCATTGAACCCGTAGCTGATGATCAGCGTCTTGAGCACGTCGTCTTCGTAGGCGACGACGTCGTAGTGCGCCCACCGGCCGATCAACTCCTCACCGAGCAACGGTTCCGGTTCGGTGCCAGGCGGTTGGGTCGTTGCGGACTTCGTCGTCGGCGTTGTCGTCGGTTCGATCGTGGACTCGGTTGCCGGCAGTTGGGTGGTTGACGCGCTCGACTCGGCCGAACTCGACGCATCGCTGCCGCACGCGGCAAGCCCGACCGCCACCATCAGCACCACGAGGATCCGCCGCACTCGAGACACGGTAGTGCCGCAGACCTCGAACGGAGAGTCAGCCGGTCGCACCCCGATACTGTTGCCGCATGACCGGGGGAACGATCAAGTGGGCAATCGCATTGGCGCTCGTCGTGTCGGCGTGCGGATCGTCGGACAGCACCACCACCGACTCTTCGGCACCGAACGCCGAAACGACCGCCACGGCCGAGGCGCCCGCGACGACGGCTTCGCCGAGCACCACCGAGCCGACGGACACGACGATCTCCCCCGCACCCTCGCTCGAGCCCGGCCCTCAGCCTCCCGCTGGGCCGGTGACACCGACCGTCGACGAGCTGACAGCGTTCTCGTGGACGAACACGACCGCCGACGCCCCGTGGCAGGCGCGGGCTGGTCTCCGGGTGGTCGATCTGAACGGTCGGCTCATCCTGTTGGGCGGGCGCACACCGAATCAGTCGACGATCCCCGGCGACAGCGTGATCTGGGCCGACGTGTGGGCGAGCGACGACCAGGGGGCGACCTGGTTCGACCTCCTCGACGGTGCCACGGCGCCGTGGCCGGCCCGTGGCTACTTCCAGGCGGTGGTCAAGGACGACATGATCTACGTGATCGGCGGTCAGGACTTCGGCCTCGACGAGAACCCGTTCTGTGCACTGCTCGAACAGGGGGTCGAGCCGCCGCCGGGCCTCGGCATCGACCCCGACGCGCCCTGCCCGGAGTTCCTGCCGTCGTCGAACTTCTTCAACGACGTGTGGCGCAGCGCCGACGGCATCACGTGGGAGCAGGTCACCGATGCCGCCCCGTGGGAACCGCGGGCTGGTCTGTCGTCGGCCGTGCTCGGCGATCACATCTATGTGATGGCGGGCTCGCAGAACGACGACTCGTCGATCGTCGGCGCCGGCGGGCCGGCTCGGATCTACTACCAGGACGTCTGGCGCAGCGAGGACGGAGCAGAGTGGGAACTGATGACCGACGCTGCGCCGTGGGAGCCGCGCGCGGGCGGCGCGACTGTGGTGCGCGACGACCTGCTCTTCCTGTTCGGCGGCGAAGACGGGTTCACCTGCGATCCACTCCCCGACTGCGAGGCCCCGTACTTCAACGACGTGTGGGTCACCGCCGACGGGGCGACCTGGGAGCTGGTCACCGATTCGGCCGGGTGGAGTCCCCGACCCGGCCACGTCTGTGAGCTGGTGGGCAATCAGTTTCTCTGCTTCGGCGGCTTCGGGCTGCTCGTGAACCCCACCGACATGTGGGTGAGCGACGACGGGGCCGAGTGGACCGAACTCCCGACCAATCCGTGGGGCAGTGCCGACCCGACGGCGATGCGCTACGACTTCGACGCGCTGGTGATCGATGACCCGGACACCGGGCCGAACGTGTTGACGTTCGGCGGCGACCGCGAGACGTTCGACTTCACCGACCCCGAGAACTACCTGCGCGTCGACAACGACGTGTGGACCTTCGCACCCCCCACCTGACAGGCAGTGCGAGATCAGCAGCACGATCACATTCGGACGCGCTCGTTGTTCGGGTCGTACATCGACGACAGCGAGGCCCGCGCCGGGAACCGTTCGCCGGCGACGACGATCTCGAAACCGCCGGCGCGTACCAGGTCGCCGGTCACCCCCTCGGCGTGCTCGACGTAGCCGAACCCCATCGGTTCCTCGCCGTGGAGCAGCGGCTCGAAGGCCGACGTGGCGGACCAACTAGCCTCCCCGACGGAGGACTCGTGATGGACGGCGTTCACGACATGGGGGGCATGGAGGGCTTCGGCCCGATGGTGCGCGACGAGGCGCTGTTCCACGCCCCGTGGGAGCGGACCGCCTTCGCCCTCGCGTCAGGAGTGCAGATCGTCGGGAACACCGACGAGTTCCGCCACTCGATCGAGCGACTCGATCCGGGCTTCTACCTCACCGCCGACTACTTCGGCCGCTGGCTCGGAGCGCTGGAGATCCGCCTCGTCGAGCGCGGTCTCCTCGACAGCGACGAGCTCGACGCCCGGGTCGGCAGCGCCCGGGCCCGCCCGAGCGTGGTACCACCGCGCGGTCTGCCCGCCGCGTCGCCCGAGGGCGGCCCGAGGCGCGAACTCGATCGATCGCCGAGGTTCGGGGTGGGCGAGACGGTGCGTGCTCGCGACATCCATCCCGTCGGGCACACCCGCCTGCCCCGCTACGTCCGCGGGCACCGCGGGGTGGTCACCCGTGCGTATCCGGCGTTCGTCTTTCCCGACACCCACGCCCACGGACGCGGAGACGACCCCCAGTACGTCTACGCCGTGCAGTTCCTCGCCGGAGATCTCTGGGGTGAGGGCGATCACACGGTGAGCGTGGACCTCTTCGAGCCCTACCTGGAGGCCGCATGACCGACGAACACACCGACGACCATCACGATCACGATCACGACCCACGACGACCCGCGGGCGCTGCGGGCCGACGCCATGGAGGCGCTCCTGATCGAGAAGGGCCTCATCGACCCCGCAGCGGTCGACGCCACGCTCGACTACTTCGAGAACCAGCTCGGCCCGATGCACGGCGCTCGGGTCGTCGCGAAAGCGTGGAGCGACCCTGCGTTCAAGGAGCGCCTGCTCACCGACGGGCTCGAGGCGATCGGCGAGCTGGGACTCGGCGGTCCGCAGGTCGACCATCTGGTGGTGGTCGAGAACACGCCCGACGCGCACAACGTGGTCGTGTGCACGCTGTGCTCCTGCTACCCGTGGGGGCTGCTCGGCCTGCCACCCGCCTGGTACAAGTCGCTGGCCTACCGGTCGAGGGTGGTGCGCGAGCCGCGGGCCGTTCTCTCCGAGATGGGATGCGAACTCCCGCCCGACGTCGACATCACGGTGTGGGATTCGTCGTCCGAGGTTCGCTACTTCGTGCTGCCGGAGCGGCCGGGGGGCACCGACGGTCTCGACGAGGACGCACTCGCCGAACTCGTCACCCGCGACCAGATGATCGGGGTCGCACGTTGAGGCCCGAACTCGACGTCGACGGCGACGCGGCGCCTCCGCGCGCGCCAACGGCGAACTGGCCTTCACCGAGGCGTGGCAGAGTCGCATCTTCGCCACGACGATGGCCGCCTGCGATGCGGGGCTGATCGACTACGAGACGTTTCGCGACCACCTCATCCGCCACGTGGCCCGTCACGACGAGGACGGCCCCGGCGACTACTGGGCAGCGTGGCAGGACGCCTTCGAGGCCCTGGTCGCCGAGGCCGGACTGGTCGGCGAGACCGAACTCGGCGAGCGGGCCACGGCGTTCGCCGAGCACGGCTGACGGGCGGCCCGGGGCCGCTGACCCAACACTGTGCTGGATCATCGACGATGGCTCCAGGTTCGCCGCACGGCGAGCGCGATCTGTTCGGCTTCCCACCGCCCGGCCACGAGTACTGGAACGACCAGACGCTCGCCGACGGGCAGGCCCCCTACCCGGGCCTCGACATGACCCCGTACCGCAAGGGCGGCTAGCCGTCGGCCTGAGCCTCGCTGCGCAATCCCTTGCGGACGCGCAGGCGCGCGGTGCTCGACTCGGCGACGGGGATGAGCGTGGTCGCCTTGCCCAACCCGACCGGCGGCATGTTGCCGTACACCGCCTCCCACTCCCCGGCGCGGACCAGGAACGTCTCGTGCCAGATCCCGGTGCGATCAGACTTGCCGACGCGACGCCAGTAGTTGCGCCACGGTTCGAGGTGCGGGTCGTCACGGTCGCGGGCGAACGCCTCGAGGTGCTCGAACGACCGCCAGTACTGCACGATCGTCGGGAACCCGTTCTCGTACCCGAGCAGCCCCTTCTCGGGGTGCTCGGTGAGGTACTTCAGCATGTGGTTCATGCCCCGGCGGCCGCCGAGGTCGCCGAACGACCTCAGCAGATGGAAGAAGTTGTTGGGGCGGGCACCGATGAGGAAGACGACGAAGTCGCCGTCGTACTCGGCGGTCCAGCGCCCCTGCTTGACCTGTGCCATCGGCGCAGTCTCGCGCGTCCGATCGGTCACCCGTGCAGGCGTGAGGCCGGCTGGTAGTTGGGGCCGGCGGTCTCGTCGACCCGGGCGAGCAGGGCTTCGCACGGCGGCTCGAACTGCTCGGCGAACCACAGCGATCGCTCCTGGCCGAGCAGCTCCCACGGGAGCGTGGTGAGGCGGTCGGTGTCGTCCTCGATGCGGGCGCGCAGCGCGAGTCCGTCCGCGTTCACGTGCCGGTGGCCGCCGACGTCGACGACCGCGAGGCCCTTGCGGACGAGGGCGTTCCAGCCGGCGTCGATCTCCTCGGGCGTCGCACCGCGTGACGTCGGCATCCAGTCGGTCTCGTAGTGCACGTGCGCGTTGTGGAGGATCGACGCCTCGGGGTGGGTGAGCCCGGCCGCCACGACGATCGCCCAGTGGGTGTCGCCGCGCCACTCGCGGATGCAGTTGACCGCGTGCCAGCCCGACAGCAGCGGGTCGTCGGGGCGCGGCAGTGCGAGGTGGGCGGCCATGAAGACCCGGCCCATGACGGGCAGCTGCTCGACGACGGGCCAGAGCTCGGGGCCGAGTTCGATCAACGGCTCGACGATCCCCGGCGAGTACTCGCGCAGCCCCTCGACGACGGCCTCGTCGCGGGCGAGCCGGCACGCCTCGAACCGGGCGGGGTCGTGGCCGAGCACGTCGAACGCAGCCCGGATGCCGGCGGGGCTGATCGAACCGAACGCTGCGATCACCGCGTCGGGTCCGGCGGCGGCGATCGGGGCGCAACGGGCGGCCATGTAGCCGAGCGGGCCGGCGAAGTCCTTCGGAATGCCGAGAGCGGCGTAGCGCTCCACCGCGCCCGGATCCCAGAAGATCCAGCCGATCGTGGTCTGCACCGAGCGCGCGTTGCGGCGCGTGATCTCGAACCAGTCCGGTGTGTCACCCATGGTCGGAGTCTTGCATCAGAGGTCGACGTCGGGCGGGCCGCGTGCGATCAGTGCGAGGCGACGAGGCGCTGGCGCGTGACCCGGTACTCGGCGTCGCTGAGCAGACCGTCGACATGCAGCGTCGTGATCACCCGCAACAGCTCGGCGACCTCGACACCGCGCAGTGCGGACAAGCCGATCGCCCGGCCGGCGGGGGCCGTCGAAGATGCAGTGCTGTGTTCGGGCACGACTCTCCATCGGCAGCCACGGGCCCGACCTTGACGATCGTTCCTGGACCTCGGTCCCTGTCGCTCGCTGCGGCCGGGGCGGAGACTGGTGGGTGGAGGTGAGTTCGATGCGTCGATCAGTGATGGCCGCCGGCATCGGCGCGGCGGCGATCGTTGCGTGGCGGAAGGTGTTCACGCCCTGGCAGCGGAACTGGGGAGCGACCGAGGAGGAGGTGATGGCGCCACTGCCCGGCGACGAGTTGACGCCGCCGCCGGTGGACCAGTGCACCCGGGCGATCACGATCGCCGCGGCTCCCGAGGAGGTGTGGCCGTGGCTGGTGCAGATGGGCGCGGACCGCGGCGGCTTCTACAGCTACGCGTGGATGGAGAACCTGTTCGGGCTGCGGATCCGCAACGCCGACCGGATCCACGAGGAGTGGCAGCAGCTCGCGGTCGGCGATCCGCTCTGGGGCGACCGCCGCCGCAGGGGCGGCTGGGTGGTCGAGCACGTGGAACCGAACGTCGCCCTGGTGCTGAAGACCGCCGATCCGAAGACCGGCCGGGTCGCCACCCGCGACACGGGGATCGGCTTCGAGTTCCAGTGGACCTTCGCGCTGCGCCCCGCTCCGCTCGGCGGCACGAGGCTGCTGATCCGCGAGCGGATCGGCCATCGGCCGCCGGTCGACCCGCTGGCTGATGGCCCCCGTCGGGCTCGTCAGCTTCGTGATGACCCGCAAGATGCTCGACGGGATCCGCGTGCGGGCCGAGTCGGCCCGACGGTGAAGGAGGACGACATGGACGCTCCGACGACCGAACCGCCGAAGTTGCCACCGGCGTGGTTCAAGCACCTGTTCTGGCGAGGGCACCGGCTCGCCTACCGCGTGCTCGGCAGCCGGGTGTTGTGGACCCCGGCGAGCAAGCGCGGCTGGGGGGCGATGCACCTGGCGACGGTCGGCCGGAAGTCCGGTGATCGGCGAGACGTGATCGTCGGCTACATCGAGGACGGCTCGACGCCGGTCGTGCTGGCGATGAACGGCTGGGACGAGGGTCAGCCGGCGTGGTGGCTCAACCTCGAGGCGAACCCCAGCGCGGTCATCCGCCTGAAGGGCGAGCCGGAACGCCCGGTGCGCGCCCGCAGGGTCGAGGGCGACGAGCGCGAGCGGCTGTGGCGCCGGTGGGCCGAGATCGACGAGGGCCTCGACGCCTACGCCGCCTCGCGCTCGGCGGACACGCCCGTCGTCGTCTTCGAACGACCCGAGGCTGGCGCTGCGCCGACGACCTGACACATCTCGGCGGAATACGTCCCGGATACCGGAACCGATTCCGCTCTGAACTGCAGCGACCGGCGATCGCCTGGCACACTCGTGCCATGGCCGACCTGGAGACATTTCCCGAGGACTGGGACCGGGCGCTCGCCGTCGTCGCCCACCCCGACGACATGGAGTACGGCTCCGCGGCAGCGGTCGCTCGTTGGACGGCGCAGGGCAAGCACATCGCTTATGTCCTGGTGTCCGACGGCGAGGCGGGGATCGCGACGATGCCGCCGGACGAGGTGGGCCCACTGCGCCGCGAGGAACAGCTCGCCAGCTGCCGCGTCGTCGGTGTCGACGACGTCGAGTTCCTCGGGTGGCCCGACGGTGCGATCGTCGAGGGGCTGGAGTTGCGCGCCGACCTCGCTGCGGCGATCCGGCGTCACCGGCCCGACGTGGTCCTGTCGATCAACTTCCGCGACAGCTGGGGTGGACCGAGCTGGAACCACCCTGACCACCGGGCGGTCGGCCGGGCGCTGCTCGACGCCGTCCGCGACGCCGCGAACCCGTGGGTGTTCGGCGACCGGGGCGAGGCGTGGGACGGCGTGCGGTTCGTCGCCTTCGGCGGCAGCCCGCAACCCACCCACGGCGTCGACACGACCGACACCTTCGACGTCGGTGTCGCCTCGCTCGCCGCCCACCACCTGTACCTCGAGCATCTCGGTGGCGACATGGCGTCGCCCGACGAGTTCCTGCGCGGCGGCGCCACCGCAGGCGGCGAACGCCTGGGTACACCACTCGCTGCGACGTTCGAGATCATCGGCTGACCGAGACGCAAGCGGGGCCGACGCCTCAGGTGCCGCGGAGGTAGGTCAAGACGGCGAGCACCCGGCGATGGCTGCTCTCCTCGACGTCGAGTCCGAGCTTCATGAACACGTTGGAGATGTGCTTCTCGACCGCGCCGTGCGAGACGACCAGCCGGTCGGCGATCCCACCGTTCGAGAGCCCCTCCGCCATCAGGGTCAGGACCTCACGTTCTCTCGGCGTGAGGCGGTCGAGGTCGCTCGATCGCTGCGACCGGCCGAGGATCTGGCTGACGACCTCGGCATCGATCGCGCTCCCGCCGTTGGCGACGCGCCGAACCGAGACGAGGAAATCGTCGACGTCGATCACCCGGTCCTTCAACAGGTAACCGACGCCGGCGACGTCACCGGTCAACAGCTCGCCTGCGTACCGCTCCTCGACGTACTGCGAGAGGACGAGCACAGCGATGTCCGGGTGGCGCCGGCGGATCTCGATCGCGGCCCGCAGCCCCTCGTCGGTGTGGGTCGGCGGCATCCGAACGTCGACGAGGCACAGGTCGGGCGAGTGCTCGGTCACCGCGTCGAGCAGGGCGTCCGCGTCGCCGACGGCGGCCACCACGTCGAATCCCGAGTCGGTGAGCAGCCGCACCAGCCCGTCGCGGAGCAGCACCGAATCGTCGGCAA
This sequence comes from Ilumatobacteraceae bacterium, assembly GCA_963698435.1. Lineage (GTDB taxonomy): Bacteria > Actinomycetota > Acidimicrobiia > Acidimicrobiales > Ilumatobacteraceae > Sva-07. The sequence continues at coordinate 23,646 of CAVOQV010000018.1, read as the reverse complement.
TGACGGTTCGCAGCGCACCGGCAGATGCGTCAGCCACCTCAGCCACGATCGAGCTCCGTCTGACGGGGGATCTCGGCAACGAGCGTCGTCGGCCCGCCGACAGGCGACGTGATCGCGAAGGTGCCATCGACAGCGTGGACCCTGGCGCGGATCCCCAGGATGCCGGTGCCCCGTGCCGGGTCGGCGCCGCCGGCACCGTCGTCGTGGACGGTCACCCGCACGTTCGCTGCGACTCTGGCGACGTGGATCGACGCCACCCGGGCCCCTGCGTGTTTCAGGACGTTGGCGATCGCCTCGTTGGCGATGAAATAGACCGTCTCGGCGACGTCGGTCGAGAGATCCAGGTCGGCGTCGACGTGGACCGAGATCGGGATCGGTGCCCCACCGACGATGGCCGACAGAGCCGCGTCGATACCACGGTCCTCGAGGATCGCCGGATGCAGCCCGCGGCCGAGTTGGCGCAGCTCCCCGATCGAGCCCTGGACCTTCTGGCGAGCGCTGCCGATCAGCTCCTTGGCGGTCTCGGGATCGGTGTCGACGTGGTTGGCCGCCATCCCGAGGTCGAGGCCGATCGCGACGAGCTGTTGCTGGACACCGTCGTGGAGGTTGCGCTCGATCCGGCGTCGCTCGCTCGCCACCGCGTCGAGGATGTCCTGGCGTTGGATCGAGAGGTCGGAGACCCGCCGTTCGGCGGCTGCGAGCCGATCGACGCCGAGGAACCAGGTGTCGATCTGGGCCTTCAGGCGAGCCGTCCAGATCGCAATCCGTGGGATCGCTCCGGCGGCGACGACCACCAGCGGGAGCGCAAACAGGTTGAACGCCCCGATCCCTCCCCCGCCGAAGATGCCGTCACCGAACACCGCCTGGACGACGAGCGACAGCGGGAAGCTCCCGAATCCGAACAGGAGGAACGCGAGCACGACGTTGACGGCGACGAAGCCGACCTGTCGCCACCGGACAGGATCGCTGAGCGCCCGTGACATCGCTCGCGGTCCGATTCCCCCGAGTGGCACAACGGCACGCGGTTCGATCTCGTGGCCGGCGTACGCGGCGAGCCGAAGCTCGACTCCGGTGAGCACCTCGACCAGCCGGAAGAACGGCACGATCAACAGGAAGCCGACGACGACGAACAGCAGCGCGAAGGTGATCGCGCCGAGTGCCACCATGGCCGCGAAGAGGAACGGCGCCGCGATGGCGCTCGCAAACAGGAACAGCAGTGCCTTCCATCCCTCCGCTGCGGTGAGGGGGCGAAACCACGTCTCGGCGAGATCGCGAGCCCGGTCCCAGTCCCAACCTTCCTCGGACGCGCCCGCAGGCGACGCCGGTTGCCCGTCCGCCGGGGGCGGCGTCGGGGCACCGGGCCGGGTCGGCGGCGGGAGCTGGTTCACGGCGCCAGTCTCGCGCTCGACGCCTGCTGCCGGCGATGAGCCGCTCGACGACGACATCACCGAGTCGGTCGAGGCGGTCATGCCGCACCCCGCAGGGTGACCGCGAGCGGCCGGCGCCCGACGCTGCGGGCGACGACGGTGGCGAGCAGCACGAGCACGGCGACGGTGCCGACGATGATGAACGGGATCGCCGCCGTGGCGTCGACGACGCCGATGTCGACGGCATTGCTGGACTCGAACGAGCCGATGATGCCGCGTGTGCCGAGGGCGCCGAGTGCCAGACCGCCGGCCACGCCGAGCAGACCGATGGGCACGAGCTCACGTACGAGCAGGCCGCGCAGACGTCGGCGGCGGGCCCCGATCGCCTGGAGTGCCGCGAGTTCGTGGCGACGCTCGTAGAGGCTCACCGTCATCGACGAGATGACCGCCAGCGCCGCCACGCCGGCGACGATGATGCCGATGGCGCCGAACACCATCACGATCGCATCGCGACCGGCTCGGCTCTCGGCGGCCATCTCGTCGGCGGTCGTCACCGTGGCGGCAACCGGGAGCTCGAGCGCCGGCGCCGGATCCGACGACCAGATCACATTGGCGCCGCCCGGAGTCCCGAGATCGACGGCGAGAACGTCCCGGTCGGCATACAGGGCCCGACCCGCATCCTGCGCCGTGCCGACGATCAGGTAGTCGACCGGGCCCGACGCCAAGTCGATCGTGATCGTGTCGCCGACGTGGTGTCCGCGACGATCGGCGAAGCCGGCGCTGAGCATCGCCTCGCGGGAACCGGCCGACGGCCACCTCCCGCTCGCGAGCTCACTCTGGAAGTACTCCGTGTCCGGTCCGAAGCCGAAGACGTCGACCTCCCAGTCGTCGATCTCCCCGAACGAGTACACACCGGCCTCGACGTCGTCACGGTTCGCGAGGGCAGCGACCTCGAACGGCAGGCCCGGGTCGCGAGCCTCGGTGAGCGACTCCCACGTCCACGGCGCCGTCGTGGCGTCGTTGAATCCGTTGACCGACGTGACGAGGCTCGGCACGAGAAACGCCGCGGCGACCGCAGCGGCGATCTGGACGAGGATCGCGACGGTCCGGGCCGGCCGGCGGATCGAGGCGCGAGCTGCGAGCCGACCGAACAGACCACCGGTCGGGACGCGGGCGGCAAAGCGCTGCGTCACGCTGTGGCCGTATGGCGACCCGTCGCGATCGCGCAACGCCTCGGCGAGCGGACGCCGAGTGACCCGAGCGGCGGCTCGTGCCGCAACCAGCCGAGCACCGACGAGCGCACCGATCGCACTCGCTGCCACGACCCACCAGTCGATCGCGAAGTCGGGCGTGACGCCGACGAACTCCTGGAGCACCATCCGGGCGATGAGGTTGCTGATGAGCACGCCCAGCGGAAGGCCGACAGCCAGCGCCACCGCGGTGATCGCAAGCGCGATGCGCCGCAGGCGACGGCGCAAGGGTCGAGCGCGGCCGCCGAGCGCCCGCATCACCGCGACCTCGCGGGTGCGCTCGGTGATCAGCGTGTTCGTGGTCGACGCGAGCAGGACCAACGCGACCAGCCCGGCCACGACGCCGAGCAGGCCGATGAGCGTGCTCACCTGCTCGATGTCGGCATCGATCGGTGTCGAGCCGTCGGGCAGGTAGACCGGAAATTCGGTGAACGAGTCCCCTCGCTCTGCGAGCACGTCACGCGTGGCATCCGCGATCGCCCGGAGTTCGTCGGCTCCGTCGTCGACGGCGGTGATCACGAGTCGAGTGGTCCCGCCGGTGCGAGCGGCCACCGAGTCGAGGTCGGCGTAGGCGACGGCGGAGTCCGACCACCACAGGGTGCCGCCGTTCCCGACGATCTCGAACGAGGTGTCGTCGACGACGACCCGGTCGCCGACCTCGCCGAAGCCAGGGCTGGTGACGATCTCGTGTCCATCGGCCGGCATCCGGCCTGCCGTCAACTCGATGACGTCCATCGTCTGCTGGTCGAAGTCGAGACCGATCAGATCGGTCTCGGTGCCCGCCGCTGTGGTCACGGCGAGGACGGCCTCGCCTTCGGCGGCAGCGACTCCGTCGAGTGCGGCCACTCGTGCGATCTGGTCGGCGTCGAGCGGGGTTGTCGCCACGACGATGTCGGCGAGTCCGCTGCTCTCGGCGGCGGAATGGAGTGTCCCCCCGGCGACGGTGGGGACCGCGAGTACGCCGATCGCCCCGACCGCCAACGCCAACGCGAAGATGCTGGCGAGGATGCGGCCCGGGGCCCGGCTGAACTGGTGCAGGATTCCGGACATCTCAGCGCTCCCCCCGCTCGGTGATCGATTCGATGCGACCGTCGATCATCGCCACGACACGGTCGGCGCTGTTGGCGAGCGCCAGGTCGTGGGTGATGAAGACGATCGTCGTGCCGTGGTGGGCGAGCCCGGTGAGCAGCTCGAACACTGCGTGTCCGTTGGCCTGGTCGAGGCTGCCGGTCGGCTCGTCCGCGACGAGCAACGCCGGCTCGCGGACCATTGCTCGTGCGATTCCGACGCGCTCGTTGTTCGCCTCCGCTCATCTGGGCGGGCAACTTGCGTGTCAGCCCGTCGAGCCCGACCCGCTCGAGCGACTCCCGCGCCCGGGTGCGTCGTTCACGACGTCCGACCCGCCCGGCGCCGAGCTCGACCGCGAGTTCGACGTTCTCGAGCGCGGTGAGTGTCGGCAACAGGTGGAAGTCCTGGAAGACGATCCCGACGTGTTGACCACGCCACGTGGCGAGGCGGTCGGGACGCATCTGGTCGATCCGGTCGCCTCCGACGACCAGTGAGCCCGAGGTCGGCTGATCGATTCCGGCGAGCAGCGATCCGAGGGTGCTCTTGCCGGATCCGGACGGACCGATCAGCGCAACCAGCTCGCCGCGGCGAAGGTCGAGGTCGACGCCCGAGATGCCGATCTGGGCTGCGTTGCCGCGGCCCCAGATCCGGGTCAGGTCGCGTGCCTCGACGAGGGCCGACGGGCTCGCCGGAGTGGAGACGGGCGACGGTTCGGGCAGCGGTTCGGCGAGGAGGACTGACGTTGTGCTCATGACGTCATCGTGCGCCTCCCCGGGCCCACGGCGACATGGAGCACGCTGGCGAATCGGGGGTGGGGTTGTCCCCACCCCTGACCGCGCGACGGCCGGTCTAGCGGAGGATCAGGCCAGCGTGAGGAGGCGAGCGATGCGGGGATCGTTGGGGCCGAGGTAGTGCACGAGCACGCCGGCGACGGCCTCGACGTCGAGGGTGCCGGCCGCCTGCATCTCCTCGAGGTCGGCCCAGTCCTTCGTCCGGTCGAAGAATGCCTTGAACACTGCAAGGTCCCGGCAGGCGAGGAACGGGACGTCGTGTCCGGCGAAGCGTTCCGATCGGATGCGGCCGCCGGCGTCGGCGTGGAACGGTGTGGTGTCGAGGAACACGTCGACCGGCGTGTTGGCCCACCAGAGGCGGGTCTGACCGTCGGCCTCGAGTTGTGCGACCTCCGCGTCGGTGGGCGAGATCTCGGCGGGCAGCGCCGCGAGGAGATCGCCGGTGCGCTCGGCGGGGACGAACACGTTGACGTCGATGTCGATGGTGCCACGGGCGCGTTGCGTACACCAGGCGAGCGCGAGTGCGCCACCGAATGCATGCGGGAGGTGGGCGTCGTCGAGCGCCTGGTGAATGGCGACGATCTTGTCGGCCAGCGAGGGTGCGTCGGTCATGCGACCGCGCCGAACTTGGGGGCGGTGAGCGTGGGGCTGTGGCGCGCCGGGAACAGCTCGGCCAGCTCGAGCACCTCGACGAGTTCACGCCCACGAGCGACGGGATCGATGGCGACGTCGGCCGGTCGTGGTTCGAGCGTGACGTCGACGCGGAAGCCGCAGGCGGTGAGGATTCGGTCGAGGGTGTCGACGTTGGGTGTCTTGTGAGCCTGCTCGTACGCCGCCAGGGTCGAGTGCGAGGTGTGAGCGCGTCGGGCGAGTTCGCGCAGCGAGAGCCCTGCCCGCTGCCGCGCCGTGCGGATCAACCGTGCTGCGTCCATCTCCCACAGGATACCCGACCGGTATCCGAACGGATACCATAAGAAGGGGTGTGAGTAGGACCGACGTCCACTCGGGGCGTCGTTCGTGAAGGTCGGGCTCGCTAGGAGAGGCGCTCCTCGCCGCAGGTGGCCTCGAACGTGCCGGTCACGGTCTCGGGTTCACCTCCGCCGAAGACACTGAGTTGGCGGACGAACGTCGCCGTCCCGCTGACCGTGCTGCCGTCGATCTCGACCGAGTCGACCTGGCTCATTCCGGGCTGCAGCGCGTCCGACATGTCGAAGAGGTCGCTCGACTCGTCGGCGACCCAGTCGTCGTCGCCGACGCTGACCTGGACGGCGTCGACCTGTTCGACGACCGCCGGGTCGGTGCCCTCGAGGAGGGCGATGATGTTGATGCCGCTGTCGCCGTCGACCCCCGGCAACTGCACGGAGAAGACGCCGAACATGTCGGTCTGGCACTGGGCGACGACGGCTCCTTCGGTGGAGAACTCGTACGTCTCGCCGCCGATCGTCGCCGTCGCGGTCGACGGGCCGGATCCGCCGGACTCCCCACCGTCGTCCCCGGATGCCGGCGTGGTCGCCTCGGCCGCGGGCTCGGCCACGGTGCCGTCGGTGTCGCCGTCGGGCGGGGGAGCTTCGGTTGCCGTCGCCGCGTCCCCCGACCCGTCGGACGACTCGTCGGACCCTCCGCACGCTGCGAGCGGGAGCAGCATCGCGCCGCACACCACCAAGACCTGCTTCATCATCGTCGTACCCTCCTTGCCCCCGGGGTCGTCGACACCCACCCTAGACCAACCCCCGCCTCACGATTTCCGGCCCCTGGTTCGCGGGGAATGCCGGGGACGCGACGGCGGTTGAAATGTTTGTGACCGCAACTACTTCACTCCACGAGCGACCCTCCGTCGAACGCCCCATCGAACTCGGCCTCGACACGTTCGGTGACGTCACGGTCGACGCCGACGGTCATCGCCTCAGCGAGGCACAGGTGATCCGCGACGTGGTCGACGAGGCCGTGTTGGCCGACCACCTCGGTCTGGACTTCTTCGGCGTCGGCGAACACCACCGCGACGACTTCGCGGTCTCCTCGCCGGAGACCGTGCTGGCCGCCATCGCCGCTCGCACCGAGCGGATCCGCCTCGGGTCCGCCGTCACGGTGCTCAGCTCCGACGACCCGGTCCGCGTGTTCCAGCGCTTCGCCACCGTCGATGCGATCTCGAACGGGCGCGCCGAGGTGATCCTCGGGCGCGGCTCGTTCACCGAGTCGTTCCCGCTGTTCGGGTACCCCCTCGAGCGCTACGAGGAGCTGTTCGAGGAGAAGCTCGACCTGTTCACCCACCTGTTGCGCGAGGAGCCGGTCACGTGGAGCGGCACCACCCGGGCGCCGGTGCCGGGTCTCCAGGTGTACCCGCGCACCGAGGGTGGCCTGCGGGCGTGGGTCGGTGTGGGCGGCAGCCCCGAGTCGATCGTGCGGGCCGCCCGCCACGGTCTGCCCCTGATGCTCGCCATCATCGGTGGATCGCCGGCACGGTTCACGCCGTTCGTCGAGCTGTACCACCGTGCCCTCGACCAGTTCGGCCACGCACCGCAACCGGTCGGCGTCCACTCCCCCGGCCACGTCGCACCGACCGACGAGCAGGCGCTCGACGAGCTGTGGCCCCACTGGAAGCCGATGCGCGACCGCATCGGTGCCGAGCGCGGGTGGCCTCCGGCGACCCGGGCCGAATTCGAGCAGGCCGCGGGCCCCGACGGTGCACTGCACGTCGGGTCGCCCGGGACGGTGGCCCGCAAGATCGCAGCCACCGTCGATGCGCTCGGCGCCAGCCGCTTCGACATGAAGTACTCCGCCGGCACGCTGGCGCACGAGACGCTGATGCGCAGCATCGAGCTGTACGGCACCGAGGTCGCCCCACGCGTCCGCGAGCTGCTCGCGTCGCGGACGGCCGCGACGAGCTGACGCCGCGCGCAGGGCAGTGCCTGCGCGGCCACCACCGAGGTCCTGACGGTTCTCGGCGGAATGCGTCCCGGGATACGGGACTGATTCCGCCGAGAAGTGCGCCGGCGGGTTCGCATCCGGGAGGCAGAATGAGACGAGCGAGGAGGTGCAGGTGAAGCTCGAAGCGGTGCTGGGCGACATCACCAAGGAGCGCGTCGACGCGATCGTCAACGCGGCGAACTCGTCACTGCTCGGCGGGGGCGGCGTCGACGGGGCGATCCATCGGGCGGCCGGCCCGAGACTCGACGAGGCGTGCCGTGCGCTCGGCGGGTGCCCGGAGGGCGGCGCCAAGGTGACGCCCGGGTTCGATCTCCCCGCCACGTGGATCATCCACGCCGTCGGCCCGCGCTGGCGCGGTGGTGGGTCGGGCGAACCGGAGCGGCTCGCCGACTGCTATCGCAACTCGCTGGCGAGAGCCGACGAGGTGGGCGCGGCCACGGTCGCGTTCCCGGCGATCTCCACCGGCATCTTCGGCTACCCCCTCGACGCCGCGACCGAGATCGCGATCGACACCGTGCGCTCGACTCCCACGTCGGTGGCCACGGTCCGGTTCGTCTGTTTCGACGACACGACGCTGCAGGCCTACCTCGAACGACTTGCGCAGGGTTCGTAGCCGACTGCTCACGGAACGCCATCAGCACGACCTGGGTGATGCCGGCGTCGGACGTCATCGGTGACGCGCTCCGAAGCAGCGGAGTGGCGTCAGGCGACGTCGTGGCGGGCGTCGGCGACGGTGCGCCAGGCCTGCGCCACGTGTCGGGCCACTTCGCACGAGCAGCCGTGGCCCTCGTGATGGTGATCGGCTGATCCCGACCGGTCGCTCGACCCCGGCAGCGCGACGAGCCGAGGCGCGTGGCCCACGAGGTCGCGGCGACGACCTTCGGGCACCGGGAACCAGCGCCCTTCGAAGACCGAGCCGATCACCGGCACCTCGCGCAGGCGCGTCGGGTCGACGTCGTACGGATCCGCGCCGAGCACGGTGAACGTGGCCGCCTTGCCGGGGGCGATGCTGCCCAGTTCGTGCTCCAGCTGCCACGAGTACGCGGCCTCGATCGTCACGGCGCGCAGCGCGTCGTGGACACTCGATGCGTTGTTCGGGCGCGGCGACGCGGCCGGTCTCGGTGATCCGGTTGACGGCGAACGAGGCGAGCGCGAGCGGCTCGGCGGGCGCCATGGGCAGGTCGGAGTGGAAGGCGAGCGGAACGCGGCGGGCGAGCACCGACGCGCTGCGCACCATCGTGTCGGCGCGCTCGGGGCCGAGCCCGAAGTCGCCGTAGCGGTCGGCGAAGCCGACCGGGTAGTAGGGGTTGGCCGACACGATGCATCCGAGGCGGGCGATCCGGTCGACCTGCTCCTCGGTCGAGTTGGCGAAGTGCACGATCACGCTGCGGTGGTCGGCGCGCGGGGTGGCGATCATGCACCGCTCGATGATGTCGAGCAGGACGTCGAGGCCGAGGTCGCCGTTGACGTGGGTGTGGATCTGCCAGCCGGCGTCCCAGTAGATGCGGAAGTAGGTCTCGAGCACGTCGGGTTCCACCATCCACTCGCCGTGGTGGTCGAGGTCGGGGAGCCCGGCGGCGTCGAGGTAGGGCTCGCGCATCTGCATCAGCTGCGAGATGATCGCCCCGTCGGCGAACATCTTCACCTGCCCCGCCAGCAGCGACACCTTGCCGTGCGGGGCCCGGGCGATCTGTTCGAGTGCGTCGTCGACGACCGCGCCAGGGTCGAGCCCGCGGGCGGCCTGGGTCCGCCCGTCGACGAGGAACGACGTGCGGAAGGGCGCGTCGTCGGCGCCGAGGATCTGCTGGTACAGCTCGAACGGCTCGATCCCCCATGCGATGCCCGGTTCGTTGATCGCAGTCACGCCGTGCTGGTGGAGGTAGGCGACCAGCTGGTGGAGCCCGCGCTCGATGCGTTCGGGGCTGATGATGTGCGGGGCGACCTTGCCCATCACGACGTTGAAGAACCCCGCCTCCCAGAAGTGGCCGGCGTCCAGGTCGATCTGGTCGCTCGCCGGCCCGCGACCGGCGACCGACTCGGCGGTGATGTCGAGCGCGGAGATCGCCGCGCTGTTGAGGTACAGCTCGTGGCACGACCGTTGCCAGACGACGATCGGCCGGGTGGCGCTGATCTCGTCGAGGACGGCCCGGTCGAGATGGCCGTGCCAGAGCGAGTGGTAGCCCCACGTGGTCAGCCATTCGTCGGGATCGAGCGCCTCCTCGGCGGCGCGGAGTCGGGCGAGGTACTCCTCGTGCGAGCGGGCGGCGGGGAAGGTGCGGTCGGGGAGCACCCAGTCCTCGGTGGCGATCACGTCCATCGCCAGGGTCGTCGCGCCGAGCAGCGGGTGCAGGTGCTGGTCGATCAGACCCGGAAGGACCACGTGGTCGCGCAGCGTCTCGTCGACCTCGAACGGCTCGTCGCCGAGCGCGTCGGTGACGGTCTGCAGCGATCCGACCGCGAGGATCCGCCCGTCGCGCACCGCCACGGCCTCTGCGGTCGGGAAGCCCGGCTCCATCGTGTGGAATCGACGGGCGACGAAGACGGTGGTTCGATCATCGGCCATCGGACGATGCTGGCAGAGTCCGCGCGGCAGCTGTGCGGTCGACCGCACCCGTGCCGCAATCGCGATCGGGCTCGACCTGCGCCCTACGCGAGGAAGTCGAGCACCGCTACCGTCCCGGCGGTGGATCGGTATCGGTTCGGCGCGGAGGTGTGGGAACACCAGGGGTCGGCAGCGTGGTTCTTCGTGAGCCTTCCCGAGGAGTTGGCCGACGACATCGACCAGCGCTACGGCCACCTCGAGGCCGGGTTCGGTTCACTGCGCGTCGAGGTGACGATCGGGTCGACGACGTGGCGCACGTCGCTCTTCCCCGACACCAAACGCGGGACCTATCTGCTGCCGGTGAAGAAGCAGGTACGGACCGCCGAAGGTCTGACCGACGGCTCGGCGTGTTCGGTCGAACTCACGGTCGTCGCCGGCGAGTGACCCCAACGGCGCCGCGAACCGGGTACTCGCTGCGTCGTGGATCGGTCAGGCTCGGCGGATCAGCGTGAGGCCGTCGCCGATCGGCACGATCACCTGACGGGTACGAGCGTCGGCGGCGACGTGGTCGTTGAAGCGGCGGATCGCCTCGGTGTTCGAGTCCTGGACCTCCGTGTCGATCACGGCGCCGCTCCACAGCGTGTTGTCGACGCAGATCAGACCGTGTGGCGCGAGGCGGGCGAGGAGTTCCTCGTAGTAGTCGAGGTAGCCGCCCTTGTCGGCGTCGATGAACGCGAAGTCGACGACGGCGTCGGCGGGCAGCGCGCGCAGCGTCTCGATCGCGGGCGCCACGCGCAGGTCGATGCGGTCGTCGACGCCGGCGAGCGCCCAGTGTTCGCGGGCGATGTCGGTCCATTCGGTGCTGACGTCGCAGCACAACAGGCGCCCGCCGTCGGCGAGGCCGCCGGCGATCGACAGCGCCGAGTAGCCGGTGAACGTGCCGACTTCGACGGCGAAGCGGGCGCCGACCAGCGAGGTCAGCATCGTGAGGAACTCGCCCTGCTCGGGAGCGATCTGCATGCCGGCGGCGTCGCCGAGCGCTTCGGTGCGCTCGATCAGTTGGCGCCGAACTGCGTCGGGCGGCGTGGAATGCGCGGCGACGTAGGCGGACAGCTCGTCGTCGAGTCCGATCGATCGTGGCGACATGTCGTGCTCCTCGCTGTCCGATGGGCCTACCCCATCACCTCGATCATCTGAGCACATCGCCGCACACCACGACACCCGGCGCCACCGGCCGCCGCTGCGCGACAGCAGCCCGAGTGCGATCGGCAAGACTGTGGTGATGACGGCGTTCGACGTCATCGGCGATGTGCACGGTCACGCAGACCGGCTGCGCGGGCTGCTCGCGTCGATGGGCTACGCCGAACGGCACGGCGTCTGGTCGCATCCGGACCGGACGGCAGTGTTCGTCGGCGACCTGATCGATCGTGGTCCGGGCCAGCTCGACACGCTGCAGACGGTGCGGGCGATGGTCGCCGCCGGCTCGGCGCAGGTCGTGCTCGGCAACCACGAGTTCAACGCCGTCGCCTACGCCACGCACCATCCCGAGCGCGACGACTACTGCCGGCCCCACAACGAGAAGAACACCGGCCAGCACCAGGCGTTCCTGTCCGACGTCGCCTTCGGCTCGCCGTTGCACCGCTCGATCATCGACTGGTTCACGACGATTCCGCTGTGGCTCGACCTCGGCGGCCTGCGGGTGGTGCATGCCTGTTGGAGCGCCGACCACATCGAGCACCTCGAGGCCGAGACCGGCCCGGGCAACACCCTCACCGAACGGCTCGTGATCGACGCCACGACCGCGGGCACGCCGACCCACGACGCGGTCGAGACCGTCTTGAAGGGTCCCGAGGTCCGCCTCGACGGCGTGCGATACCTCGACAAGGACGGCCACCCGCGCGACCACGCCCGGCTGCGCTGGTGGGACAGCGAGGCGACCACGCTGCGCAGCGCCGTGTTGATCGCGGACGCCACGCAGCTCCACGACGCCGACGGCCGATCGATCGACGAACTCCCCGACCGCCCGCTCACCGACGACGAGCTGCAGCCGTACACCGAGCCCGACCCGGTGCTGTTCGGCCACTACTGGTGGCGCAAGGAGACTGCCGAGCCGGTCAACCCCCGAGCGACGTGCCTCGACTTCAGTGTCGCGAAGGGCGGCGTCCTGCGCGCCTACCGCTGGGACGGCGAGGACGAACTCGACGAGCGCAAGTTCGTCGAGGCCTGAGCGGAGCGAGTCGACGCGGCAGGGTCATACTGGGTCATGGCCTCGATGTCGGACGACCGGGTGCGCGACTTCCTGCTGCGGGGGACCCGCACGGGCAAGGTGGCGTGGGTGGGGTCGGACGGTGCACCGCACGTGGCGCCGATCTGGTTCGTGCTCGACGGTGACGACGTGGTGTTCAACACCGGCGCCGACACCGGCAAGGGCCGGGCGTTGGCGCGGGAGGGACGGGCGTCGATGGTGGTCGACGACGACTCGCCGCCGTTCTCGTTCGTGAAGATCGACGGCACCGTCACGCTGCACGACGACCTCGACGAGGTGCGCCGCTTCGCCACGATCATCGGTGGTCGCTACATGGGCGCCGACCGGGCCGAGGAGTTCGGTCGCCGCAACGGCGTCCCCGGCGAGCTGCTGGTGCGGCTCCACCCCACGAAGGTGATCGCCGCCTTCGACGTCGCCGACTGAGCGATCTCGGTGATCTCCGTCCCGCATTCCGGGACTGCAGCCACCGAGTTCGTCGGGAGACCGCCGAACCGGGCCCCTCAGGCGAGGTAGCGGTCGCGAAACGGGTCGGCCCCGAAAAGCGCGAGGCTGGTCACCATGTCCCGACTCGAGCGCGCGCGTGCGGCCTTCGAGGAACGGGCCTGGCGGGAGGCCCGTGAGCTGCTCGTCGCCGCCGACGCGGAGTCTCCGCTCGCCACGGAGGACCTCGCACTCCTGGCCACGGCGGCACATCTCTGCGGCGACGACGACCTCGGTGACGAGATCCGCCAGCGGCTCTTCCACGAGTGCCTCCGCGAGGACGACCGACCGGGCGCCTCGCGCGCTGCGTTCTCCCTCGGGATGGATCTGATGCTGCGCGGCGAGCCCGCACAGGGCGGCGCGTGGATCGGCCGGGCATCGGAACTGGCGGCCGGCCTCGACCCCGACGCTGCCGAGCGTGGGTACGTGATGCTGCCGCACGGGCTGGCAGCGCTCGGAGCTGGTGACGCCGAGACCGCGCTCGGCCACTTCGAGCAGGCGCTCTCCATCGGTACCACCGCCGAGGACGCCGACCTGTGCTCGCTCGGGCGACTCGGTCGCGGCCAGAGCTTGCTCAGTCTCGGGCGGGTCACCGAGGGACTGGAGACACTCGATCGCGCGATGGTGGCGGTCATCACCGAGGAGGTGTCGCCGGCCATCGCGGGAATCGTCTACTGCGGCGTCGTCGAGGCGTGCCACGACATCGGTGACCTCGGGCGTTCACGCGAGTGGACCCGGGCACCTGCGGCGTGGTGCGATCGCCAACCGGACCTCGTCCCGTTCCGTGGCCGCTGTCTCGTCCACCGTTCCGAGGTCCTCCAACTCGACGGCAGCTGGGACCAGTCGACGGACGAGGCGCGTGCGGGCCTGCGCCCTGCTGTCCGACCCTCCGGGCCAGCCCCCGCTCGGGGCCGCCGTGTACCAGCTGGCCGAGCTCCAACGCCTTCGCGGCGAGGTCGACGAGGCGACCCGCTCGTACCGTCGAGCGAGCGAATGCGGTCGCGACCCCCAACCCGGGCTCGCGTTGCTGCGTCTGGCGACGGGCGATGCCGATGCTGCCGAGAGGACGCTGGCCCGTGTGCTCGACGAAGGCCTGCTGGCGCAGCAACGACCACGACTCCTCGCGGCCCACGTCGAGGTGGCGGTGTCGGCCGGCCGGCACGACGTTGCACGGCGTTCGGCCGACGAGCTCGCCGATCTCGCCGCGGACGGCACCAACTGGGTTCATCGTTGCGCTCGCCCGCGATGGCCGGGGCCCGGGTGGCCCTGGTCGAGAACGAGGCGGAACGTGCACTCGCCGGATTGCGGGAGGCGGCCGAGATCTGGGGCGAGCTGGGTGCGGTCTACGAGGTGGCCCGCACCCGTGAGCTGATCGGACGTGCCTGCGCGGTGCTCGGTGATCTCGACACCGCCGATCTCGAGACGAGCGCTGCGCGGGCGACGTTCGAACGGCTCGGTGCGGCGCCCGACGTCGAGCGGATCGATGCCGGCATCGCGTCACTTCGACGCCGGTCGCGGCCGCCGGACTGACCGGCCGCGAACTCGAGGTCCTGCGCCAGGTCGCGACCGGGAAGACCAACCGGAAGATCGCCGAGGAGCTGTTCATCAGCGACAAGACGGTCGCCCGCCACATCGCCAACATCTTCGCCAAGATCGGCGTGTCGTCGAGGGCGGCGGCGACCGCGTACGCATACGAGCACGACCTCGGCTGACCGTGCCGCCAGGCACCGGCGCTACACACAATCACCCATCCGCCGCCTCGCACGAAATGGTGCGATCACCCGATGCGCCCGACCACGCGATCTCCGTACGGTCGAATCGTCCCACCAGCCGAGACGATGAGGAGCACACGATGCACACGGAACCCACCCAGGTCGAGACGTTCGACACCGTCGTGATCGGGGGCGGCCAGACCGGTCTCACGATCGGCCACCACCTCCGGGCGGCAGAGCGCGACTTCGTGATCCTCGACGCCAACGAGCGGATCGGCGACTCGTGGCGTCGCCGCTGGGACTCGCTGCTGCTGTTCACGCCCGCCCGCTTCAACGCCCTCCCGGGGCTCCCGTTCCCCGCGAAGCGCGACGAGTACATCACCAAGGACCAGATGGCCGACTACCTCGAGGAGTACGCACGCCACTTCGACCTTCCGGTCCGACTCGACACGCCGGTCAGCAACGTGGCGCGCCGTGGCGACGGCTTCGAGATCTGCGCCGGCGGCAGGGTCCTGCGATCCTCGAACGTCGTCGTCGCGACGTCGAGCCACCACGACCCGAGAGTGCCGCCGTTCGCCGTCCGAGCTCGATCCGTCGATCGTGCAGCTCCACTCGTCGGCGCTACCGATCGCCGAGCCCAGCTCCCCGACGGGCCCGTGCTGATCGTCGGCGTCGGCAACAGCGGTGCGGACATCGCGATCGATCTGGCCGACGACGCACGAGCTCGTCGTCGCCGGCGACACCGGCGCGGTGATCCCGTTCCGGATCGAACCCTGGCTGGCCCGACACGTGCTGGTCAGCGGCGTGTTCGCCGTGCTGATGCACGTCATCACCCTGCGCACCCCGATCGGCCGCAACGCTCGCCGCCGCCGGCGGGAAGTCACCGCTCGTGAGGGTCAAGCCGAAGGACGTCGCGGCCGTCGCTCGTCGGGTGTCGCGCATCGTCTCGGTGGCGGACGGTCGGCCGGTCACCGACGACGGCGAGGTGCTCGACGTTGCCGCCGTCGTGTGGTGTACCGGATTCCGACCGTCGTTTCCGTGGCTCGACGTCCCGGTGCTCGGCGAGGGCGGCGAGCCGACACACCGTCCGCGGCATCGTCGAGTCCGAGCCCGGTCTGTACTTCTGTGGACTGCACTTCCAGTACTCGGCGGCGTCGGACTCGGTCGTCGGCATGCAGCGCGACGCGAGATTCGTCATGAAGCACCTCCTGCGCCACCGGCCCGTGCAGGCAGTTGCGCCAGTCGGCGTCGCGTCGTGATCGATCGCTGCACCCGTCGACGTCGGACATGCTCTCCGATCTGACTTGTCGGCCCCGACCGACGTCGTCAGCCGTTGGTCTCGAAGAAGCGATCCGATTCGTCGTGGCCATACAGCGCCCAGAGCACGAAGACGCCGAGGAACAGCGAGAACACCGCCTGATACACCAGGCCGCCCGTGTGGTGAGCGACCAGGATGAAGACAGCCGACGCCATCGACAGCGCCTGCACGATCGCGACCAGGAGGCGCATGCCGCTGCTGCCTCGCATGATGCCGTTGGCCACGATGATCAGCAGGACCGCGATCACTGCCTCGCCGATGATCGTGCCGGTGAAGGCTCCATCGGAAACAGGCGAACCCTCCTTCTCGAGGTAGTCGAGGATGTCGTTGCGCCAGATCAACATGGCGACCGCCGCAACGGCAGCCAAGAATCCCTGGATGTACATGATGACGCCGATGAACGAGACGACACCGGGCCGTCGGGTGGGAACCTGCGTGGTGGACATGAGTGCGCTCCACTTCTCTTGGTCGGTCGCCACCCCATGCGGCGGCCTGTTGAGCGGCACCTTTCTAGCCGATCAGATGAGATGGGAAGTGGCTTTCCGATACAGAGACATCGGCCGCGTTCTGCTCATTCCGGTAACACGGCCCCTCGACGTTGCACCGATTCAGGCGACGAGGTCGAGGACGAGGCGGAGGCCGACGTCGTCGATGAGGTCGGCGAGATCCAGCACGACCTTGCGATGCAGGTCGGTGCTCTTGCGCAGAGCAGCCTTGCGGTTCTCCTGTCGGGCGCGGCGGAACGCCAACTCACTCTCTGCGTAGGCATCGAGCCGGATCACCAAGCTTGCATTGGTGACCAGCGAGTCATCGCCCTCGACGGCACAATCGCCATCCAGTTCCTGCCGGGTGATCCTCATCGACCGTCCGCCCGCCGAGACCACCTCACAGCTGAAGCCAACGTGACGCTTCGGGGAATACGAGATCTCCGCCACGCTGACCTACCGTATGAGATCGACGAGACGGAGGTGCTCATGACGGGTCCAGACGGATTGCCGGTGGCGTCGGATTCGACGTTCCAACGGACGCTGCGAGCGCACCAGTCACGATGGCGGGAGAACCAGGGGCTCCCCATCGGGGAACACGACGGACGACCCCTCGGGTCGCGGCTCGCCATGCCGTTCGCTCGCGACGAGCTCGCCAACTATCTGACGCCGACGATCCGAGAGGTGGTCAGGAAAGAGGTGATCGAGGCGGATCACGGCCAGGACAAGCTCTACGGCGAGCCGCGGATCTTCGAGGATCTCCTGTCGAGCCAGCCATTGTGCTTCAACCTGTTCGGCGAACTGAAGGTCGACCTCGACGCAGCCACCGCGCTCTGCCGACGTCTGTGGCCCACGCGGGTGGAGACGGTGACCGGCATCGAGTTCGAATGGTCGCCAGGCCGGGGCGACCCCACCTACCTCGGGAACCGGTCGGCGTTCGATGTTGCGATCTTCACCACGACCCCGACCGGCGGGTCCGGCTTCATCGGTATCGAGGTGAAGTACCACGAGAACCTTCGGGTGAAGGCCGCCACCCACAAGGAGCGCTACGACGAGGTGGCCTCACGCTCGAAGGTGTTCGACGACGAACATCTGCCGGCGCTCTGCACACCGCCGCTCCAGCAGATCTGGCTCGATCATCTGCTCGCACTGTCGATGCTGCAGGCCACCGACGGCTACGACGACGGACTCTTCGTGTTCCTGTATCCAGCCGGCAACGAGCGGTGCGAGAACGTGTCCTCCGCCTACGCCGACTGCCTCACCGACACCCACACGTTCCAACGACTCACACTCGAATCGACGGTCGCCGCACTTCACGAGACCTGCGATGCGCCCTGGGTCGAGGCGTTCGCAGACCGCTACCTGGTCGGCTGACGCATCAGCGCCGATCGAGCGGACACCTCGGCGCCCACCCGGCAACGGAGTCTGCACTCGGCCAAGCAATGCTCCAGATCAAGTCACCGCGCGAACTGGCCGATGCGAACCGGTGGGAGCGAAGCTCATGCCTCCGCCACGTCAAGCAGCACGCCACCCGGTCCATCGAGGTCGGCACGAGCCCGCAGCTCCTTGTACCGCGTCCGAGGCGCCATGAGCGCCTTGCCCGTCCAGTTGCTCTTCTCCACGACCCACACCCCGTCCGCTACGCCGTTCGCCAGGAAGATGTGGATCGACGCACCGAGCGGCGCAGGAGGCTCGCGCGGGTCAGTGGCCATGTTCACGATCCATCCTGATCGTCTCGACGATCAGCCGATGGTCCTCCTCGTCCAGCATCAGGCCGCCCTCCTTCTCGATCCGCTCGAAGAACTCGGCCAGCGACTCGACCGGTTCATCGCGACTCGTCGTCGGGCGCCCTGCTGTCCATCCCCTCATCCTGCCGCAACCGGCACCGACGACCGCGACGAGTTGGGACCTCCCGCACGCGTGTCGCTCCACGACGCGCCCGCAGACGCGCGCCGCGGCCACGCTTTCGGAACCCTGTCAGACCCCCTCAGTAGGCTGGATCTCGCCCCAGCGAGATCCAGCCCGGTGCTGTCGAGCCGCTGAGCACCTTCTTTCACGCCGCTGTGTTGTCGTACGAGCCGACGCGTCCGCGGACGCGTGGCACGTCATCCGGGGAACTGCCGCCGCACCACCACCCCGGTCGGCGGACGCGTGTTGCTGCTGCCGACCGCATCTGGCTGGGCGTTGCACCCGACCGGCGTTCGCGTGTGAGGCGGGTGAGCTCGGATGTGTGAACTGGGTATCTCACGACGTGTGAAACGGGTGGGTCGTTCTCAATGGTCTCCTACCTGCCGCGGCTCATTGAACCCGTGATCGAGCAGCTGTTCGCCGAACTGCCGGCGCCGTCGATCGCGGGCCGCGAGCGTCGGGGCAAGACGACCACAGCGGCACGCAACGTGGTCCTCGGCGCGCGTGAAGCGTGCGGTCGGCCAACCCTGTGACACGGACGTGCGCATGCTGCTGTGACCGACTTCCTCCTCGTCGACGTCGCCGATCAGGTCGACGTCACCCACCGTTGCCACAACACAGGAGTGACCATGGATGCAGCAGGCCCGCCGGACGATGCAGGACGCACCGTTGCCCTCGTGGGGCGACGATGGCATGATCGTGGCATGGCTCGGGCACGGATCAGCACCACGGTCGACGCGGCGCTCCTCGACAACGCACGACGGTCACGCGCTCCGATCACCGACGCAGAACTCATCGACGAGGCGCTGACCGCACTGCTCGCCCGCGATCGCGCCGCTGAGATCGATGCCGCCTACGCGACCGCCTATGCCGAGCATCCACTCGACGAACCCGACGAATGGGGAGATCTGGCGTCGTTCCGCGAAGCCGCCGGCCGATGAATGATCTGCCCCTCCGAGGTGAGCTCTGGTGGTGCGAACCACCCGAGATCGGCCGTCGGCCTGTCGTGGTGCTCTCGCGTGATGCGGCCATTCCGCGGCTGCGCCGGGTGCTCATCGCACCGTGCACGACCACCATCCGCGGCTTGGCGAGCGAAGTCGTGCTCGAACCCGGAGACGACCCGGTGCCACGCCAGAGCGCCGTCAACCTCGACTCGGTCGAGTCCGTTTCGGTCGGCCTGCTCGTCGAACGCCTCGGTCGCCTCAGCGACGCACGCATGCGGGAGATCTGCGCTGCGCTCGCAGTCGCAGCCGACTGCCGATGAGGTCTCGACCACGAGACGTTCCGTGAACCATCGCGTGTCTCTTGCCAGCGAGACGGCCGCGCTGCAGCGGGCCCGCAGGGTCCGCGCCACGACGACCGGCGTGGCCATCACCCCCATGTGAAGATGGCGCCATGGAGCGAGAGATCTGCGGGCCGGTCGATCTGTGTGATCAGCGTGGGCGCCTGAATCCCGACGCTCGCGGCTGGTCACGTCAGCCTGCACTCCGAGCGAATCTGAGCCGGGCGTACGGGCGCAAGAAGCGTTGGGACTACTGGTGTGTGATCGCCCCTGACGTCATCGTGTCGTTCGTGTACGCCGACATCGACTACGCCGGGCTGTCGAGCGTGTGGATCCTCGACCGCACCGACTGGGCGCAAGCCGACGCCGGGACGCTCGTGCCGTTCGGCCGGGGCTTCTCGCTTCCCGAGCAGGTGTGTACGGGGACGGTCGCCGCGTCTCGGAACGGGTTCGAGCTCGCGATCGAGGAGCGCTCCGACGCCACCCGGCTCAGGGCATCGGCGCCGTCATCTCGGCTCGGTGCGATCGATGTCGACATCTCCGTGGCGAAGCCGCCGGGTCACGAGTCACTCAACGTCGTGATCCCGTGGAGCGACCGGCGCTTCCAGTTCACGTCGAAGCAGAACACGCGGCCCGCGTCGGGATCGATCCGCGTGGGCGAGCGGAGCTGGGAGATCGGCGACACGCCGGCGTGGGGGGTACAGGATCTGGGTCGCGGAGTCTGGCCGTACTCGAACCGGTGGAACTGGGCGGCGGCGTCGGGTGTGGCGGGCGACGGTCGAACGATCGGACTCCAGTTCGGTGGCAAGTGGACCGAAGGCACCGGCTACACGGAGAACGCGCTGTGCATCGACGGGCGGCTCACCAAGATCCACGAGGAACTCGAGTGGACGTACGACTGGGACGAGCCGATGCGACCCTGGCGGGTGCGCACTCCAGGGTCGACGCAGGTCGACGTCGAACTCACGCCGTTCTTCGACCGATACGACTCGACCGACCTCAAGGCGCTGAAGATGGAGGTGCACCAGTGTTTCGGCACCTGGGCCGGCACCGTCTGCGGCGACGATGGTGTGCCTGCGACGCTCGAGGGGATCGACGGCTTCGCCGAGGAGGCCCGCAACCGCTGGTGACCGATGCGCGTCGCCGCGCCGACATCGCCACTCGGCGTGCGGCATCCGGACTGATCACCGAGATCGCCGGGCACACCCTGCCGTGCGTGCAGACTGTCGTGATGCCTGATGTCGTCGTGATCGGTGCGGGAATGGCCGGGGCGGCCACCACGTGGGCACTGGCTCGCAGAGGCAGGTCGGTGTTGCTCGTCGACCGCTTCGCTCGGGGTCACGATCGCGGCTCGTCGCACGGGGCGGAACGCATCTTCCGATTCGGGTACACCGACCCGGCCTACGTGACCCTCGCACAGGAATCGCTTGGCCGGCTGGCATCTGCTGCAGGCGGGTGCCGGGCAACCCCTGCTCGACGCGACCGGGGTCGTCGATCACGGCGACGACGCCGAACTCGCTGCGGTGGAATCGGCGTGTGCTGCGGAGGGAGTGCGCACCGAGATGATGACGCCGCAGGAAGCAGCGGCGCGATGGCCAGGAGTGCGATTCGACGGGCCGGTGCTCCACCAGCCCGACGGCGGCCGGGTGCGCTCAGATCTCACACTCGAGGCCTGCTGGGACCAAGCGGTCGATGCCGGCGCGGAGATTCGCTTCGAAGCACCGGTGAGCGCGGTCCGGCGGACGGGCTCCGGAGTGGCGGTGACCGTCGGAGGCGACGTCGTGACGGCCCGCGTCGCCGTGGTCGCCGCCGCAGGCTGGTCGAGCGAGCTGCTGGAACCGGACGTCGCTGCCACGTTGGTGCCGCCCATCACGGTGACCGCGGAGACGGTGGCGTTCTTCCGACCGACTCGCGGGCCGTGGCCGAGCTTCATCCAGCGCGGTGACACGTTGGCATACGGGCTCGGCACTCCGGACGGGCTCGTCAAGGCCGGCCTGCACGGCGTCGGGCCGGAGATCGATCCGGACGATCGCCCGTCGCAGGTTCCCGGCGCCGTCGAGGCGCTCGAGGAGTACGCCCGCGAGTGGCTGCCCGGCGTCGAACCCACGGCGTTGCGGAGCACCGTGTGCCTGTACGCGTCGAGCGCCACCGACGACTTCGTGCTCGATCGCGACGGCCCCATCGTGGTCGGCGTCGGCTTCGGTGGTCACGGCTTCAAGTTCACCCCGGCGATCGGTGAACGTCTCGCCGACCTGGCAGACGAAGCGCTCGGCCTTCGCCCGGCCGGCACGAGTCCCTTCACCGCCGCCCGCGCCGCTGGGACCACCGGCCAGCCACACTCCTGGCGGTGACATCGGCCTGACAACGAGCGTGCTCGCCGGTTCCGTCCTCGTCGCAGTGCTCGGGCCCAGTCGCGCCGTTCACCCGTGGCCGAGGCGGTCGCGCCACGGAGTGACGCTATCGCTGCTCGATCGGTTCCTCCGTCGGACGGCGTCGCCAGGCCGCGGCGCTCGAACCCTGTGACACGCCGTCGCGCGACTCGGCACGACCGACTCCCTCCTCGCACCCCGTCACGTCACGATCGGAGTCGCCGTGCGCCGACCATCACCGGCCGATCCCCTTCTTCCCGGGCCGATCCCGCCCGGGATGATGATGGCATCAGCGCCGACATCCCCATCGAGCAGTGGGAGGAACTCCAGGGGGCGAGTCGACGCCGAGGCGTCCACGTCGATCGCCTCATCGCTGGCCGCACTCGACTTCGCGGCCACCGCATCGAGCGCATCCGCCCAACCGCCACGGATCGGACACCCGCCACCCTGCATCACCGTATTGCATGACGTCTTGTTATGCTGATCTCGTGCCGCAGCTGGTGACCCGCATCGACGACGAGACCGCCGCAGCCATCGATGCGCTCGTCGACGCGGGCGACTTCGCATCTCGCTCCGACGTCGTGCGCGCCGGGTGCTCCGGCTGATCGAGGAGCGACGACGACAAGCGATCGGCAACGAGATCGTCGCCGGGTACCAGCGGACCCCCGAGACCGCCGAGGAACTCGCCGCCGCCGAGGCGAACGCCCGAGCGATGATCGCCGACGAGCCGTGGTGACCCCTCGGCCCCGTCAGGGTGACATCTGGTGGGCCGAAGCCGAGGACAAGCGTCGGCCGGTGCTGATCGTCAGTCGCGACCTCGCCGCCGCACACCTCAACCGGGTCGTCGTCGCTCCGGTCACCCGCACCATTCGGTCGATCCCCACCGAGATCGTGCTCGGCACGGATGAAGGTCTCGACGTCGAGTGCGCCGCATCGTTCGACAACCTCGGCCCCCAGCCCGTCTCGATGCTCACACGACGCATCGGACGTCTGCACGATGCCCGCAGCCGGATCTGCAACGCACTCGCCGCACTCGCTGACTGCTGACACAGCCTGGACAGCGATGTGATCTCCACAGAGGGGACAGGTCGACATCCTCGGCGATGTAGTCACATCGAGCGAGCTATTGTGGTCACATGGACGTGGGGATCAGGGAACTCAAGGCGAAGTTGTCGGAGCACGTGCAACGGGTCGAGCGAGGGCGAGACGATCGTCGTGACCGACCGGGGCAGGCCGGTGGCACGCCTCGTTCCGTACGACACCGTCGTCGGCGGTCGATCGAGGCATCGCGGAAGGGTGGATCGAACCTGCTCGCCGAACCGGTCTCGGGCACGCCGAACGGCATCGTTCGACGCAGTCGGTCGTCGAGACCCTGGACGCCGATCGGTCGTGACGCTCTACGTCGATTCGAGCGCGTTGCTCAAGCGATACGTCGACGAACACGACTCGGCGGTCGCCGTCGAGCTGATGGCAACCGATCCGGTGCTCGTCACCTCCCGGATCACCGAGATCGAGGTCCGCCGAAACCTCGCCCGACTCCTCGACGGAGACTCCTGGACCGACAGCCGCCGCCAGTTCGCCGTCGATCTCGACGCGTTCGCGCTCGTCGGGCTGGACGCGACCACCTGCAACGAAGCCGCGGCGATCGCGGAGCGCACGGGCTGCCGGTCGCTCGATGCGCTCCACCTGGGCTCAGCCGTTCGAGCCGGGGCGTCGACGACGTTCCTCACGTTCGACGTCCGCCAGGCACAAGCGGGTCGAGCGATCGGTCTCACCGTCATCGGCGTCTGAGACGTCACCGCCCTCGCGCTCGGCGCCGCGGCGCCGTCAACCGGCGTCGAAGGCCCAGTCGATGTCGGGTTCCAGGCCGAGCTCGGATCGCA
>CAVOQV010000017.1:0-375747 GCA_963698435.1 Ilumatobacteraceae bacterium | reverse complement strand
CACTGCCGACTGAGCACCAACGTGTCGGCCAGAACACCGATGTCCCCACCCGAGGGGCCCCACGTGCAGACAACGAGGTGCCCGACCTGCAGACACCTCGTGGTCGGGGTGAGAGGATTTGAACCTCCGGCCTCCACGTCCCGAATGACGTCCTGCCATGACATCGTGTGCCAACTCATGTCGACGCATGCCGATCTAGCTGGTGTTTTGCGATTCGCCGTGCCGTCGTGTCCCAACCAGTGTCGGGGCGTGTCGGGCAGTTTGGCTCCCAAGATGGCTCCCAAGATCCGAACTGCGGACGCCCGACTCCGGTCAACGATGGCGTCGTCGTGGACGACTCCCCAGGCGAACTGAATGGGTCGGATCGGACGCGATTTCTGCAATGCGCGGCTTGGGCCGCAGCGTGCGGATGGCGTGGGCCGATGGAGCGGACTACAGAGCCGGTGTTGTCGGGTGTCGTCGGTCGTGCAGGTGACGCGAAGCATCCGGGTAGCGACCCTCAAGCAGATATAGCTACATTGAAGTCATGGAAGTAGCCACATCTCGTTCTGAAGTCGGGATACGTGACCTGAAGAACGGACTCAGCGCATACATCGACCGCGTCCGCAACGGCGAAGAGGTCATCGTCACCGATCGCGGCCGTCCCGTCGCCCGGCTCTCATCGCTCGAAGCCGCCCATGACCACCTCGCCGAACTCATCACGGCGGGGATCGTTCGAGCCCCGACAAGCAGCAAGCGTCACACACCACGAAAGCGGATCAAGTCGAAAGGCCCCGTCAGCGACCTCGTCGCCGAGCAGCGGCGCTGAGCCCGGTGATCACCTACATCGATACCTCGACGTTGCTCAAGCTGATCATCGACGAGGAGGGCTCCGAGCGCGCCATGACCATCTGGTCCTCCGCCGCCGTGGTTGCGTCGGTGAATCTGCTCGCGGTCGAGGCCCGCGCCGCGCTCGGTGCCGCGAGACGGGTTCGGCGTCTCACCGACGCACAGCACCGCTCCGCCGTCACCGAACTCGACGCGCTCGATGAGCGATCTGCACATCGTGCAAGTGACAGATGAGCTGGTGGCGAGCGCCGCGGAACTCGCAGACGAAGAGGGACTTCGTGGCTACGACGCAGTTCACCTCGCTGCTGCGCTGACCGTCGAAGCGACCGTGTTCAGCAGCGCGGACACTGCGCTCTGCGCCGCCGCTGAACGCCGTGGACTGCATATCGCCAACCCCCTCGGAAGCTGAGACCGGCGCACGGCGCGTCGATCGTCGAGCGGGATTACGTGTCGCGATATCGGGTGCCCAGTACGAAGCCCTCCGGGGGATGGTCAGGCGACCCGCTCAAAGAGGTACGCGAATGGCGACTTGGTGTAGGCGATGCCGCGGCCGCTGTCGTGCAGCGATTCCTTGGTGACCTCGACGTCACGCTTCGGCACGAGATAGGAGTCGAGGTCTCGAGTCTCCACGGCGTAGTTGCCCGATCTCGACGTCACGACTGCGTGGAGCCGGTACCTCGGGTCAATCGATGCCATCGCGGCATCGCCGTGGCTCGGATTCACCAGCAGCGTGCCACCGACGCGCAGATGGCGCGTGCAGGCTTCTGAGACGAATCCTGCATACAGGGAGATGAGGAGGTCGAACTCACCCTCGTCGAGGTCGAGCAGGTCGGTGTAGTCCGCGCTGATGAAGCGCACCGAATGAGAGTTGGGCCCGACGCCGTGCTCGACGAGCAACTCCTGAACCCCGATCTGATCGCCGAAGAACTGCCCTGCTCGTCGGTCAATATCGACGTACGTCACCAACGGCCAGACGAACGAGGGTGCGAGATCGACGTAGGAGCCCGGATAGAGCACCCGCTCCACATCGATGGCTGCGGCCACGGCCATGAACAAACGATGGCGGTCGCCGTGGTGTTGGTCTTGCTTCTCCCACAACCGACCGGTTCGCTCCTGCACAGCCCGACCCTAGGCCGAACCATCCGACAGCGACTGTCTGGCCCTCAGGCCGGATCCAGGACGCGATTACGTGACGCGAGAGTTGGGCCGATCTGTGGTGCGGGTTGTGCGGATCGGGTCGGGATTACGCGTGCCGAAGTGTGGCGCTTGATCCCAACGCGCACCCGAAATCCGGCTATGACGCCTCGTAGAGGGTCCAGGTCCCGCCGACTCCTTTGAGTTCGGTGGTCGCGACCTCGGCGAAACTGTAGCCCGACCCGGCCGAGAGGTCACGAACCATCGCAGTGGTCCTCGTCGTTCCCGACACGGCCGTCGACTGGACCCGCGCCGCGACGTTCACGGCGATGCCGGCGATGTCGTCTCCTCGAGCTTCGATCTCGCCGACATGGATCCCGGCAGTAATCTCGATGCGTTGAGGTCGAAGGTTGCGGTGCAGCGACCTCGCACAGCCGAGTGCTTGCGTGGGGAGGTCGAAAACCGCGAGCACGCCGTCTCCCGTGGTCTTCACGACTCTGCCAGCGTGGTGTTCGACCGCGGCTCTGGTCGTTCGATCGTGCTCATCCAACCGCATCCGCCACGCTCCATCACCCAAATCGGTTGCCATCTTCGTCGAGCCGACGATGTCGGTGAACAGAATCGTCGCAAGCCGGCGCGAGACGTACTCGACCGAGGAGTAACCGAGCAGGAACTGCTCGACCTCGCGGACGAGCGCTGTCGAATCGCCCTCGTTCATGGAATGTCCGGAGCCATCCAGTTCGACGATGTCGGCCGCGGGGATCAGCGCGGCGAGCGCCCTGCCACAACGGGGATGAACAGCGCGATCGCCCGTGCGATGGAGGACGAGTACCGGGCAGCGCACCAATGGTGCCTCGGCCCTCGCATCCATGTCGAACGTCATCTGGAGCAGATCGGCGGCCAGATCCGGTGTCGATACGGCTCGTTGATAGCGCGCAAATGCGACCACTTCGGAGCGGTCAGCCGCCGGCATGAAGATGTCGGCGAGGGTGCGCGACCCGACGGATCCCCACGTCGAGCGAACCAGCGCCACGATGGCCGCCTGGGAATCGGCTGGTGCAATGTCGCCCCCAGCCGCATACGACGCAAACAGCACCAGTTTCGACACTCGATCGGGGTAGCGGGCTGCGAACGAGATCGCGGGTGGACCTCCGCAGGACATCGCCAGCATCGCCACAGGCCCCAGGTCGACCTCGTCGAGCAAGGTCGTGAGATAGCGGACCTCGTCCTCCTGCGTGAACGACGTGCGGAGGCCGCCACTCTGCCCCACGCCCGGCCGGTCGTATCGGATTACGGTGTGGTTGGCCCCGAGCTGGTCAAGCAGCTGGCGCCAGCTCGGATCTTGCCAGTCCTTCTCCAGATCGCTGACCCACCAGGCTGGTAACACAAGAGGAGGGCCTTCGCCAGACACCGCGTATGCGATCTCCGCCCCATCATCGGCGACGCAGCGGCGGAGATCCTGCATCGCCCCAGTCTCGCACATGAGCGACATGAGTTCGTTCTGGCAGCTCGCCGAGCACTTGTTGAGATTGGCGAGATGAACTTGGCACGGGATGCCGAACAGTGCCCGGTATCGCCCAGCTCATACTCACCGCCGTCGGCGGCTCGGTCGCCAAGCTCCGACACCCCCCGGGGACGGGCGAGCGCGCATTCGCGCGTGGCCCAGCGCCGTTCGAGCCGAGCAGACCGGCACCATCTGATCGCTCCGCGCACCGCCGGCACCCATTCGAACATCACGCGCGAAACGCTCCCGTCGATGCCGCATCGCCGGCGGAGTCGGTCAGTCCGGGCTCGTGAAGTGCCACACGTAACGCGATTACCGACAGTCGCCGGTTCGGCATTGGCCGTCGGGATTATGCAGTGTGCGGCTTGGGCCGCAGTGTGGCGCGGCGGACGGTGCCGGGAGCGGACTTATGAGCGCCGATATCGAGTGCCCCAGAACGACACATTTGGAACAGAAGTAGAGCGGGGTTGTCGGGCGCGAGGGCTGCGAGGTATCACCGGTCATCGAGCGGCGAAGTAGCTGGTCGGCTTGGTCGAGGTGTGTGCGATACTCGTTGAGTGGGGGTCGTGCCGGAGGGGACGGTCACGTTCCTGTTTACTGATGTCGAGTCCTCGACACCATTGTGGGAGCAGCAGGCCGCAGTAATGGCGGAGGCGTTGGCGCGTCATGACGAGTTGACCCGCGCAGTGATCGACGATCATGACGGATTCGTCTTCGCCACGGCTGGGGATTCGTTTTCGGCGGCGTTCGCTCGTGCGACGGATGCTGTGGCGGCGGCCGTGGATTTGCAGCGGGTGTTGGCGCGGGAGCATTGGCCGGCGGCGACGCCGATCCGTGTGCGTGTCGGGGTGCACACTGGTGAGGCGCACGAGCGTGACGGGGACTATTTCGGTCCGGCAGTGAATCGGGCTGCACGGATCATGGCGCTCGGGAGCGGTGGTTGCGTGTTGTTGTCGGCCGTGACCGCGGAATTGGTGACAGCCGGCGAGTTCGATGTCCGACCGGTGGGGAGCGTTCGCTTGCGCGGGATGTTGCTGCCCGAGTCGGTGTCCCAGGTCGTGTTCGAGGGCATGCCCGACGGTGTTCCGATGCTGCGGTTCCTCGAGGTGCCGGGGAACGTGCCGCCGGATCGGGATCTCTTCGTGGGGCGGGACTCGGAGGTGGCCGAGATCGTTGGGTTGCTTTCCGAGCATCGGTTGGTGACCCTCGTGGGTCCGGGTGGTGTCGGAAAGACGCGGTTGGCGACACGGTGTGCCGGGCAGGTGGCTGCACAGTTCTCCGACGGGGTGTGGCTCGTCGAGTTGGCTGAAGTCGGCGGCGACGATGAGGTGGCCGCAGCAGTGGTAGCAACATTGGGTCTGCGGCCACAGAGTGACGCCACGCTGGCTCAGTCTGTTGTCGACATCGTTTCGGGCCAGCAGTTGCTGTTGGTGTTGGACAATTGCGAGCACGTGCTCGACGGCGCAGCTGCCCTGGTTGACGGCCTGCTCGGTCGACCGGGTCGTGCGGTCGTGATGGCTACCAGCCGGGAGGGCCTTGCGGTGCCGGGCGAGCGGATGATGCCGATCCGTCCTTTGCCGACGAATGCCGGTTCGGCGGCCGAGGTGCTCTTCCTGGATCGGGCGGCCAACGCTGGCTGGTCGGCCAGTCCCGAGGACCGAGAAGTCATCAATGAGATCTGTGTCCGGCTCGATGGAATCCCACTGGCGATCGAGTTGGCGGCTGCTCGAGCGCGGTCGATGCCGCTGGCCGACTTGGTCCAGCGATTGAACGATCGCTTCGAGCTGTTGGGCAGCGGTCGGCGCGGCCTTGACCGGCATCGGACGCTCCAAACGACGCTCGATTGGTCACACGGCTTGCTCGACGAGAACGAACGTGAAGTCTTCGACCGGCTCGCAGTCTTCTTCGGCCCGTTCACCGCCGACGACCTGGTGGAGGTGTGCGGGGATGGCGACGAGCGCCCCGGTGACCTCCTGAACGTGGTCGGTTCGCTCGTCGATAAGTCGATGGTGATCGCCGAGAGCACCGGGTACCGGCTCTTGGAGACCATGAGACAGTACGGGCAACGGCAACTCGGTGCCGGCGAAGCAGCGAAGCTGCATCGGCGTCATCTCGACCACTACGTTCGCCTCGCACATCAGGCCAACGAGGGATTGTGGGGGCCCGACGATGCCGCCTGGGAATCTCGACTTCGACACGCCTGGCCAAACTCTCGAGCAGCGATCGAGTTCGCCATCGAGGATTCGAACGTGGAAGCCGCCGCGACGCTGCTCAGCGGAGACCTGAAGGGCCATGTCTCCGATCCTGATCCCGAGATCGGTCGCTGGGTCCTCCGGGCTCTCGAGGTCGATGGAATCGAAGCGGCGCAATTCTTCCCAGCACTGCTCGCGACGGCTGGCTTCCGGGAGCTGTCGCTCGGCGACTTCGACGCTGCGCGGAAATACACCGAACGTGCGCAACGAGCCCTCGCCCAAGGCGGCACCGACTTCGGCTGGAGCGTCGGGAATCTCCGTGCGTCGATCCAGATGCTGACCGGCGATACCGACGACTCGGCCACTGGGATGAAGGCATTGGCAGCTCACGCCGAGCAAGCGGGCAACCCGGCCCGGCAAGCCCATTTCCTGGGAGGTGCGGCCTACGCGCTCTCCATCGGCGGCCGCTGGGCGGAAGCCGTGGACATTGCGCGACGGGCCAAAGCCTTGGCTGAGGGCGCACAGAACTCCGGCACGCTCGCGTGGACCCGATTTCAGCTCGGCAGCGCGCTCGTGCGCACCGACCCGGTCGAGGCAAGGAACCTCCTCGAACAGGTCATCGAGTACACCCAGCCATTGGGGTGGGCGTTCTTCGTCGCCAACGCTCACGTCGACCTTGCCACACTCCTCGTCCGGGAGGGCGAAATCGTAGAAGCCGTTGCCGTCGCGCTCGAACCGGTCCCGGCCTACCGACGCAGCGGCAGCTGGGGCTATCTCTGGGCCCTGCTCTGGCTCATCACTCCGATCCTGATGGCCGCCGGACACGCAACGCATGTCGCCCAGCTCCTCGGTGCCGTCGACGAGACCTGGCTCGCCAAGAACCCCCGCAACCAACGACGACTCGACGAGCTGCACACCGGCGTCGTCAACGAGCTGGGAGACGCGCTCGCCGCCCAACTCATCGAGGCCGGACGGCACCTGACGCCGTCACAGGCAGCCGAGATCGCTGAAAGTGTCGGAACCGACACCAGCTCTACGACCTCTCGGTAGGGCGACTCACTTCCTAGCTCCTTCACCTGGTACAGGCCGTTAGCGGTGCCCGATATCGCCGGGTCGGTGACGCGATTACGTGACGCGAGAGTTGGGCCGAACCCGAGTGACCGCCATCGGCCGGTTGCCGAGATTCTGCGTGGCGATATGTGCGGCGTCAATCGGTGGTCCTGTGATCGGCAATGCCGGTTAGTAACGGGCACGATCTGGCGGCTGTTGGCGTGAACCCGCTGATCGCTCCGTGCCGTTGCGGAGTGCAACGCAGCGCCTGTCGACGGTTTGGAGTCGATGCGTCGTCCGGTCGCGGAAGGTTTCGAGGCTCAACGGTCAGTACGAGACTGAACGGGAGGACGGCTGCACCTCGCAGTTCCCCAACCCGACCATCGACGTCGCCATCGCCATCGCCGGGAGAGGATCCGATCGGGTCGAATCGCGCTGGTCTCAGCGCTCTGGTCCACGCTCGCGGGTGGGCTTGCGTGTCAGGCTCGCGCTTCGTACACGATGTTGAACGGTGTCTCGGCGACCCGTCGGAAGTGGGAGTAGCCGGCCTCGGCAAAGACCGCCGACATTCCGGGTTCGCCCGACTGGGCGCCCAGTGCGCGTCCGACGTCTTGAGACAGCGAGTTGGGCGTGCACACAACGGTCGACGCGCCGTAGAGCATCTTCGCTGTCGGCAGGCTGTGATTGGCGACCTTGTCGCTGTGGGCGAACGGCTCGACGAGCATCACGGTGCCACCGTCGGCTAGTTGCGCCTTCGCATGAGTGGCGATGCCGACCGGATCCCCCATGTCGTGGAGGCAGTCGAAGAAGCAGATGAGGTCGAACTCGCCCCGGAACGCATCGGCGGCAGCGACATTGAAGTGGACGCGATCGCCGACTCCGGCGATTCCAGCGCCTTCTCGAGCTGCGTCGATCGACGGCGCGTGGAAGTCGAAGCCATGCAGTTCTGCCTCCGGGTAGGCCTGGGCCATCACGACCGACGAAATGCCGTGCCCGCACCCGACGTCCGCGATCCTGCCACCATCGTTCGCGAGCACGTCCGCGACCCCGTCGAGCGCGGGGATCCACTCCGAGGTGAGGTGGTGCTGGTAGCCGGGACGAAAGAACTCCGCGGTACCGCGGAACAGATGAGGACTGTGGTCCCCCCAGGCGAGTGCCCCATCGCTTCGGAACGCCGCCGCGATCCTCTCGAAGTCCTCGAACATCGCAACCATCGCGATGGTCCCCCCAGCCACGAAGACCGGCGACTGACGATGCGCCAGCGCCATGGCGTGCTCAGCCGGCAGCTCATAGGAACCCGTCTCGGCGTCGTAGCCGACATAGCCCGCCGAAGCCTGCTGGTCGAGCCACTCCTGTGCCAGCCGAGCATTGCAGCCCGACGCCTCGGCAAGGCCAGCAGCGTCCACCGGCCCACTGTTCGCCATCACGTCGTAGAAGCCCAGCTCATCGCCCAGACACACCATGAGGACCGTCGTGGCTCCCCCCATGTCGTTCATGAACGACCCCATGAACTCCTGCAGCCGACTCTCGTCGATGTCCATCGTGCACCCCCCAGCGCTCGTGGACGATCCATTGTGAAGCAAACACCGAGCACGGTCAAGCGCCGCCCGGGCAGCCCGATGAATGTCCAGGTTCAGCTGCCGAAATGCCGGTTGAGGGCACGCATATCGTGCGGGACTGCACGCCGACCAAACCGCCCAGTACGGCACTTCCGATCGGTGACAGCGCGCTGGGACCCGGCTCATAATCGCGGCCGACAACGCGCCGCCTCGCACCCGGCTTCCGGCGAACTGTGCGGGCTCGAGGCGCGATCGGGCCACCGCATAATCACTGTGAGTATCGGCGGGCCGAGCGGAGCCAATGACCCATCCGGGAACGGCACCTGCCGCTCGGGTAGACCCGCTTGGTATCAGCCGGCTTCGACGACCGCGCCGTAGCGCTGCTGTGCAGCCTGTGCTGAGGTACCGAGGAGTTCGCCGATGCGCTGCCACGACACGCTCTTCGCCCGCGCCGCAGTGACGGCGTCAACGATCTGACGTTCGCTACGCGCTCGTGCGAGCACGGCGCGTTCGAGCAAGTACTCCTCGACCGAGCGCTCGTCGGCGGGGTCGTAGTCCTCGAACCGCTTGGCAAGTTCGTCGGCGTGGTCGAGGATCTCTTGGATTGAGCGGGGCATGTCAGGTCTCCAGGAACTTGGGTCGAGCGGCCATGGCGTGGACGATGAACTCGACACCCTCGGCGGCGACGACGCCGATCTCGAGCATGCGGCCGGCGGCGTCGGCACCGACCAGCATGTCCAAGTCGTCGAGGTCGAACACTCTGATCGGGTGTCGGTAGGCGTGGAGCATGTCGTCGTCTGTGATCCTGTGCTGGCGAGCGCTCCCACGATCACGAGATCCTCGGCCATCAACTTACCTTGATACGGCCGCCTGGTGGTGGTCCGCTGGATGTCGCCTCGACCGCAACGAACTCGGCGGGTGGCGTCTACATCTCGATGCCCGAGAGGCCGATCTCGGGACGGGCAACTTCCATGGTCGGGCGCTGAGGACGGAGGTTCCAGATCGCCTCGTCGACGGCGTCGTAGCTCACGCCGTAGGCGGAACGGTCGTAGCGGCCTGGCCAGTCTCCGATGCCATCTCGGATGTCGAACGCTGCCTGGTGCTGGTGTACGCGACCGGCCGTCTGGTCCCATGCCTGAGCCTTCTTGGCGGCTCGTGGTCGGGGTCCGAGCGTGTCGATGACCGCTGGCGGTTGCTCGAGTCGGGCGATCCTGGTTCGGACTCGCTGGTCGTGGGCGAGGCGCTCGTCGATCTCGGCGACGTGCGACTCGAGTTCGGGTCGCCGGCGGAGGAATTCCTTGGCCTCGCTGGTTCGTTGGGTGAGATCGGTCAGCTTGCTCTCGGCCGTCGCGATGGTGGCGTCGGCTCGACGGATGACTTCGGGTTGGCGGTGCAGCTCACGCTGCGCTGTTTGGATCTCGTGTTCGTGCTTCCTGCGTCGAAGTGGACGGTCGTGGGTCTCGATGACGTTCTCGGCCGCTCGGTACTCGGCTTCGGCCCGAGCCCTGGTCTTGCGTGCCTCGGCGATGTCGGCTTCGAGCACGTGTCGATGGGGGTGGAACGCGTCGACGATGGACTCGGCATCGTCGAGGCTCGTCAGGATCTCGTGGCGTTGTTCCATCATCGCTCGGAGCACGGGTCCGTCGAGGAGGCCGGGTCGATGTGGGGTGGTCTGGTTCAGTTCGGCGTGGCGGACGGTCGCTGGTTGGTCGATCCAGTCGGTGGTCATGCACTGGATGAAGACGTCGACGGCGGTCTCTTCGCCGGTCACGCCGAAGAAGGCGTGGTTCATCTCCGAGCCTCGGCTCATGGCGACGTAGAGGTTGCGGATGTCGGTGAGGCGATCGGCGAACAGCAGACCACCAAGCACGTTGCGGCCTTGGCCGCCCATGCCGGTGCGGGCGTAGGCGAGCTCGACGTGTTCGTTGACGTACTCGGCCGGGAGGTGAACGACGCCGGACTTGCCGGTCGCCGTGAGGGAGCCGTCGCGGTGGATGGCGTCGATGGTCCAGACGGCCCGGTTGCGGACCATGTCGTCGCGGTCGGTGAGGAGTCGTCGTTCGTTCTGTCGGGTGGCGATCTCGTCACCGACGTAGAGCCGGTAGGTGCCGACGTCGACCGAGCGTCCGTCGGCGTCGATCTCCCCGGCGCGGATGCGGAGGCGTTGGCATCGTTCGTTGAGGCGTTCGGTCGCTTCGTTGGTCGGGGTCATCAGCAGCTCGCGCTTGCCGGCCTGGCGCAGTTCGTGCCACAGGCGCGCAGCGGCGCGCTCCATCTCGGGGATGGTGCCGGCGTGCAGGCGGTCGTGGGCGTCGTAGACCTCGGCGACGCTGACGTCGCCACGACGGAGTCGCAGACTTGCCTCGCGTTCCCACTCGTTCGCGAAGCGGTGGACCTCGTCGAGTTCGATCGCGCCGAACGTGTCGACCATCAGCGCGAACATGCCACCGCGGCCGACGGCGGAGAACTGGAGCGGGTCGCCGACGAGCGCGAGTCGCCAGCCTCGGGTGTCAGCCAGGTGGGCCATCTCGGCGAGCTTCTCGGTCGGGAGCATCCCGGCTTCGTCGACGATCACGGTGGCGCCAATCGGTGAGGTCGTAGCGGTGGTCGGGCGGCCGGTTGAGGGTGTGCTCGATGAGCAGCTTGTGGATCGTGTCGGCGGCGACACCGGTCTCCTCCGACAGCACCTCGGCGCCGGTGGCCGACGGGGCGACGCCGAACACGGCGCGGCCGTTGGCGCGGAGGTGCTCGACGGCGGGGCGTAGGGCGGTGGTCTTGCCGGTGCCAGCGGGACCGACGACGAGGACGAGGTCGGCGTGGCCGGCGACCGCGCCAGCGGCGTCGGCTTGGGGCAGGGTCATGTCGACGTTGCTGCGGTCGACGGCGGCGGGATCGTCGGGGCCGTCGTGTTCGAAGCGGCGGTCGGCCCACTCGATGAGCGACCGCTCTTGGTCGAGGATCGCTTGGGTGGTCAGAGCACGGTCGATGACCGACTCGGTGACCGGTCGACCGTCGCGTCGCAGGAGCGCGCCGGGCGGGATCGGCTTGGAGATGTCGACGCAACGCTCCGCGGCGACACGGCCGGCGAGTTCGTCCGCCCACCCCACGACGGTGTCGGCGTCTTCGGCGGTTTCGGTCGGGCACCACGACGCGACCTCACGGACGAGCTCGGTCGGTCGCCACGACGACTGCTGCTCGCTGATCGACTGGATGGACCAGTCCGTGATCGCGTCGTCGAGGTCGTGGTCGATCGTTCCCCGATACAAGACCTGCTCGACCGCGTCCTCGATCACCCGGCTCGGATCCATGCCGAGGGCTCTGGCCTGCTCGCGCCAGCCGTCGTGCAGGCTCGCGGCGTCGACCGACTTCGCCTTGCGGGGGCGGCTGTCGACAGCGGCTTCCCGGTCGATCAGCCAACGTTCCTGTGGTGTTGGTTCGCGGCCCATCGTGTCGACGAAACGGTCGAGCTTCTCCTCGACACGTCGACGCATCTGAGCGGTGCGGATGGAGAACTCAGCGAGGAGCGCCTCGGGCATGTCGCGGATCTCGGCGATGCCGTTCTCCGGCGTGTGCCACACCACACCGAGACGTTGCGTCAGCTCGGATCGCAGACCGGCGTGGTAGAGCGCCGACAGGGTGCGCTGGTCGCCCTTGATGAGCCGGGCATCGAGAGCGAGCCAACGACCGTCGGGTGACTTCACACGGTTGGCGATCACGAGATGGGTGTGAACCTGCGGGTCGAGCGCCCGGCTGGTGTGTTGCCGGAACATCGCCGCGACGATCCCCTCGGCGTCGACGACGGCGACTTCGCCGCCGATCCGGTAGCGGGTGTGGGCGTGACGTTCGATCCATCCGGCGAGCGCAGTGACTGCGGCGTCGTGGGCGTCGAGCACCTCGCGTCGGGTGTCATCGTCGGCGAGGGCGAACAGGACCGACACCGACTTGGGTGCCGAGGCGGTGACGTCGAAGCCGCGGACCGAGTCGTCGTTGTAGCGGCGTCCGAGATGCCGGTCTGGGCGCTGCGGGTCCATCCCGGCGATGAGCGCGAGGAAGGCGTCGTCGTCGACCTCGCCGGCCAGGCCGAGCATCGGTGCGCCATCGCCGAGCCACGTGCCGCGGGGCTCGCCGGACTGCAGGTAGTAGTTCGGGAGTTGCTCGACGTAGTAGGCGCCGGCGTCACATCCCTTGAGCGTGGTGACTCGCACGGTCATAGCGCCTCACACTCCGCTCGGGTACTCCCGGGATAGCTCCCACCGATGTTTGTGCACTCGTCTGTCCCTGAAGGGTCGTGAGGTCGGATGGGGTGGAGTTGGGGCATGGCGACCTACAGGGGGAAGAGCCGAAGCTGATTGCCGGGGACCGCGTCGAGCGGGTTGGAGCGCGTGCGACGGGTCGACTTCGCCGGTGAGTTCTCGGGCGTCGGGTCGGGCTGAGTCGCGAGGGGCTCGGCGACCGGGTCTGCGGTCCGGGTGTTCGAGATGTCGTGGAAGCCGGGGATCGGCCAGGTGATCGGACCACCGAGGCGTTCCTCGATCACGTACCTCGAGATGCGGAACTGCTTGTCGACCCGCTCGGCCGGGATGCCCTCCCGTCCGTTCGTGGCGACACCGCGCCGAACCCGCTGGTACGCGCCATTGCGGCTGATGCGCATGACCGCGGCGATCTCGTCGACCGTGAGGTAGTCCGGTGGCTCCTCGGGAACGGTTCGTCTGGTCATGGCCTCACCTACACATGCCTCTGAATTCGCGACTTTGTGACAAACCCCACCTCTCTCAACGGGTTCTCGCGACACGTCGACTGGAACTTCCGTTGCCGGCTGCTCATACGTCTGACGACATGCCACCCGGAACAGAGGTCGTTACGTCTCTCGTCATCCGTACGGGACCCAAGGTGCCGTGAGCGGGCGAATCGCCTCGCGGTCCAAGGCCGATGAGCCCTGGCGCTGACGACCCGTCAGCAGTGCCGAATCAGCCCGGCACACCACACGACACCAACCGTCACCAATCGACGAAGGACGTCAGCATGAGAGGACACCTCGTCCAGCGCGGCGATCGCTACGACGCGGTCGTCACGAAGGAATCGACCCGGCAACCGGCAAAGACGCCACCGGTGGTATCCCGCCGGCACGACACGCCGCAGAGCCGAGAAGGTGCTCGGCGATCATCGGCACTTCGAACTCAGATCTCCGCGGTCAGCGACCCGAGCACCGACACGTGGGACGTGACCACGCCATCGGTGCGGTGGCGGTATCGCTTGACGACCATCTCCAGGTCCTTGTGGCCGAGCAGGTCGGCGACCTCGCGGAGGGGGACGTCGGAGTCGACCATCAGCGACGCGACCGTGTGACGTAGCTCGTACAGAGACAGCGTCGGCACGCCGGCGTGGGCGCAGATCTTCTTGAAGTCTCGGCGGGCGTGCGACGGGTCGATCGGTGTGCCCACCTCCGAGGTGAAGACGAGATCGGTCCAACGAGCGTCGGTCGTCCACTGGCCCCCGGAGGCGAGGCGCACCTCGGCTTGGTGTATGCGATGGCGGCGTAGGGTCGCCAGCAGCACGTCGGTCATCTCGACGTCGCGGCGGTTGCCGGTCTTGGTCGGCCCGATGCTGAGCGGGCGTCCGCCATCGGCGCGCTTGATGGCTCGGTCGATGGTGATCGTCCGGTTGTCGATGTCGACCTGCGCCCATCGCAGGGCATCGACCTCGCCCGGCCGCGCCCCGATGTTCAGCAGTGTGACGAAGTAGGCGTTGGGGGTCGCAGTGATGAACTCGCCGGCGCCGGTTGCGGTCAGCGCACGCATGACCGCTGCGTACTCGTCTCGGGTGAACGATCGTTTGGCTCGCGAAGTGCTGTACACCGACGGTGCGTCCGGGTTGGTCGCCGACCGGTCCTTCGGCAACTTCGCGAGCCGCGCCGGATTCCAGGTGATGTACCGACGGGCGACCGCCCATTCGAGCATCTCGCCGAGCATCTGCTTGTAGTCCCGACACGTCGACTTCGCCTGCG
This sequence comes from Ilumatobacteraceae bacterium, assembly GCA_963698435.1. Taxonomy (GTDB): domain Bacteria; phylum Actinomycetota; class Acidimicrobiia; order Acidimicrobiales; family Ilumatobacteraceae; genus Sva-07. The sequence goes on along the minus strand of CAVOQV010000017.1, from coordinate 361,476 downwards.
GCTTGCCACCTTTGCCGCCGGACTCGGCCTCGGAACGTAGCCACGCCTCGACCCGAGCGACGGTCAGCTGGTCGAGCTGGCATCCACCGATCCGCCCGGCCGGGATGATGTGCCGTTCGATACGCGGACGCAACCGCAGGATCGTGCTCTCCTCCTTCGTGCCCTCGTTCTGCTCCAGGTGCGTCAGCCACTCGTTGGCGAGGTCGGCAACCGTGATCGACTTCTTGCGCACGTCGACGCCGGCGTCCTGCTGGCGTTGGAGCTCGCGCAGCTTGTCGGCGACCGCCTTGCGAGTCGGACCCGTGATTCTCTTCCGCAGCCGCTTGCCGTTGGGACCGACGCCGAGGTCGAGCGATGCGACCCACCGCTCGACGGTCACGCCGCTGCTGGACCGCGTGTAGTCGCTCCGGTAGATCGACCCTTCGCCGTGGGAGCGGCTGGGCGACTTGCTGACCATGGCGGATCCCCTTCCGTTGGTCCCGCCCACTCTACGCCTCGAATGGCTCCCACGATGGCTCCCAAGGTGCCCGAAAACGACGGAAGCCCCGGTCGGGGCCGCTCTCGCAGGCCCGTGACCAGGGGTTTCGTGGTCGGGGTGAGAGGATTTGAACCTCCGGCCTCCACGTCCCGAACGTGGCGCGCTAACCAAGCTGCGCTACACCCCGTAGCGGCTCGCCATGCTATCCAGCGGTGGCGGCTTCTTCCTCCGACGAATTCTCCGGTTGAGCTCCGGCATCGTCGGCGGTGTCGGGCAGGGGCACCATCGGTTCCACCGGCGCCGCGTCGGCGGCCAATCCCTCGGTGTAGACGCCGCCGGCGAGGATGGCGTCAGCTGCGCGACGCAGGCGGAGCGCATCGAGTGGCTTGACCAACCAGCCCTCGGCACCGCTGCGGCGGGCCAAGTGCAGGTCGGCTCGGCGGTCGAGCAGCATCAGCACCGGAACGTGGCCGACGACCCCGGCGGACTCGTCGAGCCGGAGCGCCATCGTCACAGCCATCGCCCCCATCGATCCGACCTGCAGGTCGAGGATCGCGAGATCGGGCATCCGTTCGGCCACCTGGGGCGAGACCGCTCGGCCCTCACGGCACACGGTGAAATGGACGTCGTCGTCGCCGAGCGCAGCGGTGACCTCGTCGACGATCCAGTCGGCATCGGTGGCAAGCAGGATGTGCACGACGAAGACGCTACCCGTCGGCGACGGGATGGTCGAAGAGATGACCGGCGATCAGCCGCAGGCCGTCGAGATCGTGGACATCACTGTCGAGCAGCGGAAGCACGACGAGTCGTTCGGCGCCGACGATCTCGGCGAGCGGCTCGATCACGTCGAGTTCGAGATCGCGCATCGTGCGCAGCGTCGCGACGTTGTCCCACAGCACTGCCATCGTCTCGTCGCCGGCCTGTCGCGCCTGGTTCGCGGCGGTAGCGGCTGCGGTTGCGGTGCCGTCGCCGAACTGCGGATGGGCACGATTGACGATCGCCGACGTCACCCCCACTCCCTGTTCGACCAGCTGCGTCGCGAACCAGACCGCTTCGTCGATCGTGTCGTGACGAGGAGCCGCAACGACCACGAACGACGTCTCGGGTGCGCGGATCAGCTCGACGACGTCGTCCGCGCGTTCCCGAAACCCGGTCTCCATGCCGGCAAAGGCCTGGAAGAAGGCCACCGAGTCGGCGAGCACGTCCGAGCCGACGACTTTGCCGATCGCTCTCAACACGGGCTGAGTGGCCGTGCCGATCACCTTGAGGCCGCCACGGGTGGGCAGCATCAGCAGGCGGAACAGCCGATGGTCGAGGAACCGCGCGAGCACGCCCGGCGCCTCGAGGAAGTCGAGCGCGTTGCGGCTCGGCGGCGTGTCGACGATCACCAGGTCGAAGCGGTCGTCGCCGTGCAGCTCGTGCAACGTCTCGGCCGCCATGTACTCCTGCGTGCCGCTCAACGCTCCGGCGATGTTGCGGTAGAACGGGTTGGTCAAGATGCGGTCGATCTGCTCGTCGGAATCGGCGTGGCGTCGCACCAGCCCGTCGAACGTCGCCTCGGTGTCGAGCATCATCGCCCAGAGCTGGCCTGCCGGCTTCCAGTCGCCGTTCGCGTCGAGCTCGATCCGCTGCGGCTCCGACGCGAGGCCGCCCTCCAGACCCAGTGCGTCGGCGAGACGCCGTGCGGGATCGATCGTGACCACCACTGCGCGTCTGCCACGCCGCGCCGCCTCCAACCCCAGCACCGCTGCCGTGGTGGTCTTGCCGACGCCACCCGATCCACAGCACACGATCACCGACGACGCGTCGATCATGTCAGCGTCATGCGTCGGTGCAGCTGACCTCTGAGCCTCGATCGCGGTGTCGTCCAGCGCGCTCATGGCTCCACCCCGGTGACCCCACGGAGTGCCCGAGCCAGCTCCTCGATGTCGACCGAGGTCAGCCCCGCGACCGACCGGGCCGACAGCGTCACCTTCGGGATGGGGAGTTCGGCGGCGAGGCGAGCGATCTCGCCAGCCTCCATCGCCCGCCGCGACCGTCGAAACGCCGCCGCCTCGACCAGCGCCAGCGCGGTCGGCTCGTCGAGATCGGCAACAGCACGACGAACGGCGTCATCATCGGGGAGCGGGCGGCCGACGTCGACGCCGTTGACCACAACCGGTCCGAGCTGCACGCCCACCTCGTCCTCGAGCGCAAACGCCGTCTCGACCACCTCGTTGACCGGCGTGGTCTCCGGCAGCGTGACGAGGACGACCTGACAACGCTCGCCATCGTGCAGGAGTTCGAGCACCTCGTCGGCCTGCACACGTACGGGTCCCGACGCCACGGCATCGGCGAGCCCTGCCGCCGAGGTGAGGAACGTGATCGCGTGGCCTGCGGCGGGGCCGTCGACCACGATGAGGTCGTACTCGCCGGTGCGTTCGAGCTGCTTGATCTTGCCGAGCACGACGATGTCGTCGATACCGGGAGCGGCGGTACCGACCACGTCGATCACACCGGTGCGGTTGAGCCGCTTGGCGATCCGGGCGAAACCGTGGTCGCGGAGGTACTCGTCGAGCGCCTCGGGCGCCGAGATCGCCAGGACCTCGAGGTCGGGAAGCAGATCGGCCAACGCCGGCTTGCCATCGAGTTCGACGACGAGGACGCGACGCCCCGTATCCGATGCGGCACGGGCGATCACAGCCGTTACCGTGGTCTTTCCCACACCGCCTTTGCCCGCCACCACGACCACGCGGGCAGCAGTCAACGACTGCAGCGGGAACTCGCTCTCTGGAGGCACCTGTGCGAAGACTAGCGATCGGCATGCTCACGCTGGTGGCCGGGCTCACTCTGTTCGGTCCCAGCATCCAGGCCCAGGACGACGAAAACGCCGACGCCGTCGGACGGATCGACGTATTGCAGGTCAGCGGATATTTCGATCCGATCCTCGTCGGCGCGATCGACGAGGCGATCGACCGAGCGGTGAACGACCGATCCCAGGCCCTGATCCTGCAGGTGAACAGCGACGGCACCGTCGTCGACGACGACACCATCGAGGACCTCCTCGTCCGAGTCGCCGATGCGCCCGTCCCGATCGGGATCTGGGTCGGCCCGAGCGGCGCCCGGTTCTACGGAACCGCGGCCCAGCTGCTGGCCGTGGCGGATGTCACCGGCATGGCACCGGGCGCCCGGGTCGGCTACATCGGCGTTCCGCTCGACCCGTCCGGTCTTCCCGATGGAGCCTCGGTCGACTTCGGGGTCGCCGAGGAACGGCTTCGCAACGGATCGGTCGGCCTGTCGGACGCCCGATCGCTCGAAGTGTTCAAGCAGCGCATCGACGACGAGGGCATCCCGACGATCACCAACATGGTGGCTGCGATGGACGGCTACGAGGAGAACGGTGTCGTCCTGGTCACCACCGAGCTGGTCGTGCTCGACGACGGCTCGACCCGATTCGACACGGTGTCGGTCGTTCGGTTCTCCAAGCTGACCCTCGTCGACCAGCTCTTCCACACCGTCGCCAGCCCGCCCGTCGCGTACCTGCTCCTGCTGACCGGGCTCGCACTGCTGATCTTCGAGTTCTTCACCGCCGGTGTCGGGATCGCCGGCGCAGTCGGCGCCGTGTGCACCGTGCTCGCCTTCACCGGCCTCGCCGTGCTGCCGACGCGCACGTGGGCCCTGGCGCTGATCATGCTGGCGATGATCGCCTTCGCAATCGACGTACAGGTGGGGATCCCGCGCTTCTGGACCGGTGTCGGCATCGTGCTCACGGTCGTCGGCAGCTGGTTCCTGTTCGAGTCGATCCCCGGATCGTCGATGCGACCGTCATGGCTCGCACTGATCGCCGGCATCGGTGGCATCTCGCTGACCTTCATCGTCGGCATGCCGTCGATGGTGCGCACCCGGTTCGCAACGCCGACCATCGGACGCGAGTGGATGATCGGACAAGAGGGAAACGCGATCGACGACGTCGACCCCGAGGGGTTCGTATCGGTCCGCTCGGCCACGTGGCGGGCCCGCACCAACCGTGCGACGCCGATCGCTGCGGGCGACCCGATCCGCGTTGCGGCGATCGATGGCGTCACGCTCGACGTCGAACCACTCGAAGGCGCCGCACGCGACTACCGCGAGATGCGCAAGAAACCGTCGGACGACACCGAACCCGCCGACGCCAGCTGACGCCGTTCGCCTCAACCGGTTTCCCCGGACCTGGTGGGGGAACCGATCGGGTGTCCGGGATTCAGGTGTCAGGAATGCGGGGGCCGGCGATGCGGACGTCGTCGCGACGGCGGGTGATGCCGCGGGCGTCCAGTTCGGCCACCAGCGGCAGCACGAATTTGCGACTGGCACCGGTGGCATCTCGGAACTGAGCCACCGTGAACCCGCCAGGGGTCTGGGCCAACAACTCCGCTGCCACCTGCCCTGCTGCGTCGATCGTGTCGGCGTGGAAGTAGAGGCCGTCCCGGGTGACCAGGTGGCCGCGCCGAACGAGCTCACGCAACTCCGCACGATCGACAGCGTCGGGCTGTGCCGGGGCGAACCCCCCGGTCCGCGCCACGTCGAGGAACGGATGGTCGACATACGGGTCGACGACGTCGGCGGTTCGTACCGTCGAGGCATCGATGACCACCTCGTCGATCGTCGCGAGCACCGCTCGCTCGCGCTCGTCGAACGACGCCAAGTCGACGCCGAGTGCTCCGCCGGCGTGGACACGTTCGACGAGCGACGTCCGCATGGCGTCCAGCTGATCGCTCGTCGTGAGCCACTCGCCCACCACGGGTTCGACTCGTTGCCCGGTCAGTCGCTCCACGTCGCCGACCGTCACCCAGCCTCGTTCCCGGACCACCCGCTCGATCGTTCGATCTGGCGCAGCGCGCGAGGCTCGGAGCACCGGATCGATGTCGAGCACCTCCCCCCCGCCCACCGTCTCCTCGCGGCCGGACTCGCGCAGCACGAAACGGTCACCTGGCAGCAGCGGGAGTGCTGCGGGCAGGAACAGTCGAACCGCGCCGTCGGTCCCGGGCGCGAGCGTGTCGGTCCCCAGCACCCGCAAGCGGACGGCGTGCTCCCCTGAACCGACGTATGCGACGAACGCGCCGCGCCTCGACACATCGTGGTCGAGCGCACCGAGTACGTGCACGGACGCATCGAACCGATCGGTCGGGTGCCACTGGCCGAGCGCCACGAGCGCGTCGCCACGAGCGAGATCGCGATGGTCGACCCCGACGAGGTTGACCGCGACGCGGTTGCCGGGCCCGACCTCGTCGACCGAGCGACCGGCGGTTTGCAGTGCCCGGATCCGCACCTCCCGCTCACCGACCACCAGGGTCTGGTCGACGGCCAGCCGCCCCCCGGTCAGCGTTCCGGTGACCACGGTGCCGCTTCCCTTGGCGGCGAACACGCGGTCGATCCACAACCGAGGACGCCCACGGTCGTTCACCGCAGCCGCGCGAGCAACCAGGCGGTCGAGCTCGCTGCGCATCTCCTCCATGCCCGACCCGGTCGTGGCGGACACCGCAACGACGGGCGCTTCGGCGAGGAACGTGTCGGCGACATGATCGGCCACGTCCAGGCGGGCGAGTTCGAGCAGATCGGCGTCGACGAGATCACACTTGGTGATCGCGATGATGCCCGAGTCGATGCCGAGCAGTTCGAGGATCCGCAGGTGTTCTTCGGACTGCGGCTTCCATCCCTCGGTTGCAGCGACAACGAACACACACGCACTCACGCCGCCGACGCCGGCGAGCATGTTGCGCAGGAACTTCACGTGGCCCGGCACGTCGATGAAGCTGAGTTCCTCACCGGACGGCAGCGTGGTGTGAGCAAAGCCGAGGTCGATGGTCAGACCGCGCCGCTTCTCCTCCTCGAAACGATCGGGGTCGGTGCCCGTCAGCGCGAGCACCAACGACGACTTGCCGTGGTCGACGTGGCCAGCGGTCGCGACGACGGTCACGACACTTGGCGTTGTGCAGAGAGCGCGGCGATGATCGTTGCATCGTCCGACGGGTCGACCGATCGGAGGTCGAGCATCGTGCGATCGTCGCGCGACCGAGCGATCACCGGCCGGTCGTGCCGGCGCAGTGCCTCCAGCAGGTCTCCGTCGAGTTCGATGCCGTACGACGCCATCGTCACCCCCGGCGCCGAGCCGGCGCCGGGCAGCGAGTCCATCGGTGCGGTCACCGCCGACGGATGGGCGTGCGCCACGGCCGCAGCGACCGTCTCGGCACGCTCGCGCAGGGACGCAACGGGTACTGCGACCATCCGCCAGAACGCGATGTCGGTCGCGGCTCGCTTGTCCAGATAGGCCATCGCGGTGTTCTGCAGGGAGGCGAGGACGAGGCCTCCCGGGCGCAAGGCTCGTGCCAACGGATGCCGCTGACAGCGCTCGACCAGGTTCGGCGCGGCCGGCGATGATGCCCGATTGAGGTCCGCCGAGCAGCTTGTCCCCGCTGAACGTGACCAGCGACGCACCATCGGCGATCGTCTGGCGAGCTGCCGGCTCACCGGCCAACCAAGCTGGGGGCGGGCCCGAGAGCCATGGGCACGTTGCATCGATCAATCCGCTGCCGATGTCAGCGACGACAGGGACGCCGAGCGTGGCGAGTTCGCGCACCGAGGTCTCCTCGAAAAACCCCTGGACCCGATAGTTGCTCGGATGCACCTTGAGCACGAGCGCGGCGTCGACCCCCGGCTTGTCGAGCGCGCGGCGGTAGTCGTCGAGTCGTGTGCGGTTCGTGGTGCCGATGTCGACGAGACGCGCCCCCGACTGCTCCATCACGTCGGGGACCCGGAACGAGCCGCCGATCTCGACGCTCTCGCCACGGCTGACCGGCACATCTCGGCTGGCCGCCAGTGCGGCGAGTACCAGCATGACGGCGGCGGCGTTGTTGTTGACGACCATCGCGGACTCTGCACCGCAGAGCCGCGCGAACAACTGCCCGACCGCTCGCTGGCGTGATCCTCGGGCACCGGTTGCCAGGTCGAACTCGACCGTCTGAGCGACCGCGTCCTGATGGTGCTGCAGCGGTGCTCTGCCCAGATTGGTGTGCAGCAACACGCCGGTGGCGTTCACCACGGGCGTCAGGAGCGTGCGACGAAAAGTGGTGGCACGGGCCGCTGCCGACTCGACGTCGTCGGCATCGATCGCCTCCCGGGCGATATCGACCAGGATCGGGTGCGGCAAGCCGGTGCCCGCCAGCGACCGTGCGAGAGCGTCGACCGACGGTGGTCGTCGACGCTCGACCGGGGCGTTCATCGTGCCGAGCCTACGAGGTTCGTGCTGCGGTGACGCCGAGCACCGCTGGCGCCACCGCTACAGGTGGGGTCAGGCGTCCGGGAGTTTGTCGATGGCGTCCTTGGCCATCTCGGCGCCCTGATCCACTTTGTCGGCGTGAGCACCGGCCTTGTCGGCGACGACGTCGGCAGCCTTGTCGACACCCTGCTTGACCTGGCTCTTGTTGCCACCCAGTTTTGACTTGATCGAGTCGATGATCCCCACGGCAGACCTCTTTCAGTTGGTTCTTGACGACGACCGTACTGCGTCGGATCATCGTCGATCGACTTCGACGACAACGCGCCGAGCGGCATCGAGCACCTCCGCACCGTGGGCGCGGGCAGACGATTCCCAATCCGCATCGTCCGGTGTCGACCCGCAGCGGTGATCCCAGACCACCTGCGCGTGCTCCGGCGTCGCGCGATCGCCGTGGAAGTGCACCCAGTGCTCGGCGCGCTCGTTCACGATCATGCGGGTGTCGGAGATCGTGCCGAGCTCCATGGTGACCGTGCGCCACGTGGCCGCCGCCACCACGTCGTTCAGTCCCGACGCGATCTGGCCGTGCTTGGGTCCGGTGGTCGCGCCCACCGCCGACGTGCACTCGATTCGATCGGGGTCGAACACTGATCGCAGCCACGCATCGTCGGGGTGGTCCTCCGGCACGTGCGACAGCAGCGTGTAGGTACCGAACTCCCCGAGGCCGGTGTGGAGGTCGACGACAAGCACTTCCTCGGCTCCGGCGAGCCGATCGCGGACGACACCCGCCAGTATCCGGTTCGACTCCTCCGTCCGGTCCCCGCCGAAGTAGAGCCCGTCCGCGTGGCTGAACTGGCCTTCGCTCACCGCCGACTTCACCCACGAGTCGCCGTGTTCGTCGATCAGCGCCCGCGTGACCTCGAACAATGAGTCTGCCGACGGCAACCGGTCGCCGCCCGGCACCAGCGCATCGTGGATGATCTCGTACCCGGCGTTGTACGGCACCTCGGTGCGCTCATCTCGGCCCCAGTTGCGGTTGAGGTCGACGTTCGACTCGTTCTGCCGACGCCAATACGCCATCCCCCACGGGTTGACCGCATGGACCATCAGCACGGCCACGTCGTCGGCGAGCCTTGGATCGGCTCCGTCGTCGACCCAGCGTTCGATCGCGTCGCAGAGGAGCCTCGACGAGGAGAATCCTTCGTCGCCGTGCACGCCGCTCAGGATCACGAGCGCCCGTGCGGGAGTCGAGGCGCCGTAGGAAGTCACGTCGATCGTGAGCTCCTGCCCGTGGGGACCTCTCGCCGTGATCGGGTGGGGGGTCCACGTGAGACCTGCGAGCCGGCAGGTCCACCGGAATCGCTCGCGACACTCGTCGTAGGTCAGCGGGAACCGGTCGGGACGCATCGCTCAAGACTTCCACCGCCGCGATCGCTCGGGCGACCCGCGGCCATCGCCAATCCGGGCGGGATATCCTGACGACGTCGTGACCAGTTGGAGCAAGGCCGTCCTCAGGTACCCGCCGACCTGGATCGCCGCCGCCCTCCTCGGCGCCCTCGTCTGGTCGGTGTTGACCGTGCTCGATCCACCGGGCGTGTTCGTCGTCGCTCTGATCGTGCTGGCGGTCGTCGCAGCCGTGGCATGGCCGTTCACGATGTCGGCCACCGGCACGTTGGCCAAGCTGCAGTTCGAGATTCCGCGTGTGGAGGAAGTCGATCCCGTCGAGATCGCGACGTTGCGTTCGGAACTCGACGCGCTCGCCGACACCCAACCGACCGAGCAACTCGACGCGCTGCTCTCCAAGCGCCAGAGCCTGATCAACGTGCTCCAGCGGCGGCTCGATGCAGGCGAACTCACCTACGCCCGGTATCTGTCGACCTCGCAGCAGGTCTTCAGCTCGGCCCTCGACAACCTCCACGAGGTTGCCGTCGCCTACGAGAGCATCAGCACGATCGACGAGACCTACATCGACCGTCGCCTCGCCGAACTCGACGCCGACGACAGCGACATCGCGTCGGCCGAACGCGAACGAGCCACCCTCGAACGGCGTCGCGAGCTGCGCACCACCCAACGGCGACGTATCGCCCAGTTCCTCGCCCAGAACGAGTCGGCGCTCACGGCACTCGACCGGACCACCACCGCGCTCGCCGACGTCCCGATCGGAAAACAGCCCGAGGACGCCGACGCCGCAATGGCCGCACTCGAGGAACTCGCCGACCGAGCGGCCAAGTACGCCTGAACCGATCCCACGAAAGGCCCACCCATGAGCGACAACGCACCGACGACCAACGGCCACAGCACCGCCGTCCTCGACCTGAACCTGAACGTCGCGGCCGCCAAGGCCGAACTCGCCGTCGTCGAACCAGAGCCGACCGACGAGCTGCACACCCAGGCCGAGGCGCAGGTCGCCCAGCTGTTGGCGATCGATCCGGCCGACGACGACGCACGCGCTGCCGCGCGTGACGCGGTCGACTCGATGGGCCGCGATCTCCAGACCCGATCGGCGACACGAAGCCGCATGCTGCAGGCGCCGCTGAAGGAGATCTCGCACGGTACCGAGGACGGCGGCGAGGTCGCCAAGTCGCTGTCGGATCTGCGCATCGAGGTGGAGAAACTCGACCCGTCCGGTCTCGACACCGACGCCGGCTGGTTCACCCGCGCCGTCGGCAAGATCCCCGGCGTCGGCACCCCGCTCAAGCGCTACTTCATGCGCTACGAGAGCTCACAGACCCAGATCGACTCGATCGTCAAGTCGCTCGAGAAGGGCCGCGATCAACTCAAGCGCGACAACGTCACCCTCGGCGACGACCAGAAGCAGATGCGTGAACTGACGCATCTGCTGGCCGACCAGATCGCGTTGGCGCAAGCGCTCGATGCCGTCGTCGTCGACAAGCTCGCAACCGAGATCGGCCCCGACGACCCGAGGCGCCAGTTCGTCGAGGAGGACATCCTGTTCGCGCTGCGCCAACGCACGCTCGACCTTCAACAGCAGCTCGCCGTCAACCAACAGGGTGTCCTCGCGATCGAGATCATCATCCGCAACAACCGCGAGCTGATCCGCGGCGTCGATCGCGCGATCGACGTCACCGTCAGCGCGCTGCAGGTCGCGGTCACCGTGGCGCTCGCGCTCGCCCACCAGAAGATCGTTCTCGACAAGATCGAGGCGATCAACACCACCACGTCCGCGATGATCGCTGGTACCGCCGAACGATTGAAGACCCAGGGGACGGCGATCCACCAGCAGGCGTCGAGCACGATGCTCGACATGGAGGCGCTCCGTTCGGCCTTCGCGGACATCGACACCGCCCTCGACGAGATCTCGCGCTACCGACGGGAGGCGCTCCCGACGATGGCCGGAACGATTCTCGAACTCGATCAGCTCACCGCGGAGAGCGAAACAGCGATCGAGAACATGGAGCGTGGCCGCACGGCGTCGACCCGGATCCAGGAGTCCGGCGGCACGATCGACATCGGTGAGATCACGGCGAAGGAGAGCGAGTGACGGTGGCCGGCCCCGCCCCATCCCGCTCGACGCGCACATCTGGTACCACCGCACTTCGTCTGACCCTGGCCGCTGGCGCATTCGCACTCGTCGCCGCTGCGTGCAGCGTGGGAGAGGAGAGCAGCGAGCCCCTCGACCAGGCGACCGCGGTCGAACAGCTCGCCGAACTCGCCGACGAGATCGGCTGGGTCGACAACACGGTCAATCGGACCGCGTCGATCCCGCCTCCAACGGGAGCGAACCTCGCCGACACCCTCCCTCCCATCACCGAGTTCCCGATCCGTGTGCAGGCACCGGCCCGTGCCGACACGGTCGTCGAGATCTGGTCGTCGACGGAGAAGTCCGGCGAACTCGGTACCACCGACGGCTGGATGACCGAGGTGGCCGAGCGGTTCAACGATGCCGGCATCACCTTGTCCGACGGTGGGGTCGCGGGCGTCGATCTCCGAAGCATCGCATCGGGAACCGGGTACCAGTTCATCGCCCGCGGGCAGGAGCTGCCGGACGGGTTCACGCCATCGAGCCAACTGTGGATCGAGATGGCCGGTGAGTTCGAGACGATGACCGAGATCACGCCGAGCACGGCCGACAACGTCGCCGGCATCGTGATGAAGGACGAGACCGCAGAGGAGCTGCGATCCACCTACGGCGAGCTCAGCGCCGCGAACCTGGTCGACGCCGTGATCGCCGGCGACCTCGTGATGGGATACACCGACCCGTTCGCATCGAGCACGGGACTCAACTTCCTGCTCACGGTGCTCGACACGATCGCCGAGGGCGACCCGGCTCGCCTCACGTCGCCGGACGTGGCCAGCGTGTTCGAACAGTTCCAGCGTCAGGTGCCGTTCGTGGCGCTCACCACACTGCAAATGCGTGACTCGGTCGAGAACGACACCGGCACACTCGACACGTTCGTGATGGAGTGGCAGACCTTCACCAACACCGAGTCGCTCCAGTCGGGGTTCGAGTTCATTCCGTTCGGCGTGCCGCACGACAACCCGCTCGCCGCCGTCGGCGGTCTGTCCGCATCACGTCAGGAGGCGTTGCAGGTGTTCGCCGACTTCGCCGCGCAGCCCGAGTTCCAGGAGCTCGCCGTCGAGTACGGCTTCGATCCCCCGCCGTACACGGCGACCGTGGAAGTGCCGTCGGGGTCGACGCTCATCGAGGTGCAGAACGTCTGGAAGGACAAGAAGGACGGCGGCCGACCGGTGGCGACCGTGTTCGTGGTCGACGTCAGCGGATCGATGGAGGGCACGCGTATCCAGTCGGTGCGAACGGCGATGCAGTCGGCGCGTGAGTTCATCAAGCCGACAACCGAGGTCGGCGTCGTCGAGTTCAACGACACGGCGATGCAACGCCTCCCGATCGCCGAGTTCGACCTGAATCAGCAGGCCCGCTACGCGGCGATCGCCGAGGACCTCGCGCCGGGCGGCGGCACGGCGATGTACGACGGCATCGTGCTCGGCCTGCAGATGCTCGAGGAGCAACGGGCGGCCAATCCAGAGGTCAAGCCGATCCTGGTGGTGCTCACCGACGGCGAGACGACCGACGGCCTCCAGTTCGGCGACGTCGACAACGTCATCGAGGGGCTCCGCATCCCGGTCTACACCGTCGGCTTCGAAGCCGACCTCGACGAACTCGATCGGGTGTCGTCGCTCGTCGAAGCTGCGAGCATCGACGCCAGTGAAGAGGACGTCGAGTTCAAGATCGCAGCCTTGTTCAACGCCGGCGGCTGATCAGTCCGTGAACCACACTCAGGTGACCAGCCCGTGAAGCCCCTCGCGATCTGGATCGCGCTGGTCGCCGTCGTGTTCGGCGCCTACGCAGTGGTGACGTCGTTGCTGCGCGAGACCGAGCAGGTCTTCGTCGTGGTCGACACCTCGTTCTTCATGGAAGCGAAGGAGCCGCAGGTGCGACGCGAGCTCGATCGGATCGACGATGCCGACCGGAGCGAGTTCGCACTCGCGACCGTGCGCGACCAGGTCGGCAACGGCGGCGCAGTACTCGTACACGAGTGGCAGGACGAGCTGGCGCTCGGAAGCTGGCAAGCGTTCGGCCCGTGCTCGCTTGCCGGGATCGACCGGCTTCCGGAGGCCGCAACCGCCGACGAACGGATCCTGATCACCACGTCCACGTCGTGTGACACCACTGCGCTGACCGACTGGAAGATCGTCACCCTCGACCCGTAGGTGGCACATCTGGGGCCAGACCCCCGATGGAACGCTGTTCACATCTACGATCGGGGGCGTGAGCCTGCCGGTACCCATCGTCCAGTTGGACCCCGAACTTCCGCTGCCCGAGTACGCCCACGACGGTGACGCCGGCCTCGACCTGTACGCACGGGAGACCGCGACGCTCACCGCGGGCGGCGGACGCGCCCTCGTCGCCACCGGCATCTCGATCGCCATCCCGATGGGCCACGGCGGCTTCGTGCTCCCACGCAGCGGCATGGCGATGAAGCACGGCATCAGCGTGGTCAACGCCCCCGGGCTGATCGACGCTGCGTATCGAGGCGAAATCAAGGTGGTCTTGATCAACACCGACCCCGGCGCCGACTACGAGGTCCATCGCGGTGACCGCATCGCTCAGCTGGTGATCCAGCGGGTCGAGTCGGTCGCCTGGCAGGTCGTCGAGTCGCTCGACGGCGTCGACCGGGGCGGCGGTTTCGGGCACTCAGGCCGCTGATCGACCGAGCCGGCCACCACCACGTTTGCGCTCGACTCCGGGTGGCACGTCCCACCCGAATTGTCACGCAAACGGGGGGTGGCGCACGGTCAGCCCCAGGCGAACACCGGCTGCTCGAAGTCGACGACGCGCGTCGTGGAGCCGGCCGTCGAGCGCCACCCAACGGAACTGCACGAGCAGAGCGCCAGTCGGAGCGTGGATCAGGTCGCCGCCGAGCGGCACTTGCACGACGGGACGCTCGCTCTCGGGAATCGTGACGAAGCGTGGTGAGTCCGGGCGTGTCAGCTGGTGGAGCCCGATGCGGTAGGCAGCAAGCACCTCACCCGGATGCGGGACGATCTCGACGTCGGCGCCGCCCCACACCACGACCGGCGTGATCACGTAGCCGGACCGGGTCGGGTAGTCGTCGAGCAGGCCGAGCACCGCATCCGGTCCGAGTCGCACACCGATCTCCTCATCGGTCTCGCGCAGCGTGGCGTCGACGACGGTCTCTCCGGCGTCGAGTCGGCCACCGGGCAACGCCCACTGGGAGGCATGTCGGTTGAGGCCGGCGCTGCGCCGACACAGGACGAATGCTGCTCCACCGGCGACGTCGGCCATGCGCCCGTCGAGGCCGGACACATCGGACGGGATCACCGAGAGGTCGTCCGCGGTCGCACCGAACGGATCGACCAGGTCGGAACCAGCGACCGAATCGACGAGCAGGATCGCGACAGCAGCGTGTCGCCGCCCGTCGAGCGGGAGTTCGAGACGATCGTGGCGATCGAGATTGGTGGCGATCGTCTCGCGCAAGTTGATGTCGAGTGCGATCACGGCATCGTCGATTCGCCGGGGTGCACCGTCGTCTCGGGGTTGTCCGGAGTCGTCGATGCCAACACCTTCGCAGCCAATGCCGTGCTGATCGGTACCGAGGCGACCAGCCCGATCGATCCGACCAACGCTCGCACGATCTCGACGGCGACGATCTCGCGGGTGGCCACCGAGCCCAGACCCTGTTCGGCTTCGCTGAAGAGCAACAGCAGCGGGAGCGACGCCCCGGCATACGCGAGGAAGAGCGTGTTGACGGTCGACGAGATGTGGTCGCGGCCGATCCGCAGCGCCCGCCCGTACAACTCCCGGAAGCCCACTGCGGGACTCGCTCGCTTGAGTTCCCACACCGCCGACACCTGGGTGACCGTCACATCGTCGAGTACACCGAGCGAGCCGATCACCACGCCGGCCAGCAACAAGCCGCGGGGATCGATTTCCGAGCCGAGGGCGTCGAGGAACCCGACGCTCTCGTCGCCGAACCCCGTGAACTTCGAGGCGGTCAGGAAGATCAATGCGAGCAGTGCGGTCAGGGCGAGGCTGGCGAACGTCGACAGCAACGCCGCGGCGGTGGCCAAACCTCGACCGTGCGCGAGGAAGAGTGCGACGAAGGCGATCGCGCCAGCGGTGACGATGGCGACGGCGACCGAGTTCGAACCGTCGAGCAACGCCGGCAGCGCGAACGCGACGATCACGACGAGGCTCATCACCAGACCGGCCAGGGCGCCCACCCCACGCCAGCGACCCAGGATCACGATCGCAGCAACGAACAAGATCACCAACAGCAGCATCGGCGTCCCGCGCTGGAAGTCGTAGAAGATGGCCTGCTGCCCGCCGCTTCCGAGGTCGACGAGGTCGACGAGGATCCCGTCGCCTTCGGAGATGGTCGAGTCGAGCGGCTGCTCGAGCACATAGCGGTCGCCCCCGTCGACGACGACGTCCACCTGCTTGCACGCGAGGAGCGGGTCGAACGAGCACGGGACCTCGTCGACCGACTCGACCTGCGCCTTGACCGGATCGCCGTCGAGGCCCGACGGGTCAGCGGTTCCACCGTCGTCGCCGCGGGGCCACAGCGCGACGAGGCCGACCAGCACGAGAACGGCGCACACGCCGACGGCGATCCACATCGCGCGCCGGATCTCGGGGCGAACGTGCTCGTCGAGGTCGTCGACGTCGGCGAACCCGTGTGTGTGCCGTGAACCCATCACCACAGTCTGATCGACCGGCCGCGGCTCAGCGCGGTTCGTCGATGCGATGCTCCGCGGCGTGCTCCGGTTGGTGCAGATGCCGGTGGCCGACGTCGGCGTGACTGTGGTCGTCGCCGAAATCGTGGCTGTGCCCGTGACCGTGGTCGTCGACCAGCAGCGCCTCGCCACCGATCCGCAGGAGTCGCCCACCGAACGCGGTGGCCAGGTGTTCGGGACGGAGTACCTCGTCGGGGACACCGTCGGCGATCACGCAGCCGGCGAGCAACATCACGCGTTGGGCCCGCTTCGCCTCTTCGAGGTGATGGGTGGAGAACACGACGGTGGCCCCAGCGTCGACCTCGGCGTCGATGATCGACAGGATCGCTTCCTGGCTGGGCAGATCGAGCCCGGTGATCGGTTCGTCGAGCAACAGCAGCTTGGGGGATCCGATCAGTGCCTGCGCGACGAGCACCCGCTGGCGCTGACCGCCGGACAGTTCGCTGAACGATCGCCGCAACAGATCCGCCACGTCGAGGCGTTCGGCCACTGCGCGGACCTCTTCTCGGTCGGCGCGGGTGATGCGACCGAGGAGTCCGCGGGCGCGGTAACACCCCATGCGAATCACCTCGTCGACCGGGAGGGGCATCCAGTCGTGATGCTCGTGTTGTTGCGCGATGAACGCCGCCTCCACGCCTGGCGCACGCACCACGGTTCCGCTGGTCGGCGAGAGCAGCCCACCGAGCAGGCGCAGGACCGTGCTCTTGCCGCTGCCGTTCGCTCCGACGAGCGCCACCGAGGTCGCCCGTCGGAAGTCGGTCGTCGTCGTGTCCAACGCAACGACATCGCCATATCGGACCGAGACCCCGCCGAACTCGGCGACCACAGCGTCGGATCGTTCGACCACAGGACCACCGTAGCGCCACGCGCGACATTTGGAATGAGATCCATTCTCAGTAGGATCGACGCCATGTCGCCAACCCATTCGACTGCTGCGGTACTCGCCGCCGCCGTCCTGCTCATCACGGCATGTGGCTCCGACGACCAGACCGGATCGGGTACCGCAGCCGTTGACGACGACGCCCCGATCGTGGTTGCGACCATGAGCATCTGGGCCGACATCACGGCCAACGTGGCGTGCGACGGACTCGCTCGCGTCGAGATGGTCATCCCACCGGGGGGCGATCCTCACTCGTTCGAACCATCGCTCCGCGACCGCGAGACCATGGAGAGCGCCGACCTGATCGTCGCCAACGGTCTCTTCCTCGAGGAGTCGCTCGCCGACACGATCGATGCGGTCGAGAACACCGGGGTCCCCGTGCTGTACGTCGGCGACGGCATCGACACGATCTCGGTCGCCGAGGCCGACGGCGTCGAACACAGCGACGACGATCACGACAGCGAAGAACACGACAGCGAAGAACACGACAGCGAAGGACACGAGGGGGACGACCACGACCATGGTGGCGACGATCCGCATGTGTGGTGGGACCCCACCCGCATCGCCGACGCCGTGCCGCTCATCGCCGACGAGCTGGCTGTCCTCGGCGTCGACCCAGCGTCCCTCGAAACCTGCACGGGGCGCTACCTCGCCGAGCTGACGACCCTGGACGCCGACATCGCGGCGATCGTCGCGCCGCTCCCGGTCGACGAACGTCTCCTCGTGACCAACCACGACTCGCTCGCCTACTTCGCCGACCGGTACGACTTCGACGTGCTCGGCAGCGTGATCCCCTCATCGAGTTCACTTGCGGCCACCAGCCCAGCGGACCTCGACGCACTCGCCGCCGACATCGAGGCCACGGGTGTCTCGGCGATCTTCGCTGACACCCAGAACTCGTCGGTCGACGCCGACGCACTGGCCAACCGCATCGGCAACGTCGAGGTGATCAGCATGCTCACCGACACGCTCGACGAGCCGGGCACCGAACAAGGGACCTACCTCGGTTGGTTGCGCCAGAACGCCACCACCATCGTGGACGCCCTCATGCCATCCGGGGCAAGCTGACCCCGTGGACTTCCTGAGCGATCCGTGGGGCTGGTGGATCGCACCCTTCGTCGACTCCGAGTTGATGCGCGACGCCTTGCTGGCCGGCTTGCTCACCGTGGTGACCACCTCGTTGGTCGGAACCTGGGTGGTGCTACGAGGAATGAGTTTCCTGGGCGACGCCTTGGCACACGGCGTCCTGCCGGGCATCGCGATCGCGTTCATCATCGGGGTCGACACGTCGCTCGGAGCGCTGGTCGCGGCAGCTGCCATGGTCGGAGGGATCGCCGTGATCCGGCGACATTCCCCGCTGCCGGATGACACCTCGATCGGTGTGCTGTTCGTCGGTTTCCTGGCGCTTGCCGTGGTGATCATGTCCACCCAGCGGGCGTCGTACACCGGCGACCTGAACCGCTTCCTCTTCGGCTCGATCACCGGGCTCGACAGCTCCGACGTGATCCGACAGGGGATCGCCGCCGCGATCGCGCTGGTCGGCGTCCTGGTGATGTACCGAGCGTTCCTCGTCATGACCTTCGACGTCTCGCTCGCCTCGATGCTCGGACTCCGCCCGGGCCTCGCGCACGGTGTCCTCCTCGCGCTGTTGGCGATCTCGATCGTGGCGTCGTTCCAGTCGGTCGGAAACCTGTTGGTCTTCGCCTTCCTGATCGCGCCGCCGGCGGCCGCGTCGTTGCTCGTGCGACGGGTACCGATGATCATGGTGGTCTCGGTCCTCTTGGGATCGCTCGCGACGGTGATCGGGATCCTCGTGAGCTATCACCACGCCACCGCGGCCGGCGCCACGATGGCGCTCACTTCGGTGATCATCTTCTTTGTCGTGCTCGCCGGCTCGGTCGCCCAGCGCTCCCTCGCCCACCGGCGCACCCTCGTGCCGACCTGACCCGGCCACGCCCTCCCCGCGATGAGCCAAACGACCACATACGGCCACACCGCTCATCGCAGCTCGCCGCACTCGGTCAGGACTGACAGTCGGCGCAGCGGCCGTAGAGGTCGATCGTGTGGTGGGTCGCGTCGAACCCCTCGGCGCTCGACAGTGTGTCGAATGCCTCGTCGAGGCGCCGTTCGAGTGCCGGCGTCAGCGTGACGTCACGGACCGTGCCGCACGCCTCGCAGATCAGATGGTGGTGATGCTCGGTGAGGTCCTCGGCGAGTTCGTAGCGCGCATGATCCGCCGAGTGCACCAACCGCCGGACCACGCCGACCTGCTCCATCACGGCGAGGTTGCGATACGCAGAACTCTGTGCGAGCGCCGGGGCGAGCTCGATCAGTTCGGGCAACGTGACGGGGCCATCGGCGGACGCCAGCGCGTCGACGACGGCCCGGCGGCCGGAGGTGTAGCGCTGGTCGTTCTCGTCCAGACGGTCTCGGACGGTGCGGTGGATCTCGGCCCGGGCCGGTGACACGACGGTGCCTCAGCCGCGGTAGCCGCTCGTGATCGGCAGACGCCGATCCTTGCCGAATGCCTTGCGGCTGACCCGGACACCGGGAGGCGTCTGGCGGCGCTTGTACTCAGCGATGTCGACCAGCCGCGTGATGCGTCGCACCATCTCCTCGTCGTGGCCCAACTCGATGATCTCTCCAGCGGTGCGATCGTCCTCGACGTACAGCTGCAGGATCGGGTCGAGCACCTCGTAGGGCGGCAGGCTCTGGTCGTCGCGCTGATCGGGCCGCAGCTCGGCCGACGGTGGCTTCGTGATCACTCCCACCGGGACCACCTCGCGCCCGGCGGCACGGTTCACATAGCGACACAGGTCGTACACCCGTGTCTTGAGCACGTCCTTGATGATCCCGTAGCCACCGACCGAATCGCCGTAGATCGTGAAGTAGCCCACCGCGACCTCACTCTTGTTCCCGGTCGTCAGCGCCATCCACCCGAACTCGTTCGACAGCGCCATCAACAGCAGGCCACGACACCGGCTCTGGATGTTCTCGTACGTCAGGCCCGGCTCGCGGCCCTCGAACGACGGAGCGAGCATGTCGAGGTACGCGGCGAACGCCGGCTCGATCGAGATCGTCCGGAAATCGATGCCCAGATTCTCGGCGAGCAGCTGAGCGTCACTCCTGGAGTGGTCGCTCGAGTAGCGCGACGGCATCGAGACACCGTGGACGTGCTCGGCGCCGAGCGCGTCGACGGCGATGCACGCCACGATCGTGGAGTCGATGCCACCCGACAACGCGATCACGACGTCGTCGAAACCGTTCTTCCGGCAGTAGTCGCGTGTGCCGAGCACGAGCGCGTCGTAGAGCTCACGATCGGCATCGAGCGGGGTTGCCACCGGCCCGACGCGGATGTCGTCATGGACGACCGGGTCGTCGCTGACCACGATCGTCGGCAGCAGCGCTTCGGTGAGACGGCCACGCGGGTCGAGCAGCCGTTTGCGGTAGACCGGCGGCACCGGCACGTCGACGATCATCAGGTCCTCGACGAACTGCGGTCCGCGAGCGAGGAGCGTGCCCTCGTGGTCGAACACGACCGACCCACCGTCGAACACCAACTCGTCCTGCCCGCCGACCTGGTTGACGTACACGATTGCCGCGTGCGAATCCGACGCCCGCGTCGCCAGCATCCGCTCGCGTTCGATGCCCTTGCCCGCGTGGAACGGTGAGGCGTTGATGTTGATGCTGACCTCCGCCCCGGCCGCAGCCTGCTCGGCCACCGGCCCGAAGGGGCTCCAGATGTCCTCGCAGATCGAGATACCGACCTTGACGCCGCCGATCACGAACAACTCCAAGGGATCGGACTCGTCACCCGGCGTGAAGTAGCGGGCCTCGTCGAACACCGTCGTGTTCGGCAGCAGTCGTTTGCGGTACGTGCCGACGACCTGCCCGTTCGCACACACGGCCGCTGCGTTGTACACGTCGCGGTCCTGGTCGACGAACCCGACCACGGCCGCGCACCGGCCGGTGCGAGCGGCGAGCTTGGACAACGTTTCGAGGTTGTCCGCGACGAAGCCGGGCTTGAGCACGAGATCCTCCGGCGGATATCCGGTGGTCGACAGCTCGGGAAAGGCGACGACGTCGCAGCCGGCAGCCTCGGCGCGGTCGTACGCATCGATCATCAGCGCAAGGTTGCCTCCGAGGTCGCCGACCGTCGGGTTGAGTTGAGCGAGCCCCACTCGCAGCACCGTCACGATCGCCCAGGCTACCTGCGGTGGCGACGACGGTCCTCGCTGCAACATGGCGGCGCTGATCTGGCACTATGGCCGCGTGGGTATGGCTCGAGTGGCGATCGTCGGATTGCTGTTCGTCGTGGCATGTTCTCCCGGCGAGGGCCCCGAGTCGATCCCGCTCCCCACGTCACCGGACACGACCACGACCACGACGTCGACCACGACCACGACCACGACGACCCTCGTCCCCCCTCGTTACGAAGCCGAGATCCGCCGGACGACCGGTGGTGTCCCCCACATCACCGGCGCCACCACCGCCGACGTCGCATACGGCCAGGGGTGGGTGAGCGGTGAGGACCACGGTTGCACGCTGGCTGACCAGATCCTCAAGGTCACCAGCACCCGCGCGGCGGCGTTGGGCCCTGGGGCCGAGGGCGAGAACGTCGACAGCGACTTCGCCTGGAAAGCCGTCGGCCTCGCTGACATCGCCGCCGCCGATTTCGAGACCGCTTCCGACGAGGTCGTCGACCAGTTCGAGGCGTTCACCGCAGGGTGGAACGACCAGCTCGCCGACGTCGGCGGCACACGGTTGACCGGGTGGTGCGCCGAGGCCGACTGGGTCCGCCCGATCACGCCGGTCGAGGTGTACACCTATGCCCGTTCGATCGCGCTCCTGGCCAGCAGCGGTCAGACCATCGACTACCTCGGCACCGCCCAGCCGCCGGCGGTCGAACCGGTGGGCGTCCGCAGTCGCATCGGTGCCGACGACCACGCGATCGATCTCGACGAGTTCGCAGCGGACGATCTCGAGCTGGTCGACGACACGAGCCTCGCCAGCAACGGGTGGGCGATCGGCGAGGAACGCGTCGCGGGCAACGATGGCGGCCTGCTCCTGGCCAACCCGCACTTCCCGTGGGAGGGCGAGCTGCGCTTCGCCGAGATCCACCTCACCGTGCCGGGCGAGGTCGATGTCTACGGCGCCCAACTCCTCGGCGTTCCCGGCATCGGCATCGGCTTCACGGAGGGCGTGGCCTGGACGCACACCATGTCGGCGGGAAAGCGCATGACCGTCTACAACCTCACGCTCGACCCGACGGCGCCCACGTCCTACCTTCTCGACGGCGAGTCGGTTCCCATGACCTCGAGTGACGTGGCGATCGACATCCTGCGCCCCGACGGCACCGTCGACACCGAGACCCGCACGCTGTGGCGCAGCGAATACGGGCCGATCATCGACTTCCCGGGCATCGGTTGGACGGACACGAACGTGCTCACGTATCGCGACGCCAACATCGACAACAACGAGTTCGTCGAGCAATACATCCGGATGCCGCTGATCCAGAGCATCGACGACCTCCAGACGCTCACGGCCGAGTACCAGGGCGTCCCGCTGTTCAACACCGTGGCCGTCGGAGACAACGGCGGCACGTGGTATGCCGACACTTCGGCGACGCCCAACCTCAGCGCCGAGGCCGAACAGGCCTACATCGGCAAGCTGTTCACCGATCCACT
Organism: Ilumatobacteraceae bacterium; assembly: GCA_963698435.1. Taxonomy (GTDB): domain Bacteria; phylum Actinomycetota; class Acidimicrobiia; order Acidimicrobiales; family Ilumatobacteraceae; genus Sva-07. The sequence continues at coordinate 338,965 of CAVOQV010000017.1, read as the reverse complement.
CACCCGGTTCGCCTACGACGTGGGCTTCGTGCTCCTCGACGGGTCCGACAGCCGGTTCCGCTGGGAGGTCGTCGAGGGTGCTCGCGACCCTGGTCTCGTGCCGTTCGACGAGATGCCGATGGTGGAGCGCTCCGACTACGTGTTCAACGCGAACGACAGCTTCTGGGTCCCGAGCGCCGAGTTCACGTTGACCGGCGCGTACTCGATCCTGCAGGGCGAGCAGGGCACGCCGCTGTCGATGCGGACCCGACAGAACACCGCCGTGCTCGAATCCGACAACGCAGACGGATTCGCCGGTGCCGACGGGCTGTTCGACGCCGAGGAGGTGCGATCGGCAGCATTCGAGAACACCGGCAGGACCGCGGTGCTGTTGCGGGCCGCCGCTGTCCAGGCCTGTCGGGCGACACCGGTCGTCGAGGTCCCCGAACTCCTCGCAACCGACGGCACGGTCAGCCTGCCTGCCGAGTCGGTCGACCTGACCACCGCCTGCAACGTGTTGGCGGGATGGGACGGCGTGTACGACCTCGATCGGTCCGGGCCCATGATCTGGCGCGAGACGATGGGTCGATTCGACGATGCTGCGTTCGACACCGCCGGACCACTGTTCGCTGACGCGTTCGACCCCGCACGGCCGACGGAGACGCCGTCGGTTCCCACGTCCGATCCCGCGCCGCTGCTCCAAGCGATCGCTCGTGCCGTGCAGACGATCAGGACTGCCGGCTTCGAGCTCGACACCACGCTCGGTGCCTCGCAGTTCACGGAGCGATCCGAGACCCGCATCCCGATCCATGGGGGAACCGGTGTCGACGGCGTCACCAACATCGTGACCTGGAGCGATCGTTCATCGTCGAGCGAACCAGCACCGCAGCGGGGCGAGGCGGTCGCGGTCGGAAGCTCGCTACGAGGGGAGGGCTACCGGATCAACGACGGCACCAGCTTCGTGATGACCGTCGACTACACGGCCGACGACGTGCAGGCGTGGGCGCTGCTCGTCTACGGGCAGACCGGCGATCGCACGTCACCGCTGTTCGACTCCCAGACCGTCGAGTTCAGCGAGAAGCAGTGGCGCCAGGTCGCCTTCACCGACGCCCAGATCGAGGCTGATCCCGACCTCGTCACCTACACCGTGATGGGCCGGTGACGGTCGACCGCCACGGTTGCAGTTCACACGCCGTTCACAACCGGGCAACGACTCCGCAACCCGACGCTGCGACGATTCCGCCTGCCATCGGGCGACACCGACGACGAACATCTAGGTTGGGTTGCCTGTACCCCCGAACACATCCCCGCACATACGGACGGAATGAGGACAACTGTGGTTTACAAGGCTGAATACATCTGGGTCGACGGCACGCAGCCCACTGCGAAGCTGCGTTCGAAGACCAAGATCCTGGAAGACGGCGCCGAGCTGCCGATCTGGGGTTTCGACGGCTCGAGCACCAATCAGGCGACCGGCGACAAGAGCGACTGCGTGCTCAAGCCCGTCGTCAGCTACCCGGACCCGATCCGTGGCGGCGACGACGTGCTCGTGATGTGCGAGGTGATGCTCGTCGACGGCAAGCCGCATCCGACCAACACCCGCGCCGCAGCGGCCCGGACCGCCAAGAAGTACAAGAAGCACGAGCCGCTGTTCGGCATCGAGCAGGAATTCACGCTCATGAAGAACGGTCGCCCGTACGGCTTCCCGCCTGCCGGCTACCCAGAGCCGCAGGGCGGCTACTACTGCGGCGTCGGCGAAGACGAGATCCACGGTCGCCCCCTGGTCGAGGATCACCTCGAGGCCTGCCTCGCCGCCGGACTGTCCATCTCGGGCATCAACGCCGAGGTCATGCCCGGACAGTGGGAGTTCCAGGTCGGCCCGCTCGGCCTGCTCGATGTTGCCGACCAGCTCTGGGTTGCCCGCTGGCTGCTCTACCGCATCGGTGAGGACTACGGCATCGCCGCCACGCTCGACGCCAAGCCGGCCAAGGGCGACTGGAACGGTGCCGGCGCCCACACCAACTTCTCCACCAAGGAGATGCGCGAAGAGGGCGGCTACAAGTACATCGAGGCCGGCTGCAAGGCGCTCGGCGAGAAGACCGATCTGCACATCGCCAACTACGGCACCGGCATCGAGGATCGGCTGACCGGCGCCCACGAGACCCAGCGCCACGACCAGTTCAGCTACGGCGTGTCCGACCGCGGCGCATCGATTCGCATCCCGTGGCAGGTGGCCGTCGATCGCAAGGGCTACCTCGAGGACCGTCGCCCGAACGCCAACATCGACCCCTATGTCGTTGCCCGCTTGATGGTCGACACGGTCTGCGGCGCGATGAAGTGATCCGGTCGGTGGTCCGACCGGATCACCGACCGACGACGACAGGGCGGGGGCTTCGGCTCCCGCCCTGTCGCTTTCCCGAGCGAACTCCGACAGAATCGAGGAATGACCGACATGCTGGACCAGCAGCGCGACTACGTGCTCCGAAGCGTCGAGGAGCGCGGCGTACGGCTCGTTCGACTCTGGTTCACCGATGTCCTCGGGACCCTCAAGAGCCTGGCGATCTCACCGGCCGAGTTGGAGAACGCGCTCGAGGACGGCATGACCTTCGACGGATCGTCGATCGACGGATTCTCTCGGGTGCAGGAAGCCGACGTGCTCGCCATGCCCGACCCCGACACGTTCGAACTGCTTCCCTGGGGCGACCCGAAGGTCCCCGAGGCCCGGATCTTCTGCGACATCCACCACCTCGACGGCTCACCGTTCGAGGGCGACCCCCGCCAGGTGCTGCGCCGCCACGTGAAAGAAGCCCACGAAGCCGGCCTGACGTTCTACGTCGCTCCCGACGTCGAGTTCTTCTACTTCGAACCGCTCGTGCCCGGCCAACCGCCGGTTCCGGTCGACCAGGGCGGCTACTTCGACCTGACCACCAGCGATGTCACCGGTGAGCTGCGCAAGCAGACGATCCGGACCCTCGAAGCGCTCGGCATCCCGGTCGAGTACAGCTTCCACGAGGATGCGCCCGGTCAGCAGGAGATCGATCTGCGCCACACCGATGCGCTCACGATGGCCGACAGCATGATGACGTTCCGACTCGCCGTGCGCGAGGTCGCGTCGCACAACGACGTCCACGCGACGTTCATGCCCAAACCGCTCGAAGGAGTGCAGGGATCGGGCATGCACGTCCACCTGTCGCTCTTTCGCGGCGACGACAACGCGTTCTACGATCCCGACGACGCCTACCACCTCTCGCCGACGGCGAAGTCGTTCATGGCCGGCATGCTGCACCACGCGGCCGAGATCACCGCGGTCACCAACCAGACCGTCAACAGCTACAAGCGGTTGGTGCCCGGTTTCGAAGCACCGGTCCACATCAGCTGGGCCCGCAACAACCGCAGCGGCCTGATCCGGGTGCCGATCCCCAAGAAGGGCAACCCGACAGCGACGAGGATCGAGTACCGCTCGGCCGACCCGGCGTGCAACCCCTATCTGGCGTTCAGCCTGATGCTGGCTGCCGGAATGCGCGGTGTTCGCGAGGGATACGAGCTCCCCGACGAGGCCGATGCGAATCTCTTCGAGATCGGCGACGACGTCCTCGCGAAGCTCGGTGTCCAGCAGCTGCCGCAGTCGCTCAACGACGCGCTGATCGTGATGGAGAACTCGACGCTCGTCCAAGAGGCGCTCGGCGAGCACATCTTCGAGTGGTTCCTGCGCAACAAGCGCAGCGAGTGGCGCAGCTACAAGACCCAGGTCACGCCCTTCGAACGAGACCGCTACCTCGGGACGCTCTGACATGACTGCGAACGAATCGATGCTCGCGGTCGTCCCGGATCCCGCGACGCCCGAGCTCGCGCGGACACTCGACCTCGCCGGCTACTCGTGGAAGGCGGTGTCCAGCGCCGACGAGCCATCGGGCGCCTGCGCCGGAGCGATCGTCGACGTCGCTGCCGATGCCGACGGCGCGTGGGCGTTCCTGCGCGCCCTCCGAAAGGGCGGCGACCAGTCCGTTCCCGTGATGATCCTGATCGGCGGCGGGCAGCTCGGAGACCTCGAGCACCGCGACGAGCTCTTCGACGACTTCTGTCTCACGCCCTTTCATCCGGCCGAACTCGAAGCACGGTTGCGCCATCTGCTCGCCACCGACATCGATCTGCATCGTGCCGACCTCGTCGAGTACGGCGATCTGTCGCTCAACCTCGAGACGTACCAGGCTTCGATCGCGGGTCGTCCGCTCGACATGACCTACATGGAGTACGAGCTGCTGAAGTTCCTCGCTCAGAACCCGGGCAAGGTCTTCACACGCGAGATGCTCCTCAGCCGCGTGTGGGGATACGAGTACTACGGGGGCGCTCGAACGGTCGACGTCCACGTGCGGCGCCTGCGCGCCAAGCTTGGCGAGGAACACGCCAACCTGATCCAGACGGTCCGCTCGGTCGGCTACCGCTTCGGTCAGTCCCGCTGGGACACCTGAGCCACTCCGCCCTCGACGCCCGGTCGCGTTCAGACCTGGGTGACCGAGCCCATCAGAATCCCGACGTCCACGAAGGTGGAGGGTGTTCTCGCGACCTGGGTCAACGGTCGAGGAAGGCGCGCACGGTATCGGTGACCACGAACGCGAACACGTCGGTGCCGTCCTCGGTCGGATGCACACCATCGCCGGTCAGCACCCCGTCGGTTGCGGCGAACGACGTCCACGGAGCGATGACGCTGTCGCCCCGACGCGTGACCCGATCGCGGACGATCGAGTTCAGCTCCGCAGCCGCCTCGGGACGATCGCGGAAATAGGTGTCGACCCACACCACCGCGGCGTCATCGGGCACCTCGTTGAGCACTTCGTTGACCGCAGCGGCGATCTCGTCGGGACCCGCATACTGGCTGACGTCGTTGGTGCCCAGAGCGACGATCCACACCTCATCGGAATGATCGCCATCGCCGTTGCCGGCGAGAAACGCGGCGACCGCTGCACCGCTCGGGTTCTCCGACCTCGAGACGGCCATTCGCTTGCCGTTCTCGGCGGCGATCAGATGGTCGAGGCCGAGCAGGTCGAAACGCTCCTCGAGCCGGGGCATGGAGCCCTTGGTGATCGAGTCACCGATCATCACGACCGTGTCGATGTCGGTCGCACCGTCGGCGATGCCGTCGGCGGCGCCGCTGATCACCGCAGGGTCACCCGACACGTCGACCGCCGGCGGCGGGAAGTTGGCATCCGTCGCGGTGGTGCCGGGATCTTCGGCGACGCATCCGGTCAGGGCGACGGCGGCAACGAGGAGACCCCCGATGAGCGCTGACGGCACGGCACACGTCGACGAATTGCGTGATCGGGGGGATCTCACAACGGACAGTCTGCTCAACGCGGACCCGCCGAGCACGTCACCCGGCTTGCAGTCGCCGTGCGAGGCGATCGTGAGCGACGAGCATCTCCTCCAGGCGTGACGAAACGAGAGCGCCGTCACGAACGACCGGCCGACCGGCGACCACCGTGTGTCGGGCCGCGACCGGACCACAGCGCAGCCAGGCTTCGACCGGATCGGCGACGGCGCCGGCGAACGAGGGTCCGGTCAGCGGCCACACGGCGACGTCACCGACCGCGCCCGGAACCAGCGAGCCGATCTCGCCGAGCCGTCCGAGGCAACCGGCGCCACCGATCGTTGCCATCTCGAGCGCCATCCGGGCAGTCCCGGCGGCCGCACCACTGCGGAGCTTCGCGAGCAGCATCGCCTGACGGGCCTCCAGCCACAATGAGGCCGCGTCGGCCGACGACGAGCCATCGACGCCGAGGCCGACGTGAACGCCGGCCGCTCGCAGCTCGACGACCGGCGCGATCCCCGACGCGAGGATCATGTTGCTCGACGGGCAGTGCGCTGCTCCGATTCCGGCTGCTCCGAGACGCTGGATCTCGTCGTGGTCGGGCATCACGCAGTGCGCCACCCAGGTGCGATCCGTGCACCAGCCGGTCCGTTCGAGATACTCCATCGGCCGACACCCGAACGTCGCCAGACTGAATTCGTCGTCTTCGGCGTTCTCCGCGAAGTGCGTGTGCAGCCGAACGTCGAGCCGCTCCGCGAGTTCCGCCGTGCGGACCATCAGATCCTCCGTGACACTGAACGGTGAGCAGGGAGCGAGCGCGATCCGGGTCATCGCGCCGAAGGTCCGGTCGTGGTGTCGGTGGACGGCCTCCTCACAGGCAGCGAGGATCTCGTCGTCGTCGGCGACCACGTCGTCGGGTGGCAGTCCGCCGTCCTTTCGCGACAACGACATCGACCCGCGGGTCGGGTGAAACCTGACACCGAGGTCGCGGGCTGCTTCGACCTCGGCGGTGAGCAGGTCGCCCGCGCCGTGCGGGTGGAGGTACAGGTGATCGGTCGACGTCGTGCAGCCGGCCAGCGCCAGCTCGGCCAGACCGACCCAGGCGGACACGTGGACCGACTCGGTGTCGAGTCCTCTCCACAGGGGGTACAGCGATTGCAGCCAGCCGAACAACGGCTTGTCCGTCATCGGCGGGAACGCTCGGGTCAGGTTCTGGTAGAGGTGATGGTGCGCGTTGACCAGACCCGGCGTGACCAGGCAGTCGGTCGCATCGAGCACGGTCGACGCCGGTGGTGGTTCGCCGACCCCGACGGCGCTGACGAGACCGTCGGTGATCGCCACCCACCCGCCGGCGAGTTCACGTCGATCCGCATCGACGGTGGCGACGCTGCGGGCGTTGGCGATCACGAGATCGGCGGCCGGCATCACGGTCGAGCGGGATCCTCGGCGAGCGTGGCAAGGATGCCGGCGATGTCGTCGCCGGTCGTGCGGGGATTGACGATGCAGCAGCGCAGCACCACCTCACCCTTCCAGGTCGTGGGCACGACGAAGGATCGACCGGCGGCCAACTCGGCGTCGCTCCAGGCCTGATACTGCTCAGGGGTCCACCCGATCCGACGGAAGAGCACGATCGACAGTTCGGGTTCCATCAGCAGTTCGGTGACCGGACAGTCGTCGACCAGCCGGGCCGCGATTCGAGTGGTCTCCAGCGTGACCTCGACCGCCTGGGCGTACGCGTCCGTGCCGTGGGTGGCGAGGCTGAACCACAGCGGCAGACCGCGGGCGCGGCGCGAGAGGTGGTGGGCGTAGTCGCTGGCGTTCCATGGTTCGTCGGCGGTGTCGTCGGCGTGCAGCACGTCGAGATACTCCGCGTGTTGCGTGTGCGCCGCGCGGGCAACGGACGGGTCGCGATACAGCAGCGCACACGAGTCGAACGGGGCAAAGAGCCACTTGTGTGGGTCGACGATGAAGCTGTCGGCACGTTCGATGCCCGCGAACCGATCGCGAACGCTCGGCGCGGCCAGCGCGGCGCCGCCGTAGGCGCCGTCGACATGGAACCACGTGTCGAGATCCCCCGCGACGTCGGCGGTACCGACGAGGTCGTCGATCACCCCGACGTTCGTGGTTCCGGAGGTGGCAACCACGGCGAAGAGGCGATCCCGATCGCCGGCATCGAGCGCGTCGACCACCGAGCGCAGGGCGCCACCCACCAGGCGGCCGTGTTCGTCGGGCGGCACCGACACCACGTCGGCGTCCATCGCGCGAGCCGCCTGGACGATCGACGAGTGCGCGCCCGCGGACAGCGACCATCAGCCCGCGAGTTCGGTCGTGACGTCCGTCGGCTCGATGGCGCCAGCGCCAACGTGCCGCGATCAGCGCACTCAGGTTGCCCGCGGTTCCCCCGCTGACGAACACGCCGCCGGCCGTCTCGGGGAGTCCGACGAGGTCGGCGATCCACCGCAGCGCCTCGTTCTCGGCGTGGATCGCGCCGGCACCTTCGAGCCACGAGCCCGCGTAGACGCTCGAAGCACCGACGACCAGGTCGAACAGGATCGACGCCTCCGTGGGCGCCGCCGGAACGAAGGAGAGGAACTTCGGGTGGTCCACCGAGATGCACGCAGGTGCGAGTACCTCTTCGAACACTCGCAGCGCATCGATGCCGCCGATACCGCGGGGCGTGATCGTCGGACCGGCTGCGTCGCGGAGCTCCTGTGGCGAGAGCGGGTGATCGAGCGGTGGCGGATCGAGACGCATCCGCTCGACGGCGTACCGAACGACCGCCTCGGTCAACTCCTCGGTCGCCCGGTCATGAGAATGCATCGCGCAAGTGTGCCATCGCGGGCCCCGCGATGGGTCGTCCAGGACGTGCCTGGCACCTCGTGGACGTCAGTCGGGGAGATCGAGAAGTTCGCTGTCCTTGAAGCGGAAGCGACCGTCTCGGTAGAAGACCTCGCCGATGATCGCGGAGGCGACGGCACCGCTCATGATCACCACGACGGGAATCAGGAGCAGAACGATCACGATGGCGATGGCACCGGGCATGCCGTCAGGCTAGCCCGCCGCACTCCGGGTGGCGAAAGCACGTCACGATGTGGTCGTTCACCATCCCGGTCGCCTGCATGAAGGCGTAGCAGATGGTCGGGCCGACGAACGTGAACCCGCGCTGTCTGAGGTCCCGACTCATCGCCCGTGACCGTTCGGTTTCGGCGGGCACCGCGGCCATGTCCGACCAGGCGTTCTGGATCACCTCGCCGTCGGTGAAGCTCCACAGGTGTGCGGCCGGGTCATCCAGTTCCAGCCAGGCCTGGGCGTTGCGGATCGACGCAGCGACCTTGGCCCGGTTGCGGACGATCCCGTCGTCGTCGAGCAACCGTGCGACGTCATCGTCGCCGTAGCGCGCGATCACTTCGGGGTCGAACCCGTCGTAGGCCCGGCGGTACCCCTCGAGCTTGCGCAGGATCGTCGACCACGACAGACCGGCCTGCGCCCCTTCGAGGATCAGGAACTCGAAGAGCACACGCGGGTCTCGCTCGGGAACGCCCCACACCTCGTCGTGATACCGGACGTAGACATCGCCGATGTTCGTGCCGCCGGTCAGCGCCCAATCGCAGCGGCGCGGTGACGAACTCACCCTTGCGGCACGTACGCCCACGCTTCGACTTCGACCAGGAAGTTGCCCGGCAGCGAGGCGACCCCCACCGTCGAACGGGCCGGCCGGTGGGTTCCGAGGGCTTCGGCGTACGCCTCGTTGAAGACCGGGAAGTTCTCCATGTCCGTGAGGAAGCACGTGGTCTTGACGACGTCACTCAACGACGCGCCCACCGTGGCCAGTTGGGCTGCGACGTTCTGCATCGTCTGGACGGTCTCGGCGCGCACCCCGCCGTCGACCTTCACGCCGTCGCGCATCCCACCCTGTCCGGACACGATGACGAAGTCACCCGCACGTACGACGGGGGTGTAGGGGCCGAGAGGCTTGCTCATGGCGGTGCAACCTACTGCGATCGGGGCCGCCGGGGCCACCGTCGGGAGAGGCGTTATCGTCGACACCGCATGGCACTTCCCTCCAACGACCCCCACGACCTCGGTGCACTCCGGGTCTCGCGCCGCGTCCTGCTGGCCGGAGCTGCCGCGACCGCGGTCCTCGCAGCATGCGGTTCCAGCGACGACGACTCCTCCGACCCCGCCGCAGGCACGTCCGACACCTCCGACACCTCCGAGGGAGCGAACAGCGGCCTGCCGTTCGATACGTTCGTCCTGGTACAGCGATTCCCACAGGACGTCCAGGAGCCGGGCCTCCAGCGCCTCCCGATCAGCCTCGCCACCGCCGACGGTCCGATCATCTCCGACGGGCCGGACATGCTGAGCGCCAGCGTCGACGACGCCGACGGCAACCCGCTGGACATCAGCCATCTCGACGGTGCGGCGCGACCTCGAGTCGGGCCCGTACTACAGCTTCCGGGTTCCGATCGAGACGCCCGGCATCTACTACCTGATCGTCGAAGGCGGGCCCGAAGGGGGCGCTGCGTTCCAGGTGATGGAGCCGGGTTCGGTCGCCGTCCCCGGTCCCGGCGACCCGATGGCACCGTTCGACACGCCCACGCTCGACGACGACCGTGGTGTCGATCCGGTCTGCACGCGAGAACCCGAGCCATGCCCGTTCCACGACGTCACGCTCACCGACGCGCTGCTTGCGGGCAAGCCGGTCGCCTACCTCATCGGGACGCCGGCGTTCTGCCGGACGGGAACGTGTGCTCCGGCGCTCGAGTCGATGATCGACGTCCAGGACCGCTTCGGCGACTCGTTCACCTGGGTCCACGCCGAGGTCTACACCGACAACACCGCCACCACCCCGGCTCCGGCGGTCGATGCCGCAAGCCTCACCTTCGAACCCGCGCTGTTCGTGATCGCCACCGACGGCACCGTCACCGAGCGCCTCGACGCCATCTGGGACGAAACCGAACTGGTCGAGGTGCTCGAACGCGCCTCGGCCTGAGCCCGTCGCCGACGACGGTGCTCCGACTCAGGAGAAGCTGGAGCCGCACCCGCAGGTGCGCGATGCGTTGGGGTTCGTGATGGCGAACCCGGACTGATCGAGGCCGTCCTTGTAGTCGAGCGTGGCACCTTCGAGCAGCTGCGCCGAGGCCGGGTCGACGACGACCTTGACCGTTCCGTCGTCGCCATAGGTGGCCTGGTTGTCGTCGGCGGCGATGTCGCCGTCGAAGAACATCTCGTAGGAGAAGCCGCTGCAGCCACCGGGTCGAACGGCGACGCGCAGTGCCAGATCTTCGGCACCCTCGTCGGCGAGCAGCTGACGGACCTTGACGGCGGCGGAATCGGTGAGCGTGATCATTCGGGGACCTCCTGGTTGCAGGTAGTTCAATTTAGCGGGAAGCAACGGTCACACGACACGGCGTGCGATTCGTCAGGGTGCAGAACTCGTCGACTTCGGCGTCACCCATCTCGGCCACGAACCCGGCGACGAGGCCGCGATGCAGGCCACAGACGAGTTCTGGGTGCGTCTCGGCCAGTTCGGCGAACGGGCAGTGGCTGAACGCGACCACCGCCGCGTCCGGGTCGTTCTCGGCATCGGTGACGATCGGGTCGAATCCCAGTCGATCGAGGTCGGACACCAGCGCCTCGAGAGTGGACGGCGCCTGCGCATACGGCTTGGCGCGCGAGGCCCCCTCGGTTCGCCCGACCGCCTCCGCGTCATCGGCACTCGCCTGCAGCCGCGCCGCCATCGACAGGACCATACGGGCGAGCACGGGCATCGTCGGTGGCTCGAACCCGAGCGACGGGGCGTTGGCAGCAATCGAATAGCGGTGCTGCGGGCGTCCGACGTCACCTCGACCACCGACCTCGACGTCGAGCAACCCGGCTTCCCGCATCCGCTCGAGATGGGGCCGCACGGTGTTGGGGTGCAGGTCGAGCGACTCGGAGATGTCCGCGGTGGCCAGCGGCCGAGCGGAGCGGGCGAGCTCGAGGTAGATGGCGTAGCGGGTGTTGTCACCGAGCGCCTTGAGCAGGTCGAGTTGCGGCGGTCCGGCCGACACCGACGTCATACTCCTGCGCTCTTGACCCACACCCGGAGATTACACGGTCACGGCCGGTAAAATACCAGTCATGGCCGCCGACCCGACTCCCGCAACGAATGGCACGCCGATCGCGCCGCCGACCCGCGACGAGGTGATGGCAGCACTCGCCACGGTGATCGACCCCGAACTCGGCGCCGACATCGTGTCGCTCGGGATGGTGCCGTCGGTCGACATCACGTCGGACGGCATCGTCACCGTGGGCGTGAAGTTGACGATCCGTGGATGCCCGTTGCGCGCCGAGATCAAGCGGGAGGTCGAGGGCAAGGTGTCGGTGCATCCCGGCGTCACCGACGTCAAGATCTCGTGGGGTGAGATGAACGCCGACGAGCGCAGCGACGTGATGACCAAGGCTCGCTGGAACGCCCGTCAGAACGCTCCGGACACCGAGATCCCGTTGAGCTGCAAGGTGCTGGCCATCGCCAGCGGCAAGGGCGGCGTCGGCAAGAGTTCCGTGACCGTCAATCTCGCCGCGGCGTTGGCCGACGCCGGCTACACGGTCGGCGTTCTCGACGCCGACATCTGGGGGTTCTCGGTGCCGCGGCTGCTCGGCATCTCCGACCGGATGGAAGCCCGCCAGATCGAGGGCTCGGACAAGCCGAAGATCGTCCCGAACGAGCGGCCGGTGGGCCATGGCGTCCTCAAGGTGGTGTCGACCGGCTTCCTCGTCGAGGAGGACACGGCATTGATGTGGCGTGGCCTGATGCTGACCAAGGCGGTCGAGCAGTTCTTGCGCGACGTCCAATGGGGTCATCTCGACTACCTCCTGATCGACATGCCACCGGGTACCGGCGACGTGCAGATGGGGCTGGCACGAATGCTCCCGAGCACGTCGCTGATCGTCGTCACCACGCCCGCGCTCGCTGCCCAGAAGGTCGCCCAGCGGGCGGCCGACATGGCCCGGCGCAGCTTCCTCGAGGTGATCGGCGTCATCGAGAACATGAGCGCCTTCACGTGCGACCACGGTGAGGCCTACGCACTGTTCGGTGAAGGCGGCGGTCAGGCGCTCGCCGACGCGATCGGAGCGCCGCTGCTCGGCGAGGTCCCCCTCGAGGCAGCCGTCGCCGCCGGTGGCGATGCGGGTGATCCGGTGTCGCTCGCCGGGACGGGCGCTGCAGCGGATGCGTTCCGTTCGATCGCCGCCCACATCCTCAGCGAGATCGCTCCCCCGACACCCGCCGCCGACATCGACATGGCCGGCTGCACCGCGCACGAGTACGAAGCGGTCACCCCCGTCACCCTCACCCGCTGAAACGTTTGGTGTCAGACACCAAACGTCACACGAGGGCGTCGTAGTCGGTGTCGCCGGGCATCGCCACGCCGATGATGCGACCGTCGGCGTCGCGACGGATCCTGGGAAGTACACACGGCGGATCCTCGACGAGGGCAGCCGCTGCCAGCGCCTCGGCGGCGCTCTGATGGGGTTCGAGGAACCGGAGATTGGCCATCGTCGGCGGCATCATCATCAGCTCACCCGCAGCCTGCATGCGCAACGCCTCGGCTGGGCGAACCCAGAGGCTCTCGACGGTCTCCTTGTCGTCGTGCAGCGGTTCCTGATCGGCAGGCAACTCCGTCACGAAGAACCGGGTGTCGAAGCGCCGCTGCTCGCCGATCGGCGTGATCCAGTGGTCGACGTAGTACGTCGTCGACAAGTCGAGCACGAGGTCGTCGCGGCGGCACAGCTCGACCAGCGACAACGAACTGTCGTGGATCTCGTGGCGGTCCTCGTTGCGCAACGCCAACGGGCCGCCATCGCGCCGCGACGCCAACAACACGCCTGCCTCCTCGAAGCACTCCCGGATCGAAGCGACCCAGTAGGCGAGGCCGCCGTGATCGATGCCGAGCTGTCGGCTGGCCGCCTCGTCGTCGAGCCCCTGACAGAACCGGGCGATGTCGTCCGCTCCGTCGACCCCGTCGACTCGACCGCCCGGGAAGACGAACATGCCGGCACCGAACACCGCGCTGGCGGTCCGGCGCAGCATGAACACCTCGACGCCGGGTGTGCCGTCGGCCGCGTCGCGCACCAGCATCACGGTCGCTGCCGGCATCACCGGAACGAGGGCGGGGTCGATCGGCGGCGTCGCAGGGTTCGGAGATGAAGAAGGAGAGACCGAGGCGCTCATACCCGCCCTACCGTAGAGACCATGACCACCGCACCACCCACCGCACCCAACGAACCGGCGGACGTTCTCGATCACATCGGCCCCGGAACGCAGATCATCGTGCCGCTCGGCAACGGCGAGGCCACCGCCGTCATGGAACAGATCGACGCGGCTGCGGCCGCAGGTGACCCTCGTATCGACGAGGTGCGGGTCCACCAGATGCACGCCATCCACGATCGCCCGTACCTACGGGGCGAGTACGGCACGCGCCTCAAGCACATCTCGTACTTCCTGTCGCATGTGACCCGGCGGTACTTCGCCGACGGGTCGATCGGCCTCGTCCCCGCCCACTTCTCCGAGGTGTACGCGCTGATGCGGATGCGCACCGACGACCCGTTGGTGATCGCCGCGGCATCGCCACCCGACCGCCACGGCTACTTCTCGCTCGGCGTGTCCGCCGACTACACGTCGAGCTTCATCGGCAGGGGCCGATTCTTCCTCGAGGTCACCGACCACATGCCCCGCACGTTCGGACGAAACCAGATTCACCTGTCACAGGTGGTCGGATGGTGTCGAAGCGACCGCCCCCTGGTGGAGGTTCCGCCCGCCGCGCCGGGCGAGACCGATCATCGGATCGCAGCGCTCGTCGCGGAACGCGTCCCGAACGGAGCGACGATCCAGACCGGGATCGGTGCGATCCCGAACGCGATCATGGCGTCGCTGCGCGATCACAAGGACCTCGGCATCCACACCGAGCTGGTCTCGGACGGCGTCGTCGACCTGATGGAGTCGGGGGTCGTCAACGGCGTCCGCAAGCGCCTCAACCGCACCAAGGCGGTGGGGACGTTCGCACTCGGCACGGAACGGCTCCACCGTTTCCTCCACGAGAACACGGCAATCGAGCTGCACGCTGTGCGGTACGTGAACGATCCGCGCATCATCGCCAACGAGCGCAACTTCGTGTCGGTCAACGCCACGCTCACCGTCGACTTCCTCGGCCAGTGCGCCTCCGAGACGATCGGCGGGCAGTACTACTCGTCGTCGGGTGGCCAGAACGACTTCGCCCGTGGCGCGGTGTACTCCGAGGGCGGCCAAGGATTCGTGGTGCTGCACTCGACGACCTCACGGGGCGAATCGCGCATCGTGCCGCAGCTCGCTGCCGGCGATGTGGTCACGACCCCCAAGAACACCGTCGACAAGATCGTCACCGAGTGGGGTGTCGCCGAACTTCGTGGACGTTCGATCCGCGAGCGCAGCAGAGCACTGATCGCGATCGCGCACCCCGAACATCGAGACGCACTGACCGCTCAGGCGCTCGAACTCAACTACCTCTGAGCGCCGCGGCTTCGACGGGGCGTCGTCTCTGGTCCTTCAGGCGGGACCCGTGGACGAGGGTTCGTCGGCAGGAGCCGAGGGGGCCGAGTCGATCACCGCGTTCGGGCGAGACCAGGCGTAGGCCATCGCCCCGCCGACGATGACGACCATGACCAGGCCGACGATCTGCCAATGGTCGGTGAGGAACACCGTGGCCTGGGCCTGGCGTTCGAGCGCCCAATCGGTGATCGGGTCGCCCTCTTCCTTGATGTCGACCCAGTAGAAGTACCAGAGCAGGTAGACACCCGACAGCAGCACGAAGCCTGCGGCGATCCGATCGACGTACTGCAGGCTTCCGCGCAGCAGTTTGAGGAGACCGGTGTTGGCCGAGGCGAGTGCGATCGTGAGCGCGCTGACCAACAGCGCCATGCCGGCGCCGTAGGCGAGCATGTTCCCCACACCCGAGACGATGCCATCTCGACTGGTGGTGCTGAAGACCGTGGCGATGAACAGCCCGATCGTGCAACCGATCGAGGCGACGGCGTAGGCGATTCCGTACACGAACATCGCGCTGACGGTCTGCTTGGGTCCGCCACCACCGCCCGCATCGAGACGGGGGGTCATGAACGGCAGCTTGTAGCCGACCAGCATGGCGATGCCGAGCACCAGCAGGGCGGCACCGATGGCGCCCGTGGCGTACTTGGCGTTCTCGTTGATCCAACTCGTGAAGTTGTAGGACACGATCCCGGCGACCAGGAACACCGACAGGAATCCGGCGGAGACCGCCCCGCTGACGATCACCGCTCGACGCATGGTGGCACGCTGCGAGCCTGGCATCGCACCCTGCAGGCCCAGGAAGTACATCAGGTAGGTCGGCAGCAGGATGAACCCGCACGGGTTCACCGCGGCAACCATGCCTCGAATGAAGGACAGGCTCATGCAGCGCCCTCGTCGATGGCGATCAGGTCAGCGACCTTGGCTCGCAGCTCGTCGGCGTCGAGCGCTCCGGTCTGTTCGACGATCGTGCCGTCGGAGGTGACGAAGAGCGTCACCGGCATCGCCGTGGCGCCGATGGCGTCCGCGAGTTCGGCGAACTCGTCGCGGAAGAGGTCGTACTCGACGCCGCGCTCGCCGGCGAACCGATTCATCACCTCGAGCGAGTCGAGGGTGTTGACCCCGACGAACCGGGCGGCGTCCGTCTCCGCATCGACCTCCGCGAACTCGGGAAGCTCCTTGGCGCACGGTGGACACGTCGAGTACCAGAGGTTGACGACCAGGGGCTCACCGGTGAGATCGGCGGTGTTGATCTCGTTGTCGTCGCTGTCGATCAGCACGACGTCGGGAAAGGGATCTCCCTGGACGTCGTCGTTGCCGAGCCCCTCGTTCGGGAACGTGATCACGGACCGCGGGTCCTGAAGGGTGGCGTCGACCGGAGCGTCGTCGCTGTCCGAAGCCTGGATCCAGACGACGACGCCGATCACCGCCACCGCGACGAGCAGCGATCCGACGAGGAGTCGCGGACGGATCTTCACGTCTCCGAGGCTACTGACAGGGCCATCGCCCTCCGATTCGCCCACCGAGTTGTTCGTATTCGTTCACGACACCGACCACCGCCACCCCACGTCTGCGTGGCGATCCGAGTGGACCGGGCCACCGAAAATGCCACGCAGACGTGGGGTGGGAACTCAGGCGACGGCGACGGGGATCTCGACCGGGCCGAGTTCGTCGATCACCAGTTCGGGACGTGGGTGCTTGGGTGGCCGCCCGCACGGGCGCTTGTTGGCGATGATTCGCCCGCCCGAGAGCAGCTCGCCACCCCAGACGCCCCAGGGTTCCTCACGCTCGAGCGCGCCGGCGAGGCAGTCGGCCTGCAGGGGGCACAGGCCGCACATCGCCTTGGCGCGTGCGATGTCGATGACGTTGTCGGAGAAGAACAACACGCTGAGGGTGCCGTGGCCGTCCGCGCAGCGAGCGACCGTTCGGCGGACCGGTTCGTCACCAGGCGGTCTCGGACTGTCCGGTTCCAACGGTTCGAGCAGCGTGGAGCTGCGCAGCTCGGCGAGCGTCGAGTTGTACATGGCGGATTCCTGTTCGATGTGCGAGAAGTCGGTGGAGAGATCGGACGTGACGTCGGGAGAGTGCAGCAGGGTCATGGTCGGCGCCTTTCGGGTTGGATGGTTCGGGTTGGATGGTTCGGGTTGGATGGTTCGGGTTGGATGGTTCGGGCTGGATGGTTCGGGCTGGATGGTTCGAGTCGATTGCTGGACGTCAGACCCGGAAAAAGAACGAGGCCGCCGGGTCGGAACCCGGCGGCCTCGTGAGAGGTGATCTGACGTTGGTGCTACGTCAGAACTCCTACGAAGGAGCCGGGGCCGAGTCGCTTGGACCCGGTGGTGATGCCGGTGGTCGTGTTGTGCTCGGTCGACATGTGATCGCAGCCCACCCAGTTGCCACCGAAGGACGGATCCTGGACCGATCCGAACGACAGGGCGGAGACCGACAGCGACGCCCCGTGGACACCGGCGTACGGGCGCGGCGATGCCGAGCGGATGATGGCGGTGGGCGTGATGCTCATCGGTGATCCTCTCGTCTCGTCGCGTTCCGGGCGCAGAATTGCCGACCCGGGTCGCTACACAACCACGTCGCGAGTGGGAAGGTCAAGAGGGTTTCTCCAACGAGACCGCACGACGTCCGACCGGCACGTTGGCCGAGGGTCGCCTGACCGACAAGAGTGAGACCGTGGATCTTGCGTTGTTCGGCGTCGGTTGGATCCTCGGCTGGCTGCTGCTGTGGCGACTCCGACCGCTGCCCGACGTCCCGATCACCACCGCCGACTCGGGCCGGACCGAACGTCCGGCGATCGCGGTGGTGATCCCCGCCCGCAACGAAGCGGACGCACTCCCGCACCTGCTTCCGGATCTGGTGCGGCAACTGCGTCCCGGCGACGAACTCGTGGTGGTCGACGATCACTCCACGGACGCCACCGGCGACGTCGCAACGAAACTCGGTGCCCGTGTGGTGAACGCGCCCGAACTCCCCGAGGGTTGGTTGGGCAAGCCTCACGCGTGCTCGCACGGGGCGTCCGCCACCTCTGCCCCACTGCTGGCGTTCGTCGATGCCGACGTGCGCCCGGCCGAGGATCTCCTGGACCGCCTCGCAACGGCATGGCAGCGCGAGCCCGGCGCGGTGACCTCGGTCCAGCCGTGGCACCGCACCGGTTCGTGGACCGAACAAGCGAGCCTCCTCGCCAACGTCACGGCGCTGATGGGGTCGGGCGGGTTCACCGTCGCGGGCTCGACGCTGGAGCCGTCGGTGGCGTTCGGGCCGGTGCTCGTGGTGGGGCGTGCGCTCTACGTCGGCGTCGGTGGCCACGGCGCGGTGCGGACGATGCACACCGAGGACATCGGTCTCGCTCGTGCGGTCGGCCGGTCGATGCTGTACTCCGGCCGCCCCGACACGTCGTTCCGCATGTACCCGGCCGGTCTTCGGCAGCTCGTGCAGGGCTGGACGCGCAGCATTGCGACCGGTGCCAGGTTCACACCCTGGTGGCTGTCGCTGGCCGTCGTGCTGTGGGTGTGGTCGCTGGCTGGGGGGTGGCTTGCCGAGCCGATCGTCTACCCGCTCAGCGCCGTCCAGTTCTGGGTGCTCGGGCGCCGGGCGGGATCGCTGCATCCGCTGACCGCCGTGCTGTACCCGCTCGCGGTGGCCGTGTTCGCCGTGATCTTCCTGCGCAGCCTCTTCGCGATGTTGTTCCGCCGCGAGGTGACCTGGAAGCAGCGCTCGGTCGCCGCCCGCCCCGACTGACGTCGACGACATGCTCGACACATCGTGGACGTGCTCAGAGGTCGATCAGGATCTTGCCGACGTTGGCGTTGGCTTCCATGTGACGATGAGCGTCGGCGATGTCGTCGAGAGCGAAACGGGAATCGACCACCGGGCGCAGGGCACCGCTGTCGAACAGCGGGAGCACTTCGGCGATGAACCGCTGGCTGAGCGCGAGCTTGCGTTCCACCGGCCTCGCCCGCAGCGTCGTGCCGATCCAGGTGATGCGTTTCGACAGGATCAACCCGACGTTCACCGACGCGTTTCCGCCGCCCATCAACCCGACCTGCACGATGGTGCCGTCCATCCGGACCGCCTTCAGATTGCGCTCGGTCTCCTCGCCACCGACGACGTCGAGCACGACGTCGACGCCGCCCGGCACCGCCTCGGCCAGCGCTCCGAGCCAGTCGGCCGGGCTGCGCTCCAGCACGACATCCGCTCCCAGTTCGCGGCAGGCATCGACCTTGCCGGCCGAGCAGGTGACGGCGATGCGAGCGCCGATCGCCTTCGCGATCTGGATTCCCGCCGTGCCGACACCCGATGCTCCGGCATGCACCAATGCCCACCGGCCGCTGGTGAGCCCACCCTGCACGACGAGCGCATCCCATGCCGTCAGGAAGACCTCGGGAACCGCTGCTGCATCGGCGGAGGCGACCCCCGCCGGGACGGGCAGCGCCTGCCGTGCGTGCGTGACGACCTTCTCGGCATAGCAGCCTCCCGCCTCGATGCCCATCGCTCGGTCGCCGACCTTCCATCCGGTGACATCGGCACCCACCGCCGACACGACCCCCGCGTACTCGAGACCGGGAATCTCGACCGGCCGGCGACGTGGGTCGGGGTACATGCCCATCCGCTGCAGGATGTCGGCACGGTTGATGGCGGTGTGTTCGACGTCGACGACGATGTCGTCACGTCCCGGCGACGGGTCGTCGACCTCCTCGATCGTCAACACCTCGGGACCACCATGGGAGCGAAGGACCACTGCGCGCATCTGCCGGAACCTATCGGGTTCCGGCAGATGGCGGAGAGGTCCGGGGATTGGAGAACCCGACCTCGGCTTGTGTCGTAACAGTACCCCTAGAGGTATTCACCGGGCATGGGCCGATAGTCCCTATTCCACGCTTCGGTCGGCGGCGACAGCCACCGACTCGGCAACTGGCGCGCCCGGCACGAAGACGTGCTCGCGGTAGTAGGCCATCTCCCGAATCGATGCTCGGATGTCGTCGAGCGCCCGATGCGATCCCTGCCCGCGTGGACGGTCGGCATCGATACCGGGATACCACCGCTTGACGAGCTCTTTCACGCTCGACACGTCGATCGAGCGATAGTGCAGGTAGTTCTCGATGTCGGGCAGGTACGCGGCGAGGAATCGGCGGTCCGTGCCGATCGAGTTCCCGCACAGCGGAACACTGGCGGGTTCCGGCACGTGCTGCTTGATGAACTCGAGCGTGGCCGCGCCCGCTGCCTCCAAGCTGACCTCGGACGTCTTGATCTGCTCGAGCAGCCCCGACTTGGTGTGCATGTCCACCACGAACGGATCCATCTTGGCGAGGACCTCGTCAGGCTGGTGGACGACCAGATCGGGACCCTCGGCGACGATCGTGAGATCGTCATCGGTCACGATCGTCGCGATCTCCACGATCACGTCGGACGTGTGATCCAGTCCGGTCATCTCCAGGTCCATCCACACCAGCATCGACATCACTGTAGGGCCGAGTTGCTGCGATCATGGGGAGATGTCCGCCTTCGCCACCCTCCTCTCTCAGCCGGGCGTGGAGGAGGTGAGCGAGTTGCGCGGCACCGTCGGGTTCATGGCGTACCACGGCGGCGCGTTGGAGGCGATGACCGACGTGATCGCCCGCCGGGCCGCCGAACTGGCCGATGCCTCGTGCTACAGCGTGATCCAACCGCCCGGAATCCGCGACCACCTCCCGTCGATCGAGGTCAACCCCGACGAGTCCGCGGCGCTGGCCGCCTTCGTCGAGCACGTCGACATCGTGATCACCGTGCACGGCTACGGCCGACGCGGCCTGTTCGGGTCGTTGCTGCTGGGCGGCGGCAACCGCCCATTCGCCGAGCACGTCGGCGCATCGCTGCGACGCACGCTGCCGGCGTACGACATCCGCACCGAGATCGACTCGATCCCACAACCGTTGCGAGGACTGCACCCCGCCAACCCGGTCAACCTCCCTCGCGACGGCGGCGTGCAGATCGAACTGCCACCGCGAGTGCGCGGGTCGAGTCCGCTCTGGTGGGACTGGGAAGGGCCGGGTCTCACCCCGCACACCGAGTCGTTGATCGCCGGATTGGTGGAGGCTGCGACCTCGTGGACCACGCCGGTCGAGTCAGACGGGTAGGGCGATCTCGACCACCCCGCCCGGACCGTCGGCGACGCCGATCGTGCCGCCGTGCGCTGTCACGATGCCGCGAGCGATCGACAAGCCGAGACCTGCGGTCCCGGTGCCGAGGTCGCGTGCCGGATCGGCGCGCGTGAACGGTTCGAAGGCCCGATCTCGGAAGTCCGCTGGGAAACCGTCGCCCTGGTCGACGACGCGCAACGTGGCCGAATGTCCCGTCGACAGCGATCTGGACGAGGACGACAGAGCCACCGGGCGCATGCCGAATGGCGTTCTCGAGCAGGTTCCTGATCACGCGGGCGAGCTGGGATCCGTCGGCCTCGATGGTGACCCGGTGTTCGGCTTCCAGCAGCAGCGAAACCTGGCGGGTCTCGGCCAACGGGCGCAGCGTCTCCATCGCTTCGTCGGCCAGCTCGGTGAGGTCGAGCTGTGTGCGTGTCATGTCGAACGTGCCGCTGACGATCCGGCTGTGCAGCTGGAGGTCGTCGACCAGCGATGCGAGTGCCCGGATCTGACGTTCCATCCCCGAGAGGTAGGCGTCGGGGTCGGGGGCGACGCCGTCGCGGATCGCCTCGACCGAGGCTCGCAGTGCGGCAAGCGGCGTGCGCAGATCGTGCGAGATCGACGACAGCATCACCGCACGCTCCCGTTCGATCGCGTCGAGTCGGTCGACCATCGTGTCGAACATCGCCGCTGCCTCACCCAACTCGTCCGAGCGCACCACGCCGGTGCGAGCGCTGAGGTCGCCGTCGGCGACGCGCATCGCTGCCTCACAGATCTTCGACGCATCACGAGCGACAGGGCGCGCCATCAGCATCGCCACGAGCGCTGCGCCGAGCACGGCCGGCACGAGGACCCACATCAACAGGCGCTGGTCGTGCTCGTTGATGAACATCGACTGCGCGGCGATCGCGATCATGATCACTGCCACTCCGAGAACGGCCAGCATCGCCACCACGAAGCGAACGCCGATGCGATCGAACGGCCTCATCCGCTCCCCGCGTTCGTTCACGGTTCGAACCGGTATCCGACACCCCACACCGTGGTGATCCAGCGCGGGTGTTCGGGATCGTCCTCGATCTTGTTGCGGATGCGCCGAACGTGCACGGTCACCGTCGCCGGATCCTGCCAGTCGGGCGAGGACTGCCACACCGATTCGAGCAGCTGTGCCCGCGAGAACACCTGGCGCGGCGAGGCGGCGAGAAAGGCGAGGACGTCGAACTCCTTCGGCGTCATCTCGATCACCTCGCCGTCGAGGGTGACCTGCCGGCTGAGCGGTTCGACGGTGAGCGGTCCGTGCACGATCGGTCCCGGCGCGGATGGTTGGCGTCCGTTGGTGCGCCGCAGCACTCCGTTGACCCGAGCGGCGAGCTCACGCGGCGAGAACGGCTTGACGACGTAGTCGTCGGCACCGAGCTCGAGTCCGGCAACCCGATCGGACTCCTCGGCCCGTGCGGTCAGCATGATCACGGGGATGTCGCTCGTGGCCCGGACCCGCCGGAGGACATCGAGACCGTGGACCCCCGGCAACATCATGTCGAGCACGACCAGGTCCGGCGGATCGGCGTCGAGGAGCTCGAGGGCCACCGTGCCATCGCCTGCCTCCGCGACCTCGTGGCCGTCGCGACGCAGGTACCCGACGACGACTTCGCGCACCGTCGGCTCGTCGTCGACCACCAGCACCTTCGTCATCGACACAGCCTCGCCCGTCGATCGCCCCGGTTCAACCCCCGGACCAGCAGTTTCCCGATCGTTCCGACACCGCTACTTCCCTGACAACCCGCGGTCAGGGGGCGAGTCGAGTGATCGTCCAGCCTGCGTCGGCGTCAGCACGGCGGTACCGGAGCCGGTCGTGGAGCCGACTCGGTCGGCCCTGCCAGAACTCCCACTCGAACGGGACCAGGAGCCAGCCTCCCCAGTGGGGCGGCCGCGGCACCGGAGCATCGGCAAAGCGCTCGTCGAACGCGATCACCCGCTCCTCGAGTACCCCACGGCCGTCGATCTCACCGCTCTGCGGGGACGCCCAGGCCCCGAGCTGGCTCGGGCGTGGCCTCGACGCGAAGTAGGCATCGCTCTCGGTCTCGGGCACGCGCTCGACGTGCGCGCGGAGCCGAACCTGACGATGCAGGTCGAGCCAGGAGAACACCGCCGAGGCAACCGGGGCACGATCGAGTTGGCGGCTCTTCGCGCTCTCGTAGTTCGTGTAGAAGGTCAGCCCCCGCTGGTCGGCGGTCCGCACCAACACGATCCGGGCGTCCGGGACACCGTCATCGTCGACGGTGGCGATCGTCATCGCGTTCGGTTCGGCGACGCCGCCCTCGTTCGCGTCGTCGTGCCATCGATGCCACTGCACGACCGGATCTGCATCCACATCGCCGACGTCGATACCCGCCGTCTCGTACTGGACGCGCCGCCCCCAGAGCTCCGCACGTTTGTCGGGGGCCGCCCAGTCGGTCATCTCGTCACTCCGCCTTCGCCGCTGTCGGCGGTTCGATGCGCTCGATGCCACGCATGTACGGCCGCAGCACCTCGGGCACGGTGACCGAACCGTCAGGATTGCGGTAGTTCTCGATGATCGCTGCCCAGACCCGCGGTACTGCGAGCGCGGAGCCGTTCAGCGTGTGCACGAACTCGGTGCCCTTGACCGGCTTGCCGTCTGCGTCGTGGCGCTTGAATCGAACGTTGCCGCGCCGTGCCTGGTAATCGCCGAACCAGCTGATCGACGAGACCTCGAGCCAGGCATCGGCACCCGGCGCGTAGACCTCGACGTCGAAGCTGCGATGGTGACTCTGGCCCATGTCGCCGGTGCAGATCTCGATGATCCGGTAGGGCAACCCGAGCCCGGCGATCGCCCGCTCGGCTCGCGCGACCATGTCGGTCAGCAACGCCGGCGCCTGCTCCGGCGTGGCGAACGCGAGGATCTCGACCTTGTCGAACTCGTGAGCCCGCAGCATCCCCCGCGTGTCGCGGCCGGCCGAGCCGGCCTCGCGCCGATACGACGAACTGTGGGCCATCACACGGATCGGCAGCGCCGTGTCGTCGAGGGTCTCGTCGGCATAGATCGAGGTGAGGGGGACCTCCGCGGTGGGGATGCACCACAGGTCGTCGCGTTCGATGGCGTACGCGTCATCGGCGAACTTCGGCAGTTGCCCGGTCGCGGTGAGCGTCGCCGTGCTGACCAGCGAAGGTGGTCGAACCTCTTCATGAACGTCGGCGTTGAGGTCGAGGCCGTACTGGCAGAGGGCTCGCCCCAACGTTGCGCCGGCCCCGCGCTGCATCGTGAACATGGCACCGGAGATCTTGACCGCGCGTTCGTTGTCGAGGATGCCGAGCTCTGTCGCCGTCTCCCAATGCGGGACGCGCAGGTGATCCGGCACGTCGTCGAGCAGTCCGACCGGCCCGGTGACGATCGGGTTGTCGGCGTCGTCGGCCCCGTCGGGGGCGTCCGGATGCGGCAGATTCGGGATGCCGAGCAGCAGCTCCCGCAACGCCGCTGACACCTGATCGTGCTCGTCGGCGAGTGTGCGTTCCTCGTCGCCGAGTTCTCGGCTCTCGATCTGCAGCGCCTCGGCGGCCTCGACATCGCCGTCACGGCGGAGTCGTCCGACGTCCTTGGAGATCGTGTTCACCCTCGCCCTGATCGCGTCGCGGCGTCCCGTGATGTCGAGGAGCCGAGCGTCGAGCCGAGCCGCTTCGTCGACGTCGTCGAGCAACGACGGGCGTCCACGGCGAGCCATGGCCGCCTTCACGCCGGCGAGGTCGGTGCGCAGAAGCCGCTGATCGATCACGTCACGAACGCTACTGCCCGATGGTCGGCCGGTGTCGATCGGTTACGAGGAGCGATCCTCAGGAGCCGCGGGCACCTGGGCGAATTCGCGCTCGACGTCCGCGGTGGTCAACGGTCGGCCCGAGTCGGTCGTGTGATCGCCGGTGAGTTCCGCGTCCGGGATCGTGATCGGGCGCCGGTAACTGTTGTCGTTCTCGGCGTGGAAGCCGTCGGCGAAGCGCTTGAAGAACAGGAAGATGATGATCGTCCAGAGGAAGATCCCACCGCCGGTCTTCATGATCGCGCCGGCGAGTTGCTGGTCGTGCTGGACCGACATGCCCCAGACCCTGACCGGGATGTCGTACGTCTCGTAGACGGCGCCTTCGGCGAACGTGAGCCACGCGGCCGGAATGGTCGGCACCAGCGACTGCACGAAGAGGTAGACGCACTTCGCGAGCGGACCGATCTGGAGCTCGGGGAACGGTCCGACGACCGGCATCCACATCAGCAGCGATGCCATGACGACAGCGAAGTGCAGCGAGTAGTGCAGCGGCCCGTTGTCGACCGACGCAGTGACGACGCCGGGGATGTGGGTGACGATGACCACCACGTTGAACACGATGGCGGCGGTCACCGGCCGGCACATGAAGGCAACGGCCCGGTAGAACTTGCCGTCGCCGACGAGCACCCGCAGGAGCCACTCGGGCGTGGCCATGAGCACGAGTGG
Organism: Ilumatobacteraceae bacterium; assembly: GCA_963698435.1. Taxonomy (GTDB): domain Bacteria; phylum Actinomycetota; class Acidimicrobiia; order Acidimicrobiales; family Ilumatobacteraceae; genus Sva-07. The sequence goes on along the minus strand of CAVOQV010000017.1, from coordinate 313,501 downwards.
TGGGAGGAAGTAGCTCAGCATCATGTGCTGGAGCATGTGAGCGGAGTAGAGGTACTCCTCTCCGATGTCGTGGATCGGCCAGTCGCTGGCCACCCAGAGCATCACCATCGCCCCGACGAAGCAACCGATGTTGAAACGCGACACCACGGGCTGCCCGGGGGCGACGGCCTTCGGTCCGATCACTCGGACCATGTAGACGTAGGAACCGATCAGAAACGCGACCAGTACCCACACTTCCGGGTGCCACTGGTAGCGCCAGGGATCGAGGACTTGGGCGAGCATGGGGGCGCCCCTCCGATGGGTCGGTCAGGTGATGAAGAAGTGGAACGTCGTCAGCATGACGGCATAGAGCACGACCGCGCCGGCGAGGCCGATGTAGAAGCCGAACTTGAAGAGCGCGGCATCGTGCTTGAGGTGCATGAAGTAGCTGACCACGACGAAGAACTTGATCGCCATCATGATGAGCAGCGACGGGATCAGCAGCGCGTCCGGCACGCTCGAGATCTCGGTGACGGCCACCTCCATCGCTGTGAGCACGGCGAGGAGGAGCGCGATCAGGATGTAGTTCTTGTCGGAGATCTCGTGGTGGTAGAGATCGTCCTGCTCGACTTGCGAGACGGTATCGGTGGTGTCGGTGTCGGTGGTGTCGGTGCTCATGTCAGGCCGGAATCAGGTAGACGAGGGTGAAGATGACGATCCAGACGACGTCGACGAAGTGCCAGTAGAGCCCGATCATCTCGACGGTCTCGGCCTTGTCGCCGGCGACTCGGCCCTTGGCGAGCATCCCGACGAGCGACATCAGCATGATGATGCCGACCGCGACGTGGACGCCGTGGAAGCCAGTGAGCGTGTAGAAGCTGGACGAGAACAGGCTGGTGGTGTAGCCGAGACCTTCCCGATAGAAGACCGTGAACTCGTACACCTGGCCGGCGAGGAACAAGCCGCCGAGCAGCGCCGTCACCGTCAACCAGAGGCGGGTACTGCGCTCGTCCCTGCGCTTCGCTGCCGACACCGACAACACCATCGTGAGCGATGACATCAGCAGCACGAAGCTGGTCGCCGACGTGAAGGGGATGTCCCACAACTGATCGGGGCCGATCGCGTCGCCCTGACGGTTGCGGTAGAGCATGTATGTCGAGATCAGCCCGCCGAAGAGCAGGCATTCGGATCCGAGGAACAGCCACATCGCCAGTTTCGTGTTCGAGAGACCGGTCGTGGTGTGGTGCACGAGGCCGATGTGGTCCTGACCGTCGTCGTAACCGGGCGGGACGACCTTCTCGGCGGCGTCGGGCTCGGGGATGACCGGCGGTTCGGTCGTGGTGTCAGACATGCGCGAGTTCCTTGCTCGGCTCGCCACCGTCGGACGACGGCGGATCGAATTCGGCGTCGTCGGCCGTCGGTGGCTCGAGTGCCCAGCCGAACAGGGCCAGAACGGCGACCGCGGCGCCGGCCGCGAGGAGCAGCGTGCTGTAGATCACGCCGTAGGCGATGATCATCATGCCGAACGACAAGACGATCGGCCAGTACGACGGCGACGGCAGGTGGATGTGCGCCTCGGCGTGCTCCTCCTCGATCTCGATGACCTCTTCGCCGGTGCGCATCTTCTTGTAGTCGTGGTGGCCGTCTTCGCCGACGTCCTGGTACTTGCGGTGGAAGAACTCGTCGAGCGTGTGGATCTCGGGGATCCGATCGAAGTTGTGCTCCTTCGGCGGGCTGGTCGTGATCCACTCGAGGCTGCGAGCATCCCACGGGTCGGCCGGAGCGGGCGGGTTCTTGCGGCTGACCCACACGTTGACGAGGAACAGCACCGCACCGATCCCGAGAACTGCGGAGCCGATCGACGAGACCAGGTTCCAGAACCCGAGGTTGAAGAAGCCTTCGCCGGCGCGGTTCTCCGTCCACACGTACATGCGTCGGGGCTGGCCCTGCAGACCGATGATGTGCATGGGGCCGAACGTGAGGTTCATGCCGATGATCATCAACCAGAAGTTCCAACGTCCCCACGTCTCGTTGAGCATCTTGCCGAACACCTTCGGCCACCAGTAGTAGATGCCGGAGAACAACCCGAGCACGGCACCACCGAAGATGACGTAGTGGAAGTGGGCGACGATGTAGTAGGTGTCGGTCTGCTGGGTGTCGGACGGGGCGACGGCGTGGGTGACACCCGAGAGACCGCCGATCGTGAACTGCACGATCAGGCCGATCGCGAAGAGCATCGCCGTCGAGAACCACAACTTGCCGCCCCACAGGGTGAGGGTCCAGTTGATGATCTTGACGCCGGTCGGCACGGCGATGGCCATCGTGGCCACCGAGAACACCGCGACCGAGATCGGCCCGAGGCCGGCAGCGAACATGTGGTGAGCCCACACCCCGAAGCCGACGAGGCCGATGGCCGCCCCGGAGAACACCACGAACGGGTAGCCGAACAGTGGCTTGCGGGCGAACGTCGGCAGGACCTCGGAGATGATGCCGAAGGCGGGCAACACGAGGATGTACACCTCGGGGTGACCGAACAGCCAGAACAGGTGCTGCCACAGGAGCGGGTCGGCGCCATCGGCGACCGAGAAGAACGTTGCGTCGAAGTTCCGCTGGAAGAGCAGCAGGAACAGCGCCACGGTGATGATGGGAATGGCGAACAGCAGCAGGAACTGAACGACGAGTGCCATCCACGTGAAGATCGGCATCCGCATCAGCGTCATGCCGGGCGCTCGCATGTTCAACGCCGTGACGATCAGGTTCACCGCACCGACCTGCGAGGCGATCCCGGTCATCAACAGCCCGAGCACCCAGAAGTCGACGCCGTTGGTCGGCGAGAACGGAACCGACGAGTTCGGGGCGTACATGAACCAGCCGCCGTCAGCGGCTCCGCCGAGGATCCACGAGGTGTTGATGAAGATGCCGCCGAACACGAAGGTCCACAGGCTCAGCGCATTCAGACGTGGAAACGCCACGTCACGAGCACCGATCTGCAGCGGCATCATGTAGTTGGCGAACGCGGCGGCCATGGGCATCACGAAGAGGAACACCATGGTGGTGGCGTGCATCGTGAACATCTGGTTGTACTTGTCGGCCGACAGGATGGTGCCGTCGGCCTGCGCGAGCTGGGCACGGATCAGCAGGGCTTCGAAGCCACCGACGAAGAAGAACAGCATGGCGACGACGCCGTACATGATGCCGATCTTCTTGTGGTCGACCGTGAAGGCCCAGGACTTCCAGCCGGTGGTCTGCACCGGTCGACGGAAGTAGCCGTACGACGATGACGGGGTGACGACGGCGCTCGCGGCGCCGGCGAGTGCCGGGCTGTCAGTGGGTCGTTCGATGATGGCCATGAACTATCGGGCTCCCATCACTTGCGTTCGAGCAGGTAGGCGACGAGTTCGTCGATTTGGTCCTCGCTGAGGGCGAGGTTCGGCATTCCGCGAACGAGACCGTCGGTCTCTTCGAGTTGCAGCGGATCGGTGTACATCGGCTTCATGGCCGGTGCGTTGCGCAACCACTCGCGGAGTTGCACCGAGTTGAGGCACTCCTCGCTCACGCCGGCGAGGTACTTCTCGCCGAACGTGGCCGGGTCGGAATCCCACACGTCGTCGCGACACTCGTTGTTGAGCAGGTCGAACGTCGCCCCCGCGAACGTGTTGCGGGTCATGAAGTAGGACAGGTTCGGGGCGGCACCGGAATACACCTGGAGGTCGGGGCGGGCAATGACGGGTTGACCGTCGGCGTCCTCGAGCCCGTTCACCTGGTGACAGCGCGAGCACTGGGCGATGAAGGTGCTCTCCCCGGTGGCGGCAAGGGTGTTCTCGCCGATCGGCGCTTCGTACGGTGCGAGCTGCTGAGCCTTCCACGTCTCGAAGTCCTCGGGCGTGAGCGCGATGACCTCCATCCGCATGTTGGCGTGCGACAAGCCGCAGAACTCGGTGCACTGTCCGGCGTAGATGCCCGGCTCGTCCGCTTCGAGGCGAACGGTCTGGACCCGGCCGGGGACCATGTCGCGCTTGCCGTTGAGGCGAGGGATCCACCACGAGTGGATCACGTCACGGCTGGTGCCACGCACGAGAACCGGGGTGTTGATGGGGATCACCATCTGACCTGAGGTGATGATCGGTTCCGGGACCCCGCCGCAGCCGTCCTGCTGGGCGTAGTCGACTTCCCACCACCACTGCTGACCGGTCACGTTGATGATGCACTCGGTGTCGTCGGTCTCGTTGAGGGCCATGATCGTGCCGACGGTGGGGATCGCCACGCCGATCAGGATCAGCGCCGGCAGGATCGTGAGCGCGATCTCGAGCGCCGGCTTTCCGTGGGTCTGCTCGGGAATCGCCTGGCCCTTGTCGCGGAACTTCACGATGATGATGGCAACGAAGGTCAGCACGATGACCCCGACGAGCCCAGCAATGGCGAACACGGGCCACTGCAGGTCCTGGATCATCTGGGCATTCGGTCCCGCCGGATCCCACGTGTCCTGTGGGGCGTCCTGGGCACAGCCTGCGACCAAGACGCCGAGTCCGGCGACCAGTCCGATTCGTGCTCGACGACTCATTGCTCTGACGGTAGTCGCGGATGTCAACGGATGCCTTTTCAGTGGAGAGTTACTCATGGCACGATCAGTTCCAGTCGGGCCGACTCGACACCGGGCACGAAGAAGAAGTAACCGTCCGGTGCCGCGAGGCTCGGAGCGCCGATCGTGAGGGTGATGTTCTGGCGGCCGCCAGGCTCGACCAGCGTGGTGCACTGCAGCAGCGGACCCTCGTCCTCGGCGGCGTCAGCCGGCGGAACGGTGAGGTCGACGGACAGCCGACGCGCCTCGTCGGAGTCGTTGATGAAGATGACGTTGTTGGGGTTCGACCGCGGCAGCGTCAGCCGCTGTTCTGCACCTTCCTCGATCGGGCCGTTGACCGCGTAGGTGAGTCCGCCGTCGTCGCCCAGCGTGATGCTGGCAGCGACGGCGGCGACCGCACCGACCGTCTGGGAGGCCTTCTCATCCGCTTCGAACTCCTCGGGGCTGAGACAGATCTCCTCACCCTCCTCGGTGAGGCCCTCGGTGGTCTCGTGGACCTTGATGTCGCGTTCACCGTTGAGACCAGCCGCAGCGCCGCCGGCGACGAGCGCGAGCGCACCGACGCCGATCGCACCGACCGCAGCGCGGGACTTGATACCCGGACGGTACGCCAGGAAGAACGCAACGGTCAGGATGATCAGACCCAACACGGCGAACGCGATGACGGTATTGGTCTTCGACAGCCACAGCATGATGCGGCTGAAGGCGTACACGATGATGCCGATGCCGATGGCGGCTGCGAGGGGGAACTCGAGCGGGTTGGCGATGCGACTGCGCACCTCGGCGTTGTAGGCCGCGTCCGCCGACGCCCGCTCCGCCCAGGCCTCGGCGGTCCATTCCGCACCAGCGGCCAGCATCAGGATCACACCGACGACGAAAACCGCCTGGTAGGTGACCAGTCCGACGGTGAACACGGCAGCACCGAGGGCAAAGGCCATCGGCCAGACGCTGTTGGCCGGCGGCCGTGCCGCGGCGGGCGCGGTCTCGACCGAGGAGATCTCGTCGTCCCAGATGTTCGAGTCCCGGGTGTAGAGGTTGATGCCGGCGAGGAATGCGAGCGCGACGGCCGCCGAGGCGAGACCGACGGTACCCATGACACCGTCTTGGGCGACGCCGTAGGCGATCGCCGAGATGGCCGCCAGGACGGAGGCGCCGATGAGGAGTTTGGAACCGGTGGTGAACATTCAGTGGCTCACTTGGTGACGTAGACGAGGAACCAGATGGCGGCGTAGATCGCCGACATCGCGTACCAGTAGATGGCGTGGGAAACGAGGATCTCCTGGTCGCCGGAGCGACCGCCGATGTATCGGAAGGCGGCGACGACCGTGAACAGGACGCCGACGATCATCAGGACCATGAACATCCCGGTGATTGCGTAGAACATCGCTGCATAGGTGCCGTCGCCTACGCCGAGTTCCATTCGGTAGTACACGAACGCCTGAGCGTTGATGACCAGCAACGACACCAACGCCGTGCAACCGAGAGCGAGCGCTGTGTGCGGGCGATCGTTGCGCTTGGCGCTCCAAACAGCCCACTGGCCGAACACGCAGATGCCGACGAAGGCGATCAGCATGACGTTGGTGGGAACCTCGGGAACCGTCGTTCCGTCGGGGAGCCAGGTGCCGGTGGCGTCGATCGCCTCGCGACGCTGGAGCGCCCAGACGGCGAGCATGCTGCCGGTGAGCATCACCATGGCCACGACGGCCAGCGACGCTCCGACGAGCATCTGGCGTTGTGGGGCCGGGGCGGGGGCTGCGGGAAGAGCTTGCATCAGGCGTTGCTCCCGTCGTTGGTTGCCGAAGCAGACTTGAGGTCGAGCAAGGGTTCGGCGGAGTGCACCACGGGCACATCGACGAAGTTGTCACGCGGCGCCGGCGACGTGGTGGCCCACTCGAGCGTCTGAGCGTCCCACGGGTCGTCGCCGACCGGCTCGTCGTGCCGCGTGGACATCAGCAGCAGACCGATGAAACCGAGCACGGTGAGCGCCACGAACGCGTGGCCGACGAGAGCTATGACGTTCCAGATCACGAGGTCGTCGTCGAGATAGCTGACGCCGGCGGGCTGATCGAGGAATCCGGCGATGTACATCGGGAACGCCGCCAGGATCGTGCCGGTCACGCCGAGCAGGGCGAGCGGGAGCACCTTGCCACCGTCGATCTTGGCGCCCCAGAGCTTCGGCGCCCAGTGGATCGTGGCGCCCATCGAGGCCAGAACGGCGCCGTAGACGACGTAGACCAAAGTGGCTTCCTCGAACACGGTGCCCTGCAGGTCGAGGTCGTCGGCCGCGTGGAGCAGGTTGCCGAGCATGCCGACCAGCACCATTCCGAAGCCGAGGAAGGCGAAGAGGATCGCCGGGCTGAACTTGAACCGTGCGCTCCCGTCGGGGCGGGCGGTCTGCAGCACGACGACGAGCACGAGCAGCATCCCGATGACGGGAAGGGCGTTGAAGAGCAGGAACGGCACGAGGTCGCGGATCTTGGTCTCGAGGTCGTCGATGTTGAGCTGGCTTCCCGCCCAGGGAAGGTTCTGGATGTTCTGTTGAGTGACACCGGCAAGTGCCGCCACCCCGATCAGCGCGAGGCCGCCGAACATGGTGCCCCGCGCGGGCATACGGCGGCCGAACACCACGGGTGCGAGTTCGGCGAGCACCCCGATGGCGGGAATGGCGAACAAGAAGGTGACCGGCTGCGTGACGATCCAGCCGACCCACACGAAGATGCCTTCGTTGCCGCCGAAGCCCGTGCGGGCGTTGCGATGGTCGAGGAAGAGGTAGGCGAGGGTGCCGACCAGCACCGGCATCACGAGGATGATGCCGAGTGCGTACACGAGCACCGACCACGAGAACGGCGGGATGCGGCGCATCGTCATGCCGGGCGCACGGGTGGTGAGGATGGTCGTGGCGACGGCGCCAGCGGTGGCGGTGAGGCCGATCGCCATCAGGCCGATGCCGACGATGAACAGGTCGACGGCGTCGGCGTCGCCGCCCAGCGTTCCGCCGTTGTTGATCAACGCGACCGACGTGAGGACCAGACCGCCGAACCACATCCAGAATCCGCTGGACGCGAGGCGGGGAAAGGCGATCGACCGGGCGCCGAGCTGCAGTGGAACCGCGTACACGCACGCTGCCATCACGAGCGGCAGCAGCGTCGCGAAGACCAGACCGACGTGCTGGGCGTCGACGAGCTGCGGAAGAACGTCGACGTCGAGAGCGGTGTCGGCACCGTCGAGCCGTTCGATGGCGATCAGCAGGTTGATCACCACGGTGGCGACCAAGCCGAGGAGTCCGCCGGCGAGATAGAGCCGCCCGGTGACCTTGTGGTCGGTGGACGTGAAAACGCTCGCGAGACCGTCGAGCGCGCCGGCAGTGTCGACGGCGGCGTCGCTCTCGGCGACGGCGACCGCTTCAGGACTTGATTCGATGGTGGTCATACGGGGTGGTGTCTCACTTGTCTGTAGCCCCTGAAGGCAGCGGGCGACTCGAAACGTGGCAGGGCACGACAGCGCCGAGACTACTTGGAAGGAGTCCGTGCACCCGAAATCCTCGCGAATCTGCGCGGAGGGCGGGCCGGTCGGAGATGTCGGACGAACGGTACGGCGTCGTGCGTCACCATCCGTTGCGGACGAGCACGTCGACGGTCATCGCGCCGAACAACAAGGTGACATAGGTGATCGAGAACCCGAACAGCCGCATACTCGCAGCCGGGGTGGGATGGCGCTTGAGGGCCAGGGTGCCGCCGAGGAAGATCGCACCGAGCACCGCAGCGCTGATGCCGTAGATCCAGCCGAGATCGGCGACCGGGATCAGGATCAGCGTGGTGATGACGAGCGCCACCGTGTACCAGATCATCTGACGGACCGCGACCTCGATCGGCACGACCGAGGGCAGCATCGGAACATCGGCGGCGCGGTAGTCGTCGGCGTACTTGACGGCGAGCGCCCAGAAGTGCGGTGGCGTCCACAGGAACATGGCGATGAACAGCACGATCGGAGCCCACGACAGCGAGTCCTGCACCGCCGCCCATCCGACGAGAACCGGCACGGCACCGGCGGCACCGCCGATCACGATGTTCTGGCGGCTCGTGCGCTTCAGCCACAGGGTGTAGACGCCGACATAGAAGGCAGCGGCACTGAACGCCAGGACAGCCGACAGCAGGTTCGCGCCGGCCCACAGCACGGCGAATGCCAACACCTGGAGCGCGAGGGCGAAGATCAGTGCGTTGCGGGGTTCGATCACCCCGGTGACGAGCGGGCGCCCCTGGGTGCGCGCCATCAGCGCGTCGATGTCACGATCGACGTACATGTTGATGGCGTTGGCGCTGCCGGCCGCCAACGTGCCGCCGAGCAGCGTGACACCGATCAGTGACCAGGCGGGCCAGCCGCCCTCGGCCAACACCATCGTGGGCACCGTGGTGATCAGGAGCAGTTCGATGATCCGCGGTTTGGTGAGCGCGATGTAGGCCCCGACCACGGTGGTGGGTGTGCGACGGCTTCCGTGGGCCACGCCACCGGGCGCCAGCCGGGACGGAACGATGGGGCGACTGCCGACGGACATGACCGCGCCATGGTACCGGCGGCGCCGATCGTCGGCCCAGCCGGTCTCATCATCCCTGGTTCCCCCACCCGCCGGTCCCCCCAGCCCCGTCCCCACCCGGACCGAGTCCTCCCCGGCCCCGTGCCCGCCCGGACCGAGCGTGCGATCGACGTTCTGGCTACGGCACACTGGTGCGGTGCCGACGACGCTCGAACCCACGGAGGTGATGGAGCCCGACCTCGACGACGTCGCGGCGATCGACCGCCCGTGGGTCGTGCTCGTGTGGAACGACCCGGTGAACCTGATGAGCTACGTCACCTACGTGTTCCAGAAGCTGTTCGGCTATTCGCTCGAGAAGGCGACCGAGCTGATGCTCGACGTCCACGAGAAGGGGCGCGCCGTCGTGGCTTCGTGCGGTCGCGAAGAGGCTGAGATGCACGTGTTCCGGCTCCACGAGCACAGCCTGTGGGCCACCATGGAGCACGATGGCCCTGCGTCGTAAGTTCGTCGCTCCCGTCGAGGCCGTCAAAGGCGGCTGGCGGATCAACCTCGACGAAGAGGAGCGCAACCTCCTGCTGCGGTTGATGGGCGAACTCCAGGCGCTGATCACCGGCCCGGACGACAACGAACTGCTGCAACGCCTCTTCCCGGTCGCCTATCCCGAGGACGAAGAGAAGGAGGCCGAGTACCAGCGCCTGATGCGCGAGGAACTCGTCGCCAGCCGACTCGCAGCGATCGAGTCGGTGAGCCGCACCATCGAACCCGCCAACGCCAAGACCCTGCTCGACGAGGGCGAGACGATCGCCTTCATGCAGTCGATCAACGCGATCCGTCTCGTGCTCGGCTCGATGTTGGGAATCACCGACGACGAGTCAGCCGATGACGCCGACAACGCCGACTCACCCGAGCACCACCTCTACGACTTCTTGAGCTGGCTGCTCGAGTGGACCGTCAGATCCCTCTCCTCCGCCTGAGCACGTCCTGCCCGACGCTGGCATCCCCCAGCGATGAGCGAACCGACCGAATACGCGCCACACGCTCATCGCAGCCCACGCGACCTCCCCAGCGATGAGCCAACCGACCGAATACGCGCCACACGCTCATCGCAGCCCACGCGACCTCCCAGCGATGAGCGAACCGACCGAATACGCGCCACTCGCTCATCGCAGCCCACGCGACCTCCCCAGCGATGAGCGAACCGACCGAATACGGCGCCACTCGCTCATCGCAGCCCACGCGACCTCCCCAGCGATGAGCGAACCGACCGAATACGCGCCACTCGCTCATCGCAGCCCGCAGCGAAGCGAGGGCCTCGTTCCCGTTTCTGATCCGAGTCGCCCACTGCTCTCGTATGGGCCGCGTCCTCCGACGGAAAATCGCGCTCGCGGAGACGCACTAAGGTCGTCACACGACGCCGGCGGAGGCGTCACGGGGAAAGAGGAGAGGCGGTTGGGGGTTCCACTGATTCCCGGTCGGGCGGGGACCCGATCGCGATCGACCCGCTGGTCGAGCGGGAGTTCCAACGCGGACACCGCACAGCGTCAGCTGGTCCGAGGCATCGCGGCGCTGTCGGTCGCCGCACTCGCCGTGACCGCCGTGATCGGTTCGACGCCGGTGCCCGCAGCGATCACGGTGGCGATGTTGGTGCCTGCGGCGGTGATCGACATCGAACAGCGGCGCCTCCCCGACGTCTGGGTTGGCGCTGCCCTGTTCGCGTTGGCGGCGGCGCTCGTGGCCAGTTGGTCGGTCGGCCAGCCCGCCGACTCGACCTCCGTGGTGACCGCAGTGATCGGCGGATCGCTCGCAATGGCGCTTCCCGTCCTGAGCCTCCACGTGGTCTCGCCGACCTCGATGGGATTCGGTGACGTGAAGGCAGCCGGCGTCCTGGGGGCGGCAGTCGGCACGATCGACTGGCGGTTGGGCGCAGTCGCGCTCTGTGTCGCCGCGCTGATCGGCGCTTCGGTGGGTCTTGCGATGCGTCAGCGAACGATCGCTTTCGGACCGTTCCTGGTGTGCGGCGCCTGGATCACGCTGCTCGCCAACGATCCGATCGTCGACTCGATCTTCGCCGCAGGAGGCCCCGCGTGACTACGGCACGACCGGCCGCTGCTGACCACAACGATTCGCCCGCGCTCGGTCGCGGGTTCCGCCCGACATCGAGGCGACGCGGCAGGATCGCCGCCGGGGTCGCGCTCGCTGCAGGTCGCGATCGGCGGCAACCTGCTCGTCTATGCGAACTTGGATGCCTCCGAGCCGGTCGTGCAGGCCGTGCGCGACGTCCCGGCAGGCGAGCAGATCACGAGCGACATGCTCCGCACCGTCGACGTCGACGCCGATTCCACGGTCGAACTCGTGGGAGGCGATCAGCTCGAGTCGCTGATCGGCAGCTACGCGAAGGTGCGACTCGTCGCCGGGTCGCTGGTCACGACAGCGGCGCTCCAGGCCGAGCCACTGGTGGCCCCTGGGACCTCGGTCGTGGCGATCCAGGTCGCCGAGGGTTCGCTGCCGGTCGGACTCCGCGAACGGGTCCCGGTGCTCCTCGTCGTGCCTGTGGATCGAACGAACACCGATGCAACGATCAGTTCGGTCCCGGGCCGCGTGGTCGGCCTCCCCACCGCAACGTCCTCGGCGCTCGGCCAGCAGTCGCTCTCCGTGGAGCTGGCGGCGGCCGACGCCGTCACGATCGCTGCAGCCGACGATGTGCGGGTGGTCCTCGTCGAACCCTCCGAGGACCCTGCTGCGACGTCGGCGGCGATGACACCATCTGATGCCGACGGGCCATCCGGTGACGGTGAACCATGACGGTGGTGGCGGTTGTCGGCGACGCAGCGACGACGACCTCGGTCGCGCTCGCCGCCGGGTGGCCGCGGGGTGGCGATGCGGTGATTCTCGAGGCGGACCCGAGCGGCGGATCGTTGGCGGCCTGGCTCGACACGCCCACACAGCCCTCGCTGGCGACCATCGTCGCGAACGTCGGCACCGACCCCGGCCTCGATCGTCGGTCGATCATGGAGACGTTCACCACGATGACGAGGAACAGCGAGTCCGGGATTCGGTTCGTCGCCAACGCCGTCCGTTCCCGCTCCGCCCACCGCGCGATCGAGGAGGCAGCGGTGACCGTTCTGCCGGCCCTCGCCGCCGACGTCACCACGGTGATCGCCGACGTCGGAACACACCAGACGGGACACGCTCCCTCTCCGGCGCTGAAGCTCGCCGACGTGGTGGTCGTGGTGCATCGCCAATCGGATGCGTCTGCGGCCGCGGCCACGGTTCGCGTCGAACGGCTCACCGAGACCGTCGAGGAACTGGCACACCTCGACGCCACTTTCGTCCTCGCCGTGGTCGGCAACACGCCATTCGATCCGATGGAGATCGGCGCCTTCATCGAGCAGTCGACCCCTGGCCGGGTGAGCGCAACAGTCTCGATCGCCGACGATCCTCTCACTGCGGCCACCATCGCCGGACGGGCCGGCGTGACCTCCAAGCGACTCCGCCGGCTCCCCTTGATGCGTGACGCGGCCAACCTCGGAGCCGAGTTGTCCGCCCTCGTCGAGCGACGGCGCGTCGATGGCCACCGCCAGGGCGCGAGGAAGGGAGCCGCGAGGTGACCCTGCAGGACCCGGCCGCACGGACGTACAGCGCCGAGACGACGGTCGAGGACCTCGACGCGACGATCACGCTCGTCACCGACCGGGTCGCCGATCGGTTGATCGAGGCGATCGAGCACGACGACATCGCACGAACATCGTCGCGACCGACGGGTGCGGCGTTGGCCAACGACGAACGCCGCCAGCAGCTCCTGGTGGGAGGTTGGATCGGCGAGGAGGTCACGTCGATCAACGAGACGAGGATGCATCGTGGGACACGGCCGCTGGCGCAGCACGAGGAACGTCACGTGCGGGCCCGGGTCGTCGCCGAACTCACCGGGGCCGGACCCCTCGAGCCATACCTCAGCGACCCGTTGGTCGAGGAGATCGACGTCAACAGCCCGAACTCGACGTGGGTGACCTACACCGACGGCCGCAAGATCGATGTCGGTCGCCTGTGGGCATCCGCGGCGGAGCTCACCTCGTTCCAGAAGCGGATGGCTCTGCGGATGACCGGCACCGGGGAGGGACGCCTCGACACGTCGTCGCCGATGCTCACCTTGCAGTCACGCGACGGTGCCCGCGTCGTGATGGTGCTCGGCGGGAGCGATGAACACGGAGTGTCGACCCATCCGCGCATGGCGGTCCGTCGCTTCGTCGTACGGCACGTCGGCCTGAGCGGGCTCGCCGAGCTCGGCTTGTTCCCGCATCACCTCGTCGGTCGGTTGCGGGCACTCGTGCGCTGCGGATTCACGATCCTCGTCTCCGGGCCGCCAGGGGCGGGCAAGACGACCTTGCTGACCGAGTTGCTCGGCGAGGTGTCGCCACTCGAACGGATCATCACCGTCGAGAAGAACTTGCTCGAACTCCGCCTCGAGGACGACCCCCGCCACCCGGACGCACCGGCCCTGTTCACCCGCCACGCCAACGCGGAGGGCACTGGCGAGATCACGACCCGTCAACTGGTCGAGCTCACGCGACGGTTGAACCCCGACCGCGTCGTGGTCGGCGAACTCGTGGAGGACGAGGCGCTCGACATGCTCGACGTGGCCTCGATGTGCAAGCGCGGGTCGTTGGCGACCATTCATGCACACACCGCCGACATCGTGCTCCAGCGACTCGCCTACTACGTGTCGAAGTCGAACACGAGCCTGCCCGAGTTCGCGGTGTGGAGTCTGATCGCCCAGACGGTCGATTTCGTCGTGCACATCGACCTGGTCCGCAACGCCATGGAGGACCAGAGCGCCGTCCGGCGCGTCACCTCGATCATCGAGGTCGGCGGACTCGGCGAAGCGGGAGGCGTGTCGAGCACCGAGGTGTGGGCGATCGGCGACCATGACGAACTCGAGCAGATCGCGCCGTTGTCCCAGCGTCACCTCAACCGGCTGCGCCTCGCCGGATATCCCACCGAGCTGTTCGCCGTGGAGCGCGAGGCACGATGAATATCGACAGCGCTGTCCTGGTGGCGTCGACCCTGGCCGGCGTGCTCGCCGTGCTCGTGCTGTTCGCTGGCGGTGACCCGACACCACGACCGAGCATCAAGGCTGGAACCGGCGGTCTGGCGCGCGCTGCCGGTGCCGCAGCCGCGGCGCTCATCGTTCTGGCCGCTTCGGGCTGGTTGTTGGCCGCCGCCGTCATCGCGGCAGGAAGCTGGTACGCGATCGGCGCCTGGCAGCAACAGGACGCACGTGGCGCCAGCGACGTGCAACGCATCGATGCCTTGGCCTCGTGGATCGAGAACCTACGCGACGTGTTGATCGCCGGAGATCAACCGATCGGAGCGATCAACGCCACGGTCGCGACCTGCCCGGCAGCGATCAAGCCGCAGGTTCGCCGACTGGCGGCCGGTCTGGGACGACAGGATCCGGCCGTGGTGTTCCGACGGTTCGCCGACGACATCGACGACCCGCTCGGGGACCTCGTTGCCGCAGGGCTCTTGATCGCGGTGCAGCGCGGAGCCCGGACCACCGCAGTGCTCGGTTCGCTCGCCGAACAGGCACGCCGTCAAGCCGACCGTCGTCGCCTCGTCCAAGCGGAACGAGCTCCCATCTTGCGCGAGGTGACGTTGTTGACGGCGATCATGGGCTCGTTGGTCGTCGGACTGCTGGTGTTCGGACGCGCCGAGTATCTGGAGCCCTATGACACCGCGACGGGGCAGCTGTTCCTCGGTCTCGTGCTCGGGATCTATGCGATGCTGTTGCTGCGGGTACAGCGCCTGGCCCGGTTCCCGCGACCGAGCAGGTTCCTCACCGCGAGCACAGCGGAGCACCGACGGGCGGGGACGACGACAGCGCCGGATGGGCCAGTTCGGTGAACACCACCGGCGTGCTCGTGCTGTGCAGCGTGGCGGTCAGCGCAGGCGCGTTGCTGGTCGTGAGCGGATGGCGGCAACCGCGGCCCTCTCTCGACCGAGCGATGGCCCACCTGCACCGGTCAAGTGTTTCGTCGTCGCCAGGGCCCGAGACAGCGGGTGTGGCGGCGTCAGTCGGCTCGCTCATCGAGCGCCGCGGGCCTTCGGCGTGGACACAGGCATGGACGCAGCCACTTCGACTCGTCGATCGCAGCGTCGAGTTGCACGTCGGTTTCCTCGCACTGTCGGCACTCGGAGGCCTGCTGATCCCAGCACTCGTGCTCGGCGTCCTCCAGGCGCTCGGTCTGGTGTCGTCGAGCATCTGGATTCCCGCCGCATTGTCGATCGCTTGCGCGCTCGTCGCGCCGCTCGTCGTGCACTCGACGGCGATGGCGGCAAGCGCCCAGGTCGCCATCGACCTGCGCCACCAACTCGGCGCGTATCTCGACATGGTGACGATGCTGCTCGCCGGCAACACCGGCTACGAGGGTGCCCTCGACCGGGCCGCCAGGGCCGGTGACGGGTTGCTCTTCCGCGAACTGCGACGAGCGATGCGCGAGGCGGGCACCACGGGCCAGAGCCTGGTGCTCGCACTCGCACGCGTCGCCGACGACTACGGCATCGTCGAACTCGAACAGGTTGCTGCAACCGTGACGCTCTCTGCGGCCGAAGGCGCTCCGGTCGCCCGCAGCCTGACTGCGAAGTGTTCGACCCTGCGGTCGACCCTCGCCGCCGAGCAGGAGACCGACGCTCGCATCCGCAACGACAAGGTGACCCCGCCCCTGGTCGCGATGGCCCTGTTGTTCATGGCTCTGATCATCTACCCAGCCCTCAATCTCCACTGATCCGATTTCGACCGACCAACGAGAGGAACCTGACATGCACGATCCGATGTTGATGCTGACCAGCGTCATGGCAGCGATCGCCGGTGTCGTCGGTAGACCGGCGGACCGCGACTCGACCGCCGTTCTCGACCCCACCACCGATCGCGGTGCCGTGTCGATCGAGCAGGTGCTCTGGTACGCGGCCGCGGCGATCAGCGTCGCCGTGGTGGCCGCGATCATCTGGAGCCAGATCCGCGACACGGCCAGTACACCGGTCCAGTCGCCGTCGGCTCCCTGATCCGCCGCCCGTGGCGATGCAACCGGCAACGCAGTCCCCGCGCACGGACGGGCGTCGTCTGCGCGGTGATGCCGGGGCTGCGACCTCGCTGGCCGTCGCGCTCCTGACGCCGATGTTCGTGTTCCTCGCGTTCGCCGCGTTCCAGGCTGCACTCTGGAGTCACGCCCGCACCGAGGCCCGGGTGGTCGCACGCGACACCGCCGCCCTCGTCGCCCGATCGGGGGTCGATGCCGACGATGCGCAAGCGTCGGCCACCGCGATCCTGGAGGCCGACACCGACTTGCGCGACGTCGAGGTCGGTGTCACCTCGACCGGCGGTGTGGTGACGGTCACCGTGAAGGCAGAGGCTCCCGGGATCATCCGTGGCACGACGAACTCGGTCGCGGTCACCGCCGCGGTCCCCATCGAGGAGATCACACCGTGAGCGCTCCGCTTCGATTGCATGGCGATCGTGGGTCCGCCGATGCCCTCGGGCTGGCGCTGCTGACGCCCGTCGCGATCGGGCTCGCCCTCGTGATCGTGTTCCTCGGACGAGGCGTCGACAGTCGGGCGACCGTGCAGAGTGCGGCCGAATCCGCCGCCCAAGCAGCAGCCCAGGAACGGTCGGGTGTCGCCGCGATCGCCGCTGCCGAGGAGGTTGGGCGGGCGATGCTCGTCGACACCACGACATGTGCAACACCGGGCGTCTCGGTTGACCTGTCCGACTTCCGGCCCGGCGGACGGGTGGCAGTCACCGTGTCGTGCACGGTCTCCGCCGAGGGACTCGAGTTGATCGATCCACCTTCAGCCGGCCCGACGACCGCAACGGCGTTTGCGACGATCGACCCGCTCCGAGCGACCGAGGTTGCCCCGTGATCGGCCGGGCGGCCCGCGGCCGGGGTGATCGAGGAGCCGGGCTGGTCGCCGGGATCACCCTGATCTTCGCGTTCACGTTCCTCGGGCTGGTGTGGCTCGCACGCGACGTCGACCGAGGGGTGTCGAACCGGTCGGCGGCGCAGTCGATCGCGTTCCAGGCCGCTCGATCAGGGGCACAGTCGGCGGCGGTGACCGACCTGCGGTCGGGCTCGGTCACCATCGACCCGGTCGCGGCGCGTCGAGCCGCCGCGACCACCGCCGACGCCCTCTTCGCCAGCTATGGCGTCGCCGGGTCCGTCGATTCGGTCGACGTCGTGGACGACAGGGTGTCGGTGACGGTGACGATCACGGACGACGGCCGCACGGTGACCGGGGCCGGCACCGTGCGTTCGGAGCGAGCACCGTGATCGGCTCGACTTCCTCTTCTCGGTCGCGACCGCCCACTGACGTGGTGGTCGGCTCGATCGCATCGGCGAGACAGGAGGACAGGTGACCGAACGCGACCCACACTGCTGGGCACGGTTCACCGCGTCGGTCGGAGCGCTCATCGTCCTCGTCGTCGTGGCGCCGATCGGCCTCATCGCGGCGTCGAGATCGCGATTCCGATCCGCCAACCCGCTCGCCGGTGCCGATCCGCCGTGGACGTGGGGCGCCGATGACGTCGGAGGCACCCTCTCCGGTCCGCTTGCCGACGACACCGTCGTCGACGGCATCATCCGGCTGAGCCTGTGCGCGGTCTGGGGTGCACTCGTCGTCGTTGCGGTCACAACGCTGGTCGAAGTCGTCCATGTGCTGCGCCATCACGGGATCGGGCTGCCCGAAGTTCGCGGGATCGGCTGGGCACAATCGCTTGCCAGATTCATCGCCATCGGGCTGATCGCCGTCATCCCGTCGGTCAGGCCATCGACCTCATTGGCCTCGACACTCGGTGCCCGAGACACGGCGTCATCGCCGATCGAGGCGCCACCGGTCGCACCGTTGCCGACTCCGAGCGCATCGCCATCGGAAGCGGGGAGTTCTCCGACCACGCCGATGGAGGAGTCGGGAACCGTCCACGTGGTGACCGCTGGGGAGTCGGTCTATTCCATCGCCGTCGACTTGGCGAACGGCGATTCGTCGCGCATCTTGGAGATCGCCGACGCGATCATCGACGAAAACCTGGGCTCGTCCATGCCCGGCGGACAGCGCTTCACCAACCCGGCGTACATCGAAGTCGGCTGGACGCTGCAGTTGCCGGTCGGCGTGCCGCACGGGCACCGGACAGGGAACGCCTCCGCAATTCCGGCCGAGCCCACCGACAGCAGCGCGATCACGTACACGGTCGAACGCGGCGACACGCTCTGGGACATCGCCGACGAGCAGCTCGGCGATCCGACCGCATGGACGGAGATCTGGGACCACAACGCCGGCGACGACATGGGCGGAGGGCGGACGTTCGACGATCCGAGCCTGATCCTGCCCGGCTGGGAACTCGAACTCGCCGAGGCGCCCGAGACGACGGACCCTGCGGTGACGGAACCCTCTGTCGAGCGAGCCGATGCTGCACCGGAACTCGCCGCAACGGCGCCGGCGGCTGACGAAACGGTTTCGAACGGTCCACTCCCCCTCGGCCCGGCTCCGACCGCCTCGACGACCAGCACGACGACGACCGCCACGGTCGCGACTTCGAGCGGGTCGGCAGGCGCAGGCGACGCTGTACCGAACAGCCGTGGGCCAGCACCTGAAGCACCCTCACCGCTCCGACTGGAGCACGCAGCGCTGGTAGCGGCCGGGATCCTGGCATTGGTCGGCGTCCGCCGACGTCGACGTCTGCGGGCAGCGATGCCTCGCCACCGGGTGCCCGAACCGCGCGTCGAGGTCGCACGAACCGAACGAACGCTGCGGACGATCGACGCCGGTGAACGGCTCCTGCGCGCCGATGTTGCATGCCGCGCTGCCGCCCGATCGTTGATCGGCACCGACAGCCAGATCGGGTGGATCGAGGTGTCGAACGATGGCGATCTCGACCTCCGCCTGACCACACCGGCGGAGCTTCCACCGCCCTGGGTCGGCGACGGACAAGCGTGGAGCCTCGGCGCCGACATACCCGTGGAGATGCTCGTCGAGGACGCTCGCCAGGTCGGTCAGCCCTGCGTCGCACTCGTCCAGCTCGGAGTGACCCCCACCGGGAACGACGTGCTCGTCGATCTGGAAGCGTGCGGGGTGCTGGCCGTGCAGTCGAGCGCCGCGCAGGCCGACGAGGTGGTCACTGCCCTGGCGACGGCTCTGGCGTCGTCGCAGTTCGCCGAGGTCGCCCATCTGATCGCCGTCTCGCTGCCCGCGGCGGCGCTGCTGAGTCATCGCAGCGCCCACCAGGCCGAATCGGCGGACGCTGCGCTGGACCTGGCGTGTTCGCTGGCGGGCAGCACCGCCGCCCACGATCGGTCGTCGTTCGAGCTGCGTTCGCTCCGGACCGGTGGGGAGATGTGGGAACCGGCGGTGGTGCTTCTCGGCTCCGCTGACGATGGAGCAGCAGCCTGCCTCGACGGTCAGATCCCCGAGGCGGGACACGGCATCGCGATCGTCACGGCGGACGCACTCCAGGGGGTCGTCGCGGCCTCGGCAACACTCGTTGCGCAGGCGGAGGGGTGGCGATTCGATGCGTTCGGGACGTCGATCCCACTCACCCCTCTCGGCGTCGGCGCGGCCGACCTCGACGAGATCACCGAGCTGATCGCGGACGCCGATCGAGCCCTCGATCCGATCGACCAGATCCGCTGGGCGGACAGTGCCGACCAACCCCGCCCGGACGACACCGAGCTGCACGACACCGAGCCGCACGACACCGATCACGAGGGCACTCACCGTTCGACGATCGAGCCGCCGATCGTCGATTCGGCGCCGTTCGAGCCTCGACCACACCAGATCGTGGTGGGCGTGATCGGCAGTGTCGAGGTACGAGCTCGAACGGGTGAGGCGGGCAGCTTCGAACGGTCGAAGACGGTCGAGCTGATCGCGTGGCTCACCACGCACCGCGACCGGACTACCCGATCGGGAGCGCGCACTGCGTTGTGGGATCTCGACGTGCGCGATGCCACGTTTGCAAACGTCGTGTCGGAGGCGCGGCGGGCGCTCGCCCGCCTGGTGTCGCCACCCGCCGGCGAGGAGTGGGTGGCGCGGACGCTCACCGAGCAACTGCCGGTGCACGATCTCGTCGTCACCGACGCCGACCTCGTCGAGGAACGCCTCGCCCACGCTCGCCTGCAACCCCCCGCCCAGGCGATCGAGACGTTGCGACCCGCCGTGGAACTCGTGCGCGACATGCCGTTCGCCGGTACGAGCTACCTCTGGCCGGACGCCGAGGGGATCACGTCGAACCTCGTCCTGCTGGCGATCACCGCAACCGCCGAGTTCGCCGGCCACGCGCTGTCCCTCGGCGACACCGACGGCGTGTTCTGGGCCACCGGCAAGGGGTTGCGAGTACTTCCGGGCCACGAAGAATTGATCGCACTGCGGATGCGAGCCCATGCGCGGGCTGGCGACCTCGCAGGCGTGCGGCAGGAATGGGAGTCGTACGAACGGGTGCTGGTGGCCGACGCGTGGTCCGACGGGGAACCGGCCCCGAAGCTGCTGTCCCTCCGCCGGGAACTGCTCAGCCCGTCGTCGTCCTGAAGACACGCTCAGCCCCAGTCTCATGCTGGCCGATCGAGGTGCCGATAGTCCCACCATGGGACTTCCGCTGACCCAGGATGTGATTCCGACTGAACAATCTCGCTCCACGGTGAGCCGACGCCACGTTGCTGCCGCCGCGATGGGCTTCCTGTGGCTTCGGGTGGCCATCATCCTCTCGGTCCCGGCGTTCGAGACGCCGGACACCGCGAGCTATCGAAGCGGTCAAGCCACCCGGCCCCCGCTGAGCGCTGCCCTGCTGTCGAGTCTGGGTGACACGCCGTACGTCGTCCTGTCCGCGATCGTCTCGAGCGCCGGATTCCTCGCGCTCATGTGGGCGCTGTGGAACCCTGATCGTCAACGTTGGTCGCACGCGATGGCTGCCGTCGTGGCCACCGTGTCATTCCTGCCCATGGTGTCCGTGTACGAGCACTGGCTCGTGCCCGACAGCCTGATCACGGGCCTCGCGCTGTTGGCGCTGGCGTTCGCCTCCCGACCCCTCGAGAGCCGGTGGTATCCGTGGATGATCGTCGGGCTCTGCACGGTGATCACGCTCACCAAGGAGGTGGGCGTCGGCATCGTCGTGCTCGTCTCGCTGGTGCTGGTCGTGCGCCGCCACTACCGAATCGCCGGGATCGCCGCCACGACGTCGGCACTGCTGTTCGCGATCGTGATCCTGCCGGCATCGGAGCGACCGGGCCGAGTTGTCTGGGAACAACCGCTCGACACCGAACTCACGATGGAGCGCTTCCGAGTGATCGTGAACGGCGTGCTGTGGGCGGACCTTTCGCCGGAACTCGCCGCGGTGGAGAAAGAGGCAGCGGCGTGCGGCATGACGTACCCACAGCTGCTCGCCGAGACCTTCCGCCTCACCGACCGCCCGGTCGACTTCGCCGACTGTCCCGACCTGTGGCCGACGGTCGATGCGGTCTCCCAGCTCGATCTGCTCGCAGCTCACGCCCGCAACCCCATCCACATCACCGATTCGGTCGAGCGGGGGTTCGCCGCCGACATGTACTCGATGAGTCGATGGGGCGGCTTCCACATCGACCACGCCGGGTTGATGGGGCTCGCCCGCTTTCCTGCTGGTGCCGTGGCCGTGTTGCCCCTCGCCGCGGCCGCAGCCGCACTCGCGCGCCATCGAGGTCGTCGGCTGGCAGCGATCGCAGTCCTGGGATCGGCGATGGCACTCGTGGCGGCGCTGCTCGATCCCAGCAGCCAGGACCGTCACACGTTCGTCTTCCGTATTGCGGCGTTCGCCGTGTCGCTGGTCGCCCTGACCGAGACGACGAACCCGGACTCGAGGCCCGTCGATGACGCCGGCGAACCGACCGATGACAAGCAGACCGACGCCTCACCCGACATCGAGCATCCAGCGCCGGCACGCTCCATCCCCGTGACGGCCTGAGCGCGAACGGCCACGCTCGGCACGCCGGCGGCCGGTGTCGCACAACCGCTGCGAAACGTTCCATGAACCGAGCGACATCACGGACGACTGCGGCCACACTGTGTCCCATGCGTCTTCCGCTGCCGAACCGTTCACCGCTGGTTGGCATCGCCCTCGGCGCCGTGATGCTGCTGGCAGCGTGCGGCGGCAGTGATGCGTCGAGCGAGGCCACGGAGAGCACGCTGCCTCCTCCTGCTGACAACGTCGAACTCGACCCGGCCGCAGACACGGCCGCCAATCAGCTCCCCAACGTCGTCGTCGACGACGTGTCGGCGGGCAACAAGGTGAACCTGCGCAACGCTGCACCGGCCGACACGCCGATCCTGTTGTGGATGTACGCACCGCATTGACCCACCTGCCGGTCGGAGGCACCCGACGTCGAGCAGTTCGCTCGAGCACACGAATCAGAGATCGAAGTGATCGGTCTCGGCACCCAGGACAGCCTGGAAGAGGCCCGCGAGTTCGTCGAGGATCGTGGCACCACGTTCACGATGCTGTGGGACGAGTCGTTCGAATCATGGATCGAACTCGGCGTGTCATCACAGCCGACCGCGATTCTGATGACGCCGGACGGCACGATCATCACCGGCTGGGTCGGCCGATTCCCCGAAGACGAGGTCCTCGAGCTCGCCGCCCAGTACACCACCGGCTGACGATCGCACCGGGATTCGACGGGCGCTGCAGTCAGGGACAGGGTTCGCCGGACGAGGTGACGGTGCCGTCGGCGGCGAGGTCGAAGAACGTCGACGTCGTCTTGAGCAGCTCGGCATCGACGAGGGTCTGCTCGAACTGATTCGGTCCGGTTCCCGTCGCTGGGATGGTGGCGACCTGGTTCTGCGCCAAGTAGAGGTCGGCGGCCTGCTCGACGGTTCGACCATCGGCGTCACACGCACGCTCCTCACCGGACTGCGCCGTTCCTCGGACGGTGAAGACCGTGATCGCGGCGAGGACGCCGAGCAGTGCGACGACGACGAGAAGCTCGATCAGGCTGAAGCCTTCGCTGTTCGAGTCATCGGTTCGGGTTCTCGACTGGGTCGACACGGTCAATCCACTTTCGTGATCGGGGGGCACTGATTCATCGGCGACCGCCGACGAGTCACGAGTCAAGAAGCGCACAAGGTTGGCCGGCTCCCCGCAACGGAAAACGACGAAGACCCCGCCCGAAGGCGGGGTCTTCGACTGAAGTGCTGATCACTCGAGGTTGATCAGCTGTGAATCAGGAGCACTTGCCGGTTGCAGGTGCCGTCACGGCGCCGGTCGTGGCGTTGTACTGCCAGGCAACCGTCGGGGCCGTCTTGACGTAGCCGGAAGTCGCGAGATCGGCCAGGCCGGCCGGGAACTGCTGGTTGCCGACGTCGACGTAGTAGGCCTCGACGGCGGTCTCGAGCGCACGGCGCTCGACATCGCAGGCGTTGGTCTGGCTGCGCTGCGTGATGCCGCGGACGGCGAACACGGTGACGGTGGCCAGGATGCCGAGGATGACGATGACGATGAGGAGTTCCACCAAGGTGAACCCCTTGTCCTGCTTGTTCTTCATGTGAATGGTTCCTTCCGCTCTTTGGTTGATGCTCCCGGAGGAGATGTGTCTCACGAAGCGCTCCGTGAGAACCATCTCCCGTTGCGCAGTTGTTTCTTCGGTCCCTGTCGCCCGACCTTGAGCAGAAGTTCGAACTTTTCCGCAAAGATCAACGACGGCTCAGTGAGGCCTCAAGACCGCGGCAAGGCGCGCCGATGAAACATCCAGGCGCACGCAGTGGGCGGCGCACCTCCCCCACCCCCACACCGCAACACCCTCACACCGCAAGAGGCATCACATGTTCGGCAAGCCACGTGACATCAACGACACCGACACGCTCGACACGAGCGCGCTCGACGAGTTCTTCGGCGACGAGGCCGCCGCCGAGAACAGCGTGGAGATCCACGACCTGCGCGACCGTGTCGAACAGGTCGAGTCACAGATCAGCAGTCAGTTCACCTCGCTCGCCACCTACGCCCAGATCGCCCAGGAACAGGTCGAGCTCGCCCGCTCGGAGGCCAAGGCAGCCACCGAGCGATCCGAGCAGCGCCTCACGTCCCTGATCGAACGCGAGCGCGCCGATCGGATCACGTCGTACACCGGCGTGGCGCCCGAGGGCTCGCCCGACATCACCTCGCGCCTCGATGCGCTCGAGCACTCGGTCGCCCACATCCAGAAGGGCCTCGACGAATGCCGCCAGCAGCAGAAGGACCTCGCGGTTGCGATCACCACCATGTTCGACCGACTCACCGCGTCCAGCGCAGTGACGGCCCAGCCCGACGTTGCCTCCCCGCCTGACGTTGCATCGCTGCCCGCGCCGCCGGCCGCATCGACGTTCGCCCCGCCGACCGCCACGCACGCTGCTGATCCGGATGGCCCGATCAGCGGCCTCGCCCTCAACGGCTGATCAGCCGAAACGTCGACGCGTTCTCGGACTGGAGAGTTCCGTCCGTTCCCGGACTGGGGAACGCCGTCAGCGGACGATTTCCATGCGCATGCCGTTCTCGTCCCAGAACGGGTCGAGCGGCATCCGGCTGATGGCGCGGCCCGACGCACGCCGGGCGGTGAAGAGAAGCGCTGCTGCTTGGAGCATGTGGACCGAAGCGGCACCCTCGGGCGGCGTACGGGTCACGACGTCGTCGACGCCAGGTAGGCGTTGACGGATCAGCTCGAGCCGCTCGAGCCGCCCGTCTTCGTGGTACGGCGACGTCTTCAACGGCTCGTCGCTGTTCATCACGGTGAACGACACGTCGGGATTCGCGGAGAAGAAGCTGCCGCGAATGGAACGGTTGCAGCTCGCGCTCGGCCTCACGCAACCAGCGCAGACGGCGCTGGTCGTGCTTGGTCATCCACGGCTCCAGCTCGACCGCTTCGGAGTTGGAGGCCCGCACCGCCTCTCGTGCACGGCGTGCCAGCGATTCCGACCAGACGGGGCCAGCCGACGTAGTCACGCGCTTCGCGATCACAGGGGCGGTACTGGCCCGACGGTGTGTCGAACCAGCCCATCGGCGCGTTGATCGCCGCCGCCTCGAACGTCGGTCGGAAGTCGAGCACCTCGAACAGCTTGGGGAGCACGAACGCGTCCTCGGCGGCCACGGTGATGCCCGCGAGGCGCGCGGGCAGCACCAACCAGCCACCGGGACACGGCGTGACTCCGGCAAGGTTCTTGTACGGGCGACTTCTTGACGACCATGGCGACGGATCGAGGCTCAGGCGCCGTTCGGCGAACCGACCGGCGCCGGCGGGGGCGGCGGCGGCGCAGCCGGCGCGTCGGCCGGCTGCGTGACCGGGGCACCGCCATAGGTGCCCGAGCCGGACGAGCCGGCCTGGCCGGACGACAGCGTCGAGTGAGCGTGCAACTGTGCACGAGCAGTAGCGAGCTGCGCCTGCACTTCCTTCGGGTACTGGCTGCCTTCCATCGCCGTCTCCATCGTGATCAGTCCGGCCGCCACGAGGCGGGCGAGATCCATCTCGATGGTCTGCATGCCCTCGCCGGCGCCCGTCGAGATCATGTTGCGCATCTGGCGCGACTTGCCTTCACGAACCAGGTTGCGGATTGCCTCGTTGGCGACCATCACCTCGTACGCGGCGACACGACCGCCACCGATCGACGGCATCAGACGCTGCGAGATGACGCCCTGCAACGCGCCTGCCAGCATGATCTGGATCTGGTCGCGCCGCTCGGACGGGAACACGTCGATGATGCGGTCGAGCGCCTGAGCGGCGTCGTTGGTGTGCAACGTGGCGAACACCAGGTGGCCGGTCTCGGCGAGCGACAGCGAGATCTGGATCGAGTCGAGGTCGCGCATCTCACCGAGCAGGACGACGTCGGGGTCTTCACGCAGAGCGCTGCGTAGACCGTCGTTGAACGAGCCGACGTCGGTGCCGACTTCGCGCTGGTTGACCATCGCCATCTTGTGATGGTGGAGGTACTCCACCGGATCCTCGATGGTGAGGATGTGCACCGGCTTGGTGTCGTTGATGCGGTCGATCATCGCGGCGAGGGTGGTCGACTTGCCCGAACCGGTCGGACCCACCACCAGCACGATGCCGTACGGCTTGTTGAGCAGTGTCGTGCAGGCCTGAGGCGCGCCGAGCTCTTCGAGCGTGCGCACCCGGAACGGCACGACACGCAGGGCGAGCGCGAGGTGGCCGCGCTGGCGAAACGCGTTGGCACGGAACCGGCCGATGCCCGGCAGACCGAACGAGAAGTCGACCTGACGGTCCTCCTTCAACTCGCCGAGCTTGCGGTCGTCGAGCAGCGAATAGACCATCCGGTCCACTTCTTCCATGGTGAGGACGGGCACGTTCTCGAACGACACGAGCACGCCGTCGCGGCGTGCCGTGGCCGGCCGTCCCACGGTGAGGTGGAGGTCGGACGCGCCCGAGTCGACGGTGGCCTTGAGCAATGCTTCGAGCATCGGATCTGGACTGGACATGGTTGGCTAACCTCCCGCTCGGGCCACGGAGGGCCACATTGAATGAGCTTTTCGTTGTTGATCGTGGTGGTGGTCGTGGCCGGTCTGGTGATCGGCTCGTTCTTGACGGTGGTGGTGGATCGGGTGCCGCAGGGCGGCTCGGTGAACGCGCCACCGAGTCGTTGCGGCTCGTGCGGGCTCCGCCTGGGTCCGCTCGATCTGGTGCCGGTGTTCAGCTGGCTGGCGCTGCGCGGTCGTTGTCGTCGGTGCCGAGCCTGGATCGGCGTGGAACCGATCGTGCTCGAACTCGCCAACGCCACGCTGTACGTGTTGATGGCGATCCGCTTCGACGACACCAGAGCGGCGATCCCCGCGTACTGCATCTTGATGTCCGTGCTGCTGGCCCAGACGTGGATCGATCTGCAGACCCAACGACTGCCACGCGAGATCACCTACACCGGCATCGTTCTCGGCGCCATCGCGCTGTCGATCGCGGCGATCGCGATCGACGAACCCGAGCGCATCTGGATGATGGTGCTCGGTGCGGCGATTTCGCTGGTGACGATGTGGTTGATCTACACGCTCAGCAGAGGTGGAATGGGCGACGGCGACGTCCGCCTGGCGCCGCTGCTCGGCATGTACCTGGGTTGGTTGAACCCCGGCATCGTGTTGCCCGGGCTGTTCTTCGGGTTCATCGCCGGGGCCGTGGTCGGCGTGGCGATGATGTTCGTCGATCGCGCGGGACGTCGCACAGCGGTGCCATTCGGCCCGTTCCTGGCCGTGGGCACGATCGTCGCGATCTTCGTGGGTCAGCATTTCGTCGACCTCGTCCTCGCACGCTGACCGGCGTGGCCGGTCAGACGTCCTCCTTCAGGCCGCCGAGCACGCCGTACATCGCCGAGACCAGCGCGACGGCGACGAAGCCGACGATCAGGCCGACGAACACGATCATGATCGGTTCGAACATCGTCGTGAACTTCTTGATGCGGCTCTCGAGTTCGCGGTCGAAGTAGACGCTGGCCACTTCGAGCTGCATGTCGAGCGTGCCGGTCTCCTCGCCCACCTTGAACATCTGCTTGGCGGCGCCGGGAAACAACTCGGTGTCGATCAGCGGTTGCGAGAATCCCTGGCCTTCGAGCATCTGGGCCCTGGCGACCTCGAGACGCTCCTTGTAGACGATGTTGCTCGTCGCCTCGGTGGTGGTCTTCAGGCCCTCCGGCAGCGGGACGCCGGCCGCGAGCATCGCCGACAGGATCCGGCAGAACCGTTCGAGGATCGCGTAGTCGACGATGCCCTTGATCACCGGGATCTTGAGGACGAGCCGGTTGCTCCAGAGCTTGCCGGTCGGATGTTTGAAGAGAAAGATCAGGATTCCGGCGATCACGATGAAGAATCCGGCGGTGATGAACCAGAGGTCGGTGAAGAACCGCGAGAAGAACAGCATCATCCGGGTCGGCAGCGGCAGCTCGGCGCCGAGTTCCTCGAAGAGCGGTTTGAACTGCGGCAGCACGTAGCCGGCGAGGATCAGCACCGTGATCATCGCCATCACCATGACCACCATCGGGTACGACATGGCCGAGACGACCTTGGCCCGCGTGTCGATCTCGCGTTCGAGGTACTCGGCCAGGCTCTCGAGCGCCGTGTCGAGCTGACCGGTGAGTTCGGCCGACTGCAGGATGCCCACGTAGTAGTCGGGGAACACCTCGGGGTGCGTCGCCGCGGCAGCCGAGAACAGCCCGCCGTTGCGGAGTTCGTCGGTCAGGTTGCCGAGCGCACGGCGCAATGCGACGTCCTCGGTCTCGTCGCCGATCGTCACCAACGCGTCGGTGATCGGGATGCCTGCCTTCACGAAGACCGCGAGCTGACGCGTGAACTGCATCAGGTGCTTCTTCTTCACCTTCTCCTTGGTGAGCTCGAAGTCGAGCATGCCACGGCGTTCCTCGATCTTGGTCGGGAACAGGTTCTGCTCCACCAGGATCGAGCGCGCCGCACCGATCGTGTCGGCCTTGGTCACCCCCTCGACGGGGGCGCCGTTGGTGTCGATTGCGGCGTAGGCGAACTTGGGCATGTGATGCTCCGTGTCTCTCGGTCGGTCTTGGTGCTGGTACTCAGTGGGCGAACAGGGTTCGGACGACTTCGGGAATGGTCGTGACGTCGTCTTCGACCATCTGCATTGCTTCTCGGAGCATCGTGCGCATACCTTGAGCAACTGCCAGACGCCGAAGTTCCTCGGTGGTCGCCCAACCGACGATCAGACGACGCACTTCCGGGGTGATGCGCAACAGTTCGTACACGCCGATGCGCTCGCGGTAGCCGGTGCCGGAGCAGTAGCTGCAGCCCTTGCCGTGGTAGAAGACGGTCTTGTCGCTGCCGCCGGAATGCTGGCGGAACACCGCCAGTTCCTCGGCGCCGGGCGTGTACTCCTCCTTGCAGTTCTCGCACGTCTTGCGCAGCAGACGCTGGGAGACGACACCGACGATCGCCGACGCAACGAGGAACGCCTCGATGCCCATGTCGAGCAGTCGGTGCAGGGCTGCCACGGCGTCGGTGCCGTGCAGCGACGACAACACGAAGTGACCGGTCAGCGCAGACTGGATGGCGATGCGAGCGGTGTCCGCGTCGCGGATCTCACCGACGAGGATCGTGTCGGGGTCCTGTCGCAGGAGGGCCTTGAGCCCGGTGGCGAACGTGAGGCCGGCCTTGGTGTTGGTCTGCACCTGGTTGATGCCGGGGAACACGTATTCGACGGGGTCCTCGACGGTGGTGACGTTCTTGCCGGTCGAGTTGATCTCGAGCAGCGTTGCGTAGAGCGTCGTCGTCTTGCCGGCGCCGGTCGGACCCGCACAGATCACCATGCCGAACGGTGCGTGTACCAGTTTCGAGTACGTCTTGTAGGTCTCGGCCGGCATACCGAGCTGGCCGAGGCTGACCATCGACTTCGACTTGTCGAGCAGACGCATGACGATCTTCTCGCCGAACACGGTCGCCACCGACGACACGCGGACATCGATCGGCCGGCCGTCGACTTTCGTCGAGAACTGGCCGTCCTGGGGCGCCCGCTTCTCGACGATGTTCATCTCCGACATGATCTTGAGCCGGCTGATCAGGCGCGTTGTGCGCCGACAGCGGCAGCGAGAATGCTTCGACCAGGTTGCCGTCCACACGGAACCGGATGCGGAGGCGATCGTCGAGCGGTTCGATGTGGATGTCCGAGCTGCGGTCGCGCAGTGCCTGGCCGACGATCTTGGCCACCAACTGCACGACGGGCGCCTGATCGTCGAGGCTGACCTCGGCGATCGTCTCCGCCGCCTGGCGCTGGTCGTCCTCTGTTGCGAACGCGGCGACGATGTGGTCGACGTCGGCGGTCGAGCGGTACATCTGCTCGATGAACGACGTGACCGTCTTTTCGTCGGTGGCCTGCCAGACGAAACGCATGCCGGTCGCCGATTCGACCTGCTGGCGACGCCACGGTGACGGGTCGGCTGCGTACAGCAGAATCGAACCGTTGTCCTCGGCGATCGGCATCACCTTGTGCGTTCTGGCGACCTGTTCGGGGAACTTGGCGGCGACCTCCTCGTCGAGTTGGATCGATCGAGATGTCGGCCACGGGGACCTGGCACACCGCCGCCACCGCGGCAGCGAGCTCGTTTCGCCCCACCCCGTGGTGGCTCAGCAGCAGTGTGCCGAAATTGAGCAGGTCGCCGTTGGCGCTCGACGACACCGTGTCGAGCGACTCCTGCGACACGTGGCCGCCGGCGAGCAGTGCTTGGCCGACGGCAACGCACTCGTCGGCCGACTCGCCCTGGGCCACCGGGGGTGGTTCGGCGAGCGCGGTCGCGGTGCCACCGCCGGGCGGCGCCATGTCTTCGGGTCGGGGCTTTCGGAGTGCCATGGTGATGCTCTCGATCTCAGGACTGTGCGGTGGCTTGCGGCTCGAACGGCATGGGTGGGGTCAGGGGGGCTGACGGGTTCGGAACGGCTTCCGACGAAGGCTGACGTGGCTTCGTCGCGGCGCACGAACTGACTCGGGTCGAGGGCGAGGAGCGCTCGCTCGACCTCCTCGAGGCGTTCGAGCTGGACGGCGGTCTCGACATCCATGTGCTGTTCCTGCAGCTGGGTCTCGATCTCGACGATGCGGCCAACCGTCTTGTCCATCGATTCACCCATCGACTTCTGGAACCGTTCGACCTCGATCCGCACGAGCTCGACCTCGCCGGCGGCACTGGCCACCCGGTCCTTCATCTCGTCGATCGCATCGACGTCCACGCTGTCGAGTCGACCTGCCATGGCGTCGATCGCCTGATTGACCTCGTCGAATCGGGTCTCGGCGCCTGCGATGCGATCGCTGAGCATCGCAACGGCGTCGTCCAGTCCGGCGCTGACCCGGCCGACGTAGGCGTCGATGTCCGCGACACGCTGGCCGACGGTCTCGTTGACACGGGCTTCGGCGGTCAGGATCCGTTCGTTGATGCGATCCTCGGCCTGGTCGACGCGGGCGCCGACCACATTCGCCACCTCGGCCTGCTGACGGGCGGACTGGGCCGACACCTCGTCCATGCGCATCGACAGCGACGCAAGGCGGCCGTCGAGTTGCTCGGTCACCTGGTCGGACACTTCGTCGAGCCGGGCCTCGGTGGCCTCGGTCAACGCATTGAAGTGCTGGACCATGGCCCCGGCCTGGTCGTCGAACTTGCGAACGCTGCGGTCGAGCGCAACCAAGATCCTGCTCGACTTGGCTCTGACGGTGCTCCAGTTGTTTCACGACCGGACGCGCCGCGGACTCGACGGCGGCGGCGAGGCCGACGTTCGCCTCGTCGGCGACCCGACCGATTCGCACATCCAGCTCGTCGTGGCGACGCTTCGTCTGTGTCGAGAACTCGGTGAGGCGCTGTTCGATCGCCGGCAGCAGAGACCGCACGGTCTCCTCGCTCTTGGCACGAGCGGCGCGTTCTGCAGCGAGTTCGCTCTGCAGACGCTGCAACTCGGTCGAGACCTGGCTGCTGAACCGATTGAGTTCCTGCTGAACTGCAGCGACGAT
Organism: Ilumatobacteraceae bacterium; assembly: GCA_963698435.1. Lineage (GTDB taxonomy): Bacteria > Actinomycetota > Acidimicrobiia > Acidimicrobiales > Ilumatobacteraceae > Sva-07. The sequence continues at coordinate 281,931 of CAVOQV010000017.1, read as the reverse complement.
GCTGGCTCGTGTGGTGTCGGCGTTGTCGGTCATCACACGTCCTTCCGAGGGCGCGAGGCGATACGTCCTCGTGGCGGCTGCCACGGGATGGTTGGGGCGGAGGGAGGGCGTCGTGTCGTCATCAGCTCAGGTCGTGTCGGAGATCGGGTGTCTCGCAAGACCTCTATCGACCATCCAGTCGACGCATCTTGAGGTTTCGCTGAGACGGAATTGACGAAGTCCGAGCACGGCCCGCACCGTCGCACGACCTAACGTGCGCGTCATGCGTGTCCATCTCGTCGACGGCACCTACGAGCTGTTCCGCCAGCACTTCGGGATGGCGGCGCGTCACAGCGATCGTGGACCGCTCGACGCTGCGGCCGGAGTCGTCGCCTCGACCCTCGCCCTCGTGGAGGACGGGGCCACCCATGTCGGCGTGGCGTCAGATCACACGATCGAGAGCTTCCGCAACGCGTTGTGGCCCGGCTACAAGACGTCGGCGGGGATGGAACCCGAGATCCTCGATCAGATCCCCGTGATGGAGCGTGCACTCGTCGCCGCGGGCTTCACCGTGTGGCCGATGATCGACCACGAAGCCGACGACGCCCTCGGCGCCGCCGCCGCGGTCGCCGATCGTGACGAGCGGGTCGATCAGGTGCTGATCGTCACCGCCGACAAGGACCTGGGCCAGTGTGTCCGTGGCGACCGGGTCGTACAGTTCGATCGCCGTAAGCGCGAGATCATCGACGCCGCAGGGGTGCGAGAGAAGTTCGGCGTGCCGCCCGAGTCGATCCCCGACTACCTCGGGCTCGTCGGCGACACCGCCGACGGCTTCCCCGGGCTGTCCGGGTGGGGTGCGAAGAGCGCCGGCGCTGGTGCTGGCGCGCTACGGCCACATCGAGGACATCCCGCCGGCGGCCGGACAGTGGGACGTACCGGGGCTCCGGGGTGCCGCGAAGCTGTCGGCCACTCTCCAGGCGCAACTGGCCGATGCCCTGCTGTTCCGTCGAGATCGCCACGGTCGACACCGAAGTCGACGTCGGCACGGTCGACGACTGGAAATGGATCGGCCCGACCGACGAGTTCGCGGCCGTCGCCACCGAACTCGGCTCACCAGAGCTGGTCGCCTACGCCGAACGCGTCGCCCGCTGACGGGGGCGTCGGCGCCGACTGAGGTGACGACCAGGCGATCTGCGGCACACGAACGATGCCGATGAAGGCTGCTCCCTTCCGGGCCTGACCTGATTCACGGGCGCCCATTGCACAGGACCCGGTCGTCACCTCACTCGGCGGCGAACCGCCTCGCTGCGATGCACACTATCTGGCCCACGACGAATTGGCAGACGGTCGGGCTAGCCTCCGTGTCCCCATGTTCCGGGCGCACCGGATGCAACAGGGAGGGATGCGAGAGCGGCCGAATCGGCACGCTTGGAAAGCGTGTGAAGGGCAACCTTCCGTGGGTTCGAATCCCACTCCCTCCGCCATGTCGGTGGATACTGGCGACCAGTCGATCGCTCGATCCGATGGCGTTGGCGCTCGCCGAAGCACGCGCTGCCTCGTGCACCACGACGTCCCGGTCGGAGCGGTGGTGGTCCATCGAGGCGACGTGATCGCGTCCCGCCACAACGAGCGGGAACTGACCAACGACCCGTCCGCGCACGCCGAGATCCTCGCGATGCGCGACGCCGCCCACGTCGCTGGGACAGTGGCGACTCGACGAATGCACGCTGTACGTGACGCTCGAGCCGTGTGCGATGTGCGCCGGGGCGGCGGTGAACGCTCGACTCGGACGACTGGTCTACGGCGCGCACGACCCGAAGGCAGGGGCAGTGACCAGCCACTTCGGACTGCTCGACAGCGACGTGCTCAACCACCGCGTCGACGTGACGGCGAGGCGTGAACGCCTCCGAGTCGGCAGACCTGCTCAGGGAATTCTTCCGCGAGCGACGCTCGAATCCCAGACCGCTGAACCGGACGCGTACGAGACGTGCCGGACACGTCTCGTACGCCATCGGGTCGTGTCAGTGATCCTTGCGGCGCAGGCTGCCGATCAGGCGGCGCAGTGCGGAGCTGCGGTCGTTGCGCCCACCGCCCTCGCGTCGTCCTCGATCGGTTCGTCGACGAACACGCACCGATGCGACGCCACCGGCCGGTGAATCGGCGAGCGTCGCTGCGTCGGCTCCGGCGATCGAAGCCTCGTCGGTCATCTGACCGTAGAGCACCTCGGCGCGGGTCTCCATCGTCGGCGGAGCGAACCCGCCGAAGCCGGCTGTCGGTGCGTCCGCCACCGGATCGCGACGACATCAGCGCGTCGGCTCGGCGTCGCCGACGTCGATCGCCTCGTGGAGGTCGACATCAGCGATCTCGGGCAGCTGTTCTGTTGGCGCCACGCTCGCCGATTCGATGGCGGCGATCGCTCGACGAACGGCGTCGGCGACGTCGTCGGGAACATCGACATCGTCAGTCATCCGGCTCGTCGCTGAGCGTGAGCGGCGGCATCGTGAACTCGAGATTGCCGTCGGCCGACTCGGTGAAGGCCGGCTCGACCGTCGATCTCGTCAGCGTCCATCGCAACATCACGTCGTCACCAGCGAGCTCGTCGACCGGCGCCGTCGAATCGTCCACAGACGCGGTGGCCGCGGTGGCCGGCTCCTCGGAACCGTCGGGCCACACCACGGCGAACTCGAAGTCCTCGCCGTCGTCGTCATCTCGACCGCACCTCGATCTCGATGTCATCGGCTCACCTATCGTCGACGGCGACGTCACCGGACTCCGTCGGCTCGTCGACGGCTCCGCTCGACCGATTCGTCGACGGTCTCCGACGTCGACGAACTCGTCGATCAGTTCGATGTCGACGTCGATGTCATCGGAGAACTCAGCGAGCTCGAGCGACAGCTCGGCAGACGTCCGCATCGAGTTCGGGATCATCTTCGATGACATCCGTCTGGCCGAACGTCTCGAGGAACGACGAATCGAACGCTCCGTTGAGGTCGCTTCCAGATCCTCGATCTGCTCGTCCCACTCGATGGTGAGCTCGTCGGCCTCGGTGAACGGCAACCCCGGCAGCTGGTCGACCACCGTGTAGTCCAGCTGAGCCACCTCGCTGACCGGTCGAGACGGCGTCGTCAGATCGGTCGGGGCGACGAACCAACGATGGACCCCCGATGGATGATGGCGGTATGCCGTGACGCGCACGGTCGCGATCGTCCGGTTCGCGAGATCGGCAATGAGCTCCTCGGTGGCGGCCTCAGCCACCACGACCACCGCATCGCGGTCGACCGATGGATCACGATCGAAGAGCCGACCGAGATGCTCGATGTCGCCGACACGGACCGTGCCGCGGTCGAGTTGCTCGATGTCGACCACGCCGGCATCGAGCAGGCGATGACCCAACGACGCGTCGGTGACCCGCTCCGCGTAGTAGACGATCCCGTGGTCGAGGTACGCCAGCACCTCGGGGTCCGTCTCGAACACGATCTCGCCCGTGAACGCTTGCTCGCGAGCCTCGTTCAACGTCATCCAGACCGGCTGGGGTCCGTCGATCACGAGTGCCGCAGTGGCGGCCGCATCGGCCGTGATTCCTGTGTTGTGATTCATGTCAGGCAACCTCCGCCTTCGTTGACTCCATGGCCGTAAGCAGCGTCAGGAGGATTTCGACCACGACCTCCCGGCCGGAGTCGGGGTCGATCAGTTGGCACGGCACGACGGCTTCGCCGTCGAGGGCGCCGAGAGAGCGTGCGAGCCGTCGCGCGACAGTGATGTCGTCGCAGCGATTGACGGCGATCACCGCCGGTACCCGCAGATCGCGCAACAGCGCCCGGAGTTCCACGCCGGCTGCGGCGTGGGTCTCGGTCGACTCGGCGTCGATCACGAAGGCGACGACATCGACGTCGCCCTTCAAGATGTTGGTCATGAAACGGAACCGGGCCTGCCCCGGGGTTCCGAACAACAGCAGTCGCGTGTCGTCACCGTCGAGACGGTAGGTCCCGAAGTCCATCGCAACGGTCGTGTGCGCCTTGACGTCGGATTCCTCACCACTGGTGACGACGTCGGTCGAGATCACCTGGGTCTGCGACACCGACTGAATCATCGACGTCTTGCCGGCCGCGAACGGCCCGGTCACCAGAATCTTGAAGGTCTGCGCACTCATGACGCCCCCATCAGCCACGTTGCGCGAGCCTGAACGAACGTGCGGACACGACGCTGCTCGACCGTGGCCACGGCGAGGACTGCGAGCACTCGTTGGTCTCCGATGGGCCAGACCAGCATGAGTCCGCCGTCATGGTCGAGGACGAGCTGTCGCAGCTGCGTGCCGCCGCCCATGGCGACCAGCTGATGGGCGAGGCCGATCGCCGCGGCGAGCATCGCCGGGTGTGACGCCTCGTCGGACATCGAGCGGCTGCGAGCGAGGCCGAATCCGTCGACCGACGCCAGGATCGCCGACTTGACGCCGTCGACGGTGCCGACGAGCTCGTCGAGGATCGCCCTCTGGTCGAGCGGAGCGGACTCGGGTTCGGCCGGCGCCGGCGGGATCGGCAGCGACGCTGATGCATGAGGCTGCGCAGGTACCGGCGGCACGTCCGATCGCGGCGGGGCGGTCCAGCTTCTCGGTGCCTGCGACGGCACGGCCGGCACCTGCTGCATCACGCTGGTCATGAACGACCGGTCTCCGTCGGCGACAGCCTTGACCTTTTCCATACAAAGCAGCTATCGGCATTCGGTCGCCCGCCTTGAGGGATTTCTGACGAATCTTGCGGCCGCCCCCGGGCCGAGCGCTGGTCCCAGGCCGTGCGATGACCTGTTGGCGCGATGTGGCAGTCTGAGCCGGTGCGGTTCCCGGTACTGGCCCCCCGCTCGCTGTTCCGGCGCACGACGGCGAAACAGGACGCGATGGCCGGACTGGTCCTCGGCGTCGAGAGCGTGCCCGACGGATTGGCGGCGGGACTGCTCGCGGGCGTCAATCCGGTGGCCGGTCTGTACAGCTACCTCTTCGGGCTCGCCGGGGGTGCGCTGTTCACGAGCACGGCCTTCATGGCGATCCAGGGCACAGGAGCGATGGCGATCATCGTCGCCGACGTCGACCTCGCCAGCCGCGACGACCCAGCGCGCGCGCTGTACACGCTGTCGATGCTGACCGGCCTGGTGATGATCATCGCCGGGCTCCTGCGGCTCGGCAAATTCCTCCGATTCGTCTCGAACTCGGTGATGACCGGCTTCATCACCGCCGTCGGCGTCAACATCGTGCTCGGACAACTCGACGACTTCACGGGCTACGAGGCCGAGGGCGCCAACCGGATCGTGCGGACGTTCGATCTGCTGCTGCACTTCTGGAAGGTCGACATCCCAACGCTCATCGTCGGCGTTGCGACCATCGCGCTCGTCGTCGGGCTCCAACGCACCCGCCTCGGCCCGCTCGGGCTGGTCGTCGGCGTGTTCGCCGGATCTGCGCTCGGCGCGCTGCTCCGGTTCTACGGCGCCGACATCGTGCAGGTCCGTGACATCGCCGAGGTGCCCCGGTCCTTGCCGCTGCCGACGCTGCCGGTGCTCCGTGACGTCGGCGTGCTGATCGTGCCGGCGGTGTCACTGGCGTTCGTCGGACTCGTTCAGGGTGCGGGTGTCTCGGCCGGGTTCCCGAACGAGGACGGCTCACCTCAGGACGTCTCACAGGACTTCGTCGGACAGGGCGCCGGCAACGTCGTCGCCGGGCTGTTCCAGGGGATGCCCGTTGGCGGATCGATGTCGGGCAGCTCGCTGATGGCCTCGGGTGGCGCACGCACCCGAGCCGCTGCCTTCTACGCCGCCGGTGTGATGGCGGTCGTCATCCTCCTGTTCGGCGGTGTGATCGAGTTGGTGGCGATGCCGTCGCTCGCTGGACTGCTGATCGTGGTCGGCGTCGCGACGATCAAGCCGGAACGGATCATGTCGGTGGCCAGGACCGGCGCCATCCCGCTGACCGTGATGACGATCACCTTCGGTCTCACACTGGTGATCCCGCTGCAGTACGCCGTGCTCGTGGGCGTCGGCATCTCGACGATCCTGTTCGTCATCCGTCAGGCCAGCCGATTGGTCACCAAGCGACTGGTGTTCCACGACGACGGCCGTGTCGAGCAGATCGAGCCGCCACCGACCGTTCCCGCCAACGAGGTGATCGTGCTCCAGCCGTTCGGCGCACTGTTCTTCGCCACGGCGTCGACACTGGTCGACCAGATGCCGGCGGTGACGGCGGAGTCCACCAACTCGGTGGTGATCCTCCGCATCCGGGGAGCCGATGAGGCGGGAGCCACGCTGCTCGACGTGCTGTCGACCTACGCGAAACAGCTTCGCGACGTCGACAGCAAGTTGATGCTGGTGACCGACAACGAACGAGTGATCCGCCAGCTCAGAGTGACCGGAGCCGTCGACGTGATCGGTGCCGGCAACCTCTATCGAAGTTCGGCGTTCATCGGGGAAACGACGCGGCAGGCCCACAGCGACGCCCGCGAGTGGATCGAGGCGAATCGCACCCGGACGGGAGACGATGATGCATAGCGTTGCCAGATGGTCGGTGGTCGCTGTCGCGATGATGTCGATATGGGCGCTGCCGACCGCTGTCTCGGCCGGTCGCGACGTCTGGTCGGGCGCGCCCGACTCGACGATCGGCGAACCGACCGACACGTCGCCGGATCCGACGACACCTGACTCGTCGGGCCCTGCCTCGACCGAACCCGACGGCTCCGCTCCGGAGACATCGGTGCGCGACGCGCTCGTCGCCGCCGGCGACCCCGATGACGACATCGACGCCACGACGGCCGCGATCGCAGTCGTCGGCTTCGTCGCCCTGCTCACCGTGGCCAGCTGGTGGATGGTGCGTCGCAGCGACCCCGACGCCGAACCGATGCCTCGTCAGCACGGCGAGCCGGGCCCACCCAGCGACCTCATCTGACCGACCCCATCTGACCGGCCTCATCAGCCTCGCAGGGCCGGCGAGCGACCATCGAGCCGACGCAACCACCGCCGCCCATCTCCCAGCGATGAGCGAAGCGACCGCAGACGCGCCGTTCGCTCATCGCAACTCGGTTGTCCGTCCCGGCGATGAGCGAGACAGCCGCATTCGGGTCGTTCGCTCATCGCTCGGGTGTCGTGGACGTCGTGGCGGAAGGCGTGGGATTCGAACCCACGGAAGCCCGAAGACTTCAACGGCTTTCGAGGCCGTCCCATTCGTCCGCTCTGGCAGCCTTCCGTCGAGCGAGGCTAGCGGCGAACCGGCGTGCCGGCTACGAGCAGATCGTTCCGTCCTCGGGTGCCACCAGCGTCCGCAGGTACTCGTGCACGATGCCACGGACACAGTCGTCGCCTCGGTAGCCGGTGTGTTCGTTTGCCTCGACGATCACCAGCCGGCCGTCTTCGAGCGTGTCGGCCATCGCCCGTGAGCTCTCGAGCGGCGTCGCCGGGTCGCCGGTCGTGCCGATCACCACGATCGGGCCAGCCCCGACACCGGTGATGTCGAGACGCGGGTCGAGCGCCGGGGGGAAGAAGGTGCACGAGTACGACCCGGTGGTGTACGGGAACACCCGCGGCGCCACGGCGAGCACCTCGTCGACGTCGGCGTCGGCCTCCTCGACGGTGGGTCGCTCCTCCTCGTCGGCACAGTTGATCGCCTGGAACGCCTCGATCAGGTTGCCGTAGGTGCCGTCGGCGCGCCGGCCGTAGTAGGCGTCGTGCAGCTGCAGGAGCCCAGCGCCGTCGCCGGCAGCAGCGTCCTCGAGCGCCCGTTCGAACGCCGGCCAGTACCGTTCGGAGTACATCGCCTGGACGGCGGCAAGGACCGCCACACCGAGGTTCACCGCCACCCGCCCGTTCGCGCTCGGAAGCGGTGACTCGTCGAGGCTCGCCATCAGCTGATCGAAGGCGCCCTCGGCGTCGCCGCCGTTGTGGAAGGCACACTGCGTGTCGGCGCTGCACTCGGCCAGGAACGTCGCGAGCGCCGCTTCGAACCCGGCACCCTGCTGCAAGGTCGACCGGAGCGGGTCGGAGTTGGGATCGGCCGCCCCGTCGAACACCGCAGCACGAACGGTCGTCGGGAACAGCGTCGCCCACACCCCACCGAGTTCACTGCCGTAGCTGAACCCGAAGTACGACACCTGCTCGGCCCCGAGCGCTTGACGGATGGCGTCGATGTCTCGTGCCGAGTTGTTCGTGCCGACGTACTGCAGGGTGTCGACCCGATCGAGACACGCCTCGGTGTACTCCTCGGCGAGTTCGATCAGCGCCTCTCGCTCAGCGTCGTCGTCGGGGGTGATGTCAGGTGCGGAGAAATAGGTGTCGTACTCGTCGTCGTCGATGCAGTCGACGGCGCCCTCACTCTGGCCGGTGCCACGCGGATCCCAGCCGATCACGTCGAAGTTGTCGGTGATCTCGTTGCCGAACCAGCCGGTGGCGCCGAGGGCGAGTGTGGCGCCGTCGGCACCCGGGCCACCACGGTTCGCGAGCAACGGTCCCGCGGGCGCGTCGGCCGTCGCGCGGTGGCGAGCGACGTACAGGTCGATCGTGTCGCCCTGCGGGTCGGCGTAGTCGACAGGAACCGTGATCGTCCCTTCATCCACGCGGTCGGAGAGCTGCGTCCACTCGATCGAATACTCGAGCGGCTCCACCGGCGTCGTCCCCTCGGGAACGATGGTGACGACCGGATCGGTGACGCCGGTGACATCTCGCGACGCCACCGGTGGTTCGCTGGTCCCGCCCGAACACGCAACGAGCGTTCCCGCAAAGAACACGGTCAGGGCGGTACGGCGCATCGTCCCAAGCGTATGGGCGCTCAAGCGCGCGCGGCAGGCAGACGAAATCCAGAACTTCGGCTCGTAGCGTTGACCGCCATGCGCATGCCTCCCCATTCGATGATGCCCGGCGACAAGGACGCGCTCAAGGGAGTCGAACTGCAGGAGGGAACGCTTCGTCGGGTCTGGACGTTCGCACGGCCGTACCGCGGCACCATCATCGTGTTCCTGTTCGCCATCCTCGGTGCTGCGCTGCTGGCCCTCGTGCCCGTCTTCGTGATCCGGGCGATCATCGACAGCGCGATCCCCGACGGCGACAAGCGCCAGATCGTGATCCTGGCATCGCTCGCCGTTGCCGCAGCAGTCGGCGACGCCGTGCTCGCGATCGTGCAGCGCTGGGCGAGCGCCCGCGTGGGCGAAGGTCTGATCTACGACCTTCGTGGTGCTCTGTTCGCCAAGATCCAGCGGATGCCGATCGCGTTCTTCACCCGCACCCCGACCGGGTCGATCACCTCGCGACTGAACAACGACGTCATCGGCGCGCAGACAGCGGTCACCAGCACACTCGGCAGCGTCGTGAGCAACGTCATCGTGCTGGTCACCACGCTGACCGCCATGCTCGCGCTCGAGTGGCGGCTCACGTTGCTGACGTTGGTGGTCCTGCCACTGTTCATCGTGCCGGCCAGGCGCGTCGGCGTGCGCCTGCAGGGGATCTCGCGTGAGCAGATGGCCCACAACGCTGCAATGAACACCCAGATGACCGAGCGCTTCAACGTGGCCGGCGCCAGCCTCGTCAAGTTGTTCGGCTCGGGCGCCCGCGAGCAGAACGCCTTCGAGCGGCGCGCGCGTGGAGTCCGCGACACCGGCATCCAGTCGGCGCTGCTCGGTCGGGTGTTCTTCGTGGCGCTGGGGCTGGTCGGTGCACTCAGCACCGCGGCGATCTACGGCATCGGCGCCTTCATGGTCGTCGACGGCTCGATCGAGGTCGGCACGCTCGTCGCGCTCGCCGCGCTGGTCACGCGGGTCTACCAACCGCTCACCGGCCTCACCAACGCCCGCGTCGACCTGATGACGTCGATGGTCAGCTTCGAGCGGGTGTTCGAGGTGCTCGACGCACCCGAGGCGATCCAGGAACGGCCGGGCGCGATCGATCTCGTCGACGCCCGTGGGGCGGTCGAGTTCGACAACGTCGTGTTCCGTTACCCACCGGCTGCCGACTCGGCGATCGCGTCGATGGAACAGAACGCCGGCCTCGGCGGCGACACCGATCCGGACGTCGACGTGCTGCATGGCCTGTCGCTTCAGATCGCGCCCGGTGAGACGGTTGCGCTCGTCGGTGCATCGGGGGCGGGCAAGTCGACGACGGTCTCGCTGTTGCCTCGCCTGTACGACGTCACGTCGGGAGCGGTCCGCATCGACGGCCACGACGTGCGCGACCTCACGCTCGCTTCGCTGCGCGCAGCGATCGGCGTCGTGTCGCAGGACCCTCATCTGTTCCACGAGACGATCGGCGACAACCTCCGGTATGCCGACCCGGACGCCACCGACGAGGAGCTGATCGCGGCAGCCCGAGCAGCACGAATCCACGACACGATCGCTGCGCTGCCCGACGGATACGACACGATCGTCGGCGAACGCGGCTATCGCCTGAGCGGTGGGGAGAAGCAACGTCTCGCGATCGCCCGGCTGTTGTTGAAGAATCCGGCGATCATGGTCCTCGACGAAGCGACCAGCCATCTCGACAACGAGAACGAGGCGCTGATCCAGGCGGCGCTCGATCATGCCATGCAGCACCGGACGGCGCTCGTGATCGCCCATCGCCTGTCGACGATCCGCAGTGCGAACCGCATCGCGTTCGTCGAGAACGGTCGCATCGCCGAGATCGGCACCCACGACGAGCTGCTCGCCGCCGACGGCCGGTACGCCCACCAGCTCAACGCCGGGGAGCTGCTGCTCCCCGGCTGAGTCGGCTCAGTTGTGCCAGAGCTGCCAGCAGTTCTGGCCGCCGTTCTCGTAGAACTCGAAGACGATCGTGTGGGTCCCGGCAGGCAACGTCATCGTGTGGGTATCTCCATTGCGATGGCATGGTTACTCCAGTTGCTCGATGACCTCGTGCCGTTGACCTTCAGTCGGTAGCCGTCGTCGCCACCGACCAGGAAGGTGACCTGCTGCGGTGCCGCAAGGTCCCAGGTCTTGGTGAACCGGGCCGAGAAGTTGTCGTTCTGCACACCATTGGACGGCACGTTGTCACCGCATGCGGCGAGGTTCGCCACCGACGTCGACCGACTCGGCGAGTCCGGCGAACGGATTCGACGAACTGAAGTCCGGACGTGGGTCGCCCCAGTTCCAGAAGTCGGCCGTCCAGGATCCAGGACCGAAGTCCTGGGTCCATCCCTGCGGATTGCTCGTGACGTCGTTGCACGAGCCGGTCCCATTGTCCGGAACCGGAGGCACGACCGGCGGCAACGTCGTGGTCGGCGCCGGCAAGGTGGTGGTCGGCGCCGGCAAGGTGGTGGTCGGCGCGGTGGTCGTCGGGCGGTGCCGTGGTCACCGGCGGGGCCGTCGTGGTCGCAGGCGGTGCCGTGGTCACCGGCGGGGCCGTCGTGGTCGCCGCACCAGCTTCGGGATCGACGCCCCAGCTGTTGATGGCGTACGAGCCGTTCGAGTGCACCTGGACCAGCGCCGTCGAACGGGCGACAGACCCGTCGCTCGCCGTGACCTTGGCGCCGAGCTGGACCCGCCGTTGGATCGGCTTGCTCGACGCCGACAGCTCGAAGTTGCCGGCGCCGGCTGCGGGAAGGGCTCCGACGTTCATGTCGAGGTTGGCGGCAACGATGCCTCCGGTGAACCTCATGGCGTAGTTCGACTGTGCGCCGGTGTCGATCGTGATGCCCGCGTTGGGGACGAACACGTAGCCGTCGGCCTCGAACGTCGGGGTACCGGTGGCTGCCGGCGTGACACGAACCGTCACCAGCTCAGCGGTGTCGGTCCACGTCGACTCCTTGTACCGCAGCGTCTGATTGGCCACGACGATCGAGTGACTGCTCGCAGCGATGGTGCTCCCGGGCGCACGGAGTTCCGGGTCGGGATTGTTCGTTGCAGGGTTGATCGGGTACTCACCCACTTGGACCTGATCGGCCGGGATGTCGACACTGCCCTTGGATCCGAAGTTCACGCTGCGGATCGAGGTGGCCTCGCTGCCGCGGGTGGCCGGGTTCGAGATCCGACGGTTGAGACGGAGCGACGAGTCGACCACCTCGATCTTGGCATCGTCGCCGAACAGCAGGGTGACGCCGCGGCCGGTGATCTCGTGGTTCTTCGGCGACCAGACACCGTAACGGTCGAATGCCGCGTCGGCATCGAGACAGCCTTCGGTGTAGTTGCCCTCGCCGCCGACGACGCTGGCGCCGTTGATGACGCGTACCGCACCTTCGAAGTAGTAGACCCCGGACGCAAGGAAGTACTTGCCGGACCCGGCGTTTCCGTCGAGCACGACGTCGTCGGTGTACCGGCCCGGGTACAACACCTGGCAGCCGTTGTAGAGCTCGTTCGGGATCGCGGACCGCAGGAACGTCGGGAGCTGCGGAAGCAACGGGTACGTACGCGCGCTTGTCCAGACGTCACCGGCCGCGGACCACCACGGATTCGGGTCACACGTCATCGTGTGGGTGACGCTGGCGCCGTCGATCGGAGAGACGAAGTCGGGGAAGCCGTCGGGGATCGCCGGATCACACGCAACGGCAACCGGAACCGCCGGCGGATCGGGCGGCGTCGTTGGCGCACCAGGCACGAGATACCGCTCGGCAACCGGGGTGTTGGGGGCGGCGACGTACGACGAACCCGCCATCGCACGGATTCCGATGTCGGCGACCGACGGGCCGAAGTCCCCACCGTTGACGTAGATACTGCCGGAGATCTCCTTGATCGGGTAACCGGCGGTCGCACGCCCGGAGATCCCGCCGACACCAGCAACCGTCGAGTTCGACGTGGTGATCACGCCGTAACGACTGCGGGCGGACTCGGTGTAGTTGTCGATGCCAGGAAGTTCCGAGCACGACAGTTCGATGTCCATGTCGTTGAACTCGCCGCTGGCTGGCAGTGGTGACGTGCCGCCACCGTTGTAGCAGCCCGCCGGCCCGAAGTCGCGCTGGAACGTGATCGCCATCCGGATGGCCGACTCGGCGGTCTCGGCGGTCGAGTTGCGAACGTCGATCGGTGGGCGTGTCCGGAACACCGTCGAGGCGAACCCGAGGATGGCCACGACGACGATGCCGGCGAGCGCCATGAAGGCGAGCACCATGCTGAGGATCGAGCCCTCGTCGCGCCTGGTGGTGTGGTTCGTGCGCATAGCGATCACTTCGCCTTCGAGATCATCGTGCAGGAGATGGCGCCGTCGGCGGTGGCCTCGACGCTGATGGACTGAGCGGCCAGATCGACGTTCACCGGCACCGGATTGCCCTCGCTACGACACGTCGCACCGAGGAACTCGTAGTCCTCGAGGTTGCCGCCCTCGGTGATGTCGACCCACCGCTTGGCGCTGTTGCCGAGCGGGAAGTCGAAGGTGATCGATGCGGTCTCGGACCGGACGAGGTCGCGGGTGCCGACCTCGTTGGTGTAGCTCCACACCGAGTCCTGCGGGACGTCGGTGAGGTTGGTCAGCGTGCCGTCCACGCTGAGCTTCTTCTGGACGGTGACCGTGCCGCCGCACTCGGCGATCATGATCGAGCGCAGCACGCCGCCGAGGTTCTCGAACGTCCCGTAGAACAGGTCGGCCGCGTCGGCGTTGCCGGCGTTGACCGTCCACGTGCCGTCGGGGTTCTTGGTCGACGAACCGTTCCAGACGAGGTTGCCGACGACCGAGCCCAGGTTCTTCGGACCGTTCCTGCTGGGCTTCATCAGATCCGGGACGCCGTAGTTGGTCCAGTTCGACTGGGTGGTCGCCTGGTCGCCGACGATCACGCCGAGGATGCGGGCGCTCCCGGTGAGCCGGCCGATGTTGGCCATGGCGACAGCGTTGTTCACGTGGTTGCTGCTCGAGCCCGGTCGGCTCTTGTTGGGCTGACCGTCGGTGATCAACACCACGAGCTCGGGGGTGTCGTTGCGGATGGCGCCGGAGTCGGTGTGGAACGGCAGGTACAGCGCGTCCTCCCAGTTCGTACCCGATCCCCGCTGGTCCCAGTGGATGCCGTCGGCGGTCGGGGCGTCGGGGTTGCTCTGGCTCCAGTTGCCGTCGCGGTTGTCGAGATCGAGGATCCGCTTGCGTGCGGCGACGATCGCCGGGTTGGTGTCGTCGAGCAGCGCTGCGTACGGCTGACCGTCGGCGGCCGGGAACATCCGATAGGCCTCGGCGTCGAATCCGTAGACGGCGAGCTGCGACGGCGTGCCCTTGAACGCATCGATGAACGACACGGCTGCCTTCTTGGCGTCCTCGCCACCACTGCTGGCCGGAACCGACCCCGAGGTGTCGAACACGATGGCGATGCTGGCCCCACAGCGGCTCGGCGGCGCCTTGGGTTCGCTGGCGCGGAAGGCGAGGTCGCCCGGCAGTGCCAGGCCGCGTGAGAGCGGTGAACCACCCGTGGTGAAGTTGTTGTTGCTCTTGAAGTTCACCGTGATGTCGTCGCCGATCGGACGCAGCACGACCTGGTTGCGGGCGTTGATCTCGACAGCGTGCGTCGGAGGATCGATGCCTTCTCGCCAGCCGGCGGGCGGCGCCGGAAGCTCGTGGGCGACGCCGACCTGCTTGATGACCTCCGACGGCGTGCCGGCCCCACGGATCTCGTAGCGGCGGAGTTGGTACTCGATCGCCGACCTGCACGTACCGGTACGCGACGTAGTACAGCACCTCGCCGGCACCGGAGATGTCCGAGCGCAGCACGGTGAACACGTTGGTGCCCGGCAGTGCGCCGGCGGTCGTCGGGTCGAAGCCGGGGTCGGTGTTGATCGTTGCGAGGGCCGGATTCGGGTTCGTCACGGCGGATGCGACGTCCAGCGGAACCCATGTCTGCACGAACGTGATGTCCTTCGACTCCGCGATGCGGGCGATCGTGGGCTTCTGCTGTCGCAACACCACGCTGAACGCCCCCGCCATCGCGGTGGTCAGCATGCCCATCAAGAGCACGCTGATCAGCAGTTCGGGCAGGGTGAAGCCGGCGTCGCGGCGACGGTCGGTGCGGTGCTGTGTGCCGGCGTTCGTGGATGCGGAAGTCGTCGTGCTCATGTCGTTCAGCCGTTCGTCTGGTCTTTGATTGCGTCGGGTCGGAAGTTCGCCTTGACCACGTCGGTGGTGCGGGTGCGTCCACCGTCGGGGGAGGTGACACGGATCCGCACCTTCTGGAGGGTGCGGGAGTCGGTGAGGCTGATCGAGGCGTTGCAGAGCGACGCGTCGAGTCCGTTGGTCAGCTCCCAACTCTGGGTGTCGGGCTGCCAGAACCGCACTTCGTCGATGCTGACGGTCGAGGCCGTCCAACCGACGGCGGGCGCTGCAGCCTGCGCGATCGACAGGTACCGGTCGTCGCCGTCGAAGCCGGGACACGGCTTGTACGCGAAGTTGGCGACGCGGTCGGCGGCACTGCCGATCACGGACTCGACCTTTGCCTGGTCGTTGCTGATCTTCGACAGGCGAATCGTGGTCTGCATCACGAGCAGCAACGTGACCACGATCGTGCCCATCAGGGCGACCGAGATCAGGATTTCCACGAGCGTGTTGCCCTGGTCGGTTGTCGCCGGTTCGATTCGTTCGCCACGCATACGGTTCCTCATCGGTCTCTTGCGGCCTGGTCTTGAGGCCACGGAGAACGGTAGGACCGTCACCGTCAGCGGGATCGGAGGAGCGCGTCAGGGGACTGCAAAGTCAAGGAATCTTGAGAAGGCACGCTCGGACGGGCGCCGAGCGCCCGCAGGGCACGACATGAGGCGTCGCCATTGCCGCCCGGAGCGGCCCGGGTGCGAGAATCGCCCGATGATCGAGGCCGCGCTCCGAGCTGCCGCCGTGGCGCCGTTCCACGCGATGGCGATGAGCCGCGACGCGGCAGCGCTCGAAGCGGCCGGGCGACGCGTCCTGCACCTCGAGGTCGGCCAGCCGTCGACTCCGCTGCCCCGCGTGGCCCGTGACGCGGTGCGCGCCCACCTCGACGATCCACTCGGCTACACCAACGCAGCCGGCCTGCACTCGCTGCGAACCCGTCTCGCCGACCGCTACGACGACGTCGATCCCCAGCGAGTTCTGGTGGTCGCCGGCGCATCGGCAGGGTTCACGCTCTCGTTTCTGACGCTGTTCGAACCCGGCGACCGAGTCGGGGTGCTCGAACCGGGCTACCCGTGTTACCGCAACGCGCTGGTGGCGCTCGGCATCACTCCGGTGCCGATCCCGGTCGGACCCGAGAGCAGGTGGGCACCGACGCCGGCCCATCTCGATGCGGCCGGGCACCTCGACGGTCTGGTGCTCGCATCACCGTCGAATCCGACCGGCACGGTGCTCGCGGCCGAGGCCCTCGATCGGATCACCGCCACATGTCGCGCGCGCGGAATCGCGGTGATCGCCGACGAGATCTACCAGGGCATCGTCGACGGGCCACCCGCGGCACGGGTGCTCGACCACCACCCCGAGGCGCTGGTCGTCAACAGCTTCTCGAAGTACTGGTCGATGACGGGGTGGCGCGTGGGCTGGGTGGTCGTGCCGGAGTCGCTGGTCGACACCGTCGAGCGGTTGCAGCAGAACCTCTACATCTGCGCTCCACATGTCGCCCAGGTGGCGGCGCTCGCAGCACTCGACGCGACCGACGAACTCGACGGTCACGTCGTGCGGTACCGCACGAACCGGTCGATCGTGATCGATGGCCTCGCCGCGGCCGGCATCACCGACATCGCCCCGGCAGACGGCGCGTTCTACGTGTACGCACACGTGCCGCACCTCACGACCGAGATCGGCATCGACTCGTTGGACCTGACCCAGCGTTGGCTCCACGACGTCGGTGTCGCCGCCACATCAGGCGTGGACTTCGACCTCGCCAGAGGCCACGAGTACGTACGGTTCTCCTACGCCGGCGACGGGGCCGACATGGTCGAGGCGTGCGAGCTGCTCGCAGGATGGGCACCGTGAACACCGAACCGACGGCACTCGCCGGACTGCGGGTGATCGACATGTCGACGGTGCTCGCCGGCCCGAACTGCGCCCGGTACCTCGCTGATTTCGGCGCCGACGTGATCAAGGTCGAACGCCCCGACGGCGACAGCCTTCGCAACATGGCGTGGCGCGACCCCCGAGATGACACGGGATTGTGGTGGAAGCTGGTCAACCGCAACAAGCGAACGATCGTGCTCGACGTGAAGGACACCGACGACCGCTCGGTGTTGCTGTCGCTCCTCGATGACGCCCACGTTCTGGTCGAGAACTCGCGGCCCGGCACGATGGAGCGGTTGGGCCTCGGCCCCGACATCCTGCTCGAGCGAAACCCGCAGCTGGTGATGACCAGGGTGAGCGGGTTCGGGCAGAACGGCCCCTACGCATCGAGGCCGGGATTCGCGACGATCGCCGAGGCGATGTCCGGACTCGCGGCGCTCAACGGCGAGCCCGAGGGCCAACCGCTCCTGCCGCCGATCGCCCTCACGGACGAGGTCACCGGGCTCGCCGCCGCCTTCGCCACGATGGTCGCCCTGCATTCCGGTGTCGGGCAGGTCGTCGACGCGAACCTGCTCGAAACGATGTTCCAGATGATGGGGCCGCTGGCCTCGGTGTACGCGGTGCTCGGTGAACAACAACCGCGTCTGGGAGCCGGACTTCCCTACACCGTGCCCCGCGGAACCTATCGATGCGCCGACGGTCGCTGGGTCGCGGTGTCGACGAGCAGCGACTCGGTGGCCGCCCGTGTGATGGAGCTCATCGGTGTGGGCCACGACGGACGATTCACGACGTTTGCCGGACGGACCGAGCACCGGGAGGAGCTCGAGCAGGTCATGACCGAGTGGTGTCTCGCCCGGACCCAGACCGAGGTGATCGACGCGTTCACCGCGGCCGAAGCCGCGATCGGACCCGTCTACGACATGGCCGACATCGCGAACGATCCGCACTACGCCGCGCGGGGAGCGATCACCGATGTCGACGGAACGCCGATGCAAGGCCTCATTGCCCACCTCTCGGCAACACCTGGCCGGCTGTCGTGGGCCGGGCGCCCGCTCGATGCCGACGGCGACGAGATCCGCCAGTCCGGCTGGACCTGAACACCCACCTCCCGCTGCTCCCCCCAACCCCCTGCTGCCCCCCAACCCCCTGCTGCCCCCCTTCCCCCGCTGCCCGTCGACCCCAGCTCAACGTCGCCGCGCGCGACGTTGCGCGTACCGGTCGGAGCACGCGGTGCTCGACGAGGAGTCCCACACCCCCGAGCAGTGTGAGCACGACCAGCGAGGTCGGGTCATCGCGGACGTTCGCCACCGTCAGGACCACCATCGCGACCGCGCAGAGCGCAGCGCCCAGCGCTGCAAGGGGCCTGTTGACGCGCGCAGCAGAGCCGAGCGCGGTACGCAGCGACGTTGACGAAGGCGAACACCACGAGGAAGATCGAACTCGCGACACTCGAAATGCTGGCCAGCGGAAGACCGACCGCGATCGCCGCTCCCAACACCGCCGTCACGTGCAGCCCGATCGGTTCATGCCACGGTTGGGCCCGGAATGCGGCGGGCAACTCGCCGTCGACCGCAAGCGTGAAGCTGAGGCGAGCCGCGCCGTACAGCGTGGCATTGATGGCGGAGAACGTCGCAAGCACGGCCGAGAAGCCAACGAGCATGAACCCGAACGAGCCCAGCGATGCGTTGGCGGCCTCGGCGAGCGCGTAGTCGGATGCTGCGACGATCTGCTGAGGGTCGAGTGAGCCGACCACCACTGCGGCGATCGCCA
Organism: Ilumatobacteraceae bacterium; assembly: GCA_963698435.1. Lineage (GTDB taxonomy): Bacteria > Actinomycetota > Acidimicrobiia > Acidimicrobiales > Ilumatobacteraceae > Sva-07. Next base: position 263,307 of record CAVOQV010000017.1, on the reverse strand, counting down.
CGTAGATCACCACGACGAGGCCAATCGACCAGCCGAACGCCCTGGGCAGGTTGCGCGCCGGGCTCCTCACGTCGGCAGATGCATTGGCGATCAACTCGAAGCCTTCGTAGGCGACGAACACGAGCATGCCGGCGGAGACAATGGAGGCCGGTGACGCCCACGTCGATGTCGACAGCCGATCAGATTCGATCGACGGGACTCCGGCGACGACCACGACCAGCAGGATCGACAGTTTGATCGCCACGATGATTCCCTCGGTCCGGGCGATCAGCGAGGCGCGGGCGAGGTTGATGATCCAGGGAATCAGCACGCCCACGAGGACGAACCCGCGCACCAGAACGTCCGACGCGGATCCACCACCGACGACCAGCGCTGCGGCGTAATTGCCGAAGGCCGCTGCATACAAGCCCGTCGTGGCGACGTAGCCAACCCACAAGACGACGTTCACGGTGCCGCTGAGATCGTCGACGCCGAAGACCCGGTCGACGAAGGTGACCGTCCCGCCCGGACTCGGGTACAGGACCGAGAGCCTGGCGTAACTGACACCGGTCAGCGCCGCGACGAGACCGCCCACGAGAAACGCAATCGGCGTCGCTCCTCCTGCCTTCTGTGTTGCGACGCCGAGCGTCGCAAAGATGCCGCCGCCGACCATTCCACCGATCCCGATCGAGATCGCACCGAGCAGCGAGACGGATGCGTCAGCTCCCGATCGCTCGGCCATGGAGATGTCAGATCGCCCAGATCACCGCGGACGAACGAGTGTCTGAATTCCGACGGATCGGCGCGGCATGCTCCGAGTCAGGTTGCGAGACCGATGGGACAGCTGACGCCCGTGCCGCCGACGCCGCAGTAGCCGTTGGGATTCTTGGCGAGGTACTGCTGGTGGTACGGCTCGGCGTAGAAGAAGCCCGTCTCGAGGTCGAGTGGCTCGACGTCGGAAGTGATCTCCCCGTATCCGGCCGCCCTCAGGCGCTCCTGGAACACCGCCTTCGACGACTCGATCAACGGCCGCTGTGCCGGATCGGTGATGAAGATCGCCGAGCGGTACTGGCTGCCGACGTCGTTGCCCTGGCGCATGCCCTGGGTGGGATCATGTTCTTCCCAGAAGGTCTGCAGCAGACGCTCGTAGCTGACCACCTCGGGGTCGTAGACCACGACGACTGCTTCGGTGTGCCCGGTGAGTCCGGAGCAGACCTCTTCATAGGTGGCGTTCGGCGTGTACCCACCGGCGTAGCCGACGAACGTGGAGTACACCCCGTCGAGTTGCCAGAACTTGCGCTCGACACCCCAGAAACAGCCCATCGCGAACGCAGCGGTCTGCATCCCCGCGGGCCACGGGCCGGTGAGCGGGTGGCCGTTGACGAAGTGGGCATCCGGAACAGGCATCGCCTGGTCGGTCCGACCGGGAAGTGCGTCCCCGCGATCGACCATGGAAGCGTTCTTGCGAAAAAGCATGCGTCCAGCCTAGGAGTGGATCCCCGAACCCGCCCCCGATCAGCGCAGGAGGAGGCCGGTGATTCGACGTGACGTGACGCCGAGGCCGACGAGCGCGACGGCGCCGAGCACGCCGAGGTGAACCAGCATCGTCCACTGCAGCTGGCCGAGATTGAGGCCGCGAACGACCGCGACGCCGTGGTACAGCGGGCTCAGCTGCACCACCCACGCCCATTGGCCGTAGCTCGACAGCGGATAGAAGGTGGCCGAGAACAACAACAGCGGCAGCGTCACGGCATTGACGTACTCGAGATCGGACCATGTGCGCATGTAGGTGGTGTAGGCCATGCCGGCGGCGGCGAAGGCGAAGCCGATCAGCGCGCAGACCGGGATCGCCAGCACGATCCACGCTGAACCGACGAGCCCGAGCAGCCACATCGTGACCACGAAGGCAACGGAGTAGATCACCGCCCGACCGACCGCCGAGAGGATCTCCCCGACCGCGACATCGGCCGCGGTCATCGGCGTGGCCAGCACCGTGTCGTACAGCTTGGTGTGGCGCAACTTCTCGAACACGTTTCCGGTCGCGTCGAAGATCGCTCCGTTCATCGCAGACGCGGCCAGGAGCGCTGGAGCGACGAACTCGGCGTAGTCGTACGCGACCCCGTCGACGACGATCTCGCCGACGAGTGCGGCAAAGCCGACCTGGACCGACAACAGGTAGAGCAACGGTTCGAAGAAGCCGGAGACCAGGATCATCCAAGCGTGTCGATAGAACATCACGCTGCGCTCGACCAAGCGGTGCGGGCGTCGAGCGCGGGTGAGCACCTCGACGGGAACGATCCGGAGCGCGATCGTCATGGCGCCAACCGCCGTGCGAAGGTGATGCGACATGCCAACCAGCCGGCGACGATGTACGCGCCCAACACGGCCAGATGCACTGCGACGTTGCCGGCGCTGACCGAGTCGATCACCGCACCGCGACACAGCTCGATGCCGTGCCACAGCGGCGTGACGTACGCGACCGGCTGCAACCATTCGGGCAGCTCGTCGATGGGGAAAAAGGCCCCTCCGAACAGGAACATCGGGAGCAGACCGAACCGGATGATCGTGGGAAACGACCCGCCTCCGTAGCGAGTCGAGGACCACGCCGTGATCGGAAGCGCGAATGCGAGACCGGTGAGCACCGCGGCCGGGATGGCGATCAGCAGGCCCCACGAACGCGTCTCTTCGAAGAGCGCGAGCACTGCGGCGACGCCGGTGACGCCGATCAGCGTGCGGGTTGCGTGCCACAGCGTCAGACCTGAGGCGATGTCGGTCGGAGTGAGCGGGGTCGCCGCCATCGCTCGATACCGGTTGCCCCAGAAGAATCCGTCGAGCACCTGCCACAGCGAGGCCTGGCCGGCGCTGATCATCGCGGTGGTCGCGAGCAGCGCTGGAGCGAGGTACTCGAAGTACGTGAGGCCGCCGAGCGACACGGTCGAGTCGGCGTTCTCGTCGATCAACGATCCGACGCCGACGCCGATGCCAACCAGGTAGAGCAACGGTTGCACGAACGCGAGCAGCACGTGTGACTGCCAGATCTTTCGGTAGACGGCGAACTCGCTCTCCCAGACGCGGACGGTGGTCGGAGTGTTCATCGCAGGTCAGTCGATCAGGGTGCGGCCGGTCAGGCGGAGGAAGACGTCCTCGAGCGAACTGCGACGGACGAGACTGCCGACCGGCTCGACCCCGCGGCGATGCACCTCCGCAAGTGCCGCTTCCCCGTCGTGCGCGTAGACCAGCACTCGGTCGGGCAGCACCTCCTGGCGATCGCCGATGCCCTCGATGGCTCGCATGGCCGCTTGATCGCTGTTCGACTGCTCGGCGACGTCGCCCAACGTGTCGCGGTGCAGCCGCAACTCCAGCACCTCGCGAGTGGCGTGCTGTTCGATCAGCCCACGCGGCGAACCCTCGGCCACGATGCGGCCGCCGTCCATCACCACGAGCCGGTCGCACAACTGCTCGGCTTCGTCCATGTAGTGGGTGGTCAACACGAGGGTGACACCACGCTGCTTGAGTCGGTAGAGGCGGTCCCAGAGGATGTGTCGGGCCTGAGGGTCGAGCCCTGTCGTCGGTTCGTCGAGCAACAGCAGGTCGGGTTCGCTCATCAGCGAGCGGGCGATGGTGAGGCGACGCTTCATACCGCCCGAGAGCGGATCGACCCGCTCGTCGGCACGCTCGGTGAGCTGCACGAACTCGAGCAGATCCGCAGCGCGACGTCTGCATTCGGCGCGGGAGATGTCGAAGTAGCGTCCGTAGATCACCAGGTTCTCGACGACGGTCAACTCCGAGTCGAGCTGGTCGGCTTGCGGCACCACGCCCAGACGAGCCCGGATGGCAGCCCCGTCGTGCTCGGGGTCGAGATCGAAGATCCGCATCGTGCCCGACGTGATCGGTGACACGCAGCCGATCATTCGCATCGTCGAGGTCTTTCCCGCCCCGTTCGGCCCGAGGAACCCGAACGACTCGCCCGACGCAACGTCGAAGTCGATGCCGTCGACGGCGACGAACCCGCCGAACTCCTTGCGCAGGCTGCGAGCGCTGATCACCGAGGTCACGGCTGCGCACCGTATGGCAGTCGGTCGGAAACGACCAATGCAGTTACCGTGCACCGAGTGCCGCCCGCCGAACACGACGTCGCCCTCCGTTCGATTCGGACCGAGGATCTCGCCCGAATCCTCGAGATCAACCAGGCCAATGTGCCCGAGGTGGGTTCGGTCGACGCCGACCGGATGGCCTATCTGGTCGCCGAGAGCCCGATTGCGCTGGTCGCCGAAGTCGATGGCGACATCGTGGGGTTCTGCCTGGTGATGACGTCGGGCAGCCGCTACGACTCGGTCAACTACCGCTGGTTCACCGAGCGCTACGACGACTTCATGTACCTCGACCGCGTGGCATTCGACGCCGGCGCGCAAGGGCGAGGGTTCGGCACGCTCCTGTACGCCGAGGTCGACCGTCTGATGGCCGAGCGCGGCGAGTCACAGCTCGCACTCGAGGTGAACGCCGATCCACCGAACGTGCCATCGCTTGCGTTCCACGCCCGACGCGGATTCGTCGAAGTCGGCCAGCAGGACACGCCCTACGGCATTCGCGTCTCGATGCAGATGCGCCCCGTTCGCGGCGTGCGTTAGCGACGGTCTTGGAGGAACCGGAAGTGACGCCGGGTCGAGGCGACGTGCACGGGGTCGAGGTCGGCGAGCAGGACGGTCTCGACACCGGCGCCGGTGGCGAGGACCTCACCCAGCGGATCGATGATCGCACTGTCGCCCGAGTAGTCGAGTCCCCCGCCCGAACCGACGCGGTTGACACCGACCACGTACGCCTGATTCTCGATCGCCCGAGCCCGCAGCAGCGTCGACCAGTGCAGCCGCCGCTTGGCCGGCCAGTTCGCGACCACGAAGTACGCATCGACGTCGGTCGCCAACGCCCAGAACTCGTCGGCGAAACGCAGGTCGTAGCAGACGAACAGTGCACAGCGCAGCCCGTCGATGTCGACGGTGACGAAGTCGGTGCCGGCGCGCACATAGCGCTCCTCGTCCGCGTGCGAGAACGGGTGGATCTTGCGATACCTCGTGGTCGTGCCGTCCGGCGCCACCAGCACGAACACGTTCGACGGACGCTGATCGTCCGCTGGTGCCTCGGGGGCGATCTCTGGACACGAACCGCCCACCCAGACGCCGTGCGCCGTCGCCATCTCCGCCAGGAACTGCGACGACGGGCCGCCCTGGGGTTCGGCGATGCCGGGCGAGTCGAAGGAGAACCCAGTCGAGAACGTCTCGGTCACCAGCACCACACGCGCCCCGCTGGCGGCCGCCCCGGCGATCTTCGGAGCCAGATGCTCGAAGTTCCCGGCACGGTCGTGCCAGGCGATGTCGTGCTGGATCGCAGCGACCCGCACGCTCGTCACGAGCCGAACCGCCCGACCAGCCGCTCGACCGCCTCGTCGATCACCTCGATGCGCTTGCAGCATGCGAACCGGACGAGGTGGCGCCCGTGGTCGGGCCGGGCATAGAACACTTCGTTCGGCACCGCGACCACACCGCAGCGCTCGGGCAACGACCTGCAGAAGGCCATGCCGTCTCCGTCGTGGTCGAGCGGGCGGATGTCGACCGTGGTGAAGTAGGTCGCCTCGGGTTCGTGCGCGATGAACCCGGCCTCCCGCAAGCCCGCGACGAGGTGGTCGCGGGCCGTCTGCAACGTTGCGGCGAGATCATGGAAGTACGCATCGGGGAGGGCGAGCCCGACCGTCATCGCCGGCTGGAACGGAGCGCCGTTGACGTAGGTGAGGAACTGCTTGGCCGTCTTCGCTGCCGTCACCACAGGTTCCGGTCCGGACATCCAGCCGATCTTCCATCCCGTCGTGTGGAACGTCTTGCCGCCCGACGAGATCGTCAGCGTGCGTTCGGCCATGCCCGGCAGCGTCGCCATCGGGATGTGGGTACGCCCGTCGAAGAGCAGGTGCTCGTACACCTCATCGGTGACCACGATGAGATCACGCTCGACCGCGACGCCGGCAATCGATTCGAGTTCGGCTCGAGTGAACACCTTCCCAGTCGGGTTGTGTGGCGTGTTGAGCAGGATCATCTTCGTCCGCGACGACACCGCCGCTGCGAGTTCATCCGGATCGAAGACGTAACGACCGTCGGCGCCCGGCGCCAGCAAGACCGGAACAGCACGAGCGCCGGCGAGCGCGATGCATGCCTGGTAACTGTCGTACATCGGCTCGAACACGATCACTTCGTCGCCGGCGTCGAGCATGCCGAGCAGTGCGCCGGCGAGAGCCTCGGTGGCACCCGCGGTCACCACGATCTCCCTCACCGGGTCGAGCTCCATGCCGTACCAGCGTCGTTGGTGCTCCGCGATGGCCTGGCGCAGCTCGGGCGTTCCCGGGCCGGGCGGATACTGATTGAGCCCGGACCGAATGGCGTCGACCGCCGCATCGAGCACCTCGATGGGTCCGTCGGTGTCGGGAAACCCCTGCCCGAGGTTGATCGCTCCGGTCTCGACCGCCAGTGCAGACATCTCGGCGAAGATCGTCGTGCCGAAACCGGCGAGTCGTGAGGTGAGCGGATCGGTCGGAGCCACGGGGTCACTGTACGCGTCACGCGCGGCCGCTCGGACCCTCGCAAAAGGCCAGCCGATCGCATACTGTTCCCGTCAGTAGCGGATAGGACAGACGTGCACGACCACGGCGATCATCGCCACACCGAACCTGATCAGCCCAGCTCCCGGCTGAGTCGCCGCCGGCTCATCGTCGGGGCATCCGCCATCGCGACAGCGCGCCTGCTTGCCGGCTCCAACTCGCCGGCGAGCGCCGACGCATCCACCATGCGCATCGACCAGCGAGCCACGGGAACGCTGGCTCGTCCGGTCCGGGGACGGCAAGTCCAGATCACACCACCACCACCACCGCCACCACCGCCCTGGCGGCCCGGCCAGTTCGTCACACACGTCGATGTCGAAGGACGCCGGATGGCGTTGACGTTCGACGACGGTCCGTCTCCGTACAACACCCCGAGCGTGCTCGCAACACTCGCCAGCTACGGCGTCAAGGCAACATTCTTCCTGGTCGGGGTGAACGTGCAGTCGTTCCCCGCCTTGGCGAGGCGCATCGTCGACGAAGGCCACGAACTGGGAAACCACAGCGTGTATCACTCGCCGTACCGGTCATCTGCGCTCGCCAGCCAGATCGGACCGAACCAGTCGATCATCCGCAACGCCACCGGTGTCACGCCGGTCGTCAGCCGCGCACCGGGCCTCACGAAAGGCGGAGCCATCCTGTCGGCCTGCGCCCAGTTCGGTCTGTACGAGGCACACACCCACATGTCGACGTTCGACTACTTGTCGCCGCGTCATTCGTCGTCGCAGCTCGTCAACGAGTTCATTCGGTATCACCGCAACGGCGCCCTGCCGATCTATCACGATGGGGGCAATCGACGTCCGACCCCCGGCGCACTCCCAGGGATCATCGCCTATGGCTTGAGCGTCGGGTACACCTTCGTCACCGCGACCGAATTGGTCAGCAGCGGTCGGCCGCAACCAGCGGGTGGTTCCTACCTCACCGCTGCGTCACTGGGCGACGATCCGACCGCTGAACTCGGGTACGTCGACGTGTGCGGGTACGACGCCGCCACCGAACTCGCCGGAATGCTCCAGCGCGACGACCTCGCGTTCACCGCGGCCGACCGCAGCCGGATCGTTGGAGCGCTCGCGGACCTCGACGCAGTCAGTCGCGACTGACCACGTCCGCTTCGGAGGGATGCCGTCTGCGATCCGGTCCCTCGTACCCGGACGTCGAGCGGAGCTCCCGGTCTGCCAGTTCGAGGCCGTGCACGTCCGCGAGGCGATACGTCACGCCGGTCGTCTTTGCGCTGTACATGGCGAGGTCAGCGGCGTTGATCAGATCGTCGAGCTCCCGACCGTGCCGCGGGAACAAGGCCGCGCCGATCGCGGCCCTGACCGACACGTCGCCGACGACCGGACTCGCGGCGAGCGATCGACCGATCCGCTCCGCACTGGAACGAACACCCTTGCCATCTTCGACACCGCGCAGCAGGATCACGAACTCGTCACCGCCCCATCGACCGACCACGTCGGTGTCGCGGACCGCCGACCGCAACCGCTCGGCAGCAGCTTGGAGGACGAGGTCACCGAACTGGTGGCCCAGCGTGTCATTGATCTGCTTGAAGCCGTTGAGATCGATCAGCATCAAGCAGACGCCGCTGTCGAACCGATCAGCAGCGAGAAGCTCTTCTTCGGTGACACGTTCGAACTCGCGACGATTGACGAGGCCGGTCAGTTCGTCGGTGGTGGCGCGGCGCTCGAGCGTGCGCCGGTCCAGGAAGAACGTCCACGCCGCGAGACCCATCAGCAGGGTTCCGAGAGCGAGCAGCACCAGGTAGCCAAGAGCACCGTCGCCGAGGAGTCCCACGTCGTCGGGGATCGTGGCGGTCACTCGAACCGAACCGCCGTCGTTCGGCAGCGCAAGCGTGTCCGTGATGGTCCGACGACCATCGACGGACAGCGGACCGGCACGCTCGACGCCACCGGCTGGCGCGTCCGAGAGCGCGATCTCGACGTCCGCGCCGAACTCGGCGATCGTCGCAGCGGCGCGGTCGTCGATCAAGGACTCCACGGGAAGCCGCAGCGCCGCCGTGACGCCCTGGCGATGGACCAACAGCAACGAATCGGTCGTCTCATCGGCGACGAGGGCTGGCTCGTCACGTTGCGCCGAGGCGGCCACGGCGTCGCCGAACCCGGACAGCGCCGAGAGGTCGACGTCGGTGCAGCGTTGTTCGTCGTCGGTCCAGAGACACGCGGAGACGTCAGATCCGAAGGACTGGGAGAGGTCGGCGGGATCGGACAACTCGTTCGCCATCTCGGACACCGCGGCTGCGCGGATGATCGCACTCTCGACGGACTGGTCGGCCACGAGAACCGTCGCGGTCACCCGAGCGTCCTGTTCGCTTCGCAGCTCGGATCGGTTGTTGACCATCGAGACCGTCGTGGCGACCAGCAGCACGACACTGCCGACGAGCGCGCCGAGTCGGAACAGCCTCATGCGCGGGTATCGGCACGTCGGGACCCGAAGTTGAGGGAATGTTGACGAACGTCTCGCTCCCTCCGCCGGTTCGGACGAGAAAAGAGCGACTCCTCTCGGAGTCGCTCTTCCTTCCCGTGCTGCGACGGTGTCGGGATCAGATGGTCCCGGTGACGTCGACGATCACGTTGACCGCCGAATGCGCATACACGCAGATCGAACCAACCGGCGACAACTTGGCGATCACCTCATTGGCAACCGCCTCACCCGCCAGATAGTTCACGCTGGAAGTGCCCGGCAAGGTCCCACACGGAAACACCGTCACGAACCCACCAGTCGACGCACCCACCACGGTCACATTCGCAACCACAGCCTTGGCATCGACCGGAACACCACCACGACCCGCGATCGGCACCTCGATGAACTTGCCGGCCGCAACCGGAGTCGGTCGGGTGTCGAGCAACCGAGCCGGCGTCAACGCCACATACTCCGACGACGCCGGGACATACCCGGTGACGTCGACGATCACGTTGACCGCCGAATGCGCATACACGCAGATCGAACCAACCGGCGACAACTTGGCGATCACCTCATTGGCAACCGCCTCACCCGCCAGATAGTTCACGCTGGAAGTGCCCGGCAAGGTCCCACACGGAAACACCGTCACGAACCCACCAGTCGACGCACCCACCACGGTCACATTCGCAACCACAGCCTTGGCATCGACCGGAACACCACCACGACCCGCGATCGGCACCTCGATGAACTTGCCGGCCGCAACCGGAGTCGGTCGGGTGTCGAGCAACCGAGCCGGCGTCAACGCCACATACTCCGACGACGCCGGGACATACCCGGTGACGTCGACGATCACGTTGACCGCCGAATGCGCATACACGCAGATCGAACCAACCGGCGACAACTTGGCGATCACCTCATTGGCAACCGCCTCACCCGCCAGATAGTTCACGCTGGAAGTGCCCGGCAAGGTCCCACACGGAAACACCGTCACGAACCCACCAGTCGACGCACCCACCACGGTCACATTCGCAACCACAGCCTTGGCATCGACCGGAACACCACCACGACCCGCGATCGGCACCTGGATGATTCCGCGTGACGGAATCGGTCCGGTTCCGAAGAACAGGCCATCCGCTGCGACCCAACCGGGCCGGGTGTCCGCGAAGCGAACCGGGTCCATCGTCGCGATCATCGAGTCCTCGCCGGGACGGATGATCTGCCACGTGTAGGTATCGGACACGAAGTTGCCGGCAACGCCCATCGCAATCACGTTGAACGTGTGTGTGCCCAGTTCCAGCATGGTGTAGGTCTTCGGGCTCGTGCACCGCTCGATCGCGCCGCTGTCGAGCACGCAGAGCACGCTCGCCGCATCGGTCGCGACGAACTCGAACGTGGCGGTGGTCGACTGGGTCTCCGCCGGCGGTGCGACGGTGATGGCCACCGTCGGGTCGACGGCATCGACGGGCTGGTTGAGCTCGACGACCATCTCCTCCTGTGCAGTACACGTCTCGGTGAAGACCGGGTCGATGAAGAATCCGACTCCGTTCTCGTCGACGACCACCTCGTTCTCGTGGAGGTAGTTGATCACCGAGCGGACATCGTCCGCCATCTGCGCGAACCCGGCGACGTTCGTCACCTTGGCGGTCGGCGAGGCGAACTCGACGATGTCGGTGAACTCGACGCGATCGAGAATCGGGCCCGACATCCACGTCAGTGTCCCGACGTCCAGCCAGGTCGTGCAGCCGTTGAACACGTTCGCCCGGGTGTACTCGAAGTCCGAGTAGTCGACGAATTCCTCAGGAGGTGGATCGCCGGCGAACAGCCCGTCGGGATTGGCAACGGAAGGGAGCCTGGAGACGTAGCCCCAGTTCGCCACATCGCCGTCCTTGGCAGCCGTGCGGTTGTAGTACTGGATCGTGTCGATCGTGATGGGTACCGGCTTGCCTGCTGCGGTGCCGACCGCGGAAGCAGCCAGCATCCAGTTGTCGAATCCACCAGAGCCCTGAACGATCTGTGCCGGGTTGCCCAGTGGATATTCAGCAGAGGGCGGCGGCCCAGCGAGCCAGTGGGGAATGGTTCCGGTGTCCATCAGGCCGCCGGGTTCACCCACCTCGGTGGGCCCGTCGCCAGCCGCCGGCGGGGGGGCCGGGTTCAACCCTTCGGTTGCCGCGTAGATGGCAGCCTGATCGGGGGATGCGTCGATCGCGGCGGCGATCGGGTCGAGGGTCACGGGATCGGTGGTCCAGGTCGTGATCCGTCCGGCACCGTCGAGCGTGATGTCGTCCGCAGTCGCGAGCCGGGTCCCGACCTCGGCGAGCTTCTTCCAGAGCACCTCGTCCGACGTACGAACGAGATTCAGCCGCTCGAGTTCGACCTCTGACACATACGGAAGGAACTCCGTCTGCGGGGCGCAGGCGGTGTCTTCCGGCACGGGATCTCCACCGTCGAGGGAGGCCTCCCCCTGCAGTGGAACGAGATAGACCTCTCGCCCGTCGGCCGGATTCGGCGTCGAGGGCAGGGAAGGGCTGGAAGGATCGGCAGGGTCCGAGGGAATCGTCGCGTACGAGATCGGCTGGATGCAGGCCACCTCGACCGGGCCCTCTTCGTAGAACGTCTCGGAGAGGATCGGCACACCGTCTTCGTCACGCAAGGCAACGAAGAGGTCGGCGTAGATCTCGCCCGAGCCGCCACCACCCCCACCACCGCCGCCGCCGGGCGCAGCAGTCGCTGCGGGCGGCGGGAGTACCAGAACCATGGAGACCAGCGCGGTGGCGAGGCCCCCAACGAGCATTGACTTGCGCATGACTCCTCCTTCGGGGATCTCCACCCGAGGGGAAGACCCCACGTCGTACCGTGCCGGAAATCTCCCGGCCCTCTCAGTCTCCAGGAAGAGCCCGAAACCCCTAGGGCAGAAAGTCCCGGTGTGACAGCTGTTGCTCCGTGCGCAGGCAAACGTCAACCGAGAAACGATTGCGCGGTGCTCAGAAAAAGACTCAGGGGCTTCCCGTCACCGGGAAGCCCCTGAATGTCCAGCGCGCTCGGAGAGAGTCGAACTCCCAACCGCTTGATCCGTAGTCAAGTGCTCTATCCATTGAGCTACGAGCGCAATTGCGACGGGCGACAGTGTAGACGCAACTCGCCGCGTTGCCGACGGCGAAGTTCGGATCAGCCGCCCCAGGGGCCCCAGCCCCCGGCACGTTGATACAGCGTGTAGGCGGCGGTGGCGTTCAGTGTCGGATCGAAGAGCTGCGTGACCGAGGTGATACCGATCGTCGCGAGCCAGCTCCGGTGTGCGTTCCAGTGGATCTGGAACAGGCCGTAGCAGCACCAGTTGTTGACGTTGGACCGATGGTTGCTCTCGCGCCAGGCGATCTCGAGCGCACGCTCTTCGAGCTCGTCGGGCCAGACGTTGCGGATGATCTGGGCGGACTGCGATTGGGACACGGCCGCGGGACGGCTCGGAGCGGTCGTCGTCGGTGACGGAGCGACCGTGGTCGCGGGCCGACGGTTCGGCGCCACGGTGTTCGACGGCGACGTTGGGGCAGGTGCCGGTGCCGCGGTGCTCGGCGGTGCGGGAGTACTCGCGCCGGCGGGGAGGCAGATCGAGCGGCCGGGGACCAGCACCGTGTCGACCGACGAGTCGTTGACGGCGAGCAGGTCAGCCAGCGACACGTTGGCAGCATCGGCGATGCGGATCCAGTAGTCGCCCGCCGCGAGCTCGTACCGACTCCCGCAGGCCGGCGCGGTGACGGGCGGCTCGGTCGCTGCAGGCTCGGGCTCACTGCTGTCTTGGAGCGCGGCCGTCGCACCCGATGTGGAGCTCGGCGCGGTGGCCTCGATCTCGACGTCGTCACCATTGCCGACGACGGCTGGTGACGACGGTGACGCGGCCGGTGTCGAAGCGGAGGATGCCGGCTGGCCGGTCGTCGCCGACGCCGCTTGTTGATCACCGGTCGTCGTCGCCGACGGTTCGACCAATTCGGCTGTTGGCGCCGTCGAGATCGTGGCCTGGAGCGCGCCGCCCGATTCCGAGTCGGCCCCGGAGCTCGTGAATCCCAGGACGAGGGGCGCAGCGAGGGTGACGATCACCGCGAGACCGCCGAGTCGCGCGATGAGGGGATCGACACCGGGACGGGAGTTCAACCGTGGCTCGGGTTCGACGGTCCACGCTTCATCATCGTCGCGGCCGTTGTCGGCCTGATCTCGGAAACGATCGCCAGGCGACTCGTCCACGATGGTCGGCGTGTCGGCGTGTCGATCGGGATCGATCGGGGATGTCGTGACCCGTCCGTGCGCACGTTCTGACGCCACACCACCGCCGAGGAGTCCGTCCCACCAGCGCGCGACCGTGGCGCCGAGCCCTGCTCGCTCGCTCGTACGGGCAGGATGAGGCACCCACTCGGTCTGCTCACCCCAGAACTCGTCGTCGAGTTCGGGTGTGTCGTCGGGGTCGCGTCGGTCGGTCGTCATGGGAGGAGACCACCGGTCTACTCCGTTCGTCATGAAACCGCAACATCATCGTCATCCAAACGACATGGATGTCATTTGCCGCCGGTCGGTGACCGGACCCGAAAAGCGACCGACCGGCGCACCTGCGAGGCACGCCGGTCGACTGGCGGAGAGGGTGGGATTTGAACCCACGGACCGCGTTACCACGATCAACGCCTTAGCAGGGCGCCCCATTCGGCCGCTCTGGCACCTCTCCTGGGAGCCCCGGAGTGTAGCCCGGTAACCTCGGGACCGGAACGGTGGCAGAGTGGACGAATGCAGCCGCCTTGAAAGCGGCCGACGGGCAACCGTCCGGGGGTTCGAATCCCTCCCGTTCCGCCACGACGGACCGAGTTGCACCCGGGTGATCGGCGTCTTGCACAGCGGACGATCGGCTCAGGTTCGGTAGCGCACGAGACGAGCAACGACCTCGCGACACTGCTGCTCGATCCCGACGACGGCCGCCTCGAACGCGCGGGGCATCGATCCGGTCGGGTCGGCGACCTCGGGGATCGACTCGCGGAGGTAGATGCTGGCCGTCCGTTCCCCGGTCAGCGACCCCGCCCACGTTCGCACCTCGAGATCCGGATCACGGTCGCCCGATTCGGTGAGCGCGAGGAACTCTGGGAGCGTCATCGCTCTTCGGAACGCGTCGGGTGACAGTGCTGCGATCCTGACGACGTGATCTCGCTCAGCGGTGAGGATCAGGTCGGCACCGTCGACGAGCGACGCCGTGGTCGTCGAGCTTCGGTGCGCAGACACGTCGAGTCCTCGTCGGCGCATCGCGTCGACAGCATCGTCGATCGCGGGAAGACCGACCGGACCGAAGCCCGACGATCGGATCTGGACCGCATCCTGACCCAGACGCTCGACCAGCATCGAACGCAACATCGCCTCCATCATCACCGACCGGGTCCGGTTGTGGCTGCACACGGTCAGGATTCGCAGCGGGGCGCTCGCCTGCGTCGTCAACGCAGGTCCAGCCCGAACACGTCATGGAAGGCGCGGTAGTACTCCTCGTCCTCCTCGATGGCTCCCATCGCGATCCAGTCGCTGTCATCGATGCGGTCGTGCAGTTCGGCGAGTTCGGCGCCACCCCAACTGACCGGGTACCGCAGTCGGTGCTCGTCGGTGGTGATCGCTTCGTGGATCACCGACGCCACCTCGAACGGGTCGGTCGCGTTGGCCATCCCGGTCATGTAGAACTGGAACATCCGCCGGTAGTGGGCGTCGTACACCCCCGTCGAGTTCGGCGCGTCGACGTTCTTGGCGAAGATCGCCGACTTGGTCACGCCCGGCTCGATGATCGCCACGCGGATCCCGAACGGCGCCAACTCTTGCGCCAAGCCCTCGCTGAGCCCTTCGAACGCCCACTTCGACGCCACGTACGGCGACTGGGCCAACGCTGCAATCCGCCCGGCGACCGACGTGATGTTGACGATGGTGCCGCTCCTGCGCTCTCGCATCTGCGGCAGCACGGCCTGGATGCACCGCACCGCACCACACAGGTTGACGTTCATCACCGACAGGTACAGCTCGGGTGGGCACTCCTCGGCGACGGCATTGCCGCCCACTCCGGCGTTGTTGACCAGATGGTCGACGCGACCGGTCGCCTCCAGGATCCGTTCGAACCCTGCACGGACCGATCCGTCATCGGCGACGTCGAGCTCGAACAGCTCGACGGAGACATCGGCGTCGGCCGCCATGTTGCGCAGCTTGTCGGCCTTCTGAACCGATCGGACCGTACCGATCACCCGGTGGCCCTTCTCGGCAAGATGGATGGCAGTCGCTCGACCGATCCCCGAGTTCGCTCCGGTGACGACACTCACGGGTTGATCAGCGCTGACGTTCTGCTCGCTCGACATCACGCCGAGCGTAGGCGGCACACCGCAGCCGAAACGGCGTCGGCTCCGTGCCACTGCACCCGACCGCCGTCGCTACGGTCGCCGTCGATGAGGTACACGGCGAATCTCCTCGACGCGGAGGTCGACCCCCGGGTCTGGGCGGCCGCACGCGAGGCCGAGGGATGGCATGCACTGTCCGTCGCCGACCACCTCTTCACCGGCCGCCGCGCCTACCCCCACGTCTTCGTGACGGCGACCGCCCTCGCCCTCGCGACGACCGCGTGACGATCTCGACAGCGTTCGTCAACAACTTGTTCCGCAGTCCGGTCGAGGTTGCTCAGGCGGCGCTCCAACTCCAGCAGGTCAGCGATGGGCGGTTCGAACTGGGTCTCGGCGCGGGTTGGGCCGACGAGGAAGTGGTCGGAGCTGGATTGCGGTATCCCCCGCCCGGCGAGCGCGCCGGGCGGTTCGCCGAGGCCGCACAGATCATCCGCGCCCTGCTGCACGACAAGTCGTGCCGATTCGAGGGCGAGCACTACTCGATCGATGTCCCGCGCGTCGGCCCGGACGTCGACCCGCCGCTCCTGATCGGATCGGTCGGGGGGCCCCGAACCACACGCGAGGTCACGCCACATCTCGATCGCGTGGAGGTGAAGGCCCAGAGCGCGGCCACTCGCGGCGGGGCGCTCGACCTCGACGTGATGGCCACCGTGACCGACGACGACCTGATCGACATGATCGCACGGGTTCGCGCCGTGCGCCCCGACCTCGACATCAGCCTGTTCGTGCTGTTCGGTGTCGGCGACGACCCCGTCACGACGAGTGTGGCCGCGCGGATGCACCGGGGCGGCGGCCTCTTCCGCCGGTTCTTCGGACCGCCCGAGCACGTCGCCGCAGGTCTGCAGTGGCTGGAAACGCTGGGTGTCACGAGCGCCTCGCTGAGCCCCATGTCGACGGGCGCCTACGAACAACTCGCCCCGGTCGTACTGACGTGAGGAGAACGGACACCAGATGACCACCACCCACCGAGATCCCCGCATCGACATCGCGCAGACGGTGTACGCCTTCGCCTACGGCATCGACGGCCGTGACTGGGCCGCCTATCGATCGATCTTCGTCGGCCCCCGCACCGAGATCACGTTCGACTACGAGTCCTACAACGGACGGCCCGCGATGCGCATGACCGCCGACGACTGGGTGGGCGCCGTGACACCGCTGTTCACCGGGCTCGACGCCACACAGCACACGATGAGCAACCCGATCGTCGAGATCGAAAATGACGGTCGAGCTGCTCGGTGCCGCGTGTACATGCAGGCAGCGCACTTCCTGTGGACCGACGGGATCACCGAACCCGAGTTCACCATCGGCGGGTACTACGACGACCATCTCGTGCTCGACGACAACGACGACTGGAAGATCGACGCCGTCCGACTGACCGTGTGGTGGCGACGAGGGAACGAGGAGATCATGGAACTGGCCCGGCGACGGAGCGCATCGTGAAGCTCGGAGCGGTGTATCCACAGACCGAACTCGGCGGTGATCCCGCCGCGGTTCGCCGGATCGGCCTCGCTGTCGAAGCGGCCGGACTCGACCACCTCCTCGCGTACGACCACGTCGTCGGCGCCGTGAAGGCCGACCGCGAACCTGCGCTCTGGGGGCCCTACGACGAGCACGACCCGTTCCACGATCCGTTCGTGATGTTCGCCTACCTCGCCGCGATCACCGAGCGCATCGAACTCGCCACCGGCGTACTGATCCTCCCCCAACGCCAGACCGTCCTGGTCGCGAAACAGTCCGCCGACCTCGACCTCCTGTCGGGCGGTCGGCTGCGCCTCGGTGTCGGCGTCGGGTGGAACCATGTCGAGTACGACGCGCTCGGCCAGGACTTCTCCACCCGCGGACGCCGCGCCGACGAACAGATCGCCTATCTCCGCGAACTCTGGAGCGGCACGGTGCTCAGCTTCGACGGCGACTTCGATTCGATCGACCGGGGCGTCGTCATCCCCGGGCCCGGACGCCGGATCCCGATCTGGGTCGGTGGCTTCAGTCCGCGGGCGTTCGAGCGCGGCGTCGAGCTCGGCGACGGGTTCATCTTCGCCGGTGACGAGGAGCGGGTGCACGGGGCGCTCGATGGCGTGCGGACACTCGCGAGCGATCGCGGACGGGCACTCGACGCGTTCGGCCTCGACTACGTCGCGTTGACGCTCACCACGCCGCAGGCAGCCGCCGATGCAGCCGCACGATGGCGGGACGCGGGCGGAACGCACTTCTCGGCGGTGTCGATGGGAGCCGGCCGCGACTCGATCGACGCCCACGTCGACTTCTTTGCCGAGTTCGCCGAACTCACGCGCGACGTCTGAGCACGACGCACCGCCGCGAGTGTCGGGTCACGTCGCGATCGAGGCCTGGATGGCTCGCACCCAGTCGTCGGCCTCACGCCACTTGGCGTCGGCATGTTCGCGGGTCGACTCCGCGTGCTCATCCGCAGCCGGGTACGAACCGAGGAACTTCACGGCCCCTTGCTTGGCGTGTAGTGCCCGCATCGTGTCGGCGAGCAGTTCGTCGGACACGTGGGACTCGGCGTACACGATGAAGCAGTAGTCGCCGAGCCCGCCGGCCTTGGTCGGCCGACTCGTGAGGTTCGACAGGTTGATCCGTCGCGCCGTGAACTCCTGCAGGATCGACACGAGACTGCCGGGCTCGTCGGCGCGTTGGTAGATGACCAGTGCCGTCTTGTCGTTGCCGGTCCGCGCCGGAACGCCCTCACGCCCGACGACGACGAAGCGGGTCTGGTTGCCGTCGTGATCGGCGATGTCGGCGGCGACGACGTCGAGGCCGTAGACGTCGGCGGCAACCCGCGGGCCGAGCGCGGCGGCGTTCATCCCGTCGCTCTCGCTGACGAGTCGAGCCGCGTCGGCGGTGCTGTACGCGGCCCGGATCTCGGCATCCGGGAGTTGCTCGCGCAGGTAGCGATGACACTGTGCGGTCGCGACGGGGATCGAGAAGATCTCCGTGACATCGGCGAGCGCCACGCCCGGCTTCGCGAGCAGACAGTGTTCGATGTCGATCACGATCTCACGTTGGATCAGCAGGTCATGGTCGAACGCGAGCGCATCTTGGGTGAAGTTGACCATCCCCTCGATCGAGTTCTCGATCGGCACGACACCGATGTCGACGTCGCCCTGCTCGACGGCATCGAGGACGTCGGGAACGGTTCGATACGCGACGTGCTCGACCTGGGCCAGGTCGGGTTGCGAGAGCAGCGCCTGTTGAGTGAACGTGCCGAACGGCCCGAAGAACCCCACCCGTTTCGCTGTGCTCGCTGCCATCGGGGCCAAGACTACGGGCGCGACCCTCCGGCGACCCGCAACGTTGCGGGTCGTGAGGGCTGTCGCGCGGCCGACGTGGCACGATGAGCGGGTGGACGAACTGGGCCTACGGTCACTCCTCGACGATGTGCAGTCCGGCGCGATGTCGCCGGACGACGCGCTGGTCCGCCTTCGGCGCTTGCCGTTCGCCGAGGTCGACGGGGCCACGATCGACCATCACCGCCATCTCCGGTCAGGGCTCCCCGAAGCGATCTACGGCCCCGGGAAGAGCGCGGCCCAGTGTGTGGCCATCGTCGGCGAACTCCTCACCCACGGCACGGGCCCCGTGCTGTTGACCCGCACCGATGACGCCCAGCGCCGTGCCTGTCTCGATGCCCACGGCCCAGCCGTCGAGGCCAGCCGAAGCATGGTGTGGCGCTTGCCCGACGCTTCATCCACCGCGCGGGTCGCCGTTGTGACCGCGGGCACGAGCGACATCCCCGTCGCCGACGAGGCCGCTCTCGCGCTCCGGGCGTACGGGTTCGAGCCCACGGTCGTGACCGACGTCGGCGTGGCCGGCCTGCACCGGCTGCTCGCTCGCCTCGACGACCTGACCGAAGCCGATGCCCTGATCGTGGTTGCGGGTATGGAGGGTGCGCTCGCCAGCGTGCTCGGAGGTCTCACCGGCGCACCGGTCGTCGCGGTCCCGACGAGCGTCGGCTACGGCGCCGGTCTCGACGGCGTCACCGCGCTGCTCGCGATGCACGCCTCGTGCGCGAGCGGGGTGACGGTGGTCGGCATCGACAACGGCTTCGGTGCCGCCTGCGCGATCGCTCGCATGTTCACGTGGCCGAACCGATGACGGTCGAACGGAGAGTCGCCTGGTTCAACTGCCAGGCGGGCGTGGCGGGCGACATGACGATGGCCGCGTTGGTGGACGCCGGCGCCGACCCCGACGTGGTGGTCTCGATCATCGGCGGTCTCGGCATCGACGGATACGCCCTCATGTTCGAGAAGGTCCAGCGATGCGGCGTGGGCGCCACCTGGGCCAACGTCGTCGTCCACGACCATGACGTCGCTTCGGATCAGGTCCCACACCGACCGCTGCGCGAGGTCCTCGCGATGATCGACGACGCCGACCTGCCCGAGCGCGTACGTCGGCGGGCGCTGGCGGTGTTCTCGCGCCTCGGCGAGGTCGAAGGGACGATTCACGGCGTCGACCCGGCCGACGTGGAACTCCACGAGGTCGGCGCGCTCGACTCGATCATCGATGTCGTAGGGGTGTGCGCCGCGCTCGAGGCGCTCGGCGTCGACGAGGTGTGGTGCAGCCCGATCGCCGTCGGCCACGGCTCGGTCCGGAACGCGCACGGCGTCGTCCCAAACCCCGCGCCCGCCACCGTCGCACTGCTCACCGAGGCGAAGGTGCCGACCATCGGCCTCGACACGACGTTGGAGGTGTCCACGCCCACCGGCGCGGCGCTGATGACCACACTGACGTCCGGCTTCGGTGCCATGCCGACGATGACCGGCGGTGCTGTCGGCTACGGAGCCGGGACCGCCGACACGCCGCAGCGAGCGAACGTCGTCCAAGTCGTCGTCGGTGATCGAACGACCGACGTCGACGATGCGGGTACGCCCGTCGCTCTGCTCGAGGCGAACGTCGACGACGTCACCGGCGAGGTCCTCGCCCACACCGTGGCGACGCTGCTCGCAGCAGGCGCGCACGACGCATGGTCGACGCCGATCGTGATGAAGAAGGGGCGGCCTGCCCACACCGTGAGCGTGCTGTGCGATCCGTCCGGGATCACCGCGATGCGTGCGGTCCTCCTCCGGGAAACCGGGACTCTCGGCGTCCGGATGTCGGCGCTGCGTCGCTGGCCGCAGCAACGCGAAGAGACCTCCGTCGACATCGACGGACACGCGATCCGCATCAAGATGGCAGCACATCGCATCAAGGTCGAGTTCGACGATGCTGCAGCAGCAGCCGACCACCTCGGGCTCCCGGTCCGTGTCGTCCTCGATCGGGCCGCCCGACTCGCCGAGGAGACGCTGGCCGACCCGACGGTGAGCAGTCCGTAGGCACCATGGGTGCAGCCCCGCGCCGCACCACCGCGTGATCAGGCGTCGGTGATGCCGGCGCGGATCGCGCCGACGACCTCGTCGGGCACCTCGGTCATACCGTGCGCCTCCGCCGCATGCGCGGCCGCCGCCGCCAGCACGTCGTCGTCGGTCTCGCCGGTGACGACACCGTCACATCCCGGCACCACCGTGCCGCAGGCGAAGCTCTTCATGTTGTTCTCCTCTCAGGTGCGCCACCCGGCGCGTGGACACGAACGGGAGCTCAGGTCGGTGCGATCATCGCTCGCGCCTGCTCGTCGGTCAGTTCCATGTCGTGCACCGCCCGAGCATGGGCCTGGGCTTCGGCGACGACCGCGTCCTCGTCCGAAGCTCGCAACACCGTGCCGCACGGACACTCGATCGTCTGACCGCTCATCGGCTGACCTCCCACGTGGCATCCTGAAGACCACTCATCGGCAGAACGTTGGAGAAAGCTTGTCACGTCTCTACCTCACCGGCGGGATCCGCTTCGACGGGCCACAGGGACGGTTCGCCGACGCGGATCTTCCTGGCCACCAGGGCCGAATCACCGTCGTCGCGCTCGCGCTCGAGCGACGACCACTCGCCCGTGACGAACTCGCCGAGATCGTGTGGGGAGAGTCGATGCCGGCTCAGTGGAACGGTGCCCTCAGCACGATCGTGTCGAAGATCCGAGCGCTGTTCCAACGATCAGGGCTCGACGACGTGACGGTGCTGCCATCGACCGGTGGCACCTACGAACTCGTGCTCCCGCCGGACACCTGGGTCGATCTGGAGGACGCGTCACGCCGCCTCGACAGAGCCGAGGGCGCGGTTCGGCACGGTGACGACGTGTTGGTCACCCGCGAAGCCACGGTGGCGTCGAGCACCCTGCGCCGGACACTGCTGCCAGGAGTCGACAACGACTGGGTCGAGCACGCACGACGACGCCAGCTCGATGCCGAGTACCGATGCCTGACGGTGCTGGCCGCAGCCTGGCACCGACTCGGCGACCACCAACTCGCGGCAACGATCGCCGACTCGGCGATCGGATCCGATCCGCTCCGCGAACTCGGCTACCGCATCCGTGCCGAAGCCGAGCTTGCCCGGGGCGATCGGGGCGCAGCGGCCCAGGTGCTCCAGAGGTGCGAGCAGATGCTGCACGACGAGCTGCAGGTCGCCCCGTCGCCCGAAACGGTGCGCCTCGCCGAGTCACTCCGCGCCCAGCGCTGAGCGCAGCGGGGCCGGACCCCTGCTGCGATCAAGCGCTGGTGGCGAGAGCGAGCTGGATCCAGGCGGCGAGGTCCTCGGCCGACTTCGTGCCGCTGTCACGGGCGAGCACGTTGCCGTCGGCGTCCGTGATCACCAGGTACGGAAAGCCGCTGCCACCGCTCACGACGAAGCTCGTCGAGTCGGCGCTGTCGGCCATCACGGGCCACTCGGCCGGCCAGTCCTTGTCGACGATCCACTGCGAGGGCGGGTAGTTCGGCGCCGTGTTGTCGACCGCTGTGCTGATGCCGACCACGTTCATGCCCTCGGGAAGCCCGTCGCGGTTGTTCAACTCGATCAGCTCAGGGATCTCGTCGTTGCAGTGCGGGCACCAGTGAGCGAGGAAGACGTACAGCGTCGGGCCGTCGGTGGCGCCGCCGATCGTCATCGCGTTGCCGTCGAAGGTTGCTCCGTCGATCACCGGCATCGCCGTGCCGATCGCCACGTCGTCGTCGGCGACCGAGTCGAGACCCGGCAGCGGATTGCCGGCGACCTCCACCGGACGGTTCTCCTGCACGTCGTCGCCGTAGGTGGGCCGCGTCGTCTCGCCCGGAGCGAGCACGCCACCCGAACTCTCGTCGTCGCCACCCAGCAGCACTGCGGCGCCGGCCAAACCGAGCACGAGCACGACGACTCCCACGACGATCATCACGGTGCGGTTCTTCACGAGGAGGGCTCCATTTCGGACTCGGGTGGGGAGGTGTCAGCTGACGCATCCAGTCTCGCTGGAAACCGCACGAGCAACAGTATGAGGATGGTGAGAAAGCCGATCAGCGCCATGTTGGCAAGGCTCAGTCCGAACTCGCGGAACCACACGAACGTGCACGACGGACCCTGGAACTCGCATTCGCCGTTGTCGAGCGACGGCCGCCACTCGATCAGGCTGTGCCACGCCGAGATCGCTGCGCCGATCATCGCGAGTGGCGCTCCGTACCAGCGCACGTTCGAGTCCTTGCGGAGTGCGCCGACGAGCAGGATCACCGCCAGCGGATACATCGCGATCCGCTGGAACCAGCAGAAGCGGCACGGCGTGAAGTTGGCCACTTCGGAGAAGTAGAGGCTGCCGAGCGTGGCGCCGAGCGCGACGAGCCAGGCCAGCCAGACCCCGGAGTCGCTGATGGTCGAGCCCACCCGCGACGCTCCCTCGTTGCCGGCTGCCGCGAGAAGCCGCAGCACGACGAGGGCAACGGCGCCCACGCCCGCGGCGATCGTCAGCAGCCCGACGAAGAGCTGGACTGTTTCTGTGTCCACCGCACAAGTATGCAGCGGCCGGAGTACGTTCTCTCGGCGATGTCGACAGACGCGTTCGCGGAGCCCGTGGTGGTACCGGATCAGCGAACGTCGAAGGCCACCCTCGTCGAACTCCGCAAGACCCGCCAACGGCGACGTCTGGGCGACACCGACTGGTACGACATCGCCTACCGCGTGTATCTCTTCGCGCTCGTCGGGCTCACCCTCGTCGTCTGGGTGTCCGATGCCATCGACGGCGTGATCGGCGACAGCGTCGACAGCGCCGATCTCCTCGAGCGGGGACCGTCGATCATCGGACTCATCGTCGTCGCGGCCTTCGCGCTCGGCCTGCGCAGCGGCGCCGATGGCGGACCGATCGCCATCGAGGTCGCCGACATCCGTCACGTGCTGCTCTCGCCGATCTCCCGACGTACGGTGATGTTGCGCCCGGTTGCCCAACGACTCCGTGCAGCAGCGTTCGCCATCGGTCTCGGCGGCGCGGTCTTCGGGCAGTTGGTCGCCACCGAGGTGGAGGGTTCGCGCGCCTCGTGGGCAGCAGCGTGCGGCGTCTACGGCGCGATCGTGGGTGCCACCTTCGTGTCGACCGCCGTGATCGCTCACGCATGGCGAATCCCTCGCTGGCTCGCAACTGCGCTGGCGACGTTCGCACTCACGTGGCAAGCGGTGGTTGCGTGGCGGATCTGGAACCACGACGACAGCGGGCCGACCAGCTTCGCCCCGGGCAATCTCGCCGGCCGGCTGGCGTTGTGGGGGATCAGCCAACGACCGGTCGACATCATTGCAGTCGTGATCGCGGTTGTGATGGTCCTGTTCGCGCTCGCACTCGGCGGGCGACTGCGCGTCGAAGCCCTCGCGCGGCGTGGCGAGTTGGTGTCGCAACTGCGATTCGCCGCAACCGTCCAAGACCTCCGCACCGTCGTCCAACTACGCCGGCAGCTGCGGTCCGAGACGCTGCGCACGCGTCCATGGGGCCAACGTCACCGGCCGGCTCGTCCGGCTCCGTCCGGCGTGGCGTCCGGCCGCACGGGATCGGCGACCGTCAGTGATTCGCCCCCGTCGCCAACGGTGGTATGGGGACGCGACACCCGGTCGCTGCGCCGCCTCCCGGCCGCCCGGTTCGTCCGCATCGCGCTGCTGGCGGCGATCGGCGGCCTGGGTGCCGCGCTCGACGATCTCTGCCTCACCGCTGTTCGGACTTCTGCTGCTCGGAGCGCTCTTCTTCGTCGGACTCGAATCGTTGGAACCGTTGTCGCAGGAGATCGACCGACCCGACATCACCGAGAGCATCCCGATCGAGCGGGGCTGGATCTACGTCCACCACCTCGCCGCGTCAGCGGTGCTGCTCGTCGCTGTCGGGTTGATCGGCGCTGCCGTCGCCGTCGCCGTCGACCCCGATCTCGGGGCGATGGCCTTCGCGGTTGCGGTACCGATGGTGTGGGCCGGCGCACTGGGCCCCGTGGTCGTCACCGTGCTCGATGCTCCCACCGCTCCGTCGCCGACCACTCTGCTCGGCACACCCCGCGACGCCGAGACGAGCTTCGTCCCACCCGAGTTCGCCGGGTTCAGCACCGCCATCAAGACGCTGCTGCCCGTGGTCATCAGCGCCGTCGGCACCGCGCCGGTGTTCGTCGCTCGCTTCACCGACGACGCAGCAAGCGTCGGCCGTTCCCTCGTTGCACTCGGCTTGTTCACGGCCCTCGCGGTCGTCTGGGTACGTCGTCGCGACCGGTGGAGCGCAAAGGTGCGAGCATTCACGGAAGAAGGTCGAGCCGCACAAGCATGAGCAACTCACGATCGAATCGACCGCAGTCCCAACGCACTCGGGCCAAACGCCCCAAGGGGGCGCCACACACGGCTGCGAGCAACGACGACACATCGTCCAGCGAGCCGACACCTTCTGCGCGAGCCGAACGCGCCTCAGGACCTCCCCCTGCGATCGAGACGGTCGGCCTCGCGAAGCGGTACGGCGACGCCCCGGCGCTGTGGCCGCTCGACCTGCGCATCGGAGCGGGCGAGCGCATCTCGCTGATCGGCCACAACGGCAGCGGCAAGACGACCTTGATGCGCATGCTCGTGGGCATGCTCGAGGCTTCGGAGGGAACGGCGACGATCGCGGGTCATCCGATCGGATCGATCGAGGCCCGCGCCGCGGTGTCCTACCTGGCCGATCAGCCCGTCTTCTACGACGACCTGACGGTGTGGGAACACCTCGAGTACATCGCCCGGCTGCACGGCACCGACGGGTGGGAACAACAAGCCGTCGACCTGGTCGACATGGTGGGTCTGATGGACCGCGTCGACGACCTTCCGGTGACGTTCAGTCGCGGTCTCAAGCAGAAGGCGGCGCTCACGATGGCGTTCGTGCGCCCGTTCGACGTGATGCTGATCGACGAGCCGTTCGTCGGCCTCGACCGACTCGGACGCCAAGCGCTGCTGGAACTGCTGACGCTCGCACACGGCGACGGCGCAACGCTGGTCGTGGCCACCCACGAGCTCTCGAGCGTGAAGGAGAGCAGCCGGCTGATCGCGCTGAGCGGCGGGGAGGTCGCCTACGACGGTGATCCAACCGCCGCCGATCTCGCCGCGCTCACCGAAGGCGTTCGCCTGGATCACGACTGACCTTCAAGAGTTCGGTCAAGAGAGCCTCAAGCGCGCAGTTCGTCGTCTAACATCACCGCCATGCAGGAGTTCTCTTCGGTCACCGCTTCGTCCTACGACGCCGAGTCATTGGCCCCGTTGCTCAACGAGAAGGCCGCCGATGGTTGGTCGGTCGTCTCGATCGTGGCCGCAGGCACCAACATCGTCGCCTACCTCCAGCGTGAGTCCGATGGCGCGACACCGGTCGAGGAAGCCCTCGTCGAAGAGGCCGTCGTCGAGGAGGCCGTCGTCGAGGAGGCCGTCGTCGAGGAGGCCGTGGACGCGGTCGCCGCCGACGAACCCGCCGCCGAAGCACCGTTCATCGCCGCTGCCGCCACGACAGCCGCCGTGGCCGACGACACCCCGGCCGTCGACGAACCCGCCGGTTGGGCCACGGCCCCCGACGATCAGACCACCGAGGCGCCCGCTGAAGCGTCGATCGCCGAGTTGGCCAGCCAGGTCAGCGAACCCGAACCCGAACCTGCCGCTGCCGAGCCCGCTGCGGAGGCCGAGCCCGCCGCCGAGTCGGCCGTGCCTGCTGGTTGGTACGCGGACCCGTCGGGTCGTTTCGAGCTGCGCTACTGGGACGGCGCGGCCTGGACCGAGCACGTGTCCCGCGCCGGTCAGCAGTTCACCGACCCACCCGTCGCCTGATCTCCGCTCCGCGTCGGTCGGTGTCCGGCCCCGGCTGACACCGGCGTGCTGGGAGCACCCGGGCCGGTCGCCATAGCCTGAGCACATGCGCGCCACGTCGATCGGCCACGCCGGCATTCTCATCGAGACCGAGTCGGGTTCGATCGTCTGCGACCCCTGGTTCGTGCCCGCGTTCTTCGGTTCGTGGTTCGTCTTCCCCCGCAACGACCGGCTGAGCGACGACCTCCGAGACCGCATCGAGCGGGCCGATTTCCTCTACATCTCTCATCTCCATGGCGACCACCACGACGAGCCGTGGCTGCGCGAGCACCTGCGCCGGGACATCCCGATCCTGCTCCCGGGCTTCCCGACGCGTGAGCAACAGCGCACGCTCCAGGCCCTCGGATTCACCGAGTTCATCCGAACGGTCGACACCGAGGAGCTCGAGATCGCTCCCGGACTGACGGTGGCCATCCACGTCGAGACCTCGATCACCGATGGGCCGGGCGGCGACTCGGCACTCGTCGTATCCGACGGCGACTCGATCCTGGTCAACCAGAACGACTGCCGCACCAACGACCTCGCGCAGTTGCGTGCTCACGGCCCCGTCGACCTCCATTGGCTGCAGTTCTCCGGAGCGATCTGGTACCCGATGGTCTACGAGATGCCCGACGACGACAAGCGCCGTCTGTGCGAAGCAAAGGTCGACGCCCAGTTCGCACGCGCCATGCGCTACGTCGAGAACATCGATGCCCGCTACGTCGTGCCGAGCGCCGGACCTCCGGCGTTTCTGGACGAGGACCTGTTCGCGATCAACATGATCGACGGCGACGAGTTGAGCATCTTCCCCGACCAGACCGAGTTCCTACAACGCCTCGCCGACGCCGGTCGGCACGGCGTGATGAACGTCCCGGGTACCACGATCGACATCAGGCCGGACTCGATCGAGGTCACCCACCCCATGCCGCTCGCCGACGTCGAGGCGATCTTCAGCGACAAGCGGTCGTACCTCGAGGCCTACCAGGCCGACTGGACGCCGTGGCTGGACGAGCAGAAGGCGTCGTGGAATCCGCCGAGCACCGACCTGCTGACCACGCTGCGCGAGTGGTGGGAACCGTTGCTCGAGATGGCACCGACACTGCGCACGCAGGTGGGCGCCAACGTGTTGATCAACGCCGGCGACCTGCCGATCCTGATCGACTTCCCGAACGGCACGGTGCGCCGTCACGACGGCGAGGCGTTCGCGTTCCGCTTCGACATCCCCCGCGAACTGGTCGAGACCGTCGTCGCGCAACGCGCCGTCGACTGGAGCAACTCGCTGCTGCTGTCGTGCCGGTTCACGGCGTGGCGTGCCGGCGAGTTCAACGAGTACGTCTACAACTTCTTGAAGTCGCTGTCGCGTGAGCGCATGCGCCGCGCCGAGGCCGAAGTGGTCCGCAAACTCACGCCGGTCGACGTGCTCGAACAACTCGACGAACCCGACATCCGCGTCGGCGACTACGTGGTGCAGCGCCGCTGCCCGCACCGCAACGCCGATCTCGCCGCGTTCGGCGAGATCGACGGCTGCGACTTCGTGTGCACTCTGCACGGATGGCGCTTCGACCTCGACACCGGACGCAACAAGACCGCCTCCGACCAACCCCTCCGCATCCGCCCCGCAACCAGCTCCGACTGACCCCCTCCCTCCCTCCCTCCTCCACCACGTTTGCGTGCGGATTCGGGTGGGACGGGTCACCGAAACCTGCGCGCAAACGTCTGGGCGGCCGGCCACACCGTGTTTGTGCACGGATTCGGGTGGGACGGGTCACCGGAAACGCAACGCAAACAGGCGTGGGATAGGTTGACGGTGTGCTGGATCTCGGGATCGACCTGAACCTCTGGCCATGGATATGGCTGGGCATCGCCGTGTTCTTCGCTCTGATCGAGCTGACCGTCCTCGCTGGCTCGTTCGTGCTGCTCCCGTTCGCCGTCTCGGCACTCGCCGCGGCGCTACTCGGTTTCTACGACGTCGCCATCGAGATCCAATGGTTCGTGTTCGTCGTCGGCGGCGGCGTGATCTGGGTCCTGCTCTATCGGTACGCCAAGACCTTCGCCGGCAAGAACGAACTCCAGCCGGGCGTCGGCGCCGACCGCCTCGTCGGCCTCACCGGCATCGTCACGACCGCGATCGACCCCGACGACACCGAGCGCCGGGGCCGTGTGACCGCCCACGGCGAAGTGTGGGGTGCCACCTCCGAGAACGGTGAACCACTCGCTCTGGGTACCCACGTCCGCATCGTGTCCGTCAGCGGTACGAAAGTGATCGTCCAGTCGACCGACGGACCGCCGATCGCTCCACGCGACTCACCGCCACCTCCGCCGTCGCCACCCACACCGCCCACCTAGACCGCCGACACACCGGGAGCCCCCATGAACCCCATCGCCATCGTCCTGATCGTCATCGCACTCATCGGCATCGGCGTGCTGGTCAGTGCCGTCAAGATCGTGCGGCCATATCAACGCGGTCTCGTCGAGCGCCTCGGCAAGTACAAGACGACCCGCGATCCTGGCCTCAACCTGATCCTGCCGTTCATCGAAACGATGCAGCTGATCGACATGCGCGAACAGGTCGTCGACGTGCCACCGCAGGAGGTCATCACCGCCGACAACGTCGTCGTGTCCGTCGACGCGGTGGTCTACTACGAGGCGACCGATCCGCAGCGGCTCGTCTACAACGTCGCCGACTTCTTCACGGCGATCACCAAGCTGGCCCAGACCAACCTCCGTAACCTCATCGGCGACCTCGAACTCGACCGAGCCCTCACGTCGCGCGACACGATCAACACCCAGCTGCGTGACGTGCTCGACGATGCCACCGACAAGTGGGGCGTACGCGTGGTACGCGTCGAGATTCAACGCATCGATCCTCCACCGGACATCGTGTCGGCCATGCACGCTCAGATGCGCGCCGAGCGCGACCGTCGTGCGACGGTCACCGAGGCCAAGGGTTACCAGGAAGCGGCGATCGCCCGCGCGGACGGCGAGCAACAGGCCGCGGTGCTGTCAGCGCAGGGTCGCAAGCAGGCCGCCGTGCTCGATGCCGAAGGGCAAGCCCAGGCAATCGAGTTGCGGGCCAACGCCGAGAAGCTGCAACTCGAGCTGATCGGCCAGGGAGAAGGCAACGCCGCTCGGGCCCGCCTCACCGGAATCAAGGAGGCCGCCGCGGACAAGGCCGTGCTGACCGTGGAGTACCTGCAGGCCCTGGAGCGCATCGGTGACGGGCGCGCCACGAAGCTGGTGATCCCCGCGGAGTTCTCCGGCCTGTTGGGAACGGTCGCCGCGCTCGCTGCCGCGAGCGGCGACGACGACACCGACGACGAGGTGCGTCCCAAAGGTGGACTTCCCATCCCTGACGACGACGATCGCGTCGACCTGCCCGAACCGGACCGGTCCGAGACGCGCCGCTAGACATGCGCCGCGTCGACGCACCCCGGGCCGGTTGGTATCCGGACCCCGAGAGCCGTACCAGCCTGCGCTACTGGGACGGCCTCGACTGGACCGATGCTCGACGGTCGCCGCCGAGCGCTGCCGAGTTGTTGTCGTACGAGCAGCGCGCCGCATTCGAGGCGGCCCACCAGTACGTGCCACCCGCGCCGGCGCCTGATGATCTCGCGTACCGCGGGGGTCGAGCCGACAACCAACAGATCGTCGAAGATGTGCGTCGAGCTGCGCGCACCGAGGTGGATCGGGCGGCCGACCTCTTCTCGCAACGCGCCCGACAGATGCAGCGCGACATCGTGCCACTCGTGTCGCAGTACACGAACCGGATCGTGCGGTGGATCCGATTCGCTGCCATCGTTGCCGTCGTCTTGTTGGTTGCGTACTTCGTGTTCCAGGTCGTCGCCCAGGCGAGCCTGTTCGAGTGGATCGGCGACCGCATCGACAACTTCACCGACGATCAGAACGGTGCGTCGCTGGTCACCACCTGGATGACATCGGGAGTCTGACCGGCCTGGTCATCCAGGGTGTCGCTCGGTCAGCGCGGCGCTGAGGCGATACGAAAAGCGGTATGTACCCGGTCTGATGCGGTAACGGTCGAGGACGTCGGGGCCACAACTGCCGGTGCCGACCCCGCGATGGGCCACATCAGCATGTACCACGAGGCCAGGGCGGGGGCGCAGGTCGGTCTCGTGTCGCGCGGTGTACAGGTCCTGGGTCGTGAAGTGTGTTGCCGAGACGTGCATGGCCACCGGATCGAGGACCTCGAGACGAACCACCGCGCCACTCGATCCATCGATGAACTCGAACCAACGACACTCGGTCCGCAACCCGAACTCCTGCGGTACCAGATAGGGCGGCTCGTCGATCCCCGCCTCCCAGACGCCGAGCATCGCACCGCGGTTGCGGTCGGGATAGTTCTCGAGCGGCCCGCGCCCGAACCATCGCAGCCGGTCGAACCCCGGTCGCAGCTCGAACGTCACACCCACCCGGGCCACATCGTCGAGAGCATCGGGCACCACCACCACGTGGGTGTGCACCTGGGCACCATCGTCGAGTTCGTCGACGACGTGTTCGTGCTCGACGAGATCGTCTGCCGGGCGCCGGTCGATACCGACATCGATCCAGTGGCCGAGCCCGTCACCGCCGACCCCGATCCGCCGACCGAGTTCGGGCAGCAACTTGAACCCGTCGTTGTCGACCGGCGCACGGAACAGAGAGAGCCTCGGACCGCCTTGCGGTCCGAGATGTGGCTGTGGTGTTGCGCTGAGACCACCACGGACGGGACGTCTCGGGCGGGAAGAACCCCGCGAGGAGGGGGCCGGGGGCCGGAGCGTGAGCTGATCCCACGCGACGAGGTGACCCTTCGGAGCCCACGCCGTGGCACGGCGCTGGGCCCAACGCACGGTGAACAACGTGTCGGAACCCTCAGGAACCTCGCACGGCAGCGGCATCTCGACCGTCGAACCGGCACCCACCGCGTCGACGTCGAGCAGACCTGACGACACGATCTCATCGCCGACCGACAACTCCCACGATGCAGCGAGGTCGGAGAGGTCGGTGAAACTCCGTCGATTGGTGACCCGCAGTCGACCGCCGTCGTACGACACGACGACCGGTCGGTGGACCCACATCACCTCGTGGATTCCCGGATGCGGTTGCAGGTCGGACGACATCAAGCCGTCCGCGACGAAGTTGCCGTCGTTGGGTTCGTCGCCGAACTGGCCGCCGTAGGCGAACCCGCGCTTGCCGTTCGGGAGACGGGTGAGCAGGCCGTGGTCCTTCCACTCCCAGATGAACCCTCCCTGGAGGCCGGGCGTCGACGTGATCACGTCCCAGTAGTCGGCGAGCGAACCGTTCGAGTTGCCCATCGCATGGCTGTATTCGCACATGATCAGGGGCCGATCGCCGACGCCGTTGCGGCCGTACTCGGCGATCGACTCGATCGTCGGATACATCGGGCACACCACGTCGCTCGCCGCTGCGCCACCATCGACCCAGCCGTCGTGGAACACCGCTCCCTCGTAGTGCAGCGGCCGCGACGGGTCGGCGCGACGGATCCACGCCGCCAACGCGTCGTGGTTCGCGCCGTAACCCGCCTCGTTGCCGAGCGACCACATGATCACGCTCGGGTGGTTCCGGTCACGCTCGACCATTCGAGCGCCGCGCGACAACCACGCCGAGCGGTACCGGGAGTCGTCACACAGACTGGTGTTGTAGGCGTGGCTCTCGATGTTCGCTTCGTCGACGACGTACATCCCGATCTCGTCGCACAGGTCCAAGAACGCTGGATCATTGGGATAGTGCGAGCACCGAACCGCGGTGATGTTGTGACGTCGCATGGCGAGCAGGTCGTCGCGCATGTCGTCGACCGTCACCGCCTTACCGCGAGTCGGATGATGATCGTGACGGTTGACACCGAAGATCCAGACGGGCTCGCCGTTCACGAGCAATCGGCGATCGCGGACCTCGACGCTGCGAAAGCCGACGAGCTGAGTGTGCGCCTCCACGACGTTTCCGTCTGGGTCGAGAAGTTCGGCGGTGACGCGGTATCGCGTCGGCGATTCGGCCGACCAGGGATCGACGCCTGCGAACTCGAACGAGGCGACGGCGGTGTGCCCGCTGAAGAGGTACGGCCTGGCGAACTGGTGGGGAACGTCGACGGTCTGCGGGCGCGCCAGACGCCTGCCGCGTCTCGTCTCCACTCCGAATCGCACGCGCCAGCCGGGCCCGGGTGGTGTCCGCCCACCGATGGTGGCGCTGGTCATCAGCGTGCCGACCTGGTCGGGCCCCCGTGCGTCGCTCAGTCCGGCATCGCACACCAGCGATGCGAGATGCACGGCGCCGCGTGCTTCGACGAACACGCTGCGGTGCAGGCCCGCCATCCACCACTGGTCCTGGTCTTCGATGTAGCTGTGTGCACTCCAGCGCACCACGACGATCGCCACATCGTTGAGCCCCGCATGCACGAACGACGTGACGTCGTACTCGCTCGCGAGTCGGCTGTCGGTGCCGTAGCCGACGAAGGTGCCGTTGACGTACAGCGCGTGCACGCTCTCGGCGCCTCCGACGTGCAGCACGACCTGGCGATCGAGCCAGCCGACCGGGATCCGAATCGTGCGGCGGTACACGCCGGTCGGGTTCCGGTCGGGTAATCGTGGTGGCGGACCGTAAAACGGCATCCGGACGTTGGTGTACTGCGGCAGATCGCCGACGCCCTGCATCGTCCAGTTGCCCGGGACCGCCACCTTCGTCCACGAGTGACCGGTTGGCGGCCGCTCGATCGCTGCGGCGGGCACCCGATCCGGGCTGTCGAAGAGCCGGAATGTCCACCGGCCCGCCAGGTCGCGACGCCACGCCGACGAGCCGTCGACCGACCTCGCCGCCTCGATCGACCCGACGGCGCGGGTCGGCGGGTGCATGTCGAGGCGACCGATCGAGACCACGTGGGGGTCAGCCCACGGCCGGACGGCACCGATGGCGGGGAGCATGCCGCAGAGTCTCCCAGATCACTGCCCGCCGGGCTGGAGCGCAGTTCTCGTGACGGTCAGCGCGTCGTGACCGCGCACGTCGTCACATCGGACAGCTCCGACGGGCGGCCGCTCGGCGTCTCAGATGCCGTCGTGGACCCAGACCGGGCTGCGGAGCGGCATGATGCCGCTGTCCCAGATCCAGTCCATTGCGGGCACGCTCACCCGGACGCAGCCGTGCGACGCCGGGTAGTTGGGGATGCTGTTCGAACCGTGCACGGCAACGCCGCCGACGAAGTACTTCGGCCGGTAGATCCTGCCGAGGTCACCTTCCCACCAGCCGTCCGGCCGCTCCCGGTTCACCCGGTGGAGGCCGCTCGGCGTGAGCGAGACACCGCTGATCATCTCACCCGGGGTGTTCTTGTCCTCTTCGGTGTATGCCTCACCGTTGCCGGTCGAGGTGTTGAGGATCCATTCGGTGCGACCGTCGATCACGAAGAGCAGCAGCTGCTTGGCCTTGTCGACCTCGATCAGTGTGCCCGAGTTGGCACGCGCGATCGGACGGAGCGTCATGGTGGTGAGCGCGTCCGCCGTGCGCTGGTCGACCTTTCCATCGGCCTCGAAGCCCATGTACTTCTCGAACGCCATCACCGCTTGCTTCGTGGTCAGGCCGTAGTCGCCGTCGGCAGCCGAGAGCCAGAACCCGAGCTCGACGAGGCGCTGCTGAATCCGCGCCGTCTCGCCTCCGCCGCTCGAACCGACCGCCTGCAGCGGAGGGTCGACGACCGCCACCGGAACGATGTTCGCGGGAACCGTTGTCGTCGGAGGCAGGGTGGTCGGAGCAACGGTGGTGGTCGGCGCCAACGTCGTGGTGGGTGCAGCCGTGGTGGTCGGCGCCGCGGTGGTCGTTGGCGCGTCCGAGGTGGTGGTCGTGTCGTCGACGGTGTCGACAGCAGGTGCGGCACCGGCTCCCTCGCCCCCGGTTCCGCTGGTCACTGCCGTGGAGCAGCCCGCGATGGCGACGAGCCCGAACACCAAGACGGTGCCGATCTTGGCGCGCGAGCGCTCTCGTTCAACCACGGTGGGTGATCCTAACCGGCACGACCGGGGTGGCGTCCTCACGTGCTCGAAAGTTCCGCCGGGTTCATCGCGGACGGACGAAGTCCGGCAAGGGACAGGGTTCGACGGGAATCGCACCGGCATCGAAGCCGTCGACGAGTTCACGCAGGGTGGTGATCGAGCGCGATCCGTCGTGGCCGAGCGACCGCGCGATCCACGCCACCACATCGTCGGCGCCCACTCCGACCGAGGCGAGTTCAGGCATCGTCAGCGGGAGCCCATGCCGCTTCGCGAGCCGCTCACCGGCGTCGTCGACCACGAGCGGGACATGCACGTACGTCGTCCTCGGCAAGCCGAGGAGTTCCTGCAGGTGGATCTGTCGGGGCGTCGACGACAGCAGATCGTCGCCGCGGACCACCTCGGTGACGCCTTGGGCGGCGTCGTCGACCACGACGGCCAGGTTGTACGCGGGGACTCCGTCGTTGCGCCGCAGCACCACGTCGTCGACCAGCCCTGACACAGCCCCGTGCACGCGGTCGACGAAGGCGATTTCCTGACCGTCGGTGCGGAGTCGCAACGCCGGTCGACGGCCCGTGGTGGCTCGGTCGGCTCGCGCGCGATCCGTGAGCGAACGACAGGTGCCCGGATACGAGCCCGGTGGACCGTGCGGCGCGTGAGCCGCGGACGCGATCTCTTGGCGGATCTCTCGGCGACTACAGAAACACTCGTAGACGAGCCCTCGTGCGGCGAGGGCGTCGATCGCCGCCTCGTATCGATCGAATCGGTCGCTCTGACGGGCCACGCTGCCATCCCAGTCGATGCCCAGCGCCGCAAGGTCGCGGAGCTGCGCCACTTCGATGTCGACGCTCGACTGGTGCCGATCGAGGTCCTCCATCCGAACCACGAACTCGTCGCCGCGGGACCTGGCAGCGAGCCAGGCAATCGCTGCGGTACGGAGGTTGCCGAGGTGAAGGTCGCCGGTCGGAGACGGCGCAAAGCGTCCGGCCATGGGGCCAGTGTCGCTGACGCTGGCCCCTGACGCGCGACCGGGCGAGCATCGACGTCGGCTCACCACGTGATCGACGCGGTCCGAACGGCACGATCTCCTACAGTCATGGGATGGAGTGCCCTCGCTGCGAGATCGACGTCTCGGAGCACCAGAAGTTCTGCCACGAGTGTGGCGAGGCGCTGACGCCCCCGCGGGCGGATCCCGTCGATGCGCCCGACGGCATCGAGGTCGACGTGTCGACGACGCAACTGGCGGTGGCCGAGCCGCTGGACCCGCCCGAGATCATCGACACCGCTCCCGAGGGTCCGGCGGCGGACGTCACCGAACCGTTCGACGCGATCGCAGTCCCCACCGAACCGCTGGAGCCGATCGCGACCCCCACGGAGGCGCTCGATACCACGACGGACTCCACAGCGACCGCCGACGCCATCGACGCGGCCGCCCCCACCGAGCCACTCGAGACGGTGGCCGGCTCCCCGCCGATCGACTCCCCACCGATCGACGAGGTCGACACGGAGTCCACTGAACGGTTCGAGACGTTCGCCCCACCGGTGACCGCGAGGGTCCCGGCGGTGTTCGACGGGCACGACGACCTGGCCGAATACCCGATGCCTCGCGAACCCTTCCGGATCCGAGCGATCTTCCTGCTCGCCGTGTTCGGCGCTGCGGCAATGCTGATGTCGATCGTCGCTGACGTGATCGACATCCGTACGACGAGGCCGGCGCCCGGCATCACCACCGGCGTGCGCACCCTCGAGGATCTCGGGTCCGATCTCGGTCTCGCAGGCTTCGTCGGCACGGCAGTGATGGTGATCGGCGGGCTGCTCGCGTGTTTCGGCCTGCGCTGGGGGGCCGGCCTTGCAGGTGGCGCCGGGCTCGCCCTCGCTGGTTGGGCCGGTTTGACGATCGGTCTCGCCGAGCTGCCGATCGCCATCTCCGAATCCATCACCCGAACGTCGTCGCTCGAGTTCACTTTGCGGGTGACCCGCGATCTGGGCTGGTGGCTGATCGTCGGTGTCGGCGCGGTTGGTTTCGTCGTGTTCCTCGCGTCGTTGCGTTTGGTGAGCAGCGCCGGCAGGCCAGCCCTCAATCCGCTGGTCGCAGCGGTCACGGCGGTCGCCATGGTCGTGCTGGCGTTCGGTCCGTTGGTGCCCGTCAACGACGCTGTGTTCGCCGACAACTTCCGGTCGGTCGACCCGACGCGGGACCTCCCGGCAGCGTTCTTCGCCGGCCGGCTCGGCCAAGTCGGCCTGATCGCCCTGGCCGGCGTCGTCGGCATGCTCATCGTGCGCAGCTACGGCCTCGGTTTGGCCGCCGGCGGAGTGAGCGTTCCTCTCTGGCTCTGGATCGCGTCGCTCGCCGAACTCGGTTCGAATCCTGTGGGCATCGCCGACCGCAACCCGGGTGCGGACGACACCGTCCCCCACGCGGTGACGACCGTCGGCATGGTTGCAGCGCTCGTGCTGCTGGTGGTCGCGGCGGGGCTCGCCACCTACCGACTCAACCGGTCCAACGCCGATTGAGCCGTCGCCCCATCGATCGACGATCCGACCCCGACAACGACAAGACCCCCGAACCAACGGTTCGAGGGTCGTCGATGTCGTGCGACATCAGCGTGGTGCGCGAGGGGGGACTTGAACCCCCACGCCCTTTCGGACACCAGCACCTGAAGCTGGCGCGTCTGCCATTCCGCCACTCGCGCAAGTGGAGCACCGAACGTTAGCGGCCGCACCCACGCTTGGCACGCGCGATCCGCTCGACACCCCGCGATGAGCCAGACCACCGCATACGCGCCATTCGCTCATCGCAGCACCCGCACCAGACCCCGCGATGAGCCAGACCACCGCATACGCGCCATTCGCTCATCGCAGGAGACGGTCGGAACCTCCGGTGGGTCGACGGTGAGGGGTCCGGTGAGGGCACTAGCCTGGCGAGCCACCTATGGGATTGCAGTCACTGGAGCACCGTCTGGAGCGTATGGTCGATGGCGTGTTCTTTCGTCGCACCAAGGGCTCGATCCGTCCCATCGAACTCGGTCGTCGGCTCGTGCGCGAGATGGACGACCAACGCTCGGTCGACGTCAAGGGTCGCCGGATCGTCCCCAACGATTTCACGGTGGTGCTGAGTGCCATCGACCACGCCAGCTTCAACGACATCGAGGACGCGCTGGTCGCCGAACTCGCCGAAGCCGCACGCGAGTACGCACGCGAGGAGGGCTACCACTTCATGGGGCCGGTCATGGTCCAGCTGGCCGTCGACAACAACCTGCGCACGGGTCGCTTCAGCATCATCAGTCAGCTCAAACAGGCAGCGACGGGACCCGGCATGGGATCGCTCGTGCTGCCATCGGGCCAACGCGTCGACCTCGGCAGCGCCAAGGTCACCGTCGGCCGACTGCCCGAGTGCACCAT
Source organism: Ilumatobacteraceae bacterium (assembly GCA_963698435.1). Classification (GTDB taxonomy): domain Bacteria; phylum Actinomycetota; class Acidimicrobiia; order Acidimicrobiales; family Ilumatobacteraceae; genus Sva-07. The sequence continues at coordinate 225,341 of CAVOQV010000017.1, read as the reverse complement.
CTCGATCAACGACAGCAACATCAGCCGCAATCACGCCGAGGTCAAGGCCGGTTCGAACGAGTACTTGGTCGCCGACCTCGGCTCGACGAACGGCACGATGGTCAACGGCGTCAAGATCGCCGGCGACCACCCCTTGCGTGACGGCGACATCATCAGCTTCGGCTCCACCCACGTCCGGTTCGAGGCGTCCTGACCGACCGGAGCATCAGCTCCAACGTGCTGACATGACCGATCAAGTCCTCACCATCTTGAAGTTCGTCCTCCTCGGACTGCTGTATCTGTTCTTCGCGCGGGTGCTGTGGGCGGTCTGGAGCGAGGTCCGCACACCGAGCCGACGTCCGTTGGTCGGCGCCCCCCGTCAGGCTGCACCGCAGCCCACCCCCGGTCAGACCACACCGATGGGTCGACCTGCAGCTGCGGCTGCGGTACCGATGGCGAGCCAGTCGGCGAAGAAGTCGAGGCGGCAGTCGAAGACAGCAGCGCGGTCGGGCCACCCGTCTGGTGATGCTCGAGCCCCGATCGAGGCGCGGTGTCACCGTCCAGCTCGGCGGCGACATCGTGCTGGGCCGCGACCCGGCGTGCAGCATCATGATCGACGATGACGCCTACATCTCCGGGCGCCACGTCCGCTTCTACGACTACGACGGACAGCCGATGGTCGAAGACCTCGGCTCGACCAACGGCACGTTCCACAACGGATCGAAGCTCACCGGCAGCAAACTGCTGCACCCCGGTGATCGGGTCCAGGCCGGCACGACCGTGATCGAGGCCCAATGATGTACACGGTGAAGACGATCTGATGGCCGAACTGCGCGTCGGCGCGTCCACCCACACCGGCCAGATCCGGCCGGAGAACGAAGACAACCTGCTCGTCACCGATCGGTTGTTCGTCGTCGCCGATGGCATGGGCGGCCACGAGGCCGGCGAGGTCGCAAGCCAGATCGCCGTCGATCGAATCGGCGAACTGCTCGCCGGCGAGCAGGCACCCAGCGCGCCCGAGGTGGTCGACGCGATCCGCATCGCCAACGGCGACATCTTCCGAGCGGCCATTGCCAACCCTGGCCAACAGGGCATGGGCACGACCGTGACGACGATCGCGGTGATCGCCGACCCGTTCGCCGGACGGGCCGCACCGAACATCGACTTGAACGACGGGATCGACGCGACCGACGGAGGTTCTGCCGACGATGACGAGTTGCCCGGCGACGTCACCCCGGTGGTTCCGGCTGAGCCGACCGAAGCGCTGGTGCTCGCGAACGTCGGCGACTCACGGACGTATCTGTTCCGGCACGGGCGACTCCGCCGGGTCACCGTCGACCACAGCTACGTGCAGGAACTCGTCGCCACCGGCCACATCACCGAAGACGAAGCCCGCGACCATCCTCGCCGCAACATCATCACACGGGCGCTCGGCATCGAACCCGAGGTACGCGTCGACTGGTGGACGCTGCCCCTGATCCGTGGCGATCGGTTCCTGCTCTGCAGCGACGGCCTGGTCGATGAGGTCGACGACCTCGACATCGCAGTCCACGCTCACGATCGAGTCCGACCCCCAGGTTGCGGCAGACCGACTGGTCGAGAAGGCAAACGACGCCGGAGGTCACGACAACATCACCGTCGTGGTCGTCGACGTCCTCGAAGGCGACGACCCGCCCGATCCGACCCAGGAGCTCGACCTCGTTCCGGTCTGGGCCGAGACCGGGACCGATCCGACGCCTGCGGGAACGCTCGAACTCGACTCGGACGCCGCATCGTCGGATGCCGGTGCGTCAACCGACCGCCCCGGCGGACCTCGCCGCAGACACCCGGTCGCCGGCGTGCCATCGTGCGACTTGCGATCGGCTTCGGGGTCGCCGCGGTGCTCGTGATCGCGTTCGTCGTGTTCTCGGCCTGGGCACGAAGCGGCTGGTTCGTCGCATTCAACGATCAGGATCAGGCGGTCATCTACCAGGGCCGCTCCGGCGGCGTGCTCTGGATCGAGCCCACCGCTGACGCCGTGGGACCCGAGCGCGACGAGTTCGACCCCGAGGTCGCCAACGCCATCGAGGCCGAGCCACGCTTCGACAGCTTCGAAGACGCCGTCGAGTTCATCAATGCCGGCACGCACCACGACCACCACGACCACGACCACGACGACGACCACCACGACCACGACGGTTCCCCCGGCGACGACGGTCGACGAGGCCACGATCGAGTGGCGTCCGGACGCCCACCGGCGTGACCACCACCAGCGGGCCGTGACCGACACCGCGGCGCCCACGTGGTACGTCGAGGACGACGGCATCGTCGAGCGTCCCGACTCGCCCCTCGCGCGCAGCCGGCGCACCACCGAACTGACGCTGGTGATCATGGCAGCGTTGATCACCGGGGCCGCGTACACGATCACGGCGCTGGGCACGAACGCCGAGATCCCGCCAGGGATCGTGTTCTTCGTGGCAGATCCTGATGGGCCTGCTGCTGTGCGCCCACGTCGTCGTGCGCCTCGTGGCCCGAGGCGCCGACGGCACCCTGCTGCCCGCTCGCTGCGCTGCTCCACGGCATCGGCTTCGTGATGATCACCCGCCTCGACGACGAACTCGCCGGCCTGCAGGCCACCTGGAGTCTCGTCGCCATCGTTGCGTTCGTCCTGACCATGCTCATCGTCCAACGAGCGACCGATCTCTCCCGCTACAGCTGGCTGTTCTTCGTCGCCGGCAGCGTTCCTGCTGCTCCTCCCGCTCGTGCCTGGCCTGGGTGTCAACATCAACGGGGCTCGCATCTGGGTCAGCGTCGGCCCGATCAACTTCCAGCCGGGCGAGTTCGCCAAGGTGTTCCTCGCGATCTTCTTCGCGTCGTACCTGGCCGACCGTCGTGAGCTGATCGCCGCGTCGACGTGGAAGGTCGGGCCGTTCCGTCTGCCCGAACCTCGCTACATCGCACCGATCCTGATGGCGTGGGGGTTCGCCGTCGTGGTGATGGTGTTCCAGCAGGACCTCGGGTCGTCGCTGCTGTTCTTCACGCTGTTCGTGGTGATGATGTGGGTGGCCACCGAACGGATCGGCTACCTGCTGATCGGCGTGCTGTTGTTCGCCGGGGCCGCCTACTTCTCGTGGACGCAGTTCGGCCACGTCCAGACCCGTGTCGACATCTGGCTCGATCCGTGGGCCGACCCGCTCGACGACGGCTACCAGATCATCCAGGCGCTCTACGGGCTCGCCGACGGCGGGCTCACCGGCACCGGGCTGGGCCGCGGCAACCCGGGTCAGGTGCCCGAAGCGCAGAACGACTTCATCTTCTCTGCGATCGGTGAGGAGTGGGGCCTGATCGGTGCATCGGCGGTGCTGATGGCATTCGTGTTGATCGTCGGGGCCGGCCTGCGCATCGCGTTGCGCACCGACCGCACGTTCGAGAAGCTGCTCGCCGTCGGCCTCACCACCATCGTCGGCGTCCAGGGCTTCATCATCATCGGCGGCGTCATCAAGGTCGTGCCGCTCACCGGCATCACGCTGCCGTTCGTCAGCTACGGCGGGTCGTCGCTGGTCGCGAACTACGTCCTGCTCGCGCTTCTGATTCGCCTCTCGGATTCGTCGGCCAGGCGACTCGGTGAGCTGCCCGACGACCCGACGCCATCGGAGCGCTGGACGGCGTGGCGACTCGGTCGGCGTCTGCGCCGCGACGAACGTCGGGCGGCTGCGTGAACCGCCAGATCCGCCAGCTCGCGCTCGGGCTGATCGCCTGCTACGTCGTGCTGTTCGTTGCGTTGAACTACTGGCAGGTCGGGCGCAAGCAGGAACTCGACGCCCGCTTCGACAACACCCGTCAGGTGTTGCGCGAGTTCAACAAACCACGTGGCCCGATCGTGACCAGCGACGGCATCGTCGCGGCCGTGTCGTATCCGACCGCGCCGGGCGAGCCCTACGAGTATCGCCGGGAGTACCCGACCGGGGACCTGCTCGCCGACATCACCGGCTACTACACGTTCGCGTTCGGCTCGACGCAGGTCGAGCGGATGTACGGCGACGTGCTCACCGGTTCGACCACCGAGCAACAGATCCGTGGCCTCGGCGACCTCCTCACCGGAGGTACCGGCTCGACCGGCACCGTCGAACTGGCAGTCCGCCACGACGCGCAGGGGGCCGCCCAGTTCCTCCTCGGTGGCCAGAGCGGTTCGATCACCGTGATCGAACCGAAGACCGGCGCGATCCGAGCGATGTACAGCAACCCGACGTTCGACCCGAACACGTTCGTCAACGCCGACTTCGACATCGCCCAGCAGACCATCACCGACCTGCAGAACGCCCCCGGCAATCCGCTGCTCGCCCAGGCGTACCAGGAGCGCTACATGCCAGGATCGACGTTCAAGGTGATCACCACCGGGATCGCGCTCGAGAGCGGCGTCGCCACCCTCGACAGCCAGTTCCCCGACGAACGCGAATGGGTGCCGCCTCAGACCAACGATCCGATCCAGAACTACAACGGGAGCCTGTGTGGCGGCGATCTGGCCACCGTGTTCGCCCGCAGCTGCAACATCCCCTTTGCGCAGCTCTCCACGTTCCTCGGCCCGCAGGCGATGATCGCGGGCAACGCAAGCGTGGGGTATCGGCGAGCAACTGCCGATCGATCTGCCGCGACCGACGGCGAGCACGTTCGGCAACACCGACAACCTGGCGCAAGAGTTGCCCTTGCTCGCGATCCGCGGCTTCGGCCAGAGCGAGGTCCAGATGGTGCCGCTGCACATGGCGATGGTGGCCGGTACCGTCGCCAACGGTGGCCGGATGATGACGCCCTACGCCGTCGAGTCGACCTACGATCAGGCGGGCCGCGTCCTGGACCAGACGACTCCGAAGGTGTGGAAGACGCCGATCTCGCCGCAGACCGCCGAGATCGAACGCCAGTTGATGATCGGCGTGGCCGAGCGGGGCACCGCGAGCTGCTGCATCGCACTCGAGGGCGGGATCCCCGTCGCGGCCAAGACGGGGACGGCCCAACTCGGCGATCCGTCGAATCCCGACCTGTCCCACGCGTGGATCATCGCCTTTGCGCCGGCCGACGACCCGCAGTACGCCGTGTCGGTGGTGCTCACCAACGTCCAATCGACCGCCGACGTCGCAGCAACCGGTGGACGTCTCGCCGGGCCGATCGCCAAGGGCATGCTCGACTTCCTGCTCACCGGTCCCGGCGCAGCGGCGACCGCACCGGGGGCGGGCGGATGACTCGGTCGATCCGCGAGTCAGCGAACGATTCGACCGTCGCGGTCCGGGTCGGCGGCGGCTTCGCCCCCGTCACGGGCCTGAAGCTCACGCATCGTGACCAGTCGGTAACCTTGCGAGGCGCTGCGAACCGACGTGGCGGCGGAGAGAGCACACAGTGACGAACAACGGGCAGGCGACGGTCATCAACGACCGATACGAGATCCACAAGCGGATCGGACGCGGCGGCATGGCCGACGTGTTCTCCGCGCGCGATCTCCTGCTCGACCGCCAGGTCGCCGTCAAGGTGTTGTTCCCCGAGTTCGCGACCGACGCCAACTTCGTCGAGCGATTCCGACGCGAGGCACAATCGGCCGCCAGCCTGTCACATCCCAACATCGTCAACGTCTACGACTGGGGAAAGTACGAAGGCACCTACTTCATCGTGATGGAAGAGGTGCAGGGCCGTACCCTCGCCGAGATCCTCTCGACGAACAAGCAGCTCACCTCGAAGCAGGCCGCCGAGATCGCCAGCGAGGTCGCCGCCGCCCTCGGGTTCGCGCACGACAACCATGTCGCCCACCGAGACATCAAGCCGGCCAACATCCTGATCGGCTCGAACGGCCAGGTGAAGGTCGCCGACTTCGGCATCGCCCGGGCGCTCAACGCCCCGACGGAATCGAATCTCACCCAGGTCGGCTCGGTGATGGGCACGGCCACCTACTTCTCCCCCGAACAGGCCCAGGGCGCGCAACCCGACCCGCGCAGCGACCTCTACTCCCTTGGCATCGTCATGTACGAGATGGTGGCCGGACGGCCGCCGTTCACCGGCGAGAACCCGGTGAGCATCGCCTACAAGCAGGTGCACGACGCACCCCAGCCACTGGTGCAGATCGTCGCCGACGTCCCCCGGTCGTTCGAGGCGATCATCGCCAAGTTGCTCGCCAAGGACCCCAAGCTGCGCTACCCCAGTGCCGCCGCGCTGCGCGACGACCTGCGCCGATTCCGCAACGACGAACCGGTCCAAGCCCTGGCCGCGGCACAGGGCGCCCAGAACCGCGCCGCCGGCATCGCCGTCGCCGGCGCCGCGGTCGCCGGTGGGGCTGGCGCCACCACGATCAATCCGACGACAGCCCCCACCGGGATGGTCCCGGCCGGCGCACCTCGCTCGGCCACCGTGCCGTCGACCGGCATGATGGAAGCCGGCTATCCGACCGGTGCATCAGCTGACGCGATGTACTACGACACCAACCCGTCACGCACCGGTTGGTACGCCCTCGGGGCATTCATCGCCCTGATCCTGCTCGTCATCGGTGGCGTGCTGCTGTTCCAGGCGCTGAGCGGCGAGGACGGCGGCGAGGAAGCAGAGCAGTTCGTCCTCGAGGACTACACGAACCGCCCGTTGGCCGAGGTCACCGCCGACCTGGCCGACAAGAACATCAACTTCACCACGATCGCCGAAGAGGACAACCTCGTTCCCTTCGGCTTCGTTCACCGCACCGACCCGGTCGCCGGCACGTTGATCCTGCAGGACCAGATCGTCGAGGTGTTCTACAACCCCGATCCGCAGTTGGTGCCGATTCCCAACGTCGTCGGGCTGTCGACCGAGGACGCTCGTACCCGTCTCGCGGCAGACGGGTTCGTCGTCGGTGAGCTCACCACGATCGAACGCGACGACGTTCCCGTGGACACCGTGATCAGCAGCGACCCACCCCCGGAGACACCGGCGCTCCAGGGTTCCCTCGTCAACCTCGTCGTCTCTGCGCCACCGTCGAGCGTGCAGGTACCGGGCGAGGTCATCGGCATGGACGAGGTCGACGCACGAAGCATCCTCGAGGCACCGCCGTACGAGTTCGTCGTCACCACCGACCTCCGGTCGAGTCCGACCGTGCCCGTGAACACCGTCATGGAGATGCGACCCGGACCCGGCGAACTCGTCGAGAAGGGCAGCGACGTCCTGATCATCGTGTCGAGCGGACCGGAGGACGTCCGCGTGCCGGTCGTCGTCGGCCGGACCGAGGCCCAGGCTCGCAATACGCTCACCGAGATCGGACTGATCCCGGTGGTCAGGTATCAGGACGGCAACTTCGGTCCCGCCGAGGACGGGCGCGTCATCTCCCAGAGCCTGCCAGTCGGCTCGACCGTGCCACCCGGTACCGAGATCACCATCGTCGTGGCCCGCAACACCGCACCGCCGACCACCTCACCGCCGACGACCACGACGACCACGCTGGCGCCGACCACCACGACCCCCCTTCCGACCACCACGACCACGGCCCCCTGACCAGCGCTCGAGTGCCGACGCCGACAGCGTTCCGGTTTCCAGGGAAGCGTGAGCTCGGATTCGCTCGGGCGCCCGTCGGTTCGGGTCGGCTCAGCGCACTCGCGAGAGGAACGTTCGCAGGAGATCGTGGCCGTGGCCCGTGAGAATGCTCTCGGGGTGGAACTGCACACCTTCGACGTCGAGCGTGCGATGGCGGACCCCCATCACGACCCCATCAGCACTGCGGGCGGTGACGAGCAGTTCGTCGGGGATGCTGTCCGGGTCGAGGGTCAACGAGTGGTAGCGCGTCGCCGTCAACGGTGACGGCAGCCCGGCGAACACCCCGTCGCCGTCGTGCAGGATCGGTGACGTCTTGCCGTGCATCAACTCGGGGGCACCCACGACATCCGCACCGTACACGTGGCCGATCGCCTGATGGCCGAGGCAGACCCCGAAGACGGGTGTCGCCTGCGCGGCGAACGCTCCGATGGAATCGCAGATGATGCCGCTGGTCTCCGGGCGACCCGGACCCGGCGAGAGCAGCACGGCGTCGGGCGCCAGCGCCACCGCGTCGTCGACCGTGATGTCGTCGTTTCGAACGACGATCGGCTCGGCACCGAGTTCACCGAGGTACTGGACGAGGTTGTAGACGAAGCTGTCGTAGCTGTCGATGACCAGGACACGAGAGGCTGAACGCACCGCTCAAGTATGCAGCCGAGTCGGGGGTCTGAGGACCCTGAGCGGGTGCCGTGAATGCAGTGTCGATCAGATCACGTATGCTCGTTGCCGCATGGCTCCCCCGAAGCGAAAGACGGGCGGTGGACGCGTCACCCCGAAAGGGACGCGACCAGAGGACCGCTACGTCAGCACGACCAGCAGCACGAAACCCCACGACGAGCATCACGACGTCGCGGCGTCCTCGCGGTACACGCCCAAGGCGCAACCCCGTCAGCTCGTCCCACCCAATTGGATCCCCGTGATCATGCTGGTGTTGCTGATCGGCGGCGGCGTGATGATCATGCTCCGCTATCTGGTCTTCACCGACAGCAACATCCCCACGCTGATCGGACTCGTGATGATCCTCGGTGGGCTCTACACCGCCACCAAGTGGCGGTAGCCGCACTCGACCACGCACCCGACCCGAATCACATCGTCGTGATTCCCCCCCCATGTTGTCCACACTCCTGTGGACAACGCGTCGTCCCCCAGATTCCCGCACGGATCATTCGTAGAGCGGGGCGATCTCGGTCATGTCCTCGAGACAGTGCCGAGGGGGCGGCGGGTCCTCATCTGGAGCCATCGTCAACTTCAGCTCCACCCCGCAGACATCGCAGCGATATCTGCGGTTCACCTTGCGGAGCTCGCCAGCCGGTGGAGGCTCCGGGGGCATCGAGGTCATGCTGCGCAGCATCATGATCCCGGTTTTCCACAGGAGGTAGCCGAGCAGCACGCCGACGCCGACCCAGATCAGGGTCGAGAGTGCGGGCATCAGGCCACGCTATCCGTTGCGGGTTGACGCAGGTTTCCTGGGACCACCAGGCGTGAGACAATGAGCACATGAGTTCACTGACGCCCTTGTCCTCCATCGCCGACGTCGACGCCGCCGCCGCGGGCCGCACGGTGCCTCGCGAGTTCCTGGACCTGGTGCGAGCGCATCCCGGATCTGCTGCGCTGCACTCGATGCGGGACGACGGTGGATGGAATGCGTGGACGCTGCAGGAGTTCGCCGACCAGGTCGCCAAGGCGACCGCCGGATTGGCCGGCGCCGGGGTCGGCAGCGGCGAGCGGGTGCTGTTGATGATGCGCAATCGGCCCGACTTCCACTGGTTCGACGCCGCGGCACAGTTCCTGCGGGCCACGCCGGTCAGCATCTACAACTCGTCGTCGCCTGAGGAGATCCAGTACCTCGCCGGCCACGCCGAGGCGCGTGTGGCCATCGTCGAGGACGCCGGCTTCCTCGAGCGGATCCTCAAGGTGCGCGGTGAACTGCCTGCCCTCGAACGCATCTACGTGATCGAGCCGCCCGAGGGTCCGCTTCCCGACGGTGTGCACGAAGCGGCCGAACTGCTCGGTGCCGGCAGTGCCGACCTCGACGCCCTGGCCGCCGCGACCGACCCGACCGACATCGCCACACTGATCTACACGTCGGGGACGACAGGTCCGCCCAAAGGGGTGATGATCAGCCAGTACAACATCGTGTACACGATCGAAATCCTCAAGCGATCGATCGACTTCGACGACTTCGTCGGGATGCGGGTGGTCTCCTATCTCCCGATGGCCCACATCGCCGAGCGGGCCGTCAGCCACTACCAGTCGATGATGCTCGGCTACAGCGTGTACTGCTGCCCCGACCCCAACCAGCTGACGGTGTACTTGAAGGAGGTCCACCCTCAGCTCGCCTTCGGCGTCCCGCGGGTCTGGGAGAAGATCTACAACGGCGTCAATGCGGCGCTCGCGGCTGATCCGGAGCGCAAGCAGCAGTTCGACGACGGTGTCAACGCGGCGATCGAGATCCGGCGATCGAACCTCGACGGCGACTTCACCGAAGATCAGCAGGCGACGCTCGACTTCCTCGACAGCGTCGCGTTCGCCAACGTCCGCGCGCTGGTCGGCCTCGACGCCGTCGAGTTGGCGATCACCGGCGCCGCTCCGATCCCGGTGCCGGTACTCGAGTGGTTCAACGCCATCGGCGTCCCGCTCGCCGAGATCTACGGCATGTCGGAGACGACCGGTCCGATGACGTTCTCGCCCGAACGCCCCAAGATCGGCACCGTCGGTCGGGGTTGCCACGGTATGGAGGTGCAGATCGCGGACGACGGCGAGGTGATCTGCCGGGGCGGCAACGTGTTCCAGGGCTACTTCAAGCAGCCCGACAAGACCGCCGAGACGATCGTCGACGGTTGGCTCCACTCGGGTGACATCGGCGAGATCGACGACGAGGGCTACATCAAGATCGTCGACCGCAAGAAGGAGCTGATCATCACCTCCGGCGGCAAGAACATCAGCCCGGCCAACCTCGAAGCGGCGCTCAAGACCATTCCGCTGATCGGCCAAGCCGCAGCGATCGGCGATGCACGAAAGTTCGTGTCCGCGATCCTGGTCCTCGATCCCGAGGCAGCCGTCGTCTGGGCCAAGTCGCACGGCAAGGAGTCGTCGTCGCTGGCCGAGCTCGCCGCCGACCCCGATGTCCGCGCCGAGGTGCAGGCCGGCATCGACGAGGTCAACGAACAGTTCGCCCAGGTCGAGCAGATCAAGAAGTTCGCGCTCGTCGGCGAGGAATGGATGCCGGACAGCGACATGCTCACACCGACCTCCAAGCTCAAGCGTCGCGGCGTCAACGCCCGCTACGCCGACGAGATCGAGGCGATGTACGCCTGACCACGGCTCAACCGGGGTCTGGCCACGGTTGACCCGCTTCATCGGCCGGTTCATCGATCCCGAACAGCGTGTCCAGCACGCGGGCGATGTCGGCGATGTCGGCATCATCGAGATGGATCGCGAACTGTGCCTGCAGGGCGCGCCGGTAGCTCACGTTCATCTCACGCCACAGACGTCGCCCCGTCCGCGTGAGTTCGACCTCGACCGCTCGAAGGTCCGCTCCCGGGACCTCGCGGTGCCGGGCGATCCAGCCTTCTTCCTGGAGTCGATCGAGCCGTCGACTCAGACTGGAGGGAGGCAACCGCAGGTCGGCGGCAACGTCGAGCGGTCTCGCACGTCCCCCGAGGCGTTGGAGAGAAGCCAAGACGTCGAACCATCCGAGCGGGATGTCCCAATCGGCACGCAACTCCTCGTCGAGGCCCCGCTCGATCTGACCGACCAGGGCCTGCAGTCCACGCCACGCTGCGATGCGGGACGAATCGAGGCGGGCCATCGGCAGCGATCAGCCCGTGGCACGGATTGCCGCGGCGAACGCCTGCGTTGCTTCGTTCACCTCGTCGCTCGTGACCACCAGCGGCGGCATCCAGCGGATCGTGCGATTGCGGGTGCCCCCCATCATCAAGATGACCCGGCTCTGACGGAGGCAGTGCTCCACGACGGCCTCGGCGCGTTCGGGTGTCTCGAACTCGGTCGCCACCATCAAGCCACGACCGCGCACGTACATGAGCGCCGAATCGAGCTGCTGCATCTCACGCAACTCGTCGATGAGTTGGTTGCCGCGGGCATGGACGTTGTCGAGAAAACCGGGCTCGGTGAGCACCTCGATCGTCGCCAACGCGGCAGCGCACCCGATCGGGTTGCCGTTGGTCGATCCTCCCTGACTGCCGACTCGCCACTGGGCGTCGATCGAGCCGCGCATCCCGAGCGCCGCGAACGGGAACCCGGACGCGATCCCCTTGGCCATGCACATCATGTCCGGCTCGACGTCGTGGGCCTCGATCGCGAACATCTTGCCGGTGCGCCCGAAGCCGCTCTGGGTCTCGTCGGCGATGAACAAGATGCCGTGCCGCGAACAGCGTTCGGCAAGACCGGTGATGAAGTCGGCAGGCGTGGGAATGTACCCGCGCTCGCCGATCACCGGTTCGATCACGATCGCGGCGACCTCGTCGGCGACGACCTGCGTCTGCAGGAGGCGATCGAAGCCACGTAGTGCACGGCTGATCTCCGCTTCCTGATCGGACGCATGCGGATCGGGAAACGGCGCAACGAAGACCCCGGGCGGAAAGGGACCGTAGCCCCCACGGTCGATCGCACGCGCCGTCGACATCGCCATCGTCAGATGCGTGCGACCGTGGAAGGCGCCGTCGAACACGACGATGCTGTGGCGTCCCGTCGCGTGCTTGGCGACCTTCACAGCGACCTCGAGGGTTTCGTCGCTCGAGTTCGCGAAGAAGAACGTGTCGATCGACGTCGGCGTGATCTCGTCGAGCTTGGCCGCGAGCGGCTCGAGCAGGTTGTGGGTGTACACGTTCTGTTGGGCGTGGATGATACGGGCGGCCTGGTCGGCGATCGCTTGAACGACCTTGGGGTGTGAATGGCCTGTCGATGCCGCGGCGATTCCGGCAGTGAAGTCGAGGTACTCGTCACCGTTGACGTCGACGACACGACACCCGTGACCGCTCACCACCTGCAGATCGGTGGTCTTGGCCCAGACATTCGACGTGTGCGAGCCGGCGGAGGTCATCCGAGGAGCCTAGGCGTCGAGCCCCGTCGTGGCGGCGACTGCCTCGTCCCAGGAGGCCCCCTCGAGGAAGAGCTTGCGCGTCGGCATCACCCATCTCGGAGCGTTCACGCCGAGGGCACCGTGCAGGCGGCCGTCGTGTCCGAACAGCGCAAGGAACTTCGCGTCCGAGACGGAACCGGCGACCACCCGCACCTCGTCGTCGAGGGCTGCCCGGCCCAGGAACTGGATGCGGTGCTCGAACTGGTCACTCCAGAAGAACGGCAGCGGCGCGTACGGCTCGAATGGCTCGCCGGCGGCGAGGTGGCGGAGGTTGGCGGCGACGTGGGCCCCCTGCTCGGCGGCGTTGGTCCAGTGCTCGACACGCATCTCTTCGTCGAAGAGCCCGTTCGGCCAGCGGGCGACGTCACCGGCCGCAAAGACACCGGGCACCACCTGACCCGACACGTCGAGCGCGTTGAGGTTGGCATCACACACGACCCCGTCGCGCAGTCGTAGGCCGCTGCCTTCCAACCAGTGCGTGTTGGGTGTGACGCCGATCCCGACGACGATCGCATCGGCCGGCACGACGTCACCACCGACCAGTCGTACCCCGTCGGCCGTCAGGCCCTCGATGAACACACCGCAGCGCACCTCGACACCGTGAGCACGGTGCAGATCAGCAATCGCCTCGCCCATCTCGGCGCCGATCCCTCGAATCAACGGGGCAGTTGCTCCCTCCAGAACGACGACGTCGTTGCCCAGCGTCTTCGCGGTCGCAGCGGCTTCGAGCCCGATGAAGCCGGCGCCGATGACAACGACTCGGCGACCACCGCCGACGATCTCGCTGCGCAGCCGGAGCGCGTCGTCGAGAGTGCGGAGTTCGTGGACGTGGGCGAAGTCGTCCTGCCCAGCGAGCCGGCGTGGGTGCGCACCCGTTGCGATCACCAGCCCGTCGAAGGCGAGAGCGGAATCGTCGGCCAGGGTGAGCTGGCGGGCGGAGAGGTCGAGTGCGGTGGCGGCTTGACCGAGGCGCCACTCGACGTCGAGGTCGTCGAAGACGTCGGGCTGTCGGAGGTGGATCCGGTCGGGTTCCCATTCACCCGACAGCACCTTCTTCGACAACGGCGGCCGGTCGTAGGGGCGATGCACTTCGTCGCCGACCACCACGATCGAGGTGGCAACGTCGTGCTGTCGCAGCGTCTCCGCGGCGCGTAGGCCGGCGAGCGACGCACCGACGACGACCACCCGGTCGAGTGGATCGAAGGACATCGGGATCTCACTGTCGGCCATGGCGGCAACGATGCCACGATTCGGCGGTCGCGGCGAAGCTCGCGGGTCGACGGAGGTCATCGCCACTAGCGTCTGCCCATGCCTTCATCCACGGCCGACGACGAGAACTCGAGCCCGCCGCTGCCGACGGCTGCCGCGGTGAACGAGATGATCGAGCAGCTCTTTCCGGGTTCGAACAACACCTGCGACTCGATCGGCGCCGACTTCGCCCTCGCTCGCCGGGAGATCTCCGATGCCGAGTTGCGTCCCGGCGCCTTCGTGTCGGGCCCGTCGCAGTTCAGCCTCGCCGATGCCGCACTCTGGTATCTCGTGTTCGGCGCGACCGGCCGGATCGAACCCATGGCGCTCACGTCCGAACTCTCCATCCGTTTCCTCCGTCCGGCACAGGGCAAGATGCTGTGGGCCAAGGCGACCCTCGACGTCGCCGGGCGACGCAACGTGGTCGGGACGATTCGGGTGTGGTGCGACGACCGTGACGACAAGCCGACCGCAACCGCCCAGGGCACCTACGTCCTCCCGCTGTGACACCGTCGGACAGCACCGCGCCGGCCCCGGCGACCCGGGACACGCCACGACCGCGCTTTCATCTCGCGATGCCTGTGCACGACCTGGCTGCGGCCCGGTCGTTCTACGGTGTGGCGCTCGGATGCGCCGAGGGACGTTCGAGCGACTCGTGGGTCGATTTCGACCTCTACGGCCACCAGTTCGTGGCCCACCTGGATCCGACGTATCGGCCTTCCGCCTTGTCGAACCCGGTCGATGGACACGATGTCCCCGTTCCCCACTTCGGCGTTCTGCTGAGCCCGTCCGAGTGGAGGGAGCTCGCGGATCGGCTCCTCGCGGCCGGGACTCACTTCGTGATCGAGCCACACACCCGGTTCGCCGGCGAGATCGGCGAGCAGTCGACGATGTTCCTGCTCGACCCGTCCGGCAACGCGCTCGAGTTCAAGGCGTTCGCCGACGATACGCAGGTGTTCGCGCGTTGACCAGGACGATCGTCGAACGGGGCGACGACCCTCGACTCGACGACTACCGGGCGCTCAACGATCAGCCGTACCGTCGTCGCTACGAGCGCGACGAATCGTTCATCGTCGAGGGCTACGTGGCGATCGATCGGCTGATCGAGTCGGGCCACACGATCCGCTCGGTCATGCTGGCGCCGTCACGCGTCGAGCGGTTCGATGCCAACGCGTCGGCGCTGGCGGCTCTCGGGGTTCCGGTGTACGTGGTCGACCGGGACGTGATCGCCGGGGTGGTCGGCTTCGATCTGCACCGCGGCGTGATCGCCAGTGCTGCACGTCGGCCCCACCCGTCGCTCGACGAACTGACCGCGTCGGCGCGGCGACTCGCCGTTCTGGAGGGCTTGAACGACGCAGAGAACCTCGGTGCGATCGCACGCGCCGCACGGGCCTTCGGCATCGACGGCCTCGTGATCGATCCGACCTGCACCGACCCCTACAGCCGCCGCACCGTCAGGGTGAGCATGGGTGAGGTGCTGACCCTGCCGATCGCCCGAGTCGATGCCTGGTCGACGGTGACCGCGCAACTCCGATCCGCTGGATTCGAGACATGGGCGATGACGCCCGGTGCCGATTCGGTCGATCTGTGGAGTGCCGACGTGCCGGAGCGACTGGCGGTGTGCCTGGGAGCGGAAGGACCGGGCTTGAGTCGGGCGATGCTCGCCGCTGCCGGACGCCGGGTCCGCATTCCGATCGAGCCCTCGGTCGACTCGCTGAACGTGGCACAGGCCGCGGCGGTGACCTTTGCCGCGATCACCCGCCCCTGAGTTCGGCCGCAGGTGAGGGAGATCCGCGCCGGCAGCTTCGACCCGCCGGGCGCCGCGGGAGTCGTCACGTCCGGTCTGGGACCCAGTCGTGCTGGACGACGACGCGCTCGCCGACGACCTTGGTCGCGTGATCCTCGACGTAGCGCCGGTGGAGCGGATGGTCGACGTACCGTCGGGCCGACGCGAAGTCGGCGAAGTCCATCACCACCACGAAATCGAAATTGCCGTCGAAGTGGCCGGCGTCGTCCCCCCAGGTCATCGCGACCAACTCGGGGATCTCGCGCAGTCGTTCGACCGCGTCTCGCAGGCCCTGCTTCGACTCGGGCGACGTGCCCTCGACCCATCGGAACGAAACCACCTGGCGGAACATCTCCGCACGCTACCGAACACCGGGCCAGGCCAGATCCGCGTGGACGCGACCGTGCGGACGGGCTGGGGAGCCCGTCCGCACCGGTCAAGCCGAGGCGATTGGAGGAACCTCGACGATGATGTCAGCTCGTCAGTGGGCGAACTTGACGTTGGGGAGGATGCGATCCATCCAGCGCGGCAGCCACCAGGCCTTGTTGCCGATGATGTAGAGCGTCGCCGGGACCAGCACCAACCGGATCAGGAAGGCGTCGAGCAGCACGGCGGTGCCGAGGATGAGGCCCATCTCCTTCATCGGCAGGGTGCCGGCGATGGCGAAGGTGTAGAACACGGCGATCATGACTCCGGCCGCGGCCACGATCGGTCGCCCGACGTGACTCAGCGACCCCCGCACGGCCTCGGCAGCGTCACCCGAGCGTTCGAAGTGCTCTCGGGTCGACGCCAGCAGGAACACCGTGTAGTCCATCGAGATGGCGAACACGAGGGCGAAGAAGAACAGCGGCGCCCACGAGGTCAGGTATCCCTGACTCTCGAAGCTCAGCAATCCTGCTCCGATGCCGTTCTGGAACACCAGGGCACCGACACCGAACGCCGCGGCGACCGACAACAGGTTGAAGATCACGCCGACGAAGGCAACGATCACCGCCTGCAGAGCGATCATCAGCAGGATGAAGCCCAGCACCAGGACGACGCCCATCACGAGCGGCGCCTTCTCCGAGAGCGTCTGGTCGAGGTCGAAGTTCTCGGCGACCGGACCGCCGACGAGCACACCGTCGGGCAACTCGGTCCGCAGTGTCGGGATCAGGGCCAACGCCTCGTCGGATGAAGGGTCGTAGGCACCGACGGCCTGGATGATGCTCGCACCCTCCATGCCCGGCGAGGGCGGGAAGGCCATGACGATGCCCTCGGTGGCCATCACCTGATCGGCGACGGCCTGCGCGTCACCGTCGGCAGGGACGATCACCTGGATGGGACCGGGACCGCCAGGGCCGAAGCCGTCGGCGATCATGTCGTAGCCCTGACGGGCCTGCTCGTCCTCGGGGAGGACGGTGATGCCCGGCATCCCGGTCTTCAGGCCGAGCAATGGCAGCGCCAGTGCGAGCAGCACGACGACGGCGCCGCCGGCCACGATCACCTTGTGGGCCTGGATCCGGTCGGCCAGCTTGGCGAAGAACTCGCTGTGGTGGTCACCTTTGGAGTGCCACGGCAGCGCAAACTTGTCGATGCCAGGGCCCAGGAGTGCGGGGAGCAGGGTGAGCGCGGCGAGCAGGACGAAGCTCACCGACAGCATCATGCCGGCGGCCATGGATCGGAACGCCGGGATCGGCACCAGGAGAACCGCGGAGAGGCTCACCAGCACGGTGATGCCCGAGAAGAGCACGGCTTTGCCCGCGGTGTCCATTGCGATGCCAGCGGCGTGTTGCGGGTCCTCGGGGTGGGCGTGGAGTGCCGCTCGGTAGCGGGTGACGATGAACAGGGCGTAGTCGATGCCGAGCGCGAGCGCGAACATCATGGCGAAGTTCAACGTCCAGATCGACAGGTCGGTGATCTGGGTGATTCCGAAGAGCACGCCCATCGAGGCGAGCAGTCCGGCGGCGGTGAGCACGAGGGGAAGCCCGGCGGCAGCGAGCGTGCCGAAGGCGATCACCAAGATCACGGCGGTGACGGGCCAGGTGAGGATCTCTGCTTTCAACATGCCCTCGCGGTTGACGGCGTTGAAGTCGTCCCAGAATGCGGGCGAGCCGGTGAGGGCGACGGAGATCTCATCGCCCGCGATCTCGCGGGAGAGTTCCCCGATGTCGTCGCCCGAGTCGTTCGGCGGCTCGGACGGCTTCGGTGGGGTCGACGTTGGCGCCGGCCTGGATCATGACGGTCTGGCCGTCCATGCCCGGCTGCGGCGGCATCGGCTGGCCGAAGCCCTCTTCGGTGCCGATCAACGCGTTGACGTCGGCGATCGTCTGCTGGAACGCGGGATCGTCGATCGGGGTCGACTGACTCTGGATCACGACGACCGCCGACTGCGATGACAGGCCGCCGAACTGCTCGTCGATGACGTCACGCGCGGCGAGCGACTCGCTGCCGTTGACCTCCCACATTGCTCCGGAGAGCGCATGCTCGAGTCGCGGCGCGAACACGCCCAAGCCGATCGCGAGGACCGCCCAGGTGAGGATCACCAGCTTGCGGTGTCCGTGTGCCCAGCGACCCATCCGGGCCAGCGGCGGGTGCACGACGTCGGTTTCCATGTCGTCGTGCTGGACCAGCGGTTGATGCTCATGTAGCGATGAATCGGACAGCGGTGGTGGTTCGAGGTCGGTACTCATGTCATGGGTGCTTTCTGTGTGCGGGGACGGATTGGGTGGGGGTGATGGATCTGGGTGGCAGAGACGTCGGGTCGGGCTCAGACGGCGAACGTTCGGGCGTCGTCGGCGACCTGGTCACGCAGGCGGTCGCACACGATGGCACAGACCGGCATGAGGCTCGGATCGGTGACGGAGTAGTAGGCAGATGTGCCCTCGGTGCGCCGGGTGACGATTCTCGCGTCGTGGAGGATGCGGAGGTGCTTGGACACGTTGGCCTGGCTGGTGCCCAGGCGATCGACCAGTTGGCCGACGTTCTGTTCGCCGTCGTCCAGGAGCGTCCGGATGATGCCGAGTCGCGTCGCGTCGCCGAGGACGCGGAAGCGCTCGGCGACGTGTTCGAGCAGTTCGGATGGAAGTGCCTGAGGCATGGCGAGCACTATATAACTATGTAGCGATGAATGCAACATGTTTCACCACCCACCTGTGACATCGGCGCCTGAACCCAGATGCCACACTGGGCGGATGATCGAGCGGCTGTCGGATCACCCCTCGGCGGTCGAGCCCGAACCGTTCGCCGGGCCGGATCACCCCATCCGGCGCCGGACCCGGGCGGTGGCCAGCGGCGAACCGTGGACTGCCGACAACGCCACCCACATGGCGGAACTGTTCGACTCGATGGCAGCCGAGTGGTCGTCGCGTCACGTCGACGACACCAGGGCCGCACCGCTCCTCGACGCGCTCGACCGCGGCGACGTGCCGATCGACGGCACGTGGTTGGAGCTCGGATCCGGCACGGGCGCGGGCACGCGACTGCTGTCCGGTGTGGTCGGATCGCTGATCGCCACCGACCTGTCGGCGGAGATGCTGCGCCACGCGCCCGGTGAACTCGCACCACGGGTGCACGCTGACGCCGCCGCGCTGCCATTCCCGGCAGAGCGTTTCGACGCGGTGGTGATGATCAACATGCTGCTGTTCCCCGGTGAGATCGCACGCGTACTTCGCCCGGCCGGCACCGTCGTCTGGGTCAACACGCTCGGCGATCAGACCCCGATTCATCTTCCAGCCGACGACGTGATCGCCGCACTGCCGGGTCAGTGGTCCGGCCGGACGGCCCGCGCTGGCACGGGGTTCTGGCTCAGCGCGAGGACGGCAGGAGCGCCCACACGGGTCGAAAACGACAACGACCCCCGGGCGAGCCGGGGGTCGTTGATCGAGTTGTAGAGAGTCAGTCGTCCGACTCGGAGGCTTCCTCACGCGGTTCGGGAGCTTCCCCGAGGCCGAGCTTGGCGAAGATCTCCGCCTTGCGGAACTCGAAGTCGTCCTCTTCGACGTCGCCTGCTGCGAACTTCTCGTTCAACAGACGGAACTCCTCGAGCAGCGCATCCTCGTCGGGGCCGTCATCGACGTCCTCCTCGGAGTCCGAGGACTTGCCGTGTCGAACGGCGAGCTTCTCGGCCTTGCGCTCCTTCTTGCGGAGCTCTCGTTGACGCTTCTGATAGGACTGTGGGCTTCGAGCCAATCGGAACGCCTCCTCAGACGACTTTGACGTCGACCGCTTCGGGGCCCTTGCGGCCCGCAGCGATCTCGAACTCGACGGTGTCGCCGTCGTTCAGCGACCGGCGACCCGATCCCTGGATGTTCGAGTAGTGCACGAAGACGTCGTCGCCGTCGTCGCGAGAGATGAAACCGAAGCCCTTCTCGTCATTGAAGAACTTCACTGTACCTGTGGCCATTTCGGCTCCTTGTTGAAATCGGAGCCACCGTTGACTCACGTTTACCTCGTTCAGGCTAGTGACGGTTGCGCGATTGTCCACCCCGCGCCGTCAGGACTCCGTTCGGTGGGCGTCAGCTCGCGGGCGCCAGTTCGAGGCGGCGGCGAGGACGCAGCACGACGAACGGGCGATGTCCCGTCGCCGCAAGGCGCGCCAGGATCACCGAGGCCATCATCGCACCGACGACGCCCGCGAGCGTCAGCGCCAGGTCGCCGACACCGACGCCGTAGACGAGCCAGAGCGCCGCTTCCACCAACGCGATGATCCACGTCGCCGACGACACCCCCGACAGCGCCGACGTGCGCAACGAGGCAACGACGGCGGGGAGCAAGTTGCACGCCGTACGAGAGGCCGACTGCGACACCGGCGAGTTGCCAGCCCCCGATCAGCAGGAAGGGCAGCGGCACCATTCCGAGACCGAAGGCGCCCATCGCCAGGCCCGGCAGTGCCGGTCGGCCCACCGACCGCACGAAGTAGAACGCCATCACTCCATAGAGCACCAGCGAGATCATCGACACCGGCACCAGGGCCCAGACGCCGACGAGCAGCCCGTACGCCATCCACCAGCTGTTGATCGCCAGGCTCACCCCGATCCACGTCGCCGAGACACCGTCGACCCGGCGCGTGCGAGCGATGCGACGGGCTTGCGGGAAACGCCATCCACGATCCGAGGACGGTCGCAACGACGACGAGCAGGTTGAGGACGAGATTCATTGGACAGACCGGATTCCGTGTAAGTGGCTAAACTTCGTTTAGTACCTTACATGGTCGAAGACGGATACGCTCCCACTCGTGTACGTCACGTCGGGGCACGACACCGAAGTCCGTCTCACCATCGAGGCCCTGGTCGATCTCGTCAACGCGTTGTCCGATGCCGCTGATCGCGACGCGGAACCGGCCGACGCCCGCACGCTGCTGCACGACCATCGCTTCAGTCGCGCCGCCGGCGCGTCCGCCGCTGCGATCGACCGGGTCGAAGAGCGCGTCGGTGCCATGGTCGACACCTTGCTCGGCGCTCCCCGGCGCCGAGCCGGAACCGACCGTCGCGTGGATCAACGCGCAGCTCTCGGGCATCCACATCACCCCGTCGCTGACCGATCACGACGGCGCGGATCTCCACATCCATTGGACGCCCGCATCGGCGACCTTCGACGACCAGGCGGTCGCCGACTTCCTGATGGCGTTGGCTCAGGAGTTGTGCGACCACGGCACCAGTCGCTTCGGCACGTGCGCAGCCATCGACTGCCACCACCTCTTCTACGACGTGACCCGCAATGGTTCCCGTCGGTTCTGCGCCGACTCCCGCTGCGCAAGCCGAACCCACACCGCCGACCACCGAGCGCGCCAGCGGGCGACCTGACCGGCGCCGCACTCACCCTTCCAGGCGGCCGGCGTCGAGGCGGAGCACGTGGTCGGCGCGATCGAACGCGACCGCTCGGTGGGAGACAGCGATCACCGTCATGCCGGCGTCGGCGAGGTTGGTCCACAGCTGCACCTCGGTCTCGACGTCGAGCGCGCTCGACAGGTCGTCGAGCACGACGAGTTCGGGTGCGTGGACGAGCGCCCGGGCGGTCGCCAACCGCTGACGCTGCCCGCCCGACAGCCGGAGGCCGCGCGGGCCGATCAGCGTCGCTGCGCCAGCGGGCATCTCGGCGATGTCGGCGGTGATCGCCGCCAGCTCGAAGGCACGGGCAAGATCGGTCTCGCGCACGGGGCCGAGCCCGACGTTGTCCGCCACGCTGTCGGAGATCAGCTGGGGCACCTGAGACAGGAACGCAGCGTTGGGGGGCACGAGGAACGCCGCCCGGTCGTCGATCTCCGCGCCGTTCCAGCGCACCGATCCAGCGACCTCCGCCTGCCAGGCGAGGCCCAGCAGCGCGCGCAACAGGGTGCTCTTCCCTGCGCCGACGGGGCCGGTGATCACGACGAACTCACCGCGGGCGACACGGAACGAGATGTCATCGAGGACCACACGACCGCCGTAGGAAACGACGAGCTCGTCGACCTCGAGGCGTTCGAGAGGGACCCGCTCGGGACGCGCCACCTCCGGACGCACCCGCTGATCCCTCGGATCGATCGGGAGCCACTGACGTCGTACGGTGTTCGTGACCTCTCGATCCGCGACCAAGGCGCGCATCCTGTCGAACGCCACCGCCGCCTGTTTGCGTCGAGCCAGCACCCGGCCCACCATGCGAGGCAGGAAGCTCAACCAACCGAGATAGGCGGTGAACAACGCCAACGTGCCGAGGTCGAACGATCCCGAAGCGATCGCACCCGCGCTCACGAGCAGTACCAGACCGAGCCCGATGTCGGCGGCGCCCTGGCTGAACGCTTGCACACCCTCTTCGAGCACCCGGTCGCGGACGGCCGTGTAGCGACGGCGTTCGACCAGCACGGCGAGCCGACGCAACATCGCCTCGCTGGAGTCGTTCACCTTCACGGTGGTCGCGGCTGCCATCACGTCGCCGAGCAGGCCCGTGACACCTTCGGTCGCCCGCCGGTCAGCGGCCCGGTACTCCTTGATACGAGTGTCGAGCACCCGCGTCGCAATACCGACGCCGAGCAGCGGGATCACGAGCACGGCCGCCGCGCGAGCGTCCGCCGCGCCGAGCACGAAGCCGGCGATCACGGTGAAGACGAGGCCTCCGGAGATGTCGATGATGCCATCGACAAGGTTGGCGACGTCCTCGGTGTCGTCTCGGAAGTGTGTGATCGCCGAGCCAGCGGATCCGAGCGGCTGGCCTGCGTGCACGCCACCGCTCGCCATCTGCGCGGCCAGCATGTTGGCGCGCAGCAACGTCTGCATGTGGATCCAGGCCTTGGTCCAGATCAGCGCGCCGTGATGGATCGACACCATTCGGATGGTCTCGCTGACCGCGATCGCGGCCGCCCACCACATCGTCTCGGTCGTATCGCCACGCTCGAGCGCGTCGTAGCCGCGGCCGAGCAGATAACCGCTGACCGCCGGCATCGTGAAGAACACGACGAAGAGGAACCAGCCGAGCCAGAACTCCTTCGGCCGATGCTGAGACACGCGCCACGCCAGCGCCCACACGTTCGGCACTCCCTCGAGGCTCGGCGCGTCCTCGAGGCCCGGCGCATCCTCGAGGGTCGGCTCGTGGTGTGGCACGCCGGCGTCGGTTGGCGGGCGCGGGCCGATCGCGGGTTCGCGTGCGAGTTCGACATCGGAGGTCATGGCGTCACCTCCGAGTGCGTCGGAGTCGGCTCAGTCGGATCAGAACCTTGCGCTGACTCGCTGTCGAGGGCGAGCGCGAGCAGACGGGCGAACCGGCTGTCGTCGTCGCCCACGAGGTCCGTGCGGTCACCGTGCTCCACGACGCGGCCGTGGTCGAACACGATGATCTCGTCGACCGAACGCAGCGTCGACAGGCGGTGGGCGATGACGAGCGTGGTCCGGCCGCGCATCAACTCGACGACCGCCGCCTCCAGACGTCGTTCGGTGTCGGGATCGACACGCGCGGTGGCCTCGTCGAGCACGACGATGTCCGGGTTGCGCAACCACACCCTCGCCAAGGCGAGGAGCTGCGCCTCACCCGCGGAGAGTCCGGCACCGGCAGCGCCGAGTTCCCGGTCGATGCCGCTGTCCGCGAGCGCACCCAGGCCGACCCGCTGGAGCGCATCGACCACCGCCGCGTCGGTCGGCTCGTCGTCGAAGAGCGTGACGTTGTCGCGCACGGTGCCGGCGAACAGCTCGACCTCCTGGGGTACGAGCGCAACACGGCGGCGGAGCTCGACCAGCGGGATTTCGGCGATCGGCACGCCGCCCAGAGCAACCTGCCCACCGGTCGGCTCGACGAGACGGAGCACCAACCGCGAGAACGTGGTCTTGCCACTGCCGGTGCGCCCGACGATGCCGACCGACCGTCCAGCATCGATGTGCAGGTCGACGGCAGCCAACACGGGCCGATCGTCGCCGTAGTCGAAGTCGATGTTCGTCGCAGTGATCGACAACGGTCCGGGTGGTGGGCTGGTGTCACCGTCGTCGAGCACGTTGGGCTGAATCGCCAGCAGGTCGGCGACGCGGACCATCGCGCCGTTGGCCTTCTGGACCGTCTCGAGCTCGTGTACCACTTCCTCGAGTGGGCGCGCGACGAGCAGGACGAACTGGAAGAGCAGGAACGCTGTGCCGATCGTGATCGTGCCGGCGGCCACGAGCGCAGCGCCCAACACGAGCGACAGCACCCAGCCGGCGGCGACTGCTCCCTGCACGAACCACCACATGACGAGGAAGGCGCGCTCGCGTCGAACGGCGCTGACCAGCGCTCCCTCGCTGTCCTCGACGAAACGCCAGGCGACATGGTCGGCGGCCCCGTTCGCGCGGAGGTCCTCGGCAGCCGTGAGCCGCTCCTCGATGCCGCCGTAGAGCCGGCCGAGCGCGCCCATCTCATCGGACGACTCCGACACGGCCCGATGTCGGGTTCGCACGATCACGGCAAGCGCCAGCCCGACGTACGCGGCCATGCCGAGGCCCAGCCGCCAGTCGATCACGCCGAGCACGACGACCATGCCGCTCACCAACATGGCGGCACCGGCGGCCTTGGTGACCACCTGGCTCAAGAAGTCCGACACCGACGTGATGTCGCCATCGACCCGCTGGATCAGCTCGCCGGGTGTGTGCGTGCGATGGAACTCGTGGTCGAGGCCGAGCACATGACGCGTCATGGTGAGTCGGAGACCGTTGGTGGTGCGCCACGCCGCAACCGTGGCCAGCCAGGCGACGACCACTGCGATGAGCTGCGCGAGCGCGGCGATCGCCAGGAAGATCAGGGCGAGCCGGGTGATCTCGGCAGCGGTGGTGCCATCGGCGGCGGTGTCGACGACGCGCCGCACGACCAGTGGGCCGGCGATGGTGAGAGCCGATCCGATCGCCACGAGCACGCCGAGGCCGACCCAACGCCACACGTCGGGCCGCAGCAGCGCGCCGAGGGCACGCCAACGAGAACCGGTCGCACCGGCCTGCGTCGCCATTCCGACAGTCTCGCCGCTCGCGTCTCGCCCGCCAGCAGGCTTTTCCGCCGACCGGGCTCCCGCTCCGGTCCCTGCGGACCGGAGCCGACGTATCCGGCTCGATTCCCTTCAGCTCGGCGCGGGGCGCTCGGAATGTTTGCGACCGCAATCAGGTTGTGGCAGATCGATGGGTGTTCATCGACTCAACCACGCAGTCCTCTACGTCCGTGACGTCGCAGCGTCGACAGGCTTCTACGGCGACACGCTCGGCTTCCGTGTCGTGAGCGAGTTCCCCGGTGCCGCGTTCCTGCAGGCTCCGGGCTCCACCAACGACCACGACCTCGGCCTGTTCCAGATCGGTCAGGGCGCCGCTCCATCGGATGCCGGTCGCACGACGGTGGGCCTGTACCACCTGGCGTGGGAGGTCGACACGCTCGGCGAGCTGCAACGCCTCGCCAGCGTCCTTCGCGAACGCGGGGCGCTCGTCGGCGCCAGCGATCACGGCACCACCAAGAGCCTCTACGCAAAGGATCCCGACGGGATCGAGTTCGAGGTCGTCTGGATCATTCCCGCCCATCTCCTCACGACCGACGATCTCGCCGCTCGCGCCTCGGTCGGCCCGCTCGACCTGCCGGCCGAAATCGAGCGGTTCGGCACGAACGAACCCGGCGGCGTCGGCATCTCGATCCCCCACCCTCCGCCAACGATCACGAAAGCGACGTGACGACATGAAGATCGACTTCTGGGTCGACCCTGGCTGTCCCTTCTGCTGGACGACTGCCCGGTGGGTGGTCGACGAGGTGCGACCACACCGCGACATCGACATCAACTGGCGCCCGATCAGCCTGCTCTTCAAGAACGAGCCCGAGCCGGGCACCTCCTGGTACGACGGATCGAAGTTCACGCACGATCTGCTGCGCGTGATGGAGTCGGTGCGAACCACCGACGGCAACGACGGTGTGTTCAAGCTCTACTGGGAGTTCGGCGCCCGCATCCACCACGACAAGGAGACGCCGTTCGATCCGGCCGACGCGCTGGCGACCGTCGGGCTCGACACGTCGCATGCTGTCGCCTTCCACGACGACTCGTGGGATGTGGTCATCCGAGCCGCGATGGACGACGCTCTCGAGCTCGTCGGCGACGACGTCGGCACGCCGATCATCGCCTTCGAGAACTCCGACGGCGTGAAGGCCGGCTACTTCGGTCCCGTGATCTCGCGCATCCCCTCGACGGAGAAGAGCGTTGCCATGTGGGATGCGTTGGTGACGATGATGGACGTGGATTCGTTCTTCGAACTCAAGCGCACCCGCACCGAGGGCCCGATGGCCGGCGACCGGCCCCGCTGACCGTCACGCTCTCCACCCGTTTGCGCTGCATTCTGGGTGACCCGTCGCACCGAGAACTGCACGCAAACGTGGCGGGGATCCGACGCTCAGCCGGCGCAGGCGGCCAGGAGGCGGTGTTTGAACGCGGCTTCGTCGACGGACCAGAGGACACGGATGTTCGGGTCCGGCCGGCCGTGACGCCGGTCGGGAATCGTGCAGCCGCGGGTCGGTCCGTCGAGGCCGACCACCAGCCACTCGTCGGTGGACTCGACGATGATCGACTCGTCGAGTGCGACGGCCATGGCAATCGGGTCGGGAAGATCGAACCCCGAAAGCCCGGTGTCGAGGCAGTACTGCTCGACGTCACCGTTGATCTCGACGGCGAACTTGCCGAGCGGTCCAACTGCGGCGAGCGCCACCTGATCGGCATCGTTCATCACGGCGAAGGTCCGTGAGATGTTCCAACCGATCATCGTCTTGGCGCCGGGCGCGGCGAACACCGCCGTCGCTGCTTCGGGATCGGCCCACACGTTGTACTCGCCGAGCGCGTCGACGTTCCCGACGCCATCCGGTGACCCCGCCATCAGATAGGTGTGGCCGAACCTCGTCAGGAAGTCGGGGTCGCGTTCGAGCGCGGCAGCGATGTTGGTCAGAGGTCCGAGCGTCACCAGATCGTGTCGACCGGGTTCGTCGGCGGCGACCCGCAGCAGCTCCCCCACCGCATCACCCGAGGTGGGCCCGCGCGAGGGGTCGGGCAGATCGGCCCCGCCCATCCCGTCCTGGCCGTGCACGAACTGCGCCGTATCGAGCGGGCGCATGTACGGCCGGTCGCGTCCGGCATGCACCGGGATGTCGACACCACCTGCAAGGTCGAGCGTCACGATCGCGTTGCGCACGGCGAGATCGAGCGGCACGTTGCCCGCGACGACGGTCACGGCACGCACGTCGACCGACGGTTCCCGAACCGCCAGAACGAGAGCGATCGCGTCGTCGGACGCGGTGTCGGTGTCGATCACCAGGCTACGACGGGGCATTGCCGCAGTCTGGTCAGCCACCGGCGCGCGAGGCGAAGCGGTGGAGCCACACGGGCGCTTCAACGCCCATGACCCTGGCCGAGCCGACCGGCTGGACCGTCGCGTTCGTGCGCGACGGTCCAGCCCGATGATCGGTTCGTGGAACGGACGCGCTCAGTCGAGGCGTTCGATGATGGTGGCGTTGGCCATGCCGCCGCCTTCGCACATCACCTGCAGGCCGTAGCGGCCGCCGGTGCGCTCGAGTTCGTTGAGAAGGGTCGCCATCAACTTGGTGCCCGAGGCGCCGAGGGGATGGCCGAGGGCGATGGCGCCGCCGTTGACGTTGACCTTGCTCATGTCGGCGCCGGTCTCCTTCTGCCAGGCGAGCACGACCGAGGCAAAGGCCTCGTTGACCTCGAACAGGTCGATGTCGTCGATGGTGAGGCCGGTCTTCTCGAGGATCTTCTTGGTCGCCGGGATCGGACCCTTGAGCATCGTGACCGGGTCGGTGCCGGTGACGGCGAACGTGTGGAAGCGGGCGCGGGGCTTCATGCCCAGCTCGTCGGCCTTCTCCTTGCTCATGATCAACACGGCCGAGGCGCCGTCGGAGATCTGCGACGAGTTGCCGGCGGTGATCAGGCCGTCCTCCTTGAATGCGGGCTTCAGCTTGGCGAGCGTCTCGGCAGTGGTGCCCTCGCGGATGCCCTCGTCGCTCGTCACGACCTCGGACTGGCCGTCGATCTCGACCTCGATCGGGATGATCTCGTTCTCGAAACGACCTTCGTCGCGGGCGACCGCGGCGCGCTGCTGGCTGAGTGCTCCGAACTCGTCGAGGTCGTCGCGGGTCAGGCCGTACTCGACGGCGATCATGTCGGCACCGATGCCCTGCGGCGGCAGACCGGTCTCGGCGTAGCGGTCGAGCTGCTCCTGCGGGAACGGGAAGCCCATGCCCTGGACGATCGAGGCGCCCATCGGCGTGCGGGTCATCACTTCGACACCGGCGGCGACGACGACGTCGTACGCGCCGGCCATCACGCCCTGCGCAGCGAAGTGCATCGACTGCTGGCTCGAGCCGCACTGGCGATCGATCGTGGTCGACGGCACCTCCTCGGGCCAGCCGGCGGCGAGTACGGCGTTGCGGCCGATGTTGAGCGACTGCTCACCGACCTGCATCACGCAACCCATGATGACGTCGTCCACCATCGACGGATCGAGGCCGTTGCGCTCTTCGAGCGCCTTGAGGACCTTGGCCGCAAGCGCGGCGGGGTGCTGGTCCTTCAACTTGCCGTTGCGCTTGCCGCCCGGGGTGCGGACAGCGTCGACGATCACTGCTTCGGTCATGGTTGTTCTCCTGTTGATGTGGTTGGAATGACGGTTGGAATGACGGTTGGAATGACGGTTGGAATTCCGTGCTGCGATGAGCGAAGGAGCCGCATCGGCGCCTTTCGCTCATCGCAAGGATGGGACACGGTGTCGCGATGAGCGAAGTGACCGCATACGCGCTTTTCGCTCATCGCGAAGGGGGGGTGGGGGTCGGGGTGGGGGTCGGGGTGGGGGTCGCGGTGGGGGTCGGGGTGGGGGTCGGGGTGGCGGTCGGGACGGCGGGGGCGGGGGTCGGGGTGGCGGGGGCAGCGGTCGGCGAGGTGGTGGCGGCGATCGCGGTGGCGAGGTTCTGCTGCAAGCGGGTCATGACCCAGGCGAGCGCCTGACGTTCCTCGCGTCCGAGACCGCGCCGGAGTTCGGCTCGCAGCACCTCGTCGACCTCGTTGACCTGCGCGGCAAGGGCAGCGCCGGCCGACGTGATCGTGACGAGCCAGACCCGGCGATCGTCGGACTTGGGCTGACGCTCGACGAGTCCGCCGCGCTTGCAGGCGGTCGATCACCGAACCGATGGCTGCGCGTCCGATGCCGAGGTGGTCGGCGAGGTCCGTCTGGGTCGTGGCACCGAACTCGTTGACGTAACCGAGCAGCGACGCCTGCGTGAGGTTGAGATCGAGCGGAGCCAGCCGAGTGTCGAACGCAACGCGCACGAGCCGCGCGGTCGCCATCAACGTGGACTCCACGCGGAGCCACGGCGGCGAGTCGAGTTCGTGGGTGGTGAGATGGCTCATGGCGAGTGGGGCCTGGCGGCGGCGAACTGTCACGTTGAATCCGGCACGGTGTGACGGTTCTGGTGGCAGCACGTGTGGACACATACTGTACGATGCCATACAGTATTGCAACTGCAGATCGACGAGATCGTCTCGCGACCACCGTCTTGGAGGACATCACATGACCGACACCGCCACCGGATCGACCGCCGGATTGAGCGAAGCCGAGGCCACCGAGTTCCGCCAGAAGTGCGTCGACTTCATGGAGCAGTTCGCCCCCGGCCAGAACCCGACCCTCGACGACCAGAAGGCGTTCCTTGCCGCGGCCGCCGAGGCCGGGCTCGCGGGTCTCCCGGTGCCCAAGGAGTACGGCGGTGGTGGGCTCACGCTGGCCCACGAGAAGATCTGGCGCGAGGTGAAGGGCAACTACCCGATGCCCGACAGCGAGTTCATCATCTCCCACGGCATGTGCATGCCGATGCTCGCCGAGTACGGCACCCACGAGCAGAAGGAGCGGTTCCTCGCGGACAACATCTCCGGCAAGACGATGTGGTGCCAGATGTTCTCCGAGCCGGGCGCCGGCTCGGACGTGGCCAGCCTGCAGACCAAGGCCCAACTGGACGGCGACGAATGGGTGATCAACGGCCAGAAGGTGTGGACCACGCTCGCCCACAAGTCCGACTACGGCCTGGTCGTCGCCCGCACCGATCCCGACCAGGTGAAGCACGCCGGCATCTCGATGTTCATTCTCGACATGCGTGCACCGGGCGTCGAGATCCGTCCGATCCACCAGATCGACGGTGGCTCGCACTTCAACGAGGTGTTCTTCTCCGACGTGCGCATCCCCAAGGACTGGCTCATCGGCGACCTCAACAACGGCTGGAACCTGGCCACGGCGATGCTGATGTACGAGCGTGTCGCCATCGGTGGCGCGGGTGCCGGCAAGATCAACCAGCCGAACTTCAAGATGCTCCGCAAGGCCGCCGAGTCGACCGGCAAGATCGACGACCCGGTGGTGCGCGACCAGATGATGAAGATCTGGTCGATGGAGACCTGCAAGTCGCTCGTCGCCATGAAGACCCGCGATGAACTCAAGGCCGGCAAGACCCCCGGTCCTGGTGGCTCGCTCGGCAAGCTCTTCGGCTCGAACATCGCCTGGACGGTCCGCGAGATGGCCCTCGAGTTCGCGGGTCCCGGCTCGGTGGCGTGGGATCCCGACGACGAGAGCGGCGCCGAGCTCCAGCGGATCGTGTTGAACAGCTTCCAGTCGAGCATCGCGGGCGGCACCGACGAGATCCAGCGCAACATCATCGGCGACCGCGTGCTCGGCTTGCCCCGCGAACCGTCCGTCGACCGCGGCGTCCCCTTCCGCGACCTCAAGGTCGGTACGCAGACCTCCTGATCAGCGCAGGTGTTGCGCCTGCGGTCTCACCCCGGACGTAGCAGCTGGCACAATTCGACGATGGGGACTGATCATCGGTTGACGACTCGGCAGATGGCCGAGTTCGTCGCCAACGGATTCATCCGGTTCGACGCGATCGTGCCGCCCGACGTCAACGAGCGCGGGATCGAGGAGATGCGTCGACTCGAAGTCGAACGCTTCGCACCCGATGGGCTGAAGCCCCCGCACACCGGCACACCGCTCGACGAGTGCTACCCACCGCCGTCGGCGATCGGCGAGTACCTGCGGCTTCCGCAGATCCGCGGGATCATCGAGTCGTTCGTCGGCCCCGACCCGACGTTCGATCACGACTTCACACACCACATCCAACCTCACGCCCCCTACACCCAGCCGCTGCACGTCGACGCGATCACCGACTCGCCCGACACCACCTTCGACGTCCAACTGTTCTGGTACCCCCACGACGTCGCCCCCGGCGAGGGCGGGACCCGATTCGTTCCCGGCAGCCATCTCCGTCGGGTCCGATCGTCGGGACTCGACCGGTACCAACACATCGCCGGCGAGAAGCAGTTCTCCGGGCCCGCCGGCACCGTCGTGGTCTTCCACCACGGGCTCTGGCACGCCGGACAGCCCAACCCGGGCGACCGCGATCGCTGGATGCACAAGGTCCGGCTCAATCCCACGGTGCCGCAGGTCCGGCTCTGGAACACCGACGACCTCACCGAGCTGCAGAACCCACCGTCGGATCACATCTTCGCCCGGATGCTGCCCGACAGCGTGGCGCAGATCCTGCGGACGATGCATCCGTGGATGAGCATCACCGACTACCGCAACGAACAGGTACAACGCGCCAAGCTCTGGCGCTATCTCACCGGCGACGAGACCTACGACGTCGACCACTACCTCACCCGGCTCGAGGGTCGCGCTGCGCTGGTCGGATCATGACCGAGCGGCAGCAGGTCCTGTACCTCTGGGCCAACGGGTCCGCCCTCGACTCGGGCACGGTGGGCTGGGCCTTCCACGACGGCACCGACGGCTTCGGGCCGACGCTGCCCGAGGCGCACCCGCCCTATGCGAACGGGGTCGCGGCACTGCGCGACGGCTGGATGCTGCTGCAGTCGTCGCAGCTCACCGCGCCGCTCCCCGGCAACGAACACCTCAACGATTATCTCGAATACGAGTTCGTGTTCGAGCGCCGCGTCGACAACTCAGCTGGAGAGGAGCGTCCATGACCCACCGCCATCCCCGAACCATCTCCGAGATGGAGCAGCCGCCACCGGGCGATCGCCCACCGAGCAAGCACTACGAGCGCGAGCTGGAGCGCCTCCAGATCGAGTTGCTCAAGGCACAGCGCCACGTCCAGGAGACCGGCGAACGCATCGTGGTGTTGTTCGAGGGCCGCGACGCCGCGGGCAAGGGCGGCGCGATCAAGCGGTTCACCGAGCACCTCAACCCGCGCGGAGCTCGAACCGTCGCGCTCGCCAAGCCCACCGACGCCGAGCGGACACAATGGTACTTCCAGCGATACGTGGCGCACCTCCCGTCCGCCGGTGAGATCGTGTTGTTCGACCGGTCGTGGTACAACCGAGCCGGCGTCGAACGGGTCATGGGGTTCTGCACCGACGACGAGTACGCGGAGTTCATGCGCCAGGTGCCGGCGTTCGAGCAGTCGCTCGTCAACAGCGGGATCAGTTTGTTCAAACTGTGGTTCACGGTCTCGCGGGACAACCAGCGAGAGCGCTTCGAGCAGCGCCGGAGCGACCCGCTGCGCCAATGGAAGCTCTCGCCGATCGACGAAGCGGGCATCGAGTTGTACGACGAATACAGCGCGGCTCGCAACGACATGTTGCGAGCCAGCAGCTCCCGGCCTGCGCCATGGACCGTCGTCAACTCCAACGACAAGCGCCGGGCCCGGCTGAACAGCATTCGGGCGGTGCTCGATCGCCTCGACTACGAGCACAAGGACCACGGTGCCGTCGATGCTGCGGACCCCCATGTGGTGCGCCCGGCCGACGAACTTCACATCGACGACTGATCGCCGGGATCAGGCCGTCGGGCACACCGCTCGAGGCGAGCGGTCCTCCCAGGCCCAGCCACGGACACGGTCGAGCCGCAAGCCGGTCGGTTCGCCGACCGCCTGCAGATCACCGAGCATCGACGCGACGACAAGCGCATCGAATCGTCCCGGCCCGAACGGCAGGCCGGACGGGGCGGCGCGCCGGATTCAACAACGAGCGCGCCTTCGACGAGGCAAGACGTTCAGCGTCCGACGCCCAACCGGGTGCTCGTGCACCCAGCCTTGCGCAGGCACCCCCCTCGGTACGCGAACCGTCACACCGGTGAGGGACCCTCGGCTCGCAGTCGATCGACTGCCTGCATGGCCTCGCGCAGCTCGGACAGCCAGTCGCCGGTGTGTTCGCCGACGAGACGCACGCACCAGGCGAGGGCGTCGGCTCGCGAGCGAGCGACGTTGGCCGCCACCAGCGTGTCGAGGACCATCCGCTCGGGCTGACGCAGGCGGGTCATCACCGGAACAGCGAGGTGCGTGAAGCGTTCGGTGCGGTCGCCGACGGTGACAGCCCAGGCGACCTTGCGCTCGAAACGGTGTTCGGCCTCACGCGCGATCTGGATACGCGCCTCGCGAGTCTCCTCGCGAAAGCCCGAGATGCGCCCGGCAACCGCCTCGGCGCGATCAGCGTCGGAGGCATCGTCGCCCAGTCGGGGCTCCGCCACCGTGAGCACGATCGTGATCTCATCACGATCGATCGTGATCACGGCGGGCGTCGACGTCCACGCGTCGGGCAGGCGGCCCCGCAGCCAGGACGTGATGGTGGAATCGGAGATGGCGGCATGAGAAGGGCTGGACATGCCAGCGAGTATACGCCTGGATTACATGATTACACCACAAGTATCATTTGCGTCCGCAACCATCTTCGGCTACAGTCGAGCTCATGAACGATTGGAACGCCCAGATCATCGCCGAGTTCCGCGCCAACGGCGGCAAGGCCGCTCAGTTCGGTGACGCCCCGCTCGTCATCCTGCACACGATCGGCGCGAAGTCCGGCGAGCTCCGCGAGACGCCTCTGGTGGCACTCGTCGAGGGCGACGACCTGTACGTATTCGCCTCCAAGGGCGGCGCGCCCGACAACCCGGACTGGTACTACAACCTCAAGGCCCATCCGGAGATCACCGTCGAGTACGGCACCGAGACGTTCACGGCGACCGTCACCGAACTGCCCGAGGACGAGGGTCAGACCAAGCTGCGCTCGCAGGCCGAACTGATGCCCCAGTTCGGCGAGTACATCACGTCCGCCGCTCCCCGCATCATCCCTGCGTTCCACATCGCCCGTACCGCCTAAACCCGCGCATCGATGAGCGAGGCGACCGGATCCGGCGGTTTCGCTCATCGCAGACCCGATCCAGCACCTTCCGATGAGCGAGGCGACCGGATCCGGCGGTTTCGCTCATCGCAGACGGATGGGGCGCGGACCTAGGTGGCGCGGGCGATGCGGCGGCGGGCCTTGGCACGCTTCGAGCCCGTCAGCACCCGTTTGCGCAGGCGACCCGACATCTCGGCGTCCTCGGTGACGTGTTCGATCAGCTCGAGCGTCAGCGCCCGGTTGCGGACCCGTTCGATCACCACCGGCGCATCGCTGCGGACCCCGAGCACGACCACCGGGCCGTCACAGACATCGAGACACGGCAGCGATCGAACATCACCCACTCGCCGCAGTTCGCGTTCGACCGTGCGGTAGCCGTCGGCCTTGCGGCAGTCCTTGCCGGTGCACAGACCGAGGTCCGGTGACGTCGCCATGGGTTCGGAGTTCCCGCTCAGTCGATGGAGTAGTCGCGCAGCAGTTTGTTCATCTCGATCACGTGGAGTTCCTCCTGGCCGATCTGGCCACGGGCGTACTCCTCGAGATAGATCGACGCACCCTCGGTGAGCGCCAACAGCTCGCGATACAGGTCGAGCGCCCGCCGTTCGTGGGCGATCGACTCCTTCAGGATCGCCTCGATGGCGTGGTTGTGCGACTCGTCGATCTCTGCGATCCCCTGCTCGGGGTGCCCGCCGAGCCCGGTGAGGATCTCGCCGGCCTGCTGAGCGTGCAACAACGACTCGGCCGCCTGCGCCTTCATGAAGTCGACCAGCGGCAGCCGGTTCGGGCCCGTGATCACCAATGAGTAGTGGGTGTAGCGCACCACCCCGGACAGTTCAGCCTTGAGGATCTCGTTGAGGACAGGGTTGACGGCGTCGGTGTCGATGATGGTGTGCACGACGTCAGTCTCGCAGCGGTTCAGCTGAACGCATCAGGTGAAGTAGTCGGGTCGACTCACGTGGGTCTCGCTGACGAACAGCACGCCGTGGCGATCGTCGAGCAGCCGGCGGATCCCGGCGATGAGGCCATCGGCGCGTTCGATCGGCACCACCGTGATCAGCATCGACAGGCTGGCACGGTCGTTGAACAACAGCCGGCCCTGATGGTGTCCGTGGTGCCCGAATCCGGACACCCCCGACACGGCGGTGTAGCCGGTGGCGCCGGCGTCGAGGAAGAGGTCGCGCATGGCGGGCACGTCGTCGCCGTCGACGACGACTTCGATCTTGGCCATCGCGGGGAGGTCGGTCCAGGTGGTCATGATGTCTCCGTTCAGATCGACAGGGGCGTCGAGAGGTCGGTGTGGGCGAGGGACGTACGGTGTTCGGTCATCGAAGCATCTGCGAGGTGCCACGGCTCCCATCCACCGCTCGGTGTGCGGAACGACCAGGCATCGTTGTCGCTGACTCGGGCGACGACGTGGATCCACTCGCCTTCGACCAGTTGGCGCAAGCCGCTGTTGCGCAGGATGATGGCCTCGATGCGGTCGAGAGGGGCCTGCACCACCGCGAGCAGGCGAAGCGGGTCGTGCGCTCGTTGTTCACCCAGCATCACCGACTGCATCGGCAGGCCGACGGCGAGGTCGCCGGACTGGCCGACGACCACGCCGATGCCACCGACGGGGTTGTGCAGCATCTTGTCGCCGGCGCCGAAGATCTCCGGCTCCACCGTGGAGAAGTAGTACTGCGACGAGATCCACTGGGCGACGACGAGTGGCGCCGTCATGATCGTCTCGAGCGCCACACCGTCAGGGTCACGTTCGGCGACGTAACTGTGAAGGAAGGAGCGGCCGCGGAGGTCGTGACCTGCCGTGATCGAACGGGGCCCGATGATGAACGCGCCGTTGCCGGCGAGGCCCCATTCCGGCCGGACCTGCGCCCAGTCGCGTCCACGGTCGCGCACCCGGGCTGCGCTGCCCGGCAAGCGCTGGGACCGGTCGACTGCGTTGCGTTCGCCCGCGGTGTCGAGATCGCGTTGCAGCGCATCCACGAGCGGCAGCGTTGCGGGCGGGATGACCTCGCGATCGAAGACCCGCACCGTGTCGGCGGCAGTGTCGTGCTCGGCGGCGACGAACCAGGTGTCGTCGGGGATCGAGATCCCTCGCTCGACGAGCCCCGCACGGACCTCGGCGTCGTTCAGGATCGCCACGGCGATACGGGCGCTGGCGCCACCCGGCGCTCCCCCGCACGCACCGCAGTCGAGCGACGAAGCGTGGGGGTTGTTGGTGGTGTCGCTGCCGTGACCGCACAGGACGACGACGGGCGCGAACTCGGCCATGCCGATCGTGGTGACGATCGCTTCGGCAAACAGGGTCCGCTCTTCCAAGGAGAGCCCGGCGTGCAGGTCGGCGCCGGCGATCTCGTCGACGACCGGCGCGGTGCGGGGGGCGGCGCCGAAGGGCTTCCACCACGGACGCTTCACCGGACCGGTCGTGTCGAGGGACGTGCGCGGCGGCACGAGCGTGCGGACCGCCGCGACCGGTCCGGCGAACCAGCCAGCGGACTCGGCGAGGGCGAACGGCGACGCAATGCCACCCTTGGCCGCGTAGAACGCGTCGTGGACGCCGGCCGTCGCGGAGCAGGCCGCCAAGTAACCGGCGTCGTCGTCGACCGCGACCTCGGCGATCTCGTGACGAGGCGACACCAACACCGGACACCGTGCTTGAGCAACCGGCGAGCCCAGCGGCCGCCAGCGAATCGGCACGCCGAAGAACCCGGCGAAGCCGTACGTGTCGTAGGAGCCGAGGGCTTCGAGTTGGCGGCGGAATCCCTCGGAGCGGACGTCGATGCAGAACACGAGTTGAGCGTCGGGGCGGCCAGCGGCTTCGGTGCCGTCCGAGGGCGACGGACCGGTCAGCCGCGCAAGCAGTCGGTCACGGAAGTTCCACTCATGGGCCGACAGCCAGATCGCCGTGCGCACGTCGTCGGGGAAGCGGCCGAGGACATCTGCGATCGAGTCGCGGTGTCGCTCACCGCCGAACTGTGCGGTCACCGCGTCGACTCGCCGATCGAGGCTCGTCGCCGGGCCGATCGCGGCCGCCTCGGCGGGACCCGACAGGTCGAGGTGTTCCGGTGCGAGGTGATCCATTGCGGCCCGAACGGCCGCCAGGTCGATCATTCGCAAGCGGACGCCGGGATGGTCGGCGGGGGCCCACTCGTCGCACCAGCGCGCGAAGCCCGCCCAGCCGGGAGTGCGCAGGATCCAGGTTCGTACGGCGTCGACGCGGGCGTCGTCGGAGACGTTGCGAGCGGCGAGTACGAGGTCGAGTAGTTCGGCAGGATCGTCCGGCAGCGCCGCGAGCCGAGCCCGCGCGTCACGGCCGACGACCGCGGCAAGCCGACGGTCGGCTCCGGCGACTGCGCGCCACGACGCGTAGAAGCCGCGATCACGATCCGGCATCTGCCAGGGGGTGTGAGCCTCGTCGACGAACGCTGCGCACCATCCCATGGTGAGTTCGTCGAGCACGGAGCCGGCGGCGCCGACCTGGCGAGGGGGTGGCGGGTCGCCGACAGGTCCGCTCACGAGATCCCAGCGGACGAGTTGGACGGCGTCGACGCGGACGCCGCCGAGGTCGAGCGGCTGGCGTTCGGCGAGAGTCGGGTCGTGACGAAGAATGGCGCGATCGAGATCGGCGTCGGTCACCGTGCCGCGCGAGCGTTCCGCTCGGTACGCGCCGAGCGGCAGGTGGGTTCGGGCGCCGAACCAGTTGCGGGCCTCTGCTGTGGCCTCGGCGAACGGGAGATCGGTCAGTCCACCGAGCGGGTTGACGGCGACGAATGCCGTCAGTGGCCAGTACGGCGCCGCGATCGAACCAGCGGTCGCAACGTCGGCAACGAGTCGGCTGCGCTCGCTCGGAGACAGCGTCGGGGAGGTCGTGGTGCTCATGCGGGGTCTCCTGCAGTGGCGAGTTCGGCGGTGGGGCTGGTGGTCGGTGCGGCCGACCGGGGTGTCGGTGGGACGGCGGCATCGGCGCGGCCGCCCGAGACGGGCGTGCTGGTGCTCAGCAGCCAGGCGTACACCTGGCGGCGCAGGGCATCTCCGCGGGGTCCGGGAGCGAAGGCGACGATGGCGACGCCGGCACCGATCGCCGCAAGGACCGCGGCAACCCAGACCGGTCCGACCGCGGCGGGCACGTCGTAGGGGACGACGTCGACGATGAACCCCTCGAACAGCGCAATCCCTCCGACGTATCCGAACGTCGCGACGACGATGCCGCCGATGGCGGTGGCGATCGTACGCGTCGCGGGGAAGGGAGCTGCCGACATCCAGCCGTTCGCAGCCCTGCCGACCGAGAGCGCGCCGAACACCACGATCAGGATCGTGGCCGCCGCGGTGAGGTGCGGGTCGATGACCCACAGCGCCAAGGCGAAGGCGGCCAGCGGCGCGAGCAGCCCGACGACCAAACGGGTCGCCGACGCGCGGCAGCACTCGCTCGTCGGCTCGGCCGAGATGGGGCCGCTGCGCCTGACGACTGTGGGCCGAGATGGCGCCACCGGCGCCGAGGAACATGGCCGCTTTGTAGAGGGCGTGTCCGACGATGTGGAAGAGGGCTGCGGCGAAGGCGCCGACACCGAGCTGCATGACCATGAAGCCCATCTGACCTGACGTCGACCAGACCAGGCCGCCCTTGACGTCGGTGCGTACGAGCATGACGGCAGTGGCGAACAGGGCGGTGGTGATCCCGATGGCGAAGGCGAGGGCCATGGCGCTGACCGACGACGCGAAGACGGGCGAGAAACGGATGAGCAACACGCCGGCGCCGTTGACGACCCCGGCGTGCAACAGTGCGGAGACCGGTGTCGGCGCGGCCAGCGTGGAGGGCAACCAGGCGTGGAGTGGCACGAGAGCCGACCTGGCGACGCCCGCGACCACGAGACACAGCGCGACGAGGGTGAGCGCGTTCAGAGAGCCGACCGATTCGGCGTCGAGTGCTGCGGCCTCCGCTCCGATGTCGCGCAGATCGAGGTCGCCGGTCAGCACAACGGCGACGATGACGCCGAGCAGCAATACCAGGTCGCCGATGAAGAAGCTCCGTGCCGTGAGGCGCTGGGAACGTACGGCTGGGGCCCAGGGTGCCTTGTGACCGAGCAGTGCAACGAGGGTGATGCTGGTCGCCACCCAAGCAACGAAGAGCCCGGACCCGGTGGCCGACACACCGACCAACGCCGTGGCGCTGGCGAGCACGGCGGCGAGTGCGTGGAAACGGGTCGCTCGCGGGTCGCCGAGCAACGAACGCGACGCGAACGACTGGACGATCAGCCCGACGAGGCTGGTGAGCACGAGCAGGACCGCACCGACGCGGTCAGCAGTCAAGCCGAGCACCGCTGCGCCGTCGGAGTTCGTGACCACGGCGTCGACGGGACCGTCGACGCTCACCATGATCAGGACCAGCACCGCGCCGACGGCCGACACGGCACTCGCTGCAACCACGAGTTGGGCTGCGGCGCGGGGCGTCAGGCGAGCGACTCGAATGGCCGCCGCTGCCAGCAGCGGCAGGACGGGGACGGCGACGAGGATTCCGGACATCGCTCGAACTCTAATACCGGAACCATGATTCGTACAACCTGAAACGTGTGAATGAATGAATATTTGGTTCGGACCACTCGCCTGGGGTCGGTTCGCGTGGCCATCATGGGCTGATGGCACTTCCGACCAACTCGTTCGAGACCATCGAGATCAGCGAGGTCGACGAGCACATCGCACTCGTCACGCTGCATCGCCCCGAACGGCTCAATGCGATGACCTCCACGATGATCACCGAACTCGACGAGGTCGTCGGCGCCGTCGATCTCGACCCACACCTCCGGGCAGTCATCATCACCGGCGCAGGGCGCGGCTTCTCCGCCGGACTCGACCTGCAGGACCAAGGCGCTGCGCCGGGCAGCGACGCGTGTGGGGCGAACGGCGATCGGGTTCATGTGGCAGGACCATCTCGCCACGCTGCACGAACGCATCCACCGGTCGCGCAAGCCGTGGATCGCTGCGGTCAACGGACCCGCCGTCGGTGGCGGGTTCGCACTGAGCCTGGCGTGCGACATTCGCTTCGCGTCGCAGCGCTGCGACCTTCGGCGCCGTGTTCCTGAAGATCGGCGTGTCGAACTGCGACATGGGCACGAGCTACTTCCTGCCGAGACTGGTGGGAGCCTCCCGCTCGGCCGAGTTGTTGCTGACCGCTCGCATCTTCGACAGCGACGAGGCGCTGCGCATCGGACTGGTCAGCGACGTCGTGGCACCCGACGCGGCTGATCGAGCGAGCGCTCGACACGGCTCGGCTGATTCGGGCCAACTGCGCCGTTCGCAACCTGGATGACCAAGGAGACGATGTGGCAGACGCTCGACGCGCCGTCGCTGCGTCATGCGCTCGACATCGAGAACCGCACGCAGATCATGTTGAGCGCCACTGGCGACACCGCCGAAGCCCGCGAGGCCTTCATCGCCAAGCGTCCGCCGGTCTGGAACGGGCTCTGAACGAGGCCGAACCCATCCCCTCGACGGATCGGCAAGACCGGATAGCGTTGCGTCGTGCCCGATCCGGTTGGCCTGCCAGAACGTAAGATCCGGCACGACCGGTACAGGGAGGGCCCGATTCTCGGATTGACTCCGGTCGGCTCTGCAGCGTCGTGGCTTCGCACGACGTTGCATCGCGAGCCGACGCAGGACGAGCACGACGCGATCGACGAACTGATCCCGCAGGGTGGCCCCGAGTTCGTCGAGTACGTGATCCGATTCAGCCTGCTGATCGCGCTGTCGGCCAGCATCGCCGCCTTCGGATTGCTGGCGGACTCTGCCGCGGTCGTCATCGGCGCCATGCTCGTCGCCCCGCTGATGACACCGATCACCGCTGCGGCAGCTGCGACCGTGACGGCACGCAACGATCGACTGCTTGCGAGCGCTGCTCGGTCGTGGCATGGGGCACGATTCTGGCGATCGCCGTCGGGTGGTTGATCGCCCTGATCGCCAGTGGCAGCGTCGTCGACCCACGTGAACTGCCCGGCGAAGTGCGGTCACGCACCTTCCCCACACTCCTCGACCTCGGCGTTGCGGTCGCTGCCGGTGCGGCCGCCGGCTACATCTCGCCGCGACGGTCCACCTCCGGTGCGCTGCCGGGCGTCGGTATCGCCGTGGCGCTTGGTGCCACCCGCTGGCGACGGTCGGCATCACCGCACAGCTCGGCCTGAGCGGCGACGCCCGCAACGCCTTTCTGCTCTTCCTGACCAACCTCGCAGCGATCATCTTCGCAGCCGGCGTTGCGCTCGTCCTCACCGGGTTCCGCCCGAACCAGTTCGGCGGCGCACGGGCTACTGCGCACCCGGATGGCCATCACGCTCGTCACCGTCGTCGCCGTCGCCATCCCGCTCACGTTCCACACTCGCACCACGCTCGACGACCTCCAGCTGCGACGGGCGGTCACCGATGCCGTCGCAGCGTGGGACGGCGAGGTACGCATCCTCGACCTGGTGGCCGACAGCTTCGACGATCGGGCGACGCGTCGAGCTGCTCATCGTCGGACAGCGGCGACCCGACGACCCGTCATGGCAGCTCGCCGAGGAGATCCAGGACCGATTCGACGCCGCCGTCGACCTCCGGCTGCTCTACCAGCGCGACGAGATGTACAGCGTGAGTGTGCGATGAAGCGCTCGCGGTCGTCCTCGCTAGTCTGCGTGGCACTCGTCGGCTGCGGTCGCGGCGACGGCGAGACCGAACGACGTGATCGAGGTGTTCGGCCCCTATCGCAACGGTCGAGGCCGACAACTTCGCCGCGTCGTTGCAGGAGTTCGAGGACGACACCGGACTCGCGGTGCGCTACACCGGGAGCGCCGACTTCGTGCAGGATCTCCGCCAACGCGTCACCAGTGGGGTGTCGGCGCCGGACATCGCCATCGTGCCGCAACCCGGCGTCGTCGACGATCTGATCGAGGCCGACCTGCTCGTTCCGCTCGACGACACGTCGGTGCAGACGCTGCTCGACAACCACCCGGCCTCGCTGATCGACGTGCGAGCCGCAGGCGGCGAGATCTACGGCGGCGCCCTTCCGAGAATCGATCAAGTCGCTCGTGTGGTACCGCCCGTCGGTGTTCGAGGAGAACGGCTGGTCGGTTCCAACCACGTTGGACGAGCTCGAGGCCCTGGTCGACGACATCGCCACAGCCGACGACGATGCCGCGGCGATCTCACCCTGGTGCTTCGCGATGGAGTCGGGCTCGGCGACGGGCTGGGCTGCGACCGACTGGGTGGAAGACCTGATGCTCCGCATACGGCGGTCCCGACGCCTACGACGAGTGGGCCGCCGGCGAGCGAGGTTTCGACGACGCCGTCGGTCCGCGAGGCGTTCACGACCTTCGACGAACTGGTCATCCGGCCGGGCCGCACCGCCGGTGGACTGCGCAGCATCCTGCAGACCGACGTGACCAGAGGGAGCGAGCCGACTGTTCGCGGACGATCCGGGCTGCGCGATGTACAAGCAGGCGTCGTTCGCCGAGTCGTGGTTCCCCGACGGGACCACGATCGGCGAGGACGTCGACTTCTTCGTGTTCCCCGGCACCGACGCCAGCGTGCCGGACCGCTCGTCATCGGCGGCGACACGCTCGTGCAGTTCAGCGACGACCCGGACGTGGACCGGTTGATGAACTACCTCGTCTCGCCGGATGGGCTCCCGCGAGTGGGCGGAGCGCGGCGGCTTCTTCAGCGGGTTGACCTCCGTCGACCTCGACACCTACTACGACGCTGCCGATCGTCGATTCGCCGAGTTGCTGCGCGAGGAGCGAACGCTGCGGTTCGATGCATCCGATGTGATGCCCTCGGCCATCGGATCAGACCTTCTCTGGCGCGAGATCACCCAGTGGATCGCCGGAGCGATCGACCTCGACGAACTCGTTGCAACGATGGACGCC
Organism: Ilumatobacteraceae bacterium; assembly: GCA_963698435.1. Classification (GTDB taxonomy): domain Bacteria; phylum Actinomycetota; class Acidimicrobiia; order Acidimicrobiales; family Ilumatobacteraceae; genus Sva-07. The sequence goes on along the minus strand of CAVOQV010000017.1, from coordinate 182,232 downwards.
GCGTACGCCGACGCCGACGAGTCCTGAACCTCGGCACGTCGGGCCCGACGGCCGGGCCCGACGGAATGATCGTAGGATGTACAGCCATGTCGACGCCGATGGACGCTCGTGCGCGTTCTCGCGTCGGTCGCAGTCGCCGCTTCGCGGCGGCGGTCGGGATGGTCGTGGCACTGGCTGGCGTCGCCATCGGGTCCGGCGTCGTGCACGCGCACACGAGCTTCGAGAGCTCCACACCATCGAACGGCGAGGTGCTCGCCGAGCCGGTCGACGAGATCCTGATTGCTTTCACCAACCCGGCCACGGAGGCCGGCGAGGGCTTTCTCGTGCTCGACCCCGACGGGCAGGTCCGTGCTCCGTCGTCGGTGACCGTCGAGGGCGGCACCGTGTTCCGGCTCGCCTTCGATCCGGCGCTCCAAGGGGGCCAGGTCGGGGTTCGTTGGACCGTGCGAGCCGGCGACGCGCATCCGATCGAGGGCAGCTTCTCGTTCACCGCCGGCGACGTGCCGGCGGCCCCCGACACGACCACCCGACCCACGACCAGCGACACCACGACTCCGACATCGGGTGCCACTCCCACGTCGGGTGCCACTCCAACAACCACCACGGAGCCCTCTGTTGTGGACGTCGACGATCAGGCAGCAGCGGCCGGGCCAGGAGACATGGCACCGATGTCGGCCGACGAGATGATCGCGATGGACGAGTTCCTCGCCGTCGACCAGTCACAGCCCGGCGAATCCCTTGCCCGGATCGGGCGCATCATCAGCTTCGCAGCACTCGTGCTCGGGATCGGCGCCATGGCGTTCGCGGCGACCACGTTCCGTGGCTCTCGCGGCGAGATCGACTCGTTGATCACCGCCATCCGCATCCTCGGCGGTGTGCTGGTCGTCGGATCGATCGCCGAGTACATCGGTGTCGCCCGGATCGCCGACGACACCCTTGGCTCGGCATGGTCGTCGTCGTCCGGCATGGCCACGCTCCTTCGGGCGGTTGCAGGCAGTCTCATCGCGTTCGGACTCGTCGCCACGACCACGCCGCTACGACGTGGTCCACGGGCACTGTCCGCGGCCATGCAGACCGACGTGGTCGACGCCGGCACCGAGCGCACCGACCCAGTCCCCGCACTGTCTCGCTGGACTCCCGACCGGTCGTCGTCCGTGGCGTTCGTGGGGGTCGGGCTGGCGATCGTGTCGTTCTGGTTCGACGGCCACACGGTGACAAAGGGGTTCCGCGCCCTGCACGCCCTCGCCAACAGCGTCCATGTCGTCGCCGGGTCGGTCTGGGTCGGCGGGGTCGTCACGATGGCGATCGTGCTCTGGTCGCGACATCGAGCAGGTCGCCCCAGCGACGCCTTGGGACTCGTCGTCCGGTTCTCCTCGGTCGCCAGTGTGGCGCTCGGCGCCGTCGTCGTGGCGGGCCTCGTGATGGCCGTCGCCATCCTCGACTCCTTCGGTGAGGTCACCTCGACGCAGTGGGGTCAGACGTTCCTGCTGAAGACCGCAGCCGCAGCGATCGCGATGGCTGCCGGCGCGTACAACCATTTCCGGCTGATGCCAGCCCTCGAACGCGATCCCGACGACGAGGCGCTGCATCGATCCGTGCGCTCGACGGTCACCGCGGAGGCGATCATGCTCGGCTTCGTCGTCGTGGTCACGGCGTGGCTCGTCGCCGCCGCGTCGTAGACCGGCGCAGACGCCGAGGAACGACTCGCGGTCAGTCGGCGGCTGCCCAGGCAATGGCGTCGCTGCGCTCATCGAGTCCGAACACCTCGAATGTGCCGGGCACCATCCAGCCGAACATCCCCATCGCGTGACGGATGGCGTTGCTGTCGGTCACGACGGCCATTCGGTGCCAGCGCCGCATGTTCTCGACCCCGAGCTCCGGTCGATGGTCGGCGGGAGTCGGCAAATCACCCAGATCGGGCGACGGTCCCTCGGCGCTGCGCAGCCAAGATGGGTTGTCGCAGAATTCGACCAACAAGGGAGCACATCATGGCAATGGACACATTCATGGCGTACGTCGGCGTGTACTCGAGCGTCGATGACGCGAAGGCTGATTACCAAGCGATTCACGACCTCCACACGAAGGCGGACCTGATCGACGCCTACGACGCGGCCGTCATCGAGCGCAAGGACAACGGCAAGGTCAAGATCGTCAAGAAGCACGAGACGCCGACCCGTATGGGAGCGGTGGGAGGCGGGTCCGTCGGACTGGCGACCGGCTTGGTCATCGCGCTGTTCCCGGCAGCCGCCATCGGCGGCGGACTGCTCGCCGCGACCACCGGTGGTGGGGCGGCTCTCGGAGCGCTCGCCGGACACGCAGCAGCCGGCATGAGCCGCAAGGACCTCAAAGAGCTCGGTGAGAACCTCGATGCCGGCCAAGCCGGTCTCATCGTGGTCGGCGTGTCCGACATGGGCGCCAAGATCGAAGCGGAGATGGCCAAGGCCGACAAGGTCGAGGAGAAGCAGCTCCAGGCGGACACCGACGAGATCAAGAAGGATGCCGAAGCCGAGGGCTGACATCTGTTCGCGGTGAGGTGCCACTGTCCGAGCGGGTGGGTCTTCGACTCGACCTGCGGGTCACGTGGCGTCCGGCGAATAGATGTTGAAGCCGTCCGCTCGAAGGAACCCGACCAGTGTCATCTCCGCTCGACGCGCTGACTCGACGGCGAGCGTCGTCGGAGCGCTCTCGGCCAGCAGCGTCGCGAGTCCGGCTGCCCACGCCTTCTGGACCATCTCGATGCTCGCCCGGCCGCTGACGTAGAGACCGTGATCGCGCAGCGGCAGCCGGCCATCGAGGAGCATCGAACCGATCACCTTGTCGACGGCGTTGTGGCGTCCGACATCCTCCCGGACGACGATGATCCGCCCATCGCGGTCGAACACCGCCGCGGCGTGCACCGCGCCGGTGACACCGAAGAGCTCCTGGCGGGACCGCACCGTCGCCGGCACTGCCGCGAGCACGTCGAGATCGATCGGCGACGACGGGGCGATCGGGCCGAGACGGAGGCAGAGGTCGTCGAGTTGATCGCTCCCGCACCAGCCGCAACTCGACGAAACGTTGCCGAGGCGGGGCCGCGGCGTCGGTGCCCGGCCATCGGTGTCGACCGTGACGATGTTGTCCGCTGCATCGACCATGCCGACCGGATCGAGATCGCCTGCCACCGACGCAGCCGCGCTGCGGTCCGGCCCCGGCACGTAGCGAACGTCGGTCACCGGGGCGCCCGCGAGGAGTCCGTCGGTGAAGCAGAACCCTGCGGCAAGCTCGAAATCGTGCCCGGGGGTCCGCATCGTCGTCGTGACGAGGCGTCCATCGAGCTGGATCGACAGCGGCTCCTCGACGACGAGGACGTCGGCAACCCGCTCGGTCGCCAGCTGGTCTCCCCCGTGATGCACGCGTGTGACCACCGTCGGCTGCGTGCGTCCCACGACCATCGCCGAAGAGTACCGCTGCGTCGAACCGGACGATCGACGGTCAGACCCCACGGTGTGGGGCCGTCATCGCCAAGAACGGCGCAATCTTCGTGTCTGCCAGCGGGGCCAGGAAGAGGGGGCACGGCCGTGGTGCCAAGATGAGCGACATGCGCTTCAGCTTCGTGACCTCACCGCAACGCACGACGTGGGACTGGATGCGGGAGGTGTGGCAGCGCCGCGACGCGCTCGAGGCGTTCGAGTCGGGCTGGACATTCGACCATCTCTATCCGCTCTTCGGTGACTCGACCGAGGACTGTATGGAGGGATGGGTCACCCTCACGGCGCTGCTCCACGAGACCACCCGATTGCGCGGTGGTGTGCTCGTCTCGGGGATGGTCTACCGCCACCCCGGGGTGCTGGCGAACATGGCGTCGACGCTCGACATCACGTCGGGTGGGAGACTGGAGTTGGGGGTCGGCGCCGGTTGGAACGAAGAGGAGTGTGACGCGTTCGGGATCGAGCTGGGTTCGATGCGCGAACGGTTCGATCGTTTCGAGGAGGGGCTGGAGGTGCTCCAGTCACTGCTGACCAACGAGCGCACGACGTTCCGGGGTGACCACTACGTGCTCACCGATGCGATGAACAACCCGAAGCCAGTGCAGCGTCCGTTGCCGATCTGCATCGGCGGACGCGGAAAGCGGCGCACCCTGCCGCTCGCTGCCAGGTACGCCACTCACTGGAACTTCAGCGGCCAGGACATGGCCGAGTTCGCCGACTGCCGAACGGTGCTGCACGCGTCGTGCGCAGCGATCGGCCGCGACACGGCCGAGATCACGTGCAGTGCACTGACGAGCTACACCGGCGACGACGGCGAACTCGCCGCCGCCGTGGCGGCGATGGGGACCGCCGGTGTCGATCTGGTGATCGTCAGCATCCCGAAGACCGAACCGCCGAGCGTGATCGAACGCGTTGCCCACGCACTTGCATGACGTCACTGCCGGTCCGACGACTCGACGAGCGTGGCCGTGGGTTGTCAGTCTGCGGGCGCGGTGCCCTCGATCTCTTCCATCAACGACACGATCTCCTTGACGGTCGTCGCCGCGTTGGGCAGGTGCGCGAGAAGCGCAGTGGTTGACTGTCGCAGCAGCTTGCGTCCACGATCGGTGAGTTCCACCCGGACACCGCGGTGATCATCCTCGATTGCGCCGTAGGACCGCCTGAGCAGCTTGGCCGCCTCCATGCGGTCGAGGAGTTTGGTCGTCCCACCACTCGTGAGGCCCACCACCTCAGCGATGGCGCCGGGACGCGTCGGTCCGTCGAGATCGAGGAGACACAACACGAGAATCGGAGCATTCGTGACGAAATCGGGTTCGTTCGTCGCCTCGACCAGTGATTCGGACACGTCCGTACCGAAGCGGGCAAGCTGCAGGAGCAGGCGTTCTGCACTCTCGTGCCGGAGTTCGGACATCCCCGGTGATACTACAACCCCTCCCTGACCATTGCGTACGCACGCGCCCGTGGAGGGGCTCGATTCGTCGGCCGATGGAGCGCCGTCGACGTGGTCGACCCGATCCTGGCCGCACTGCTGTCAGAAGACGAGCCGCGAGCATGAGCACGCACCACCGAGTGGACGGGTGTGGGAGGATCCAACCCCATGACCGTCGTGTTGTGGTTCTTCGTCGTCGTGTTCGGTTGGTGGCTGATCACCGTCGTCGCCGGCCGACTGCTCGGTGCCCGACGCGGCTGGCTGTCACTCGCGCTCGCCGGAGTCGCCGGGTTCGCCCTCGCGATCGTGACCGCCGGCGAGTTGACCAACTGGGAATGGCGAACGCTCGACATGGTTCTCGTCACCTTGGCGCTCGCCCTGCTCCTCACGATGGCGTTCGCGCTGGCGATCGACCTCGCCGCCCCGGTCGGCTCGCTGGCACGCGACAACGCGGCGGGCCTCGTGACGATCCGCAACCCGATTCAGGCATCCCGCTCGAAGATCGCCCCGTTCCGCCGCTACCGCGAGGTCCTCGCGATCGCTCGACACGAAGGCGTACTGACGCGCACCGTGACCCACGACGAACTTCCCGCCGGCGTACGACGCACGCTGGAGTCCGCCGGCGGCATCTTCGTCAAGCTCGGACAGGTCGCCTCGACGCGGACCGACGTGCTCCCGGTGGCATGGTGTGACGAGTTGTCGTTGCTGCGCAGCGCGGCAGAACCACAATCCGAGGCCGTGATACGTCCTCATCTCATCGACCAACTCGGCGGCCCACCCGAGGAGTACTTCGCCTCGTTCGACTGGACCCCGCTCGCGAGCGCATCGATCGCGCAGGTGTACCGAGCAACGCTTCAAGTCCGGCGACGACGTCGTCGTCAAGGTCCAGCGGACCGGACTCGACGAGACGATCGCCACCGATCGTGCGGCGATCATGCAGATCGCCCACCTGATCCAGCGACGCACTCCGCTCGGGTTGTCGGTCCAGCCGGCCGACCTCGCCCAGGAATTCATCGAGAGCGTCGAGGAGGAGCTCGACTTCCGGGTCGAGGCGAACAACGCGCTCGAACTGAACGCCGGGCTCGCCGAGGTCGATGGCATCCGAGTGCCGGCGGTTCATCGGGATCTGTCGACCTCGAAGATCTTGACGGAGGAGTACGTCGCTGCACCGAGCATCGTCGACGCCGAAGCTCTCGCCGCGCTCGGCATCGACCGTGCGGTGCTCGCCGACCGACTCATCGAGGCCTTCCTGCACCAGATCTTCGACATCGGCGTCTTCCACGCCGACCCCCACCCCGGCAACATCCTCATCGAACCCGACGGAACCATCGTCTTGATCGATCTGGGAGCGGTCGGCAGGATCGGCCCAGGGCATCGGGCTGCGGTGCTCGACCTCCTCGCCGCTGCAGGAGTCGGAGATGCCGTCGCGTTGCGCCAGGCGCTGGAGCGAATCGCACTGTTCGATCGTCGTCTCGACACGAGAGTGCTCGACGCTGCGTTGGAGACATTCCTCGGCCGCCACATGAGTACCGGGGGTGGGATCACGGCGGCGGCCTTCGAAGACCTTGCGTCGTTGATCGGCCACTTCGGCATCCGCTTGCCGGCATGGTTCGGAACCCTGACTCGCACGATGGTGTCGCTGGAAGGGACGCTGACGACGATCGATCCGGAGTTCTCGCTGGTCGATGCCGCCCGCAAACACGCTGAGCAGAGCATCGGTCGTCCCACCGTGCACGGCCTCAAGGACTCGGTCGAACAGGAACTGCTTCATCAGTTGCCGCGCCTTCGTCGAGTACCCGAGCGGGTCGACGAGCTGTTCGGGCAGCTGTTGGCCGGACAGCTGTCAGCGAGTGTTTCGTTCCTCTCGGATGAACGCGACGCTCGACTGATCACGCGGCTCGTCGACCGCCTGGTCCTGGCGATCATCGCCGCGGCGACAGGCGTCGGGGCGACGATTCTGCTCGGCGTCGAGATCGGACCCACGCTCGGTGGTTCGGTGTCGATCAACGAGGTGCTCGGCTACTTCGGCATCGTCGCCGCCTCGATCCTGGCGCTCCGCGTCGTGGCGGGGGTCATTCGTGACGGAGTCACCTAGCTGTGATGACCAGACCGATTGTTCCTGGCGGGATGCGATTGTGGTCCGCCCGCTGGTCCGGACGAGTCAGCGCCGGGACTTCTTCGCCGGAGGCGGCGTCTCGAACTCGGCGGGGAGCCTCTCGGATTCGATTGCCGCCAGCAACGCCGCGTGATCCTGCTCGTTGAGGTCGGCGTAGGTCGTTGCGAACTCGGCCACCGCGTGGTCGAACTCGTCGGTGTCGCCGAGGTAGGCGGCGATCGACACCCTGAACCCCGAGCGCGCATGGGCCCGTGCGAGGGTGATCCCACACACCTCCGCATAGGAGGCGAGTGCGCTCGGCGTGAGATGCGTGACGTTGATCGATGCCTTGCCGTCCCACAGCTGGCGCACGTAGAAGTCGTGCACCTTGTCGTCGAGCGCTCGGAGCCGATACCACCCGAGCAGCGGATCGCTCGCTGTCTGCATGAGCCGCTGGCCCTCGACGACACGTCGGCCGCGGTTGTCGTAGGGCGATGGTCCGCAGTACGGCTCGAGTACCGAGCGCTTGGCCTCCTTCAACTGCAACAGCAGCGGGTCGGCCTCGTTCAGCCCGACCATCAGCACGACCATCGCGCGGGTGCCGACGCTGCCGACGCCGACCACCTTCCTCGCGAGGTGGACGTATCGATAGCCGTCGAGCAGGTGCTGGTGTTGCGACGACAGGCTCTCCCGGTACTGCTCGAGGAACTTGCGGATCACCCCGACGTAGCGACGGCGAGCCCGATCGTCGAGCAGGTCGTCGATGGGGACCAGCAGTGGCGGTCGGCGAGCGAACCGCGGCTCGCCGTCACTGACGTCGATCAGTTTGCCGAAGGCCGTCAGATGATTCCGCGTCATGCCCTTGCGCACATCATGCTCGAGGTTCGCCGACAGCTTCTTGTCGCCCTTGTTCTCGACCATCCGCAGCAAGTCGCCGACCTCGAGGCGTGCGTGCCACACCTCGAGGTTGCTCATCTCTGCCAGCTCGACGATGCGTCGGCGGTACCCGCGAACGGATGCCCGCACAGCAGCGGTCCGCTCAGCCTTGCGCAGGCCGAGATCGCGCGCCGCCACCTCGACACTCGCGGCCAAACGCTTCACGTCCCATTCCCACGGGCCGGGCAGCGTCTCGTCGAAGTCATTGATGTCGAACACCTGCGTCCGTTCAGGGGTGTCGAAGATCCCGAAGTTCACGAGATGGGCGTCGCCGCAGAGCTGCGCCCGCAGACCGCTCGTCCGGGTGGTCGCGAGGTCGCCGGCCATGATCGCGGCGCCACCGCGATAGAACGCGAACGGCGAACCGGCCATGCGGCCGTGACGAAGCGGAACCAGCTCCGCATCGCGCGCGTTGGCCTGGCGTTCGAGCACCGACATCGGATCGGCCCGAACGTGATCCGGCCGCCAACGCCCGTGCGAGTCGAGTGGAACTCGGTCGCGTGCGGCCAGGCCGCGTGCGATCCGCTCGCGCACGCTCATCGGAGGCAGCGGCTCGACCTCGGGGAGCCGCGTCTGACTCTTCGGGGTTTGTGGGACCGACATCGTGACCTCCATCGTCCAAACGCTCAGAGATACTCGTGGCGTTCCAGCCACTGGAAACACAGCCAGCCCGGCAGGATCGGCGCCCAGAAGGTGAACAGCCGATAGAGGAACACCGCCGGGACCGCGACCGTGTTGTCGAGTCCCGCTGCGACCAGCCCAGCGATGAGCGCGGCCTCGACTGCGCCGAGGCCACCTGGGGTGGGCGCCGCCTGGGCGATGGCCGACCCGACGAGGAACACGGCACCGACGGTGGCGAACGGCAGTCCGCCACCGAACGCCTCCACGCTGAAGTAGAGCGTGGTCAGGTACGAGAACGTGACGAGCATCGATCCCCCGAGCAGCAGCACCACTTTGCCGGGTCGGCGCAGCACGTTCGACACGCCATCGAACGCCCGGGCGATCAACGGCCAGAGCTTGTCCCGAAGCAAGCGCCGAGTGGTCGGGATCAGGAGCGACAGGACGGCGAGTACCGCCACGACGGCGATGCCGATGATGAAGTACTTCGGATCGGGAAGCTCGAAACTTCCGAACGCGTCGCGCCCCGCCCACACGAGGAAGATCCCGACGAGCGAGAGGTGACCCACCAGCCCGGCGACCGTGTTGAGCCCGATACCCGACGCCGCCACCGCCTTGTCGACACCCTGCTTCTGGAGGAACCTCATGTTGAGCGCCATGCCCCCGAGTCCGGCGGGCGCCAGCTTGCTGGCGAACGACGAACCGAACGACGCGGTCACCAGCGGACCGGCCGGCAGTCGATCCGGAATCGACCCCGCCAGGCTGAACGAGGCAGCGATGTAGGTCATCGCCGACGCGATGATGATCGGCGGGGTCCAACCCCAGTTCGCGTCCTGGACCTGAGTGATGATTCCGGGGATGTCGGCGAGCTGCGGGAAGATGAAGTACGTGGCCAGCACCAGCGCCACGACCATCACGATGGTGTTCCGGCTCGCCCGTTCGAGCTGCACGTATTCCACCTGCTCGACGTGACAGCGCTCGATCACCTCGTTGCGCAGTTCCTCGAGGAGCCCCGGGTGCGACTTGAGCGCGGTCTGGGTCGCACCGCTGAGTGCCTTGGTCTGCAGGCGTGTCAAGGCGTCGCCAACCGCCTCGGGCCCGAGTGTGTCGATGGCGGAAACCGTCGCTCGTTCGGCGCCGACGACGACGGCGAGCGACACCAGCAGCTGAGCGACGTCAGCGTCGAGGATCTCGTCGGGAACGGCGATCTCCGAAAACCCGAAGTCGATCATCGACGGTACGCCGTCGGCGCCGACGAACACATTGGCTCGACGGAGGTCGCGGTGGGCGATGCGATGGCGGCGCAGGATGCCCACCTGAGCCCAGATCTGGTTCATCAGCTCGTCGGTGACCGCATCGTCCTCGAGCCCGTCGAGCGACACGCCGTCGATCATGTCGTAGGCCAACAGCATCGAGTCGGTCCCCACGTCGACCACGCCGCGAAGACGCGGCGTGCGGACCCCGACATCGCGTGCGAGGAGAGCGATCAGCGCCTCGTGTTCGATCGTCCGGCGCAGCGACGAGAACGGCCGGTCGTCGCCCACGTTCTTCAGCCGAAGGAACCGGTAGACACGGAACATCAGGTCGGCCGCCCGCTCCTGCGGGCCGAGCACCTTGACGAAGAGGCCGGTGCCGTCTTCAAGAGTGGCGAAGTACGGGGTGGAACCGCGGGCGTCGACCTTGGCCTGGCGAACCTCGGAGGTGGCCAGCCCAGCGTCGGCCAGCGTGAATCCGATGGCCTCGAGCGTCGGGCGCCGGTCGGGGCGACCGAAGGCAAGCAGCACGAGCGTGCCGCACACAGCTCCGAGCGGCAGCGCGACGAACACGTCCGCCGGAAGCCGGATGGACACGACGATCGACACGAGCGCGACAATCACGGTGTAGACGATCCCGAAGCGGCGCCAGCGTCGCGACACGAACGGCGCCACGGAGATGAAGATCGCAGTGGTCGAGGCCAGCCCGATCGAAGATGACGTCGTTTCCCGGCCGATGCCGGCTCGATCGGCGAGCTGGTTCATCACCATTTCCGAGGCGTCGCGGTCGATGAACCTCTGCGTGAGCCCCATCAGGATCGACGCCAAGATCGACGCCATCGCGATGTACCCGAACAAGCGATACCGCTTGGTGATGAGCGGGATGAGGTACACCCCGAGCACGACGACGACGCCGGCGATCTCGGCTGCCCCCTTGATGACCCGCTCCATGGTGGGGCTGACGAATCCGAGGAGCTCGATCAGATCCTGCTCGAACCCGACGATCGAATCCTGCGCCCACCGCGTGATCGCGACGAAGACGAGCATCGTGACCACGAAGACGATCAAGCGGAGGACGTCCTCGGGCGATCGTGTGTAGCGACGTGTGCCCTCCTGCCGGGCGCCCTCGCCCGTGATGTCGGAGATGATCGATCGCGTCGCATCGGAAGCGACCGTGGGAATGGAACTCATCGTGGGGTCCTGATCTTCGGAGTGAGCCCGGTGGCCCACGTCGACCGGAAGATTCTTGCGCATGAGTCTTCTTCGCGCAGTGACCGTTGTGCTCAACTGCGGTGATGGCCTCCACCGGACAGAGCCACCGCCCTCCCCTCGGCGGCCTCGCACACCCGATCGGATACGCCATCGGCGCAACGGTCGGACTGGCGCTGTCGTACCTGATCGCGATCCAAGACACCGTGCCGGGATGGGAGCTCGACCTCACCGAATGGATCAACAACGCGCCCGAGGCGTTCGCGACCGTGTTGTACCCAGTGATGCAATTCGGCACGCTCCTCGGGCCGGTCCTGGTGGCTGTGGCGATCGCCGTCGTCCGGCGCGACTGGTTGCTGAGCGGTGCAACGGTGGCGGCGGGACTGGTCGCCTGGTTCGCTGCCAAGGGCGTCAAGCGCATGGTCGAGCGCGACCGCCCACTCGTCTATCTCCCGGAGGTCATCGTCCGCGAGGGCACCGGCACCGGTCTCGGCTACGTGTCGGGCCACAGTGCAGTCGCGGCATCGGCCGGCGTCATGGCGATGGCCGCCCTCCCTGCCCGATGGCGACCACTGATGGCTGTGACAGCGATCCTCGTCGGGATCGCCCGCATCGTGCACGGAGTCCACCTGCCCGCCGACCTGGTCGGCGGCTGGAGCCTTGGCGTGCTCATCAGCCTGAGCGCCCTCTGGCTCGTGGACCGGATCGACACCGCGACGGCACACCAACCGATCACCGAGGACGTGTCATGAGTACACAGTCGATCGACGACCGGCGGTTCTGGATCATCGTGGGGGTCGTCGCTGCGGCGATCGCCGTGCTCGCAGGGATCATCGCAGCACCCGGTGAGGTTCCCGGATGGGAACAGTCGATCTTCCACGCGATCAACGATCTCCCCGACTGGCTCGAGTCACCGATGTGGGTCTTCCAGCTCGCCGGTCTCCTGCTCGTGCCACTGGCCGTCGCCGTGGTCGCGGCTGCGTTCAAACAGTGGTGGTTGGCGATCGCGCTCGTGGTGTTCATCCCACTGAAACTGTTCGTGGAGAAGGGCATCGTCAAGCAGCTCGTCGAGCGCGAACGCCCGGGGACCACGATCTGCGGCTACGACGCTACAGACGCGACCGTGTTCGATCCCGACTGCGCCAACTTCCGCGGCGACGTCCCACTGGACGGGCTGTCGTTCGTGTCCGGCCACGCGATCATCGCCTGGGGTGTCGCTGCACTCCTGTGGGTCGTGCTCCCGCAACGCTGGCGATGGGTGCCTGTCGGCATCGCGATGCTCAACGCCATCGCCCGGGTGTACCTCGGCGCCCACAACCCGCTCGACGTGGTCGGTGGTGGCGCGATCGGTGCAGCGATCGCCGCAGTGTTGATCCTCGTGGCCGGTCTCGTGCTGCAGCGCGCGTCGAGCGACAGATAGCTCCGCGATGGCCCCATGACATCTCACCGCGGAGACCGACGACGTACGACGAATATCTTGGACAAGGAAGAGACTTCTCCGTAGAGTCATGCTGCTCATCGCAAACCTCCCAGCCGAACCCACTGAACCGAACCCACTGAACCGAACCCACTGAAAGGGCAGACTTCGTCGCCATGGATCTCAAACAGAAGCTGATCGACCTCGCCCGCGAGGCCACGGGCGATCCCTCGATCACCGTTGCCGGCGACTTCCAGCCAAAGGGAATGACGTGGAAGGTGGCGGCCGGTGCAGCAGCCGGTGCTACGCTCGGCAACGCCGTCGGCGGCGACACCACCCAGTCGATCGGGGCCGTGGGTGGAGCCGTGGCGGGCCAATACGCGGCGACCTCTGGTGAGCTCCCACCGGTGATCGTCCTCGCGGCCTCGCCGGACAAGCTCTACCTGATGACGTCCAACAACGCGAAGGGCATCATCCTCGCGAAGCACCTGGTGCTCATCGACACACTGAACCGAGCCGATCTGAGCGTCGAGCTCCACCAGAAGGCCACCGTGCGCACCGCAGTCATCACCGACTCGTCCACCGGCCACGAGTACAAGCTCGAGGGCAAGCGGATCCTGTTCCATCACATGAACGACATGCTCGATGCTCTCGCCGCCGACGACGCGGACGACGCGGACGACCACGAAACCGCCGTCCTCGCCGACTGATCGGACGATCGCGGAGGCGTGGCCCCACACCCCGCACCCCGCTCAGGGGGTGAGGTCGAGCATCTCCCGATACACCTCGACATAGCGATCGACCATCGTGGCGGTGTCGAAGCGCAACACCGCACGGTCTCGAATCGCGATTCGGTCGAGGCTGCCCGCGTCGCCGACCGCTGCCACAGCATCGTCGCGGTCCGACACGAGGAATCCGGTGATGCCGTGATCGATCAGTTCGGGCATCGAACCACGGCCGTGGGCGATCACGGGCGTGCCGCACGCCATGGCCTCGACCACGCTGTAGCCGAACGGTTCGTCGAAGTCGATCAGGTGGAGCAGCGCAAGGGCACCACCGAGCACCTCCGATCGGTCCGCGACGGAAACAGGCCCGAGGTATCGCACGCGGTCGCCGTCGAGGTGAGGCTCGATCTCGTCGCGGAAGTACCGCTCGTCCTGCACGATTCCAGCAATGTCGAGTCCGCGACCGGTTCGACGGGCGATATCGATCGCATGCGCGGTCCCCTTGTCGGGGTGGATCCGCCCGAAGAACAGCAGGCGGTCGCCGGGTGCGGGATGCACGGCGAAGGCGGCCGTGTCGATGCCATGGTGGATCGTCGCCGCGTAATGGAGTGCCGGGTGCCGATCGGCGTCGCTGATCGCGACGTAGTGGGTGGTCGCGTCGTACCGCTCGTAGACGGGCACGATGCGCGGTGACGAGAACCCGTGGATCGTCGTGATCACCGGTGTGCCGACGAGGCTGCTGTAGGTGAGCGGAAGGAAGTCGAAACCGTTGTGGATGACGTCGAAGTCGTCCACGCGTTCGAACACCGCGGCGATGTGCAGACACTCGGCGACCTTCGGGTCGATCCTGGGATCCTCGGACCATCCCGTCGGCGCCGTGCCGTGCAGCGTGGCGGCAGTGACCGCGTCGGCGGTGGCGAACAGCGTCACGTCGTGTCCCGCTGCGACCAGCCCTTCGGTGAGCAAGGATGCGAACTGCTCCCACGGGCCGTAGTGGCGCGGTGGTGTCCTCCAGGCGATCGGAGCGAGCACTGCGACCCGCAGCGGAGAGCCGGGGTCGGTGTCGTGATGACGACGGGGGATGAACTCAGGGTACCGACGGCGGATCCAGAACCCTGGGCAGTACAGTGACGCCACGTCCCCTCGGACGTGTGCGCCCCGCTTGGGCTGGACGGCCGTCACGGTCTTGTCGCCCTCCGCAGGCTCGTCGCCTCGCACGAGCCGAACAAGGAGTCACCCAGTGCACACCGCCGTCTCAGCCCCACCTGCTCCCGCTCGCAAGCGGACAACCCGATCCTTCGGGATCCTGTCGACCTTCCCACCCACCTCCTGCGGGATCGCCACATTCTCCGCCGCGCTCGCTGCCGGCCTGATCGCCACCGGCGCCTCCGTCGACGTCGTGCGCGTGGGAGCGTCACCGGAACTCGAAGACGTCCTGGTCGTGGCAGCGCTCGGCGGGGCGGGACCGTCGACCCGAGCGACGGCGGTCGAGGCCCTGAGCGCCGACGACGTGGTCATCGTCCAGCACGAGTACGGCGTGTACGAAGGCACCGACGGTGAGTCGGTCATCGAGCTGATGGCCGCGATCGACGCGCCGATCGTCGTGGTGGCGCACACGGTGCTGAGTCACCCGTCGGCGAACCAGCGGCGTGTGCTCGAAGCGGTGTGTGCGGCGGCTGACGCCGTGGTGGTCATGACCGACACCGCGCGAGCACGACTCGTCGAGGGCTACGACGTCGATCGCGCGCGGGTGACACTGATCCCCCACGGCGCGACGACACCGTCGGCGACGCCCGTCGGCCCACCGCGGCAGCCGGGCGATCCGGCCCGCGTGCTCACCTGGGGCCTCCTGGGTCCGGGCAAGGGAATCGAGTGGGCGATCGACGCACTCGCCGAACTTCGCGATCTCGACCCGCACCCGGAGTACATCATCGCCGGATCCACGCATCCGAAGGTGCGGGCGCGCCATGGCGAGACATACCGGGAGATGCTCGTCACCCGCGCAGGAGCATCGGATGCCGCCGACCACATCGCCTTCGACGACACCTACCGCGATCTCGCATCCCTGACCGAGTTGATCCGAACCGCCGATGTGGTGGTGCTCCCCTACGACTCGCGTGACCAGGTCACCTCGGGCGTGTTGGTCGACGCAGTGGCGGCCGGTCGGCCGGTCGTGTCGACAGCGTTCCCCCACGCTGTCGAACTCCTGGCGAGTGGGGCCGGAATCGTGGTGCCCCAGCGCGACCCGGTGGCACTCGGTCGGGCGATCCGGTCGGTGCTGACCGACCCCGAACTGGCCGCGTCGATGGCGACCGAGGCCGAGCGTCTCGCTCCGGGCCTCTCGTGGCCGGCGATCGCCCGTCGCTACGGCGACCTGGCCGAGCAGATCGCCGCGACGCGAAGTGCAGCGTCGTCATGACGCTGCCATCGTTCGGTCACGTACTGACGTTGAGCGACGGCATCGGCATGTTCGAACACGCCGACCACGCGGCGCCGCGCCGCGAGCACGGCTACTGCACCGACGACGTCGCGCGGCTGTTGATCGTCGCGGTTCGTGAACCCACCGGGGGCCAGGCGGTGCAGGATCTCGGACGGACGGCCTTCAGGTTCCTGGCGGAGTCGCAGAGCGCCACCGGACGAACCCGGAATCGCCGCGACGCGCGCGGTCGCTGGCACGGGCGGTACGGCACCGACGACTGCTGGGGTCGAAGCCTCTGGGCGTTCGGGACTGCCGCGCGGTGGGCCGACGCCGACGGGATGCGATCGAGCGCCCAGTCGTACTTCGACCACGGTGTGAAGCAGAGATCACAGCATCGCCGAGCGATGGCGTTCGCCGCCCTCGGCGCCGCCGAGGTCGTCGCCCACGACCCTCGCCACCATCGGGCGCGCGAGCTGCTCGCCGACACCGTCACGACGATCGGACCGTTGTCGTCGGACCGCGACTGGCCGTGGCCCGAACCCCGTCTGTCGTACGCGAACGCAGCGCTGCCGGAGGCGCTGATCGCCGCCGGCGGCATCCTCGACCGGCCCGACGTGCTCGACGACGGACTCGTCCTGCTGCGCTGGCTGCTCGACCGCGAGACGGTCGAGGGGCACCTTTCGCCGACACCCGTCGGTGGTGCCGGACGCAGCGATTGCCCAGGACGATTCGACCAGCAGCCGATCGAGGTTGCCGCGCTCGCCGATGCCTGCGCTCGGGCCCACGCCGTGACGGCCGACGACAGCTGGCGCGCCGGCGTCGACCTCGCGATCGGGTGGTTCGCCGGCGACAACGACGTCGGGGCGACGATGTGGGACCTCGAGACGAGCGGCGGCTACGACGGACTCACCCCGACCGGCCCCAACCTCAACCAGGGCGCCGAGTCGACCCTTGCACTGATCAGCACGATGCAGCATGCACCACGCCCGGTGGAAGCAGGGCGCTCCACGGTCACCGGCCCGCCCTGGTCGGCCCGCTGATCCGGTCAGTCCGCTGAGCCGGTCAGCCGGCTGAGCAGATCATCGAGCGGGACCGTGGCGACGCTCGCTCCGACGTCGGCGTAACCGTACGGGAGTACGAGGTGCCCGGCATGGATCATGCTGCCGCACGAATAGACGACGTTGGGCACGTAGCCGTCGCGCTCGTCGTCGGCGGGGCTCAGCAACGGTTCCTTCAGGTGGCCGACCACCCGGCTCGGGTCGTCGAGATCGAGCAGGAGGGCGCCGAGCGCGTAGCGACGGAACGGTCCGACGCCGTGGGTGATCACCAGCCAGCCGGCCTCGGTCTCGAGTGGTGATCCGCAGTTGCCCAGCTGCATCAACTCCCAGGGTTGCTCGGGCTCTTGGATCACGGTGGCTTCACGCCAGACCCGGATGTCGGTCGACGTCATGATGAAGTTGTTCATGTTGTCGTGTCGGCCGAGGGCCACGTAGTGGCCACGGATCTGGCGCGGGAAGATCGCCATCCCCTTGTTGTGCGCGGCGCGGCCGCTGAGGGTGGCGACGCGGAAGCGTCTGAAGTCGGCCGTCTCGATCAGCTGCGGAAGGATCTGATGGCCGTCGAACGCGGTGTAGGTCGCGTAGTAGATGACCGCACCATCGTCTCCGACAAAACGAACGAAGCGGGCGTCCTCCATGCCGTGACTCTCGGTCGGCCCGCTCGGAAAGAGGACGCGCTCGGAAAGGTCGATCGATGCGGGAAAGGAGGTCCGGTAGTTCGACGAGGCCAGCCAGTGCAACACGTGCGTGGTCTCACCCGAGATCGATCGTTCGAATTCGTCATCCTCCAGTGCCACGATCGCCGCCTCGAGCTCGGCCATCGTGAACTCGTCCTCCAACCGGACCAGAACTCGTTCCTCGACGTCGTTCAACATCTCCATGTCACCGAGCTTCGTGGTGAAGAAACGTTTGTCGTAGGCATGCGGCGTGCGGTCGCCGGTGACCGCGAAGTCGCTCGCCGAATCGAGAACGACCGAGGCGTCAGCGCCGACGATCCCGGTACGGAACTCGATCGACGACCGGTGCCCCTCACCGATCGCCCGGAGGCTCATGATGAATCGGACGTCGCCAGGTCGGACACCCGACTGATCTGGAGCGACAACCATTGACGGGTTCCCGAGCGCCGCAGCCTCGATCGAGTACTCGTGCGTGAAGTACGCACCGATCAAGTGGAGCCGTTCGAGCGAGAGCGATCCGTCGACCAGCTCGGCCTGATCGAGACGTGCTGCAACGACGGCGGCGTTGCGCTCGAGCACGGCACCGAGGTCGCGATGACGTCCCACGAAGTCCTTGCGGGCCGCATCGAGCGTCTCGACCACCTCGCGTTCCGGCATCGCCATGATGCGCCCGACCATGATCTGCAGCCGCGACGCCCCGTCGGGGTGAACCTCGTCGCCCGGCAGAAACGGCTTGGTGATCACGCGACGTGCGTCGGGCACGAGGTGCACGGAGTCGCAACGTGTCATCCGGAGTGCATCCATGGGAACCTCCGGTTCACGGTGATCGTGCTCGCCATCGGGCTGATGTCGACAACTGGCACCGTATCGGCCGCCCGACGCTCACACGATGATTCGTCCGACAACCCCACCTCGCGGGCTGGGCGTTGCCGCACGGAGTCGCTCCAACCACGATTCGGAACCGTGGCGACTTCACCATGAGGATCAACCCTCCTCTCCAGTCGCCCGAGCGAAACGACCGTCGATACGCCCACGTGTAGAACACATCCGACGGGAAGTGATGCTCCGACCGGACGAGCTGTTCGCGGTATTTCACGCGGATCACGTCGAGTTCGTCCTCGAGCTTGCGGAGCCGACGGGTCATCGCTCCACGATGATCGCGGTAGCCGACGAGCGGTTCCGCAGCAACGGCGACCGGGCTGCTCCAGTTCAACCGGATCCACAGATCGTGATCAGCGACCGTCGAAAGACGATGAGTCGAAGCCTCCCAGTTCAATGACGAGACGACGGTTGGCAAGCACGCCGGAGCAACCCCCTGGGACCGGGTTCGAGTGCGGGAGCGTTGCTGCGACGATCTCGGCAGCCGGTGGTTCCGGATACTTGGCAGTGCCGTGATCCTGGTTGACGCGAACCGCTCCCGCGATCGCCCACCGGGCATCCGGAACGTCCGCGAGCGCGGCCAACTGGGCGGCAAGCTTCGTCGGCGCCCAGACGTCGTCGTCATCGCAGAACGCGACCCATTCACCAGTGGCGACGGCGATGCCGGTGTTGCGGGCGTTGCTCACGCCGCGCGACTCGTGATGAATCTCGTAGCCGAGGCGATCGTCGTCGACGTTCGACACGAAGTCGATCGTCGCAGGATCCGGTCCGTCGACGACGACGATCACCTCGATGTCGTCCAGTGTCTGCGCCAGGATCGATTCGACACACTGCGCCAGCAGCTCGGCACGACCACGCGTCGGGATCACGACACTGACGAGCGGGCGGGTCGAGGAAGACCGCTCCGAAACCGCTGAGCGAAATTCGCTCATCTTCCTCCCTTCGATGCTCGCCGCCACTTGGTACGGTCGATCCTGTGACGCTGATGTCTCACTCCCGGCCAATTCTTCCGAACCGGAGTGACTTTCACATCATTCGGCACCTGGTCGCACTCGAGTTTCGAGTTCGATACAGCCGTTCCGTCATCGGATGGGCCTGGTCGTTCCTGCAGCCCGTGAGCCGCCTCGTGATCCTTTCGTACATCTTCACGAAGGCGATCCCGCTCGACATCCCGAACTATCCGGCATTCCTCTTCGTCGGACTTGTGTCGTGGCAGTGGTTCTCGACCGGGGTGTCGGCGTCGACGAACAGCCTCGTCGGTCAGACTGGTCTGCTCAGTCGACCCGGCCTGCACCTCGCGGTGTTGCCGACCGTCGCCGTGCTCACCGCTGCGCTGGATGCGTTCGTCGCGTTGATCATCCTGCTCGTGTTCCTGGCGTTCACGAGTGGGATCAGTGCGATGATCGTGCTCCTGCCATTGCTGATCGTGCTGCAGTTCATGATGATCGTCGGCATCGGCGCCCTGTTGTGCGTTGCCAACGTGTATTCGCGCGACGTACGTTTGCTCGTCGACCTGTCACTCTTCCTCGGCTTCTACCTCACCCCGGTGTTCTACAGGTTCAACCTCTTGCCGGAAGAGGTGCAGCGCCTCGTTGCGCTCAACCCGATGACGTGGATGATCGGACTCCAACGGGGCGTGTTGATCGACAACGGTTTCCCCTGCGCCAGCGACCATCGTGATGTTGATCTTGGTCTGCTGCGGCCTGTTCGTCGCCGGCATCGTGGTCTTCCATCGAACGAGCCACTCGGTGATCGATGAGATCTGAACAACGCACCCCCGAGGTGGTCGTCAAGGTGGATCGGCTCACCAAGACGTTCCGGGCGCCTCATCCCGACTCGTGTCCGCAAGTTCGTGCATCTGCGCGACATGTTCAGCCGCCAACGGTTCACCGCAGTCGACGATGTCAGCTTCGAGGTGCATCGTGGCGAGGTCTTCGGGCTGATCGGTGCCAACGGATCCGGGAAGTCAACAGTGCTGCGCATGGTCGCCGGGCTCACGCGCCCATCGAGCGGCATCGTGCTTCGCTCCGCTGGCATCAATGGACTGCTGACGCTCGGCGACGGCATGCAGGCAGAACTGACCGGTGAGGACAATGCCTATACGGTGGCCGTCCTCGCAGGGCTCTCTCCGCGTGAGGCGCGAGCGAAGCTCCCCTGGATCGCCGAGTTCTCGGAATTGGCCGACGTGATGGACCAACCGCTGCGCACATACTCCGACGGCATGAAGTTGCGGCTGGCGTTTGCGGCTTCGGTGGCGATCGAACCCGAGATCCTCGTCGTCGATGAACTCCTCGCCGTGGGCGACATCCGGTTCCGGCAGCGGTGCATCGACTACATCAAGGGACTGGCCGAGTCCGGCAGCACGATCATGGTCACGTCTCACTCGCTGGGCGAGCTCGAGGAGGTCTGCGATCGGGCGATCTGGCTCCGAAACGGTCGCACCATGTCGCTCGGAGACATCGAGACGGTGGCGCACCACTACGCAAACGCAATGCGCGACGCTGTCGGCCCGGCCAGCGTCGAACTCGACGGATCGATGCGCATGGGTTCAGGCGAGGCCGAGATCGGTGACATCTTCGTCACCACGCCACGCGGCATACCGATCGAGGATCTCCACACCGGCGAGCCGGTCACTTTCGAGTTCACGGTCGACGACTGCACCGTGAGCCACGCGATCGTCGGCGTGAGCCTCAGTCTCGCCGACGGAACGACGGTACTCGACCTGATCCAGGACGCGGACGAGCTTGGTGTACCGATCACGCCTGGAGCACGGTTTCGCATCGAGGTCGACCGACTGGACCTCGGAAGTGGCGAGTACTTCGTTGACGTCGGTCTGTACGCACCGGGTTGGACGCACCCACTCGACTATCGCTGGCACGCCCGGACCTTCGCCATCCGGGGGACCGGTCAGCCGGGCAAGCTGTTCCCGCCACACCGCTGGTCGTGTGAGATCTCCTGAGTTCGACGACCGTCGATCCGGGTCGCCCGTCGCCGGGCACGGAAATACCCCAGCGGACCTTCGAGCGCGCCTCGGAGACGGGCGCTCTCGAAGCGTCTCGATGGTCGCCGCCCGAGATGAGCCCGCGCAAACGACCTGATCTGCCAGACCCAGAGACCGGTGAGGTGGGGTAGCGCCCGCAGGTCCCGCTCGAACTCGAGCGTGGCGAGCTGATGGGCGACCGCGCCCGTGAAGTAGCCGGTCAGTTGCTTCTCCAGGGCCTTCGGGGTTCGGCGATGCCGGTGCTGGACCCAGCAGGCCGGGTCGTAGACGATCGTGTGGCCAGCACGCGCGATGCGATACAGATAGAACGAGTCCTCACTGCAGCCGGATGGGGTGCCCGTCCCCAACGCCGTGTTCATCAGGCCGACTTCCAGCTTCTCGAAGAGGACGACGACGGAACGCAGCATTGGCCGTGGCACCGAGTTCCCAAGCGTCGAACGCCCGCCTGGACGGTCGGCGAAAGCCCGCAATCGTCACCTCCCGGTATCGGTCGCCCTTGCCGAGGTACTTCATGTCCTCGAACGCGATCTGCGACGATGTCTCGAGTTCGAAAGGCAGCACGTTGCCGCACACCGCCATGACGTCGGCGCGCTCGAAATGGCGAACGATCAGATCGATCCAGCCCGGCGGGGTCTCGACGTCGTCGTCGGTCGCAACCACGATCTCGCCCGTTGCCGCGCGGAAGCCGGCATTCCTCGCTGATGAGAGACCGGGAACCGGCTGGTCAACGAGCGTGACGCCGGAGAATCGTTCTGCAACGGGCTTGGTCAGCCCGGATGCCGGGTTGTTGTCGACGATGATCACGTCGACCTCGTGGTGCGAGACCGAGATGGACGCCAGCAGTGACCGCAGACACAGCTCGAGTTCATCGGGGCGGTCGCGGGTGGCGAGCACGACCGTGACCGAGCGACGAGTGATCGGTTGTGAAACGTCGTCCGGCAGGTGGAGCGCCCGAATCGCTGCACTCCATGCGTCGAGGTGCTCGATCGCGTGCAATTCGGACCGAGACGAGCGGAGCACGTCGAGTCCGAGCTGCGAACTGAGTTCGTCCAGCAATCGGCCCCTGCAGATCCTGCGACCACCGTTGGCGATCTGGATGCACCACGAAGCGCCGTGTGATCCTGCGAGGATCGACCGTCGTCTCCGCCGGCGCAGCGTCGATGTCGTGCGAAACCGACCGACCGCCGAGCACGGTCACGACGGCGCGAAGGCGACCAGTGAGACGAAGAAGAGCACGGCCATCGAGATGTTGACGATGTCCATGATCGGGTCGAGCTTCGACACCCGCTGTCCAGCTGTCCCGAACCGGTGCAGTGCCTCTTGACGAACGTGGTGTGTCCAACGGAGCGAGCGGTACGCCTTGGCGACGTGGAGCCGGTCGAACCATCGGCCCATCCCGCTCATGAAGCCGGTTCGAGGTTCGAGCAGACGCGTCATGCCTCCGGGCGAGCGGGTACGCCAGGGCGAGCGCCGCCCACGTCGACCCGAGTCTCACGACGACCGCGAGGATCATCCCGGCCAACGGTGAAAGGAATTCGCCGAGCAGCTTGTCCGGCTCGGTCCAGTCGATGTCGACGTCGGTCGTCCCGCGCGTGGCCTGTGCGCCGATCAGGCCGAGGAACAGCCACATGTAGAACGACTTGCGGATGTACCAGACGATCAGCAGGTTGCGGGCATCGGCGCGACCCGGCTTCAGGGGCCTGTTCGGGTCGGATTCGCAGTTCCTGCTGCGGTCCCGACGTGGCGGTGACGGTCATCGGGTCGATGCGTATCAGGTCGCGTTGAATGAAGGCCTCCCCCGACGTGAGTCGATCGAGCCCGGCGACGCACTGCATGAGCGTGCTCTTGCCCGAGCCCGACGGGCCCATGATGGCCGTGAACTGCTGGGCCGGGAACGACACCGTGACCCCGGCGAGCGCCTGGACTTCGGTCTCTCCGGACCCGTAGGTCTTCACGGCGTCGACAGCTCGCGCCGCGCCCGTCTCCACGATGGTGTCGGTCATCTCAGCTCTCTCAGGTCGTGTTGGTGTCGTCTGAAGGCAGTCGACTTCTCGATGCTTCGGAATCTTGCTTGCCGTGGAAGCTACTGGCCCACACGGCGATCTCAGCGGGCGAAGTACGCCTTCGCCTTCTCAGTGCCGAACAGGAAGTAGAGCACGACCAGACCGCCGACGATCTGGCCGATTCCGCTGGACTGATGGCTGCTGTCCAACTTCACCAGGATGTAGATGCCACCGGCGATCTGGCCGAGCTCCAGCACACCGATCAGCGCGCGTGCGATGCGGCTGCCGTTCAGCAAGGCGAACGCGAGCAGCACCGACAGCGAGCCGATCACGAGGAGTGAGACCGCTATCGACGTCAGTTCGTTCGTCGTGACGTTCGCGTCGGCGAGGACGGTGGCGTCGTTGCGCTGACTCACGAGGAGGATGCCGGTGCCGAGCTGGACCAGACCGACGACGATCATGACGATCCCGATCACCGTGACAAGGACAGGACGCTTCATGTCGATTCCTTCGAATGGTTCTGGTGGGGTGTTGAACTCGGGGGCCGTGGCGAGGTCATTCGACCGTGACGGCCGTCTCGTGCTCGTGGTCGTCGGCGTGGGACGACATGAGGGCGTCCAGCATGTCGTTCATGTGGTGGAACAGGATGCGCTTGCCCTCGATCTTGTACTCGTGGCCGGTCGACTCGTCGGTGATGATCGCTGTGCGCACGGTGGCCTTCTGGTGCATCTCGACACTCAGGTTGTCGCGATCGAGCGTGTCGAGCAGCACGAGATGCTTGGCGAGGATGATCCCCTTGGCGTTGTTCGAGGTCATCAGGTACAGCTCTTGGGTTGGAAGTCACCGGCGACGGTGATCTGGTCATCGCCCGTCGCTTCCCGGGCCAGGTCGATGAGCTTCTGCTTGAGATCCATGATGAGTCGGGTCCCTTCTTTGGGTGGCTGTCTGGCTGGGGTCAGCCGGTGGCCGCCGCGTACAGCGCATCGAGGAAGTTGCCCAACGAGTGCGTGCCGTTGAGGATGATCGCCATGGTTGCGCCGGTTTCGGGGTTGTACAGGCCCAGCGATTCCCAGCCGATCACCTGGCCGGTGTGACCGACCCAGCCGGGCAAGTCTTGGAGTCCGAAGATGCCGAGGCCATAGTCCAGGCCGGCATCGTCGATCTTCGTGTCGAGCATGAGTCGCTGATCCCCGAGGCCCTTGGACAGCAGCGTGGTTCCCATGGCACTGGCGGTCCATTGGAACACCTCGTCGATCACCGAGTACATACCGCCTCCGGCTCCGCCCCACGAGATCGACCAGTCGGTGGTGTCGGTGCCAGCCACCGCATCGATGCCGTACGAGCCCGCGAGGTCCGCCACTCCGGCGGGTTCGATGTAGCCGTGCGACGATGGATCCGGCATCGAGTTGTCGTCAGCAGGAAGCAGGGCCGTCTGGGTCAGGCCGAGGCTCTCGGCGACGCCGGTGTCGATGTCCTCGATCGTCTTTCCGGTCACCGCTTCGAGGATCCTGCCGAGGATGATGTAGTTCGTCGTCGAATAGCCCGGCGTTCCCATCGGTTGCACCGGTGACGACTCGATGCCGGATGCGATGAGTTCCTCGGGCGTCCACACCTTGGTCGGATCGGCGACGGCCTGCGCCGTCGCACCGTTCGCGACGTTGGCGTAGTCACCGAGGCCGCTGTCCATCGCGAGGAGGTTCTCGACGGTCAGGTCGGCGGTGTCGGGGAACTGAGCGGCGAGGTCGGGCACGAGGTCGGCGACGGTGTCGTCGAGGTTCAACTCACCCTGGTCGATCAGTTCCAACGCCGCCGTGGCCGTGAAGGTCTTGGTCATCGAACCGATCCGGCCGTGGTCCTCGACCGTCGCCGGCTGCGTGCCGACGACCGCGTCGCCGAGCGCACCGGACCAGTACCCGCGTTCGGGATTCGAGACCGCGATCCACGCGCCGGGCAACCCGTCGGACTTCGCCAATGCGGCTTCGAAGAGCGCCTGCCACTCGGCTGCGGTCGCGTCGTCGACCGGGGTCGTGTTCGGTTCGGTACCCGTCCACATCGTCCCATCGCTCGTGGGACTCGTCGAAGCCGTTGCCTCCGTCGTCGCCGGAGCATCCGTTGCGACAGTCTCCGTCGCGGTGCTCGAGTCGCCATCGCTGGAACACGACGCCGCGACGAGGCCCGCCGCAACGAGGAACCCGGCGACCGCGGTGCGCCTGCGCGACGTCGACCGTGAGAAGTGACTGGACATTGGGGAGGTCTCCTGTCGACAACGGCGCTCGGGGGCAGCGCCCGAACGATGCGCGACGATAGCAGTAAGTCTCTTGCTGAGGCACCTTTCTCCACCTCCACTTCGACATCGCAAACCTGAACGAACTCGCCACGATCATCAGCGAATTCCTCGACGAGGTCATCGAATGAGAGCCCAGAAGCCCACGCCTCCGACAACGTCAACCGACGAGGTCAAGGTGATGCCCCCCGGGTAGCACCCGACATCGGCCCCATTGCGGTGCCACACTTTCGCTGAGCCGGACACGAGGTCTTGGCAAGCTTTGCCAAGGTTCGGTAGACTGAGTAGATGTCGACGATGAACGTGTCGCTGCCGGACGAACTCAAATCGTACGTCGACGAGCAGGTTGGCGAAGGCACCTACGGGTCCACGAGCGAGTACGTCCGCGATCTCATCCGTCGCGACAAGGACCGTCAACAACTTCGACGCATCCTCCTC
This sequence comes from Ilumatobacteraceae bacterium, assembly GCA_963698435.1. Lineage (GTDB taxonomy): Bacteria > Actinomycetota > Acidimicrobiia > Acidimicrobiales > Ilumatobacteraceae > Sva-07. The sequence goes on along the minus strand of CAVOQV010000017.1, from coordinate 156,324 downwards.
GACGGGGCATCATCGTCACCGGGTCCCGTTGCCGATGCTTCGTACTTCACGTCCGTGCGTGACCGCATCCGGTCCGACGCCTGATCCGTGAGCGTCCGGTCAGTCCGACTTCGCGAGCGGGCTGCCGCTGACATCGACCACGCCGTCGACTACTACCTCGCCGAGGCGGACGCTGAAGTCGCCCTGCGTTTCGTCGACGCCGTCGAACGGGCCGTCGGCCGAATCGGTCGAACACCGCAATCGGGCAGTCTGCGGTTCTCCTACGAGCTCGAGATTCCTGGCCTCCGAGTCCAACCGTTGGCTCACTTCCCGTATCTGGTGTTCTACGTCGTCGGCGACGAGGTCGTGGATGTCTGGCGCATTCTCCACACCCGGCGAGACATACCATCAGCGATGATCGATGAGATCGGCACCTGACTCGTCCTGAAACGGGATGTGCCGGCCACCGACGGACAAGGCGTGGGCGGTCTCGCGTTCCGGTGAGGTCGCAATGGGCCGCTGATCCACGTGTCGAGCCAAGCAGTCGCCGGGATCCGCTGAACAGGGTCGATGGACACCACCGGAGACGGACCGGAGCCCTCCACAGATCACGTGCCCGCGGATCCTGTTGGGACGTTCGCCCCTAGAGGGGCCAAACAGAGACCGCGAGACTGGGCGTGGAAGGCGTAGCGCTGGTCGCGGGTGGTCTACCGCAGCGACCGCTATCGGAGCCGTCGACGTATCGAGATGGCCGGCGGTCGCGCACCCGTTGGACGTTGGGTTCGTAGGTGGTCACGACAACCGGCAGGTCATCGGATCGGAAGGGGTGTACGCAAGGTCATGACGACGATTGTGGTTCCGCTCGATGGTTCCGCGTTCGCTGAGCGCGCCATCCGGCCGGCGTGTTCGATCGCTGCCCGCCTGGATCGGGCGCGGGTGCTGCTTGTGAGCTGCGCCCCCGGCGACGTCGACGCAGCGCAGCGCGAACTCGACGATCGCGCTCAGCTGTACTCCGAGGTCGTTGACATCGAGACTCGGGTCGTTGGCAACGGCGACCCCGCCGAAGTACTCCTCGCGATCGCCGCAACCGAGCCCGACGCGATGCTGTGCATGGCCACTCGGGGCAAGGGCGTTCTTCGGGCCGCGGTGCTGGGCAGCGTCTCCACGAAGGTCGTCTGCCGGTCGACGCAGCCCCTCATCCTCGTGGGCCCACACTGCAGAACCACCCTCCTGCCGGGCGAACATGGCCGACTCCTGGTGTGCTCGGATGGCTCCGAGTTGTCCGACAGCATCATTCCCGCGGCGGCCACGTGGTGCGATCGACTCCAGCTCGAGCCATGGCTCACCGAAGTGGTGGGGCCGGACGAGGACCCAGAGCCAGCACATCGACCTCACCCCAACCGAGAGGCCGAAGCCGCGACGGCGCGTTTGGACACGCTGGCGGCCCGACTGCACACACCGACATCTCGGGCGAGAACCAAAGTGCTCCACGGCGCACCGGGCCGCTCGATTCCCTGGCTCGCCGAGCGCCTTCCCGCCGCTCTGATCGCCCTCGCAACCCACGGCCACAGCGGATTGACCCGTATCACCATGGGCAGCGTCGCCACCGAAGTCGTGCGCCGCGCTCCGTGTCCGGTCCTGATCACACGACCGATGGACGATCAAGCGTGCGTCGATGAGTGACGCCGCACCACTCGAGTGAAGGAGACGAAGATGGTTGAGATCATTGTTGGCATCGACGGTTCGGATGGCTCGCGCGCTGCGTTGCGCTGGGCCGCCCGCACGGCCGCCGCCCAAGGCGCCGGGCTCCGGGCGATTGCCGCCTGGCAGTACCCCTCCAGTGCCGTGACCCCGGGCGGGCCCGCGACACTGCCCGGGCCGGACGAGATGGACGAACAGGCCTGCGAGAACGCCCGCGCCGTGGTTCGTGAGGAGCTCGAAGCTGATGCCGATCGGGTGGAGGTCGAGGCAGGGCGTGGTCCCGCCGCGTCTGTGCTCTTGGCCGCCGCTGCCCGGACGGGTACCAACATGCTCGTTGTGGGCGCTCGTGGTTTGGGCGGCTTCGCAGGGTTGCTGCTCGGATCGGTGTCACAAGAGTGTGTCGAACACGCCCCGTGCCCGGTCGTCGTGCTGCGTGGCGAATCCGATCCGTCGGACGGCCCGATCGTGATCGGCCTCGACGGCTCGGAGGGTGCAACGCATGCGCTGGACTGGGCGATCGGTCTCGCCGAGGCAACCGGTGCGCGCATCGTTGCGGTCAACGCGCCGATTCTTGGAGCGAACAACGCGATGATGGACGCTGCCCGCGAGGCGCTCGAACAGTCGTGTACCCCGATCGGGGCGCGCGGAGTGCCGTATGAGATGCGGATCGAACCGGGCGACGCCCGCACCGCGCTCGAACACGTCGCCGACGAAACCGACGCGTCGCTGCTGGTGGTCGGAACCAGAGGGCTCGGTGCCGTACGCGGATTGCTGCTCGGAAGCGTCGCCGGCTACGTCGCTCGATACTCCAAGCGGCCCATCGCGATCGTTCCCCGCCCGACCGGTTGACCCAAGGACTGCTGGTGATCCACGACGACTTCACCACCTTGGCGGTGATCGTCGGGGTCGCCGCGGCGGCCGGCATCGTTGCCAACCGTCTGCGCCAGCCGCTCATCGTGGCGTTCATCGCTATCGGGATCCTGGCCGGGCCGTCGGGGTTCGCCTGGGTGGAGGGCGGCGACGATCTGGAGCTGTTCGCTCGTCTGGGGATCGCCCTGTTGCTGTTCCTCGTCGGTCTCAAGCTCGACGTCCACCTGGTCCGCACCACCGGACCGGTTGCGCTCGCCACCGGAATCGGACAGGTGGCCTTCACGGCAGGGATCGGGTACGGGCTGGCATTGCTGCTCGGGCTCGACGCCACCACCGCGCTGTACGTCGCGGTGGCTCCCCGTGTCGTGAGCACGATCCCCTCGATCCCCGCGACAACAGCGCTCCTCCACGCCCTGCGCCACCACGACTACGACGGCCAGGTCGCCGTGACAGCGCTCCACGAGCGCGACGCAGTGCACTATCGGGCGCTGGGTGCCGACGTGGTCCTGCGCCCATTCACGATCGCCGCCGACGCAACCTGTCAGCTCCTCGGCCTGCCCGCCGACACCGATGCCGCGACCTCAGAAGGAACCCAACGGTCATGACTCGAAGCCTGACGCGCATTCTCGCAGCAACCGACGGCGGCCCGTCCGGCCGCCTTGCCGTCGTACGTGCCGCATCGATCGCGCGCGAGACGGGCGCCGCTCTGCACGCCGTCCAGGTCGTCGACCCCGGCGACGAACCGATCGACCTCGTTGCCGCCGTGGATCGTGACCTGGCCGAGGACGAACTGCGCCGTCATCTCGCCCGGATCCATCCGCGACCGGAGCTCCATGTCGCCTACGGGGCCACGTTCGTCGAGATCGTCCAGCTCGCACGCTTGCTCGATGTCGACCTCATCGTCGCCGGGGCCCACCGCAGCCCGGGTGTGCGCCGATTCTTCGTCGGCACCACTGCTGGTCGACTCGCCCGCCACGGCGACCGCCCACTGCTCCTCATCCGCCGACCCGTACGAGGCCCGTATCACCGGGTCATGGTCGGTGTCGACGCGTCGTCGGCCTCCTCCGACGCCATCGTCACCGCTCGGGCCGTCGCGCCGGACGCAACGATCATCCCCACGATGATCTACCAAGTGGTCGGAGAGTCGAAGCTCCGTCGTGTCGCCGACGACACTGCGATCGCCGAACTCAGAGCCCAAGTCGTACGACAACGCAACGAGGAGCTGGCGGACTTCCTCGGCACGTACGCCGCCGACACCGTGACCGACGAACCGTTGCTGGAGATCGGAGATCCGAACGAGCGCTTGCCGGAGCTCCCCAACGAGTGCCACTGCGAGCTGATCGTCATCGGCACCCACGGTCGAACTGGTCTTCGGTACACGCTGCTCGGAAGCGTCGCCGAACATGTGCTGCGCGACACCGACCGAGATGTCCTGCTCGCGCGGCAGGGCCCGAGCATGCTCCAGACGACATGAACGCCACAGCCCAGATTGACGTCCGAGTCTGTAGCCAAGCGCCACGCGGCGGCGTAGGGACCCACGGTGACAGGAGGAGTGAATGGCAGCCGACCTCAGCAGCGAAATCTGCGTGTTCTCGCCGGGCCTGCGCCTGACCGTGACCGCCGAGAACGGCCCTCGCGGTGAGGAGATCCATCTCCATCCTGGAGGTCAGGGATACTGGCTGGCGCGCAGCATCGAGCGACTCGGCACCCCGGTCGTGTTGTGCGCGACGGTCGGCGGCGAAGTCGGCGACGTGCTCACTCCACTGCTGAAATCCCAGACCGGGATCAAGCTGGTCGCCGTCCAACAGTCCGCCCCGTCATCGGTGTCGATGTACGACCGCCGCTCCGGCACCCGAACCCTCATCGCACGGTCAGAACCTTCACCGATAGACCGTCACTCCGTCGACAAGCTCTACTCGCTCACGCTCGCTCACGCCATCGGCCGCGGTTGTTGCGTGCTGGCAGGCAACATCGACACCGGCGTGATTCCACCGTCCTACTACACCCGTCTCTGCGCCGACCTCACCGCTGTCGGCGTTCCGATCATCACCGACGTGCACGGACCCGAACTCTCCGCGATTCTCGACGAACGCTCGATCCAACTCGTCAAGGTGAGCGACGAGGACCTGCGAGAGGATGGGGCCGTCGGCGATGACACTGATCAGGGACTCGCCGCTGCCGTGAGCGAGCTCGCCGACCGCGTCCCCCACGATCTCGTGGTCACCCGTGGTCCGGACCGTCCCGCCGTCGCGCGCATGGATGGTCACTGGTACACGGTGTCGCCCCCTCGACTCGCTGCAGTCGACTGGCGTGGTGCCGGAGACGCAATGGCCGGAGCGATGGCCGTGGCCTACCTGCGCGGACTCATCGGCGCAGACGCACTGCGCTTCGGAGCGGCGTCGGGAGCGGCCAGTGTCACACGTCGCGGTCTGGCATCACTCGACTCCGAACTCGTCCACGCCCTCCTCCCACGCGTACGGGTCGATGCCGCCGACAACGCCGCTGATGCCCTGACAACATGAGATCGTCGGAGCCCGCAGGTCCACTGTCCTACCGGGTCGTCCCGGTCCGCCGACGTGACGGCCTGCGTCGAAAGTACGAATGACCCTGGGTGACGGCTGTGCGCGTCGCTCAGAGTGGGTTGCGCGCTGAGCGCGGGAGGTCATGATGCGGAGATCGCGACGGTGGGCCGAGTCGTCGACGTTGAGCAAGGTTCTGATGATGTTGCTCACCGCCGTGCAGGTTTCGCTCGCGGTCAGTGCGTGGACCGACCTGGCGCAGCGTCCTGTCGAACAGGTGAGTGGGAGCAAACGGCGGTGGGCGGCGATCATCGCCATCAACTTCATCGGCCCGATGCTCTACTTCACCCGCGGCCGACGATCACCCACGCCCGGAAGTTGATGAGAGCTTGCGCTTGACGTCCGGTTGCAGTGCCTTGGCGCCAGTCCACCGTCGGGCAACATCCTGTGACCGCAACCGAACCGTCTCACGACATGCCGTTACCGTTCCGGAGCACATCTGTCACGGAAGCGTCACCGGACACGGTCAAGATGTCCTCAATCGAGAGGAGGGCACGCGTGGCTGAACCATCGACGGTGGCACCTGACCCCTGCGCTGTGGCGGATGTCCATCGCGTGACAGTCGAGATGGCCGGACACAACGTGATGGTCAGATCGATGGCTGCCATCGATCTGACCTACACAGCCGCTCTTGTCGACGTTGTCAATGCCGCCGCCGAGACCGGTGCCGTCGTGGTCATCGATCCCGAGCAGATCCCATGCGACGCTGCCCTTGCCGCCTCGAGACAGTGGGCTTCGAACACGCCCTGCCGCGACCATGACAGCTGCCGACCAACGGACGTCGAGATCGTGGCCAGCGGCGTCATCCGCGTCGCCGGCCGTACATCTTGGTGGACCGTCGACGTGGCAACTGGTCGCTTCTGCCAAAGCAACGACCCGATCGATTGCAGGTTCGTGGGCTCCACCGCATGGACACCACTGATCGCGATTTGGATCACACCGAAACAGCTCAGCGCTCTCACCACCACCGGATCGGTGATCACGAGTACCCGCGCCCACCGAGCCACTCCGATCGTGCATGCCACCAGAACAATGTCGCAACCCGCCACGTCGAGCCGACGCGTCGAATCCCGAACCGCTCCGATCGGCTCGTCGAGTCAGCTTCTGATCCGCGGTCCGTGCCGTCTCTGAGGTGCGCGGATCTGCCAGGTGCCGTCGGTGTGGCAACCGCTGCTCCCTGGGGTGCCGGCCCTGGGCGATCACAGCAAGTCAGATTGCCACCGGTGAGTGACAGATCTGGCGCTGACACAGGACGTTGCGTCCTCACCTCCAAGGACTGACTCAGAACAGGCAGTTCACAGCTCCGTCATGACCGTTGTCGATCTGTCGGCCAAGGCGATCGCCACGAGGTAGACGGCAATCGGGCCACCGTGATGGCGAGTCCGAGGCCTGCTCGGTCGGTCGACACGTCGGGCCACAACAGCACCGTGCGTCTTTTCTGGCCACGTACCGGTAGAGCACGAATCGCATCAGGGTGGCCGCGATCAACACGACACCGCACAGATGCAGAGCGACCGGCTCGTCCGGGTACTTGCCGAGCACCGACGCTGCGAAGGGAATCAGACTCACCGGGAGCAGGAACAGCAGATTCAGCCAGACCAGATCGCGATTGACGACCCTGATGCGAGCGAACAGGTCGCGGTGTGCGACCCAGAACATGCCGGTCAGCAGGAAGCTGATGACCCACGCCACGAAGGTGGGTTGCAGATCCTCGAGGAGCGACCGCTGGGAGAGATTCTCCGGAATGGCGATCTCGAGCACCAGGATCGTGATGATGATGGCGAATCAGCCGTCGCTGCGTGCCGTTCGTTCCCGCGTCGGGAGAGTCTTGCTCGTCGCCCACGGGGCCATCTTTCGGACAACACCGGCCCGTCGAATCGCTCGTTCTGCATGACCGTCCACCGCACGGCGGCTGCGACGGTGATGGTGGTCCCATCGGTGGTCATCCGTGCGGGGCAACATGGTCGCGTCCGAGAGAGAACCCGAGGCATCAACATGACGACAGCGCTCCCCATCGACCGACCGTGGTACCGACAACTGCTCGCCATCGCCGTGGCGATGGGACTCGTCATCGGTCTGCTCGGACTCGTCTACCTCGGGATCACTGGCGGCTTGACCGATCGGATCTTCGGAGACCCACGAATCGACACATGGTCCGGTGACTGGTGGTGGATCCCGTTCATCGCCGCCGGTGGGCTGGTTGCGGCCGCGGTGCGCAGCTGGCTGAAGATCACCGATCACGTACCCGGCGGCGTCGCGGTCATCGAATCGGGCGCCGTCGACCACAAGGTGGCGCCGTCGTGGATCCTGCTCTCGGCCATCTCAGCCATCGCCGGAGCCAGCCTCGGGCCGTCATTCGCGCTGGTGATGATCGGCGGTGGCCTCGGGTCGTGGATCGCCTCGAAGCGGTGGCCCGGTGACGAGACCGCCCGTCTCGACACGACGATGGCGGGCATCTCCGGTGGCTTCGGTGGCGCGTTCACCTCCCCGGGCCTCGGCACACTGATCGTCAGCGAACTGGCGCCGACACCGAAGGACCGGTACATCGAGTCGATCCTGCCGCAACTGATCGCCGCGACGGTTGCGTTCGCCGTGTTCTTCGGCGCGGTCGGAACGACGTTCCTCAACAGCTTCGCGGTGCCCGTCGACGACTTTGCGAGCTGGCACCTCCTCGTCGGCGCCGGGCTCGGCATCGCGTCGAGCGTGATCATGATCGTGTTCGTCATCATCGTGAAGCTGATCCAGAGGGTCGCCGCGAAGTTGGCGAATCCGTACGTGCGCGGCGCCGTCGGCGGTGCGCTCGTGGGTCTGATCGCGTTCGCACTGCCGCTCACCATCGGAGCGGGCAACGATCAGCTCACGACGGTGATCGACGAGTCGGCGTCGATCAGCATCTGGCTCCTCGTCGCGGTACTCGTCGGCAAGATGCTGGCGATGGCGATCAGCCTCGCCACGGGCTTCATCGGCGGCAACGTGTTGCCGATGCTCTTCGTCGGCGGCACCGCCGGCGTCGTGGCACACCTGATGTTTCCCGACATCCCGTACGCGATCGCCGTCGGGTCCATGCTGGCGGCCGTGCCAGGAGCAACCATCAAGGCACCGATCGGGCTCACGTTCATCGCGGTGCTGGCCGTCGGACTCGGCCCGCTCACTGCGGCACCCGTCATCGTCGCCGTGGCGGTGGCGTACCTGACCACCTCGACCGTCGTCGCGCTGATCAAAGCACGCCGGGTCGAGGTTCCCGAACCGCACGCCTGACCGCTGGGTGGTCCGTGACGCCCGACACCGTCACTCGACTGCCGTCACCCGATCTGGGGGACCGGGTGCAACTCCGTGTGCAGCGCCACTGCGGCATCGATGTTGTCGTGAACGTGGCTGCGGTCGACCAGGTCGAAGAAGCCGTCCCGTTCGAGCACGTCGATCACCTGTGGCTTCACACGGGCGAGGTGCAGGTCGATGCCGGCCCGGGCGATCGACATCAGGACGTCGGCGCCCTCGGTGTCGATGAAGTTCACGCCCTCCATGCTCAGGATCACACCATCGATTCCTGTCGGTTCCTCGACACGGATCTGCCGCAAACGGTCCGCGAGCGCATCGGCGTTGACGAAGAACAGCCCGCCGTCGAACCGCAGGATCCTCAGCCCGGGAATGGTCTCGCAGTCGTCGTGTCGCTCGAGGTCGTAGAACGCATCGGTCCCCGGCTTGCGGCCCAGCTCCGGGATGTACGGCAGTCCCGAGACCGCGATGAGCCAGATCATCGAGATCCCGACGCCGATGAAGACGCCTTGCAGAATGCCGAACGTCATCATGCCGAGCAGGGCGGCGAGCGCGGCGACGAACTCGTACCGCTTGACGGTGACCAGTCGCTTCATCTCGGCGACGTCCATCATGCCGAGCGTCACGGCCTCGATGATGATCGCTCCGAGCACCGCCTCGGGGAGCGCTCGGCCGTATCTCCGCTGCGACAACAGTAGTTGTCGCAAGCTCAGCCGACGAACCACTCTTGCGAGTCCACGCCTGGTCAGGACTGGTGGAGACGATGGGAATCGAACCCACGACCCCCTGCTTGCAAAGCAGGTGCTCTAGCCAACTGAGCTACGTCCCCGAAGGGCTGCTCCCCGAAAGGAACCGCTCCACGATACCGGAGAGGCGGCCGACGCGGTCACGCTCGCGAGCAGTGAATCCATTCGCGGCAGATCTCGAAGCCGACGCTGCGATAGAGGCCGAGTGCATTGGCGTTCTCGGCCTCGACGCCGAGGCCGATGATCCTCGGTTCCTTCGTACCGAGACGACGGCACACCTCGATCAGGACCGCCCGCCCGAGCCCCAGACCGCGAGTGGAGCGGGCGACACCGAGCTGCGACACCCAGCCGACATCGCCGGTGAAGGTACGACCGAGCCCGCCCCCCACGATCGGGCCGTCGCCGCCCTCGCTGCGGACGACCACCACGAGACCGGGATCGAATCTCGGCCCAATCAGGATCGATGAGCGCCACTCGTCGATCGGACGGCTCGTGTGGCCGGGCACTTCGGTCCAGAACGAGTAGATCATGTCATGGAGCTCGTGGTCGTCGACGCCGAGTCGGAACGGCACCGGGACGATCCCGTCGGGCCAGACCGGATCCGAGAGGTCGGAGGTGTCGCCCGGGCGTTCGAGCTCGAAACTCGAGCGCGTCGGCACGAAATCGAGCGCGTCGAGGTCTCCGAGACGCTCGGCATCCTGGGCCGGCGACTCGATTTGGGTGTCGTCGCCGAGACCGGCAAGCCACTCGAACAGCGTTCGGCGAATTGCGGACGCGTCGCCTTCCGACGCATCGACGGCGACCGTGGTGTGTCCGTGCCCAACCGCCAAGGCCACGCCTACGATGCAGTCACCCGTCACCGCCACTCGTGCGCCTACGTCGAGAGAACCCGTAGCTCCTCGAACCCGTTCGAGTTCCTGACGGACGTCGTCGATGTCGCCGTCCGCCTCGCCCCACCATGCAGTGTCCTGTGCGTCGACAACGCGCGAGATCGCCTCGACGTCATCATCGCCGGGCGCACGGAGTTCGACAACGGTCACGTCGAGATCGTGACACGTCCCAGGTCCGGTAGCACCCGTGATTTCGGTGCTCCCTACCACCGGCGCATGGCCCGCCTGCGTTTCGGAACCTTCCTCGCCCCCCACCACCCCACCGGGGAGCATCCGACGCTGCAGTTCCAACGAGACATCGACTTCGCAGAGCACCTCGACCGCCTCGGCTTCGACGAGTTCTGGTGCGGTGAGCACCACTCGTCGGGATGGGAGATGATCGCATCGTCCAGCTCGACCACATGAGCCGGGGTCGGGCGATGTTCGGATCGGGCCCGGGTGCCCTCGCCTCCGACGCCCGCACGTTGGCGATCGATCCGATGGTGCAGCGTGACCGTCAGGACGAAGCGCTGTCGGCGATCACCCGATTGCAGCGTGGCGAGGACCGTTTCAGCTACGAGTGCGAGTGGTTCAAGCTGAACGACGCACGGCTCCAGCTGCTCCCACTCCGGGAGGAGCTGCCGATGGTGACCGCGTCGTCGATCTCGCCGTCGGGGATGACGTTGGCCGGCAAGTACGCCATGGGGGTGTTGTCGATCGCGTCGAACTCGACCGCGGGGATCCAGGCGCTGCCGGCCCAGTGGAGCTTCGCCGAGGACGCAGCAGCCGAGCACGGCCAGGTCGTCGATCGCAAGAACTGGCGCGTCATGCTGGCCTTCCACATCGCCGAGTCGCGCGAGCAGGCGCGCAACGAGGCTGTCGACGGGCTGCACCGTTGGCGCAACGAGTACAACGTGTGGACGCTCGGTCGCCCGAACGCCACTCACGTCGACGACAAGTGGGAGTTGCTCGAACAGACCGTCGGCGACGGCAGTGCAGGCTCTGGCGCGGGGTGATCGGAACGCCGGACGACCTCGTCGCAGCGATCCGCCACCTACAGGAGATCACCGGCGGATTCGGCGTGGTAGTCGGGTTCGCCCACGACTGGGCCAAGCGCGAGGCGACGCTGCGGTCGTGGGATCTCGTCGCCCGTTACGTGATCCTCGAGCTGAACGGCTACACGGCCGGGTTGCGCGAGTCGCAGGAGTACCTCAACCGCCACCAGGCCGAGTTGATGGACGGCGCATCGAAGGCGGCGGTGAGCAACATCCTCGCGAACGACAAGGCGGCGGCAGCGATGCAGACCACGATCGAGCAGGCCGCTCGGGCAGCCGCTGCCAAGCAGGAACAGCAGTCGGAGTTCCGCCCCGGCGGCGGGGCCTCCCCTCCTCCGTCGACTGACGCCGAGCACCGCCACCACCAGCACCGTTTGCGTGCAATTCTCGGTGGACCGGGTCACCCAAATCCGTACGCAAACGTGATGGATGCGGGGTGCGGGGGTCAGTCGTCTTTGAGGGCGACGGCGTTCGGTGTCACGTTCATCTTCGGCTCGTACTCGGCGAGCTCGACCACGCGACCCTCGGACCGAAACGCATCGCGCAATTGCCCGCGACACACGTCACACGGGCCATAGAAGTCCTCCACGACATCGCCGTGGCAACGGGGGCATCGGAACTCCATGCGCGTCGACGCTAGTGCGCCTACGATCCAGATCGATGCCGTCCGGACCGACTCTCTTCGACGACGAGGACGGCCTCGACCCCCACCGCGAGTCGGTGCCACGAGAATCCCCGATCGACGAACGGCATGACGACCCACCCGGTGCGCGCCGAGGCGGCCCCAACTATCTGATCCGGCGATCCATCGTGGTCGGCGGGGTGGTCGCGGTGCTCGCCACGGCCTCGATCGTCGTCGGGCAACTGATCGGATCGGGCGCCGACGACACCGTGTCGGGCGTGATCGGCACCGACTGGAATCGGATCGTTCTCGTCGACGACCGGACGGGTCGCGTCATCGTCGACGATGGGAGCGGCGAAGAGGTGGCGCGTCTCGAGTCCGGAATACGCACTCCCACCGACTCCGCGATCGTCGGCTCCACGCTCGTCGTCGCCGGCGCCGACAGCGTCGCGGTGATCGATGTCGGCAGCGAGGAGGTCGACGACTACGAATTGGGTGCCGGCGCCATCGAGGGTCCGTCGGGAAGCGACCTCACGCTGATCACACCCCAGCCGGACGGGGCCCGCGCCCTGATCGTGCACGGCCCGAGCGGCGACGTCATCGACACCGATACGTTCGCGCCGGTGGTCGGCGAGCGCTACGAGTTCGCCGACGCCCGATCGTCGACATCGGGACGCGATCTGCTCGTCACCGACTCGGGAAACTTCCAGAGCGTGCTGTTCTCGTTCGATCGAGACGAACCGTCGTTCTTCCCGGGCCTCGCTCTGGCGGTCGACTCCGACCTCGTGGTCACCGCTCAGAACGTCGGCTCCGACGCCACCGTCAACGTGTTCGACCACACCGGCGAGCCGATCTCCACCGGCCGGACGTCGTCGGTGCGCGCCGGGATCATCGGTGACGCCGGCGTGGTACTCGTCACGGTCGAGGGCGCGGTCGTCACGATGTCGCCGTCGAACGGCGAGACCTCCGACGGCGCTCAGCTCGACATCGGAACGGTCGAGTCCGGCATCGTGACACCGAGCGGCGACCGCCTGATCGTGACCGGCACGACCGGGACCGCAATCGTGGGCGGCACCGGCGAGGTCGTGGCCAGCTTCGACGAGAAACGACCCGCCGACAGTGAACAGTCGCCAGCCGGCTCGACGTGTGTTTCGACGATCACCGCCGGAAATGCTGCCGAAGCAGAGGTCGCCGTGGTCGACATCACCGACGGATCGATCCTCGTCGAAGCGGACGGCACCGAACCGTTGCTCGCCGACGCGTCGGGATGCATCATCGGGACATCGACATCGGCCGGTTTCGATCTGCTCAGCCGCGACGGCGTCCAGCGGTACCGGACCGGCGAGACGCTGCAGGCGCTCTCTCTCGACGGCTTGACAGCCGCAGTGGTGCGCGAGGGCCGCATCATCATGCTCGACACCGCTGCCGGCGCGGACTCGACGGGGGATCCGATCGACCTCGGCCCGCAGGGTCGAACCGTGCACTTCACACAGTCATGAACACACCGGATTCCGACGACGGCAACCCCGATGACCGTGCCGATGTCGAGATCGTTCGACCAGGCACGATCTGGCGTTTCGAGCGGGAGTTCCTCGAGTCGAACTGGACGTGCCTCTTCGGACGCGGCTGCAAGGGCATCCTCGATCACGATGCCACCGAGTTGAACCAGGGGTGCTGTTCACTCGGCGCTCACTTCGGCGACGGGCCTGCAGGTGAAGCCGAAGCGATGAACGTGGCTGCATACGCAGCGATGCTCACGCCGGAGCAGTTCCAGTACCACGAAGCCGCAAGCGCTGACGGTCCGAACGGCATCTTCGGTGACCTGGAGCGCACCCACACGCGCGTGATCGACGGTGCGTGCATCTTCCTCAACCGACCCGGTTTCGACGGCGGCGCAGGCTGCGCCCTGCACATCGCAGCGCTGGCCTTCGACGAGTCGCCAACCGAGTGGAAGCCGTCGGTGTGTTGGCAACTTCCGCTGCGGGTCGACTGGACCGAACTCGACGCCGACACCGAAATGGCAACCGTTCGTCGCTGGAGCCGCGCCGACTGGGGCGACCACGGCAAGACGATGGCCTGGTGCTGCACCGAGCGCACCGATGGAGCCGAGGCCTACTGCGGCGACGAGCGTGTGGTCGACTCGATGGCCGATTCGCTCACCGCCCTCGCCGGAGGCGAGGTGTACGTCGAGCTGAAGCGCCGCCTCTGACGATCAGATGATGTTGATGGCGTCGAGCACGGCCGCGACATCGGAGCTGTCGGTGTCGCCGGACACCGACTCGCGCCAATCGGAGCGCTTGGTTCCCCACGACACGAAGTCGTGGACCGAGGTGACGACCGTCGGTGCATCGGGTGCTGCGCCCTCGGCCACCGTCCACTGTTCGGTGTCCGGTGCGAGCACGAATCTGCCACCGCCGGGCCCCTCGAACACGAGGTTGACGGTCTGGTCAGGTGCAGCTGCGAGTTCGTCGGCGCACATCTGTGGAAGCCCAGCGAGCATCCACTCGCGTGTCGCGGTCAACGCGCCCTCCTCCCGTGGCAGGACGGCGGCGCGGGCGACGGCGGCACCGATGTCGTGACGCAGATGACAGTAGTGGTCGAACACGATCGCGTTCGCGAGCAGGTGCAATGGGTGGGTGCCCAGATCCGACAGCGGCACCTCCGTCTCCGCCATCGGCGGCTCCTGGAGCGACGCCAACGCGGCGACGCCCTTCTCCGACCACTCGTCGTAGGCCTCCATCACCTCGTTGAACGTCCAGTCCCGTCGGGCCTGAACCGGCACCTCCGCTGCCACCTCGGCCTTGCCGCTGTCGCCGGCATCGATCGACGCCGGGTCGGCGATCTGCTGGAAGACAGCTGCCATGTGCGACACGACGTCCTGGACGCGCCATCCCGCGCACCCAGAGGCCGATGCCCACTCTCGCGGCGTCAGCGTGACGAACAGCTCCTGTGCATGGCGTACCTGAGCCTTCAGCGCCGGAATCGCCGCAGCGGTCATGACGTTCTCCCCGTGGTGTGACGACGACCCGTGCGGTCGTCGCTGCCACGACGGTAGCGATCAGGTCGCGACGGACTTCGACCGAAGCATCCGCCCGGCGAGCACGCCGGTGTGCTCTCCGTGGTCCATGAACACCTCGCCGTTGACGAGCGTGTAGTCGTAGCCGCTCGAGCCTTGGACGTACCGGCCGGCACCGTTGGGGAAATCGTGGACGTACTCGGGAATCGGGAGGTGCAAGCCCTCGAAATCGATGACGTTGACGTCCGCGAACGCCCCGACGGCGAGACGCCCACGATCGGTCACTCCGAAGAGGTCGGCGGTGTCCGAGGTGAGGCGCCGCACGGCCTCCTCCACGCTCCACCGCTGACGCTCGCGCACCCAGTAGGTGAGCAGGAACGTGGGTTGGCTGGCATCCATGATCTGGCCGACGTGAGCGCCCGCGTCGGCGAGACCGAGTGTGACCAGCGGGTCGTCGAGCATCGCTTCGACAGCGGCGAGGTCCTGGTTGAGGAACGGCATGCTCGCCACCAGGGCCCCATCGGTCTCGAGCACCAGCTCGATGAAGGCAGCCGCCGGGCTCACGCCGCGCTCGACGGCGATCGCAGCGAGCGACGTCGCCGGATCGCCGTCGTAGCGGGCGCCAGCGGTCGGGAGCACGAACACCTCGTCGAGATCCAGCGGGGTGCCGTGGACGTCGGCTTCGGCGATCAGCTTCTGCCGGAACGTTGCATCGCGCACCATCTGCAGTTTGCGGCCGTTGACGGCGGCGCGGAGTTCCTTCCACGACGGCGCGCGATCGAACGGCGTGCGGCTCTCGAGCCCGAACAGGATGCCGACCCCACGAGCGGTGGTCTGTGGCCGAACGTTGGCTCCCGCTGCGTTCTCGTCCTTGACGAAGTCGATCACCCGCTCGTAGAGGTCGGGACGTCGATTGCTCTGCGTCAACCCGAAGCTCACCGGCCGGCCGCTCCGACGACTGATCTCACCCATCAGCGCGACTTCGGCCCGCGACCGGTCGTACGCATCGTTGTCGCGTTCGCCGAGACGCATCGCGCCCTCGAACACGCCGGCGCCGTGGTCGCGCAGCACCTCGGCGAACGCAAGCAGCTCGTCGGCAGCCGCGTAGGTTCCGGGAATCGGCCGGCCGTCGGGAACCTTGTGCATGTAGGTACGGCTCGTCGAGACGCCGAGCGCGCCAGCGGCCATCGCCTCGTCGACGAGACGGGACATCGCGACGATGTCGTCACCGGTCGCGGGTTCCTCGTCCAGACCACGCTCTCCCATGACGTAGGTGCGCAGCGCGGAGTGGCCGACCAGACCACCGGCGTTGGGACCCTTGGGGAGCCGATCGATCGATTCGTAGTACTCGCCGTACGTCTCCCAGTCCCATGCGAGACCGTCGAGGATCGCGTCGGCGGGGATGTCCTCGACGCTCTCCATCATCTCGGCGAGCGTCGCCCGATCCTCGCGTCGGCACGGCGCAAAGGTGACGCCGCAGTTGCCCATCACGACGCTGGTCACCCCGTGCCAACAACTCGACGTCCCGATCGGATCCCATGCCAGTTGAGCATCGAGGTGGGTGTGGATGTCGACGAACCCCGGCGTCACCAACCGGTCGGTTGCATCGATCTGGTGAGGCGCCGTGGCGGTGATGCCGCCGTCGGCCGCGTCGACGATCTCGACGATCCGGTCACCAGCGATGCCGACGTCAGCGACGCGCGCCGCTGCGCCCGTGCCATCGACGACCGTGCCGTTCCGGATGATGATGTCGTGGTTCATGCCGCCTCGTATGAACTCGGAGAACTCCGGCCCAACTGCTCGGAGTCGCCGACGATCGCCGACGACGGATCAAGGGTCTAGCGCGAGTCGGCGGCGCCCCGTACATCAGTCGCGTTCCAATTCCGTGTCGCTAGCGTGCACCCACGGTGCCAGTTTCCGACGGCATCAGCAGCACTTCGGCGCCGATCGGCGCGAAACCGCAGCTCAGGAACGCTCGCAACGACGCCGCGTTGCCCGGCGCCACCTGGGCGAACACGTCCTCGCCAGCCGGAACCAGACCCAGCGCTTCGCCGATCAGTCGTCGCCCCGCACCAGGGGACCCACCGGTGAACACCTCGACCGACACCTCCAACCGGTCGACCAGCCCCCGGCCGATCGTCACCAGACCCGCATCGTCGCCGTGCACGCTGACGTCGCGCCGATGAGCGCGCGCTCGCACGATTCGGGGATGGTCGTCCAGATCGTCACGCTCGGGTAGTGACCCGCCACCGACGCCGCGGGCCACCAGGACCGCATCGTGCGACCCGATCCACCCGTCGGGTCCGACGAGCCAACGCAGCACGTCGGGCTGCGACGCCCCACCGAATCCGTCGGCACCTCGGGCGACCAGATCGCCGACATCACGATCGGTGAGGACGAACGAATGCCCCGTGAACTCGACGACGGCATGGTGATCTCCGGTCATCGGCTCGAGGATCGTGACAGCGCCATCCACGGCCGGGAATCGTCCGTCGGCAGCGTCGAGCAGGACGCGGTGAAGTTCGTGCACGACATTCGAGATTACGGTCGAATCCATGCGTGTCGACGTGATGACATTCCCCAAGCCGCTGACGCAGATGGGTTCGACGGCGCAGCGGACCCGCGGGCTGGCTTCGACGGAATGTTGTTCACCGAAGGCGGCCGCACCGTCTATCCGGCGGTCACCGCGGCTGCGCTCGCAGCGCCCGAACTCGACATGTCGACCGGCGTCGCGGTCGCCTTCCCGCGCAGCCCGATGATCACCGCTCAGGTGGCGTGGGAGCTCCAGGAATTGACCGGCGGCCGGTTCCGTGTCGGTCTCGGTACGCAGGTGCGCACCCACGTCGTGCGACGGTACGGCGTCCCGTTCGAACGGCCCGGACCACGTCTGCGCGACTACGTCTCGGCAGTCAAGGCGTGCTTTGCGGCGTTCCGGGGCGAGCCGCTCGATCATCACGGTGAGTTCTACGACCTCGACTTCCTCAACCGGCAGTGGAGTCCCGGACCGATCGAGCCGCCCGACCCGAAGGTCGACATCGCCGCGGTCAACCCGTGGATGCTGCGCATGGCCGGCGAAGTTGCCGACGGCGTCCACGTCCACCCGATCGGCGAGCCCGGCTACCTGCAACGCCACGTCGCTCCCGGCATCGCGGAAGGTGCCGCCCGCGCCGGACGCAACCCGAGCGAGATCGCGGTGATCGTGCCGGTCACCACCATCGTCGGCGACGACGACGCCGAAATCGCACGGGCCCGCGACTTGGCACGCGCTTCGCTGTCGTTCTACGGATCGACGCCGAACTACGCGTTCATCTGGGACGAAGCCGGCTTCGACGGCACCACGGAACGGATCCGAGCGAAGCAGAAGGCGGGGGACCTGGCCGGCATGGCCGACGAGATCACCGACGAGCACCTCTCGGTGTTCTGCACCGAAGCCCGTTGGGACGACCTGGCCGACTCGCTGATCGCCAAGTACGACGGCACCGTCGACCGCCTCGTGCTGTACAACCCTGCGTTCGACTCGCCGGAACGCTTCGAGCGCTACGGCGCCGTTGCGCGGGTGATCTCCGACCGGACAGAGAACTGACCCCGGACATGATCGACATCCGTCGTGCCGTCCCCGGCGACCTCGACACGTTGGTCGAACTCCATCGCGAGTTCTGTGCGGTCGACGCCCACCCCTTCGATCCGACGCGAGCTGGAGCGGCGCTCGCTCCCCTGCTCGCCGACGACAAACACGGCATCGTCTGGATCGTGGACGCACCACCGGCCTATGCCGTGCTCACCTGGGGATGGTCGATCGAGGCGGGCGGCGCCGAGGCGGTCCTCGACGAGATCTTCGTGTCCGAGCGTGACGCCGGCGTCGGTGGGCAGCTGCTCGACCACATCCTGGCCGACGGCCGCGAGCGCGGGCTCGCACGGGTCTTCCTCGAGACCGAGGCGCCCAACGAGCGCGTGCGCCGGTTCTACGGACGCCACGGCTTCCGCGCCGACGACTCGATCTGGATGGCCCACGACTTCGTCGACTTGTCGTGACACGGCGGGTCGCTCACGTCCTCGTCATCCTGCTGACCGCGGCGACGGGGTGCGACAACGGCACCAGTACCAGCGCGGACATCGAGGCCATGGTCGACCGTCACGCAATCGTCGCTGCGACCGTGCGCGTGCGCGCTGACGGGTGCGGACCGCGCACCGAACTCGGCACCGGAACAGCGATCCCCGACGGGCTGGTGATCACCGCTGCTCATGTGGTGGCGGGAGCCGATCGCGTCGAGGTCGTCGACGGGTCCGGCACGGCCATCGCCGCCGAGGTGGTGGCGTTCGATCCCGAACTGGACGTGGCGGCGCTGCGCCCGACCACCGACATCGGCGACTCGGTGATCCTGCGAGACGAGACGGGCCGATCGGGCGAACGCGGCATCATCGCGGTCGTCTCCGGCGACGGCACCGCGGAGCCGGTGGAGGTCGGGGTGCTCCAGCGCGTGACGATTCGCACGACCGACATCTACCGCGATCTGGCGGTCGAACGCCCAGGTCTACGTCTCGATGTCCGTGTCGAGCCCGGCGACTCCGGATCGATGGTGCACCTTCCCGGCGGCGGTGTCGGCATCGTGTGGAGCCGCAGCACGACAGCCGACGATCAGGCGTGGACGGTCGATCTCCCCTCCGAACTGCGCGATTCGTCGGTGCGCCGCACGCTCGTGGAGCCGGTCGACGTGGGTCGCTGCCTCTGAGCCGGTTCACCGGACCGGCGATCAGGGGGCGCCGATCACGCGATCGAGGTAGGCGTTGCGGAACGTGCCGGTCGGGTCGAGCTTGTGGCGAAAGCTCTGGAACGTGTTCCACTCGGGATAGCGGTGCGCCAGCGTCATCTGGTTCTGGAAGTGCATCTTGCCCCAGTGCGGTCGACCGGCGTAGTCGTCCATGATCTGTTCGACGCCCTGGAAGTAGGCCTCGTACGGAACGCCGACGTACTGGTGCACCGCAATCCATCCGGAGTCGCGACCGTTGGCGGTGGACAGCGGAATGTCGTCGCCCTTCGACGAACGCACCTCGATCGGGAACATCGGCGGGAACGGCAGGCGCGACGTGAGGTCGACGATGCGACCGATCGCCTCGGGAACTGCGTCGAACGGAATCCCGTACTCCATCTCGACGAAACGCACGCGACGCGGGCTGCAGAACACCCGATCACTGCGATCGATGACATCGCGCTCGGCGGCGGCCGACATCACGAGCTTGGCGACCTTCGGCGCCAGCGACGGGAAACGCCGACCGACACGGCACACCGTGCCGAACGCGAGGTTCTCCCCGATCCACTTGTCGCGGACATAGCCGGTCTTCGACTGTGGGCGGGCGGTCTCGTCGGTGCGGGTGTTGCGTTTGACCTGGCAGCGGCGTGCGCCCGGCATCAGGTAGAACTCGACGTGATCGGTCGAGCGCATCACACCGCCGAAGTCGGCGAGAACGTCGTCGAGGACCTCGATGCTCTCGACGGCATGGAGGTTGAACGCCGGGACACACCGCAATGTCACCTCGGTCAGGATGCCCAACGCGCCCAGACCCACCCGGGCGACACGGAGCAACTCCGGGTCGTGTTGCTCGTCGGCGCGCACGACGGTGCCGTCCCCGGTGACGATCTCGAGGCCGACGATGTTCGTCGCCAAGTTCGCGAAGTCGACGCCGGTGCCGTGCGTCGCCGTGGAGGTGGCACCTGCGATCGACTGCACGTTGATGTCGCCGAGATTCGGCAGCGCCAGACCGCGCTCGGCCAGCCGCTCGTTGAGATCGCGAAGTCGGATGCCAGCCTGCACGGTGACGTCGTCGCCGTCGACAGCGAGCACCTGATTCATGGCGTCGAGCGACAGCAGGTGCCCGTCGGTCATGGCTGTATCGGTGAACGAGTGCGCACCGGCGATCACCTTGACGCGTTCGCCCGCGGCGGCAGCCGTCCGCACGATCGCCGCGACCTCGTCGGTGAAGCTCGGCTCGTGGACCTGTGCGGGGAGACAACGTTGGTTGCCGGCCCAGTTCTTGGTGGGGACTGCCATGGCGCCAGCGTAAACCGGGTGGGTCGGCTGGACGGCAGTGATCCGGGACACCGATCGCGGTCAGTCGAGCGCGTCCAGGAGCGCGTTCTCGATCACTTCGGTCAACGCGGGGTGGATGTAGAACACCGCACGGGCGAGGTCCTCGGCTCGTTGGTCGAACTGCATGGCCTGGACCAGCGGCTGAATGATCGACGACGCCTGCGGGCCGAGCACGTGAGCGCCGATGATCAGCCCGGTCTCGGTGTCGACGAGCACTTTGGCGAATCCCGAGCTGTCGACCATCGCCCAGCCGTACGCCGTACCTCCGTAGTCGCGACGGCCGACGGTGAAGGAACGACCCTGCTTGGTTGCCTCCTGTTCGGTCACTCCGACGGTCGCCACCTGCGGACTCGAGAACACGGCGCTCGGCACCGCCTTGTAGCTCTGGTGACGCACGTCGTCGGGATGCGCGATGTTCCAGAACGCGACCGCCGCCTCGGCGTTGGCGAGGTGCTTGAGCTGGTAGTTGTTCGCAATGTCGCCAACCGCCCAGATCCCTGGAACGTTGGTGGCCATCGTGTCGTCGACGGCGACCGTGCCATGGTGGTGGCATACAAGGCCGGCGGCATCGACGTCGAGCAGGTCGCTGTTCGGTTCGCGTCCGGTCGCGACGAGGAGTTCGTCGACGATCGTCTCGCCGACCGCGCATGTGATCCTGATGCCGTCGGCGACCCGTTCGACCTTGGTGGGGATGTGGCCGAGGAGCAACTCGACGCGCTCGCCGAAGACTTCGGTGAAGGTCGCGGAGATGTCGTGGTCGAACTCGCGCAACAGGGTGTTCGAACGGTTGAAGATCGTCACGTGCGAGCCGAGGCCCGAGAACACGTGACCCATCTCGACCGCGATGAAGCCTCCACCGATGATGCCCAACCGTTTCGGGAGTTCCTGCAGACGCATGATCGAATCCGACGTGTGGAAACCGGTCTCCATCAGACCCACGATCGGTGGCACCACGGGACGGGCGCCCGCGGCGAGAAGGATGTTCGGTGCGGTGATGCGTCGACCCTCGACGTCCAGTGTGTGTTCGTCGACGAACGCCGCGGTGCCCTCGATCAAGGTGACGTTCGGTGTCCCCGTCGCCCGATAGTCGCGACCGCTCGACGCAATCGGGTCGATCAGGCCGAATACACGGTCGCGGATTGCCGTCCAATCGGCGCCGTTGAACTGCGTGTCGATGCCGAGCTTCGCCGACGTCTGTGCCGCCACCGCCACATCGGCGGGGTAGACGAACATCTTCGACGGGATGCACCCGCGGTTGAGACAGGTGCCACCGAACACGTCGCGCTCGACGATCGCGATGTTCCAGTCGTCGAGGTACGACGGAATCGAGTTGCCGGAACCGCTGCCGACGATGACGAGATCGAACGTTTCGGCGGACTGGTCGGACTCGGTGATGCTCACGAAGACAACACAACCGCCGTCCGCCCCGAAACCTTCCCCGGGTGACGGGCTCTAGGGTGAGGTGCGTGCTGGAGCGACGGACAGGTGACGGGTTCATGCGGTGCAGCGACGGCCACGTCCGATGGGGTGTGTACGGCGCGGCCGGCGTCGTGTTCGTCGTTCGTGATGCGCACGGCGAGCCGCTGGTCATGTTGCAGAAGCGCAGCGCGATGGCCCACGAGGGCGGCAACTGGTCATGTGCCGGCGGCGCGCTCGATCTCGGTGAGACGCCATACGAGGGAGCGCTGCGCGAGGCCTCCGAAGAGGTCGGAGCGCCGCCGAGCCCTCCTCGACTGCTCGGACAGTACGTGTTCGAGCCGGCCACCGACTGGAAGTACACCACGGTGGTCGTCGAGGTCGACGAGCCGTTCGGCTCGTCGATGAACTTCGAGACGGACGAGGTCGACTGGTTTCCGCTCGACTACGTCGACCAACTGCCGCTGCATTTCGGGTTCGCTGCCGCCTGGCCTCATCTACGAGAGATCATCGAGGGCTGAGCATGCGCACCGTCACTGGCACCTGCCATCACGACTGTCCGGACTCGTGCGGTTGGACCGTCACCGTCGACGACGCCGCCGGATCCGAACCGGTCGCAGTGAAGCTCCGCGGCAATCCCGACCATCCGTACTCGGCCGGCGAGCTGTGCCCGAAGGTGAACCGGTTCCTCGACCGGGTCTACTCCCCCGACCGGATCCTGCACCCGTTACGGCGAGTCGGGCCGAAGGGGTCGGGCGAGTTCGAGCAGATCAGCTGGGATGATGCGCTCACCGAGATCGGACAACGACTGCGCGAGGTGATCGACACCCACGGCGCCGAGGCGATCCTGCCGTTCTCGGATGCGGGTAACCAGAGCTTGCTGTCGATGATGGGCATCAATGGTCGGTTCTTCGCACACATGGGCGCCTCGAAACTCGACCGGGCGATCTGCGGGCCGACGGTGGGCCACGGCATGCGGATGACCAATGGTTCCGGACGTGGCATGGACGCGCTCGAACTCGAACACTCGCAACTGATCATCTTGTGGGGGACCAACACCAAGCTCACCAACCGACACCTGTGGCCGACGATCGAGACGGCCCGGGAGCGAGGGGCGCGCCTCGTCGTGATCGATCCGATCCGGACGCTCACCGCCGAGGCGATCGACGAGCGGCGCGGCGATCGGTTCATCCAGCCACTGCCGGGGACCGACATCGCGATGATGCTCGCGATGATGCACGTCGTGATCCGCGACGGGCTCACGAACGACGCCTGGATCGCCGAGCACACGACCGGTTTCGACGAGCTCCGTGAGGCGGTCGCCGAGTGGACGCCACGGCGCGCCGAAACGGCCACCGGGGTCGACGCCGACGTCATCGAACGTCTCGCCACCGACTACGCGACCGTCCGTCCGGTCGGCATCCGGAGCCTGATCGGCGCCGAGCACCACGAGAACGGGGCGATGTTCTACCGGACGCTCGCCTGCCTGCCCGCTCTCACCGGCGCCTGGGCCGAACGCGGTGGTGGCATCGCGAAGAGCGTCGGGTCCTACAGCGACGCCCTGGTCGACGGCATCGCCTTGATGCGACCCGACCTCGAACGTGCTGGTGGACGGCGCGAACCGCGGACACTGAACATGAGCCGACTCGGTGAGATCTTGACGGCGCCGCACGCCGGCGAAACGAGCGGTCCCGGCGTCCACGCGTTGATCAACTGGAACTGCAACCCGCTCGTCACCGTCCCGCAGGCCGAACTGATCCGAGCCGGGATGGAGCGCGATGACCTGTTCACCGTCGTCCACGAACAGTTCCTCACCGACACCGCCCGCTACGCCGACATCGTGCTCCCCGCTGCGACCCAGATCGAGAGCGACGACGTCGTGCTGCCGTGGGGTCATCTCTGGATCGGCTGGAATCACGCCGCGATCGACCCACCGGGCGAGGCCTGCTCGAACACCGAACTGTTCCGACGACTCAGCGGCGCACTGGGTTTCACCGAGCCGTCCCTGTTCGACGATGACGACACCCTCCTGCGAGCCGCGCTGCCGACGATCGACCTCGACGAGCTGAAACGGATCGGGTGGGTGCGTGCGCCGTACCCTGACGATGGTCGGCCCTTCGGCGACGGTGCGTTCGACACGCCCTCGGGACGCGCCCACCTCGCCTCCGATCAGCTCGAACGGATGGGTCAGCCTCGAGTCCCGGTCTACGTTGCGCCGCGAGAAGGACCCGATGGCGACACCGACCTCCTCGAGCGCTATCCGCTGCAGTTGCTCACGCCCAAGCACCACACGCGCTTTCTCAATTCGGGCTACTCCGACCTTCCCAAGCACGGTCCCGTCGAAGGCGGTCCCTTCGTCGAGTTGGTCGCCGCCGACGCGGCTGCGCGCGGGCTCGAAGACGGCGCTCTGGCACGGGTGTGGAACGACCGGGCGTCGGTCGAGGTGCCGGTCAAGATCACCGAACGGCTGCGCCCCGGCGTGGTGGCGATCCCGTTCGGATGGTGGAGTCGCCACCACCCCGACGGCCGCATCGCGAACAGCTTGACCAACGACACGCTCACCGAGTGGGGCGGCGGCGTCGCCTACAGCGACACCCTCGTCCAAGTGGAAGCATGCTGAGGGGCACATCTCGGATCTGGCCCCAGATGTGACGCTGGGGCCGCAGGGCCCTCGGTAACCTGCGGCTATGGCCGCCGACCTGATCTACGCATTCAGGGTGATGCGGCTGCCGCTCCTCGATGCGGGGGGTGCACCGATCGGCCGCATCGAGGACATCGTCGTCATCCCCGGTCGCGCCGGCAAGGCCCGCGAACCGGCGATCCCGCCACGTGTGGTCGGGTTCGTCGCGAACAGCCAGCGACGCCGCATCTTCGTCAACGCCAACCGGATCGCCGAGCTCAACAGCGACGGAGCCCGCTTGCGCAGCTGGGACGTCGATCTCAACCCGTTCAAGCCACGGCCCGGCGAAGTCCTGATCGGCGGGGAGCTGATCGATCGCAAGATCGGCGACGAAACCGTCAGCGACATCGCGTTGCGCGCCCAGGACGACGCCCGGTCCACCTACTGGGTCATCGACAAGGTGCGTCTGGCTCGCAAGAGCACCCTGCGCCGCCGGCCGAGCTACCGCCTCGTCGACTTCGACGAAGTTCCTGCGTTGTTCGATTCGCAGACGGCAATGCAGGCCGAAGCAGCCCGATTGCGATCGTTCCACCCCGCTGAGGTTGCCGCAGTGGTGCGCGCCCTCCCGATCGATCAGCGACGCCAACTCGCCGAAGCGATGGACGACGAGCGCCTCGCCGACGTCCTCGAGGAACTGCCCGAGGAGGAACAGGTCCGCATCGTCGAGCAACTCGACCGGGACCGCCTCGTCGGCGTGTTCGACGAGATGGAGTACGACGACCTCGCGGACCTGCTCGGCGAGATGGCGCCGGCCGACCAGGAACGCATGCTCGGCGTGATGGACGTCGACGACGCCGAGGTCATCAGGCGTCTGCTGTCCTACGAAGAGGGCACGGCCGGCGGACTGATGACCCCCGAGGTGATCATCCTTGGCCCCGACGCCACCGTCGCGGAGGCACTCGCGCAGGTTCGTGATCCCGACTGGGTGGTCAGCATCGCCACCCAGGTCTTCGTCACGCAGGCGCCGTACAAGGCGCCGACCGGAAAGCTCGTCGGCGTCGTCCACATGCAGCGTCTCCTGCGGGAACCACCCAATATGGAGATCGGTCGTCTCGTGGCCGAGGACCCGACCGTGACCGCGGACGCCACCGACCGTGACGTCGCCGAGATCCTGGCCAGCTACGACCTGCTGGCGGTCGCCGTGACCGACGAAGCGGGCCGCTTCCTGGGTGCGGTCACCGTCGACGACGTGCTCGACCGGATGTTGGGCGTTGGCTGGCGTACTCGCCGCAAGCGGACGGTCGAGACATGAAGCGCCGCGAAGACCTGACCACCCCGCGCGCCGCTGGTCGCGTCGGCGTGTCGTACGACTCCGACACATTCGGTCGCTTCAGCGAGTCGATCGCCAACTTCCTCGGCACCGCCCGTTTCCTCGTGTGGCAGACCGTCGTCATCACCGTCTGGATCCTGCTCAACACGCTCGTGCCGGCCCGGTTCCAGTTCGACCCGTGGGATCGCGGCCTCGTGCTGCTCACCCTGGTGCTGTCGATCCAGGCCTCGTATGCGGCGCCGCTGATCCTGCTGGCCCAGAGCCGCCAAGAACGACGCGACCGTGTCACTGCGCAGAACGACCGCGAGGTCGCCGAGCGCACGCAGGCCGACACCGAGTTCCTCGCTCGCGAGATCGCCAGCGTCCGCCTGACGATGTCCGACGTGGTGACCGGGGAGGCCTTCGACGACCGTCTCGACCATCTCACCGAGATGGTGGAACGTCTCGCGACACGCGTCGAGTCGCTGACTGCGAATCAGGATGTCGGCGAGCGGGATCCGGGCGGCGGTGACTCGAACGCCATCAGGGATTCGCGCTGATCCGCTGCGTGGAGGGCACGCCGGTGAACTCCTGGAGTCGCACACCCAGCTGATCGATCGTGTCGAGGACGCCGACGGTGTCGATCACGGCATCGCCTCCCCGGATCACCCCACTGGGAAGCCTCCCTCGGATCGCCTCGACGGTGAACGCCGACGCGGTGGCAGCAGCAGCGGTGCCGACGAGCTCCGCGATCCCGACGATGGAGGTCACACGGGCGCCGGCTTCGTCGGTGCCTCGAACCTCGACCCGAACCGCTCCGACGCCACCCTCACGATGAGGCGGACTGAGCATCGGCAACCAGGCTGTGAGGCGGTCGCGTCGATTTGCCGAGACACGAGCGGAGATGCGATCGACCTGCGCGAAGGCCTGGTGCAACACCAGAGGTGAAACGAGCTCTGCCCGATAGCAGTCGTACGGGCCCACGGGTTCGGGAAACCAGCACAGCTCACGCCCGGAACCAGCCGGTGGTTGAATCCACTCGCCGTCATGGAAGCCGAGCGAGCGGCCGCTCAACGCTCGGTGATGCTGGCGAGCGCACGCAGGGCCGGCGGTGCCGTGGAAGGCGATGTGGATCTCGTCGCACGAGGCCAGCTTCGACGCCGACATACGTGCGAGGAGGCCGGTCAGCCCCGGGTCCATTCCGGCACCGACGACGAGCGGTACATCGGCATCGCGTGCGATGTCGTCGAGATCGATCAGCGAGCGCACATCGGCGAGGTCATCGCTCACCGAGACGACGGCGACGCCTCGCTGGATCATCTGGAGAGCGATCTCGGCGTGTTCCCCACCGTGTGCGAGCACGACCACCGTGACGTCGCTCGGCAGGTCGCGTCCGATGCGGGGATCATGGTCGATCACCGCAACGTTGTCGATGACCGTCGGAAGACGCCGACTGATCCGCTGGCCGACCACCCCGCGACCGACCACCGCGACCTTCATCACGTGTCGGGCAGTTCGAGAGGGCGCCATCCTCCGTGTTGCGGTGGTGTCCCACCCGAACCCCGTACACGCAGCACGGCGGCGGCCAAGCCCATCAACACGATGGCCGAGAACGCACGTCGAAGGAACTTCATCCGACCGGCAGGGTAGTCCGCTGATCGGACACCCGCTGCGGAACACCGTGCGTCGTGGCCGGGTTGGTGGGGCTAACAAGAATCGAACTTGTGACCTCTGCCTTATCAGGGCAGCGCTCTAACCGACTGAGCTATAGCCCCGGCAAGTCGGAGAGGTTATCGGTCGGGCGACACCTTCACGCCTCGACGTGACATCGAACTCGTCGTTCAGCGCGGCATGCTGCCGCTGTCGTCGACGATCGCCTCGCGGACGATCGGTCCCGATTCGTCGTAGGAGACATGGGGAACCTCCGGTTCGGCGCGGCGAACCACGAATCGGCGCATCGGCGAGGTCCTCGCTTCGACGACCTCCTCCTCGAGGACCGTGAAGCGCATCCCACCGACGAGGTCGGTGATCAGATTGAACAGGGTGGCGAGCAGCACTGCGAGACCGGTCAGGCCGATCACGACGAACAGCCCACCGATCCACGCGTTGTGGTAGATCTCGCCGCCGTTGAACTCGAACGACGACCAGCCGAACGATTCGAAGAACCGTTCGACGTTGTCGACCGTTCCGGTGGCATAGGCGACGTTCCACAACAGGACACCGGCGGTCAAGACGATCAGGTAGAGCACGCTGTTGGCCACGATGGCGATCTTGAACACGCTCCACGGATCGACGTGGCGGACCACGCGGGTGACCCGCCGGACACGGGGCTTGCGACCGAGCATCCGCGGGACGTTCACCGGGATCGGGAACGGTGCGGGGTCGTAGTCGGACGATCGTCGAGGACGGCGGATCGCAGATGACGTGTCGTCCTGCGGTGCCATCTCGACAGTCGGTCCGTCGATCTCTGCGAGACGCAACTCCTCGAGTACGTCGTCGCTGACCTCGGGTTCATCGAGCTCGCGGGCGATCAGCGGATCGGCTCCGGGGGGAACACCCGACCCGTCGGCAACATCGACATCGGCGTCGTCGTCGCTCACGAGGATGATCTCGGGGAGCTCGACAGCGTCGTCGTCCAGGTCGGACTCCAACTCGGCGTCCTCATCTCGATCGGCGGAGTCGTCATCGAGGTCGATGGCATCCGACTCGGTCGCGTCGTCGTCGAGCAACACCTCGTCGAGCTCCTCGTCGAGCGCGTCGAGCTCCAGATCGAGATCGCGCTCGGTCTTGCTCATCTGCACGAGTGTAGGCACTTTGCTGCGCAACGGATCGTCACGTGCCGTCACGGGTCGTCGGTTGCAGCGGCGGTGGCGGTCGCCGTTCGCACGCGCACCACGACCGTGACACGTCCGACGCCCGGACCACGACGGAACGAAACCAGGGTGGCGCCGTGTCGTTCTGCCAGGGCTTCGGCAGCGGCGCGTCCTCCACGACCGAGCCCAGTGCCGCCGCGTCGGCTGCGTTCTGGGCCTGGGTCCGGTCGATCATCCGGCCACCCACCACGACGAGCGCGGCAGACACCGATGCGAGGAGCACCGCGGTGACGATCAGCAACAGGATGCCACCTTGGCCTCGGTCGCGATTCTCCGCACGCATCATCACCTCGGTTCACGGAAACGGGGGCGACGCAGGTCGCGATCGGCGCCTCAGCGCGAGAGATCAGCCGTCGACGGCGAGGATCGGCGCAACCGAGCTGACGGCGTCACCGTCGTCGATGTTCATGACCCGCACACCCGTGGCGTCGCGTCCTTGCGACGAGATGCCACGGACCTCCATGCGGATCGTCACCCCGTTGTTCGACACGGCGACGATCTCGTCGTCGAGGCCGACCATGAACGCCGAGACGACGGCGCCCTTCTTGCCCGTGAGCTTGATCCCGCGAACACCCTGACCGCCGCGACCCTGGCGGTTGAACTTGTCGAGCTGTGTTCGTTTGCCGTACCCGGCTTCGGTCATGATCAAGATGGCGGTGTCGTCGCGGGCGACGTCGACGGAGACGACGTGGTCGTCTCCGTTCTTGAGCTTCATGCCTCGGACACCACCTGCCGTGCGACCCATCGCTCTGACGTCGTTCTCGTCGAAGCGGATCGTCATGCCGTTGCGACTCACCATGAAGATGTCGTCGCTCCCGCTGGTCTCGATCACGCGAACGAGTTCGTCGCCATCGCGGAGATTGATGGCGATGAGGCCGTCACGACGACTCGAGTCGTAGGCGTCGAACGCTGTCTTCTTGACGGTGCCGTTCCTCGTCGCGAAGAACAAGAAGCGTTCGCCGGCGAAGTCACGGGTGTCGATGATCGCCTGGATCTGCTCGTCGGCCTGCAGCGGCAGGAGGTTGACGATCGGCATGCCCTTGGCCGTGCGCTCACGTTCCGGGATCTCGAGCGCCCGCAAACGGTAGACCTTTCCGCGATTCGAGAAGAACAGCAGGTGGGCATGAGCCGTCGTGAAGATGACGTGACGCACGATGTCGTCGACCTTCATCTTGCCGCCGGAGACACCGCGGCCTCCACGACCCTGGGTCTTGAACGAGTCGGCCGACACCGCCTTGACGTACTGGGCCTGGGTCATCACGATGACCAGTTCCTTGTCGTCGACGAGGTCTTCGATCGACATCTCGCCGTCGTCGTAGGTGAGTTCACACACGCGTGGCGTGGCGAAGGTGTCCTTGATCTCGGTGATCTCGTCGCGGATGACGGTGTTGAGACGCTCGGGCTTGTCGAGGATCTCTTGCAGGTCGATGATGTTGGCGCGGGTCTCGTCGAGTTCGGTCTGCAGGTCGAGGCGCGAGAGCCGGGTGAGTTGGCGCAACTGCATGTCGAGGATGTCGTTGGCCTGCACTTCGCTGAACTCGTACGGAGCCGCCATCAGCCCCTCACGGGCGGCGGCCACGTCGTCGCTCGCTCGGATCAGGGCGATGATCGCATCGATGACGTCGAGCGCCTTGATGCGACCTTCGAGGATGTGCTCGCGGCGCTTGGCCTTGTCGAGGCGGAACTGCGACCGCCGGGTGATGACGTCGCGCTGATGGGCGACGTAGGCGACGAGTGCGTCACGGAGATTGATCTGACGAGGCACACCGTCGACGAGGGCCACCATGTTGATCGAGAACGTCGACTGCAATTGGGTGAGCTTGAACAAGTTGTTCTTGACCACGTTGGCGTTTGCGTCGCGCTTGAGCGTGATGATCAGGTTGGTCTTGCCACCCGATGAGGCGTCGTTGACGTCGGCGATCCCGTCGAGATCCCCGCCGTCGACGAGGTCCTGGATACGCGACGCGATCGCCGAACAGCTCGTCTGGTACGGCAACTCGGTGACCACGATCTCCATGCGGCCCGACTTGGTTTCCTCGATCTCGAGTGTGGCGCGCATCTTCACCGATCCGCGACCGGTGCGGTACGCATCGATGATGCCGGCCTTGCCGAGAATGCTCGCTCCGGTCGGGAAGTCGGGGCCCTTGACGAACTCCATCAGATCGTCGGACGTCGCCTCAGGATTGTCGAGCAGGTGGACGACGGCGTCGATCACTTCACCGAGGTTGTGCGGCGGGATGTTGGTCGCCATGCCGACGGCGATGCCCTGACTGCCGTTGACGAGCAGGTTCGGGAACCGCGCCGGGAGCACCACGGGCTGCTCGAAGTTCCCGTCGTAGTTCGGGATCATGTCGACGGTGTCTTCGTCGATGTCGGCCAGCAACTCCATCGCCAACGAGTTCAAGCGACACTCGGTGTAGCGAGCGGCAGCGGGCCCGAAGTCCGGGCTGCCGTAATTGCCGTGGAAGTCGATCAGCGGATGTCGCAACGAGAACGGTTGGGCCATGCGCACGAGGGCGTCGTAGATCGCGCTGTCGCCATGGGGGTGGAACCGTGCCATCGTGTCGCCAGTGACACGTGCGCACTTCACGTGGGGACGGTCGGGACGGAACCCCTGGTCTTCCATGTCCCAGATGATCCGGCGGTGCACCGGCTTCAAGCCGTCGCGCACGTCGGGCAGTGCAC
Source organism: Ilumatobacteraceae bacterium (assembly GCA_963698435.1). Lineage (GTDB taxonomy): Bacteria > Actinomycetota > Acidimicrobiia > Acidimicrobiales > Ilumatobacteraceae > Sva-07. The sequence continues at coordinate 124,622 of CAVOQV010000017.1, read as the reverse complement.
GCGACATGATGACCGACATCGCGTACTCGAGGAACGAGCTCTCCATCTCGTCGCTCAACGAGATGGGCTGGATCGGTTCGTTCGGGGGGGTGTCGGTGGTGTCAGTCATGTCAGTTCCGTCGGGTCAGAAGTCGAGGTTGCGGACGTCGCGAGCATTGGTGGTGATGAAGTCACGCCGTGCCGGCACGTCGTCGCCCATCAGGATCGAGGTGATCTCGTCGGCCAGTGCGGCTTCTTCGAGGGTGACCTGCAACAGGGTCCGAGTGCCGTCGAGCATCGTGGTCGTGCGCAGCTCCTCCCAGTCCATTTCGCCGAGGCCCTTCAACCGGTTGAACGGCTTCTTGTGGTTCGGGCGCTCGACGAGGAACGCATCCTTCGCGAGGTCGTCTTTGAGATACACCTTCTCCTTGCCGATCTCGGTGGAGTACAGCGGCGGCTGGGCGATGTAGCAGTAGCCCGCCTCGACCATCTCGCGCATCTGGCGGAAGAAGAACGTCAGCAGCAACGTGCGGATGTGGCTGCCGTCGACGTCGGCGTCCGCCAGGCAGATCACCTTGTGGTAGCGAGCCTTCTCGACGTCGAACTCGTCGCCGACGCCGGCCCCGATCGCGGTGATCAGCGCCTGGATCTCGTTGTTCTTGAGCATCTTGTCGACGCGCGCCCGTTCGACGTTGAGGATCTTGCCGCGGATCGGCAGGATGGCCTGCGTTCGCGGATCGCGGGCGTCGACGGCGGTACCGCCGGCGGAGTCACCCTCGACGATGAACAGCTCTGACTCGTCGGCGTTCTTCGACGAACAGTCCTTGAGTTTGTCGGGCATGCCCGCACCAGACAGGGCGGTCTTGCGACGGATTGCATTCCGGGCGTTCTTGGCGGCGACGCGGGCCTGCGCTGCCGCGAGGCCCTTCTTGACGACCTTGTTGGCCTCGGTCGGGTTCTCCTCGAGCCATTCGGCCATGCGTTCGTTGGTTGCCTTCTGCACGAACGAGCGCATCGGAACGTTGCCGAGCTTGGCTTTGGTCTGACCCTCGAACTGTGGTTCGCGCAACTTCACCGAGATGATCGCAGTGATGCCCTCGCGGATGTCCTCACCGGTGAGATTCGGGTCCTTCTCCTTGAGCAGGTTCTTCGCCCGGGCGTACTTGTTGACCACCGAGGTGAGCGCGGTCTTGAAGCCCTCGACGTGCATGCCGCCTTCGATGGTCGAGATGCCGTTGGCATAGCCGTGGATGCCTTCGTAGTACCCGGTGTTCCACTGCATCGCGATGTCGAGCATCTGGCCTTCGGCCTCTTCTTCGTCCTCGAACTGGCACACCTTGGAGAACAACGGCTCCTTGGTGGCGTTCAGATGCTTGACGAAGTCGACGATGCCACCCTTGTACTGGTACTCGACCTGTTGCTCGCGACCCTCGCGCTCGTCCGCAAAGGCGATGATCAGGCCCTTGTTCAGGAACGCCATCGTCTGCAGACGTTCGAGCACCGTGCGAGCGACGAACTCGACACCTTCTGCGGCGAAGATCGCTGGGTCCGGCCAGAACGTGATCGTGGTGCCACTGGATCGGCCACGCTTGGGGGTGTCGCCGACGACGGCCATCTTGCCCTGCGGCTTGCCTCCCTTGGCGTACTCCTGTCGATGACGCTTGCCGCCTCGGTCGACCTCGATGACGAGACGTTCCGACAGCGCATTGACGACCGACACGCCGACACCGTGCAGGCCGCCGGAGACCTTGTAGCCGTCGCCACCGAACTTGCCGCCGGCGTGCAGCACGGTGAGAACGACCTCGGCAGCACTCTTGCCCTTGTGCTCGCCGGAGGTGAACGGGTCGATCGGGATTCCGCGACCGTTGTCGTCGACCTGGCAGCCGCCATCGGCGAGCAGGGTCACACCGATACGGGTGCAGTGACCGGCCATTGCCTCGTCGACGGAGTTGTCGACGACTTCCCAGATCAGGTGATGCAACCCTTGCAGGCCCGTGGAGCCGATGTACATGCCCGGGCGCTTGCGCACCGGGTCGAGCCCCTCGAGGACCTGGATGGCCTTGGCGTCGTAGGTGGCGGTCGTGGTTGCGGAATTCGTCATGCTCGACTTCTTCTCGGCCGGGCCCGGTGCGGTCTCGGCGACGTCGGTCGATGCTGCTTCGGTGTCGTTGGACACTCGTACCTCGATACTTCTGGCTGTCTGACGGACATGCCGATTTCGGCATGGTGTTCGTGGCGTTCAGCGAGGTCTGCCGGTTGAGGTTCCGGGGGTTCGTCCGGGGGTTCAACCAGCGCCCACGCTGACTTCGCGAGTGGGTGCCCAGCCTACCAGCGGGGTGTCACGGAGTCGGGGAACTCGCCCCGGTATCGCCGACATCGTTGCTGCATCGAGACGGTCAGCGGCGGGGCCCCACACGGACCTCGATCCGCTCGATCTGGACACCGGCGACCGCCGCGAGACGTTCGGTGATCGTGCCGGCGAGAAACTTCACCTGGGTGGCCCAGCCGGCTTCGTCGGCCTCGACGGTGAGGACCCCCTGATCGAGTCGGACGGGTCGAACATGAGCGGCGACGGTGGGGCCGACCGCGTCGTCCCAGCGCCCGAACACGCCGCCGATCTGAATGCGGTCGGTGCCACGCAGCGACTTCATGATCGAGTCGAGCGATCGAGAGATCGGCACGGGGTCGGACACGGCGGCCACCGTACTCGCTGAGCCTCCTCCCTCACTCTGCGATGAGCGAAACCGCCGCACACGCGCACTTCGCTCATCGGAGATGGCCGATCGCCGGCAACTCAGCGGACCTGGCCGGCTTCGACACGCAGGATCCGATCGGCTCTGGCAGCGGGAGGGAGCTCGCTGGCCGTGGTGATGATCACCTGACCCGACGGGAGGTGATCGAGCAGCGCGGTCACGCGATGGTCGTCGAGTTCGGAGAGGACATCATCGAGCACCAGCACGGGCGCCGATCCCGTCCGCTCGGTCACGAGACGATGGCCGGCGAGTCGCAGCGCCAGCGCAAGTGTCCGCTGTTCACCCTGCGATGCATGCGTGCGGCTGGGCAGCCCACCGATCGACAGGGTCAGTTCGTCGCGGTGCGGTCCGACAGTGCTGACCCCGCGTCGGAGATCAACACCACGGGCTTCGGCGAGTGCTGCGGCAAGTCCGACCGATCTCCAGTGCGGTTCGTACACGAGATCGATCGGTGTCGGGGTGCCGGCAAGCTGCTCGTAGGCCTCCTGCACCATGGGTCCGAGACGGGCGACGAGCGTGGCGCGGGCGTAGCCGAACTGGTCGGCGATGTCGGCGAACTTCGCGTCCCACACGTCGAGGGTCACCTCGATGTCATCGGAGAGGCGGCCGCCGGCCTGTTTCAGGAGGCTGTTGCGTTGGCGCACGATGCGATCGACCTCGAGCCGGACCGTGTCGTACTTCACGGCGAGCGCCACGAGTGTGTCGTCAAGGAACCGCCGACGATCCCCCGGGCTTCCCTTCACGAGGATCAGATCGTCGGGGGAGAACACCGTGACGCGGACGGTGCCGAGCAGATCACGGACCCGTTGGAGCCGCTGGCGGTTGACCTGCACCCGGTTGCGGCCGGCGGTGGCCAGTTCGATCTCGATCAGGCTCTCGCGGGCATCCTCGTCGACCACGGTGGCACGGATGATCGCGGTGCTCGCACCGACGCGAACCAAGGCGTCGCCTGGAGCCGACCGGAAGCTGCTGAGCGTTGCCAGGAACGCGAGCGCCTCCGCGAGGTTGGTCTTGCCCTGGCCGTTGTCGCCGATGACCGCTGTCGTCCCCGCGATCAAGTCGAACGACCCCGAGACGTAGTTCCTGAAGTCGACGAGTTCCAGGTGCGACACGATCATGAGAAACTGCGAGTCTGACACGCCGTCCGGACCACAACCCGGCGCCGACCCGGGACCGGGGCGACCGCGATCGTCACACTCGGGTCTGCTGTGGAGTCCCGCGACGTGTTACGGCACCCGAACCGGCATCAGCAGGTACAGATAGTCGTCGCGACCGACGCCGCGCAGCACGGCGGGCTTCATCGGGTCCATGGTGGCGAGGGTGACATCGTCGCTGTCGATGGCATCGATGCCGGCAGCGAGGTAGTCGGGATTGAACGCCACGGTCATCTCGGTGCCGTCGTAGTTGGCATCGACCTCCTCGACGGCGTTGCCCACGTCTTGAGTGATGGCAGTGAGTTGCACCGTTCCGCCGCCGAGGGTGAGCCGCACCGGTGTGGAGTCCTGGGCGAGGATCTTGACGCGCCGGATGGCTTCGAGCATCGCTGCCTTCCCGACGGTGAGCAGGTTCGGGTAGCTGGACGGGAGCAGGTTGCGGTAGTTCGGGAATTCACCCTCGATCAGCCGGGTGCTCAACCGGGTGCCCGCTGCTTCGAAAGTGGCTTCGCGTTCGCCGAGACGCACCTGGAGTTCCTCGACATCACCGAGCAGGCGTTGCAGCTCGGTGAGTGCCCGTCCCGGGATCAGCACCTTCTGTCCGGAGGCGAGCACGTCGGTCTCGGGGAGGTCTCGGACGGCAAGTCGATACGAATCGGTGGCGACCATGCGCAGACCATCGTCGTCGGAGGCGAGCAAGACACCGGTCAACACCGCACGAGCGTCGTCGGTCGATGCCGCTCGGACGACCTGACGCAGCGCGTCGGCCATCGCCTCGGCTGGCAGCGTCACCGCGTCTGCCGCTGGCTCGGGCTGGCTCGGGTAGTCGTCCAGCGACAGCGGACGGACCGAGAACTGTGAGCGACCCGCGCTGATCGACATCTCGTCATCACCGAGTTCGACATGGACCGCTCCGGCAGGCAGTGCCTTCACGATGTCGCCGACGAGGCGAGCCGGTACGACCGCTGCACCGTCACGTTCGCCACCGACGTCGACGGTGAGTCGGATCGTCAGTTCGAGATCGGTACCGGTCACGGTGAGCGTGTCACCGGCGACTTCCATGCGGACTCCGGCGAGCACCGGCAGGGTGCCGGTGCGGTTCGTCGCCGCGCGTCCGGCAGAGCCGACGGCATCGGCGAGCACATCACGTTCGCAACGGAATTTCACAGTGGGCACTTCTCCTCATGCAGGGATGTCTCAATGTTCAATGTCAGTAGTAGGTGCTGTGGATTGGGGACAACCACGCGTTCGTGCAGCGTAGGGCGGTTGCCGGCGTCCACATGGGATGGGCGGGTGATCCCCACCTCGCGAATTTCACGGTTGTGCTCCGGTGGACAACCGTGCACTGTCCACCGTGGGGACGGGGTTGTCCCGTCGTCGTCCCCACGGTTGTTCGCGTGTGGTTCATGCCTTGAGCTGCTGCAACAGATCGGTGACCTGGTCGTAGATCTGCTTGCGTTCGCTCATCAATCGCTGGATCTTCTCGTTCGCGTGGATCACGGTGGTGTGGTCTCGACCACCGAAGAGCCGGGCGATTGCCGGATAGCTGAGGTCGGTGAGCTCCCGGAACACGTACATGGCGATCTGGCGCGCGGTGACGAGTGGACGCTGACGGCTGCGTCCCTTGAGGTCCTCGACGGGGAACTTGAGGATCGCGGCGATGTCGGCGAGCAGTTCTTCGTCAGTCCGGGCCTTTGGTTTGCTGTCGTTGAGCAGGTCGGCGAGTTGGGTCTCGGCCAGGTCGGTGGTGATCGGGACCTGATTCAAGCTCGCGAAAGCCGTGACCCGGATCAATGCACCTTCGAGCTCGCGGATGTTGGTGGCGATGTTGGTGGCGATGAACTCGAGTGTCTCGTCGGGCACGAGGACCCGATCGCGTTCCGACTTGTTGCGCAAGATCGCCAGCCGGGTTTCCAGATCAGGCGGTTGGATGTCGGTGATCAGGCCCCACTTGAACCGCCCACGAAGGCGTTCTTCCAGCGTGGGGATGGCGTCGGGCATCCGGTCGGACGAGATCACGACCTGTTTGTTGGCGCCGTGGAGCGAGTTGAACGTGTGGAAGAACTCCTCCTGGAGGCCCTCCTTGCCGGCGATGAACTGGATGTCGTCGATCAGGAGGACGTCGATGTCGCGGTACCGGCGTCGGAGCGAGTTGGTGGTGTTCTGACGGATGGCGTCGACGTATTCGTTCATGAACGTCTCGGTCGAGACGTACCGAACTTCGTGGTGTTGGTAGTTCGAGTGGACGTAGTGGCCGATCGCGTGGAGAAGATGCGTCTTGCCCAGGCCCGCCGAGCCGTAGATGAACAGTGGGTTGTAGCTGCGGGCAGGCGTTTCTGCAACGCGCAGGGCTGCGGCCAGAGCGAATTGATTGGACGCGCCCTTCACGAACGTCTCGAAGGTGTAGCGGGGATTCAGCCCGGCTTCGTCGAGCAGGAGCGATCGCGGCGTGTCCTGGCTGCCGGTCGTCGATCCCGCACCAACCGACTCGGTGCCGGCGACGTCGCCGTCCGCCGGCGTTGTGGCGGTGGTCTCGGCGGTGTCCAGTGTGATGTCGGCCGATGCCGGGCTGGGGTCGCCGCCCGTCTCGACGTCGATCTCGACGGCGCGATGACCTTCGTTGGCGTCCTGGAGCGCTTCGGTCACGAGCGGGAGGTATCGGCTCATGATGCGATCGCGCACGTATGCGCTCGGAGCGAGCAATCGCAGTGTGTCGTCGTCGGACGGCAACGGTGCGATGTCCTGAAAGGTCGAGAACCAGACGGACTCCGCGAGCTGTGAACGCAGCGAGAGTGTCACTTGCGTCCACACGTCTGCGCTGTCCGTCACCTGGGTCTCCCGATCATGGTCGACAGTGGTCCACACCGTTGTCCACAAGATGTGGACATGTCGGCGACCTACTGCGGGAGGGCGAACCTAGCACGTGTGACTGTTGTCGAAAACTTGACGAGAACGTTGTCATGGTGACCGTCAACATGTCGAACACGCTGGGACGACACCCCCCATGCGAGGCTGTGGACAACTTACATCATTGTGGTTTGACGTTGACGGTTGGCGCAGGTGCACAGGTGCCTCTAGCCTTGCCAGGTCAGTCCGTGAGGCGCGCATCCATGCACGTCGACGGAACATGATTCGTCTCGAGCCGTCCGGAGTCAGCCGTGAAGCGTACCTATCAGCCCAACAACCGCCGCCGAGCCCGCAAGCACGGGTTCCGTGCGCGCATGAGCACCCGCGCCGGTCGTGCAGTGTTGAAGTCCCGCCGGGCCAAGGGCCGGGCCCGACTTTCGGCTTGATCGACCGGGTCCGCGAACGCGACGCCTTCGTCCGCCTTCGGCGTGAGGGTGTCCGCGTGCGGGCCGATTCGCTGTGGTGTTCGTTCGTCCTCGATCCCGACCTGGCTCCCCCGCAGGTGGCGTTCGCCATCGGTCGCGCCGTCGGTACCGCCGTTCAGCGGAATCGGCTGCGCCGTCGGCTGCGTGCGGTGTTGGCCGGCTCCGACGTTCCACCGGGTCTGTATCTGATCGGCGCCCGAGTTCCCGCCTGCGAACACACGTTCGCCGAGGTGGAGCGAACGGTGGCGTTGCTGCTCGACAAGGTGCGTCAGCACCAGGTGTCGGGGTCTCTGCATCGGGTGTCGGGGTCTCAGCGTCGGGAGACGCCCCGATGACCTGGACGCAACGTCGAGCGTTGTCGTGGATCGAGGCGTATCAACGCGCGTTCGCGGGGCGACCATCGCCGTGCCGCTTCTATCCCACGTGCTCGAACTATGCGCACGAGTCGTTCGAACGACACGGCACCCTGCGCGGTGGGTGGTTGACGGTGACCCGGCTGTTGCGTTGTCGTCCCTTCGGCCCCAGCGGTTTCGACCCGGTTCCCGATCCAACGCCGAGCGTTCGCGCCGGTACTCCAGGCGACGATCTCGTGATCGCGCCGTCCACCCGAGAGGTCGACTGAGTCGATGTTCGAGATTCCTGCCGCCCTGCTGTCGTGGTTCTACGGCCTCACCAACAGCTACACCATCGCCATCGCGATGATCGCCGCGGTCGTCATGGCGATCACGACCCCGCTGACACTCAAGAGCACCAAGGGCATGCTCGAGATGCAGAAGTTGGCGCCCGAGATGCGCAAGTTGCAGAACGAGTACCGCAACGACCGCACCAAGCTCAACGAAGAGATGATGAAGCTCTACCAGGAGCACAAGGTCAACCCGATGGCCTCGTGTCTGCCTCTGCTCGCGCAGGCGCCGGTGTTCTACATCATGTTCCGGGTCCTTCGTGGCATGGCCTATGTGCCTCGTGGTGCTGCGGCACCGGTTGCGGATGCGGTCTGGGGGGCGTTCAACCGTCCGGATGAGATCGCCGATCCTGGCTTCGTTCCCCGTTATCTCGCCATCGACTCGGCGCTGTACCGGTCGTTGTTCGGCGAGCAGTCGATCATGTCGCTCGGGCTCGATCTCTCGAAATCTGCCGCTGAGGCCGTCGCTGACGGGTTCGGGAACGGCATCTGGTATGTCCTGCTGGTCGTGTTCCTGGCCGGGCTGTACTTCGTGCAGCAGCGCATGGTGGCCGCTCGCGCGTCGATCAGCCCGACGATGTCGGCGAGTCAGCAGAAGCTGATGCAGTACCTGCCGGTGTTCTTCGCCGTGTTCCAGATCTTCTTTCTCGCGGCGCTCGTCGTTTACTACATCTTCCAGACGATCTTCCGGATCCTGCAGCAGGCCTACATCACCCGCGCGTTCTACGGCCACGACGAGTCACTCGGTCGTCAGGCACAACGTGCCGGCGAAGCCGCTCGCGAAGAGGCCAAGAAGAATCCCGATGGCGGCGGTGGTGGCTTCTTCGCGCAGGCCAAGCGTGATCTCGCGGGCCCGACGCCCGATGCCAAGGGTGGCGGCACTGCCAAGAAGCCTCCGACGAGCGGCAAGGACGCCAAGAACGCCAAGAAGACAAACGACACCCGGGACGCCACGTCGGCCAAGCCAGCCAAGTCCGGACCTGCCCCGACGAGTAAGCGAGTGACGCCGCCGAAGAACCGCCCGACACCTTCGTCGGGGGCCAAGGGTCGTCCGACGCCGACACGACAAGAGGCCCAGGCCAACAAGGCCAAGGGAAAGAAGTCCTCGAAGTCGACGCGGCCGAATCCTCCGAAGAAATCCTCGTGACGGTGGGCGCATGGGCGCCCGGTCACACAGCAGCAGAAAGAGACAACCATCATGGAGTGGGTCGAAACCACCGCGAAGACCATCGAAGCGGCGCGTGAAGCAGCGCTGGATCAGCTCGGCGTCGGCGCGGACGAGGCCGAGTTCGATGTGATCGAAGAACCCCGTCCTGGACTGTTCGGCCGCATGCGTGGCGAGGCCCGCTTGCGGGCGCGCGTTCGGCCGGCTCAAGTTCGACCCAAGCAGGAACGACGCCGGAAGGGTCGCTCGGACAAGGCATCGGGAAGCGCTCCGAAGGGTGGGTCGTCCACGGCCGACGAGCCGTCGGAGTCACCGTCGGAGTCATCGTCGGAGTCATCGTCGAGCTCACGCGACGAGCCGGCGACGTCGCCTCGATCGGCCGCCAACGGATCCACCACCAGACAACGCAGCAAGCAGAAGCAGAACGAGGAGCAGAAGATGAGCAACGAGAATCGACCCGAGTCGAACGTGACCCCCGACGAGGTCGGCGCTGCTGCGGTGGCCTTCATGGACGGATTGACCGCCGCATTCGGCGCCGAGGGGACGTCGACCTTGCAGGTCGACGACCTCGAGCTTCGCGTTGATGTGACCGGATCGGAGTTGGGACTGCTCGTTGGACCGGGCGGCCGGACCCTCAATGCGATTCAGGATCTGGCTCGCGTGTCGGCGCAGCGCCGACTCGGTGATCACGAAACTCGCCTCCGGGTCGATGTCGCCGGGTACCGCGAGCGGCGCGAAGCGGCACTCGCGTCCTTCGCGCGCGACGTCGCCGAACAAGTCAGGACGTCGGGGACCGCCCGGTCACTCGAAGCGATGAGCTCGTCGGACCGCAAGGTCGTGCACGACGTGCTCAACGACGAGAGTGGAGTCTCGAGCCGTTCGGTCGGAGAAGATCCGGATCGCCGGATCATCGTCGAGCCCGCCTGATTCTCACCGTGAGCGATGAGACCGCGCCGGATCTCATCGCTGCCCTCGAAGACGCGCAGCGACTCGGATTCCTGGGATCGCGTCCGATTCCCGAGGTGATTCACCATGCTCGCGGCTTCGTCCGAGTGCTCCAGCAGCACCGCTCGGTCGACTCGGTCCTCGACCTCGGCAGCGGAGCCGGCATCCCTGGACTGGTCATCGCCCACGATCTCTCGGCTGTCCGGGTCACACTTCTGGACCGCCGCGCGAAGCGGACGGATGCACTCGAGCGTGTCGTGCGGCGCCTGGGGTGGTCTGGTCGTGTGTCGGTCGTGTGTCAGGACGTGACGACATTCGAGCCGGAACGCTCCTTCGGCGCGGTCGTTGCTCGCGGGTTCGGCCCCCCTGAGTTCACCCTGTCCCAAGCAGCCCGGCTCGTTCGAACAGGCCAACCGATCGTGATCAGCGAGCCGCCGGGAACGAATCGTTGGGATGATGATCTTCTCGACCGACTCGATCTCCGCCGAGTGCCGGCGACGTCAGGCCACCGCACCGACGAGACGGGGACACCCGGCAGCCGCGGGATCCCACGGCGAACTCGACGGCTTGGTGGCCACGTTCGTCAAGCACTGATCCCGTCCTCGCACGGCGGCGACGATGTTTCACGTGAAACACCGTTGCCGGAGCCAACTCCTCTCTCCCCTCCTCACTCCCCTCCTCACGTCCCCCACTCACGTCCCCCACTCACGTCCCCCACTCACGTCCCCCACTCACGTCCTCACTCACTCGGTGCATCACGGTGGCCCCGCTGGATCCAGGAGACGATGAGCCGGCGCCGATCGGACCGCCGCAGCATCGAGCGGGTGCTCGTGTTGCGGCTCGATCTGACCGACTGTGATCCAGCCCCCGGGGCCCGAGCATCGCACCGCCGTCCGCGGGATCGACGTGTACTGTGGGGGTACAGCTGCTGTGCCGTTGGTGGGAGCGGAGCCGATGGTGTTCGGTGACTCGGGTTCGGTGACAGGCCCCGGATCCAGCGGTGAACGGGGTCTCTGTGCCGACGTCGGCGATTGGGGACGCGAGGTGTTGCTGAGATCGAGTGTTTCACGTGAAACACTCCGAAATGCTTGTCTTGTGCCGCTGAATCCGGCAGAGTGTGGTCATCCCCCACCCCAGTGCGGCACGTCGGTGCCGAACCGTCGTGCCGTAGAACGGAGCACCTGTTGTCGGAATTCGACACCCCAACCGAGGCGCACCCGCTCCCCCGCGTGATCGCGCTCGCCAATCAGAAGGGCGGTGTCGGTAAGACCACGACCACCGTGAACCTGGGTGCGGCATTGGCGGACATGGGTCTGCGCACCTTGATCATCGATCTCGACCCTCAGGGGAATGCCTCGACGGGTCTCGGGATCGAGAACCGTGGTCTCGAGCTCTCGATGTACCACGTCCTCATGCACGAGGAACCACTCGAGAACGTCGTCGAGCCCACCGATGTCCGGAATCTCTTCGTTGCACCGGCGTCACTCGACCTCGCCGGCGCAGAAATCGAACTCGTCCCCGCATTCAGTCGTGAACAACGGTTGAAGCGAGCGATCGAGGCGGTGCGCGACGACTACGACTACGTGCTGATCGATTGCCCGCCATCGCTGGGGCTGCTGACGGTCAACGGGCTGGCTGCGGCCGGTGAAGTGATGGTGCCGATTCAGTGTGAGTACTACGCACTGGAGGGCCTCGGTCAATTGTTGCGCAACGTCGACCTCGTCAAGCGAAACCTCAATCCGACGCTGGAGATGAGCACGATCCTGTGCGTGATGTACGACGCGCGTACCAAGCTGTCCGGTCAGGTCGTTCGCGAAGTGCGAGAGCACTTCGGTGACAAGGTACTCAAATCGGTGATCCCGCGGTCGGTCCGACTCTCCGAAGCGCCGTCGTTCGGTCAACCGATCACCACATTCGATCCGACATCCCGTGGCGCGATCGCGTACCGAGATGCAGCACGGGAGGTACACCATGGCGCGATCTAGTGGGCTCGGCAAGGGACTGAGCTCGATCATCCCAGGGGCAGAACTGCCGGACACGGACACATCGCAGGGTGCCGTCCTGTCCGATGTTCCGATTGCGTCGGTCTCCCCGAATCCCCATCAGCCTCGGGTGCACTTCGACGAGGAGAGTCTCACCGAGCTGGCGGCGTCGATCACTGAAATGGGTGTGTTGCAGCCGATCCTGGTGCGCCCGCTCGATGACGGTGCGTTCGAACTGATCGCCGGCGAACGTCGCTGGCGAGCGGCTCAACGGGCCGGGTTGACGACGATTCCCGCGGTGATCAGGTTGACCGACGATGTCAGCTCGGTCGAGCAGGCACTGGTGGAGAACCTTCACCGACAGGATCTCACTGCTCTCGAGGAGGCGGCCGCCTATCAGCAGTTGCTCGACGAGTTCGGCTTGACGCACGACCAGGTCGCCACGCGGGTCGGCAAGAGCCGCTCCGCCATCACCAACAGCCTGCGCTTGCTTGGCTTGCCACCCGCGGTCCAGCATCTCCTTGCCGACGGTCAGCTGAGTGCGGGGCACGCTCGTGCGTTGCTCGGCACGCCGGACCGAACGCGACAGGAACAGCTCGCCCGAGAGGCGGCAACGGGCGGTTGGTCGGTGCGTATGGTCGAAGAGGCCGTCCGTGCGGACTCGCCGAGTGAGCAGGTCGTGGTCGACGAGACTCCGGAGTCCTCGACCGTCGACGGTGCCGGGCTGACGCCTTCCACGAGGCTCCGTCCGCCCGGGTTGCTCGAGTTGGAGCACCTGTTGGCCGACCACCTCGACACGCGCGTGAGTGTCCAGATGACGGCGAAGAAGGGTCGAGTCACGATTGAGTTCGCCGACCTCGAAGATCTCGAACGCATCTATCGCACGATGACATCCTGATCGATCGGGACCGGGCGGAGAGGTGTCCCGCATCGGTCCTGTTGCGGCTACTCGCCGGACTCACCTCGCGCGTGAGCGTGAGAGTTGAGCGGGGTCGCGTTGGTCACGATCGGTCACCGATTCCGGGCGTTCACTCGTTGTTCACCCACCCTCCGTGGCGGACAACTCAAGGTCATGTCGAGACAAACCCACAGGCTGTGTGGAAGGCTGTGGACAACTCAGCTGTCGGTGGACGACGTGCTGGTTGTCCAGGCAGTGAGCGCCATCACGATCGCCTCGGTGACGGCGTCGGTGGCGTCGACAGCAGCCCGAACGGGGCCAAGCGAACACAGCACGGCTGGCATCCGCGTTTCGCGCAGCACGGGAAGGCGCATCCCTCGCACCTCGGGTGGCGCCACGAGCGCGGAACACCAGCAGGCAGCGATCTGGCTCGCCAGGGCTCGACCACCGATCGACTCGAACGTCGGTACGGCAAAGTAGGAGATGAGCGAACGTGCGTCCACTCGCGCCTCGAATCCGATGTACACGTGCGCACCGAACCGGTTGGCCGCGGCTGCCTGGGCGCCCGCCTCGTACTCGTCGGTCGACATCACGGTGGCGCCGCTGGTGCGCAGTGCGCGGGTCACCGATCGAGTGATCGAGCTCAGTCCGCCGAACTGCCCGACCACGATGCGCAGCGTGGCCAGTGAGGAGTGCGTGGTGAGGGCCTCTCGGACAGACGCGACGCCGGGTCCCGAACCCGATTGCCGACGGAGCAGCTCGATGGTGCGAATCGTTCGGGGACCACAGATCCCATCCGGTGTCAGGCCGCCGTTGCGCTGGAAGTCCTCCAGTGCACGCACGGTGGCGGGACCGAAGATGCCATCGGGGCGACCGCAGTCGAATCCGAGCTGATTGAGGGCGTCTTGGAGCTCGGCGATGTCATCACCGCGCAATTGTGGTGCGGCGAGCACCAACAGACGGTCGCCCAGACGCCAGCCAGCCTCGACCAGCGCCATCCAGGTGTGCTCGTCGCAGGACCCACTGGTGTGCAGGCCACGGAGACGCTGGAAGTCGGTCACTGCTTGGCGCGTGGACGCGCCGAAGTCGCCGGGTGGGTCGCCCGACGGTGTCAGCCCTGCCGTACCGAGGCGACGCTGGAGATCGCGGACCGCCTCGCCGCGTTGTCCCTCCGTCAGCGGGAAGTGACCCGTCAGTGCGTCGTCGCCAGGAATTCGTCGAGCTCCTGCAGCAGGGCACCCTTGCTCTTGGCGCCGACGAGTCGCTTCGAGACGTCACCGCCCGAGAACACGAGCAGCGTCGGAATGCTCATGACGTTGTAGCGCATGGCCAGATCGGGATGGTCGTCGACGTTGAGCTTGGCAACGGTGATGTCGCCGGCATGCTCGTCGGCGATCTCGGCGAGGATCGGCGCGATCTGCTTGCACGGGCCACACCATTCGGCCCAGAAGTCGACGATGACGGGCTTGTCCGAGCCGATCACGCTCTCGTCGAAGGTGCTGGAGGACAAGTTGACGATGCCGTCTGCCATGGCGCATTCCTTTCGAAGTTCACGAGCAGCGTACGTCACTCGTGGGGGGAACGGGTCAACCGGCGATGCGGTCGGAACATTCCCTGTTGCTGCGGTGGGACTTCCTCGGCGGACGTGATGCGTCAGTGGTGAACGTTGGCCTCGAGCCAGCGCTCGGCGTCGATCGCCGCCATGCAGCCGGATCCCGCTGCGGTGATCGCCTGGCGGTAGACGTCGTCTTGCACGTCACCGCACGCGAACACGCCGTCGACGTCGGTGTAGGACGAATCCGGTCGGGTGATCAGGTAGCCGGTGTCCGGGTTCATTGCGAGCTTGTCGACGAACAGGTCGGTGTTGGGGCGGTGACCGATGGCGATGAACAGCCCGGTGACCGCAAGCGTCGACACCGAGCCGTCCACGGTGTCGGTCAACTCGATGCCCGAGACCGAGGTGTCACCGAAGATGTCGGTGACCCGGGCGTTCCAGCGGAACTCGATCTTGGGGTTGGCGAATGCCCGATCCTGCATGATCTTGGATGCCCGCAGCTCGTCGCGGCGGTGCACGATCGTGACCTTGTCGGCGAACTTGGTCAGGAACGTGGCCTCCTCGATGGCCGAGTCGCCACCGCCCACCACGGCGATCTCCTGGCCGCGGAAGAAGAAGCCGTCACAGGTGGCACACGTCGACAACCCATGACCGATGAGTCGTTGCTCGGGCTCGAGACCGAGCATCAGTGATTGCGCGCCGGTGCTGACGATCACGGCGTGCGCGCGGTACTCAGTGTCACGAACCCAGACGCGAAACGGACGCTCGGAGAAGTCGACCGCGGTGACCTTCTCGGTCAGGATCTCGGTGCCGAACCGCTCGGCCTGGCTGCGCATGTTGGCCATCAGCTCCGGGCCCATGATCCCGTCGGGGAATCCGGGGAAGTTCTCGACCTCCGTGGTCAGCATCAGCTGGCCGCCGGGCTGGTCGCTGGTGCTCGACGGCTCGCCCTCGATCAAGAGCGGTGCCAGATTCGCGCGGGCGCTGTAGACGGCTGCGGTGAGACCCGCAGGTCCCGATCCGATGATGATCACATCACGAACGTCAGACATGTCACTTCCTCTGGGGGTCGTTGTGCGGCGTTGGTGGATCGACGGCCGGGTCAGCCAGCTGCGGCGTTGCGCTTGTGGAACAGCACCAGCCCAACGAGGCAGAAGATGCCACCGACGATGAAGTAGCTGAGGTAGACCGCCTGTGGCCAGTCGACCGCGAGCGCCAGGAGCGCCTGCACGGCGCGCATGAGTCCGACGATGGCGATGATCGCGATGAGGGCGCCGAGCATCACCGCGATGACGCCGAACACCGCGCCGCGGGCTGCGTAGACCACCTTCTGCGTGGTCTGGGACCGGACGTTGTCGATCAGACTGACGAGCTTGTCGGTGGTCTCGGTGGCCCAGTTCGGATCGGTGAGCGGGTTGGCCGGCATGCGGCGAGGCTAGCCGCCGGCTCAGGGCAGTCGCACCCGGGCGACTTCGGTACAGGTCGCGGCGCGGTAGGCGATGGCGAGATTCCGGCTCTCGTCGATGCCGACCACGACCGGGACGTCGCCGTACACCGCGGGGCCGACGACCAGATCGACGCCGAGACAACGCGGGAGTTCTGCTTCCGCGAGGTACGTCTCCACCTCGGACAGCTCGTCGTCGCTCGCCGCGCTCGTCGCTGCTGGTACGTCCGGTGCCGAAGGTGCGCCAACGGCCGCGGTGGCGAAGTCGGCGAGGTCGGTCAGGTTCTCGAGCTGGTCGAGTCCGGCGTTCTCGCCCGGTGGTGCGACGTCGTCGATCCCGGTGTCGAGTTCGATCGTCGCCTCCTCGGTCGCGTCCGCTGCCGGTGCGAGCTCGTCCGCGGTCGGGTCGTCGGCTCGCCCGGTGGCGGCGAGAGCTTCGGTCCCGTCGAGCTCGTCGCCGGCCGAAGATGCCTGATCGCTGGATGTCTCGTCGGTGCCGTCGTCTGAGGTGAGCTGGAGCGCAACGCCACCGGCGAGCACGAGCACCAGCGCCGCAGCGGCCCCGGTGAGCCAACGCGTCGATGACGTGCGTGACACCCGCCGCCGCCCGCTGAGCGGTGTGGGAGCGGTGACCGATGCCGCGCCGGCCACCGCAGCGGGGTCGACGCCGACCGGGGTGACGTCGCGGCGGGCTCCGGTGCGTTCGGGCTCGGGAATGCGGTCCCAGATGTCGAGTGCCGTTGCCAGCTGGGCTTCGCGAACGGAGATGGCCTGCGGTTCGACATCGCTCAGCAGGGCACGGACCGATCGCAGCCGCTCGACTTCAGCGAGCAGGGCGGGGTCGCCCTCTACCCGGGCGCGCTCGTCGGCGGTCACGTCACCGTCGAGATAGGCGCTCGCGAGCAGAATCAGGTCGTCGTTCATGTCGGATCTGTTGGACGTTCCGCGGGGCCTGGTCGGTTCCCTGGAGTTCCCGGTTGATGATCGTCGTCGAGTCGGAGGTGGGCGGCCAGGGCGGCACGGCCCCGGGAGATCCGGGATTTCACCGTGCCGATGGGGACATCGAGCGTCTCGGCGATCTCTGCGTAGTCGAGGTCGGCGACGTCGCGGAGCACGACGGCCACCCGGAGGTCGTCGGGAAGGTGCTCGAGTGCATCATCGAGCACGAGCCGATCGGCAGAGCGTTCGGTGTAGTTGTCGGCTTTCGGGTCGACGGTTTCGGGCCGGTCGTCCTCGCCGACGGCGTGCAGGGCCGGGCGCCGCTGGCGTTTGCGAAGTTCGTCCAGCGACGCGTTGGTGGCGATGCGGTAGGCCCACGTGCCGAAGGACGACCGCCCGTCGAAGCGTGGGAGGCTGCGAACGATCTTGATCAGCGCCTCCTGGCACGCATCGTCGGCGTCGCGGGTGCTCCCGGCGACTCGGCGACAGACGGCATGGATCCGGTCGTAGTGGCGGCGCAGCAGCTGATCGAGCGCGAACCGGTCTCCGCCCTGCGCGGCGGCAACCAAGGCGGCGTCATCGAGTTGGCGAGGAATGCTGCGAGCGTACCCAACCCGCCCCGGGCCCGGCGGGATGTCGGGTCGAAGGTCCGGGTGTGTTCGATGCGATCTCGGCGAGTCGTGTCAGCTGGCGACGGTGATCTCGCCAAGTCGTCCGCGGTAGGGATTCGCGTCGCTGCACGTCGGGTCCGGACCGATCTCCTTGAGCAGGATCAAGATGTGTCTGGCGGGCGCGGGCGGCACCGGCGACACGACCGTCCCGGGCTCGTTGGCGAACGCGGTCGCGCCGAGTGGGGAACCCCACGCGTCGAGTGATGTCGGAATGGTGTCGGCGTCGGAGGCGAAGAAGTCGACCTGGTACGGACCGGTCTGGACATCGACGGCGATCGCCTGTTGGGCCAGATCGTCGAGCGTGACGACCAAGCCGACACCCGGTTTGCCACCCATGTAGCGGGACGAATAGCAGGTCGTCGGCCACGAGGTGGCGGTGTTGCCGTCCGCGAGCGACAACACGGCGTCACCGTCGTTCTCGGTGCCGTCACCGCTGGGATCGTACGCGGTCACGGTGGCGACGGCTGCCGGTCCGGCGGCGAGTGCACCGTTGTTCGGTGCCGTGCTCGGCTCGGTCTCGGGCAACGCGGTGGTCGACGTGACCGGGTCAGCGCCCCCGAAACTCATGCTGGTCCACAGCAGCACGCCGACCACGAGTGCGGCCACCAGCAACAGCGCCACCAGCGTGAAGGCGGGACGCCATTCCTGCGTGAGCCCTTTGGCGGGTTTGCCGCGAAGCGCCACGGCGGGCGGGGTCGCGTCGCGTTGGACCGCGGTGGCCGGGGGCGTGGGCGACGCGTTCGCCACGTGTGCGACTTCGCCGGGGATCGCACCGCTTGGCTGGCTGCGGTGCGCGGTTGCCGGCGTGGCGTGCGGCGTGTCGCCGGGCCGCGTGGCCCGCGCCCGGTCACCGGCGCGCCCCGCGATGTCCGACGGTGCCCGCCGGAGACGCCGGCCGCCGAACGGACTGACCGGTGACTGCTCGTACGGAGTCGGATCGATTGCGGGTGGGCCCTCCTTCGCGGCGTCGCGCAGCGTGGTCACCAGGTCGGCGCCGGTTGCGGGTCGCTGGGCCGGATTTCGTGCCAGGAGTTGGTGAATGGCGACGACCAGCTTCGTCGGCAGCGTTGCTCGCAGGCGGCTGAGGTCGGTGGGGTCGCGCTGGAGTCGGGCCAGCGCGGTGTCGGCGTCGGTTTCGCCGAGGAACGGAACGCGGCCGGCCAGGCACTCGTACAGCACGAGACCGAGTGAGTAGAGGTCGGCGCGACCGTCGAGTTTCTTGCCGCGCACCTGTTCCGGCGACAGGTACTTGGCCGTGCCCATCATGATGTTGTCGCTGGTGAGGTCGGCCTCGGCCGACTGCAGCCCCTTGGCGATGCCGAAGTCGGTGAGCAGGACCCGGCCGTCGGACGTCATCATGATGTTGCCGGGCTTCACGTCACGGTGGACGAATCCCGCTTGGTGGGCATGGTCGAGCGCAGCAGCGACACATGTGCCGATGTGGCAGGTGAGTTCGGGGCTCAGCCGCTTCTGGGTGTCGAGGACTTGGCGCAGGCTCTTGCCTTCGACGAGCTGCATCACGACGGCTTGACGGCCGTCCTGTTCGAACACGTCGTGGACCGCAACGATGTTCGGGTGGTTGAGGCTCGCGGCGGCGATCGCTTCGCGGCGGAATCGTTCGGCGACGACCGGGTCAGTGGCGAGCGAGGGCTTGAGCCACTTGACGGCCACCTTGCGATCGAGTGTGAGATCGACCGCCAGCCAGACCTCGGCCATGCCGCCTTGCGCGAGCATGCGCTGGAGTTCGTACCGCTGCGCGATGACGGTTGGAGTGGGAGGCGGAGCCGCAGCGGACATGACTGCCGACGAACGCTAGCTGTGGCAGGCGGCGCGAGGCCGTCAATTCGCTGCCAACGTTCGCGTGAGCGGATTCAGGGGTTGATGACCTGGAACGCGACGCCGATCGTGCCCCGTCCGCCGTGGGTGCCGATCACGGGCCCGATCTCACCGACGACGATGTCGTCGGTGTGGTACGGAGCGAGCATTTCGACGAAGAGGTCGATGTCGCTGCAGTCTGCGTGGAGAACCGCCAGGTTCTCGATGTTGCCCTGGTAACGCTGGACGGTGTCGACGAGGTGGGCGAGCGCCTTCGAGCGGGTCCGCTGCTTGCCGGCCTGCTCGACCACGCCGCCGGTGACCTCGATGATCGGTTTGATCGACAGCGCCGTCGCGAGCAGGGCCTTGGCGTTGCCGATCCGACCACCCTTCTTGAGGTTCTCGAGCGTGTCGAGCGCGCCGTAGACCTTGGTGCGGCTGACGAGGTCGGTGGCGAGTTCCTCGATCTCGTCGATGTCGGCACCGCCGCGAGCCGCTCGGGCGCACGCCAAGGCGATCGTTCCGACACCCATCGAGATCGTGCGGCTGTCGATCACCCGGACGTCGAGGTCGATGTCGGCGTCGTCGTTGATCGTCCGGGCGGCGAGCTGGGCGGACTGCATGGTGGCCGACAACTCGGACGACAACGAGATCACGATGATGGCCGAGGCGCCGTTGGCTGCTGCCGCCCGGTAGGTCTTCTCGAACTGTCCCGGCGCGGGTGCCGCGGTTTCCGGCAGCGTGTCGGAGTTGACACAGCGGGTCCAGAATTCGGCGGTTGACAGCTCGTCCCGATCGACGAACTCCTCGTCCCCGAATCGGATGGTCAGCGGCACGATGCTGATGTCGAGTTCTTCGGCGATGTCGACGGGGAGATCGCAGGAGCTGTCGGTCACGACATGCACCGTCGGCACGGCATCGTCGTCGGTCGGGTTCATCGAGTCAGTCACAGGGCGTCCGAGCCTACTTTGCCGTTGCTGGGGTGACGCTCACGGCCGTTGTCCGCGAGCGCAGCGCGCCGTCGATTCCGCCAGTGCGTGAACCACCACGTCAGCAGCACCAGGATGAACCCACCGGTGAGCACCTGGCCGAGACCGGTGAGCGCGGTGACGCGGGCGATCAAGGTGACCGGCTCCCCGAGCGCTTCACCGGCGGGCGTCGACACGACCAGGTTGATCGACGAGGTTCCGTTCGATTCGGCTTCGACCGGCACGATCACACTGGTCTCGTCGTTTGGGAGCAGTGTGACCCGCTGGTCACCGTCCGGGAACGTGATCTTCCCCGACTCGAGCGCCACGACCACGTCGAGTCGCTCGTCGCTGGTGTTGCCGAGGCGGACCTCGATCGTTCCGCTGCGACCGGTCAGGGTGAACGTGAACGGCTCGGGCAGCTCGACCGCCTGTGTGAGCGCGTCAGCCTCGGCCACGAGTGTGGCCGTGGCCACTTGGACCTCGGTCTCGGAGTAGCCGGTGGAGATCAGACTCTCGAGCTCGTCGGACCAGTCCGCGGGCCGAGGGTCGTCCGGTGGCAACATCGATGCGGCGCTCGCCAGCCGCAGGGCGGTGCGGTCGAGAAGTTCGATGCGAGAGTCGAGCGATTGCCCGGCGACCTCCGGCAGCTCGATCGAGACGGGCTCGCCGTCGACCAGCGCGACGTCGGTGGCGCCCGTGAGCGCCGAAGCCGGCGTGAACCGGACCGATGGGGTTGTCGTCGTCAGTTCCGCGAGTGCCTGGAGCAGGCGCGGATCGGGACTGGCCAGATCGGGCGTCGTGAGGATGCGGCTTCGGCGCGGCGGCGCCGCTGGGCGTCCGGACGCCGATCCGGCGGCAGCATCTTCGTCGGCTTGCTCCACCAGCATCTCGGCGAGCGTCTCGACCCCCCACTCGACCGAGGTGGACCTGGCCAGGATCTGATCGGCGGCCGATTCGGTCAGTTGCTCGGCCAGCGCATCGACCACGAGGAACGGAAGGGTGCCGCCGTCGGGGAGTGCGGCTTCGACGAATCGGTCGGTCGGGGGAGCGTCGTTGCTGATCGTGTCGGCGTACAACTCGGCTGGGATGATCACGAAGCGAGTTCCCAGGTCACGCAGGTGCTGCGCCCCACCGGCGCTGAGTTCGTCGGTGGTGATCCAGACCTCGCGTCGAGACGGCGTGGTGGGCACGGCCTCGGTGAGGACGTCTTCACCGGCGGCCACGAGTCTCGTGTAGGCGTCGGCTCGGTCGGCCGCGACCGCCGATGACACGTCGAGCGGGATGAGCGGCAACGCGACGAGCTCATCGTCGGCGAGGGAGTTGGCGAGGTGCTCGGCGCCCTCCGGCGTCGCAGCGGCGTCGGCGACCAACAGGGGAGGGACCTCGAGGGTCACCGGGGGGTCGAGCTCGGCGGCCAGATCGACCGATTCGTCGAGTCGGGTCCGCGCGCGCTCGTTCGTCGCCTCGTCAGCTCCCGGCCCGGGTGCGGGCGTCACCGTGACGATCGACAAGTCGATCGGCGGTGCCACCTCGACATCGGTGTCACCGGCGCCCGCAAGACGTTGGATCATCGTGCCTGCGGTCGCGACCACGTTCCGGTCGGCACGGTCGCCGATCAGCAGCTGGATCCGCAACGGGTAGATGCCGGGGCGCTCCATCTTCAGTCGAGTCTCGATGCTGTCGACGACGTCGGTGCCGATGTCGAGGGCCAGCTCGACGGTGCCGTCGTCGTTTCGTGACAGCAGCGGCCGGGCATCGAACGCGACGCCATCCACGGCGTCGCCGACGCTCCGGAACGCAGAGGGGTCGACGTCGCTGCCGACGAGCGCGGCGACGTCGTCCGGGTCGCTGAGCGGAAGGTAGTTGGTGACCTCGATCGTGAGGGTCGGCAACTCGGGGACAGGCGGTTCGGGTACCGGCTCGACGGTCGCGGAATCAACGGGCGCCGCCGGATCGGTGGCGGGCGACCCGGGTGTGAGTGGGGGTGCGGGTCGCGGTACGAGCTGGAGCGGGTCGCCGACGAGCCCGGTCAGCAGGTAGCGCAGCTGGATGTCACCGTTGGGATCGGTGGCGAAACGCTGATCGATCAGTTCGAGTCGAGCGCCGCTCGACGATTGCGTCGATCGTTGCGTATCGACCCCGGCCAGCGAGGTCGTCGGCCACGCCGCCAGGATCAGTGCGATGCTCCCGACGGCGATCCGGTGTCGTCTCGGTGGACGTCGCGTGCTCACCGCAACGCCCGCTCGAGGATCAGCAGCTCGCCGGGGTGCGGTTCGAACCCGACGGATTCGTAGAGCGCCAGGGCGGCGTGGTTGTCGGTCGCGGTGTTCACCATCACCTGCGACACGTCGCGACGCGACATCCAGCGCACCGCATCGCCGAGCAACAGCCGGGCGAATCCGTGGCGCCGTGCACTGGGATCGACCGCGAGGCGCTGCACGTAGCCGGATCGATCGGCGCGCCCACTGATCGAGAACGCGACCATCCGACCGTCGAGGTGCACGCTTCGTGAACGGTGATACGGCGTCGCCGTCATGATGTCGGCGAGTGCGGACGTGTCGTTGGCCCACGGTGAGGAGAACGAGCGTCGGTCGATGTTGGCAGCTTCGTCGAGCATCGACGGACGGAGTCGCCGAAGACGAACCGCACCTCTCGTGCGAGCAGGCGGGACACCTTCGGCGGTGGCCGAGCGATCGGCCTGTCGCACGAGCAGGGTCAGCGCGTCGGCGACCCGGAACCCGGCGTCCAGGAACGGCGCCGTGGCGTTCGGAAACAATGCGCCCGTGCGGACCACTCGAGCGCCCTGCCCGGCTGCGTCGTCGACCCAACCTGCGATGTCGGTGCCGGTGGGCACCATCTGGTGGTCGAGCAGGACCAGGTGCGCGACGTGCTCCTCGTACGGCCACCGACCCAGGCGGGCCCGTGCGGGGCCTGCGGCCGCCAGACTGCTCACAGTCCATGAACGTACTCCGGCATCGGTACGGCCTCACCGTCACGTCCAGGCTCGCGACGACACGTCCCGGCCCTCGTAGCCTTGCGGTCGTGGTTCCCGAACGTCTGACGCCCGTCCTGCGCGAGTTGGCGCCGCTCGCGACGCGGTTCCGTGAGGCCGGACACCGGTTGTACCTCGTCGGCGGCACCGTGCGCGATCTGTTCGTCGCGTCGGGTCGCAGCGACTTCGATCTCGACCTGACGACCGACGCTCGCCCGCCGGAGATCAAGCGCTGCTTGCACGGATGGGCGGACGCGATCTGGACCCAGGGCGAGAAGTTCGGCACGATCGGCGCTCAGGTTCGCGATGCCCAGAGCGGGTTCGAGCGGACCTATGAGATCACGACGTTTCGGGCCGAGGCGTACACCGATGAATCGCGCAAGCCGCACGTCGTGTTCGCCGACGAGATCGATGCGGATCTGTCGCGCCGCGATTTCACGGTGAACGCCATGGCACTGGAGTTGACCGGCGGTGACGACACCCCCACGCTGATCGACCCGTTCGACGGCGCCGTCGATCTCGCGACCCGTGTCCTGCGCACCCCGATCGGACCGGAGATCAGCTTCAGCGACGACCCGCTGCGGATGCTGCGCGCGGCCCGCTTCATCGCCACGTACCAGTTGTCGCCGACACCCGAGTTGGTAGCGGCGGTACGCGAGATGGCGCCGCGGCTCGAGATCGTGTCGGCTGAGCGGATCCGCGACGAGCTCGACAAGCTGCTCGTCGCCGATCATCCGGCTGCTGGACTGTGGTTCCTCGTCGACACCGGGTTGGCCGACCAGTTCTTGCCGGAGCTTCCGGCGATGCGACTCGAGCACGATCCGATCCATCGACACAAGGACGTCTTGACGCACTCGATCGCCGTGGTCGAGAACGTCCGGCCACCCGACCAGTACCCGGCGATCGCAGCGGGCGACCGGCCGACGTTCGACTTCCGACTCACCCGCCTCGCCGCGCTGTTCCACGACGTCGGCAAGCCGCGCACGCGGGGCTACCTCGAAGGCAAGGGCACCACGTTCCACCACCACGACGCCGTTGGCGCGCGTATGACCCGCAAGCGCATGAACGCGCTGCGGTACTCGAACGACGACGTGGCTGCGGTGACCGAACTGGTCGCGTTGCACCTGCGCTTCCACACCTACTCGATGGGGTGGTCCGACTCTGCAGTACGGCGTTACGTGCGCGATGCCGGCGACCTCCTGGCCGAACTCAATGTGCTCACTCGCAGCGACTGCACCACTCGCAACGAGAAGAAGGCGGCTCGCCTGTCGCGACGCATGGACGAGCTGGAGGCCCGTATCGACGAGCTCGAAGCGGCCGAGGAACTCGCGGCGCTACGACCCGAGCTCGACGGCAACGCCGTGATGGAACACCTGGGCATCGGCCCCGGCCGCGACGTCGGTGACGCGATGAAGTTCCTGATGGACATCCGCCTCGACGAAGGTCTGCTCGGAGACGACGAGATCCGGCGCCGCCTCGACAGCTGGTGGTCGACCCGCTGAACGTCACACCGTGCCGGGTCTGATGTGACGGTGTCGACGTTGCTGCGGCACCGTGTCGGTCGGGAATGCCCCGGTTGTCAGGCCTGACGGCTCTAACGTTGGGCGGTGATCTCCGGCAACGTCGACGACACCGAATTCGCCGCGCTGCTGTCGCCGACCGAGCGCCAGTACCGCGCCTGGTGGCTGATCCTGCCGATCGTGGCGGTGTCCGGGGCGCTGGTCGTTCTCGCCGGGATGCGAGCGGGTTCGGACCCCGGTGCAGGAACCATCGGCGTCGTCGTCGGCATCGCCGTGCTCGCGTTGGTCGCGGTTGTCGCCACGGTGCTCGAATCCCGTCGCATCGGGCGGCGCTTCGGGCGAACGATCGACGAACTCTCGCGGACCCAGGCGGAGATCCGCCGCCTGCTCGACGACCTGCCGGACGCAGTGATGGGACTCGACGACCGAGGTGTGATCGAGTCGGCGAACCAGCGCGCCGCACTCCTCACCGGACGAACGATCGACGAACTCGTCGGCCGCGCCTTTCTCGAGATGATCGGCGACGACGACCGGGACTCGGTGACCGAGCGCTGGCACTTCGATCAACCGAACCCCGGGTCGCTCGACCTCATGAGCGACATCACGGGGCCGATCGGGAACCACGTCGTGTTCGAGTTGGTCGATGCCGACGGCGAACCACACCTGGTCGAGGCGTCACTGCACCGTCCCTCGGTGTCCGATGGACATGGCGACGGGCTGGTCGTGCTGCTCCGCGATGTCACCGACCGCGCTCGTACGACCGTCGCGCTCGAACAGGCGCGTCGACGTTTCCAGCAGGCCTTCCATTCCGCGCCGACGGGGATGGCGCTCGTGCGTCTCGACGACAGTCGCATCGTCGATGCCAACCAGTCGCTCGCGGACATGCTCGAGCGGCCGCTGTCGTCGCTGATCGGTGCCGGCATTCGCGAGATCACCCATCCCGACGACCTGCGTGCGGCGGCGACGTTGCGGGCGCGCCTGGAACTCGGCATCGCCGACACCTACCTGTTGGAGCAGCGGTACCTGCGCAGTGACGGTGACTTCGTATGGGCCCGCACGCGGGTGTCGGTCACCGAGGACGACGGGGTCGCTCTGGCGATCACCCACATCGAGGACGTCACCGAGCAGCGCATGGCAGCTGAGCAGCTGACCCATGCTGCGACGCACGATGGCCTCACCGAGTTGCCGAACCGCGCGGCGCTCGTGGACCGTCTCGACGAACTGCTCGCCACCGCTGGTGTCGGCCAGGTGTCGGTGCTGTTCATCGACCTCGACAACTTCAAGGTGGTGAACGACAGTCTCGGCCACGGCATCGGCGACGAACTGCTCCGGCGGGTCGCCCGCCGTTTGCGTCACGTGATGCGCGACACCGACCGGTTGGCCCGTTTCGGTGGCGACGAATTCGTGGTGTTCGTCGACGGCGGTGTCGACCCGGCGATCGTGGCCGAGCGTCTGCGTCGAGCCGTGCAGAAGCCGGTGCTGATCGACGACCACGAACTGGTGGTGACGGCCAGCATCGGATTCGCCGTCAACTCCAGCGACGACCTGACCGCCGACGAACTCCTGCGCGACGCCGACGCGGCGATGTATCGGGCGAAGGCCGCAGGGCGTGACCGCGTCGAGGCGTTCACCGAGGAGACGCGTGCGGCCTCGCTCGCGGCCCTGCAGACCTCCAGCGAACTCCGCCGCGGGCTCGAACGTGGTGAGGTCGTGCCCTACTTCCAGCCCATCGTCGACCTCGATGGAGGTCAGGTCGTCGGCTTCGAGGTGCTCGCCCGTTGGCTGCACCCCGATCGAGGTCTGCTCGTGCCCGGCCAATTCCTGTCGATGGCGGAGGAGTCGGGCCTGATCGTCGACCTCGGTGCTCGCATCCTGCGTGATGCGCTCGCGCAACTCGCGCACTGGCGGGCCGTCGGTCTGCGGTTCGCCTCGTGCTCGTTGTCGATCAACGTCGCGACGCAGCAGTTGATCGACGGTCGCTTCCTCGACGTCGTCCATGATGCGCTGGGGGAGACCGGCATCGACGCCGACTCACTCTGGCTCGAGATCACCGAGACCGCCCTGATGGCCGACACCAATGCCGCAGGGCGAGCGCTGCGCGATCTTCGCGGCCTCGGTCTGCATCTGTCGGTCGACGACTTCGGCACGGGCTACTCGTCGCTGACGTATCTCAAGCGCTTCCCGGTCGAAGCGATCAAGGTCGACCGGTCGTTCGTCACCGGCCTCGGACTGGAAGCCGACGACACCTCGATCGTCGAAGCGGTCGTTCGGCTCGGCCACTCGCTCGGCTTGTCGGTGGTCGCCGAAGGCGTCGAGACGCCACTGCAACTCAACCGACTCCGCGAGTTGGGCTGCGACAAGGGCCAGGGTTATCTCTTCGGTCGCCCCCGCCCTGCCGGAATCACCGCCAACGAACGTGCCGACGCCTGACGTCGACGACGTGTCGGGCACATCGTGGTGGTCCTGCTCGGCGATTCGTCAGGAGCCTTCCTTGCGGGCGCGCAGGACCAGGGTGGCCGGCGCCGGGCTCTGCGCCGTTGCGCCGACCTCGAAGAGCTGGTCGACGCGGAAGTTCGAGCGGGTCAGCGCCGTGAACCATTCGCCGATCGTTCGGGCGCCGGTGCCGTAGGGGTGTTCGGGGGAGATGTCGGCGTACGGGTGCGGCATCGACAGCACGAGCGGCATGCTCGGCTTGAGGATCCGATGCACCTGGCGCAGCAGCCGCCCGAGGTCGTCGACGCGGTCGATGGTGTGCGCGGCGAGCACAACCTCGCACGAGGCGGAGGCGACCTCTCCGAGGTCGGCGAGGTCCGTCTCCAGGCACTGCACCGGTACTTCGGCCGCGGTGGCGCGCCGCACGTGTCTCGGCGATTCGCTCGGTGTCGGTGTCGACGGCGATCGACTTCGCACCGGCTCGTGCGAATGCAATCGAATTGAACCATGGTGAGATACCGAGCTCGACGGCGCGCCTGCCGTCGCCCACGTCCCCACACAGCTTCAGTTCGTCGTCGCCCGGCGTACCGGGTCCGTAGTTGATGTCTGCGACCACGGTGCCAGTGTGCCCGGTCCGCCTGGCGACATCGGGGATCGAGTGCAGATCACGGCACGGGGTCGTGAGCCGGTAGTGTCGGCGGCCATGGCGTTCACGGTCGGCGCACTCCGCGGGTCCGATGGTTCGCGTGGGTTGATCGACCATCGGCTGGCCCGTCGGATGCTGATCAGCCAGGTCAAGAAGGGCCGTGTTCCCCTCGACCAGGTGTGCGACGCCCACCCCGAGCTGATTCGTGCGGCCCGCAACGTCGGAACGCAGACCTCGACGTCCTGCCCCATCTGCGAGGAGGCCGACCTCAAGCTGGTGACCTATGTGTTCGGCCCGCGACTGTCTGCGCAAGGGCGTTGTGTGTCGACGGCGAAGGAGATGCGTCAGCTCAACGAACGCGCCGAGGAACTCAGCGCATACGTGGTCGAGGCGTGCGTGGAGTGCCGGTGGAACCACCTGCTCCGGGTCATTCCTGTCGGTGGTCGCCGTTCGGCCACACGCGCATCCCGATAGCCGGATTCTCGACAATGCGTCGGCTTGCCCTCCTTGCCGTCGCCGCGGTTGCGTTGATGGCGTGTGCGGACGATCCGGACCCCGGGATCGATGGCGGTGGAGCCACCCTTGCGGACACATCGGTGTCGGCCACGACGGCGGGGTCCGGCTCGACACCCTCTGGCGGGCGGCAGCCCGAGGGGTTCACGACGATCCAGGCGCTGATCACCGAAGCCGATGGAACGGTGTGTGAGGTGTGCCTGTGGCTCGCCGATGACAGCGCCGAACGCGGGAGAGGTTTGATGAGGGTGACCGATCTCGGCGACCCGGTCGGGATGGCGTTCAGCTTCGACGAACCGACCTCGGGATCGTTCTACATGTTCCAGACCCCGAGCGCGCTCTCGATCGCCTGGTTCGCCCCGGACGGTTCCTACATCGGATCGGCGGACATGGACCCGTGCCTCGACAGGCCAGCCGGCGATTGCCCGTCGTACTCGCCGGGCTCCGAGTACGGCCTGGCGATCGAGGTGTTCGAGGGTGGGTTGGATTCGCTGGGGCTGGTCCCAGGTTCCCGCGTCGAGTTGATCGACGGCTCCGAGGCCGACGGCTGCCCGTCGGCGCCGTAGCGCTGGAGGTCGTCGAAGCCGACGAGCGTCGGATCAGACAACTCTGTGACAGCCCTTCTCTACGGTGGTCGACATGTCACCGAACGCGACACCAGTGCGCACCGATAAGGTAGGTGGGTCCATATTGGCCCTGCCCCGTACCGGGGCTCCCGCCCCGAGGCTGTCATCAGGCACTCGTGGGGGATCCGAAGGGAGGAACCACGCATGATGCGTGCATACGAAATGATGATCATCATCGACGGCGACGTCGATGACCCCAAGGCGCAGTCCTGGATGAAGACGGTCACCGACGGCGTCATCGCCGCCGGTGGCGAGCTCCACGGCAAGATCGATTGGTGGGGCAAGCGCCAGTTCGCGTACCCGATCAACAAGAAGCCGTCGGGTTACTACATGGTCGCCGAGATCGTGGCCCCTGCGGGCTCGCTCGACGAACTCGAGCGTGCGCTCCGTCTCGCGGACGACGTCGTCCGTCACAAGCTCATCCGTCTGCCCGAAGCCGAGGCCGAGCGCCGCGGTATGGCAGCGAGCGCTGCCTGAGCGCAGCGGCCTAGCAAAGGGGAAACAACATGGCATCTGAGAACAGCGTCACGCTGGTCGGCAATCTCACCCGAGATCCCGAGTTGCGGTACACGCCGAGCGGTGCGGGCGTCGCAAGCTTCGGGCTCGCGGTCAACCGCCGCTACCAGGTCAACGGTGAATGGCAGGAGCAGGTCTCCTTCTTCAACATCGTGGCGTGGTCCGAACTCGGCGAGAACGCGGCGGCCAGTCTCAGCAAGGGCATGCGCGTCATCGTCACCGGTCGCCTCGAGCAGCGCTCGTACGAGACCAAGGACGGCGAGAAGCGCAGCGTCACCGAGGTCCGCGCCGACGAGCTCGGCCCGAGTCTGCGCTGGGCCCAAGCCCAGGTCGAACGCATC
Organism: Ilumatobacteraceae bacterium; assembly: GCA_963698435.1. Classification (GTDB taxonomy): domain Bacteria; phylum Actinomycetota; class Acidimicrobiia; order Acidimicrobiales; family Ilumatobacteraceae; genus Sva-07. The sequence continues at coordinate 94,750 of CAVOQV010000017.1, read as the reverse complement.
AGCCGTGACGATGCCACCAGCGGAGGTGGAGGTGGCGGAGGCGGCGGCGCCGGACGCAGCGCCCCCGATCCCGTGTACGGCGACGAAGAGCCGTTCTGAGACCCGTCCGAAGTATCGAAGATCTGATTTTCCAGTCGTAAGGAAGCACCAATGGCAAGCAAGAAGAACAAGGCGCGCAGCGCCCGTGACCTGAACCCACGCAAGTTCAAGAAGAAGACCAGTGTCCTCGTGATCGAGAAGGTCGAGTACGTCGACTACAAAGACGTCGACCTGCTCCAGCGCTTCATGAGCGATCGTGCCAAGATCAAGAACCGTCGGGTCGCCGGCAACACGCTGCAGCAGCAGCGCGAGGTCGCCAACGCGGTCAAGGTCGCCCGCGAGATGGCGCTGTTGCCGTACGCGAAGCGTGTTGCCTCCACGCGCACCGGCGGTCGTGGTCGTGACGGAGGTCGCGAGGGCGGCCGCGATCGCGACACCAGCCTGACCGACGATGTCAACGACACGACGGTGGACGAGACGATCGACGGTGCCGAGGGCATCGAGTCGACCGACATCACCGACATCACCGAGCCCGAGGAGGCCTGAGCGATGAAGGTCATTCTCCGCTCCGATCTCGACGGCCTCGGCAAGCGCGGCGACATCGTCGACGTGGCCGACGGTCACGCTCGCAACTTCCTGCTGCCCAAGGGACATGCGATCACGGCGTCCGATGGGGCGATCGAGCAGGCCGGCCGCATGCGCCGCGCGCGTGACCAGCGCGATTCGAGCGCCCGCGAGGCAGCGACACAGATCGCCAGCACGCTCGTGCCGAAGGTGATCACGGTCACCAGCAAGGCCGGTCCGGAAGGCAAGCTCTTCGGCTCGGTCACGTCTGCCGACGTGGTCGCCGCCGTTCTCGAGCAGACCCAGATCGAGCTCGATCGTCGTCAGGTCGACGTCGAGGTCATCAAGACCACCGGCCAGCACACGGTGACCGCGTCGTTGCACAGCGACGTGTCGTTCCCGATCACCATCGACGTCGTCGCCGCCGACTGACGTCGTCCTCCGCCAGCGCCGATGGGCACCGGCGCACGTAGTCGAACAGCGGGCAGTCAGGGTGACCGAACGCGTCCGTCCACAGGTCTGTCCACAGCAGGTTGTCCACCGATTCGGGTGGTTGTCCACAGCCGGTCAACAGCGAAAACCCAGGGTTGTTCCTCTTCCGTTGCACAGGAACTCCCTGGAAGAGTGGGGTCCCCATGTCGATCGACCAACAATTCGGAACCAGCCGGAACGAACGAGCAAGCGCTGCGTCGACTCGCGGCGGACGTGTTCCTCCCCACAATCTGCAGGCCGAGGAATCCGTGCTCGGCGCGCTGCTGCTCAGCCGTGATGCGATCGGTGTCGTCGGCGAAGCAGGTCTCAACGTCCGAGACTTCTACAGCCCGGCGCACCAGCACATCTTCGACTCGGTGCGTTCGCTGTACTCGTCGTCGGGTCCGGTCGACGTGGTCACCGTCGCCGACGAGTTGCGCCGTCACGGGCTGCTCGACGAGGTCGGCGGGATCGAACGGCTGAACGATCTGCAGAACGCGACACCGTCGGTGTCGGGCGCCGAGCACTACGCCCGCATCGTGATGGACACCGCGTTGCTGCGTCGGTTGATCCACACCGCGGGTGAGATCACCGACCTCGCGTTCTCCGAACCGGACGACGTCACCAAGGCCGTTGACATGGCCGAGTCGAAGATGTTCGAGGTTGCCGAGGATCGGGTGGTCGACTCGACGCGGCCGATCCAGGAACTCCTCAACATCGCCATGGACCAACTCGAGGAGAACTACGAGCGTGGCGACACGATCACCGGTGCTGCGACCGGCTACGACGACCTCGACGAACTCCTCTCTGGGCTCCAGCCCAGCACCCTCAACATCGTCGGCGCCCGGCCGGCGATGGGAAAGACCGCCTTCGGGTTGGGCATGGCGACACACATCGCGAAGCATTCGGCGAGACCGGTGTTGGTGTTCTCGCTGGAGATGGGGCATTCCGAGCTGACGCAGCGCATCTTGTCGAGTGAGGCCAAGGTCGATTCGACGAAGCTGCGCACCGGAAAGCTCAGCGAGAGCGATTGGTCGAAGATCGGCCTCGCCGTCGGACGGCTCGAGGTTCCGCTGTTCCTCGACGACAACCCCCAGGTGACCGTGATGGAAATCCGTGCGAAGGCGCGGCGGATCAAGGCGCAACATGGTGGGCTCGCGCTGATCTTGATCGACTACCTGCAGCTGATGAGCGGCAGCGGGAACTCCGAGAACCGCCAGCTCGAAGTCAGCGAGATCAGCCGAAACCTCAAGGTGCTCGCCCGCGAGTTGGAGGTGCCGATCGTGGCGCTCAGCCAGCTCAGCCGAAACCTGGAGGCCCGCTCCGACAAGCGTCCGATGCTGGCCGACCTCCGTGAGTCGGGATCCCTGGAGCAGGATGCGGACGTCGTGATGTTCCTGTACCGCGACGAGGTGTACAACCCAGAGTCGCCCGACAAGGGCTCGGCCGAGGTCATCGTGTCGAAGCACCGTTCCGGCCCGATCGGCACCAAGCGCCTGGTCTTCCTCGGCCAGTACACCCGCTTCGACAACGCCGCACGCTCGATGTGAGGTGGTGCATCTGGGGTTCGGCCCCAGACGCACCACCTCACCAGTGGCGTAGGTCGATCGGCCACCGGTCGGTGACCGTGTCGCCGTCGACGAGCCAGAACTGTTCGTGGCGGGCAACGGTGGGATCGACGTGCGACGGCCAGATCCGGATGCGGTCGCCGACCTTCCACGCACCCGCCTCGCTGGGGATGAGCGTGACGTGTTCGTCGGAGCAGAAGAGCACGTCACCCTCGTCCCACGACGGGTTGCCGTGGTCCATTCCGAGCGCCTTGAGCCCGCAGTCGGCGATGATCCAGCCCTTGGGGCTGACCGAGATCACCGTCGCCAGCACCGACAGCGCCTTCTCGAACGGCATCTCGAGCTCGTCGTACTGCGTGTCCATCAGCGTGTAGGAACCGGCCTGGATCTCGGTGCACCACGTGTTGAGATCCCACGTGCCGGTGCCGCCGCCCGACACGATGTTCCCGCCGACCAGCTCGTGTGCCCGCAGCAGGATCGCCATCGCTTCTTCGACCTTGGCCCGCTTCTTGTCGCGGTCGTGGATCATCATCAGGTGCCCCTCGTAGCCCATCACGCCGCGCACGTCGAGTCCGGCGGCCCGGGCGCGGTCGGCGAGGCGTCCTGATTCCTCGACATCGCAACCGCAGCGGGGGAGCCCCACGTCGATGTCGACGAGCACCGATCGCACGCCGCCGGCGATCGCCGCGTCGAGCGTCTCACCGGAGTCGACCGCGACGGTGATGCTCGCCTCGTCGGCGAGCGCACCGAGGCGCCCAGCGTCCAGCGTTTCGTTCGCCAGCAGCAGATCGTCGGTCAGACCCGCCGCAACGAGCCCTTCGATCTCGCGGGGCGTCGCTGCGCAGAAGCCGTGATGGCCGTCGGCGTCGAGACGCTTGGCGAGATCGGTTGACTTGAACGCCTTGACGTGGGGCCGCAACTTTGCGCCCGGGAGCACGGCATCGATCGCGGCCAGGTTCCGATCGAAGATCGGGACGTCCACCAGGAGTGCGGGCGTGATCAACTCGGACGTGGTCGACGGGTCGGTGCTCATCGTCCCATCATGGCGCCCTACGAGGGTGATGCGCAGCGCAGTTACCGTGAGGGTGTGCAGCTCGATCTCGACTTCGTCCGCTCCCAGTTCCCCGCGTTCGGTCGCCCGATCAACGACGGGCAGTCGTTCTTCGAGAACGCCGGCGGCTCGTTCGCGTGCCGTCAGACGATCGACGCGCTCACCGAGTACTACACCGACCTGAAGGTGCAGCCGTACAGCGAGTTCGAGTCGTCACGACGCGCCGGCGAGATGATGGATCGGTCGCGTGAACGGTGGGCCGAAGCACTCGGTGTCGAGGCGCGCGAGGTGGTGTTCGGGCCGTCGACGACGGCCAACACCTACGTGCTCGCCCACGCCTTTGCCGATGTTCTCGAGCAGGGCAACGAGGTCATCGTCACCAACCAGGACCATGAGGCCAACACCGGCGCCATCCGTCGGGCCGCCGAACGGGTCGGCTGCACGATCAAGGAGTGGCGGATCGACCCCGACACCGGCCTGCTCGACATCGACGAGTTCGAGGCGATGCTCGGTGAGCGGACCGGTCTCGTCACGGTGCCGCACGCATCGAACATCGTCGGATCCGAGAACGACGTCACGCGGATCACGCACCTCGCGCACGGTGTCGGCGCCCGCGTGATCGTCGACGGTGTGTCGTTCGCTCCGCACTCGCTGCCCGATGTCGGAGAGATCGGCGCCGACATCTATCTCTTCAGCCTGTACAAGACGTATTCGGTTCACCAGGGCCTGATGGTCGTGCGCGCTGGGCTCATGGCCGAGCTCCCGAACCAGAGTCATTTCTTCAACGACAGCGTGACCGACAAGCGTCTCAACCCCGCGGGGCCTGATCACGCGCAGGTCGCCTCGGCGGGTGCCGTGCTCGACTACGTCGAAGCAGTCCATCACCATCACGGTGGATCACGGAGCGACGGCCTCCGCACGGCGGTTGCCGGCACCTCGATGCGCTGGCGGGCCCACGAGGACTCGTTGACCCCGCGCCTGCTCGACGCGCTCGCCGGCCGCGACGACGTCCGCCTGCTCGGACCAGCCACGCTCGACGCGGTTGGCGGGCATCGTTGTCCGACCGTCGCGTTCGACCCGCTCGCCCGGGATCCGCAGGACGTTGCGCGCGACCTCGTGCAGCGCGGCGTGCAGACGAGCTCTGGCCACTACTACGCGGCGCGGGTGCTCGATGGGCTCGGCGTCGACCCCGATCGGGGCGTGGTACGGCTGTCGTTCGTGCATTACACGTCACCCGGCGACGTCGACCGTGCCGTCGACGTACTCGCCGACGTTCTCGACTGACGTTCAGCTGGCCGGATCCGAGGCGCGGCGACGTCGTGGTCCATGCTGTTGCCGTGTACTCGACCGTCGATGCCTCGCTGCGTGAGGGCGATCGTCGCGAATGGCAGCGCCACCCCGTCGACGTGGCCCGCCTCACGGTGCGACTGGTGCTGTTGGTCGTCGTACTGGGTCTGACCGCCGCGTTCCCGACGGCGCTCACCAACATCTCGATCGATCTGATCGAGCTGTTCACGAGGATGCCGACGCCGCTGCGGTATCTGCTGGTCGGCGTGGCGCAGCTCGCCATCGTGATCGTGCCGGTCGTGACGGTGGTGTGGCTGTTCACCCGCCGTACTCGACCCGCGACCCTGCTCGTCGTCGGCGCCGGCGTCACCGGCGGTCTCGTGATGCTGTGGTTGACCGACTGGCTCAATCGGGCCGCGCCACCCACGCCCATCGACCTCCCGTCGAATTCGTTCATCGCGACCGACTTCCCGTCGATCGCGTATCTCGCCGCGCTCGTGGCCGGGACGACCGCCGCATCGCCGATGATGACGGCGCCCTGGCGCAAGGTCGCCTGGGTGGCGGTGGCGGTGACGGCGGTCGTTCGAGCGATCACGGCAACGCAGGCACCGGTGAGCATTCTGGTCACCCTCGTCGTGGGGAGTGCCGTCGGCTCGGCGGTGCTCGTGGCGTTCGGGTCACCGCAGCGGCGCCCTGGCTCGGCCACGCTGCGCGCCGGACTGGCCGCTGCCGGATTCGAGGTGGACGATCTGGGCGATGAGCACGCCGGACGTCATCTGCGTGCGTATCGCGGAGTGGCTGACGGCGCCCCCATCGAGGTGATCTACCTCGATCAGGACGACCGTGATCTCGAACTGTTCTCGCGGGTTCTTCGATCGGTACGTGTGCGCGATGTCGACGAGCAGCGCATGTCGGTGAAGCCGCGGATCCGCGCGGCTCAGCTCGCACTGAACACCACGATGGCCGAACGAGCCGGCGTTCGTGTCCCCGCAGTGGAGTGCGTCGCTCCGACCGATCGCGACAGCGCCATCGTCGCGTCTGTCGGTCCCACCCGGACGAGCGATGGCCGCCATCGACGGTGACGACATCAGCGACGCAGCGCTCGACGACGGATGGCGACAGGTCGGGCGTCTCCACGATGCCCGGATTGCACATCGGTCACTGAGCCGTGACCACCTGGTGGTCGATGGCGACAGGGTCACGATCGCCGGTCTCGACACCGCGGTGCTCGCTTCGAGCGTTGCGTCGCGCGCTGTCGATCGCGCCGAGCTGCTCGTGACGACGGCGCTGATCGTCGGCGCCGATCGCGCCATCGACGCTGCCGTCCGAAACGTGGACGTTCACGACCTTGCGGCGACCTTGCCGTTCGTGCAGCTCCCGGCGCTGCCTGCACACGCCCGTCGCGAGGCGAAGAAGCCGAAGCACTTCGTCGACGACCTCCGCACCGGCCTCCAGGTGCGGCTGGGTGTCGACGCGGTCGAGTTGGCCGAACTCGAACGAATCAGTGTCGCCAAGGCCGTCAGCTGGGTTGGGTTCGCGGTCCTGGCGTTCTTTCTTCTCACCCTTGCCAGCAACTGGACGGCGATCGTCGACACGATGTCGGGGCTGGACTGGGTGTGGGTTGGGCCGATCGTGATCGTCACCCTGCTCGGCACGGTCGGCGGAGCGATGTCGCTGTCGGGTTCGGTGGTTCGCCCGATCGCGCTCGGCGAGGCGACGATCGTCATGTTCGGCCAGTCGTTCCTCAACCGCTTCACGCCGATGAATTCCGGCGGCATGGCGATGCGCATTCGGTACCTCCAGAAGGGCGGCACGGACGGCACGGTGGCCACGGCGGCGATCGGGTTGACCTCCGCGGCCAGCGGCGTCGTGCAGGCGGTCTTCTTCGTGTTCTTCGTCGTCGTGGCGAGCGCCGATCCAACCGGAGGGCTGAGCGTGAACAGCGGCGGTCCGGATCTCTCGATCATCGCCGTGTTCGGCGCTGCCATCGCCATTGCGGCGGTCGTGATTGCGGCGGCTCCGAAGCTGCGACGTTGGGTCGTCGCGTTCCTGAAGTCGACGTTCGCCAAGATCAGAACGGATTTCGGCGAACTCGCTCGCCGTCCGTCGAAGCTCTCGCTGTTGTTCGGTGGTCAGGCACTGGCGAAGCTCTCCACGATCCTCGCGTTCGCCTGGTCGTGTCGTGCGTTCGACGTCGACCTCGCGTTCGTGGAACTCGGAGCGCTGTACATGGTGGCCAACACGGTGGCGTCGGCCGTGCCGACACCTGGCGGCGTCGGCGCGATCGAGGCTGCGCTGGTCTTCATGTTGACCGGTGCGCGGGTCGATGACGCGACGGCGTGGGCAGCGGTGCTGTTGTTCCGACTGATCAACTACTGGTTCCCGACGATCCCGGGGTATGTCGCCCTCAAGGTGAGCGAGCGCCGACAGTTGGTCTGACCGGACCCACCCGGAACGCCTACGCTTCGAACGTGTCCGAAGCTGATCCCGTCATCGGTGTCGTCATGGGGTCGTCGAGCGATTGGCCCACGATGTCCAAGGCCGTCGACGTCCTCGCGTCGTTCGGCGTCTCTCACGAGGCGCGGGTACTGAGCGCGCATCGGATGCCGGACGAGATGTTCGCCTACGCCGAGGCAGCCTCTGTGCGAGGGCTGCGAGCGATCATCGCCGGAGCAGGGGGAGCGGCGCACCTTCCGGGGATGCTTGCCGCGAAGACGACCGTGCCGGTGCTCGGTGTGCCGGTGGCGTCCCGACATCTCTCCGGGCAGGATTCGCTGTACTCGATCGTGCAGATGCCGGCCGGTGTGCCGGTGGCGACGTTCGCGATCGGCGACGCTGGAGCGACGAACGCGGCCCTCTTCGCCGTCGGGTTGCTCGCCCTCGACGACCCGGCACTCGCTGAGGCGCTCGCCGAGTACCGCGCCGAGCGTCGAGAAGTCGCAGCGTCGTCGGAACTCCCACCGCGCAGTGAACCATGACCGCTGCGGCGATCGTGCCCCCGGCGACCCTGGGGATTCTCGGCGGCGGTCAACTCGGTCGGTACGCGGTGATGGCGGCGGCATCGATGGGGTACCGCACGATCGTGCTCGATCCCGACCCGTCAGCGCCCGCTGGCCTGCTGGCGCACGAACACCTCGTCGCTGCCTACGACGATCCCGATGCATTGCGTCGGCTCTCGTTCGACTGCGACGTGATCACCACCGAATTCGAGAACCCGCCGGCCGCAGCCCTCGATGCGCTGGCCGCATCGGTGACCGTTGCACCCGCGCCGTCGGCGGTTCGCATCGCGCAGGATCGCATCGCGGAGAAGCGGTTCCTCGTCGACAACGGATTCCCGGTGGGCCGATACCAGGTGCTGGTGGGTGACGACCCTGCGGTCGAACCAGCGCTCGTCGATCTGGGAGCGATCGTCAAGACCGCACGACTCGGCTACGACGGCAAGGGCCAGAGGGCGGTGTCCGGCGTGCCCGAGACGCTCGCAGCATGGGCCGAACTGGGTGGCGTCGACTGCGTGGTCGAGCAGCGTTTGGCTCTCGACACCGAGCTCAGCGTCATCGTCGGTCGAACCGCGTCGGGCGATGTCGAGGCGTGGCCGGTTGCCGAGAACCGCCATGTCGACGGGATCCTCGATGTCTCGGCGGTCCCAGCGATGGTGTCGGGCAAGCACGCCGACCGGGCCGTCGGTCTGGCGATGGCGATCGCGGATGCGCTCGCCTATGTCGGGGTGCTTGCCGTCGAGCTGTTCGTGGTCGACGGTGAGCTGCTCGTGAACGAACTCGCGCCGCGCCCGCACAACAGTGGTCACTGGACGCTCGATGCGAGCGTGACGAGTCAGTACGAACAGCAGGTCCGCGCCGTGTGTGGTCTCGGGCTCGGATCGACCGCGATGACCGCCCCGGCGATCGCTATGGTCAATCTGCTCGGCGACCTGTGGGACGGCGGGGATCCGGACTGGACGGCAGTGCTCGACGATCCGAACGCCAAGCTCCATCTCTACGGCAAGCGGGAGGCCCGGCCCGGTCGCAAGATGGGACATCTGACCGTGACTGCTCCGGCGACCAATCTGGCGGTCGCGCGAGCGCTGGAACTCAGAGCGGCCGTCGTGCGATGACCAGGGTGTCGAGCGCCGTCTTCGTGCCGTCGGGTGTGTCGACGTGGCGCTCGACGACCTCGGCGGTCGTGACGTCGAGCGCGTCGAGGGCCGCGACGGTCTCGTCGACCGTGTAGCAGACGTCGGGCGAAGGTGGTCCGCCGTGGCCGTGGGCCACGTTCGAGCGGTCGTGGGCGATCACGAACAGCGTGCCGCCCGGCGTCAGCCAGGTCGCCGCACGCTCCACGACGAGGCGTCGCTGCGCTGCCGGCAGCTGGAGGTAGGACAGAACGACCAGATCGACTGCGCCGTCCGGTTGCCACGTCGTCGCATCGGCGCATGCGGTGGTGATCGTGACGCCCTGCTCAGCGGCGAGACGGTTTGCCTTGTCGAGGCCGACCTGTGAGAAGTCGACCGCCGTCACGGTCCAACCTCGCGCGGCGAGCCAGACGGCGTTTCGGCCTTCGCCGGCCCCGAGATCGACTGCCGTGCCCGGCTCGAGGTCGCTGAGGTTGGCTTCCACGAACTGGTTCGCCCGGCCGGTCCAGATCAACTCACTCGTCGAGTACCGATCGTCCCACTGTGTGCTGTCCATCCCCCCAGTTTCGCTGGCCCACCCACCCCATCCACGTTTGCGCGCAGGTTCAGGTGACCCGTCCCGCCCGAAATGTCACGCAAACGAGGGGGCTGGGGCGCTCCGGAGTTGTCAGGCGGTGGGTGCAGGCTCGACGTCGAACTGCTCGACGCGGCCGTCAGCGTGGCGGGCGAACCGGCGAGTGGTCGGCCCGTGGTTCGGATCATCCGAACCCCACGGCCAACCGCCGAACTGGGTGCGGCGGTAGTCCTCGAAGGCTTGTTGGATCTCGGCCTGGGTGTTCATCACGAACGGCCCGTACTGCGCAACGGGCTCACCGATCGGGCGGCCCTGCAGGACCATGCATTCCACGCCGTCGTCGCCGGCCACGAGTTCGAGCGGTCGGCTCGGGTCGACGGCGGCACCGTTGCCCGCGTCGAGGCGCTCGCCGTCGACGGTGAGCCACGAGCCGGAGAAGGCATAGAGCAACCGGTGCGACTCGGGCCCGGCGGCCGGCATCGTCCAGCGCGCGCCCGGATCGAAACGGAGGTGCCAGATCGCGACGTCGGCCTCGGCCTTCGCGGCCCACGAGTTCGGCGGCGGGCTCGGCGCCTCGGCGTTGTCGAGCGAGCCGGCGATGACCGTGATGTCGACCAGGGCGTCACCGTCGCCGGAGGCGGCGACGACCGTCGGCGTGTCGTGGCTCCACAACATCGTGAAGTACGGCTCGACCATCTTGTCGGCCGCGGGCAGGTTCAGCCAGATCTGGAACAACTCGAGCGGGTTCGGCTCGTCGTCCGACAACAGCGGGAACATCTCGCAGTGCACGATCCCCTTGCCGGCGGTCATCCACTGGGTGTCGCCACGGCCGAACCGTGCCGTGGCGCCGAGTGAGTCGCTGTGGTCACAGAACCCGGTGCGCACGTACGTGACCGTTTCGAAGCCTCGATGGGGATGCTGCGGAAAACCGGGAACGGTCGACCCGTGGTACATGTTCCACCCGTCGACGCCGGCGAAGTCCATGCCGATGTCACGACCGTCGAGGGGTGCGTCCGGGCCGAGGTCGATCGTGCCGGTCGGGTAGTCGTCGCGATGGTGCGCGCAGAACAGGAACGGATCGATCGTCGGCCACTGGGTGCCGAGTGGGAACGTTTGCAGCAGTGCGCCGGTCATCACCCCATCCTATCCGAATATCTTTGCGTCCGCAATGAAATGGGACGGTTCGGACCGAACGTGCGCAGATCGTCGCCTGGTGGCGATGTCCCGCACGACTCCGGGGTTCGCGGTGGCGTCGTGTCGGTAGGTTTCCGCGGTGGCCACTGCTCGTGAGGTCCTGCGGTTCCCCGCGGTACGCAGGTACCTGCTGTCGACGGCGCTCGCTGCGGTGGGGCTGAACATCCTGGTCACGGTGCTGTTCAAGCAGACCTTCGACACCTCCGGCGACGCGCTCGACATCGGTTTCATCGGCCTGGCCCAGTTCGTGCCGGCGGTCCTGCTGGTGCTCGTCAGCGGCTGGGTGGCCGACCGGTTCGACCGTCGTCGCGTGACGTCGGTCTTCCTGTTGGCGAGGGTCGGCTGCGCCCTCGCGTTTGTCGTCTACAGCGAGATCGACCCCGGAACGGTGTGGCCGTTGTTCGTGATTGCATTCGTGTTCGGCGCCGCCGACGCGATGATCGGTCCGTCCCGGCGGTCGATTGCCCCGCTTCTGACGGCGCCGGACCTCTTCCCACAAGTCGTCGCCCTGTGGACCGCAACCTTCACAGCATCGGCGATCGTCGGTCCGGTGATCGGTGGCTTTCTCTACTCGGTCGGCCCGAGCGAGGCCTACGCGCTCGCGGCGCTGCTCGAGTTCGCGGCGATCGTCCCGATCCTCATGATCGTCTACGCCCGCGAGCCCGAGCGGATCACCGATCGCCCCACGCTGCACTCGGCACTCGAGGGATTGCGCTTCGTCCGGCGAACCCCGGTGGTGCTGGGCACGATCTCGCTGGACCTCTTCGCTGTGCTCTTCGGCGGGGCGATCGCGCTCATCCCTGCGGTCGCGAGCGATCAGCTCGGCGTCGGCGACATCGCGTACGGGTGGCTGCGCGCGGCGCCGGGCATCGGTGCCGCTGTGATGGCGATCTGGTTGGCCACCCGCCCGATCACGCGCCGTGTCGGTCCGACGCTCTTGGTCGTGGTCGCGATCTTCGGGCTCGGCACCATGGTGTTCGGGCTCACCCACAACTACCTGGTGGCGTTCATCGCGCTGATCGTCATCTCGGCGGCTGACATGGTGTCGATGTTCATCCGGGGCTCGATCGTCCCTCTGGTCACACCGGACGAACAGCTCGGACGCGTCAGCGCCGTCGAAGGTGTGTTCATCGGAGCGTCGAACGAACTCGGAGCCTTCGAGAGCGGGGTGGCGGCGAGGATGTTCGGTGTGCCGTGGGCGATCGCCGGTGGAGGCCTCATCACCGTCGCGATCGCTGCGAGCTTCGCTGTCGTGTTTCCCTCGATCCGCAAGATCGACACCTTCGAAGAGCTCCGCCCGCACGCCCCGACTCCGGCGGCATGAGCCGGTGCCGTCGGCTCCTCGGCCCCGAGCTGAGCCCTGCCGCACTCAGGAACGGCTGTACAGCAGATCGGTGGGGGACCGGCCGGCGTCGAGACCTCGCTGCTCGAAGCGGGTCATCGGGCGCCAGTCGGGTCGATCGATCACACCGCCGGTGAGTCTCGGCTCCGCGTCACACACCTGGCGCATCGAATCGGCGTAGTCGGCGATGTCGGTGGCGAGGTGCATCTGGCCGCCGACGCGGAGGCGATCGGTGAGCGCAGCGACCACGTCGGGCGCGACGAGCCGTCGATGGAAGTTGCGGCGTTTCGTCCACGGGTCGGGAAAGAAGATCCGGACGACCGCGATCGACTCGGACGCAACGCGGTCGAGGAACGGGAGCAGATCTCCGTGGACCACCCTGACGTGGTGGAGGCCGCGGTGTTCGATCGCGTCGAGCACCGTGACGACGCCAGGTGTGTGCACCTCGACGCCGACGACGTCGAGATCGGGCTCGGCGGCTGCCATCTCGATCGTCGATTCGCCGTGGCCGAACCCGATGTCGAGCACGACGTCCGGACGCGAAGCGGGCGGATGTCCGAACACCTCGGCCCAGTCGAGCACCGGACCTTCGAGGTCGAGACCCCATCGCTGGATCCACGCGTCGAACTCGGCCTGTCGCTTCGGTGACAGTGACCGGCGGCGCACCTTGAACGACGCTGCCGGGCGCCGAACCGAGCGAGCACCGTCACCACCCGTCACGACCACGTCGTCGGACGCTACCGGCGCAAGACTGCGCCTCGTGAACGAGGTCGACGATGCAGCGCGCAAGCGGGCGATCCACCGTCAGGCCGCCTCGATCGTCGCCTCGGTCGCTCCGTTCGGCATCGTGTTCGGTGCCGCCGCGGCCACAGCGGGACTCTCCCTCCTGCAGGCGATGGGGTTCTCGTTGTTCGTGTTCGGTGGCAGCTCGCAGTTCGCTGCCGTCGAGATCCTCGGTGACGGAGGCTCGGTCGCATCCGCCGCGATCGCCGGCCTGCTCCTGAACGTACGATCGCTCGCGTTCGGGGTGATCATGGCCCCGGCGCTCGTTGGTACATGGTGGCAGCGCGCGTCGATGTCGCAGTGGATGATCGACGAATCGACGGCCGTCGGCGCCGCCCAGCACGGACTCCGGTGGAGGCGTTACGGGTACCTCGTCGCTGGCGGCGGCGTGTTCGTCGTGTGGAACGTGACCACCGTTCTCGGCCATGTCGCGTTCGCTGGTGCCGGCGATCTGATCAACGAGCTCGGCCTCGATGCTGCCGGACCCGCAGCCTTTCTCGCACTCCTCTGGCCACGCCTGTCGTCGACGCCGCAACGGCGCACGGCGATCGCCGGTGCGCTGATCGCGCTGGTTCTGATCCCGTTCGCCCCGCCGGGTGTGCCGATTCTGGTGTCGATGCTCGGGGTCGCCGCGAGTCGGATCGGCGCGCAGCGCGTCGACGAGAGCGCTGTTCCCCGGCCCGACACGAAGAGGACGTCGTGAGTGACGCGACCGTCGTACTGATCGTGATGACGGTCGGAACCTTTGCGTTCAAGTCCGCTGGCCCGCTCGTGCTCGGTGATCGCGCGCTGCCGCTTCGCGTGCAGCAGGTGGTCGATCTGCTCCCTGCGGCGTTGCTCGCGGCGCTCACGATCGTGTCGACGGTGAGCGACGGCCGGACGATCGTGATCGATGCCCGCCTGGTCGGACTCGTTGTTGCCGGGCTGGCCCTGTGGCGCAAGTTTCCGTTCATCGTGGTGATCCTCCTGGCGGCGGCCGCAACGGCGCTCACCCGATTGATCCTGTGACTGATCGCGTCGCCCGCCCCGGGTACTACAGTTCGCGCCATGTTTGGTCCCGACATCGACCTGATGCCCGACGAGAAGATGATCCTCGCGTCGAACCCCCACTGGTTCTACTTCTGGAAGCAGGTCGCCGCAGCGGCCGGCGTCCTGTTGTTGTTGCTGCTGCTCTGGACCGTCGATGCCGACTGGCTCGACACCGTCATCGGCTGGATCACGCTCATCGCGTTCATCGTGTTGATCCTCGACACGATCTACGAGTTCGTGCAGTGGCAGACCACGCGCTTTGCCATCACCGATCAGCGCGTTGCGTACCAGAGTGGGATCTTCCGGCGCCGCGGTGTGTCGATTCCGTTGAACCGCATCAACAACGTCAACTTCGAGCAGTCGTTCATCGCCAGGATCCTGAACAACGGCGTCGTCACGATCGAGTCGGCGGGCGAGACCGGCGACTCGGTCTTCGAGAACATTCCCGACCCTGAGAAGGTCCGCACGCTGATCTTTGCTCAGGTCGAAGCCGACGAACAGCGCGACTCCGATCGCGACGCGGCCTCGCTGGCCAAGGCGATGCGCGAGCACGTCGAGACGAATCCGCAGGCACCGGCGGGTCCGACACCCCAGGAACGGCTCGCCGCTCTCGAGGACATGAAGGAACAAGGGCTGGTCAACGACGCCGAGTACGCCACGAAGCGCCAGCAGATACTCGACGAACTCTGATCGAAACACGGGTCGAGTACATCGGGGGGGGGGGCGCTCCTCAGGCCTTGGTGCGCTGAGCGCCCCAATGACCCATGGCGCCGGCTCGTTGGAAGCGGCCGGGACGGTCGTCGGGGCCGAGGATGTCGGTGGCCAGCCAGAGGCGCTTGAGCCATCGGACGCGACCGGAGTCGGCGTCGTCGACGTACCGACGACGGCCGTGCAGGACGTGGTAGTTGTTGACGAACTGGATGTCGCCGGGCCGCAACGCCATCTCCACCTGGTTGTCGGGATCGTCGATCAGCGCGTCGTAGGCGTCCATCGCCTCGACCTGGAGGGCGGTCAGCCGTGGTGCGTCGGGATGTCGTTGTGACGCCTCGATGAAGGGCCGGATGTATCGGACGAAGAGTCGATCGCCCGTCGGGCCAACGTGGCGTGTGAACGCCGGAATCGAATAGAAGGGTCGGGCCCCGTCGCGTTGCTCGCCACGGAAGTCGTACGGCAGGGGCTCGTAGAGCACCGCGGCAAGATCCGGCCGGGTGCGCACGAGTGCGTTGTAGGCGCCGACAGCGTTGGCGACCAGGCTCTCCCCCCCGCTGAGACCGTCGTCGATGCAGAGCAGTCCGACGAGGTCGGAGCCGTCGCTGTGGAAACCGAGCGGATGACCACCGATCTCGTTGCCGCGGGCGGTTGGATCGTCCGGCGCCTTGCCCTGATCCGTGACGTCGCCGAGCAGGTGACCTTTCGCGTTCTGCGGCCACGGCTCGCCCAGGTGACGGCCGATGCCCCAGTAGATCCACGAGGCGTCCTCCGCGCCGAGCCGATCGACATCGAGCGCGGCGATCCTGGCGAACCCTCGACCGTTCACCAACTCCGCGGCCATCGCCGCCAACCGCGCCCCGAGGGTGGGGAGCGGAAAGTCGTCAGCGGTGACGTCGAGGAGTTCGTCGGTCGTCGATCGAGCACGTGCCAGCGCTGCATCGAGTTCGGTGTGATGGGCGTCGGTGAGCTGCAGCGTCCAGTCGTCGGGGTTGCCGATGTGGGTCGCGGTCCAGTTGGCGTGGGTCTCCAGCTCGACGACCTCGTGCAGCGGTGTCGGTGTGTCGGCCGTGGTCATCGAAGCGTTCCCGATGGTGCGGGTTGGGCGCCGCGGATCAGGCGGCCGGGCAGGGCATCGGTTGCCACGCCGTCGTGGTAGGTCTCGCGGCCGGCCACGATCGTGTGGCGCCAGCCGTCGGCGCGCTGCAGGAGCCGCCGCCCGTTCGCCGGGAGGTCGTGGACGATCTCGGGCTTGTGCAGCCGGAGGTGGTCGAAGTCCACCACATTGAGATCCGCGCGATAGCCGGGGGCGATGACGCCCCGGTCGTGCAGTCCAACGGTGCGCGCGGTGTCGCGGCAGTGGCGCTGCACGAGGAACGGCAACGGAATCCGATCGTGGTCGCGGTCGCGGCCCCAGTAGGCGAGCAGGGTGGTCGGGAAGCTGCCGTCGCAGATGGTGCCGACGTGCGCGCCACCGTCGGCGAGGCCGGGCACGGTGTGCGGGTGCACGAGCATCTCGTGGCACCCGTCGAGACTGCCGTCGACGTAGTTCAGGAAGGGCAGATAGAGCAGCCCGTGGCCGTCGTCGGCGAGCAGTGCGTCGAGCGCGAGTTCCTCGGGGCTGCGATCCGAACGCGAGGCAATGGCGTGAATCGAGCTGTCGGGTGATGGCTCGTAGTCGGGCTCGTCGGTCATCTCGAACAACAGATCGAACCGGCCGATCAGATTCCCGCCGAGTTTGTCCCGTGATCGTTCAGCGGCCTCTGCGAGGAGGCGCTCGCGGAACGCGGGGTCGCGAAGCGCCGCGACCCGTTCGTTCAGCGGACGGTCGGCGATCTCCCGGTACACCGGGTTGGTGAGGAACGGGTTGAGGGTGCATTCCAGGCCGAGGATCAGGCCGACCGCTCGTGGCGCCACCTGGCCCGTCATCGCCAAGCCGTCCGCGTTCGCAGCGGTGAGATGGTCGAGCAGGCCACGGAATGCGTCGGGCACCATCGGGTTGCGCGCGATCGAGATCGACATCGGCCGCCCCGACGTGGCAACCATCTCGCGCAGCATCGCGAACTCACCGTCGGGATCGAGGAAGTCGGACACGACCTGCAGGACGCCGGTGCCCGTTGCACCGACACCCTGGGCGATCCCGATCAGCTCGTCCGGTGCGGCAGTCAGCGTCGGGGTATAGGCCCCGGTCGAGGTCTTGTGATTCCTGGTGCGACTGGTGCTGAAGCCGAGAGCGCCCGCCTCGATTCCCTGTCGGGCGAGCTCGGCCATCGCGGCGATGTCGTCCGGTGTGGCGTCCTCGTGGTTGGCGCCACGCTCGCCCATGACGTTGAGGCGCAGTGCGCCGTGCGGTACCTGCATGGCGACATCGATGTCGTGAGGGATCGAGTCGACGGCGTCGAGGAACTCGCCGAACGAGTTCCAGTTCCATCGCAATCCCTCGTGCAATGCCGCGCCCGGGATGTCCTCGACACCCTCCATCAGCTCGATGAGCTTGTCGTGATCGGCGTCGTGCACCGGCGCGAATCCGACCCCACAGTTCCCTGTGACCACGGTGGTGACGCCATGCCATGACGACGGCTGTAGCCGTTCGTCCCACGTGGCCTGACCGTCGTAGTGGGAGTGGATGTCGACGATGCCTGGGATGACGAGCGCACCGTCGGCGTCGATCTCGCGGCGGGCGTTGCCGACGACCGCCCCGACCTCGGCGACGATGCCGTCGACGACCGCCACGTCGGCGGTACGAGCTTCTGTGCCGGTGCCGTCGATGACGGAACCACCTCGGATGATCAGGTCGTAGTCGGCCATGAACCAGTCTCGCGCCCCGCCGTGTACGACCGAGACCTGGACGTCCACGACAGGCCGGACACATCGTGTACGTCGACCGTGGGCAGTCCCTAGGATCCGGTCGTGACCAACCCCCGTGGTTTCTCGGGCCCCACCGGCTTCGAAGGCGCCGGAATGGAGTCCGAGGACGCCCATGCCACGCCGGAGTTGGAGCAGTCGACCGACGACCCGAGCCTCGGTGTCCATCGACGAGCCACTCGGCGTTGGTGGCATCGCCACCTGAACTCCGAGGAACGTCAGCGGGTGATGGCGGAACTCGCCATCAAACGCCAGGACCACTGGGGATATCGGTTCACGGTGATGATCACCTTGTCGGTGATCGTCGCGGTCATGGGCCTGTCTGCGGACTCCGCGGCGGTGGTCATCGGGGCGATGCTCCTCGCTCCGCTCATGCAGCCGGTGTTGGGGGCGGCTGCATGCATTGCGATGGCGCTGTTCCGCAAGTCGCTGCGATCGCTCGCCGTGGTGGTGCTTGCCACGCTGTGGGCGATCCTGCTGTCGTACGTGCTCGCGGCGCTGTTCGTCAACGGTGAACTCCCCAACGAGGTGACCAGTCGCACGGCGCCCGACATCCGCGACCTCGTGGTGGCGCTCGCCGCCGGCACCGCCGGCGCCTACGCCACGGTGCGCAAGGATGCCTCGGCATCGCTTCCCGGTGTGGCAGTGGCCGTCGCGCTCGTTCCGCCGTTGGGAGCGGTGGGCATCTCACTCGAGGCCGGCAACGCAACGTTCGCGTGGGGGGCGATGCTGCTGTACACGACCAACCTGTTCGCCATCGTGCTCGCCGGGGTCGTGGTCTTCGTGGTGACGGGATTCGTTCCACCGCGTCGCCTGGCGACCACGTTTCGCCGGACCGCCGCGGTGTCGGCCATCGTCGGCGTCGTGGTCGTGGCGATCGCGTTGCCGCTGTACAGCGCATCCACCGCGGCGGTCGAACGGTCCGAGCGGGAGGTCGAAGCGCTCGACATCGTGTCCACATGGCTCGGCCCGACCGATCGACGCGGTGCCCCCCAGGTGTCGTTCGACGATCAGCGCATCACGGTGGCGGTTCGCAGTTTCGACACGCCGCCTGACCCCGATCCGCTGGTCGCTGCGCTGCAGGCGAGCTTCGGTGCCGAGCGGGTCGTGTCGATCGAGTGGGATCGCGTCGACCAGGCCACGACGACGACCACGACAGCGCCGCCGACGACGATCGTGTCCGACGAGGAGCGCCTCTTCGCCGACGTCCAGTCGATCGTCGATCGCTGGCTGGCGGATCTCGGCGCCGATGCCGGTGGACGCCGGGACGCCCTCTCGATCAGCGACAACGTGATCCGCCTCGACGCGAGCGGCACGATCGACGCACCGTCGCTCGAGTCGCTCACGGCACTCCTCGACAGCGAGCTCGATCGGACCTTCGAGGTACAGATGACGTGGCTGAAGCGCGAGAGCGTGTCCGATCGCGAGCCGACACCGACTCCCGATGAGCTCCTCGCCGAACGCATCGGCGTGCTCGCCCGGGACTGGGCCGCGACGCAGGACGTCTCGGTGTTGTCGACCACGTTCGACGGCGTCGACGCAGTGATCGAAGTCGCAGGCCCGGCCGACCCCGACGCCTCGGCACTCGTCGCGGACATCACCGAGCTGCTCGACGACGACGATCGTGTCACGGTGCTGTTCATCCAGCGTCGCGACATCACCGCCACGACCACCACGACGACGGCGACGTCGACGACCGCCCCCACCTGAGGCCGGGCGGTGACGTCTGGGGTCAGACCCCAGACGTCACACTCAGTCGAGTTCGAGACCGGCGAGCGACCCCTCGGCCCGCCACTGCTCGAGCACCTTGATGAATGCCAACGAGCCCGCGCCGTAGCTGCCGTTCTTGACGCTGCGCTCACTGGGTTTGCCCTCGTTGTTGTAGTAGCCGGGCGTGCACGACTCGAGGAACTTCAGGTTCATCTGCGACAGGCTCACGATCGTGTCGACCCACGCCGCCTCGGCGTCGGCGTCGGCTTCGATCAAGGTGACCCCGCGGTCCCGGGCCTCGCTGAGGATGTACGCGAGGTGCTTGCTCTGCTCGTTGAGCATGTGCGGGAAGTTGACCGTGAAGCCCGACTGGATGTTGCTGAAGATGAAGCAGTTCGGGAATCCCCGGCTGTGCATGCCGTGCAACGTCGAGGCGCCGTCCTGCCAGGACTCCGTGAGCGTCACGCCACCGCGTCCGTACAACTCGTAGCCGGCACGTCGCGTGTAGTCGGTACCGACCTCGAACCCGGTGGCGTAGATCAAGCAGTCGACCGCGAACTCCTCCTCGACGAGTTCACCCGTCGCGTCGTGCCGTTCGATCACGACGCCGCTCGGCGTGATGCGCTTGACGCCTCGACCTTCGGTGTCGATCAGCTCGACGTTCGGGCGGTTGAACGTGGCCAGATACTCGTCGTGGAAGCACGGACGCTTGCAGAACTGGCGGTACCAGGGCTTGAGAGCCTCGGCGGTGTTCGGGTCGTTGACGATCGTCTCGACCCGCGAGCGGATCTGTTCCATCTTCTCGAAGTCGGCGAGTTCCATCGTCTTCATCAACCCATCGGGCGTCATGTCGCCCTCACCGCGGCGCACCCGGATCAGCAAGTTGCCGATGATGTCGGTCCAGCCGTCGTCGACGAGGTCCTCCTCCTCGGGGATCCCCGACACCAGGTTGTTGAAGTTCTCCATCCGCCGTTCCTGCCAGCCGGGCTCCAGGCTCGCGGCCCACTCCGGGTCGGTCGGACGGTTGTCGCGCACGTCGATCGACGACGGCGTTCGCTGGAACACGTAGAGCTGCTCGGCGCCGGCTCCCAGGTGCGGCACGCACTGCACCGCGGTCGCTCCCGTCCCGATGATGCCGACGCGCTTGTCGGCCAGACGGTCGAGGCCACCCTCGGACCCGCCACCCGTGTAGTCGTAGTCCCATCGGCTGGTGTGAAACGTGTGTCCCTCG
Source organism: Ilumatobacteraceae bacterium (assembly GCA_963698435.1). GTDB lineage: Bacteria > Actinomycetota > Acidimicrobiia > Acidimicrobiales > Ilumatobacteraceae > Sva-07. The sequence continues at coordinate 74,205 of CAVOQV010000017.1, read as the reverse complement.
AACGAGGTGATCCCGTCGATCCCGGGCAGCTTCGGACGGTGCAGTGGCCCGCTTGCCATCACGATGTAGCGGGCCCGCATCGCGTCGCCGCGATTGGTGCCGACGATCCAGCGCCGGTCGGCGTCGTCCCAACGCATCTCGGTGACCTCCGTCTGGAAGCAGGCGTTGCGGTACAGGTCGAAGTGCCGACCGATCGCCTGGCTGTGGGCGAGGATCTCGGCGGCCTGCGAGTACTTCTCCTTCGGCATGTAGCCGATCTCCTCGAGCAGCGGCAGGTACACGTACGACTCGACGTCGCAGGCCGCTCCGGGATAACGGTTCCAGTACCAGGTGCCGCCGAAGTCACCGCCCTTCTCGACCATCCTGATGTCGTCGATGCCGGCCTCACGCAGGCGTGCGCCGGCGAGCAGTCCGCCGAAGCCCCCGCCGATGATCAACACGTCGACCTCGTCGGTCAGCGGCTCACGTTCGATCGGGGCCACATACGGGTCGTGGACGTAGCGTTCGAATTCGCCGACGACCTCGATGTACTGCTCGTTGCCGGCGTCACGCAGGCGCTTGTCTCGTTCCTCCCGGTACTTGGCGCGCAGCGCATCGGGATCGAACGTCGTCGTGCTCATCGAAAGGTTGTAGCCAACCGCACGCAGTCGTGGCGACGCGGACGGAGACGCTGCCGGCGACACGCCCGCGGACGTCGTCGGGGAGTCGTCACGTCTCCGTGTCGGGGAGTCGTCACGTCTCCGTGTCGGGGAGTCGTCACGTCTCCTTGTCGGCGAAACGTTCGATGTCGCCGCGGTGGCCCGCGACGACGATCAGGTCGTGCTCGCCGAGCAGGGTCGCGCTCTCGGCGTACGTGAACGCCTGGCCTTCCGGCTTGATACACACGACGGTCACCTTGTACGTGGCGCGCAGGTCGGTGTCGCCGAGTTTCTTGCCCGCAAGGTTGCGCGGCACCTGCGTTTCGATCAGAACGAAGTCGTCGTCGAGCGCGAAGTACTCGATCAGCGCTCCCGTCACGAGTCGAGCGACGCGACTGCCCATCTCGGCCTCGGGAAAGACGACGTGGTGCGCGCCCACACGCTGAAGGATGCGACCGTGCGATTCGGTGAGCGCCTTGGCCCAGATGTTGGGCACACCGATGTCGACCAGCGCGCCGGTCGTCAACACGCTCGCCTCGACGTCCGCCCCGATCGCGACAACCGCGGTGACCGCATCGGCGACACCGAGCGAACGAAGTGTCTTCTCGTTCGTGGTGTCCGCCTGGGCGACGTGGGTGAGCACCTCGGCGTGCTGTTGGACGCGGTCCTCGTCGGCGTCGAGGCCGAGGACCTCGTGGCCCATCTCGATCAGCGTCGAGGCGAGCGCCGACCCGAACCGGCCCAACCCGATGACGACGATCTCGCCTCGGTGTTGGACCTGCGGGCGCATTCCGCCCAGCATCGTGTGAAGAATTTTGTCAGCCAATGATCGGTCGCTCCTCGGGATAACGGTATGCGGGAATGCGCTCGCGCAGCGCGAGTGCGGTGACGAAGGTGACGGGTCCGACGCGGCCCGCAAGCATCACGATCACCAGGAGGAGGTGCCCGGTGGCGCCGATGCTGCCTGTGACGCCGGTCGAGAGTCCGACGGTGCCGAACGCCGAGGTGATCTCGAACAGCGCCGGCGTCAGCGAGAGGTCCTCGACGCTCATCAGGGCCAGCGTTGCGCCCACGACGAGGCCGATCGCGAGCAGGGCGACCGTGAGGGCTTGGCGGATCAGGTTCGCCGGCAACCGGCGACCGAACACGTTCATGTCCGTATTGCCACGCACCTCGGACCAGAGCACGAACCCGAGGACCGCGAACGTCGTCACCTTGATGCCGCCGGCGGTCGACGCCGGGCCGGCGCCGATGAACATCAGGGTCGTGATCACGAGCAGGGTCGGCTCGTTCATGCCGCCGATGTCGACGGTGTTGAATCCGGCGGTTCGCGGCGTGACGCCCTGGAACCACCCGGCGAGGACCTTGTCGAACGTGTCGAGCGGTCCGAGGGTGGCTGGATTCGTCCACTCGAACGTCATCACCACCATGGGTCCGAAGATCAACAGTGCCGCGGTGACCAGCAGCGTGATCTTGGTGTGCAGCGACCAGTGGGTGCGCGCCGTCGTGCCCCGTCGAGCCGAACGGCGCCAGAACTCCACGAGGATCGGGAAGCCGAGACCACCGATGATGAACGTGGCAGACACGCTCAGGACCACGACAGGATCGGCGACGAAACGGGTCAGGTTGTCCGGATACAGCGAGATCCCGGCGTTGTTGAACGATGCGATGGAATGGAAGATGCCCGAGTACGCCGACGCGATCGGCCCGTCTTCGTAGCCGCCCTGCCAGAACCGCACGAAGAGAATCGTCGCCAGCGTTGCCTCCGCGGCCAGCGTGATCTTGGCGATGGCAAGGATCAGGCGTCGCAGATCCCCCATGTCGACGGCGCCGATCTCGGCCTGGGCGAGCATGCGCTGGCGCAACCCGACCCGACTCGACGCGACGATGGCGAGCACCGACCCGATCGTCATGATGCCGAAGCCACCGATCTGGATCAGCATCAAGATGACCAGCTCACCGAAGAGCGAGAACCGCGTGATGTCGGTGGATCCCAGGCCGGTCACGGTTGCTGCGGACGTGGAGGTGAACAGGGCGTCCTCCAGGCCGATGTGGCCAGGTCCGTCGGCGGCGATCGGAAGCCAGAGCAATCCGGTGCCGAACACGATGAAGGCGGTGAACGCACCGACCACGAGTTGCGCGGGATTCCTGATCTCAGCGAGCAGTCCGCCGCGTGGCACCGAATGAGCATAGAAGGCGGCATCCTGTGGCCATGTTTCTCGGAGAGGATCTCCTCGCGTGGCTGACCCTGGCGTTCGGTGGCGCGTTGTTCGTCGGGAATTTCCTGGCGATCGTCAAGCCACCGGCGAAACAGCTCGACGACACGAACCTCGAGCGGGCACCCGTGCTGCGCAGCGCCGTCTACGCGGGGATCGGCCTCGTTGCGGCGATCTGGGCGCTCGCGTCCTTGATCAGCGGCTGATCAGCTGTTGGAGTAGATCGAGACGGTGACCTGGTCGTCGCCCGCGTCGCCGTAGTAGAGCACGCCCACCGTCCACCGGTCGTTGCGGTACACGTTGTTGACCGTGCCGTCGGACTTGAACGTCGACTCCTCGTCGAGGCCCGCCGACTCGAGGGTGCTGCCGTAGGCGTCGACGAAGTCCACGCTGTCGACGCTGCCCGTGACCGTGATCGCCTGTTCGGTGTCCGATCCGATGACCGTGGCACTGCTGATCGCGAGGCCATCCGGTTCGGGGATCTCGGTGGGCCACTCCTCGGGGAGTTCGGTGGTCGAGCCGGAGCTGAAGCTGCCGTCCTCGCTCTCGACGACGAACTCGCCGGTCTCGGCATCGGCGTTGCCGGTCACGACGGATCCGTCGGCGTCGGTGATCACGAAGTTGCCGTCCTCGTCGATCGACATCCCGCCTTCTTCGGTCTCCACCGAGAAGCCACCCTCCGCGTCGAGGTCGAGGTCGACGTCGCCGCCGCCTTGCGATTCGATGAGCTTTTCGATGCCGGTCTCGGTGGCGTTCCCGCACGCGGTGAGCGCCACGGCCAGCCCGGCCGCGGCGACCGCGAACCCGAGTCGCTTCGGAGTGCTGTGTGCCATGGGAGAACAGTACGACGCGGCATTCGTGGATGCGAGCGATTCCTCTCCTGACGGGGAAACGTCACCACCGATGCGAGTTCGGTCAGCGATGAGCGAAGTGCGCATCTCCGGTCGTTTCGCTCATCGCACCGGTTGGGCACCGGTGGGGTTGTCCGGGTGGTGGAGGCGTTGGGGGGTGCGAGGATGATGCCATGAGTGGTCCACTGCGTCTGAGGTTCGTCCAGTCGGCGAGTCGGGTGGATCAGCTCCCCGAATCGCCGGCCGAGGTGGCGTTCGTCGGCCGATCCAACGTCGGCAAGTCGTCGCTGATCAACGCGCTCGCCAACCGCAAGCAGCTCGCCAGGGTGTCGAACACGCCCGGACGCACGCAGCTGATCAACATGTTCGACGTCGACAGCGCCCGGCCGGACACGGCCACGATGGTCGACCTTCCCGGCTATGGCTTCGCGAAGGCGGCGAAGAACGTCAAGCGGGACTGGCCGGAGATGATCGAGGGGTATCTGCTCGAACGCGAGAACCTGTCGATGGTGTTCGTGCTCGTCGACGGTGCGATCGGCCCGACGACACTCGACGCGCAGATGCTCGACTGGCTGCGCTATCACGGCGTGCCGCACACGGTGGTCGCCACCAAGTTCGACAAGGTGAAGTCGTCGAAACGGGCCACGCGCAAGAAGGAGCTCGCCGCCGGGTGCCAGCTCGACCAGGGCGACATCGTGTGGGTGAGTGCATCCAAGGGGGACGGCATCGACACGCTGCGGTCGCTCGTGCGGACCTGGGTGGGATGACCGGGTGAGCACGGGGGTTAGCGTCGGTTCCATGCCGCTCGTCGACCTGCCGTCCGTCTCGATCACCGGAACCGGGCTGTTCACGCCGCCCGAATCCGTCAGCAACGCGGAGTTGGTCGCGTCGCTCACGGAGGCGGTGCTCAAGTGGAACGCCGAGCATGCCGAGGAGATCGCCAGCGGCGACGTGGCCGAGCGTGCGGTGCCCGACGAGGAGTTCATCGTCAAGGCGTCCGGCATCGAGCGGCGCTACGTGATGGAGAAGTCGGGCGTGCTCGACCCCGCTCGGATGCGTCCACGACTGGAGACGCGAGGCGAGGATCAGCTGGGCATCCAGGCCGAGATGTCGATGCCGGCGATCCACGAGGCGCTCGCGCAGGCCGGTCGCGATCCGGGTGACGTCGACGCGGTGATCGTCGGGTGCTCGAACCTCCAACGGCCCTACCCGGCGGTGGCGATCGAGATCCAGGACGCCCTCGGCGCGGAAGGTTGGGGATACGACATGAATGTCGCTTGCTCGTCGGCCACGTTCTCCGTGCAAGCAGGTGTGGACGCGTTGCGCAACGGATCGGCGAACTGCGTGGTCGTGGTCAACCCGGAGATCACGTCCGGTCACAACAACTTCGAGATGCGCGACTTCCACTTCATCTTCGGCGACGCGTGCACCGCTCTGGTGCTGGAGCGCACCGAGGATGCGACGGCCCCGGTCCAGTGGGAGGTGCTCGGCACCAAGCTGGTCACCAAGTTCTCCAACAACATCCGCAACGACTTCGGGTTCCTCAATTCGTCCGAGGTCACCGAGCGCGACCCGCAGGAACTCGTGTTCCGACAGAACGGTCAGATGGTGTTCCGTGAGGTCTGCCCGATGGTGGCCGAGCACATCATGGACCACCTCACGCAGCTCGACCTCGCCGCGGAGGACGTGCGTCGGTTCTGGCTGCACCAGGCCAACCTGAAGATGAATCAGCTGATCGCCAAGGGCGTGCTCGGTCGTCTGCCGACCGACGACGAAGCCCCGGTGATCCTCGACGAGTTCGCCAACACGAGCTCGGCCGGATCGGTGATCGCGTTCCATCGCCACCGTGACGATCTCTCATCCGGTGACGTCGGCGTGCTCTGTTCCTTCGGTGCCGGCTACTCCGTCGGCAGCGTCATCGTTCGCCGCCGCTGACGCTCGCGCCCTCGGCTCTCCACGTTTGCGTCGCGATTTCGGTGGGGCGGTCCACCGGGAATCGTGCGCAAACGTGGCGTCGGGGGGTGGGGGGGATGCTTCACTGGGCGACATGACCTTTCACGTCGGTGTCCAGCTCCATCCGCAGGCAACGTCGTACGTCGAGCTCCGCGACGCGTGGCGACGTGCAGAATCGTTGGGGGTCGACTCGATCTGGACGTGGGACCACTTCTTCCCGTTGTACGGCGATCCCGACGCACCACACTTCGAGGGGTGGACGATTCTCACCGCGATGGCTGCCGACACGGAGCGGGCCAAACTCGGCATGCTCGTCACGTGCAACAGCTACCGCAACCCTGAGCTGCTCGCCGACATCGCACGCACCGCGGACCACGTGTCGGGAGGCCGGATGTACCTGGGTATCGGGGCCGGTTGGTTCGAGCGCGACTACAGCGAGTACGGCTACGAGTTCGGCACCGCGATCAACCGGCTGCACAAGCTGCGTGACGATCTGCCGCGGCTCAAGGCCCGCCTCGGCAAGCTGAACCCGGCCCCCATCGGCGGCCTGCCGATCCTCGTCGGTGGCTCCGGCGAGAAGGTCACACTGAAGCTGACCGCAGAACACGCGGATGCCTGGAACTCGTTCGGCCCACCGGAGACGTTCGCCCACAAGAACGCGGTGCTCGATCGCTGGTGCGACGAGCTCGGCCGCGATCGGTCGGAGATCGAGCGCACGGTGCTCATCTCCGCCGAGGACGTCCCGATCGCGGACCAGTACCTGGAGGCCGGGGCGACGCACCTGATCGTGATGACCGGCCACCCCTTCGACCTGGTGCCGATCGAGGCGCTGATCGCCCGTCGCGACGCCTGAGCCTGTCTTCTCTGTTCGGGTCGAACGGGCGGCCCAGGGTCAGCGCAGGGGTCGGCGCAGTGTCAGCGCGGGGCGTTGACCTTGACGAAGTCGTCGAGGACGGCTTCGGCGTGCGCTCGATCGAAGCCGCTGCTCGACATGAAGCGGGCGAACAGGAAGCTGCCCACGATCGATGCCACGCTGAGGCGAACGTCGATGTCGGAGCGGAGTTCGCCGCGCTCGATCCCGCGCTCGATCGCTACGCCGAACGCATGCTCGAACAACTCGACGAACTCGTCGCGGACGGTGACCACCGTGGGATCGTGCAGTGCACGTTCCATCATGTTGGCGATCATGGGAGCGCGCTGATCGTCGATCAGGTCCTCGATCAGGTGACCGCAGAGGATCTCGAGATCGGTGCGGATCGGGCCGACGAGGTCGTCGAGGTTCGGCGCAACCCGGCCGACTGAATCGATCGCCGCCCTCAGCAGGTCCTCGCGTGTCGGCCAATGGGTGTACACGGTGGTTCGGCTCACGTTCGCCGCCGTCGCGACGTTGGCGTGGGTGATGGCAGCGGGGCCGTCGGCGACGAGGAGATCGGACGCTGCCTCGATCACGGCCGCCCGTGTGCGTTCGACTCGCGGGTCATCGGCACGGGGAGGGCTGGATACGTCGGAGGGGGTCGTCATCTGGATTGCAGGGTGCGTTTGGTCTGGCTGCGAACCGATGTGTCGTCGGACACGTTGCAGAGTCCGTTGTTGCCATTGCTCATTCTACTGGTCAGAATGTCCAATAATGAACATGACGTCCACTTCCCCCGCGGACGCATCGGGCCAGCCCGACGACGCCGATCGCCCCTACGAGCCTGCGCACGGAGCTCCTCACGTTCCCACCGAGGTTCCCGACTCGGCATGGGGCAAGCTCGGCCGTTTCGGATTCCGCCGCCGTTGGTGGGTGCTCGGCGCCTGGGTCACGGCGCTCGTCACCGTCTTCGCACTCGTCGGCGCGATCGGCGCCTCGAGCGACAGCTCGTTCTCGATTCCCGACTCCGAGTCGAAGAGCGGCTTCGACACGCTCGACGCCTACTTCGATGGCGCCGGCAGCGGGCGCTCGGGCACGATCATCTTCCGCGCCGATCAGGGAGTCGACGATCCCGAGGTCACCGCCGCGATGACCGAGCTCTTCGACGAAGTCGCGGCGATCGACGGCGTCACGTTGACCAGCCCCTACTCTCCCGCGGGAGCGACGCTGGGGCTGGTCGCCACCGAGGGACCGCTCGCCGGACAGGTGGCGTATGCGCAGGTCGATCTGTCGGAGAACCTCAGCGAGACGCAAACCGGCGAGATCGGCGCCGACATCGCCGACCTGAAGCCGACCGACATCGACGGTCTCCAGGTCGAGGTCGGTGGCCAGGCGCTCGGCGAATTCGAGCCGCCAGAATCCGAGCTGATCGGCCTCGGCTTCGCCATCATCATCTTGATCCTGTCGTTCGGCTCAGTCCTGGCGATGGGCCTTCCGATCGGCGTGGCGCTCTTCGGCGTCGGCATCGGTGCCGGTCTGATCACGCTGCTGTCCAATGTCATCTCGGTGCCCGACTTCGCGGTCACGCTCGGCGCCATGATCGGCATCGGCGTCGGCATCGACTACGCCCTCTTCATCGTCACCCGCTACCGAGAAGGGCTCAAAGCGGGCCTCGACCCCGAGCAGTCGACGGTCGTCGCGCTCGACACCGCCGGACGTGCCGTCGTGTTCGCCGGCTTCACCGTGGTGATCTCGCTGCTCGGCATGTTCATCATGGGCCTGTCGTTCATCAACGGCCTGGCGACCGGTGCTGCGGTCACCGTGCTCATCACGATGATCGCATCGGTCACCCTGCTCCCGGCGCTGCTCGGTTTCGCTCAGCGCAAGATCGAGGTGTCGCGCTGGCGCGGGGTGATCGCTGCCGGGTTGGTGGCGCTGGCGCTGGTCGGCGTGGGGCTCAGCATCCAGCCGTTGCTGATCGGCCTGCCGCTCGCCGTCATCGTGATGCTCGCGTCGTTCGCTGTTGCGCCGCTGCGCAAGGAGCTGCCGCCACGCAAGGAGAAGCCGCTGCGTCAGACCTGGGCGTACAAGTGGAGCCGGTTCGTGCAGCACCGCCCGTGGCCGATCGCGATCGCCACGACGCTGTTCCTGCTGTTGTTGTCGGTGCCGGTCCTGGGTCTCCGCCTCGGGTTCTCCGACGAGAGCAACTTCGCAGAGAGCACCACGACGCGTGCCGCCTACGACCTCACCAGCGAGGCGTTCGGGCCCGGTACCAACGGTCCGCTGCTGTTGACCGCCGAGCTGTCGTCGCCGCAGGACCTCCAGGTGCTCGCCGAGCTGACCGGGACCCTGGGGGCGACCGAGGGCGTCGCCGACGTCGTCGGCCCGATCCCGAACGCGGGTGATCCGGCGACCGCCGAGGCCGCCATCATCCGGCTGACTCCCACCACCGGGCCGCAGGACGAGGCGACGGCCGACCTGGTCAACTCGCTGCGCGACGACGTCGTGCCGTCGGTGACGGACGGAACCGACGTGGTCGTCAACGTGTCCGGTGCGGTCGCAGCGAACATCGACTTCAGTTCGTACCTCGCGAAACGGATCCCGATCTTCTTCATCGCCGTGCTCTCGCTGTCGTTCCTGTTGCTGATGATGGTGTTCCGCTCGGTGCTGGTGCCGCTCAAGGCGGTCATCATGAACATGCTGTCGATCGGCGGCGCCTACGGCATCGTGGTCGCCGTGTTCGGCTGGGGCTGGGGTGCGTCGCTGTTCAACACCGCGGGCGGACCGATCGAGCCGTTCCTGCCGATGATGATGTTCGCGATCGTGTTCGGCCTCTCGATGGACTACGAGGTGTTCCTGCTGTCACGCGTCAAGGAGGAGTTCGACCGCACGGGCGACCCGAAGGGATCCGTGGCCGACGGCCTCGCAGCAACCGCCCGCGTGATCACCGCCGCTGCCGCGATCATGATCGTGGTGTTCGCCGGCTTCGTGCTCGAGGACAACCGCATCATCAAGATGTTCGGCCTCGGCTTGGCATCGGCGGTGTTCCTCGACGCGACGTTCGTCCGCATGCTGCTCGTGCCGGCCACGATGGAACTGCTCGGCGCCCGGAACTGGTGGTTGCCCGGGTGGCTCGATCGCATCTTGCCGACGCTCAACGTCGAGGGTGGGACGCACACGAGTGCCATCGCCCTCGCCCACGAGGAAGAGCAACGCGAGAACGAAGAGCGCGACAGGCAGCTCGTCGACGCGTGACTGTCACGCCAGGGGTCGGACCACCGGCGTCACAGCAGTTCTTTCCGAATGGGGAACGGTCCGGGAACGATCCGGGATCCGGTTCGTGATGGTGGGCGGCCTCCCTACGTTGAGTCCATGAGTTGGATTCGACGCAATCTCAGGATCGTCCTTCCCGTGACGGCTGTCGCTCTCGTCGGCGTCGCCTTCCTGGCGTTCGGGGTGTTCGGAGTGCACACCTTGTTCATCGACGACAGGGTCGACGAGGCCGGCCCCGTCTTCGACTCGGGCGTCGCAGCGGCGGCCGCCCCGGTCGAGCCGGTCCCGGCCGGTCCCGACGAGCCGGCGACGACCTCGCCGAGCGACGGCGCATCGGAGGCGCCCGAGCCAGCAACACCGACCGACGGGCCTGTCGTCACCGAAGCGCCAGCGCCACAGGTCGTGACGCTCGCCGAGGGCGGGTTCGTTCCGCGCGGCCGGTATAGCGGTGAGGGCACCGCGGTGGTACTCAACGACGGAAGCGACCAGCGCTTCCTGCGGTTCGAGAACTTCTCCACCGACAACGGTCCCGACCTCCGCGTGTACCTGACGGCCTCGGACGCCAACGGCGACTCGGGCGCATTCGACGACGACTTCGTCGACCTCGGCGTGCTCAAGGGCAACATCGGCGATCAGAACTACGAGATCCCGCCCGAGGTCGACCTGTCGGTCTACGACACGGTGGTCGTGTGGTGCGTGCGCTTCTCGACTCCGTTCACCGCCGCCGACCTGATCGTGGCCTGAGGGCCGTCGCCCGGCGGCACCGCAGGAGTGCTGCGTCGCGCCGCCGGACGCCGTTCAGAGGTCGCCGTGATGTTCGACCACCGGGAGTCCCGCAGCGATCCACCCCTTGAGGCCGCCGTCCAGGTTCGCCACGTTCTCGTAGCCCATGTTCTGCAGCGTGAGGGTCGTCAGGGCAGCGCGTGCACCCGAAGCGCAGTAGACGATGATCCTGCGGGTGGGTCCGAGGTCGGCGTTGTGGCGGGGGCTCTCCGGGTCGGCGACGAACTCGATCAGTCCCCGCGGAACTTGGAGCGCCCCGGCGATGTGTTGTTCCCATTCGATCGGTTCCCGGATGTCGACCAGGACCGGCTCGCCGGTCGTCAACTCCTCCATCACCGCCTCGGGTGACACCAACTCGATCTCGGCGCGTGCCGCGCCGATCATCTCGACAACTGACTTGACCATGGCCGGGTCGTCCTTTCTGCTCGTGAAGACGACGATTCACCCGAGACGGGCGTCGGTCGCGCCGAGCTCTGTCGGTTGGGGGAGCTTCGATGTGGACTTCACCGTCCATTCCTCCTCGAGGAGCTCGCGTGCGGCCTGCTCGAGGAACTGGGGCGCCGCCCACTCGTTGACGTCGAAGTCGTTCTGGATGTAGCCGTTGCGCAACATGAAGTCCTTGCCGATGTCGATCGACACGAGATTCTTCGGCGACAGGTTGGGCACCATGTCGACGTCCTTGATCCCCTGGTAGGTGTCCTCGACGTCGCGGTAGAACGTCTGGCGGTTGAGGATCGCGGCGGCCGCGTGCTTGTGTTCGTTCGCCCAGCGACCGACCTTGATCATCGCCTTCATGTACGCCACGACCAGCTCGGGATGCTCGTCGGCCATCACGTCGGTACAGGTGATGACCGCAGGGCAGTTGGCCATCTGCAGGGTCCAGTCCGGATACCTGGACAGATCCTCGATCGCCTTGAACTTGCCGGTGTCCTCCTGCAGGTGTTGGAACACCTTGCTCTGCGTGTAGATCGCGTCGACGAGCCCTTGCTCGAGACCGGTCTCGAGCGGCCGGAACGCCAGGTCGTGCTTGTGATCCCGGCGGAGCCAGAGCTCCGAGGGATTGTTCATCTCGACCTGGAGCATCTCGGGCTTGTCGTACCAGTCGTCCGGATACGGGAACTCGACGATCTCGACGTCATCGGTGGTCATGCCGTTCATGCGGAGCATCAACTCGATGCCGGCGTGCTCCTGGATGCGCCACCAGTCGTTCTTGATGGTGTTGAGGCTCTTGGTGAGGCCGATCTTCTTGCCGCGCAGGTCGTCCATCCGGAAGATGTCGTCGCGGGCCCGCACCAACATCGCGCCGCCCTCGTGGACCTGGGTGGCGCCGAGCAGGCGAGTTCGGCGGATGTCGGCATTGACGTGGATCGGGGGGTAGAGCCCACCGAACCGGATCAGATTGTCGAGGTTGTGGACGTAGTGCGGGTACCAGTTGTTGTCGGGCGACGAACGGAAGTACGCGTAGTCGACGCCGAGCTTCTTGTACTCCTCACGACACCACCCGAGTTCCTGGTCGACGTTGTTGGCCGACACCATCGGACAGTTCGTGAACCACACCTCGTCCCAACTCAGCGGAACGGTGGTCGCCACCCTCTCGGACATTCGACTTCCTCCTTGCTCGGGCTGCTCCTGCCGCCCGATCACGGTGGCGGAAGCGCATGATTTGTACGTCTGTACAAATCATGCGCTGCTGTCCGAATCCTCCCCAGGGCCGATGGTCCTGATCGACCGTCAGCGCGACACGGGGGCGGGGTCGGTCGGTGACGGCCACGGCGTGGCGCCCTGGCGCCGCGCCGAGTGAACCAGGTCCTCTCGGAGCATCGCCAGGGGCACCTGGTCGAGATCTCCGGCCTCGACCAGGTAGTCCTCGAAGATCCGCCAGCCGATCGCGGTTGCGACGATCTGTGCGCTGCGTACTCGTGCGGCGAGGGGATCCATCCCGTAGCCCTCGGCGATCGTGCTCGCCATGGCGACGACCGGGTTGAATCCAGGGCGGCCTGCCAGCGAGCGCCCACGGATGACCAGCGCCGTCGCCACCTTCGACCACTTGCCCATGACCGTGTCGACGCCGTGGCCCTGGCCCTCCAGCGGATGCTTGCTGACACTCTCGGCGAGCTGCGCCGACAGGTCGTCGAAGACGGCCATCTCCAACTGCTCCCGACTCCCGATGTACTTGCCGATCAGCGCCACGTGCGTGTCCGCCGCAGCGGCGATGTCACGCAGCGAGACGTCCGCGAGGCCTCGCTGCGCGAACAGGCTCGCCGCCGCGTCGAGGACGGCGCGCCGGACCTCGTCGGGACCCGAGGGGGACCCCGGCGGACGACGCGGTCCCGGACGTCGGGATCCAGCGGGCTCACGCTCGGCCATGTGGTCCACCACGCTCGGCCGTCACCCCGGCGCCAGATCTCCGAACGACATCGAGCCCGTGGCGCCGCGTATCGCCTCGATCGGGTCGCGAACGTCGTCGATGTAGCCGAGGGCGTACGCCCCGATGCGATAGCCCATCAGCCGCAACAGCTCGTCGGGTAGCTCGACAGCGACGTCGCGAGGAACCGACAGGTACTGGTTCTCCTCCTGGCGGAGCCAGCCGACGTCATAGGTGATGTTCAGGCCCATCCGGGTCTCGTCGGACGTGTTGGCGCCGCCCCCGTGGTACACCTTGCCGGTGTAGAGCAGGCACGAGCCCTTTGCCATCTCGGCCGTCACGGTCTCGTCGACGGTGTGCTCGAAGCTGTCCGGCAGGTGTTGGCTGCCGGGCATCAGGCGGGTCGCGCCGTTTGCCTCGGTGAAGTCGGTGAGCGCCCAGATCGTGTTGCACTGGACGTCGTAGTCGCCCGGGAACTCGAAGAAGTCGAACGCCCACTGGTCGCGGTGGATCGACTGTCCGGGCGAGTCGGGCCCGATCGAGATCACCTGTGTGAGGTGCAGCTGGAAGCTCTGCGCCCGATGCAGCAGCTTCTCGGTCACGCCGAGGATGGTCGGATGCTGCACGAGCGCGTGGCTCGATGGCGACCGGGCGATCAGTGCTCCCGTTCGCTTGGTGTTGCGGCCCGAGAAGTCGTCGCTCCCGGGCGGCGTGGCGGCGACGAACGGAGCCATCTCGGCGTTGATCGCATCGATCTGCTCGATGTCGGCCAGGCCGTCGATGATCAGCGCTGCATCGCGGTGCAACACCTCGTGGATCTCCTCGATGCTCGCTGTCGCAGACAGGTGGATGAGACTCATGGCTCGACGGTAGTGAACTGTCACATCTGACCCGGCACGGTGTGACAGTCGAGAGCTGGCAGACTCGCCTTCGTGTCGGCGATCATCGAGACCCGGGGCCTGGTCATGCAGTTCCCCTCGACCCGAGCGCTCGACGTGCTCGACGTCTCGATCCCGAGCGGTGTCACCGGCCTCGTCGGAGCCAACGGCGCCGGCAAGACCACGCTGATCTCGCTCGTGCTCGGACTGTTGACGCCGACATCGGGCTCGATCAGCGTGCTCGGTCTCGACCCCGCCCACGAGGGACCGGAGCTGCGCGCCCAGATCGGCTACGGCCCCGAGCGGAACGTGTTCCCCGACGACCTGCGCGCCTACGACTTCGTACGCCATCTCGCCGAGGTGAAGGGCCTGCCGCGCGACGAGGCGCGCAGCCGGGCGAGCGACTCGCTGTACCTGGTCGGGCTCGGCGAGGAACGATTCCGGGCGCTCGGCACGATGTCCACCGGCCAGCGCCAACGCGTCAAGCTCGCTCAGGCGATCGCCGCCGACCCTCGACTGATCGTGCTCGACGAACCGACCGACGGTCTCGATCCCGTGCAGCGCGACGAGATGTTGAACATCATCGTGCAGGTCAACCGCAACTTCGGGATCGACGTGATGCTGTCGTCGCACGTGCTCGAAGAAGTCGAGCGGGTCTGCGACCACGTCGTCGCACTGGCCGAAGGCAGGCTCGTCGCGCAGGGGTCGATGACGGAACTTGCTGGCGCCTCCGGTGGCATCGAACTGGAACTCGTCGACATCCCCGATCGACCACGTTCGGTCGACGAGGTCACCGCGCGTCTCGTCGCGGCCGGCGCCGGTGTCCGCCGCGATGGCAACGTGTTGTCGGTGGTGGGCCTGACCGACGACGAGCTGTTCGACCTCGCTGCGCGCAGCGTGACCGACGCCGGCGCACGTCTGCGTCGCCTCGGCCACCACCGTCGCACCCTCGACGACATCTTTTCCGATGACGGTCCGGGTGGAGACGGGGCCGGGGAGGACCGATGAGCGCTTCCGGGCGCGGCGACGCCCAGATCGTCGAGCGTGGCTTCCAGCGTTACGAGGGTCGCCGATCCGGGGTGCCCGGTGCCATCCGCAGCGTCAGCTGGGAGAGCATCCGTGCCACGCTCGGCCTCGGTCGACCGGCGCGCCACAAGATCTTCCCGGTGATCTCGGTCGTGATCGCGTACCTCCCGGCCGTGGTCTTCATCGGCATCGCCGTGCTCATCCCGTCGGACATCCTCGAGCCCGAGGAAGTCGCCGACTACCCGGGCTACTACGGCTTCATCATCCTCGCCATCGTGCTGTTCACCGCGCTGGTCGCACCCGAGGTGCTGGTTTCCGATCGCCGCAACGGGATGCTCGCGATGTATCTGTCGACCCCGCTCGACCGGCGGACCTACCTCGTCGCCAAGGCGGTGGCGGTGGCCACGATGCTCGGCCTCGTCACGCTGCTGCCACCGGTGCTGATGCTGATCGGGTACACCGTCGAGAACGCGGGGCCGGACGGGCTCAACGGCTGGCTGTCGACGCTCGGACGGATCGTGCTGTCGGGCGTGGCGATCTCCGCCGCGCTCGCGGCGGTCTCGATGGCGGCGTCGAGCCTCACCGACCGTCGGGCGTTCGCGGCGATCGGCATCGTGCTCCTGCTGTTCGCGACGCCGATCCTCGCCGCGGCCCTGGTCGACGGAGCGGACCTCTCCCCGTACTGGCGGCTGATCGACATCTCGACGATGCCGTTCGAACTGGTCTTCCGCATCTTCGGCGACCCCGGCAACTTCCCCGAGCTCGCCACGTGGGCGGTGTTGGCGAGCAACGTCGCCTGGACCGTCGGCGGCGTGGTGATCGTGTGGTGGCGCTACTCGAAGCTGGTGATCGCCAGATGAACGGTCTGCCGCCGCCGAGCGTCGGTGGAACTCCTCCACCGGGAGCATTGCCACCGCCTTCCGTCGTGACCGGTGCGGGGACCGTGGCCGGTTCAACTCCGTTGCTGAGCGGCATGATCGCCGTGAACGCCGTGTCGAAGTTCTTCGGGTCGGTGGTGGCGGTGAGTGACGTCAGCTTCGCGATCGACCGGGGGGTGACCGCGCTGCTCGGCCCCAACGGCGCCGGCAAGTCGACGCTGTTCCGGATGCTGTGCGGCCTGACGCCGCCGTCGCGAGGCACCGTCGACGTGCTCGGCGCCAACCCGCGCACCGACCGCGACGTCCGTGGGCGAGTGTCGCTGGTGCCCCAACAGGACGCACTGTTCGATCATCTCAGCGCCGGCGAGTTCCTCGAGTTCGCAGCGCGAACGCACGGGATGACCGACCCCGAGGGTGCCGCACGGTATGCACTCGAACTCGTCGACCTCACCCACGTTGGGGCCAAGGCCGTCGGAGAGTTCTCCAAGGGCATGCGCCAGCGGGTGAAGGTCGCCGCAGCGCTCGTCAACGACCCCGAGGTGCTGATCCTCGACGAGCCGCTCACCGGCCTCGACCCGGTGCAGCGCCGCCACATGATCGCGCTCTTCCACCGTCTCGGCGACGAAGGCCGATGCGTGCTCGTGTCGAGCCACGTGCTCGACGAGGTCGCCAAGATCGGCTCGCGCGTCCTGGTGATCGCCCAGGGCCGGCTGGTCGCGAGCGGCGACTATCGAGATCTGCGCGAGCTGATGGACGACCGCGCCCACCGCATCCGTCTGGCGACCTCGAACCCCCGCAAGCTCGCGACGGCGCTGGTCGAGCGCGGGCTGGTGAGCGGGCTCTCGATCGACGAGCGCAACGTGATGGTCGACACCCTCGACGTGGATGCGTTCGGTCGCCAGGTCGCCGCGTTGAGTGTGGAGCTCGGCGTTCGTCTCACCGAGGTGGCCCCACTCGACGACGACCTCGAGTCGGTGTTCCGCTACCTGGTGGAGGGTCGATGAGCGTGGTCTCCAACCCCGACCGAGCGCGGCGTCACGTCGCTCCCGGCCCGGCGATCGCTTTGTCGTACCGCGTCGTGCTCCGCCAGCTGACGAGCCGGTCGCGCATCATCGGGCTGTCGCTGCTCGCGCTCGTGGCGCCGATCTCGGCATTCGCACTCGGCAGCTCCGATCCCTCGCTCGACGACTCGGTGCGGTTGATCGCGAGCGTCGGGCTCGGTCTGGTGCTCCCTGTGGTCGCGCTCGTGTTCGCCGGCGCCGCGATCGGGGACCTGCGAGACGACAAGACCCTCGTGTACCTGTGGTTGCGGCCGATGGATCGCTGGCCGATCGTCCTCGGCGCGGCGCTCGCTGCCGGCACCCTCGCCGCTCCGATCACCATCGTGCCGATCGTGCTCGCGGCGATCCTCACCGGGGCCGGCAACGGCATCGTCGCCGCCACGCTGTTGGCGACCGTCGTGGGCCTCGTGGCGTACGTGGCGGTGTTCACGCTGTTCGGGGTGTGGCTCAAGCGCTTCATCGTGTGGGGGCTCGCGTACATCCTGATCTGGGAGGGATTCATCGCCCAGGCGGGTGCCGGCGTCGCGCGGGTCGCGCTGCGCAAGTACACCCGCTCGATCCTGGTCGACCGCACCGGCGCCGATCTCGACCTCGCCGACTTCTCGCTCGCCACGGCCGTGATCACCCCGGTCGTCGTGGCCGTGGCGGCGCTCGCCATCGCCTCCTGGCGCCTCGCCAACCAGGACGTCGACTGACCGACGCCGTCGGCGATCGCGTCGGTGACCGAACGGATCCGGCTCGGCACGCTCGTGCTCAACAACGACATGCGCAATCCCGTGCAGCTCGCCTGGCAGGTCTCGACGATCGACCGCATCTCCGGTGGTCGCTTCGAGCTGGGTCTCGGTGCCGGGCACACCCCGAGCGAATACGACGCGACCGGGATCGAACGGTCGGCGCCGGGCGAGCGCAAGCGGCGGCTGGCGGAGAGCGTGGAGATCATCCGCGACCTCCTCGCCGGCGAGGTGGTCGAGTTCGAGGGCGAGTACCACCGCGTCGATCGCGCCCGCATCGACCGGGCCCACCAGGAGCGCGTGCCGATCCTCGTCGCCGGCAACGGCTCCGCGCTGCTCGCCCATGCCGGGCGGCATGCCGACATCGTCGGACTGCAAGGCGTCGGACGCACACGCGAGGACGGTCACAGTCACGAGGTCAAGTGGTCGACGCGGCATCTCGACGAACAGATCGCGCAGGTGCGCGTGGGCGCCGGCGGGCGCTTCGACGACATCGAGTTCAACGCGATGGTGCAGGTGGTCCAGATCACCGACGACCGCGAGTCCGCACTCGCGAAGGTGGTCGAACGCGTGGACGGGCTGACGATGGAGGACGCGATGGCGACGCCGTATCTGCTGATCGGCACCGTCGAGGAGATCGTGCTGCACCTGATGACCTGCAACGAGCGATGGGGCATCAACTACTTCGCCGTGCGCGAACTCGACGACTTCGAGCCCGTACTCCGAGCACTGCGCTGATCCCCGTCGCCCGGTGCCTGCATTTCTGTTCGGATCGTGTCGCGGCAGTTGCGACCAGATCCGTCGAGAAATGCACTGCTGTCGAGGCCCTCGCGGCGCGTGCCGGTGTCAGTGGGTGGCGATGCAGAACTCGTTGCCCTCGGGATCGGCGAGCGTCGTCCAGGCGAAGCCGAACTCCTCCTTGTGGTGGATGATCGAGGCTCCGAGCCCGACCAGCCGGTCGACCTCGCCGGCACGGTCGGTCGAATCGAGGTCGAGGTGGACGCGGTTCTTGGCCGACTTCCCCTCCGGCACCTGGATGAACATGATCGTCGGGGTCCCGAGGAGGCGGGCGAAGAACGGCGATGCCGCGTAGTCGCCGTCCCGGTCGACCGGACGATCGAGGGCTGCCGACCAGAACTCGGCGAGGCGCTCGGCGTGGGCACAGTCGAACGTGATGGCAGAGATCTCCAGGCTCATGGCATCAGTGTCGCACGTCGACGCCGTGCCGTGGGACGAGCGTCACGTCAGGCCCGCCACGATGTGACACGTGCCCGATCAGGCGGCCGCGCGGGTCTTGCGCAGGATCGGGTCGGCGAGACCCAGCGTCTTGTCGGCGAGCGACAGCACCCGCCCGGCTGCTCCGGGTGTCGTGTTGTCGACCAGGTTGCCCATGACGGCCAGTGTGATGTTGGCGATCGCGTCGGTGCTCACCGACAGCCGGAGGCCGGGCTTCAGGATCCAGGGATGGCCGATGAGGAATGAGAACCGCCGCCCGGTTCGGAGGAACGCGTCGAACCGTTCACCGACGAGTTGGTCGTAGCGGGCCGGTGCGGTGGCTGGGTTCTCGAGGAAGAGGTCGGCGGCCAGCATGCCGGACTCGAGGCCGTAGTCGATGCCTTCGCCGTTCATCGGGTTGACCAGTCCGGCGGCATCGCCGATCGCGACCCATCCCGCACCGTGGCGGCGCTGCGTCGACATCGGCAGCCGCCACGCACGCGGCCGTTCGAGGTTCGGGCCGATGTCCCAGTCGTCCTGCACCAGGTGGCGGTAGGCCTCGAGCAGCGTGTTCAGATTGAGCTTCTTGAACCCCTTCATCGTCGACAGCGCGCCGACGCCGATGTTCACGGTGCCATCGCCTGCCGGGAACATCCAGCCGTAACCGGGGATGGCCGTGCCGTGCTCGTCCTTCAACGACAGGCACGCCTCGAGGTGCACGTCGGTGTGCCGCGGCGTCGCGGCGTAGGTGCGGATCGCCAGACCGAACGGCTCGTCGGGGACGCGATCGGCGCCGAGCTTGCGCGCCACGGCGCCCTGTGCGCCTGCGGCGATCACGGTGAGGTCGGCGTCGATCCGGTTGCCGTTCGCCTCGACGCCGGTGACCCGCCCGTCGTCGTCGATCACCGGGGAGGCCTCGGTCTCGAACACGATGTCGGCGCCGGCCTCGACGGCGGCGTCCATCAGTGCCGCGTCGAGTCGCCGGCGAGGCCATACGGCGCCGTGATTCGGGAAGCGGTCGGTGGTCGGCCAGTCGAGTTCGCGCACCTGCTTGCCGGCGATCATCCGCAGGCCACGGATGTGGTGGGCGTCGTCGAGGGGAATCTTCAATTCGTTGAGGGCACCGACCGCGGCGGGGTCAGGCCGTCACCGCAGACCTTGTCGCGACCGTGGACGCCCTTCTCGAACACGACGACGCGGGCGCCCGAGCGGGCGGCCTGAATCGCCGTCGCCGCGCCGGCCGGACCGGCACCGATGACCGCGATGTCGACTCGTTGGGAAATCACGTCCCCCACGCTGCCGGAACCCGGCAGGAAAAGCACCGTCGAGCGCCCGAAGTCACCCCGCCCCGAACCGCCCTTCCCACCCCGCCCCGAACCGACCCCCACCGCCCTTCCCACCCCGCCCCGCCCCGACGCCCTCCCCATCCCGTTTGCGTGCGGATTTCGGTGACCGGCCCCACCGGAAGTTGTACGCAAACGTCGAGGTTGCCGGTCGACGTAACGTTGAGAGAGGGTCCGGTCGGCCTGCGCAGTCTGCGGCGGTGGCGGGTGTTCCGCTACGAGGTCCGGCGCTGGACGGGTGGTTCGATCCCGGACGTCGCCGAGGCGATCGGCGGTGCGGTACACGTCAGCGGCGAGGCGTCGGTCGCACGTTCGATGCTCGACCTGGTGCCGTTTCGTCCCGTTGGCGACGTCGGGCCGCGACGAATTGGGCACGGCGACATGTGGAACTCGAACTCGGTCATGTCATGGCTGCTGGCGAGTGTCGGGATCGGGCTCGACGGTCTGCATCCGCCCGCCAACGGTTGTGCACCAGGGTGGGATGCCGGCATCGCCGCGGCCCGTTCCGCGGTGTGACGGCTGCGGCACCCGAACCACACCGTTCGGCGTCGCCCCGGGGGGTGCGGGCGGCGTAGCGTTGTGCCATGGCCGACCCGCTGCTCGCCCCCGCCGGCGTGTTCTGCCGCTCGACGCTGAACTTCGCATCCCGCAGCGGCGAGTTCGTCGCGGAGCCGACCGAGGTCGAGATCCTCGACGGCCGCACGGCCGACCTCCCCGGGTGGAAGGAGTGTGGCTTCGAGTTGGTGCGGCACGCCTCGGCTGCCTCGGGTTGGGGCGACGACGAACTGATCGCCGTACATCATCGTGAAATGGAGCAACTCGCCCGCGAGATGACGGGCTGCGACGTCGCGTTGGTGTCGAACCACATCAAGCGCGGACCGGAACACGCGAAGCTCCACGAGGACCTGGCGCCGATCGCGTTCGTGCACTCCGACTTCGCGGCCGGATACGACGGCCTGGTCCGCCAGTCGTACGTACAGACCGACCGCGAGGGAAACCTGAGGGCACTCGCGCGAAACGGCATCACGAGCGCGGACGTCGTCGACGCGTCCCGTCTCGTGATCCTGCAGTTCTGGAGGAACGTCGGCGAGCCGAAGATGGACTTCCCGCTCGCCTTCTGCGACGCCCGGACGGTGTCACCGGCCGACGGTCGGCCGATCCCGGTCACCGACTACGCGGGCTCCGGCGTCGACTTCGAAGCGCTGGCCGTGCTGGCACCGACCGACGCGGCGCCGTATCGGTGGTACGCGTTTCCCGAACTCGGCCACGACGAGGTGGTGGCATTTCGCACCTATGACACCGATCGCGTCGGACGGGGCGAGACCTGGTTCACGCCGCACTCCGCGTTCCGCGACCCGGATGTCGAGATCGGTCACCCGGCCCGGACCAGCATCGAGCTGCGGGCGATCTGTCTGTACCGATAGTCCGGTCCACTGCGAGTTCACTGCGAGAGGGAGCGTCATGGAGATCAACGGGCTGAAGGCCATCATCATCGGCGGGGCCTCGGGATTCGCCCGGGCGACCGCGGAGCGGATCGTCGCGGGTGGCGGCTCGGTAGCGATCCTCGACCGCGAGGGGTCGGTGGGCGCCGAGGTCGCCTCGGCGCTCGGCGGCACGTGGCATCCGACGAATGTGCTCGACTTCGACGGGATCGCAATGGTGATCGACGAGGCCGTCGACGCGCTCGGGGGGCTGCACGTCGCCGTCAACACCGCTGGTGGCGGCAAGGCCGGACGCACGCTCGGCCGCAGTGGTCCGTTCGACCTCGACGACTTCCGCGCGGTGATCGACCTCAACCTGGTCGGCACCTTCAACACCAACCGTCTGTGCGCGGCTCACATGGCCAACGGCGAGCCGAACGACGACGGCGAACGCGGTGTCCTCATCAACACCTCGTCGATCGCGGCGTTCGAGGGCCAGATCGGGCAGGTCGCCTACACCGCCGCCAAGGCGGGCATCGCCGGCATGACGCTGACGATGGCACGCGATCTCGGCTCGCTCGGTATCCGGGTCAACACGATCGCGCCCAGCCTGTTCGCCACCGGTCTCACCGCCGGTGTCACCGAGGATCGTGCCGCCAACCTGACCAAGGATGCAGCGTTCCCCAAGCGCCTCGGCCGTCCCGACGAGTACGCGCGCCTCGCGATCGCCATCATCGAGAACCCGATGCTCAACGGCGACACCATCCGCCTCGACGCCGGCACGCGCTTCGCCCCCAAGTAACCCCGCCGTCACCCGCCCGACACCCACCAGCGCCCGACACCCACGTTTGTGTACGGATTCGGGTGGGCCGTCCCACCCGGAATTGCACGCAAACGGGGAGGTGGTGGTGCTGGTTCTCGGGTCAGTACTCGAGTTGCGTGGCGAGGGATTCGACGGCGTCGATGAACTCGGTGACCATGTCCATCACGACCTGCCCGGCCGACTTCGGCTGGTTCATCGTGCCGACGATCTGGCCGACGAAGTAGTTCGCGAGCTTCTCTGCGCCGGAGCCGTGGGTGTACGCCGCCCGGTTGATCCGCGCCTGGGCCTCGTTCGTGAGGATCGGCTGCAGCGGCATCCCCAGTGGGTCGGGCGTGTCGGGGCGGTCCCACTCCTCCGTCCACGCCGACTTCAACATGCGGGCGTGCTTTCCCGTGAGCGACCTCGACCGGATCGTGTCGGCGGACGTCGCGGCGAGGAACTTCTGCTTCACGACCGGATGCGTCTCGGCCTCGTCGGTGGTCAACCACACCGACCCGCACCACACGCCCTGCGCGCCGAGTGCCATCGCGGCGGCCATCTGGCGCCCGCGTCCGATGCCGCCTGCTCCGAGCACGGGGATGTCGACGGCGTCGACGATCTCGGGGATCAGCACCATCGAGCCGATCTCGCCAGTGTGGCCACCGGCTTCGGAGCCTTGGGCGATGATGAGGTCGACGCCGGCGGCCTGATGGCGTTCGGCGTGCACCGGCCGGCCCGCGAGCGCGCCGATCAGGCGACCCTCCTCCTTGACCCGGTCGATCAGGAACTGCGGTGGCGGGCCGAGCGCGTTGGCGACGAAGGCCGTCTTGTGCGCCAGCGAGATCTCCAGTTGGGGCCCGGCAGCGGCTGCGCTGAACGGGGCGATGCCGCTGTGGCCCGCGGTCGAGCGGCCCGAGGAGCGCTCCTCGTCGGGCGGGAACTCGGGAACGTCATAGCGACGAAGGATGTCGTCGACGAATTCGCGATGCGTGTCGGGGATCAGCGCTCGAATGTCGTCGAGCGTGTAGCCACCGCCCTCGTCGCCTGCGTACTTCGCGGGCACGATCAGGTCGACGCCGTAGGGGCGATCGCCGATCTCGTCCTCGATCCACTTGAGATCGATCTCCAGCTGTTCCGGAGAATCCGCGACCGCGCCGAGCACGCCGAGACCTCCGGCCTTCGACACGGCGGCCACGACGTCGCGGCAGTGGCTGAAGGCGAAGATCGGGAACTCGATCCCCAGCATCTCGGTGGCAGCGGTCTTCATGGTCGTCTCCTGAGCGGTGGCCGGACATCGTCATTGTTGCCGCTGGCTCCCCGGCGCCACGAAGCCGCGTTCCGGCCTAGGATTCACGAGCCGGTGTCCGCCGGTCCATACAGAAATCAGGAAGTGATATCTCATGTCCGTGACCGACTCGACTCATACGTCCGAGCTCGCGGCAAGGGCCAAGGAGATCACCGAGCGCGAGCTGGTGACCTACTCCGAGCGAACCAAGGGATCCCAGAAGGCCACCGAGCGAGCCCGCAAGGTTCTTCCCGCCGGCGTCCCCTCCAGTTTTCAGGCGTACGATCCCCACCCGATCGTCGTCAAGCACGCTGCCGGCGCGCACATGGTCGACGTCGACGACAACGAGTACGTCGACTACGACATGGGCTTCGGCGCGCTGTTCGCCGGGCACATGCATCCGGCGGTCCGCAAGGCGGTCGAGGCGCAGTTCGACCACGGCACGCTCTATGTCACCCCGTGCGAACTCGATGCCGAGGTGGCCGAGCTGCTCGGCGAGCGCTACGGCTTCCCGATGTGGCGGCCGACCAACTCGGGCACCGAGGCGACGATGGACGCCATCCGCCTCGCCCGCGGTGTCACCAAGCGCGAGAAGCTCGTCAAGGTCGAAGGCGGCTATCACGGCCACCACGACGAGGTGATGGTCTCCAACAAGCCGGCGATCGCCGACGCCGGTCCCGCGGACGCACCGTTCTCGGTCCCGCAGTCCGCCGGCATCACGCAGGGCACGATCGACGACGTCATCGTCATCGCGTACAACGACGCCCCGGCGCTCGAGCGGGCGCTCGCGGGTCGCGAGGTCGCCTGTTTCATCGTCGAGCCCGTGATGGAGAACATCGGGATCTGTCTGCCGGAGCCGGGTTACCTCGAAGCGGTTCGCGAGATCTGCGACAAGTACGGCACCCTGCTGATCTTCGACGAGGTCAAGACCGGCCTCACCGCGGGCTACGGCGGCGCCACAAAGCAGCTCGGCGTCACCCCCGACCTCGTCACGCTCGCCAAGTCGATGGGCGGCGGGTTCCCCGTCGGTGCGTTCGGCGGCAAGGCCGAGTACATGAACCTGATCACGACGGGTGAGGTCCTGCACCTCGGCACCTACAACGGCAACCCGTTGGTCATGGCCGCTGCGAAGGCCACGCTGACCGAGGCGTGCACCCGCGAGAACATCGAGGTGGCAGTCGCGCTCAACCATCGCCTGGTCGAGGCGTGCCAGAAGATCATCGACGACAACGACCTGCCCGCCCACACGGTCGCGTTCGGGGCGAAGGGCTGCATCACCTGGTCGAAGGATCCGGTGCGCAACTACCGCGACTACAAGGCCACCGACTTCGATCTCGCATTCGCGCAGTGGATGCACGGCATCAACCGGGGGATCCTGCTGCCGCCGGGTCTTGACGAGCAGTGGCTGATCTCGGTGATGCACACCGAGGCCGACGCCATGCGCTACGCCGACGTGTTCGCCGAGTTCGTCGCCGAACTCACCGCCTGACGATCCGCCGAGTGCAACAGCGGTTCGACGCTGCTGCACTCGGCGGCTCTCACGCTCGTCGACGCGAACTGGATGGGCGAGACTGGGCGGCGTGGCACTGTTCTGCACCGACACCTTCGCCGAGGCCCATGCCGATGCGATCGCAGCGATCGCACCCGATCTCGAGCTGATCGTCCTCCGCCCGGGCGAAGAGATCCCGGCGGCCGACATCGAGCGCATCACCGTCGCGTTCTTCTCGACCGACGCCTGGCCCGACCGGGCCGCTCCGTTCTTCAGGGTGGCCCTGGAGGCCACGAACATCCAGTGGTTCCATTCGATGTCGGCAGGCGTCGACAGTCCCGTGTTCTCGACGTTCCTCGATCGCGGTGCCCGGCTGACCACGTCATCCGGAGCGAGTGCACCGCCGATCGCCGGCACGGTGATGCTGTACCTGCTGGCACTCAGTCGGAACCTGCCCGGGTGGTTGCGGTCGCAGGCGGCGCACGAGTGGTCGCCGGCGCCGTTCCCGGAACTCGATCGACAGCGCATCGTGGTGGTGGGCTACGGCCCGATCGGCCAGGAGGTCGTGCGGCTGGCCACCGCCTTCCGGATGGACCCGGTCGTGGTGCGCCGATCAGCGACTGGCGACGAGCCATGCCCGGTCCGACCGCTGTCGGAGCTCCCCGACGCGCTCCGCGACGCGGACGCCGTGGTGGTCGCGCTCCCGCTGGCGCCCGAGACCCGCGGGCTCTTCGACGCCGACGTGATCGCCTCGATGCCTCCGCGGGCGGTGTTCGTCAACGTCGGCCGCGGGGAACTCGTCGACCAGGTTGCACTGACCGACGCCCTCGCTTCCGGTCGGCTCGCAGGAGCCGGCCTGGATGTCTTCGATCCCGAGCCGCTCCCGCCGGACGATGCGCTGTGGGATCTTCCCAACGTGATCATCAGTCCGCACAGCTCCGGATCCAGCAAGGGCACTGCCGGGCAGCGTCGCGGAGATCTTCCTCGACAATCTCGGACGTTTCGTCCGTGACGAGCCGTTGCGCAACGAGGTCGAACGCGGCCCCGACCAGGTGGTGAACTGAGTCCAGGTTCGCGTCCCGTCCGAGCGGGTCAGGCGGCGATGGGTTGGGCGTGCGTACGGAGCTTGGCGATCGCTCGCTCGACCCGACGACGTACGGCCTGGGGCGTGACTCCGAGACCGTCGGCGATCTCGGCGAACGTCGCCGGTTCGTGGCCACGCAGGCCGAACCGGGCAGCGACCGCGAACGAGCTGGTGTCGTCGAGATGGTCGAGGAGCGCATCGATCTGCTCGCGTGCGACGAGCCGCTCGGCGGCCTCGTCGGGGCCTTCGTCGTCGCTCGCCACCATCGTGCCCAGCGTGTCGGGTCCGTCACCGATCGGGCGATCCATCGATTCGGGTTGGCTGAGCATGTCGATCACCGCCAGTTCGTCGGCAAGACGCCCGCCGCTCGTCGTCGCGGCAGCGATCGCGGTTCGGAGTTCGCGGGTGCGGTGCCCAGGGATGCGGATCGTGGTGGCAGACGCTTCGAGTCCTCGCTGGATCGACTGGCGGATCCACCACGTGGCGTAGGTCGAGAACTTGTAGCCGCGGCGCCAGTCGAACTTCTCGACGGCCTTCTCGAGGCCGATCATGCCGTCCTGCACGATGTCGTCGCGGTCGAGGTGCACGGGGACGCTGAACCGGTTGGCGATGCTCTGGACCAGCCGCACGTTCGCTTCGATGAAGTGGTGTCGTGCCCGTTCACCTTCGGCGACCAGGGCGAGGTCGGCCTCGAGGCCACCGTCGGCCGAGGTGCCTTCGTCCAGGCGGAGCCGGGCCGCTCGGCCCGCCTCGATCGTCTGGGCGAGGCAGCGTTCGTCGGCAGCGGTGAGCAACGCCCGGTGGTCGCGGCGCACCCGGCGGGGAACCGAACGTCGACCGGAGGTTGGGGGACGGCTGGGGATGTCGTCGCTGAACATGAACAGAGCATAAAACACCTCTTGGAATAGGTCAATGTTGTGATGCAAATAATTCGACACGTATCATCCGGGTCTGTTGATCTGGTTCCTGCTCGCTCTGCACGTGGCCTTCGTCGTGGCGCTGTCCGTCTTCGGGGCGCGCCTCGGGCGACGTTCGTTGTGGCTGGCAGCTGTGCCGATGGCGGTGACCGCCGTCTGGTCGGCGACGCGCCTCGGCGCGAACGACGTGGTCACCGCCGGTTTCCAGTGGGTGCCCGGCCTCGATGTCGCCGTCGAGTTCCGCGTCGACGCGATGGGCGCGCTGCTCTCGCTGCTCGTCTCGGGGATCGGTGCACTGGTGTGCGTCTATGCCGTCGGCTATTTCTCGTCGGGAGCCGGCGGGTTGGGGCGTTTCGCCGCGACCCTGCTCGCGTTCTCGATGGCGATGGTCGGCCTGGTGTGGTCGGACACCGTGTGGACGTTGTTCATCTTCTGGGAGCTCACGTCGATCACCTCGTTCCTCCTCGTCGGTTTCAAGCACACCGACCCGGTCGCCCGCATCGCCGCCCGGCGGGCGCTGGTGATCACGGCGGCGGGCGGACTCTCGCTGCTTGCCGGCTTCGTGCTGTTCGTCGATGCCGCAGGCACGGCGCAGCTCAGCGACCTCAGTCCGATCACGGGTTCGACCGCCAACGCGGCGGCGATCCTGATCCTGGTGGCCGCGGCCACGAAGTCGGCGCAGTTCCCGTTCCACGTCTGGTTGCCAGGAGCGATGGCGGCACCCACGCCGGTCAGTGCCTACCTGCACTCGGCCACGATGGTGAAGGCCGGTGTCATCCTCGTGGCCGTCATCGCCCCCGCGTTCCAGGACGTCGGAGCCTGGAAGCCGCTCGGGTTGGCGTTCGGGCTCACCACCATGGTCTGGGGAGCGATCGGCGCACTGCGTCACGTCGACGCCAAGCTCATCCTCGCCTGGGGCACCGTCTCGCAGCTCGGTCTGCTGATCGCACTCCTCGCCATCGGCACGCCCAAGGCGACCTTCGCCGCCATCTCGATCCTCGTCGCCCATGCCATCTTCAAGGCCGCACTCTTCATGGTGGTCGGCGACGTCGACGTCCGCACCGGCACCCGGAACATCAACGAACTGTCCGGCCTGCGACGTTCGATGCCCATCACGTTCGCGGTCGCCGTGATCTCCGGAGCGTCGATGGCCGGCATCCCACCGCTGCTCGGTTTCCCCGCCAAGGAGGCCGCGATCGAGGCTGCGCTCGGCCTGTCGGGAACCGAGTTCCTCGTCGTCGGCGGGCTGATCATCGGCGGATCGGTGCTGACCGTCGCCTACACCACCCGGCTCCTGATCGGCATGTTCGGCTCGTCCGAGCCGATGGCACACCGGGACGTCGCCGCACGCCGCCCTGCCATGTCCGTGCCCGAGGTGATCCTGGCCGCTGCGTCGGTTCTGGGCTTCGTGGCGCTCGGTTGGGTCACCGGCGTCGTTCGACCCGCCGTCGTCACCATCGCCCCCAAGGCGGAGGTGTACTCGCTGCTGCGCTGGCCGGGCCTGACCGATGCCTTCATCGTCTCCGTCGTGGTGGTCGTGGTCGGCTCGGTGGTCGGCGCCCTCCTCGCTCGGCGCCACGTCGTCTCCGGACCCGTCGCCCGTGGCGCTGCCAACGTCGACTGGACCATCGACGGTGTCGGGCGCCTCGCACGTCAGGTCGCCGCCCGGGTGCAGCACGGTTCGCTGCCGCTCTACCTGGCGACGACCGTGCTCGTCGTCTGTGCGGCGGCCGTGCCGTTCGTCGGCCAGATCGACGGCGACGCGCTCTACTGGTGGGACAACCGGGCCGAGGCGGTACTGGTCCTGATGATCGTCGCCGCGGCCGTGTCGGCGACGCAGGTGTCCTCACGCCTCGGCGCGGCACTCGTGCTCGGAGCGGTCGGATTCAGTGTCGCCGGCCTGTTCGTCGCCTACGGCGCGCCCGACCTCGTGCTCACCCAGCTGCTCGTCGAGACGGTGATCGTCGTCGGCTTCGTGGTCGGTCTCGGCCGGCTCGCCACCACGTTCCCCACGGCCACACGCTTGTGGACCGCGGGGCGCCTCGTGATCGCCGGAGCGATGGGCACCGCGGTTGCCGTCGCGCTGGCGGGCAGTGCCGGCAAGGACGTCGGTGAGGCACCTGTGCGCGAGTTCGCGCGCACGGCCCAGGACGACGGTGGTGGCAAGAACGTGGTCAACGTGATCCTCACCGACACCCGCGCACTCGACACGTTCGGTGAGGTCATCGTGCTGATGGTGGTGGCGGTCGGAATCCTCACGCTGAGCACCAAGCGCGGTCGCGGGAAGGTGGCGCGGTGATCGCCCGTACGTCACCGATCGTGTCGCTGGCGGTGCGCGCCGTCACCCCGATCGCGCTCGTCGTCGCGGCCTACGTGCTCTTCGCCGGGCACAACCAACCGGGCGGGGGGTTCGCCGCCGGGTTGATGCTCGGAGCGATCATCGTGCTGCGGACGGTCGCCGGGCTCCAGGAGCCCCGCCACGCCACGGTGTGGCTGTCGGTCGGCGGCGTCATCGCGGGTGTCGTGGCGATCGCTCCGATGTTCTGGGGAGAACCGCTGCTCGATCAGGTGGTCGTCACCTGGGACGTGCCGGTGCTCGGCACCGTGAAGACGGGCTCGGCGTTGCTGTTCGACCTCGGCGTCGTCGCCATCGTGGTCGGCCTCGTGATCGCGTTGCTCGACGGACTCGACGCCGCGTCGCTCGTCGACCGTGGCCGCCCGTCCCCGTCGGACGACCGCAACGACCGGGAGGCGGCAGCGTGAGCGTGGCGATGATCTTCGCGGTCGCCGGCCTCGTCGCGGCCGGCACCTTCCTCGTGACCTCGCGCTCGCTGAGCCGCATCGTGCTCGGCTTCGCTCTGCTCGGCCACGCCGCGGTTCTCGCCCTGCTCGCCTCGGGCGGCCGCGCCGGGTCGCCACCGATCGTCGACGGCGAGCCCGCTGCCGACGTCTCCAACCCGCTGCCCCAGGCGCTGTCGCTCACCGCGATCGTGATCTCGTTCGGCCTCACCCTGTTCGTGCTCGCCCTGGCGCGCCGCCAGCAGCTGCTCACCGGTGACGATCTCGTCGAGGACGACGTCGAGGACCGCCGAATCGCCACCACCCGGGAGGCTCGCGAGGCCGCGGTCGACGAGACACGCGAGCTCGAAGCGCTGCACGACAACCCGGAGGGTGGATCGTGACCGCCGTGGTCGGTCTGTGCGTGGCGCTGCCGTTGCTCGCCTCGGCGCTGGTGCTCGGCGTGCGGCGTCTGGCGACGCTGCGCGATGTGCTCACGGTGTCGACGATGGCGGCCGTCACCGGCATGGCAGCGGCGCTGCTCGTCGAGGTCGATCGCAACGGCACCGTCGTGCTGCGCGTCGGCGACTGGACGCCCGACCTCGGCATCGTCCTGGTGGCCGACCTGTTCGCAGCGCTGATCCTGCTGGTGGCGTCGGCAACGATCCTCGTCGTCGAACTGTTCGCCATCGGACAGCGGCGAACACCCGCGGGTGCCGACCCGGCGGTGGTGAGCCCGATCCTGCTGGTGCTCGCCGGGGGTGTCAGCCTGGCGATCCTCACCGGCGACCTCTTCACGCTGTTCGTCGCGTTCGAGTTGATCCTCGTCGCCAGCTACGTGCTGCTCACCCACCAGGGCCGCGAGTCGCAGGTGCGCTCCGGCATGACCTATGTGGTCATCAACCTGTTCGCCTCGACGCTGTTCCTGTTCGGCGTGGCGATCGTCTACTCGGCGACCGGCACCGTCAACATGGCGTTGCTCGCCGAGCGGATCCCCGAGCTACCGGAGGCGACCCAGGTCGGCATCGGACTCTGGTTCCTCGTGGTGTTCGGCACCAAGGCGGCGATCTTCCCGTTGTTCTCGTGGCTGCCCGACAGTTACCCGACCGCCCCCACCACGATCACCGCCGTGTTCGCCGGGCTGCTCACCAAGATCGGCGTGTACGTCCTGATCCGCTTCTTCACGTTGATGGAACTCGACCGGCTGGGTCCGCTGCTCCTGGTGATCGCCGGGCTCACGATGATCGTCGGCGTCGCCGGCGCGCTGGCTCAGGACGACGTGAAGCGCATCCTGTCGTTCCACGTCGTGAGCCAGATCGGCTACATGATCATGGGCCTCGGGCTGTTCACCGTCGCCGGTGTGGCCGGAGCGGTCCTGTTCCTGATCCACCAGATCCCGGTGAAGACGGTGATGTTCCTCGCCGGGGGCCTGATCGAGGACGATCAGGGCACCTCGGCGCTCAAGAAGGTCGGCGGCCTCGCGTCCAGCAAGCCGGTGATCGCCGTGCTGTTCGCGCTGCCCGCACTGAGCCTCGCCGGCCTGCCGCCGTTCTCCGGGTTCGTCGCGAAGTTGGCGCTGGTCGATGCCGGCATGTCCTCGGGGGCCTACGTGATCGTCGCAGTCTCGCTCGTCGGGTCGATCCTGACGCTGTTGTCGATGACCAAGATCTGGGTCGGGGCGTTCTGGGGTGAGGTCACACCGTCGGCGGTGCCCGCCTCGAGCCGGCGCTCGGTGACGATCATGGAGACCGCGGCCGGCATCGCCGTCGCCGGCACCATCGCGGTCGCCGTCGTCGCCGGACCGCTGTGGCGCATGAGCGAGGAGGTCGCCACCGATCTGCTCGACCGCTCGCCGTACATCGTCGACGTGCTCGGTGGGGCCGTCGGTGTGGAGGAGGTCGACTGATGCAGACCACCGTTGCCCGACCGTCGTGGATGACCACGGCACGAGCCGTTCTCGCACCGCGGCGACTGCTGACGATCGCCCTGCTCGTCGGGGCATGGTGCGCCCTGTGGGGTGACGTGTCGATCGCCAACGTGGTGTCCGGAACGCTCGTGGCCGTCGCCGCCACGGTGTTCTCGGGCGTCGATCGGAACACCGGCGGGGTGCGCATCGTGCCGCTGTTGCACTTCCTCTGGCTGGTGGTGGCCGACCTCGTCGTCTCGACGGTGCACGTTGCGTGGGAGATCCTCACGCCGACCGACTACACCGACGAGGCGATCATCGCAGTCGACACCTCCGTCGAGTCACGGTCGCACTTCCTGATGCTCGTCGTCGCGATCACGGTCACGCCGGGCACCGCGGTGGTCGACAGCGACGGTGACACGGGACGGCTCTACCTGCACGTGCTGCACGCCGAGAAGTCCGACGAGATCCGACGGCACGTTCGACAGCTCGCCGATCTGGCCTGCCGGGCCCTCCCCGTCAGCCCGGCCGGCACCGTCGGCCCGGTCAGCGAGGTGCCCGAGTGATCGCCGACATCGCCGTCGGGATCTTCCTGCTCGCCGGGATCCTGGCCGGCATCCGGCTCGTGCGCGGTCCGTCGTTGGCAGACCGGGTGATCTCGCTCGATGCCGCACTCGTGGCGCTGATGGGTGCGATCGGGACCCGTGTGGCCGAGACGGGCGACACCCTGTACATCGGCGTGCTCGTGGTGATCGCCATCGTGGCGTTCACCGCGACGGTGGCGCTGAGTCGCTTCATCGAGACGACGGGGCGTCCATGAATCCGGTCACGTCCGCCTTCATCCTGCTCGGTGCGCTCGTCGCGCTGCTCGCCGGCATCGGCCTGCTGACGTTCAACACGCCGTACGCCCGGTTCCACGCCGCGGGCAAGGCCAGCCCGATCGCGTTCCTGTTCGTTGCGATCGGTGCGGGCATCGAGGTGGGCCTGCGAGGTGCCGCTGAACTGGCGATCGTCGTCGTTGCCCTGCTGCTCACGTTGCCGGCGAGCACTCACCTGCTGTTCCGGGCAACCCATCGAACCACCGACTCCGTTCATCTGACCGTCGACGAACTCGTGGAACCCGAGCGCGAGTTGGCCGACGCAGATTCGCACGCTCGGGCCACCCGCGAGGAGGACACCGATGACTAGCAGCACGCGGACGCGCCGACGCGTCGGCACCGAAAACAACAGCGGGCAACATATGTCTTCGAATACATATGATGCATTGGTGACGTTGATCGAGCCGAAGCCGGATCTGCCCTCGTGGACGTTCCTGACCAATCATGCACACGTGATGGTGGCACTGAGCCGCGACCCGGACCTGCGCCAGCGCGACCTCAGCTACGTGGTCGGGATCACGCCGGGCGCAGTCCAGCGCATCCTCGACGATCTCGAGGACGGCGGCTATCTGCGGCGCGAGAAGGTCGGGCGGCGCAACCACTACGAGATCATCGACCGCAGCCCGCTGCGCCATCCCCTCGAGGGCAAGCACACCGTCGGCGAGTTGCTCGACATGCTCCACGACTGAGGCGGCGGTGCCGCCTCAGTCGGGCTGTCGGGCGGTCGGGCTGGTCGGGCTGGTCGGCTCAGTCGATCAGCTCGAACTCGCCCGGGCGCCACGTCTGGTCGAACCACGGCTCGAGCGGGCCGTAGAGACGCAGCAGTACGAACCAACCCTTGCCGGGCACGGTCTGGATCCAGTTCGATTCCTGGCCGGTGGGCGCGGTCGGCCCGAAGTAGAGGTCGACGGAACCGTCGTCGTTGCGCACGAGCGGGTCCTTCTCGCTGTTCCTGCTCGGGAACGGTTGCCCGGTCTGCAGTTCCGATCGGGTCTGCGGGTCGTAGGCGACGACCGACCAGAAGTCCTTGGCCGGCGGGTCGGCGGGAATGTTCAGCCGGTAGTTCTTCGAGCCGTCGAGGTAGTTGCCGTCGCGGTCGACGTCGAGGGCGGCGTACTGCGAGCCGACGCCGACCATCTTGAGCGCCATCGCGGGCGTGTTGACCGTTGCCATGTAGAAGAAGTACGTGCGCGCGTCGAGGTTTCGGCCGCCTTCGCCGTCGTCGATCAGCCACCGGTAGTCGCCGCCGATGAAGGCGGTCTTCCAGTGGCTGCCGTCGTCGTAGACGTAGGCGCCCGGATCACGCGGCTGGAAGAACAGCGTGCGCGCCGTCGCGTTGGCGACCGCTGCTGCGTCGCGCAGGATGGCCTGCATGTGTTCGTCGGGGGCGAAGGGTCGCCCCTTGCGGATCCCGATCGCCGACAGCAGCCCGCGGATCTCCGGGTCGATCACGTCGAGGTGTTCGCGGTCGATCACCGCGTGGAGTTCCTCGTAGAAGGTCGCGTCGTTGGAGTGGATCGTGTTGAAGTGCGTGCCGTGCGTCGAGATGAACTCCATCGTCGGCGGGTTGTCCGATTTCGACAGCGGGTAGACGCGCAGGCCGTTGCGGAACATCGCCGCGGCAGCGTCGGGCAGGCCGTCGACGAGGAAGCCGCGCAGGATCAACCAGTTCGTGTAGCTGGGTGAGGTGACCGTGAAGTACCCGTCGGGCAAGTCGCCCTCGTGGTCGGGCGGGACGATCAGGTACTTGCCGCCCTGGCCGCGGTCGGGTCCCGGCCCACCCATGTCGACGACGAATCGGAACCAGGCGTCGTTCACGGTGCCTGGCCCGCAACCGGGCGGGATCTCGACCACCGTGGGGCCGTCGTGCTCGAGGTCGAGGATCACCGAGGCGTACACGGTGTCGGTGTTCCCCGTGAGGAACAGTGGGCTCGAGTCGAGCAGCTGGTCCATGATGACGCACTGGTGCGATGCGGTCGCTCCCATGTCGACCATGCCGCGGCGCATCGCCTCGATCGACGCCGCCGGGACACTGTTGAGGAAGGCCTCGACGCCGCGGATGAACGCCAGGTGGTCGTGGAGCCGCGCGGCGGTCTCGACGGTCGGCAGGCCGTCGAAGAAGTCGAGGCGCCCGATCCGGGTGTCGACGTGGTCGGGCGTCGTGATCGACTCGGGGATCTCGGTGTTGTACCCGGGGTGTGGGGACGTCATGGTCGGTTCGCTTTCTGTGGACTCGGAACATGGAGGCGGGGAGTCGCCCCATGGGTGCTCATGGCGTCGGGCCGTGGAAGAGCGTGCGACGCCAGATCGTGACGATCGTCTCGACGGCCGTCGAGGTCGGGGTGCCCGATCCGCGGCCGTACGTCTCGTGCAGGTAGCGCTCGGTCATCCACACCAGCGCACGGGCGATCTCGCGAGCGTCGGGCACCTCGGTGTCTCCCGACTGTTGCAGGTGTCGGATCCGATCGGTCGTCTGCTCGACGAACCCCTCGATGGCCGCATGCCAGGCCTGCTCGACCTCCGGTGCGATCGCGGCGGCGTCGGAGAACGCGAGCAACAGGCGCCCGTGTCGCTGGTACACCTCGACGAGGCCGGTGGCCGCCGGTCCGAGGGCGGCGGCGGGATCCCCGACCGCGGCATACCAGAGCGTCGATGCCTCGTTGAGTTCGTCGGCGATCTCCGCCACGCCGTGCAGCAGGATCGACTCGAGGTCGGTGAAGTAGCGGTAGAAGGTCGTCCTCGGCAGCTCGGCCTGTCGCATGACGTCTTCGACGGTGAGGTCGCGACGCTCCGTGCCGACGTCGAACTCGAACGCGAACAGGCGCTCACCCAGGTGCGAAAGGCGCGTCTCGAGAACGACGCCTCGATGAACGAGCTCCTCGACGACGTCGACGCGGACGTGATGTTGAGATATCGGCAGATCGAGGCGCTGGCACAGATCCTCGAACGCTGGGGAGGCGATCGTCCGATCCCGTCGGCGATCTCGGCGCCGGTCATGGCGGCAGCACCCTCGACGTCGGCCACGTCGACCACCTCGGCTTCGGATGCGGTCGACGCCGAGCCCGAGGCCGAGGTCGGGAACGACCTGCAGTGAGCGAGTCGCCCTGGGCTCCTGAGTCCTCGCGACGCAAAGGGGCGCCACCATCGGGACGGATCATCGAGATCATCACCGTGGTGTTGCTGGCACTCGCGACGGTCGGTTCGGCCTGGTCGGCGTTCCAGGTGTCGCGGTGGAACGGCGTTCAGACCGACGAGGCCCGCATCTCCGCGTCGTTCCGCATCGATGCCTCACGGGAGTACGCGCTCGCCACCCAGACGGTTGCCTACGACGCCGCGTCGGTGAGCCAGTACGCCCAGGCCGTCAGCACCGACAACGCCAACCTGCAACTGTTCATCCGCGAGACGATCGTCCGGCCCGCCTTCCTGCCGATCCTCGACAGCTGGGAGGAACAGATCGCGATCGGTGAGCTGCCGACGAACCTGCTGCAGAACGAGGAGTACCTCGATGCGCTCCTCGAGCCGTCGCGCGATCTCGACGCGAAGGCGCTCGCCGCCTCGGTGTCGAGCGAGGACGCAGGCGACACCGGGGACGACTACATCCGGCTCACGCTCTTCTTCGCGTCGGCGCTGTTCTTCGCCGGCATCACCGCGTCGTTCAGCACTCGTGTTCCGAAGCTCGCGTGTGCTCGTGGCTGCCGGCGTCACACTTGCCGCGGCCGGTGCGCTGCTGATCGACTACCCGGTCGCCTGAGCCCCGAACCGCTCCCGTCACCCTCGACACGCGAGCTTCACCTTCCCCCATTCCCGAAGTTCGGAGCGAACGTTGCGCCGGGCGCGTGGTTCGCTCCGAATTTCGGTTGTGGTGCCGGTGAAATTGGGGACTTTGGGCGGTCGTCAGCGGTGCGTGCGGACGCAAGGATGGTGATCATGAGCACGACGGCCACCGATGATCGCCCAGCACACGACTCGGAGGCCGCCGAACCGGGTTCGACCCCCGCCGAGACGGCGTGCATCGACGGCAACGAGGCGGCGGCGAAGGTCGCGTATGCGCTGTCGGAGGTGGTCGCGATCTACCCGATCACGCCGGCGTCGGCCATGGGCGAGCTCGCCGACGCGTGGTCGGCGAGCGGCCAGACGAACCTGTGGGGCGCGGTCCCCGAGGTCGTCGAGCTGCAGTCCGAGGCCGGCGCGGCCGGGACCCTGCACGGTGCATTGCAGACCGGCGCCCTCGGCACGACCTTCACCGCCTCGCAGGGTCTCCTGCTGATGCTGCCGAACATGTACAAGATCGCCGGCGAGCTCACGCCTGCGGTGATCCACGTCGCCGCCCGTGCGATCGCCACGCACGCTCTGTCGATCTTCGGCGACCACAGCGACGTGATGGCCGCCCGCTCGACCGGTTTCGCGATGTTGTGCGCCAGCTCGGTGCAGGAGGCCCACGACTTCGCCGCGGTCTCGCACGCTGCCACGCTCCGGGCGCGGGTGCCGTTCCTTCACTTCTTCGACGGGTTCCGCACGTCGCACGAGATCAACCGCATCGACCTGCTCGGCGACGACGATCTGCGCTCGCTGATCAACGACGAGGACATCGCCGCCCACAAGCTGCGCCGCCTGCGACCGACCGCACCGGTCGTGCGCGGTACCGCACAGAACCCGGACGTGTTCTTCCAGGCTCGGGAGGCTGCCAACGGTTTCCATGATGCCGTCCCCGGCATCGTCGCCGACGTCTTCGCCGAACTCGAAGCCCGCACCGGGCGCCGGTACGGACTCGTCGACTACGAAGGCGCTCCCGACGCGGAGCGGGTGATCGTGATGATGGGGTCAGGTTCCGGTGCCGTCGGCGAGACGGTCGCGAAGTTGGTCGCTGCGGGCGAGAAGGTCGGGTTGGCGACCATCCGGTTGTTCCGGCCCTTCCCGATCGACGCGCTGATCGAGGCGCTGCCCGACTCGGTGCGCTCGATCGCCGTGCTCGATCGGTGCAAGGAGCCGGGCTCGGCTGGCGAACCGCTCTTCCAGGACGTCGTGACCGCCGTCGCCGAATCCGACCGTTCCGGCGTCCGCGTCATCGGTGGCCGCTATGGCCTCGGATCCAAGGAGTTCAACCCGGCGATGGCCAAGGCCGTCCTCGACGAACTGACGAAGGAGTCACCGAAACGGCGGTTCACCGTCGGCATCGTCGACGACGTCACCGGGCTCAGCCTCGACGTCGACGCCACGTTCATGGTCGAGCAATCCGGTCGGTCCGCTGTCTTCTACGCGCTCGGGAGCGACGGCACGGTCGGGGCGAACAAGGCATCGGTGAAGATCATCGGTCACGAGCCCGACCTCTACGCACAGGGCTACTTCGTCTACGACTCCAAGAAGTCTGGCTCGATGACCGTGTCGCACCTGCGGTTCGGTCCCGAACCGATCCGCTCGACCTACCTCGTGCAGGC
Organism: Ilumatobacteraceae bacterium; assembly: GCA_963698435.1. GTDB lineage: Bacteria > Actinomycetota > Acidimicrobiia > Acidimicrobiales > Ilumatobacteraceae > Sva-07. The sequence goes on along the minus strand of CAVOQV010000017.1, from coordinate 36,146 downwards.
GGCCGACCTCGTTGCGTGCCACCAGTTCGGTCTGCTCGACCGCTTCGACGTGCTCGCCGACATCCGCCGAGGCGGTACGTTCCTGCTCAACGCACCGTATGCCGCCGACGAGCTCTGGGAGCATCTCCCGATCGCCATCCAGCGCCGGATCCACGAGCAGGAACTGCGGGTGTTCACCATCGACGCCACCCGCATCGCACGCGAACTCAAGATGCCGGGGCGCATCAACACGATCATGCAACCGTGCTTCTTCGCCCTGAACGACGTGATGGCACTCGATCGCGCCGTCGGTGCCATCAAGGCCTCGATCAGCGCCGCCTACGGGCGCCGGGGTCGTCTGATCGTGGAACGCAACGAGGCCGCCGTCGACCTGGCGATGGCCGAACTCGCCGAGGTGACCGTGCCATCGGTGATGCCCACGAGCACCGAACTCGACGAGACGCTCGACATCCTCGACTCGGCCCGCGACAACGCCGAGACCGACTTCATCGAACGCGTGACGATGACCATGGTCGCCAACCAGGGTGACCTGCTCCCGGTGTCGGCAATGCCGATCGACGGGACGTTCCCGACCGCGACCACGCAGTACGAGAAGCGCAAGCTGGCGATCGAGATCCCGATCTGGGAGCCCGATCTGTGCATCGATTGCGGAAAGTGCGCGGTGGTGTGTCCGCACGCAACCATCCGCATGAAGGCCTACGAGCCCGCCGCACTACACGGTGCACCCGAGGGATTCCTCACCAAGAGCTTCCGGTCGCGTGAGCTCGACGGGCATCAGCTGACGATCCAGGTCGCCCCCGACGACTGCACGGGTTGCGGGATCTGCGTCGACGTCTGCCCGGCCAAGGACAAGACCCAGGTGAAGCGCAAGGCGATCAACATGCGCCCTGCCCCCGAGCATCGGGCCGTCGAACGCGAGCGGTGGGACTTCTTCACCGAGATCCCCGAACTCGAGCGTGCATCGATCACGCACGACTCGGTGAAGAACTCCCAGCTCCTGCAACCACTGTTCGAGTTCTCCGGCGCCTGCTCGGGTTGTGGCGAGACGCCGTATCTCAAGCTGCTCACCCAACTCTTCGGCGACCGGCTGGTCGTGGCCAACGCCACGGGCTGCTCGTCGATCTACGGCGGCAACCTTCCGACCACGCCGTGGTCGAAGGATGCCAACGGACTCGGGCCGGCCTGGTCGAACTCGCTGTTCGAGGACAACGCCGAGTTCGGCTACGGGATGCGCCTCGGCATCGAACACCACCAGCGCGAGGCCCGGCGCCTCGTCGAGCAGCTCGCCGACGCGGTCGGTCTCGATCTCGCGAGCGCGCTGCTCGCCGATCCCACGCCGACCGAGAACGGAGTGATCGAGCAGCGGACACGCGTGTCGGTGCTGCGCGAGCGTCTCGTCGAGCTGGTGACGTCGAACGACCCTGTCGTCGTGGACCGGGCCCAACGCCTCGCGGTGATCGCGGATGAACTGGTCCGTACGAGCACCTGGATCGTCGGCGGTGACGGATGGGCCTACGACATCGGCTTCGGTGGCGTCGACCATGTCCTGGGCTCGGGTCGCAACGTCAACCTGCTGGTGCTCGACACCGAGGTGTACTCCAACACGGGCGGCCAAGCGTCGAAGGCGACACCGCTCGGGGCCGTTGCGAAGTTCGCGATGGGTGGCAAGCCGACGGGCAAGAAGGACCTCGGCGCGATCGCTCGTCGCTACGGCAACGTCTACGTCGCGCAGATCGCCATTGGCGGCAGCGACATCCAGACGGTCAAGGCGCTCGCCGAGGCCGACGCCTGGGACGGGCCGTCGCTGATCATTGCCTACTCGACGTGCATCGCTCACGGCATCGACATGGAGACCTCGATGTCGCATCAGAAGGAGGCCGTGAAGTCCGGCTACTGGCCGTTGTACCGGTACAAGCCGACAACCGACGAACACGAGCATCCGTTCCAACTCGATTCCGCGGCGCCCAGTATCCCGCTCAAGGAGTTTGCGTTGAAGGAGGCCAGGTTCTCGATGCTCGCGAGATCCGACCCCGGGCGCTCCGCGGAGTTGTTGGATCTTGCTCAGCAGGACATCGACGAGCGGTGGCACTACTACGAGCAGCTCGCGGGAGTGGAGCGTGCGCTGCACGAAGCGCGCCAGCCGGAGCTCGACGAGATCGACGACACCAGCGACGGAGGATCCGACGATGCCTGACCTTCACACCACCTACCTCGGGTTGCCGTTGCGGTCGCCACTCGTTGCGTCGGCGGGACCGTTCACGGGGCAGCTCGACCGGCTGGTCGAACTCGAACTGGCCGGCGCCGGAGCAGTGGTCCTCCCGTCGATCTTCGAAGAGCAGATCGAACACGAGACCGCCGAGATCGACCGGTTGTACACGGTCCACGGCGACAGCTTCCACGAAGCGACGTCGTTCTTCCCCGAGGTCGACGACTACGGATCGGCCATCGACTCGTACCTCGAGCTGATCGAGAACGCGAAGACCGCCGTCGACATCCCGGTGATCGCCAGTCTGAACGGCGCCAACATCGGCGGTTGGGTGAAGTACGCCCGCCTGCTCGAAGGTGCCGGCGCCGATGCGGTCGAGCTGAACCTCTACACGGTGGCGGCCGATCCGGACATCGACGGCCCGGCCGTCGAGGCCGAACATCGCGAGCTCGTGGCCTTGGTGGCCGAGGAGGTCGACGTGCCGGTTGCGGTGAAGATCTCGCCCTATTACTCGTCGGTGTCGTCGTTCGTCGTCGGACTCCAGCGTGCGGGTGCGGCCGGCGTGGTCATGTTCAACCGGTTCTACTCACCCGATCTCGATCTGGAGACGCTCGAGGTTTCACCGCGGATCGTGCTCAGCAGTCCCGAGGAGCTCCGCTTGCCGCTGCGTTGGATCGGGATCCTGCGTGAGCACCTGACGATGTCGATCGCCGGCTCGACCGGCGTGCACTCGGGCTTCGACGCTGCGAAGTTGATCCTGGCCGGAGCCGACGTGGCGATGACGACCTCGTCGTTGCTGCATCACGGCCCGGCGCATCTGGCGACGATCGAGGCGCAGTTGTCCGACTGGATGGTCGAACACGACTACGACTCGGTCTCGCAGATGCGTGGCGCGGTCGCGAGCCATGCTGCCAGCGACCCGACCGCCTACGAGCGGGCGAACTACATCGGCAACATCGCCACCTACACCAGCCGGTTCATCGGCACCGGCGGGGTCCCCCTGGTTGGCCACCGCCCCGAATGACCCACCCCGCTTGTGCGCAGATCTGGGTGGGGCGTCCCACCCAGATCTGCACGCAAACGAGATTGGGTGCGCAAACGAGGTGGGGACGTCAGCAGACGGCTCGGACGTACGGGTAGGGGTTGACCGCGCGGCCACCGCCGGGGTGCACCTCGAAGTGGAGGTGGTTGGCGGTGGTGTTGCCGGTGGCGCCGACGTAGCCGATGACCTCGCCACGTGACACGTTGCGACTCGATCCTTCCCATGCGCTGAGATGCGCATAGAAGTACCGGGTCCCGCTGTTGCCGTTCACCCACACCGAGTTGCCACCGAGCCGGGTCGTCTTGAACTGGGCATAGCCGGACTCGACCGCGACGAGGGGGACGCCCCGTGCGGCCATCATGTCGACGCCTTCGTGGCTGCGACCGCCCGAGCGAGCGGCACCCCAGGTGTCTGCGAAGGCGTGAGGCCCGGCGACGGGGCAGACGATGCCGCTGCCGGCGTTCGAGGGGGGAGGGCTGGCCGGGACGGGCGCCGGTGCCGGAGCGGGCGCCGGTGAGGCCGCCCCTTGCGCCGAATTCGACGAGCCCGAGGAGGATCCGGACGAGTTGCCGGACACGGCCGGCGCCACGGCGGCGGGTGCGGCAGCGGCGGCAGGTGCAGCGGCTGCAGTGGCGGCTTGGCGCTGGCGGGCAGCGGCGGCCTCCTGGGTGAGCTTGGCTTGTCGCTGACGTTCGAGCTCGCGCTGGACCGCGACGTCGGCCAGCCGCTGCTTCTCGATCTCGGCGAGCTTGACGACCTCGGCTTCCGCGGTGGCCCTCAGATCCTCGAATTGCTGGCGGGCCTGCGTGGTGGCCTCCCGCTGGCGTTCGAGGTCGGACCGCTGGGCGGCGACCTCCTTCATCACGGCATCGAAGTCGTCGAGTTCCACGGAGGCGGCGCCACGGGCGACCGACGCCTGACGGTCGGCGGTGATGTCGGCGTTGGCCTGGTCGAGGTCGATCAACAACGGCATCGACGAACCGGAGTTCACGAAGCTTCGTTGGGCGTCCTGCTGGAGGCTCGAGCGCATCGAGTTCGCCTCGGCCTCGACGGTCGCGAGGTCGCGTTCGGCGGCGGCGATCTCGACTTCGAGCGTGTCGAGTCGCGATTCCGCATCGAACATCGCCTGGGCGGCGGCGTCGGCGCGGTCGCGAGCTGCCTGGATCTCCTGAGCAGCGCGCACGGCAGCGGGGTCCTGCGCATTCGCAACGGTGAGCGGCATGGCGCTCCCACCGACGGCGACCGCGAGGACCACGGTGGCGGACGCGACGATCCGTCGAAGTCCGTTCGCCGACAGCCAGGACATCCTCGACATGAGCGCCGAGCCTAACCCAATATGACGGTTTCGTGACGATCGGGTGTCGTTCGGGTGTGGGCGCCGGACATCACATCTGCGGCATCCGCGGCATCCGAGGCCCCCGCGTCATCCGGTGACGTCCGCGGCGTACGGAAACCACCGCAGCGTCTCGAAGTCGTCGTTGGTCTCCGGTGTCATGGACGGTGCCCGGTGGTCGTCGACGGCGTGGAACACGTCATGGGCCGTGGCGAGGTGGCGAGCAAGATCGACGGGCTCACTGTGTCGCCGGTTCTCGAACTGCATCCGGCCGCCCTCGTAGGAGATCTCGTCGAGGCTCATCGACGGCCCGCGGTTGCCTCGGCGGTGGTGCCAGAGGCCACTGTCGGGTTCGAAGTCGTACTCGTCCAACAGCGAGGCGCCGTGCGAGGCGATCATCGTGACGGCGTCGACGATGTAGTCGAACGTGGCATCGTCGATGAAGTAGTTGAAGTTCACGCGCACCCAGCCGGGCTTGATGCCTTCGCACCCTCGGTTGATCTCGCGCTGGAACTCGTGCGATCGTTCGAGGTCGATGCCGAGCAGCCGGTGTCCGTAGGGTCCGGCGCAGGAACAACCGCCGCGTGACTGGATGCCGAAGACGTCGTTGAGCAGCGCCACCACGTAGTTGTGGTGCAAGAAGCGGTCGCCGTGGCGGATCACGAACGACACGATCGACAGCCGCTCGGCCTCGTGGCTGCCGAGCACGTTGATGTTCGAGTGTTGTTCCCACCGGGCGATCGCCCGCCGGACGAAGTCGGCCTCCTTGGCTTCGATGACGTCGGGCCCGACGGCCTCCTTCAGCTGGAACACGAGGCCAGCTCGGATCGACTCGACGATCGCGGGTGTTCCCGCTTCTTCGCGGTGCTCGATCTGGGGGTGGTAGTCGTGCTCAGCCGTACTGACGTAGCGGACCGTGCCACCGCCCGGCACGTCGGGGACGCGGTTGGCGAAGAGCTCGCGTCGAGCCACGAGCACACCGGGGGTTCCCGGGCCGCCGATCAGCTTGTGGGGTGAGATGAAGACGGCGTCCTTGTAGGCGAGGTTGCCGTCCGCACTCGATCCCATCTCGATCGGTACGTACGGTGCCGCGGCGGCGTAGTCCCAGAGCGACAGCGCGCCGTGCCGGTGGAGCAACGTCGAGACGGCGATGGTGTCGGTGATGATCCCGGTGACGTTCGAGGCTGCCGAGAACGAACCGATCAAGGTGGTCCGGTCGGCGTGTCGGATCAGTTCGCGTTCGAGGTGGTCGAGGCTGACATGGCCGTCGGCATCTTCGTCGATGATCACGACATCGGCGATCGACTCGCGCCACGGCAGCTCGTTCGAGTGGTGTTCGTACGGGCCGATGAACACCACGGGACGGTCGGCGGCGGGGATCGCGTCGGTCAGGTGGTATCGATCATCGAGCGCGGACGGGATCTTCAACCCGAGCACGCCGAGCAGCTTGGCGACGGCGTGGGTGGCACCGCTGCCGCAGAAGACCACGGCGTGTTCCTCGCGGGTGGCCCCGACGCACCGAGCGATGATCTCCCGCGCCTCCTCGCGTAGCCGGGTGGTCTGCAGTCCCGTGCCGGACGATTCGGTGTGCGTGTTCGCATACAGCGGGAGCACGACTGTGCGGATGTAGTCCTCGATGAACGTGAGCGAACGTCCGGACGCGGTGTAGTCCGCGTAGATGATCGGTCGCGGGCCGTACGGGCCGTCGATGACGTCGTCGCGTCCGATCACGGACTCGCGGACGTAGGCGATCAAGTCGTCTGGATCGGTGGAAGCCACGGCTCCAGTGAACCAGCGATTCGGATGCGAGAGGGACCGTTCGACACCGGTTTGATTTACGCTGCGCTGCGAGATGGATCAGCAGCGAGTCGACAGCGCCGCAGGGCTCGGCTTGACTGCTGCTCAGGTCGCCGAACGCGTCGCTGCAGGGCGTGTCAACGTGACCCCGGAACCTCCCGGGCGATCCTTCGGCCAGATCGTGGCCGCGAACGTGTTCACGGTCGTCAACGCGATCATGCTCACGTTGTTCGCGCTGGTGCTGGTGTCGGGGAATCCGCAGGACGGGTTGTTCGTCGGCGTGGTGGTGTCGAACTCCGTCATCGGTGTCGTCCAGGAGGTCCGTGCTCGGCGGGAGTTGCAGCGACTCTCCGTGGTCACCGAACCGCGTACGACGGTGATCCGCGACGGCAACGCCGTGGAGATCCCCTCCGACGAGATCGTGCTCGACGACGTGGTCGAGCTGCGCCTCGGAGGGCAGGTGGCCGTCGATGGCGTCGTGCTCGATGCGATCGGTCTTCGTCTCGACGAATCGATGCTCACCGGCGAATCCCTGCCGGTCCCCAAGGACGTCGACGACGACGTGCTCTCGGGCAGCTTCGTGGTGGCCGGCAACGGACGGATCCGGGCAACGGCGGTGGGTGCCGACAGCTACGCCAGCGCGCTCGCCACCGAGGCAAAACAGTTCGCGGCCGCCGAATCCCAGCTCCGCAAGGGCATCGACACGATCCTGCGTTGGCTCACGGTCATCATCCCGATCGCGTCGATCTTCCTGTTCGTCAACCTGCTCGATGCCGAGGACCACTGGCAGGACGCACTGCTCGGCACCGTTGCCGCCGCCGTTGCGATGGTGCCCGATGGGCTCGTGCTGCTGACGAGCCTCTCGTTCATGGCCGGCATCGTCGCACTGGCGCGTCGCAACGCGTTGGCGAGCCAGCTCTCGACGGTCGAGGTGCTGGCTCGGGTCGACGTGCTGTGCCTCGACAAGACGGGAACGATCACCACCGGTGAGATCACCTTCGCCGCGGCGCACACTGCGGCAGGGCGTACCGACGACGACGTCCGCGATGGACTGGTCGCGCTCGCCTCCTCCGACCGTGACCCGAACGCCTCGATGGCGGCGATCGCCGCAGCCGTGGGGACCGACACCACCTGGGAGGTCGACCGTGTCGAACCCTTCGACAGCGAACGCAAGTGGTCGGCCGCGTCCTTCGTCGGTCGCGGTTGGTTCTACCTCGGAGCGCCCGACTTCCTGCTGGCGGCCGACGATCCGACGCGGGATCTCGTCGCGCGATTGAGCAGCGGCGGAAAGCGCCTGCTGGCGGTCGCGACGTCTCCTGATGGTCCTGGTGGCGACCATCTACCTGCGGAGATCCGGACGCTCGCCATCGTCGAACTCGAAGACGAGATCCGTCCCGACGCCGCCGAGATCCTCGCGTACTTCGCCGAACAGGACGTGACGCTCAAGGTGATCTCGGGCGACAACCAGGACACCGTGGCAGCGATCGCCGATCGGGCGGGTCTCACGGTCGAGGGAACGCCCGTCGACGCTCGTGAGCTGTCGACCGACCTCGACGATCTCGCCGTGTCGATGGATGCGGGCACGGTCTTCGGGCGGGTCAAGCCACAGCAGAAGCAGGCGATGGTTCGGGCACTGCAGTCTCGTGGTCACGTCGTGGCGATGACCGGCGACGGCGTCAACGACGTGCTCGCCCTCAAGGACGCCGACCTCGGCATCTCGATGGGCTCGGGCAGCGAGGCCACCAAAGCGGTCGCTGACCTCGTGCTGACCGACAATGCGTTCTCGAGTCTGCCGACGGTGGTCGACGAGGGCCGCAAGGTGATCAACAACATCGAACGGGTCTCCAACCTGTTCGTCACGAAGGCGGCCTACGCCGTGCTGCTGACGTTCGCGGTCGGGCTGTTGAACAGCCCTTTCCCGTTCCTGCCGCGTCAGCTCACCTTGATCGGAACGTTCAGCATCGGCATCCCCGGGTTCTTCCTCGCCCTTGCGCCCGAGGTCGACCGGATCCGTCCGGGGTTTCTTCGTCGGGTCCTCTGGTTCTCGATTCCGGCGGGAGTGGTCGCCGGCAGTGCGACCCTGGCTGCCTACGAGGCTGCGCTCCACGTTGCCGACATCGACCTGGAGCAGGCCCGCACGCTTGCCACCGTGACGCTGCTCGCGATCGGGCTCGTCGTGCTCGCCGTGGCCAGCCGACCGCTGCGGTCATGGAAGCTCGGGCTCGTGGTCGCGATGGGTGCCGGGTACGTCGTGGTGTTCCTCGTGCCGTTCCTGCGCGACTTCTTCCTGCTCGAGGTGTTCTGGGATCCGGCGTGGCTCTACTCGGCGGTCGCCGTCGCGGTCGCCGGGCTCCTGATCGTCGCCATCCCACGGCTCATCCCCACCCGAACCGAGCGATGAGCGAGATACCCGCATCGGCGCCTTTCGCTCATCGCCGGTGAGGTGTCTCCCGCAGCGATGAGCGAACGGACCGAATGCGCGCCTTTCGCTCATCGCGGGAGCGGGGGAGCCCGCGCCCTGGGTGGGTCAGTAGCTGCCTTCGGCGGTGCGGTCGATGCCCAACAACTGGATCAGATCTTCGTGAAGCTCCATCCAGATGTCGTGGAACGATCCGCACATCACGCCGGTGAACATCTTGATCTCGCCGTTGACGGCGCGGGCCGCCGCCCCGGTGAGCCGGTGCCGATAGGCGGCGAACCGAGGGATGACCTCGGTGAATCCGTCGAGCACGGGGGCGCAACGCTCGTTGAACCGGTCGAGTTCAGCGAGCCGCTCGGCGTCGTAGTCGGCGTCGCTGTGGTCGTTCGGTTCGTCGCCGCGTGTCTGCCAGGCCGTGCACAACTCCTTCAGTTCGGTGTTCAGGTCGAGGAACGGCTCGTAGTGGGCTCGCAGGCCGGTGCCGAGTTCGGCCGCTGCGTCGACGATCTCGGTGGCGTGGCGTTGCTTGCCGTCGGGGGTCAGTTGCCACAGCTCGCGCGCCTCGAAGAACTTGGCGTGTCCGCTCTCGGCGAGCTCGGCGAGAATCGCCGCTGTGCGGTCGGGATCGACCGTCGACAGTTCCGCCACGGTCGCGGCGGAGCTGAACCCTTTGATCCGCAGCGCATGGAGGACGAGGAAACGGGCCTCGTCGTCGCTGATCTCGCCGGCGGTGGCAGCCGGTGAGGTGGCGCTCGGCGCAGCGTGGTCGTCGGCGACATCGGCGGTGAGCCGGTCGATCTCGGTGTCGGGGACGCGGTCGGCGTCGAGGAGTGCCTGCGCGACGGCGAGCCGAGCGATCGGTACCCGGTAGGGCGAGCAGCTGACATAGTCGATCCCGGCGTCGACCAGGAATCGCGCGGAGGCCGGATCACCGGCTTGCTCGCCGCAGATGCCGATCTTGATCTCCGGTTTGACCGCGCGCGCGTCGGTGCAGGTCATCTCGATCAGGCGGCCGACGCCCTCCTGGTCGAGTTGGTCGAACGGATTGAAGGGGAGCACGCCCGCTTCGAGATACGCGGGCAGCAAGCGGACCTCGACGTCGTCGCGGCTGAACGCGAACGTCAGCTGGGTGAGATCGTTGGTGCCGAACGAGAAGAAGTCCGCATGAGCGCTGAGGTCCGCGGCGACCAGTGCGGCGCGCGGTGTCTCGACCATCGCGCCGATGCTGACGGCGTCGAAGTCGGCCACGCCGGCTTCGTCGAGCGCCTCCAGTACCCAGCCGCGTGCCATCGCGAGCTCGTCGGCGCCCATCACCAGCGGGATCATGATCTCGACCCTGGGGTCACGCCCCGCCGCCAACGCCTCGCCGACGGCACGGGCCAAGGCCCTGACCTGCATCTGGTAGACGCCGGGCTTGACCACACCGAGTCGGACACCGCGCGTGCCGATCATCGGGTTGGCCTCACGCAGCCGACGGACGGCGACGAGCTCGGCGCGCGACTCGTCGTCAAGGGTGCCGGTCGCTTCGGCGACCACCAGGCGCTCGTAGTCGGGGAGGAACTCGTGCAGTGGCGGGTCGAGGAGGCGAACCGTCACCGGCAGGCCATCCATCGCAGCGATGATCGAGGCGAAGTCGGCCTGTTGGACGATGTCGAGCTCGTGCAGGATCTCTCGTTCGTGGGTCGGGTCGTCGCTGAGGATCAGCCGGCGGACGAGCCGGAGTCGCTGCTCGGCCAGGAACATGTGCTCGGTCCTGCACAGCCCGATCCCCTCGGCGCCGAGGTGTCGGGCATGCGCGGCGTCGTCGGCGGTGTCGGCGTTCGCGCGGACCCCGACTCGTCCCGAGCGGATCAGGTCGGCCCAACCCAGGAGGGTCTCGAGTTCGGGCGGCGCCGAACGCGTGGACGCCACGACGGTGCCTTCCATCACGTTCCCCGTCCGCCCGTCGATCGAGATCTCGGTTCCTTCCGCGTGGAAGTCGTCGCCGATGCGGATGCCGCCGTCGACCACGACGACATCGCCGGCGCCGACCACCGCCGGAATCCCCCAGCCGCGAGCGACCACGGCGGCGTGACTCACCAGACCGCCGCGGGCGGTGAGGATGCCGCGAGCCGACTGCATCCCCAGTACGTCATCCGGAGTCGTCTCGGTACGCACCAGGATGACATCGAGGCCACGGTCGGCAGCTTCGACGGCTGCCTCTGCGCTCGTGACGATACGGCCCGACGCCGCGCCGGGCGACGCAGGAAGCCCGGTCGTGAGAACCGTGTAGTCGCCGTCCGGGTCGAACCGCGCATGCATGAACGTCGACAGCTCCGCGGCCGGGATGCGCAAGATGGCATCGGCGACCGTGGTGTCGGTGAACGGATCACATGCGTCGCGAACCGCTGACGCGATCAACTCGGTCAAACTGTCCGCATCGGCGTTGTCGAGTTGTCGTCCTGTGCTCGGCGCATGTGAGTTCGTCACGTGTCCCCCTTGTTCCCGAGACGCTAATCGGAGGACGGATCCGGCGAGGAGGCCGAGCTCTCGGTCGTGGGGATCCCACCGATCTCCGAGACGAGTGCGAGCACCCGACGCTCGATGGCGTCACGCCGGTCGAGGTCCACATCGAGGATCTCGCAGAGGTGTTCGGCGAACAGCGCCCAGCCCAGCCCGAGCGTTGCTGCGACGATGACCGCCTCGTCGAGTTCTGCATCGTCGCGCGTCGGGGCGCTCGGTCGCGAGCGCCGTGCGCCAGGACGGCAGGATCGGGTGGCTCGGATACGGGTCGCCGCCGACGTCGAGCATCACCCGGGCAAGGGCTCTGGTCACCTCGCCGCCCCGGCGAAACGCGAGGTCGGCCGGAGGGAATCCGTTCTCGTCGAGTTCGGCGGCAGCCCGAGCGACGATGTGACCGAACGCGGCGGTCACCAACGCGTCCTTGCTGCCGAAGTAGGTGTGGACGAGCCCGTGGTTGACGCCGGCGCGCTGCGCGATCTCGCGCACCGACATCGTCACGCCCTGTTCGAGGATCAGCGCACTCGTCGCCTCGACGAGCGCCGCCATCACGGCGTCGCGGCCGACCGGCTTGCGCTCTGCATCAGCCATCGGGCGGCGACCGGTGCGCCCGGACGTTCACCGATGAAGCAGCACCGGGATGTTGCGCGGTCCGCGCACCTGTCCGTTGGCCCACGTGGTCGGCTTGCTGGTGTCGAGCGAGTAGTTCGGGAACGCCCGGAGCCACTCCTGGAACGCCACGGTGCATTCGAGCCGTGCGAGGTTCGAGCCGACACAGCGGTGGATGCCGAGTCCGAACGCGACGTGGCGGTTGTTCAACCGGTCCATGTCGAACACGTCCGGGTTCTCGAAGGCAGCGGGGTCGTGGTTCGCAGCGGGGAAGGTCAGCAGCATCTGGTCGCCCGGGTGAACCGGGCAACCGCTGATCTCGGTCTCGCCGATCACCTTGCGCGCCATCGTGACGGGCGCGTAGAAGCGCAGCACCTCCTCGGTCGCGGTGGTCCACAGCAGGTCGTCGTCGTCGACGGCGACCAGACGCTCGACCTGATCGGGATGCTGGGCGAAGTGCCAGAGCCCTGACCCGATCGCACTCCACGTGGTGTCGATACCGGCGATGATCAACAGGTTGATGTAGCCGACTTTCAAGTCCCAGTCGACGGCTTCGCCGTCGATCTCGGCGTTGGCGACCATGGTCAACATGTCGTCCTGCGGGTTCGCGAGCCGATCGTTCAGCAGGCGGTCGACGTACTCCTTCATCTCGCCGGCGACGGCGATGCGCACGTTGTTGTCGCGCGGCGCCAACTGGAAGTTGCGGTGGATCCAGTCACGGAACAGGTCGGCGTCTTCCTCGGGCAGTCCGGTGAGCTTGCAGATGCCGTGAACCGGGATGTGTTGTGCGAACTGCGACGCCGCGTCCGCGTGGTCGGCACCGTCGAGGTCGGCCACGAGCGTGCGGCAGAACTGGCGCAGGTCCTCTTCGAGCGGCGCCACGTTCTTGGGGCTGAACGCGGGGAGCAGGAGCCGCCGATGGCCATGGTGCTCGGGCGGGTCGGAAGTGATCGGTGGCGCCGGGCGTCGTGGCGCGTCGGGTCGCCCGACGTTGACCCAGATCGAGGAGAAGTGCTCGGTGTCGTTCGCCACGGCGGCGACGGCCTCCATCGTGACCGGCATGAACGCGCGTCCGTAGCGTTCGGTGGTCGCGACGGGGCATTCTTCGCGCACCGAGTTCCAGATCTCGATCGCGTTCTCGCCCCACTGGTCGTCGAGCCAGTCCCAGTCGGTCACCCAGTTCTCGACCGGTGGCATCTCCACGTGATCGCCCCCGTACGCCATCGTTGTCCCCCTCGTTCGCCCAGTCGTTCGGCCAGTCGTTCGGCTCGTCCGAAACCTAGTCGTCTGACTGACACCGGACAAGGCCCAGTCGGGTTGGGTCGGGTGGTATTGGGGTGCGCAGTTCAGGGGTGGGCGGCGGGGATCGCCACGACGGCGGTGCCGGTCACGACGTGCTCGCCGTCGCGATCGAGCCACACCTCGCATGTGGCGCGCCGTTCACCGTCGACGTCGGCCAGCGCAGTGACCCGCCCGTGGGCGCTGACACAGTCACCGTCGAGCACCGGCCGTCCGAACGACACGGTCAGCCGTCGGACGCACGATGGACCGGCCCAGGCGAGCAGCATGTTGACGATGTAGCCGAGGTTGAGCGGGCCCTGGTTGATGACGCGACCAGGAAGCCCGAGGGCGGCATTGGCCTCGCGATCCCAATGGACGGAGTACGGATCGCGCAGGATCGCCGCCATCGTCCGCATCCGTGCCGGATCGACGGACGGCATGGCCCACGGGGGGATCTCGTCACCCACGTGCACCTCGGTCTGATCGCTCATCGCCGCAGGACCCAACGGTTCGTGATCCGGGCGGCCATCCGGTCGGCCTCGTCGAACAGCGCGATCTCGAAGGCCATCCGGTCGACGGTTCGTCCAGCATCGTCGGTGGTCCGCTCGACGCTCACGATGCCGCCCTCCATCCGGTACTCGACGTCCTCGTGCAGCGGCCCGAAGTACTCCCAGTCGTAACCCTCCAGGCCGACCGATCCGGGCCCGGAGACGCCGCCCAGCTCGAACAGCTCCGTGATCGACGTGCCCACGCCGAGGATCGGGACGTGGAACAGCACGATCGGATGGACGAGGCCGTCGGGCAGCGGGTCGCGACCGGTGCAGTCGGTGAGCAGCCAGTTCTCCCAGTGCTCGATCCGGTACCGCCCTCCGGCGAAGCGGTGGCCGACCAGCTCGTGGAGTTCCGTCTCGGTCGGCCCGGTCACTGCGCGCGGCCCACGCTCAGCGGCCGGGAGCCGGAGCCGGCCCGCCGGTGCCGGCGAACTCGGCCGGCGCCTCGTGGCCGAGGAAGATCTTGCCGAGTTCGGCATACAACGGGTGCGCCACCCAGCGATGGGTTGCGCAGCCGTGCGCGTCGCGCAGCTTGCGTTCGAGCGGGCTGTCCATCCGCATCGCCGACGTGCCGGCGGCGTTGTGGATCGAGTCGACGACCTGCATCGAGGCGTTCGCCGCGTGGGTGCATGCCAGTCGCGCGATCTGCGTGCGTTCCGCCGACGGTGCGTCGCGGCCCGCCCACAGCTCCTCTTCCACCTGCCCCATCGCCTCGAACAGGAACGCTCGGGCGGCGCGGAGGTTCGCTTCGCCTTCGCCCATCCGGTACTGAGCAACCGGTCGGTCACGAAGCGGCGTGCTCGACAGCATCGGTGTCTTCGAATTCGCGAGCACCGCGAACTCGTCGAGCGCTCCGCGGGCCACGCCGATCGCGACTGCGGCCTTGTTGTAGGCGAGCCGAAGCGGTACGGGAATGCGGTACACCGGGTTCTCGTACAGCGGTGGCACCGTGACGAGGTCGACGCCGGCGAACCGCTCGGGAACGAGGCCACCCTCGGTGACCACGTCGTGGCTCCCGGATCCGCGCAGGCCGGCGACGTCCCAGGTGTCGAGGATCTCCCACTCGTCGCGATGCAGCATCCACAGCTTGACGGTCGGTACGCCGTCGGTGAGGCGGACCTCGTCGCCGTCGAACACGGGAGCCACCATGAAGCACCACGTCGCGTTGTGGCAACCGCTGATGAAGGTCGTGTGCCCCCAGATCCGATAGCTCCCGTCGGGTTGGGCGACCGCCCGCGACGGGGTGGTGCCGGGCCCGCCGCCGCCGCACATGATCACGCTCGGGTCCGCGAGGTAGACCTCCTCGGCCAGCTCCTTGGCCATCCCGCCGGCGGCCATCGCGTTGATCTCCGAGCCGAGCATCACGTTCCAGCCGACCGACGCGTCGATCGCCGAGATCGCCTCGAGCACCTCGATCGTCTGGCCGACCGAAGCATCCTCGCCGCCGAGCTCGCGAGGGATCGTGAACCGGAACAGGCCGGCGTCGACCAAGGCGTCGACGACGAACGACGGACACCGCCGGAGTTCTTGGGCTTCGTCGCCGCCTCGCCGGATCACGTCCTCGAGGGATGCGACGCGCTCGAGCAGGCTCAGCCCGGACTCGTGAGTCGACAGCTGGTCGCTCGTGTCGTTGGTGATGATGGCCATGTCAGCGGTCCCCCGTTTCCCCGTCCGGGTCGGCTGCCCGGTTATTGACCGAGAGGTTAATTCATTTGGCTTCGGACGGCGGCTTCGGGCGGACTCGGGCGGACTCGGCGGTTCACGCCGGCAGCTGGATCGCTTTGGTCTCGAGGAACTCGTCGAGACCCGCGCGCCCGAGTTCGCGCCCGTTGCCCGAGGTCTTGTAGCCGCCGAACGGCGCGAGCGGGTTGAACCGGCCGCCGTTGACCATGACCTGGCCGGTCTGCAGCCGCCGGGCGACGGCGACGGCGTGGTCGTCGGTGTCGGCCCACACCGCGCCCGACAGTCCGTACGGTGAGTCGTTCGCGACAGCGATCGCCTCCTCGTCGCCGTCGACCGGGATGATGCACAGCACCGGTCCGAAGATCTCCTCCTGGGCGATCCGCATCGAGTTGTCGACGTCGGCGAAGATCGTCGGCTGGACGTAGTAGCCGACGTCGTAGCCCCCGGGGTCCTCGGGGCCGCCGGCGACAAGGCGCGCCCCTTCGTCGATCCCGAGGCGGATGTAGTCCTGCACGGTGCGCTTCTGCGACGCGGAGACGAGTGGGCCGAGGAAGTTGTCGTCGCTGCCGGGATCTCCCATCGCGAGCGAGCCGAGGGCGGCGACGGCGAGGTCGACCACCTCGTCCTGCTGCGAACGCGGGACGATCATGCGGGTGAGCGCGGTGCATGTCTGGCCGCAGTTGAGCATCATGCCGGTGATGCCTGCCGGGACGGCCTTGGACAGGTCGGCACCCTCGAGGATCACGTTCGCGGACTTGCCACCGAGTTCCTGGCAGATGCGCTTGATCGACGGTGCGCCCAGCTCGGCGATGCGGGCGCCGGCCTCGGTCGAGCCGGTGATCGAGATCATGTCGACCTCGGGGTGGACGCAGAGCGCTTCGCCCACGGTGCGCCCGGCACCGGTGACGAGGTTGAAGACACCGGCCGGGACACCGACGCTGTCGATGATCTGGGCGAGGACGAACGCGTTGAGCGGGGTCTCCGAACTCGGCTTGAGGACCATCGTGCAGCCCGCCACCAGCGCGGGTGCGACCTTGCCGACGATCTGGTGCAGCGGATAGTTCCACGGGGTGATGAAGGTGCACACGCCGATCGGCTCCTCGACCACGATCGAGTGCCCGATCCGCTCCGGCCCTGCGCCGGCGTACTCGCGCCCGATGGTGACGTAGCTCTGCATCACCGTGATCGGCAGGCCGGCCTGCACGCGCCGAGCGTTGGCCATCGGCATGCCCTGCTCGGCCGAGACCGTTGCAGCGATCTCCTCGGCCCGCTCGGCCATCGCCGCGGCGATGCGCTCGACGTAGTCGACGCGTTCGTCGATCGGCAGCTGCGACCATGATGGGAACGCCGCCCGCGCCGCCAGTACTGCTGCGTCGGCGTCGTCGGTCGACGCGGCCGGGACCGTGGCGATCACCTGCTCCGTCGCTGGGTTGACGACCTCGATGACGTCGGTGGACGTCGTCGGCACCCATGTGCCGCCGATGTAGAGATCACTGTGCACGTGCATGGAGCTGGTCCTCGCTGCTCGACTTGCTGACTGGGGCGCTCACCCTAGGTGTCGCCGTCGAGCGTGGTCGACCTCGACCGGGCGGGACACGGTCGGCCTGCGGCGTGGCCACCAGACACAGCCGGCGCCGAGGTCGTCGGACCGTCGTGGCTGCTCGGCCGACTGTCGCCGTGACGCCGGGCGGGTGGAGATGGCGATGCCGACCGCGACGACGCCGCAAGGGGATCCCGGGGATCAGCGTCCGCGAGACTGAGCGGCATGGACTTCTCGCCCGACGACGACCACCGTGCGATCGCCGACGCAGTCGATCAGGTGTGCGCGGACTTCGACGACGCGTACTGGTCCGAGCGAGACCAGCGTCACGAGTTCCCGTGGGCGTTCTACTCCGCGATGGCGGAGGGCGGCTGGCTCGGTGTCGCCATTCCGGAGGAGTACGGAGGCGGCGGGCGCGGCATCACCGAGTGCGCGCTCGTGCTCAACCGTGTTGCCGCGTCGGGCGCAGCGATGAACGGGTCGTCGGCGCTGCACCTCACGATGTTCGGCCTGAACCCGGTGGTGAAGTTCGGCAGCGAACGGCTGAAGGAGACGTTCCTGCCTCGCGCGGCGGTCGGCGATCTACACATCGCATTCGGCGTGACCGAACCCGACGCCGGCACCGACACGTCTCGAATCAGCACCCGGGCGATCGACGACGGCAACGGCGGATTCATCGTGCGGGGGCGCAAGATCTGGACGTCCAAGGCGCTCGAATCGGAGGTGTGCCTGCTGCTCGCTCGCACCGACGACGCGGATCCGGACGATCCTCGGCGCCGCTTCGACGGTCTCAGCCTGTTCCTGGTCGACCTCGACCCAGCTTTCTGCGACATCGCTCCGATCCCGAAGCTCGGCCGCAACGCCGTCGCGTCGTGCGAGGTCGCGTACGACGACCTCCCGGTCGAAGGGTGGCGGCTGGTCGGCGAACGGGGCCGCGGGTTCCAGCAGATCCTGCACGGCCTCAATCCCGAGCGGATCCTGCTCGCGGCCATGGCCTGTGGCATCGGCGAGGCAGCGCTGCGCCGCGCGGTCGGCTACGCGAGGGAGCGGATCGTCTTCGACCGTCCGATCGGCGCCAATCAGGCAATCGCCCATCCGCTGGCCCAGGCGCACATGCAGCTGCAGGCAGCCGGGTTGATGTGGCGCGAGGCGGCCTGGCGCTACGACCAAGGTCTCGAGTGCGGCGAGCAGGCGAACACGGCGAAGTACCTCGCCGCCGAATCGAGCTTCTTCGCCGCCGACCAGGCAATCCAGACCCATGGCGGTCTGGGCTACGCGTCGGAGTACCACGTCGAGCGGTACTGGCGCGAGGCGCGACTGCAACGGCTCGCGCCGGTGAGCCAGGAGATGACCTGCAACTTCATCGCACAGCAGGTGCTTGGCCTTCCTCGCTCATACTGAGCAGCTGGCGCGTTGCCTGACGCCGGCCCGTCGCGCCGCTGCGCCCGCGGCAACCTGCGACCCCGCCGATGGAGCCGACGTCGGATACGGTCGCAGACGGTCCACTTCGGGCCGGGGAAGGGGAGTTCATGGTCATCGTCACTGCCACGCTGTCGTTCGAGACCGAAGCAGACCGCGACCGAGCCGTCGCGTTGACCGCGCCGGTGCAGAAGGCCACCCGCGACGACGAGCCGGGCTGTCTCGCATACTGCTTCGGCGCGGATCCGGTCGAGCCCACGCACGTGCAGGTGTACGAGCTGTGGACCGACCCGGAGAATCTCGCGAAGCATTTCGACCACCCGAATTACGCGGCGATGGTCGACGTGCTCCATCACTGTGGCGGCTTCGTCAAGTCCGAGAACCGGCTGTGGGCAGCCGATGATCGCGGGCCCGTGTACGAGGACGGGCGGTTCCGGTTCGACGCGGTCGCCGACGCCGGGAGCTGACCGTGGGAGGCGTCGTCGATCTGCACGCACACGTCGTGCTGGCCGACGCCTTCGGCACAGCGGGGGCGTACGGGCCCACCCATGGCATCGACGCCGACGGTCGCGAGTTCTTCCGCGTGGGCGACTACACGATGAAGCCGATCCCGTATCGAGGCAGTGTGTTCATGGACGTCGAACACCGCCTCGTCGAGATGGACCGTGTGGGAATCGACCGCCAGATGCTGTCGCCGAACCCGCTCACCTTCTTCGGCGGTGTCGAGCCCGGCCCGGCGATCGACTTCGCCCGGGCGACCAACGATGCGATGGCCGCGCTCGTTGCCGAGCATCCCGATCGGCTGCTCGGATCGGCGCAGCTCCCGCTGCAGGACCCCGACGCGGCGATCGTCGAACTCGACCGAGCGATCGGAGAACTCGGTCTCGTCGCCGGCTACATCGGTACCGAGTACGGGCTGGCCTTCGATGATCCGCGCCTCGACGACGTCTACCGGCGGGTCGTCGAACTCGACGTGCCGTTGTTCGTCCACGGCGTGACCAACGACGGGCGGGGCCCGGCGCAGGACGGGCGGCTCCGACGGTTCGGGCTCGACCTCATCGTGGGCTACACGTACGAAGAGACGCTGGCCGCGGCGACGTTCGTGCTCGGTGGCGTCCTCGACCGGCACCCCGCGCTCGACGTGTGCCTCTCGCATGGCGGCGGCGCCATCACCTTCCTCGCGCAGCGGTTCGACTCGATGGCGAACTTCCAGGGCCACGAGTCCGACTTCGCCGCGGCGTTGCGCCGGCTGTGGTTCGACTCGCACCTCGAGCCAGGCGCCGCCCGCGACCTCGTCGTCGCGGCCGTCGGCGTCGATCGCATGGTCTACGGCACCAATTTCGGTGGGTGGGACACGCCGACCACCACCGACGACTTCGACGCCTCGCTGACGTCCAATGCCCAACGACTCCTTCGACTGGGGGAAACCGCATGAGCCGGATCTGGTTCACCAATGCCCGACTGTTCACCGCGGTCGACGAGACCGTGCTCGACGACGGAGGCGTGCTGATCGACGGCGACCGGATCGAGTGGTCGGGTCCCATGTCCGCGGCGCCGGTGGATGGCGCCGAGCAGGTCGACGTCGGCGGCAGGTTCGTGATGCCCGGGATGACCGAGTCGCACGTCCACCTGTCGTACTCGAACGCCCACCCCAGCCAGCTCGACCGCCAGCCGGTACCGATCGCCATGCTCGACGCGGTCGACAACGCACGCACGCTGCTCCGCTTCGGATTCACTTCGGCGATCAGCTTCGGGTCGGCGCAGGGCATCGACGTGCACCTGCGCACGGCGATCAACGCGGGCCGCGTACCCGGCCCGCGGCTGTTGGCATCGGAGCGCGACGTCGGGTCGACGGGAAGCAACGCCGACGCGAAGGAGCCCGGCAGCGAGGGGCGCAAGCGGATCGCCGACGGACCGTGGGCGGTGCGCGCGGCGGTGCGTGAGGTGGCCAAGGCCGGTGCGGACGTCGTGAAGATCTTCCTCGACGGGGAGGAGCTGTCGGCACATGCGCGACCCGGCGTGCTCAGCTACACCGACGACGAGGTCGCCGCAGCGTGCGACGAGGCCCATCTCCGCAACCTGCGCGTCGCCTGCCACGCGAGGTCGGCGGCCGCGGTGAAGCAGGCGGTGCGTCACGGGGTCGACTTCGTCGGCCATGCCAACTTCCTCGACGACGAGGCGGTCGAGATGCTCGCCGACGCACGCGATCGACTGTTCGTCGGGCCCGGCATCGCTTGGGAGGTCCAGTTGCTCGAACGTGGTCACGAGATCGGCCTGAGCCGGGCGATGATGGAGGCGCGTGGCTACCAGCGCGAACTCGACGAGACGATCGGGGCCGTGAAGCGGCTGCGCGAGGCCGGTGTCCGCCTGCTGATCGGTGGCGATTACGGACTGTCGATCACGCCGCACGGCACCAACGCGAAGGACCTCGAGTACTTCGTCGAACTGTTCGGGATGTCACCGGGAGAAGCGCTGCTGTGCGCGACTCGTGATGGTGGTCTCGCGATGGACCCGTCGGGAATGCTCGGCACGTTGGAGGTGGGCACCATCGCCGACCTCGTAATCGTCGACGGTGACCCGACACGCGACATCACGGTGCTGCAGCACGAGGAGCGGATCGTCACCGTGATGAAGGCCGGTCGACTGTTCACCGATCTGCTCCGGTGACACCGTTGCTGCGGTGACGCGTCAGAGACCCCGCCGGCCTCCCTCGCGAAGCATCGGCCCGTGGGTCGCGAATCTTCCTCTGCCCGGCGCGGCGCCCTCCACCGACCCGGTGGTCAGGCCACCGTCGACCACCAGCGTGTGTCCGCTGACGAACCCGGCCCGATCCGACATGAGCCACACGGCGGCCTCGGCGATGTCGTCGGCGAGGCCCGGTCGCCCCTTCAGCGGCGTCGCCTTCGTGGCGAAGTACTCGAGCGATCGCTCGAGGGCCTCAGGGTCGCCGAACAGCACGTCGGCGTTCATCGGGGTGTTGTGCTTGCCCGGCGCGATCGCATTCGCGCGTACCCCGAACGGCCCGAGTTCGGCGGCGAGGTTCTTGGTGAACCCGACGATCGCCGTCTTGGCCATGTTGTAGGCGTGAGGACCCAGCCCGCCCTGGATGCCCGCCACCGAACTGGTCGACAAAATCACACCGAACCCCTGCTGCTTCATCACCCGGGCCGCGTGTTTCGACCCGAGGAACACCGACGTGAGGAGCACGTCGATCGAGAACTGCCACTCGTCGAGCGGCGTCTCGTCGATGGGGCCGACCGACCCGACGATTCCGGCGTTGTTGAACATGCAGTCGAGTCGACCCCAACGGTCGACGGTCTCGTCCACAACGGATCGGATCGCCTCCTCCGATGTCACGTCGACGTGCCGGAAGACCGCCGCATCGCCGAGTTCGGCTGCGACGTCTTCTCCCTTGGCGTCCTGGATGTCGGCGACGACCACGCGGGCGCCTTCGCGGACCAGGAGCCCGCAGGTGGCCTCACCCAACCCGCTGGCTCCTCCGGTCACGATCGCGGTCTTGCCTGTCACCATGCCGTGGCGCTGTTCGGTCATGTCGAGAGTGTCGCCCGTCCGGCCACCCGGCAGCGGGCCGGAGCGCGGTCGGCACGACGATCCCAGCAGTCGGGCGGCGATGTGGCAGGCTCGCCCGGTATGAGGCTCCCAGTGTGCGACACCATGACGACGAACACGATGATGAACGACGAACACGATCAGGAGGTGCGGTCGTGACACATCCCCGACCATTCCGCTTCGGGGTCCTGGCCTCCAAGGCCCGCTCGTCGTCCGACTGGACTGACACAGCGAAGAAGGCCGAGGCACTCGGCTACTCCACGCTGGTGATGCCCGACCACTTCGGTGATCAGCTCTCGCCGATCGCGGCGCTGTCGACGGCCGCGGCGGTGACCGACACTCTGCGGGTCGGGTCGTTGGTCTTCGCGAACGACTTCCGGCATCCGGCCGTCCTGGCCAAGGAGACCGCCACGCTCGATCTGCTCAGCGACGGGCGGCTCGAGGTCGGTGTCGGTGCCGGCTGGATGACCAACGACTACACGTGGACGGGCATCGCCCACGACCGCGCCGGCGTGCGCATCGACCGGATGATCGAAGCCATCACGGTGCTGCGCGGGCTCTGGGGCGACGACGCCTTCTCGTTCGACGGCGAGCACTACACGATCACCGAGATGAACGGTCTGCCCAAGCCCGTCCAGGCGGGCGGGCCACCGCTCGTGGTCGGTGGCGGCTCGAAACGAGTGCTGTCGACGGCCGCCCGATTGGTCGACATCGTCGGCGTCAACCCCAACGTCGGCGAGGGCAAGTTCGGTGCCGAGGCGATCGCGTCGCTGTCGGCCGACGCCACCGACGAAAAGCTCGGCTGGGTGCGCGCGGCAGCCGGCGATCGCTTCGACGACATCGAGATCAGCATCCTCAAGTTCTTCACCGTCGTCACCGACGACCGCGACACCGTGGCCGCCAAGGTCGGAGGTTCGATGGGCATGGACGCGGCGACGCTGCTGGCGAGCCCGCACTCGCTGGTCGGGTCGGCCGAGCAGCTCGCCGACGAACTGGTCGAGCAGCGCGAGCGGTGGCAGGGGTCGTACGTCACCGTGCAGTCCGACGTGTTCGAGGCGTTCGCCCCCGTCGTCGCTGCGCTCGCCGGGACCTGAGCCATGTCGTTCGACTTCGCCGGCACGCGAGCCGTCGTGACCGGCGCGAGCCGTGGCATCGGTGAGGCGATCGCCCGCCAGCTGGACGCGGGCGGTGCCCGTGTGGCGCTGGTGGCACGCAGCGCCGAGCGGCTCGACGCGATCGCGGCCGAGCTCACGAACGATCCGCTGGTGATCGCCGCCGACCTCTCGGAACACGCGGCGATCGAGCAGATCTCCACGGCGGTCCTCGATGCCTTCGGTGGCCTCGACGTGTTGGTGAACAACGCGGCGGTCGAGCGCAACCAGCCCGCGTCGAAGGTGACCGGCGACGCGATCGACGAGACGCTGTTCGTCAACCTCCGCCAGGCATTCATGCTCTGCTCGGCGTTCGCCAAACCGCTGTTCGCCTCGCAGGGTTCGATCGTCAACATCACCTCGACCGCTGCCACCGGTGCCGGCGGCACCCAGGGGGCGTATGCGGCATCGAAGGGTGGGCTGAACACGCTGACGAAGAACCTCGCCAACGAGTGGGCGTCGAAAGGGGTGCGCGTCAACGCGGTCGCGCCCGGACTCGTCGACACCGAGATGTGGGAGCCGACCTTCGACCGGCTCGGCGAGGACGCCGTGCGGAAGAACTTCGTGAAAAGCGTGCCGCTCGGGCGATGGGGCACGGCAGATGAAATCGCGGACGTCGCCTGCTTCCTGGCCTCGAGCAAGGCCGCCTACGTCACCGGCCAGGTCATCCGCGTCGACGGCGGCATGACGAATCTGTAGACGGACACGATGTGCCAGGCACATCGTGTACGTCTAGCCGTCGCGCCAGCGGTCGTCGACGGGCGGAACGTCGGTGACGTGGATCTCGGGGCCCAGCTCGGCGCCGATGAGCTGCAGTCGGTCGCCGCTCCAGAACCTGCCCGGGTCGTACCAGTTCGGTGGTCGATCGGCTCCGAGCAGACCCATCCGCTCGTAGGTGACCGCGACCAGCTCGGCGCAGTACACGTCGGTCAGCGACACGTGGCGGCGGGCGCGGCCGGCGAGCCAGTGCCGAGCGAGTGTCTTCGTGCTCGGGAAGCCCCGCCCGCTGTACTCGGCGACGACGGACAGTGCGGCGTTCTCCATGGTCTCGGTGGCGTCGATGTCGATCTGGCGGAACCAGGGCTGTTGGCCGTAGCGGTTCGTCCACACGCTCACGGCACGGTCCAGGCGGTGGAGCTGCGCGCCACGATCACGTTCGCCCGTCCACACGTTGGGCATGCTCGCGCCGAGCTCCGCGTGCCAGATCAGCGGTGGCAGGTCGTCGATGGTGAGCACCATGCCGACGTGATTGACCGGGCTGTTCGTGAACAGTCGGATCGCCCGATCCGCCACCGATCGTCCGCGGAAGAGCCACACGTCGCCCGTCGCCGCGCCGTCGACCGCGTCACGAAGCGTCATGGAGGCAGCCATCGAGGCCATAACGTAGGTGATCGTGAGGTGGGCCAAGCTCCTGGGTGTCGCCGGCGTCGTCGCCGTGCTCGGCGCAACCGGGGTCGCCGTGTACCGCCAGCGTCAGCGGCGAGCCTGGGCCGAGCTCCCACCCGACGAGCTGCGCGCCCGCCTGCAGGCCCGTCTCGACGGTGCGACAGCTCCGCCGTGATGATGGCCCGGTGACCACCAATCCGCCGATCGTGCTCGCTGGCCAGTACGGCTCGCCCTACACGCTCAAGATCCGCGGTGTCCTGCGCTATCGCCACATCCCGTTCCGATGGATGTTCCGCGACTCGAAATGGGACGACCTGCCGGAACCACCGGTGCGGATCATTCCGGTCATCGCCTACCCCGACCCCGAGGGCGAGGGCTACCGCGAGGTCACCGTCGACTCGTCGCCGCAGATCATGCGGCTCGAGACGGAAGTCGACGGTCGGAGCCTGGTTCCCGCCGATCCGGCGCTGACGATGATCGACTCGCTGATCGAGGACTTCGCCGACGAGTGGCTGACCAAGGCGATGTACCACTACCGCTGGGCGTACCAGGCCGACATCGACAAGGCGGGCCGGCTGCTCCCGCTGTCGAGCAATCTGCAGCTCGACTCCGACGGCGCACAGACGACCTACCGGTTCATCACGCGGCGTCAGATCGATCGACGGGCGCTCGTCGGTTCGACCGACTGGAACGCCCCGTTGATCGAAGCGTCGTACCGCCGGGTGCTCGAGGCGATGCAGGCCAGGTTCGCGACCGGCGACTTCATGCTCGGCGACCGCCCGGGCCGCGGCGACTTCGGCCTCTACGGACAGTTGACCCAGCTGGTGCGTTGGGACCCGACGCCCGCGGCCGTCGCCGTCGAGGTCGCGCCGAAGGTCGTCAACTGGGTCGAACGGATGGACGACCTCGCGTGGCTGCCGGTCGCCGACGACGGGTGGTCGTCGCTCGACGCGCTCGATCCGGGCACGCACCAGCTGTTGGCGGAGATCGGCCGCACCTACGCCCCGTTCATGGTGGCCAATGCGCACGCTCTGGGGTCCGGCCTCGACGAGGTCGTGTGCGATCTCGACGGGCGCGAGTACCGCCAGGCGCCGTTCGGCTACCAGGGCAAGTGCCTGCACTGGCTCCGGGCCGAGTACGCAGCGCTCGACCCCGGCGACAGGTCCCGGGTCGACTCGGTGCTCGCCGGCACCGGCTGCGAGCAGTTGTTCCGCTGAGCCGACCGATCCGTGCGGTGCGCCGATCGGGCGGTGCCGGGATCGGGGGAGGCCGGGATCAGGGGGAGGCCGGGATCAGGGGGAGGCCGGCGTGCGTCCCGTCCCGAGCGAGAGCGGCGTCTCGGCCCTGCGAATGCGGAGGTGCAGCTCGATCGTGCCGAGCATGATCCCCGGCTGGTGCAACCAGTTGTTGCCGTCGGCGTAGTCGATGGAGTCGAGCCGGTCGAGGAGCACGCCCCACGCGATCTGTTGTTCGAGGCGTGACAGTGTGGCGCCCGGGCAGACGCGCGGCCCGGCCGAGAACGTGACGTGGCGGCTGAGTGCCTCGCGGTCGAGGTCGAGGTCGAACGGACAGTCGAACTCGTCCGGATCGACGTTGGCCGCGCCGAAGCGCAGGTGCAGCAGTGAGCCCGCCGGAACCTCGACGCCCTGGAAGACCTCGTCGTGCGCGGTGATCCGCGTCGAGAGCCCGTGGGTGGGCGAGCGCATCCGCATCGACTCCTCGACGAAGGATCGAAGCCTGGTTCGATCGGCTCGGAGATCCTCGAACCTGCCCGGGTGTTCGCACAGCAACTGTGCCTGCTCCTCGAGCGCGTACTGCGTCGTCTCGAGGCCGCCGATGATCATCGCATGGACGATCCCGGCGATCTCGAGGTCGGTCAGCTTCCGGTCGAGCGCTTCGTAGTGCACGTCGCACAGGAAGCTGACCATGTCGTCCTGTGGATCCCGGCGCTTCGCGGTGACGTGGTCGTAGATGTAGTCCTGGAAACCGTCGAGGCGGGCGATCATCTCCGCGGTCTGTTCCGGCGTCAGCTCGTGTTTGAGCCCGGTGCCGTGCACGAACGGCGTCACCACGGCGTCGCCCCACTCGGCGAGCTGTGGGATGTCGGACTGGGGGAACCCGAGGATGCTCGCCATCACCCGCTGCGGCAGCGGGCGAGCGAACTGGCTGATGAACTCGACCTCGGGGTCGTCGATCCATTGATCGAGCAGCTCGTTCGCGTGGTGCGTGATCATCTCGCGGTGGCGGAGCGCTCCCGGCCCGACCCATGGATCGGTGAGTTCCTTGCGGTGGCGGTTGTAGAGCTGTTGCGTCGGACGCAGCGACAGCATCGACGCCTGCATCAGGTTGTGGTGGGTTGCGAAGGCCTCCTCCGGCGAGAGGCCCTGGTCGGCGAGCTGACCGAGCCGCTTCGTGGTCAGGCTGAGGAACCGTTCGGGATCCCGGACCACTCGTGACACGTCGGCATGCTTGGTGAGGACGAACGCGTCCGACCCGGGGGTGAGGCCGCCACCCTCGATCCGCAGGACTGGGGCGTCGCGGTGGAGGATCTCGTAGGCCTCGTACCAGTGTTCCTGCGCGCCGTCGCCGAACAGGTCGACGTCGTCGAGGCCGACCGGGCACGCCATCGGGCTGAGTTCGTGGTTGACGTGTTTCGGGTACGACATGAGCGAGACCTCTCGGGCGAGTACAGCACAGGTTCCGGACCCCGGACGATCCGAGACGATCGGCGGGTTCAGCCGGTGGAGCGTTCGGCTTCGTAGTCGGCGATGGCGGTCAGTTGCGCGCCCAGCGTGGCGTCGACCCATTTCGATCCCGCCCCGACGATCTTGTCGTAACTCGCCTGGACAGGGGCGGCCTGGCCGGTGAAGTGCGGCATCACCTCGTAGGCGAAGAGTTCGTAGCTGTCCTTGGTTGCCTGCCAGTTGGCGAGGTCCGCGCCGAGCAAGAGGTAGGCCCCGAACCCGCCCGCCTTCTCCTGCAGCCGCTCGAGTTGGGCGATCGCCATCTCGGGCGTTCCGATGACCATGCGCCCCGATTCGTTGGCGTAATCGACGAACTCGTCGTAGTCCGAGGGTGGTGGCGGGGCCGAGGGGTCACCCAGCGGGATGATGTGGCTGAGGTATTCGAACACCCACTGCAGTCCGTAGCGGCAGTTCTCCTTGGCCTGCTCGACGGTCTCGGCGATGTGCATCGGGCCCATCAGGCGCCACTTGGAACGGTCGACGACGTGGCCGTGGCGAGTCGCCTCCTCGTTCCAGACCTTGAAGTTGTAGTCGAGCACCTCGAAGGCCGCCGGCTCGGTTGCCGCGATCGAGAGCATCCCGGTTCCGTAGCGGCCGGCCAGCTTCGAGCCCGATGGCGACATGGTCGAAGCGACCGCGATGTCGAAGTCGCTGTACGGGCGGATCTGCAGCACCGCTTCGTCGCAGGTGAACCAGTCGGTCGTCGCTGTCACCGTCTCGCCGGCGAACAGCCGCATCATCACGTCGAGCGACTCCTCCATGCGCGGACGCTGTTGGAGCGGGTCGATGCCGAGCATCATGGCATCGGAGGTCAGCTGGCCGGGTCCCGCACCGAACATCATCCGGCCCCGCGTGAGGTGGTCGAGCATCACGATGCGGTCGGCAAGGATGAACGGGTGGTGGTACGGCAGCGAGTTCACACCCGTGCCGAGTTTGATGTGCTTGGTGCGTTCCGCGGCGGCGGCGATGAACACCTCCGGGCTGGCGATCAGCTCCGAGCCGGCGGAGTGATGCTCACCGATCCAGGCTTCGGCGTAGCCGAGCCGGTCCAGGTGCTCCATCAGTTCGAGGTCGCGCTGCAGCGCCAGTGTCGGGTTGACCCCCGTTCGGTGCATGGGTGGCAGGAAGATGCCGAAGCGGAGGGGTGCGTCCAGCGGTTGGAGTCGTGGCATGGCTCGATCATTCCATGTACGACCGCGGCGAGGCTGCCCGGCCGAACACGGTCAGCGACCACCGCGAAGCCAGAACCTGGTGGCCTCGCCTTGCGAGTGCGGGGACAACCCGTCGCTTCGGGAGCGATATCGCGCGGGCGTCCACTCCCAGAACCTGCGCCACCATGACCGCTTCGACGGCTCGGGGTCGGAGTACTCCACGCCGGATTTCTCCATGTCGGTCAGCTCCCTCGGCGTCCACCCTACGCCGTTCGCCGAGCACCTAGCCTGGGTTCGTGGCCTCGAGTCTGACGCGCCGGGCGAGGGCCGCGAAGCGGCGCATGGACCGCGTCGAGCACGACCTCTCCGCGGATCAGTGGGCTGCCGTGCGAGAGGCATGGGGAGGCTGCGCCAATTGCGGCGAGTCGAACTCGACGCCTTCCTGCTGGTGACGCTCGCGCTCTGAGATCGTGGTCGCGCGCCACGATCGCGTCACACCTCTTGGGCGAGTTGCTCGCGAAGCTCGCGCTTGAGCACCTTCCCGTAGTTGTTGGTCGGCAGGTTCGTGACGAAGCGGTAGTCCTTTGGTCGCTTGTAGCGGGCGATCTGTCCCAGGCACAGCTCGTCGAGTTCCTCGACCGATGGAGCGCTCGCATCGTCGTTCGCGACGACGAAGGCGACCACTGCTTCGCCCCATTCCGGATCGGGGCGACCGACGACCGCGACGGCGGTGACGGCGTCGTGGCGAAGTAGGGCTTCTTCCACCTCGCGCGGGTAGATGTTCATCCCTCCGCTGATGATGAGGTCCTTGGACCGGTCGCGCAGGGTGAGGTAGCCGTCGGCGTCGAAACTGCCGATGTCGCCGGTGTGCAGCCACCCGTCGCGAATCGCATCGGTGGTTGCATCGGGCTGCTCCCAGTAGCCCGACATCACGACGTCGCCGCGCACGACGATCTCGCCGACCTCGCCGGCGGGCAGGGCGGTGCCGTCCTCGTCGACCACCCGCACCTCGACATCGGTTCGGGCCACGCCGACGCTCTGGACGCGTTCGCTCCAACGGGGGTGATTCCGGTCGGCGTGGTCGGCCTTCGACAACGCGGTGATGGTCATCGGCGTCTCGCCTTGCCCGTAGATCTGCGCGAGCCGCGGGCCGAACACCTCGAGCGCATCCGTCAGGTCCGACAGATACATCGGCGCACCGCCATAGATGATCGTCTTCAGGCCGGAGAGGTCGGCGCCGCGGATGGCGGGGTCGGTGGTGAGCCGCTTGACCATCGTCGGTGCGGCGAAGAACGAGACCCCCGACCACTGTCGGAGCAGCGCCGCGATCTCGTCGCCGTCGACACCGCCCGACGCCGGAATCACGCTGACCGCACCGCGGGCCACGTGCGGCAAGCCATACAGGCCGGCGCCGTGCGAGATCGGCGCGGCGAGCAGCACGGTGTCGTCGGGTTCGATGGGGTCGATGTCGGCGAAGTAGCTGAGCGACATCATCAGCAGGTTGCGATGCGAGAGTGTCGCGCCCTTCGGGCGGCCGGTCGTCCCGCTCGTGTAGAACAGCCACGCCGCATCGGTCGGCGCACGGTCGACGAGTGGGATCGGGTCCGAGTGCACGAGTGCATTCCAGCTCGACCCTGGAGCGACCACGAGAGCATCGAGTGTGTCGGTGGCATCGACGATCGGGTCCGTCTCGGCGACGTGTTCGTCGTCGACGATCATCAGCCGCGCCCCGCTGTGCTGCGCGATGTGGGCGATTTCGTCACGATGCAGTCGGGCGTTCACCGGCACGGCGACCATGCCGGCGTGCCAGATCGCGAAGAGCGCTTCGAGGTACTCCGGGCGATTCCGCATCACGATGGCGACG
Source organism: Ilumatobacteraceae bacterium (assembly GCA_963698435.1). Classification (GTDB taxonomy): domain Bacteria; phylum Actinomycetota; class Acidimicrobiia; order Acidimicrobiales; family Ilumatobacteraceae; genus Sva-07. Next base: position 5,901 of record CAVOQV010000017.1, on the reverse strand, counting down.
CGGTCTCCGGCTCCAATCTGTGGCGGACCCGGAGGCCGCCGGCAACTGCAGCGACGCGTGCGGCGAACGTCGCCCAGTCGGCATGGACGTGGTCACCCACGGCGAGCGCCGGGCGCTCCGGCCAGCGGCGGCCGTTCCGTGCGACCCACACGGCCAGGTTCATCTCAGACCTCCACGAGTTCGCTTGCGGCCCAACCGGTGACGCTCTCGATGTCGAAGACGTGCACCGATGCGAAGGGCTTGTCCCGGTACTGGACGAAGAGCTCGGACAATCGATCGGCGAGCGGCTCCGTCTGATCGTGTGGGCCGTGCCCCAACCAGCGAAGCCGGGCACGGACCCACCACAGTTTGGACCAGTCGTCGCGATCCCATCGTTCGATGGCCAACGTGGCGCGAGGCTCGTGTTCGAGATTGCGCTCGCGTTGAAGCCGCGTCGACGACTTGGGCTTCACGAGGTCGATCGGAGAACCGAGCTGTTCACCGACGACGGCGTACACGGTCGGGCCGACATCGATGCCGCGCTCGGGATGCTGCGTGGCCATGAAGCCGTGGCTGTTCGCCCGCAGCAGCTCGAGCGCCTGGTCCTCGGAGAGCCGCATCGCAGGAACCTACGCGGCGTTGACCGCCGGAAGGATCTCGTCGTTGAGAATCCGAAGGTCCTCCAGCGTCTTCGAGGTCGGTACGTCGGCGAACGGCGGCCAGATCAACGGCATGGTCATGCCGGCCTGCTTGAGTTCGATCAGGTTGCTCGTGACCTGTTCCTGGGTGCCGACCAGCAGGTTGGTCAGCTTGCCGTTGCGGGTCTGGTCGGTCGGCTCGTCGGTGATCGCGAACCAGCACATGCTGGACACCTCGAGTTCGTCGACCGACTTGGCGCCGAGCTTGTCGAGTTCCTCGCCGATCGCCTGCAGCCACACACCGCAGCTCCTCTGGTGTGTCCTGAATGCCGATCCACCCGGCGAGGTCGTACTTGGCGACCTTCTTCGCGGAGATCTCGGGGTTGACCAGTCCGCTCATGAAGATCGGCGGATGTGGCTTCTGCAGGGGTTCCCACCCGAACCCGCTCGGGCCGAAGTCGGCGAACTCGCCGTGGTACTCGAAGATCTCGTTCGTCCAGATGCCCTGGCAGATCTCGATCGTCTCACGCACGTGCTTGTGACGCTTCGGGAAGATGTCGGTGGCGCTTGCGGCGTCGAACTCCTCGGGCATCCAGCCGGCGCCGAGGCCGACGTTGACGCGGCCTCCCGACAGGTGGTCGATCGTGGCGATCTCGGCGGCGAACACGCCGGGCGACCGGTACGGGGTGTCGGTGATGCTCATCCCGATCCGGCACTTCGAGGTCTTCGCGGCGAGCCACGGGATGAGTGGCCAGCCCTGGAACCACTTGCCGCGTGATTTCACGGGCATCTGCAGTGGGAACTCCTTCATCATGCCGAACGGGTACTGGAGCTCGCCCCGGTCCGACGCCTCCGGGACGATGATGCGGTCGAGCGTCCAGATCGAGTCGAACTCGAGTTCTTCCGCGAGTTCGGTCAGGTCTTCGAGTTCCTTGATCGTGACGTGATCTCGGAAGTTCGGCAGGTAGAGCGCGAGCTTCATGTCGGACATGTGAAATCCCCTCGTTCGTTCCCGAGCCCCCATGACTCGGCGTGAATGCGCACCCTCGGGTCCGCACCGTCGACCGTACGGATCGGAGTTCGTGGATCGAACAACTCGATCTCAACAGTTCCTCAACGGCGGGCGCGCCGTCGATCGCTTCGGATCCGGTGCCCGCCGTCCGGATACGGTCTGAGCGTGGGTGTGAGCCGACACGAAGACCGGCGGCGAATCCTCGTCGTCGACGACGACGAGGGTGTTCGCACGAGCGTCACGTGGGCCCTCGAGGCCGACGGCTTCTCGGTCGAGTCCGTGCAGGACGGCGTCGAGCGCGATCGAACAGATCGAGTCCTCACCGCCGTCGCTCGTCGTGCTCGACCTGTCGCTGCCTGGCATCGGGGGTCTCGACATCCTCCGTCGGGTGCGCGAGCGAGAGCAGCGCAGCGGCACCTTCCGGCTGCCGATCATCGTGCTGTCGGGCCGCGACGGTGAGACCGACCGCATCGTCGGTCTCGATCTCGGCGCAGACGATTACCTCGTCAAGCCCTTCTCGCCCGGCGAGCTCGCCGCACGAGCGCGATCGGTCCTGAGGCGATGTGGCGCCCATGGCGGCGGTTCCGTGGACCGGTTCGTACCCCGGGGTGTCGGTGTGGAAGTCGACGTCGAGTCACGCGAGGTCTGGGTCGACGGCGAACCGGTCACTCTTGCCGCGAAGGAGTTCGAGTTGCTCGCCTACTTCGTCGACCACCCACGTCGTGCGTGCACACGTGACGAGTTGCTCGCAGCGGTGTGGTCGAGCGGCGAGGGATGGCAGACTCCCGCCACCGTGACCGAGCACGTCTACCGCCTTCGCCAGAAGATGGAGGACGACCCTGGTCGACCGAAGCGTCTGACGACCGTTCGAGCCGTGGGGTATCGATGGGAGGGCTGACGGTGCTCTCCGGCGACGAGGCAACCGCCGTGCTCGATAGGCAGACGTCGGTGATGGAGCAGCTCGCGACTGGCGCCCCGCTCAGCGAGGTGCTCGAGGGCATCGTCGTTGCACTCGAGGAGCTGATTCCGGGCAGTCGGTGCTCGGTGCTGCTCCTCGACGATGACGGCGTGCTCCGCCACGGTGCTGCACCCACGCTGCCGCGCGCGTACTCCCACGCGATCGACGGACTGGAGCCGGGACCACTCGCCGGCTCCTGCGGCACTGCGGTCTACCTCGGCACGCAGGTCGTAGCCGCGAACGTGTCATCCGATCCTCGTTGGGAGCCGTTCCGAGAGCTGGCTGCCGAACACGACATCGGCGCATGCTGGTCGAGCCCGATCCGGTCGCAGTCGAAGATCGTCGGGACGTTCGCCGTCTACGACCGTCAACCGCACGAGCCAGACGACCGCGAACGCGAACTCGTCCGCCGCTTCACACACCTCGCCTCGATCGCCGTCGCCCACGATGGAGCGGCGAACGAGCGCGAGGCGCGCCACGTCGCCGAGCTGGCGCGCCAGTCAGCCGAGCGGGCGAACCATGCGAAGTCGCAGTTCGTCACGTCGATCAGCCACGAACTCCGCACCCCCTTGCAGTCGATCACCGGCTTCACCGAAAGCCTGAAGACGCTCGACTTGTCGCCCGACCGCCGCCGGCAGGCGCTCGACGGCATCTCGCATGCGTCCGCTCACATCCTCTCCATCGTCGACGACGTCCTCGATCTGGCGAGGGTTGAAGCCGGTGCGATGCCGATCGCCCTCGAGCCGGTCGACGCTGCCGCGGTCGCCGCTGCGACGGTGGCGCTCACCCAGCCACTGGCGGCTGCACGTGACATCACCGTGGAGTTCGTGGGCCGGCCTGTCGAGGTCGTCGCGGACCGACGCCGGCTGCAACAGGTCCTGCTGAACCTCGTGTCGAATGCGCTCCGATTCTCGACCTCGGACACCGTCGTCACGATCCGAACCGAGACCGCCCTCCGACATGGCTCTCGCGTGACACGAATCCACGTGATCGATCAGGGTCCCGGCATCCCGGACGAACTCCTCGCCCGGCTCTTCGTACCATTCGACCGCCTCGGGGCCGACGCCGGCAGGGAAGGTGGTGCAGGACTGGGACTCGTCCTGGCCAAGCGCCTGACGGAGGCGATGGGTGGCGGACTCGAGCTCGACAGCACGGTCGGTGTCGGCACCCACGTCACGATCACGTTCGAACAGCCGGCGCCGGACACCGGAGCCTGACGAACGCTGGTGCCCGCACCGGTTGAGCGAGCGGTTGACAGAGAGCGGATGACGGTGTGTGGTTCGAGGACATCCCGGACGCGGGTATGTCGCAATTGATGGAGGACGGTTCGCTCATGTGGGCGGGTGTCCAAAGCCAGGTTGGTGATCACTGCTGTCGTCGTGGAGAAACGTCCGGTCCGGGAGGTGGCGGTCGACGCTGGGCCCGCCACGATCCGTTGGCATCTCCAACACCACCACGGCGTATCGGTCGCAACCTCCACGATCCACCGACACCGAGATCCTCACCTGGCTCGATGAACACTCCCGCTCGGCCCTGTCAGTCACCGCCCACCGGCGCGTCACCGGCCCGATCGTCAGTTTTTCAATGGAGCGGATGACGGGAATCGAACCCGCGTTCTCAGCTTGGGAAACGGAAGTTCCTCGACCGGCCGATAGGGCTGTGACCTGGGGAAACGTGCGTTGAGCTGGTGATTCGCGCTGTGGGCGCTGCGCTGACGGTAGCCGGTGGTGACCGCTGTTGACCGCTGCGTGAGGCACGGCTGAGGCACGACCCGAGCGGCGGGATCTACGCGGTCGCGAGTGGTTCGATCTGGTCGAGCGTGCCGGCGAGTCGGTCGCGTTCGACTTCGAGTTCGTAGCGGCTCTGGAGGTTGAGCCAGAACCGTTCGCTGGTACCGAAGTACCGGGCGAGACGCAGCGCGGTGTCGGCGGTGATGCCGCGTTTGCCGTGCACGATCTCGTTGATCCGGCGCGGTGGCACACCGATCGCGACGGCGACGCGGTGCTGGGTGATGCCGAGCGGTTCGAGGTAGTCGAGCATCAGGATCTCGCCGGGGTGGATCGGCTCCATGGTGGGTGTTGTCATGTCGTCTCCGTTCAGTGGTAGTCGACGATCTCGACGTCTTCGGGTCCAGCGTTCGTCCACCGGAAGCAGATGCGCCATTGATCGTTGATGCGGATGCTGTAGGTGTTGGCGCGGTCGCCCTTGAGCTTCTCGAGGCGGTTGCCGGGCGGGATGCGTAGGTCGCCGATCTGGTCGGCCGCGTCGAGGATGAGCAGCTTGCGCAGGGCGGCGCGTTGGGTCGTGGGGTCGAGGCGTTTGGATCGTTGTCGTTGCCACACCCGTTCGGTGTCCTTGTCTGGGAACGACTGCAGCACGCGACTCATAATAACGCTTGCCGTCATTAACGGCAAACGTTATGCGCGGCGCCTCCGGCTGGCGGGGAGGTCGGTCCTGGGCCTCTCTACAGTCCCCCCGACCACGGCGCCCGAGGCCGGCGATGACCCCGAGTGAACCGATGGGCTGAGGCCTCGTGATGACCAAGAACTCCGACGTGGACGTCGATGTCGTGATCGTCGGCGCGGGCCGGTCGGGATGTCGGGCGGCATCCTCGCCTCGCGCCACGAGTCTCGTTGTGCTCAGTTCGCCGAGGAGCCGTTCGACTCGCGTTGCGAGTTCGCCTGCGTCGATCCTCGGGTCGATCGTCGAAGCCCGGGGGCGGACGATGTCGGCGGTGATGAGCTTTGCTCGGACGAGCGCCCTGCAGAACTCGAAGTCCTTCGGTCGGCCGGCTGCGAGTTTGGTGAGCCAGAGGTCGTTGATCTCCAGGCAGAGTCCGGTGACGCCATCGGTGTTCTCGTTCGAGTACTCGATGAGTCGATCGCGCCATCCGTCGGGTGCGGTGATGGTCTCATATCCCACGCCTTGGGCGTAGACGCCAAACGTCTCGTGGAACATCGAAGCCTCACCGATTGCACCGTCGATCTGGTCGGCGCGAGAGCCTCGGTTCCGTCGAGTGGGATGAGGTCAGCCTCGACGGACATCGTCGCCTCTGGTGGGAGCATGAGCTCGGGGATCGTGGCGAGGATGGCTTGGAGCCCGACGACGATGATCTGGTCGGCGTCGATCACATGGCTGCCCGCAGGAGGTGTTCGAGATCGGATCGTTTCATGCTGCGTCGGTGCGTGGAACGGATCGCAACGCCTTGCGGCGTTCGGCGTCGGTGAGCACGCCCACGAACGGTGTCATCTGGCGGAGGTCGATCCCGTGTTGGGTGCGGGCGAGCATGGCGGTGACGATGATGTCGGTCGATT
>CAVOQV010000016.1:0-66367 GCA_963698435.1 Ilumatobacteraceae bacterium | reverse complement strand
TGTCGTCGGGCCCGCCGCTCTGGGCGAGATACGTGCCGGCACCGATGATGGCATCACGGGTCACTGTCGGGTCTCCTGCGCAGCAGCGAGCCCACGTCGTCGGAAGGAATTGCATCGGACCGACGGCCCCGGCGGCCGACACGCCCTCGACACGGCCCATCCGGGTCTCCTGGAGGTGGATCGCAGCGAGCCAGTACCAGGGAATCCCGCTCAGGTGTTCCGCCTCGGCATAGTGCTCGAGCAGCGCGTCGACCGATTCGGGCTCGCTGATCGTCCACGCGGGTAGCTCGTCGGGAAGCGGTTGGGATGGTCGCGAGGTACTGCGTTGCTGGAGGAACTGGCGGGCTCGGACGATGCGCTCCACCGACGGTCGAGCCACCGGGTCGAGCGAGTTGAGCACGATGTCGTCGAGTTCGGGTCGGCCGGCGAGTTCGCGGAGCACCAGCTGGTGGTCGACGCCGGCAGCTGCTCGCTCGGCTGCGGACGCTGCACCATCCGTCATGATCGCGTGGCTCGACGAAAGCCGATCCGCGAACCCCGCAGCGTCGAGATCGGTCAGCAGTCGCGCCGGTGGCACCGGAGCCGAGTCGGTGACGAAGGCCGTCGTTGAGGCCGAGTCGGGTGGGGACGAGTCGGGTGGGGCCGTGGCGGGCGCCGTCGGGACGGGCGCCGTCGGAGCGACCGCCGTCGCCGGTGTCCCGTCGCTCTCGCCGGCACCGGTGGCGCATCCGACCACGGCGACGCCGACGATCGTGACGGCGATGGCCAGGGTCGTGTGGGCCCCCCGGATCACGCGCTCGAGGGCGCGTCGCCGTACTCGGCCCGCGATGCGCGCAACCGGAGGTCTTCGAGGACCCGCCGATTCGCCGCCTGGAGATCGGCCAGGAAGGCGACCGCCCACAGCTGCGCGGCGAGCACCACGAGCCCGATGCCACCGAGCAGGCTCGGGACGCGGCTGGTGTAGTCGTCCTCGAACAGGTACAGGCCGAGCCACCTCATCAGGAGCAGTGCCCCGAGCAGGAACGGAACCAGACCGAGCAGGAAGAAGAACCGGAACGGCTTGTACAACGCGAAGCTGCGGACGATCGCCTGCGCCGAACGCCACACGTAGCGGGCACTGCTGCTGACCAGGCGTGATTCCCGCGTCTTCGGGTTGACATCGATCGGGACGGATTCGATGGCGATCCCGTTCCACCCGGCCTGCACGATGGTCTCCATCGTGTAGGTGTACTTGCCGAACACCTGGACCCTCATCGCGGCGTCTCGGGAGTACGCGCGAAATCCGCTCGCTGCGTCGCGCACGCCGGTCCCCGAGAAGCGCCGAACGACCGAGCTCCCCAGGCGCTGCAGGACCTTCTTGGTGCGAGAGAAGTCGTTGATCTCGTCGATCGGACGCTCGCCGACGACCATCTCGGCCCGTCCGGACAGCACCGGGGCAACGAGGTCGGGGATCGACGATCCCTGGTACTGGTTGTCGGCATCGGTGTTCACGATCACGTCGGCGCCGGCTCGGAGGCAGGCATCGAGTCCGGTCATGAAAGCCGCAGCCAGCCCCCGGTTGCGTCCGTGCGACACGATGTGGTCGACGCCCAGCTCGCGGGCGACCTCGACGGTTCGGTCGGTGCTGCCGTCATCGATCACCAGCCACTCGATGTGGTCGATGCCGGGCAACCGGCGGGGCAGGTCGGCGAGCGTCAGCGGCAGCGTCGCCTCCTCGTTGAAGCACGGGATCTGGATGATCAACTTCTCGATGCTGGCGTCTGCCGCTGAGGGGGCGGGCGCATCGGGGTTCGACATCACGGCGCAGCGTAACGGTCGAGGGTGCGCTGGTCAGCCCTTCCATCGGTCGGCGGCATGGTCGCAGGCGCGGTCCGGGCGATCAGAACCGACACGGCGGCGGCGATCAGGTCGACGGCGATCGAAACCACTCGGCTCAGGACTGCTGCGGAGACGGCGACGCCGGGTCCGAGTGCGGCGGTGGTCATCGAGATGAAGATCGTCTCGCGCACTCCGATGCCCCCTGGTACGCCGACGACGACGAAGCCGGCCATCCACGAGACACACGTGACGAAGATCAGTTCGACGACGAGGGAGGTGTCGAGGTCGACGCCGAGAGCCACTACGGCGAACACGTTCATGCCGGCGAATGCCAGCCAGACCGGGAGGTGGCGTACCACGACGAGGGTGAACCAACGCGGGTCCGGAAGGCGGAGCTCTCTCGTGGTCACCCGGTGCGCCAGACGATCGATCGCACGGCGAGCACGCGGTGACGCGAAAACGACGACGAGCAGCAGCAGTGATGTGGCGATCGCCAACGGCAGCGCCCGACTGTCGACCGGCGCCAGCAGTCCGCTGACCGCCGCGACGACTGCTGCCCCCAGGAACGTCGTCACCATCGACATCGCGGTCGAGTAGTACGCGGCACCGCGCGGGGTCGATCCCCGGTGCGCGAGTTCGGCTTGACCCACGATCGGCCAGATCCCGCCGGGTACGTACTTGCCCAGTTGGCCAACGAAGAACCACGCCATGCCCCGACGCCACGGCGCAGTCGCTCCGGCGTGGCGGAGGATCAACAGCCAGTTCACGCCGATCAGCGACATGGCGATCAGTCCCGCGGCACCGCCGACGACCAGCCATCCGAGTTCCGCCGAGGACAGCGCGTCGGCGATCGCCTCCCGGTCCCGAACGATCCGACTGACGACGAACGCGACGCCCGCCACACCGATGGCGATCCCGATTAGGTTGACGAGACGGTTTCGGCTCATGGCTCAGATCGAGTGGGTGATGCCACGCGCCGTCGCCCGCACCATCGTCCACGGCAACGGTGTGGAGCGGTCGACGATGTCGAACTGGCTGCCCACGAGCTTGGCGAAGCCACGGTTCGTCCAGTGGTTCACGTGACCGGGGGTGTTGCCCAGGTCCCGGAGGTAACGCCCGCGTGCCATGTTGCCGATGCGCCAGATGGGCTCGAACGGCACCGACGCAATCAGCGAACCAGCGCACACTCGAGCCAGCTCGGCCATCGCCGCAGCGGGATCGGGGAGGTGCTCGAACACCTCGATGGCGAGCACCAGGTCGAAGGCGTCGTCGGGGAAGGGGAGCGAGCACGCGTCGCCGAACGCGCAGGAGAGCTCCCGTGACTGCCACTGAGCGGCGAGGTCGTCGTCGGGAAGGTCGAGCCCGATCACCGGCACCCCTGCGAAGCGTTCGATCACCCGGCTCGTGACGATTCCTTCGCCGATGCCGATCTCGAAGATGCGCGTCGGGGCGGTCTCGTCGAGGAATCGGTCGAGGGCTTCGAAGAACCCGCGCATCATGCGCTGTTCGATCGGGTTGGTCGTGCCGTACTTGTCGTAGGTGTTCCCGGTCGGGATGGGGGCGTCGTCAGCGTCGATGGTCATGGCAGCTCGTTGCTCTCGACGCGGAGCGTATCGACCCGCCGGGCCGGGCCAGCGCCGGACGGTGGTCCTGGCGATCCCGGCGAGGAGAGCGGGCTCAGTTCTCGGGAACACGCCAGAGGATCCAGCGCTGGTTCGACCAGACCTCCTCGAACCCCGCACGGCGGGCGTCGGCTGTGCTGAGTTCGGGCTGCCAGTAGGTCGAGTTGCGGCGTTCGGCGTAGAAGTCCGCCCGCTCGACGATCTTGTCGAGCTGCTTGGTCTGGAACGCCCGACGGTCGGTCAGCAGCGTCATGGTGCGTGCCCGGTAGTACGCAACGATTGCGTCGGGCGGCGTGAGCTCGTCGACCGCCTCGAAGATCGGGGCGACCACCGGATTGGACGGGCCGGACTGCACGCGTCCGAGGTCGTTGTACTCCTGGGCGTCGGCGATGTCGCTGCGGAGGACCACCAGATGTGCCACTACGAGCGCACCGAGAGGGGCGAGCGCCATCACCATCGCGAGCTTGGCTGCCCGGGTGGGCACCACCGGTCGCGCGAGCAGCCAGCCGGCCGTCGCGATCAGCGCAACGGCGGCGAAGTACAGCACCCAGGGTGTGACCTGGAACCAGTACCGGTCGACCCGCCGGAGGTGAGTGCTGACCGCGAGCGCGCTGAGCAGGGCGAGCAGCAGCAACGGCGTGTCGAGGGCGGGCCGGCGACGGACACCGATCACTGCGCCGAGCACGGCGACGAGAAGCACGATCACACCGATCGTGGTGTTGTCGCCGAGGCCCAACTGGTCGCTGAGAATTTCTGGGTATTCGGACATCCGGTCATCGAGAAACGTCGAGCCGTTGCCGTTGTCGGGGAGGAGATCGGTCGGAAGCAGGAGTTGAGCCAGAGCAGCGCCGGCCGCAAACGCGGCGAACGGTGTCGCGATCGCCATCCAGCGCGTTCGCAGCTCATCGCGCATGCTGGCCGGTAGCGAACCCCCGCTCGCTCGCGACGCGTGGATGATGTCGTACGCCTGCATCACGCCGATCACGCCGAGCAGCACGATCGACTCTCGCCGGACGTTGAACGCGAGTGCGACCAACGCTCCCAGCGCGATCAGTCGGCCGGTCGTCGCCGTGAGCAGCGTGTCGTCGCGACGGATCCGGTCGTACCACCAGATCACGAGGGCCACGGCGGCCAGCTGCGGGAACTCGGTGAGGAGTTGGTCGGTGTGGGCGAGGTAGAGCGGCGACGTTGCGAACACCGTTGTGATCGCGATTGCCGGCCACCATCCCAGGCGCCGTCGCACGATGCCGTGCAGCAGCACCAGCCACAGACAGAACACAGCGACCTCGACGAACTTGAGGCGGTCGTAGTCGAGTCCCCACGCATGGACGAACGGCGACAGCAGGAGCGGCCAGACCCACGGATAGGCGATCGGGCTGAACCCGCTGTCCGAGTTGAGAACGGCGAACCGGTTGTCGGACACCACCTGGCCGACGTCGCCGTCGAACAAGCTGCGGGCCTGGCGGAGATAGAGCGCGAAGTCGTCGCCCTGGGTGTGTCCGGTTCGGTGGAGGAGCACCGCCAGGATGGCGGCAACCACCACGATCACCGGCAGCGCGAGCCGGTGCGCCACGCTGGTCAAGGTGGTGGGCGGGCGGCGCATCGGCGCCACGTTAGAGCGCGCGTGGACCTCCCGAGCAGCGCCGTGTCACCGTTCGTACACGATGTGTCCGCCACATCGTGTACGAGCTCAGGACGACGCCTCGAGAGCCCGGCGAGTGAGGACCCGGGCCAAGTGCTGGCGGTAGTCGACGCTGGCGTTCAGGTCGGCCTGCGGATCGGCGTCGGCAGCCGCCTGCTCGGCCGCATCGGCCACGCTCGCCCCGCTTGCGATCGCAGCGGCGACGCTGGTCGCGAGGACCGGGGTGGGGCCCATGTTGACGAGTCCGACGCCGGCTTGATCGCCGTTGCGCCATGCCGCGACGCCGACGATTGCCCAGTCCTGGGCCCTCCGGTTGAACTTCTGGAAGTTCCAGCCAGCGCCGTTCATCTTGGGGACACGCACCTCGGTCAGGATCTCGTCGGGCTCGAGCGCCGACTCGAAGAACGTGCGGTAGAAGTCGCTGGCGGCGATCTCGCGGGTGCCGTTCGGACCTTGTGCCACGTAGGTGGCGCCGAGGGCGAGCGTGGTGGCAGGAAGGTCGGACGCCGGGTCGGCGTGGGCGATCGTTCCACCGAGCGTGCCGCGGTGACGCACCTGGGGGTCGCCGACATGGCCGGCGGCATGTGCCAACAGCGGCACGTGCTGCTTGAGGAGATCGGACGTCTCGACGTCCATGTGGCGCGTCATCGCGCCGATCGCGATCTGGTCGCCCTCCTCGCGGATGTACGACAGATCGGAGAGCCGCCCGATGTCGATCAGCACACTCGGCTGTGCGAGCCGCAGCTTCATCATCGGCAGCAGGCTGTGGCCGCCGGCGATGAACTTGGCCTCGTCGCCGTGTTGCCCGACGAGGCTGATCGCTTCTTCGGCAGACTCGGCGCGGACGTAGTCGAACGGTGCGGGGATCACGGGTTGCCTCCGGGGTTGGTGGTGTCGGGCGAAGAAGTCCGGGCGGACGCGATCGCGTCCCAGACGGTGTTCGGGCTTGCGGGCATCGAGACGTCGCGGACTCCGAGCCCGGACAACGCATCGACGATGGCGTTCATGACAGCAGGTGCGGATCCGATCGTGCCAGCTTCGCCGACGCCCTTCACGCCGAGCGAATTGGTCGGCGACGGGGTGACCGAATGGCCGAGTGTGATCGGTGGGACGTCGCTGGCTGCTGGCACGAGGTAGTCGGCGAGGGTCGACGTGCGCAGGTTGCCGTCGGAGTCGTAGTCGGCGCCCTCGTACAGCGCTTGGGCGAGCCCCTGGATGACGCCGCCGTGCACCTGGCCCTCGACGATCAATGGGTTGACCTGGTTGCCGCAGTCATCGACGGCGATGTACTGCAGGACGTCGACGTCACCGGTCTCGGTGTCGACCTCGACGAGGCACATGTGCGTGCCGAACGGCCACGAGAAGTTCGGTGGGTCGTAGGTGACCTGGGCCTCGAGGTTCGGTTCGAGGCCGTCGGGCAGGTCGTGCGCCGTGAACGCAGCGAACGCGATCGCCGCGAGCGGCGTCGACTTCGACGGAGTGCCGGCGACGCGGAACTCGCCGTCGACGAACTCCAGGTCGTCGACGTTCGCCTCCATCTGGTGAGCGGCGATCTGCTTGGCCTTCTCGATCACCTTGTCGCATGCCATTCCCACGGCGACGCCGCCGACGGGCAGCGAACGGGAACCGTAGGTGTCCATGCCGAGCGGAGCGATCGCCGTGTCGGAGTGCAGGACGTCGACGTCCGCCGGATCGATGCCGAGCTTGTCGGCCACGATCATCGACCACGCGGTTTCGTGGCCCTGACCGTGCGGCGAGGTGCCGGTGACGACCTGGACCTTCGCGGTCGGCAGGATGCGCACCGTTGCGGCCTCCCAGCCGCCGGCGGAGTAGTTGAGCGACGCGAGCACCCGCGATGGGGCCAGGCCGCACATCTCGAAGTAGCTCGACACTCCGAGGCCGAGCCGCTTGGTGGAACCCTCGACGTTCTGGGTTGCCTGCCGGGCGCGCACGGCGTCGTAGTCGATCAGATCGGCCGCGATCGTCGCCGCCTTGTCGTGATCGCCGGAGTCGTAGACCAGTCCCGTGAACGCCTCGTAGGGGAACTGTTCGGGCTGGATGAAGTTGCGGCGCCGCAACTCCAACGGATCGACGCCCACCTCACGGGCGAGGGCATCCATCGCCCGCTCGATGGCGTAGGTGGCCTCGGGGCGGCCGGCCCCACGGTACGCGTCCGTAGGGGTCAAGGTGGTGAACACACCGGTGCACGAGAAGTCGTACGCCTTCGGCAGGTCGTAGACGCCGGCGTAGAGGAACGCACCGAGCAGCGGGATGCCGGGTGTGATCAGCTGCAGGTAGGCGCCCATGTCGGCGGTGAGGCGGATCCGCACCGCGGTGAGCTTTCCGCCGGAGTCGGCGGCCAACTCGACGTGCTGGATCTGACCGCGGCCCTGGATGCTGGCGACGGTGTTCTCCGAGCGGGTCTCGTTCCATCGCACCGGTGTGCCGAGCTTGCGGGCGAGGGCGACGCACAGCAGCTCTTCGGCGTAGACGTCGAGCTTGGCGCCGAATCCGCCGCCGACGGCGGGGGCGACGACTCGGAGTTGATGCTCCGGAACGCCGAGCGTGACCGCGACCATCACCTTGAGGATGTGTGGGATCTGTGTCGCGGTGTAGAGCGTGATGTCGCCGCCGAAGGGTTGGGGGACCGCGACGACCGCTCGTGGTTCCATCGCCATCGGGATCAAGCGCTGCTGGACGTAGCGCTCGGTCACGGTGTACGCCGCGTCGTCGAACGCCTGCTGGACTGCGCCGTCGGTCTCCTCGACGAGCAGGTTCCAGGTGTATGACGAGTTCGTGCCGAGGTCGTCGTGGACGAGCACGCGATCGGACAGGGCGTCTTCGAGATCGGTGACCGCTTCGAGCGGGTCGTAGGTGACGTCGATCGCCTCGATCGCGTCGTGGGCGACTGCGTCGCTGTCGGCGAGCACGACCGCCACGCCGTCACCGACGAAGTTGACCGAGTCGATCGCGATCGGGTGGTGCGGTGGGTTGAGCATGTCCTCGGTGACCGCCCATGCGCACGGCATCGGGGAGGCCCAGAGGTCGGTGAGGTCGGCTCCGGTGAAGACGGCGCTCACGCCGGGCATCGCCGCCGCCGCGCTCGTGTCGATCGCCAGGATCCTGGCGTGCGCGTACGGGCTGCGCAGGACCGCCATGTGCAGCGCGCCGGGCACCTTCATGTCGTTCGTGAACACCGCTTCGCCGGTGAGCAGGACCGGGTCCTCCTTGCGGAGGAGGCGGCTCCCGATCACACCGGTGTCGGTGGTCGGATCTTCCGTGATGGTCATGTCTGGACCCCCATCCAGTTCTCGGTGTCACATGGTGCCGGGCCCAACGTGACGCAACTCGTCCCCGGCGTCACGCTCGGCCCGGCACCGTGTGACGTTGGTTCAGGCGTTGGCGCTCGCCGCGGCGAGGACCGACTTGACGATGTTGTGGTAGCCGGTGCAGCGACAGAGGTTCCCCTCGAGGCCGATGCGGACCTCGTCCTCGGTCGGGTTCGGGTTCTCTTCCAGCAGGCTGGTGGCGGCCATCACCATGCCCGGTGTGCAATAGCCGCACTGCAGACCGTGGTTCTCCATGAACGCCTGTTGCATCGGGTGCAGCGTGCCGTCGGCGTCGGCCATGCCCTCGATCGTGCGGATGTCGGTGCCGTCGGCCTGCACGGCCAGCACGGTGCAGCTCTTGACGGCCTCGCCGTTCAGGTGGAGCGAGCAGGCACCGCAGGAGGACGTGTCGCAGCCGATGTTGGTGCCGGTGAGCCCGACGTGTTCGCGGATGTACTGCACGAGCAGCGTGCGTGGCTCCACGTCGTGGGTGTGCTGCGTGCCGTTGACGGTGACCGTGATCTCCACTGGTGCCCCCAAGTGATCGTCGTGGTGGATGAGCGACCCCGTCGTGCGGCGTCGGGTGCCCATCATGCACCATCGGCGCCGCCGCGTCGACATCGAGCGTTGCGTTTGGGGTCAGACCCCAGGTCCATCGCTCAGGAGAGGATCGTCGAGAGGTCCTTCACGGCGAGGTAGACCAGGAAGCCGATGATCGCGGTGCCGAAGATCGTGTAGTGCCAGCGCTTCGAGTGGTTCGCCCTCCAGAACCGGCGGATGCTGTACACGATCGACACCATGGCCAGCACGCCGATCAGTACCCCGATGTAGGGGCCGACGCCGCGGGCGATGCCGACCGCGGGGAGCACGAACGGGAACACGATGTACATCAACAGGCACCGGCAGGTGCTGATGAACAATGACTTCTGGAATGCCGAGCGCGCTTCGTTGGCGGTCGAGGTCTGGCCCTCGGGCAGACGGAGGAGGCGCCGCATGAACCGGTCGGCCTCGGAGTTCGACGCAGGAACGGTCGACGCCGGGGTCGCGGGAGTCGTCGCCGGGGCGGCAGTGTCGATCGGCGGTTGGTCGGCGGTGGTGCTCATGGCCGAAGGGAACGGTACGTCGCCGCGACCGTTGCGGCAACTTCGCCCGGTGTGTCGACCAGTGCCACCGCACCGGCGCTCTGCAACTCGGCGACCGATCCGAACCCCCAGGTGACGCCGATGCAGTCGATCCCGTTGAGATGGGCGCCCTCGACGTCGTGGTCGCGGTCGCCGATCATCACCACCTGCGGTAGGTCCGCCGGGCCGAGGCGCAGCGAGATGAGCGCATAGTTGATCACCTCGGCCTTGGTCCGTCGGCCGGAGCCGACGTCGACGGTCGCGCCGGCCTGCACCTCGAAGTAGTCGGTGAAGCCGAAGTGGGCGATGATTCGGCGAGCGGTCGGCTCCGGTTTCGCCGTAGCGATCGACAGCGTGTGTCCGGCAGCCGCCAGTTCGTCGAGCATCGCTGAGATGCCTGGGTAGACGGTGTTCTCGAAGAGCCCGACGTCCTCATAGCGCTCGCGGTAGGCCAGCACCACCCGCTCGATGTCGTCGATCGGGATCCCGAGAGTGGGGAAGCTGATCTCGAACGGCGGCCCGATCACGGCGCGGACCTGCTCGTCGGTCGGCGGGTCGTAGCCGCAGACCGTGAACGTGTGCTGCAGCGAGCGTCCGATCCCCGGGGACGAATCCGAGATCGTGCCGTCCAGATCGAGCAGGACGTGAGTTGCGTGGTGCTCTGTCACTTGGCGAGCTTGTCGAGGCGCTCGAAGTCGTCGTCGGCTCCCACGGCGATCAACACCTGGTGGGGTTCGATCATGATGTCCGGATCGGGATTGGTCGTGAACGTGCCGTCGACTCGACGCAGCGCCAGCACCAACACGCCGGCACGCTTGCGCAGGTCGGCCTCGCGCAGCGTCTTGCCGGCGAGCGCGGATCCCTCCGGGACGTCGTACTCCTGCATGCGGAACTCGAGTGAACGTTCGTGCATGACGACGTCGACGAACTCGGCGACGTGCGGTCGGGAGACGAACGAGGCCATGCGGGCGGCGCCGAGCTCCTGCGGGTTGACGACGCGATCGGCGCCGGCATTCGCCAGTTTCGGCACGCTCTCGTCCTGACGGGCCCGTGCCACGATGAACAAGCTGGGCCGGATCGCTCTCGCGGAGAGGGTCACGAACAGGTTCTCGGCGTCGCCCTCGAGAGCCGCGACCAGCGCCTGGGCGCGTTCGATGCCCGCGGAGCGCAGTGTTGAGTCGAGCGTCGCGTCACCGACGACGGTGGGATACGAGACGTTGGCCACCCGGTCTGCGTCAGCGTCGACGATGACGACCGCATGCCCGGCGTGGACGAGGTCGCCGGCGACAGCCCGACCGACACGTCCCCAGCCGCACACCACCGTGTGGCCCGACATCTTGCTGATCTCTCGGTCCATCAGCCGCCTCCCGACGAAGTCTCGCAGTTGTCCCTCCACCACCACCTGCACCGCCAGGGTGAAGGTGTACAACACTGTCGACACGCCGGTGATGATGATGAAGATTGTGAACCACTGTTCGAGATTGTTGAAGTCCTGCAGTTCACGGAACCCCACCGTCGTCACCGTCGTGACCGTCTGGTAGGACGCGTCGGTGAAGCTCATTCCGAACAGCCAGTAGCCGACCGTCCCGATGATGGCGACGGCGATCACCATGGCGATGGCGCGCTGGAGGCGACCGATCGCGGTGTAGTTCACGCGGCCGACGGTAGCCCGCGGTGGGGCCTCGGTTCCGGATTGCCCGGCGGGTGTTCAGCCGCGAGGCATCAGCGACCGCGGAGGAGTTCGCGGATCAGCGGCTCGTAGTGCTCCAGCGGGTTGCTGACGTAGTCGGCGTCGAAGGCCGTCTGGTCGTACTTCGCGCAGAACTCTTCGGTGTATTCGAAGTACGGCGAGTCGCGGTGCCTCTCGGGCGTTCTTGTCGAGTCCGATGTAGTCCCAGAAGTAGTAGCCCTGGAACTCGCCGTGGTGCTTCACCATGAAGTGGTTGGCTTCGGACACGAACGGCTTGAGGATGCCGGCGGCGATGTCGGGATGACTGTACGGACTGAGCGTGTCACCGATGTCGTGCAGCAGGGCGCACAGCACGTACTCGTCGTCGCGGCCGTCCTTCTCTGCCCGGGTGGCGGTCTGCAAGCTGTGTTCAAGCCGGTTCACGGGGAACCCACCGTGGTCGAACTCGAGGGCGCGCATGAGGTCGATGACGCGTTCGGCCACGAACGACTGCGTGATCGCCAGCTGAGGCGCGATGATCGCCCAGTCCTCGGCGGTCGATTCCTCGAACGTCGTGAACGACGTGCGCGGATGCTCGGTGTCGGTCCGGTCGGTGGTCGATGTCATTGATCGGTCTCCTCTGATGCCGGGCATGCAACGACTGGTGTCTGACACCAATCGTTGCATCGGGTGTTCAGCTCGTCTGCGCGGATTGGATGGCGCGCCAGACCTTCTCTGCGGTGGCGGGCATGTCGAGGTGGCGGACGCCGAGGTGGCTCAGCGCGTCGACGACCGCTGACTGCACAGCCGGTGTCGAGCCGATCGTGCCCGACTCGCCGATGCCTTTCACGCCGAGTTCGTTGACGAACGTCGGCGTCTCCATGTGGATGACCTCGAAGCTCGGCAGCTCGGTGGCCGAGATCATCCCGTAGTCGGCGAGGTTGGACGTGACCGGGTTGCCGTCCTCGTCGTAGCGCACCTCTTCGAGCAGAGCCTGCGCGGTGCCTTGGGCGATGCCACCGTGGATCTGGCCGTCGAGCAGCATCGGGTTGACGACGCGGCCGGCATCGTCGCAGGCGACCTGGCGCAGATGTCGCACGTGGCCAGTTCCCGTGTCGACCTCGACCACGGCGACGTGCGCTCCGAAGGGGAAGGTCCCCTGACCGGCGTCGAATCGCGTGTCGATCGTCAGATCGTCGCCCTGGCCCTTCGCCGCAACGGCGAGATCGGCCCATGTCTTGGCGACCGCCGGTGTACCGGCGACGTGGAACGCGCCGTTGTCCTTGTCGAGCACGATGTCGGCCTCGTCGGCCTCCAACAGTGAGGCCGCCAACTTCTGAGCTTTCTCGACCAACTCGATCGACGCCTTGTTGACGGCCACGCCGCCCTGCTGCAGCGAGCGCGAACCCATCGTGCCGCCACCTTCCGGCACGAGATCGGTGTCGCCCCAGATCAGCGTGATCTGATCCATCGGAATGCCGGTCTGTTCGCTGGCGATCATCGACCATGACGTGTCGTGGCCCTGGCCGTGCGGCGAGGTGCCGGTGTAGACGAGCGCGGATCCGTCGTCTTGCACCTCGATCTTGGCTGCCTCGCCCATCGGGTCGACGCCACCGGTGATCTCGACGTAGACGCACACACCGATGCCGAGCTGTTTGTCGTCGCCGGCCTCACGGCGGCGCGCCTGCTCGGCGCGGAGCTCCGCGTAGCCGGCCGCTTCGAGCGCCTTGTCGAGCGCACCTTCGTAGTCACCGACGTCGTAGGTCTGGCCGATCGCTGTCGTATGCGTGTCGAGAAACTTCGGGATGAGGTTCATCCGCCGGACCTCGGCGGGATCCTTGCCGATCTCGGCGGCGAACATGTCCATCGCCCGCTCGGCTGCTGCGGTCGCCTCGGGACGACCCGCGCCGCGGTAGGGCACCGTCGGGGTCGTGTTGGTGAGCACGGTCGTCGCGCGCACCTCGATGTTGGGGATGTCGTAGACGGCGGAGGACATCGGCCGGGTGAATGCGAAGCCGAGCACGCCTCCGATGTCCATGAAGGCACCGGCGTCCTGGAACAGATGCAGCTGGTAGTGGGTGACCTTGCCCTCGCGGGTACCGCCGATGGTGGCGTACTGCAGCTGGCTGCGGCCGTGGCCCATGTTCATCATCGACTCGCTGCGCGTCTCGCGCCACCGCACCGGCCGTCCGAGTGCCTTCGAGATCGGGCCGAGCAGCATCTCCTCGGCGTAGGTGCCGATCTTGGCGCCGAACGCCCCGCCGACATCGGGGGTGATCACCCTGACGACGTCGGGATCGACGCCATTCGCCGCCGCGATCGGAGTCTTGACGCCCTGGGCGTGTTGGGTGGACAGCCACTGATGGAGGCGCCCGTCGACCCAGGTGGCCGCCGAACCTCGAACCTCCAACGGGCACGGGGCGACGCGCTGGTTGAGGAAGCGACCGGTGACGACGACCTCGCAGTCCTTGAAGTACTCGTCGGTGTCGGTGTTCTCGGGCATACCGAGGACCGTCGTGTCGAACACGGCGTTCGAGCCGGCAGCTTCGTAGATCAAGGACTCCGAGGCCATCGATGCCTCGATGTCGACCAACGCCGGGAGGAAGTCGACGTCGACGAACACCATCTCGGCGGCATCGGTGGCCTGCGCGAGGGTCTCGGCGACGATCGCAACGACCGGTTCACCGACGAAGCGGACCTTGTCGCTGGCGAGCAGGGTTCGGGCCACGGTGGGGTTGAACTGGGATGGCACCGGCTCGAGTCCGAGCGACTCCGCTGTGAACACGCCGACCACGCCGGGCATGTCCTTGGCGCCGTCGACGTCGATCGACAGGATCGTGCCGTGCGCGACGGCCGAGCGCGCATACACGACGTGAAGGGCGCCGCTGAGCAGGTCGTCCTGCAGGTCGTCGACGTACATGCCGCCGCTGGTGAGGAACTTGGGGTCTTCCTTGCGCTGAACTCGGGTCCCCAGGATGCTGCCGGCCACGTGTGCCCCCTTGTGGTGTGACGTGTGATCGATTCGTCGGACTGACGTGAGCGCAACCTAGTCGGCGACGGCGGGCGCGGGCCCAGCCGTGCGGGCGGCGAAGATCTGGGTGACCACGTTGTAGGGCCATCCGTCGGGGAGATCGCGTGGCACCGGGGGAAGGGGCAGGATCGTCGATCGCTGGTCGCCTTCCTCCACGAAGCCGATCTCCTCACGTGCGGCTTCGCGAATGCCGTCGTCGGTGCGCAGCCGCTCGACCTCGCCGGACAGCTGGCCGTTGACGCGCTGCAACTCGTCGAGTTCGGCCTGGCGCTGGACGAGTTGGTCACCCTGGTCGAACCAGGTGCCCATGGGCAGGATGAACACCGCGGCTGCGATCGTGCCGATCACCAACAGGACGAAGGCGCCGCCGAACAGGGCGAGCTTCGGCCGCCGGAAGATCCGCTTCTCGACCGGGATGGGCCGCGTGAAGTCACCGAGGCGCGAACGACCTTCGTCGGACGCGTTGGCAGGTACCTTCGGCCTCGGGATCGAGGTGGTCTTCGACCGACTCACGTCGCCATTGTCGCAGGAAGCACCATGAATTCCGTGGCACGTTCACCTGCCTGCGATGAGCGAGAGGCGCACATTCGGTCGGTTCGCTCATCGCGGGGTTCGGGTCGGTGGGTTGCGATGAGCGAGAGGCGCGTATCTGGTCGGTTCGCTCATCGCGGGGTTCGGACGAGCGCGAACTGGACCGCGCGGCCACCACGTCGTGGTGGGGCCGAGCGGTCAGAGTGGTGCGAGGGCGGATCGACCGCGGTACTCGGCGGTGTCGCCGAGCTCGGATTCGATGCGCAGCAGCTGGTTGTACTTTGCGACTCGATCGCTGCGCGCCGGAGCGCCGGTCTTGATCTGACCGCAGTTGGTGGCGACGGCGAGGTCGGCGATGGTCGCGTCCTCGGTCTCTCCGGAGCGGTGGCTCATCACCGAGGTGTAGCCGTGGCGGGTGGCCAACTGCACGGTGTCGAGCGTCTCGGTGAGCGAGCCGATCTGGTTGACCTTGACCAGGATCGAGTTGGCCACCTTCTGGTCGATGCCCATCTGCAGGCGCGCCGAGTTGGTGACGAAGAGGTCGTCGCCCACGAGCTGCACCTTGTCGCCGATCGCGGCGGTCAGCGTGGCCCAGCCCTCCCAGTCGTTCTCGTCCATCGCGTCCTCGATCGACACGATCGGATAGGCGTCGACGAGACGCTTCCAGTACTCGGTCATCTCCGACGGCGACAACACCTTTCCTTCTCCGGTGAGGTGGTAGGCGCCATCGCGGAAGATCTCGCTGGTGGCTGGGTCGAGGGCGATGGCGATGTCGTCACCGGGTGTGAATCCGGCCTTGGTGATCGCCTCGACGAGCACCTTGATCGCTTCCTCGTTCGAGTCGAGGTTCGGCGCGAAGCCTCCCTCGTCGCCGACCGCTGTCGAGAGTCCGCGGTCGTGGATGACACCTTTGAGTACGTGGTAGGTCTCGGTTCCCCATCGCAGCGCCTCGGAGAAACTGGGCGCCCCGACAGGCATCACCATGAACTCCTGGAGGTCGATCGAGTTGTCGGCGTGCACGCCACCGTTGATGACGTTCATCATCGGCACCGGGAGCACGTGGGCATTCGGTCCACCGAGGTACCTGTAGAGCGGCACGTCGAGTTCGATTGCGGCCGCCTTCGCGATCGCAAGGCTGGTGCCCAAGATCGCGTTGGCGCCGAGGCGAGCCTTGTTGTCGGTGCCGTCGAGGTCGAGCATCACGCGATCGAGGAACCGCTGATCGGTGGCGTCGAACCCCTCGAGTGCGTCGGCGATGTCGTCGTTGACGAAGCCGACGGCTCGCAGCACACCCTTGCCGCCGTATCGTTCGCCCCCGTCGCGGAATTCGACCGCTTCGTGTTCACCAGTCGATGCACCGGACGGGACCGCTGCCCGTCCCAGGGAGCCCGAGTCGAGGAGCACCTCGACCTCGACGGTCGGGTTTCCACGGGAATCCAGGATCTCGCGCCCGGTGATGCTGAGGATCTCGCTCATGTCCCCAACGTATCGGAGGAGCTGGTCGTGATCCGAGAGCCGTTCGACCCGCCCGTGGCATCGCAGCGGTGACGTCGGGCAGATTTCCTCAAGTTGTTCACCCAGCCGGCCGATGACGACGACATGGAACCGTTGGATCCTCGACCGCGGGCGCGAACATGCCGCCGCCCGTGGGTCCGGTCGCGCCCGCGGGGCCGATCACGGCGACGATGACGGTCTCTTCACCGCCACCGCCACCGCCACCGCCGAACGTCGATTCGAGTCGTGCTCGGACGAGCGTCGCGCCGTCGCCCTCGTCGCAGAGCGGCCAGCTGAAACCACCGGCGCGTGCGAGTGCATCCGTTTCGCTGCGGCCCATGGCGCCCTGGCGGATCGCCGGCGCGATGGCGCTGGTGACCACATTCGCGCTGATGGGGTCGCAGGTGCGGCAGCTGACCGACGACCAGCCGTGGTCGAACTCGTTGATGTGGATGTCGGTCGCCGCCGGCGTCGTCGCGGCACTGTGCGTTCTGGGCTGGACCTGGACCACGACAGCGAACGCTCGGCGTCTCGTCGAGCCGGCCAACCGAGCGAATCTTCCCGACCCGGCCACCGCCGTGCGCGCCTGGTTCGTGCCGTTCGTGTTCGTTGCCGTCGCGGTCGGCGTGGTGGTGGTCCTGGGCGAACGTGCCGGGACCGATCCCGACCAGACCGTCTCGGCGGTGCCGCTCGCTGTCGCCGTCGTGGCGCTGTTGCTGGCCATCCCGATGACCTACCGACCGATGTATCACCTGGCCGGCGTCGTGCGTCAGGTCGGTGGATACACCGTCCGGGTTGCCCAGTGGATGTGGGTGCCGGTGGTCATGGCGCTGGTCGGCGTCGCCTCGATCGTTGCGCTGCGGTACGCCGCCGTCGATGACACCACCGACGCCTCGGACGTCGGAGGTTGGGTGCCGCTGTGGGTCGTTGCCGTTGTCGCCATCGCCCCCTGTGTCATCACGGTGTTGCTCGCCTGGCGAGCTGCGTCTTCGGTGGAGGATGCGATCACGGTCGCCGCTGCCCGTCGCCTCGGCGCACCGGCGCCGACCCCCCGCAAGGCCGCGGGCTCGTCCGCCGAACGACGCGTGTCGATGACCCAGCGCATCGACACGCTGCCCGGCGCCGAACTGCTCCGACTCGTGATGGTGACGCTCGTGGCAGGACAAGCGCTGCTGAGCCTCGTCGGTGCGATCGTCACCGGCATGTTGTGGATGGATTCGCGCGAGACCGGCGTCCTGCCCGTGGAACGTGATCGGACGTGGGACGCTCTCGATGCGCTGCGCGCAGCGTCGAGCGGCGTGATCGCAGCGTTGCTCGTGGCGGTGTTCGCCTGGACGTTCGTGACCGTGATCAACGTGCGCAGGACCTCCGGCCGACGCTTCAATCCCGTGTTCGCCGCCCTGTGCTGGCCCCTGGCGGCGGGCGCGGTCTGGTGGATCGCCGACCGGGTGATCGCCGACGCCACGACGGGTCGGGTCGTGCTGGGATTCGCCGCCCAGGCGGCGGTGCTCGCCGTACCGTTCCTGGTGCTCGAGCGCAGTGCAGACGCCGTCGGGGCGCGCCGAACGCCCCTGCGGATCGTGTACGTCCTGGGCGTGCTGTTGCTGGTTCACGTGCAGGGCCTGGGCGGGTTGTTGCGCCTGCCCGACTCGGTGACGACCACCGACGTCGGGCGCTTGTCCGGATACTTGGCGATCGGCGCGCTCATCCAGCTGTGCTCGACGCTCGCCGTGACCGACGCCTGCCACGCGCTGTCCCGCTCGATTCGGCACGAGGCCGACCACCACAACATGCTCGTCGATGCCCGCGCTGCGTCGCGCGACAGCGCCGCACCACCGTCCGAGGCCAGGCCCTTGCGATGACATCGGCGAGCGACGATCTTCCTCGGGTGCCGCCGCCCGATGGGACGGCCCCACCCCCGCCGGTTGGGTCCCGCCGCCCGCCCCCGCCGCCCGCCGATCCCGCCCCGACCGCGCCTCCGGTACCAGCGCCTCCGGTACCTGCGGCTCCCTCTGAATCGACCCCGGTGGTGCCACCCTCCGACTCACCGTCGACCGCGCCGTCACGCGTGCCGGAGCAACTGCCGACCCCTGCGTCGCAGCCAGTGGGGCCGACGGTGCCCGTTCCCGCAGCTCAGTCGGCGATGTCGCAGCCACCGGCACCGGGCCCCGACGAACTCGTGCTGGATCCCTTCACTGGTCACTCGTTCACACCGTTGCGGTCCGAGCCGCCGCCCCGGCTGTTCGCCACATGGTGGTTGCGCTACCTGCTCGCCCTCTCACAGTTGGTCGGCATCGCCGTGGTGCTTCTCCGCGAGTACGCCGTTCCGGGCGGCATGGACGTGCTGTTCGTGGTGATTCCCCACGTGATGGCCGCCGTGATGCTCGTCGGTTGGAGCGCACTGGCCATGCTCGATGCGGCCCGTCTGGTGCCCGCGACTCGGTATCAGCAGCCGTCGCGTGCATCGGTGGCCGTCGCGCTCTGGATCGGAGCGTTCGCTGCACCCGTCGCAGCCGTGGCCGTCATCGATCGCATTCGCGAGCGCTTCGGGGACGACACCGACGATGCGATCGCGATCGCGGTCGCCGTCGGTGCACTGTTGGTGTGCTTCGTGCTCGTCTGGCTGCCGTTCCGCTACCACGTGCGCCAGGCCCACCGCATCGGCGCGCCGGTCGGTGTCGTCGCCGCGTGGTTCTGGTTGCCGGTGCTCACCAGTGTCGGTGTGATCGGCGCGATGGCGCTCGGCTTGCACGATCTGCTCGCCGACAACGGCTTCACCGATCTGGAACGGACAGCGCAGGTCGCAGTCCTCTACGGCGTGCCGGCGCTGATGTTCGCCATGACCACGTGGCGGGCCACGACGGTGTTCGACGAGGTGATCGAACTGCGTTGGATGCGCTGGCGCACCGAATGGGAGCAGACGCTGGCCGCATTCGCCGCCCAACCGCCGCCGGGGCCGGAAGCCTCACCGGTCGTCGATCACCGCAGCCGCTGAACACGGCCGCAGCTCGATCGCGGCCATCTGGCGCCGATCAGCTGATCGACTTGATCTCGTCCCACAGGCCGTCGAGTGTTGCGAGGTCGGCCGCGCGTAGATCGATCGAACGCTCGAGCGCCAGTCGCTCGACGCCTTCGAAGCGAGTGCGGAACTTGTCGGTCGCCGCACGAAGCGCCAGTTCGGGATCGATGCGCAAGTGGCGGGCAACGTTGACGACCGCGAACAACAAGTCGCCGAGCTCGTCAGCAGTCGCGGTGTCGTCGTCGGGATGATCGATCGCCTCGTGGAGCTCGGCGGTCTCCTCGGCGATCTTCGGGAAGGCGCCGTCGACGTCTGGCCAGTCGAAACCGACCTTCGATGCCTTGGTTCCGACCTTGGCGGCGTAGGCGAGCGCAGGCATCGACCGTGGGATCCCGTCGAACACCGAGGTACGTGACTTCTCCTGGCGTTTGATGTCGTCCCAGTTCGACAGCACCTCGCCAGTGTCGAGATCGCTGCCGACCAGATCGCCGAACACGTGCGGATGGCGCCGCACCAGCTTGTCGTGGATCCCGTTGGCGACGTCGGCGATCGTGAAGCGGCCCTCCTGCTCGGCGATCGTCGCGTGGAACTCGATCTGGTACAGCAGGTCTCCGAGTTCCTCGATCAGATCGGCATCCGCGTCGGCGCTCTCCGAGCCGATGCGGGCACTGTCGATGCTCGTTGCATCGTCTGCGCCCTGCGACCCGGCCGCGTCGAGCGCCTGGATGGCGTCGACCACTTCATAGGCCTCTTCCAGGAGGTGAGGGATCAACGAGTGGTGGGTCTGTTCGACGTCCCACGGACACTGTTCGCGCAAGGTGCGCGTCAACTCGTGGAAGCGAATGTAGGCAGCGCCGACGGGCGCGGCGAGTCGGGGGATCCAGAGCGAGGTGAGGTGGTCGGCGTCGATCGTGCGATCGAGGTCGGCCCAGGCCACCTCGACGATCAGTTCGTCGGGGGTGCCGAGTGCGTGCAGGATTGTCACGGGCTCGTCGCCGCCGGCTTCGTCGACCGCCAGCTTGATGTCCGACAGCACCCAGTTCGCGTGGGTGTGCGCTACCAGCAGTGGGCCGCGTTCGCCGGCGGCAGCGGTGGAGAACTCGTGGCCGTCGACGAGGCGGACGCCGGCGTCGACGGGATCGATGCCGAGGCGCGCCCACGCGATGTCGAGGAACGACAGAGCGGGGAGCACGACGAGGTCGATGTCGTCGCTCTCCCTCAGATACCGCACCGTGCGTTCCAGCACGAGTGGCGATCCGGGCACGGCGTAGAGGATCTCGCCGTATTCGGTGGCTGCCCCGACCAGCGACGAGGCGATCTCGGTGTAGACGTCGTCGAAGGTGTCGGCAGTCTCGTAGAGGTGGTCGAACGTGACGGCGTCGGGCACGAGGTCGGCCGACGGATGAATCGACGTGCGCAGGTAGCGGTGCGTCGCCCGCTCGATCGCGCCGCGGGTCTCCAAGGTCACGTGGTCGTGGCCGCCCGGGCCCAGACCGACGACGACGATGCGCGGTCGCTCGCCCGGGCTCATCGTCAGCCCAGGGCGACGACTTGGCCGGTTGCCGGGTCGAACGTGCCGTAGCGGGGATCGACGTAGACGTCCGCCGCAGCGAGGCGATTCGCGCTGTCGATCGTGGCGGTGATGGCCGCGGCGTCGGCAGGAGTCAGGTCGTCGAACGGGCGGAACGCCAGCACGGCCCACGCGATCTCGTTGCCCTCGGTGTCCACCAGCGGAGCGACGGCGAAGGGATTGTCGGCCGACAGCGTGGCAGCGACCTGCACGAATTCGAGGGTGCTCGCCTCCGCGACCTGGTCGCCGGTGACGCATCCGACGTTGCCGCCCGCGTCGCCGAGGCTCGGGTCGAGGTTCTCGGTGGCGAGCAGTTCGGCGAAGTCCGCTCCGGCAGTGAGTTCGTCGGCGACGCGTTCGGCCGTGTCCTCGGTGTCGACGACGATGCCGTTGATGCACACGGTGTCGCTCGATGCGATCCCTTCGTCGTAGATGGCTGCAGCCTCGTCGGCATCGACACCGGCGGAGTCGTCGCCGGCCACCTGCTCCTGGATCCATGTGGTGATCTCCGCGCGGATGGCGTCGGCCGGGAGGAGCTGATCGCTGGGGGCGCCGAGCGCGGTGAGCTGTGCCTGGAAGTCGTCGTTGGTGAGCGTGACGTCGCCCACGCGGGCGACGTTGTTGCTGTCGGAGAACGTCGTGCATCCGGCGGAGAGGGCGGCGGTTGCTGCCACGGACAACACGAGTAAGAGACGTCGATTCACCCGCCGCACGCTACCGCTCCTGCTCGGTCGCTCCCAGGTCAGCGCCGAGGGTCCTCTCGGGGGCGGGGCGGGGGAGGACCCTCAGGTGTCGGCGGGGACGAGGTCGCGGAGGAAGTCGGCAAGGAAGGTGCTGGCGTCGGTGCCGCGGGGGAGCGGGACCACCAGCTGTCCGAGCTCCTCTTTGTACTTTGCGCCCTTGGAGATCCGACGCAGCCGCATCGTCTCGGACAGCTTCAACTCCAGCGGGGCCAGCTTCGCGGTGCCGCCGGTCGATGCCGAGCCGGAGATCTGGATGTCGTTGATGCCGAGGCGATGGCACTCGGCGCGTAGATGCCCCACGTGGAGCAGCGCCACGGCAGGGTCGGGGAGCGGCCCGTAGCGGTCCTCCCACTCGGTGCGGATGTCGTCGACCTCGGCCTGAGTGGTGACCCCGGCGAGGCGGCGGTACGCCTCGAGGCGCAACTCCTCCTTCTCGACGTAGTCGGTGGGGAGGAAGGCGTCGGTCGGCACGTCGAGCTTGATCTCGGCAGGCGCATCCGGTTGTGGCTCACCCTTCATCTCGCTGACGGCCTCGGTCACCATCTGGCAGTACAGGTCGTAGCCGACCGCAGCGATGTGGCCCGACTGCGACTCGCCGAGCAGGTTGCCGGCACCGCGGATCTCGAGGTCGCGCATCGCGATCTTGAAGCCCGAGCCGAGCTCGGTCGACTCACCGATCGTGCGCAGCCGCTCGTAGGCCTCTTCGCTGAGGATCTTGTCGCGCGGGTGGAACAGGTAGGCGTATGCCCGCGACCCCGACCGGCCGACGCGGCCGCGCAGCTGGTGCATCTGGCCGAGGCCGAGCAGGTCGGAGCGCTCGACCACCAGCGTGTTGACCGTCGGCATGTCGATGCCGGACTCGATGATCGTGGTGCACACGAGCACGTCGTACTGGCCGTCCCAGAAGTCCTGCACGACGGTTTCGAGCCGGGCCTCGTCCATCTGGCCGTGGGCGATCGCGATGCGCGCTTCCGGCACCAGCTGCCGCAGGCGGGCGGCGGCCGTCTCGATCG
The DNA here is from genome assembly GCA_963698435.1 of Ilumatobacteraceae bacterium. GTDB lineage: Bacteria > Actinomycetota > Acidimicrobiia > Acidimicrobiales > Ilumatobacteraceae > Sva-07. Next base: position 43,765 of record CAVOQV010000016.1, on the reverse strand, counting down.
ACTGCACCCGGTTGTGTACCCAGAACACCTGGCCCTCACGCAGCAGCTCGCGGCGGATCGCCTCGATCGCAACGCGCTCGTCGTACTCGCCGACGTAGGTGAGGATCGGCATGCGGTCGGCCGGCGGTGTCTGCAGCAGCGACAGATCGCGAATGCCGACCAGCGACATCTCGAGCGTTCGAGGAATCGGCGTGGCGGAGAGCGTGAGGACGTCGACGTTCGTCTTCATCTTCTTCATCGTCTCCTTGTGCTGCACCCCGAAGCGCTGCTCTTCGTCGACGATCAACAATCCGAGATCCTTGAACTTGACGTCGTTCGCGAGCAGCCGGTGGGTGCCGATCACGCAGTCGACCTCACCGGTCTTGACGCCCTCGATCACCTGTTTCGCCTGGCCGGCGGTCAGGAACCGCGACAGCGTCTCGACGCGGATCGGGAAACCCGCGAAACGGTCGGCGAACGTGTTGCCGTGCTGGGTCGCGAGCAGGGTCGTCGGCGCGAGTACGGCCACCTGCTTGCCGTCCTGGATCGCCTTGAACGCGGCGCGGATCGCCACCTCGGTCTTGCCGAAGCCGACGTCGCCGCACAGGAGACGGTCCATGGGGTGGGGAAGTTCCATGTCGCCCTTGATCGCTTCGATCGCCGTGCGCTGATCGGGGGTCTCGACGTAGGGGAACGTCTCCTCCATCTCCGCTTGCCACGGTGTGTCGTGCGCGAACGCGTGGCCCTCGGCGTTGACCCGCTTCTGGTACAGCACGACCAGTTCCTGGGCGATCTCGCGGACAGCGGAACGCACTCTGCTCTTCGTCTTCGCGAAGTCGGATCCGCCGAGCTTGTGCAGCTTGGGAGCCTCGCCGCCGACGTACTGGCGCAGCGTGTCGATCTGGTCGGACGGGACGTAGAGCTTGTCGCCGCCCTTGTACGAGATCAGCAGGTAGTCACGCTCGACGCCGCCGATCGCCCTCTTCACCATGCCCTCGTACTTGCCGACGCCGTGTTGGTGGTGCACGACGTAGTTGCCCGCCTTGAGGTCTTCGAACGTCGACGCCGACTCACGTTTGGCCTTGCGGACCGTGCGATGGGCGCGGCGCCGACCGGTGAGGTCGCTCTCGGCGACGATCGCGACCTTGGCGTTCGGCACGGTGCAGCCACGGTGGAGCGGAGCGACGGTGATGCTGCCGCCGGGCGGCAGGTCGGCGCCGGCGCGAACGACCGGGAAGTCGAGCCCGTTGTTCAGCAGGAGGTCGTGGAGGCGCTGCGCGGAGCCGGCGCCATCGGCCGCGACGACCACGCGGAATCCGCGACCGATCAGTGCGATCAATCGCTCGGTGAGGCCGGATCCGTCACCCGCAACCGGACCCCATCCGGACGCCTCGACCATCGGCGTGTCGGGCGACTCCGGCGTCGAGTCGATCGACCAGAACGATCCGGCACCGTCGAGCAGTGTCTCGGGATCGGCGTGGAGACGGGGAAACGACTTGTCGGGATCGCGCGCCCACGTCGACGCGAGCGTGCGCGCGAGATCGTCCTCCTCGGCGATCAGGTCGAGTGAGCGATCCCGCATCCGGCGGGGTTCGACGAGGACGACCTTCGCGTTCTCGGGGAGCACGTCGGTGAGCAGGCGGTCGTCGTCGACCAGCCACGGAAGCCAGCTCTCCATGCCGTCGAAGTGGGCGCCCTCGGCGAGGCGCTCCCACTGCTCGCGGCCCCACGGTTCGGTGGCGACGAGGCGAGCGGCACGTTCGCGGACGTCCTCGGTCGGCATCAACTCGCGGGCCGGGAAGATCATGACTTCGTCGAGGTCGTCGGTGGAGCGCTGGTCGTTGACACCGAAGCGGGTGAGGCGGTCGACCTCGTCGCCCCACAGGTCGATGCGGATCGGAGCGTCGGCGGTGGCGGGAAAGACGTCGACGATTGCTCCACGTCGAGCGAACTCGCCTCGGTGTTCGACGAGTTCCTCGCGCCGGTATCCGAACTCGACGAGCTGGCGGCCGAGCGCGTCGGGGTCGATCTCGATGCCGGGCCGCACGATGATCGGTTCGGTTGTCGTGGCGCCGGGGCCGAGCTTCTGGAGCAGTGCGCGCACTCCGGCGACGATCACCGTCGGGCAGTGGTCGGGGTCGCGTAGGCGCCAGAGGATGTCGAGGCGCTGGCCCATCGTCTCCACGCTCGGGCTGACCCGTTCGAACGGCAGCGTCTCCCAGCCGGGGAAGTGCACGACCTCGCCGGGCGGCAGGAACTGGGCGAGGTCGTCGGCGAGTTGGCCCGCCATCGTGCCGGTCGGGCAGCTGACCACGAGCGGCCGCCGCGACGAGAGCGTCGCCAGCGCTGCGATCGAGATCGGTCGTGCCACTTCGACGACGGCGAGTCGTGCCTCGGGGTCGCCGAACGCCCGCGTCAACCCTGGCTCGTCGCGCAGCAGCGCAGGCAGGTCGCCCAGCGGCGCCTTCGCGTCGTGGCCGGCGGGTTGCGAACCTCGCCGTCCGCTGCTCACACCGACCCCAACGGTGACGGCGACTCCAGCACGGGACGATCGCGCTCGTGTGGCGCCGAGCGAGACGTCACCGCACCGTTTCGGGGTGGAACAGGCCGTCGGACGGGCTCGAGCGGGGTCATCACTTGCCGTTGTACCGCTGCATCGCGGTGTCGACACCTCGGGCGATGATCAACTCGACGGCGTCCGCTGCGTTGGCGATCTCGATGTCGAGGAGCTCGCGCTCGCGCTTGGGGACCTTCGACAGCACGTGGCCCTTGCCGACGTCCTTGTGATCGGGCTTGCCGACGCCGATGCGGACCCGCAGGTAGTCCTGGGTCTTGAGGTGTTGGGTGATCGATCGCAGCCCGTTGTGGCCGGCGAGACCGCCCCCGGCCTTGATCTTCATCTCGCCCGGCGGGAGGTCGAGCTCGTCCTGGACGACGATGATCTGCTCGGGGCTCTCGATCCGATAGCGGCGCACCAGCGAGCTGACTGCTTGTCCCGACTCGTTCATGAACGTGATCGGGAACGCCAGCACCACCCGCTCGTCGCCGTCGGCGCCCGGGAGTCGGGTCTCGGCCACCAGTGCGTTGTCGCGCCCGCCCTTCATCGTCACGCCACGGCGCTCCGCGAGGAGCCGGACCACTTCCTCGCCGACGTTGTGGCGCGTGCGGGCGTACTTCTCTCCCGGATTGCCGAGCCCGACGACCAGCCAGTCGTACGGCTCTCCCTTGCCGATGCGCCCGAACAAGCCCATCAGCACGCCTCGCAACGGGACCGGTGCCGCCGGTCGTGCCGGACGGGTCGATCTGCGCGCATGTGTGTGGTGGTCTCGGTGCCGGCACTCCGCGCCGGGTGCACCCGAGAGCGGCGACCGGTCATCGGGCCGGTGCCGAACCCGTCACTCGCCGTCGGAGTCGTCGGCAGCTTCGGTGCTCTGGCCGGCCTCGCCCTCGGCGCCCTCGGCTTCGGCGGCGGCTTCTGCAGCTGCCTCTTCCTCGGCGTCGAGCACTGGGGTGCGCATCGTGAGCACGGTCACGACGGGAGCGTCGGCGTCGGCTTCGGCGGCAACGCCCGCCGGCAGCGGGATGTCCTCGACGCGGATCACGGTGTCCATCGTCATCGCCGACACGTCGATCGTGACGCCGTCGGGGATGTTGCGCGGGGTGGTGCGAACCTGCAGTTCCTGCATGGCGAGGTCGACGAGGCCGCCGTTGGCGGACACGTCCTTGGCTTCGCCCTCGAGGTGGATCGGGATCGCGACCACGATCTCCTCGTTGAGGTTGACCTGGATGAAGTCGATGTGCTGCACCGAGCGCTTCACCGGGTGGCGCTGGATGTCCTTGATCAGCGACGGGTACACGGTGCCGTCGACGGTGAGGTCGAGGATCGTGTTCATGCCCGCAGCGCCGGAGAGCGCCTGGCGCAACTCGCGGCGATCGACCGAGACGCTGATCGGCTCCATCCCATGGCCGTAGACCACGGCGGGGATCTTGCCCTCGGTGCGCAGGCGACGGGAATCGGAGCTTCCGGCGCGGCGGCCCACTTCGGCGGTGAGAACGGTCTCAGACATGGTGATCGGCTTCCATCGAATCTCGTGACGACGCCCGCACAATGGACGCCAGGTCGTTACAGCAGCATCTCAATCTATCGGGCCGCCACGGCATTCCCCTCCCGAGTCGCCGGTACCGCTCGCCGCAGCCGCGAAGCGAGATCCCCGGCCGCGAGGACTGCTCGAGCGTCAGGCGAGGTTTTCGCCGTCGAAGATGTCGCTGACGCTGGTGTCGTCGAACACGGCGCCGAGCGCTTCGGCGATCAGTGGGGCGACGGACAGCACTTCGATCTTGTCGAGTTGCTTCTCCGACGGCAGCGGCAGCGTGTTGGTGAGCACGACTCGACTGATCGGCGCGTTCTTCAGCCGGTCGATCGCCGGGCCCGACAACACGCCGTGCGTCGCCATCGCCCACACCTCGCTGGCGCCGCGCTCGACGAGCAGTTCGGCGGCGGCGCAGATGGTGCCGGCGGTGTCGATCATGTCGTCGGTGAGCACGCACAGGCGCCCATCGACATCACCCATCACCTCGGTCGCCTCGGCGACGTTGGTCATGCCCTTGGGTCGGCGCTTGTAGATGAAGGCCAGGTCGGCGCCGCAGTCGTTGAGGTGCTGGGCCATCCGCTCGGCGACCTTGATGCGCCCGGCGTCGGGCGACACGATCACCGGGGCGGAGGCGTGCTCGCGGATGTAGGCCTCGAGCACCGGCATCGCCGTCAGATGGTCGACCGGGCCCTCGAAGAACCCCTGGATCTGGCCCGAGTGCAGGTCGATCGAGATCATCCGCTTCGCGCCGGCGGCTTTGAACATGTCGGCGACGAGGCGGGCCGTGATCGGCTCGCGCCCTTCGGCCTTGCGGTCCTGGCGGGCGTAGCCGTAGAACGGGCACACCGCGGTGATGCGCTTCGCCGACGCCCGATAGGCGGCGTCGATCATGATCAGGTGTTCCATGATCGAGTCGTTGACCGAATGGTTGTCGACGCCGTAGTGGCTCTGGATCACGAACACGTCGGAGCCGCGGATCGACTCGCCGAAGCGGCACCGCACCTCACCGTTCGAGAACTCGACGAGGTTGTCGTGACCCAACTCGATGTTGAGGTGCGTCGCCACCTCCTGCGCCAACTCTGGATGGGTCCTGCCCGAGTACAGGGCAAGTCGCTTTGTCGTGACCTTCTCCATGAGTGTGACGTCCTCCCCGAACGTCGTACCTGTCGTGCTGAGTCGGTGTTGGAGCTTGGGTTGGTGGCGGCGGTGGGTGATCGTGACGCGGGTCAGCCGACAGGAGCAGTGTAGAAGGCGCCGGTCGTCTCATCAGCAGCGACGCTGGAGCCGGCGGGCAGATGGGCATAGGGCCCCACGACAGCGGAGGGGCCGACCTCGGCGTCGTGGCCCACGGTGTGCTCGACGGCGGCGTCGCTGCCGACCGCACAGTCGACGAGGCGCGTATCGGGCCCGATCTCGCAGCCGTCACCGATCACGGTGGAGCCCTGCAGGATCGTGCCGGGATACAGCGTGACGTCGCGCCCGATCGTGACGGTGACGTCGATGAAGGTCTGGCGCGGATCGAGCATGGTCACACCGCTGAGCAGGTGCGAACGGTTGGTCCTCGACCGGAGCTCGCGCTCGGCGAGTGCGAGCTGCCACCGGTCGTTGACCCCTTGGGTCTCGCCGGCGGGCGCCTGAACGACGCCGATGCGGTGACCCATGGCACCGAGCACCGAGACCACGTCGGTGAGGTAGTACTCGCCCTGGGCGTTGTCGGTGGTCAGCTTGCGCAGTGCCGGCCCGAGCAGGTCTCGCCGGAACGCGTAGATCGACGTGCAGATCTCCTTGACGTCGAGTTCGTCCGGTGCGGCGTCGCGATGCTCGACGATGCGGGCTGCTTGACCGTCGGCCTTGCGGATCACCCGGCCGTAACCCGTCGGGTCGTCCATCAGGCTGGTGAGCAGGGTGGCGGCGTTGCCGCACTCGACGTGGGTGTCGACCAGTTCACGCAGGGTCTCGGGACGAAGCAACGGTGTGTCGCCGGGCAACACCACGATGGTGGACTCGTCGTCGTAGTCGTCGCCACCGAATGCGGTCATGCCGATCGAGGCGGCGTCACCGGTGCCGTTCTGTTCGCGTTGTTCGACGAAGGCGACGTTCGCCCACGACGGAGCGAGTTGTTGAACCTTCTTGGTCACCTGCTCGGCACCGTGGCCGACCACGACGGCGGTGCGGTCGGGCGCGAGCTGTTCGAGGGAGTGGATGACGTGGAGCACCATCGCCCGGCCGCAGATCATGTGCAGCGGCTTGGGTCGATTGGAGCGCATGCGGGTGCCCTCACCGGCGGCGAGGATGATGGCGGAGACGCTCATGGCTCCGGGGAGAGGATTCGAACCCCTACACGCGGCACCAAAAACCGCTGTCCTACCATTAGACGACCCCGGACTGACTGTGACACTCGGTAGCGCCACGGTATCTCGCCGCGCCGAGCGTGCCACGCGAGGTCGGCGATGCTCGGGGGTCGGGACTACCGCGTGCGGTTGCCGTCGACGGTGGCACGGCGGGTCGGAACCGATAGCGTGGCGACCCTTATGGGTTCTCTGATCAAGAAGCGTCGCAAGCGCATGCGGAAGAAGAAGCACAAGAAGATGCTCCGCCGCACGCGTCACCAGCGTCGCAAGTAGTCACCACATCCGCGCCGGCTCGTCGGGCTCGACACACCGCTCAGCCGGTCGTGTCGAGATCCACCCGATTGGTCGCCACGTCCATCGGCACGGTTCGTGCCACCACCACTCGAGCGCCCTCGTCGACCAGATCGCCGAGGGCGTTTGCGCGCTCGCCCTCGGTGAACCAGGTGGCGCCACTGCCGGCGAGGATCGGGGCGGTACCCAGGCGGTCGCCGATCCGATCCCGCCATCGACGGAGTTCGGGCTCGACGGTCAGGGCCGCAGGTTCGAGGTCGTTCGGTCCGTCGGCGACCGGCCCGCCGAGGTCGTCCCAGGCGCGGTACGCGGCGGGTGTGCTCACGCCGAGCGGTGGGATCACGAGCGTGACCGTGCGCTCGGTGTGGGGGAGCGACTCGACATCCTCACCGATGCCCCGGATCCGGGCCCGTCCGCCGACGAGGCAGAACGGGATGTCGGCTCCGAGCCTCGATGCCCGTTCCAGCTCGCTCGGTGTGGAGGAGTAGCCGCACCACCGCAAGACGGTCGCCGCATCGGTCGAGCCGCCGCCGAGCCCGCCGCCGTGGGGGATCAGCTTGTCGAGGCGAACGCCGACGTTCGCGTCGTCGCCGGCGAGGCGCAGGGCACGAGCGACGAGGTTGGTGTCGTCGAGTGGAATGCCCTCGGCGAACGGCCCGGACGCGGTGAGACCGGTCTCGCCGGGTGTCAGCGTGATCAGGTCGTGCAGATCGAGGCTGACCATCTCGGCGTCGATCAGGTGATAGCCGTCGTCGCGGATGCCCGTGATGCGCAGGCTGAGCGTCAACTTCGCGTGTGCCCGAAGCGTGGCCGGTTCGCTCCCTGACCACGGTGCGGGTGGCGGCGCAGGCGCGGTCATGGAAGCGGGTCCTCGGAATCGGGCGCCGGCGCGGTGTCGGTCGACGTGTCGGACCGGGCGGCCAGGTGTGCGTCGGTCAGGCGGCACCAGGCGTCGACGTCGAGTTCCTCGGGGCGCGCGGTCGGGGCGATGCCGGCAGCGTCGTACGTGTCCGGGGCGACGATGCCCGAGAGCGAGCGGCGCAGCATCTTTCGGCGCTGCCCGAAGCCGGCCCGCACGAGCGCGAACAGCATCTCGGGATCGGTGGCCGGCGGGTCGCGTCGGGTGATCGCCACCAGCGCCGACTCGACGTTCGGTCGTGGCACGAACACCGATGCCGGCACGTGACCGACGACCTTGGCGGTGCCCCAGTACGCCGCCTTCACGCTGACCGCACCGTAGGCCGAGGTGCGCGGCGCCGCGGCGAAGCGCTCGGCGGCTTCTCGTTGGACCATCACCAACATCCGGGCGATCGCCGGCACGTCGTCGAGGAGGTCGCAGATCAGTGGGGTCGCCACGTTGTAGGGAAGGTTGGCGACCAACACCCAACCGTCGTGCCCGGCGAGTAGCCGGTTCCAGTCCAGGTCCATCGCGTCGCCCTCGACGACTCGGACGTTCGGTCGGTCGGCCACGACGTCACGCAGGATCGGCACGACGCCACGGTCGACTTCGATCGCCGTGACCTCGGCGCCGGTGTCGGCGAGTGCCAGCGTCAACGATCCGAGGCCCGCTCCGATCTCGACGACGCGATCACCTGCTCCGACGTGCGCGAGCTCGGCGATGCGGCGCACCGTGTTGGGATCGGCAACGAAGTTCTGGCCGAGGTCGCGGCGTGGGGCGAGCGATGCGGAGTCGAGGAGTTCGCGGATCGTGGGTCGCGAGTGCGTCACCGACGGATCTCGACCGAGATCGGGGCGTCGGTGAGGTCGGCGATGCTGGCGAAGGCCGAGGTGTGCATCACCAGCTCGCCGAGGGCGCCGCCCGGGGTGATGATCGTCGTGCAGGTCATCGATCGGTTGTTGTCGAGATTCACGACGGTCACCTGGCTGCCACTCGTGATCCCGGCGATGATGCAGGTGCCGACCGGGACGCTGCTGCGGAAGGTGGCCTTCGCGGTGACGCCGTCGATCAGCGGCTTCGACGGGATGGCGATCTCGGCCTGTCCGGCGCCGGCCGCGCTCGACGGGCCCTCGAGGAAGACGGGTGAGACCTCGTCGAGGTCGTTCGTGGGCGCCTCCGCCGCAGGCTGTCCGGCATCGACGTCGGCGTCGATGCCGGCGACCGCGAGATTCGGAGATGTCGAGTTGTTCTCGGACGTGTTCGCCCACCACAGCGCAGGCAGCGCCAGCAGTGTCAGGACGGTCGCTGCGGTGAAGCGGCGCCGGTCGGTGTCGGTGAAAGCCATGGTGTCTCGTCGTGGGCGTCGGTGCGGCATCGACGAGGCTGTCGCCGTCCACTCCGCCGAGGGCTCGTCAGCGTATCGGCCGGTGTCGGCCGGAGCGAGTCGGACGGTGACCGCCGACCACGCAGCGTGGCCGCCTGGATCCGGCTCAGTCCGTGAGGGCGAACACGGTGCGGGCGTTCGCGGTTGTCGCGGCGGCGACCTCGGCGACAGGGATGTCGCGCAGGTCGGCGATGTGCTGACCGATGTGCGGCACCCACGCAGGACGGTTCGGCCTGCCGCGATGGGGAACCGGCGCCAAGTACGGGCTGTCGGTTTCGACCAGCATCCGGTCCAACGGGCACAAGGCGGCAGCCCGCTGTACTTCGGGCGCTCCCTTGAACGTGACGATGCCCGAGAACGACAAGAACGCGCCGACGTCGAGTGCGCGGCGGGCCTCGTCGGGGCCGCCCGTGAAGCAGTGGAAGATCGTCCGTGCCGGTACTCCGACGTCGCCGAGTACGGCGAACGTGTCGTCCCAGGCATCGCGAGTGTGGATCACCAGTGGCAGATCCCGCTCGTTCGCCAGGGCGATCTGCTCGGCAAAGACCCGTTGTTGGACCTCGCGCGGTGAGTGGTCGTAGTAGTAGTCGAGTCCACACTCGCCGACCGCCACGATGCCGTCGGTGTCGAGGAGGTCGACGATCGTGTCGACCCCGTTCACCGCATCGTGGGGGTGCAATCCGACCGTGGCGAACACGCCGTCGTGTGCTGCGGCGACCGCGATCGCAGCGAGCGACGTCTCCCGATCGCACCCGACCGAGACCAATGTGGTGACTCCGGCCTCGGCCGCCGCGGCGACCGCAGCGGCGGTGCCGTCGGGGATTCGATCATCGTGCACGTGGCAGTGCGAATCCGTCCATTCCACTGTGCTCGGACTCACGTCAGGCGGGGGAAGAGGGCGTCGCCCTTGGTGACCGTCGCGCCGGGGGAGTACTGGCCCCATGCGGCGGCGTCGGGCAGACGTTGATCGCCGACCTCGCCCGGCAGACCGATGCGTTCCCAGATCGCCTGCGCGGTGTCGGGCATCGCGGGCTGGGCGAGCACCGCGACGATCCGCAGGGCCTCGAGGGCGTCGCCCATCACGGCGTCGACGCCGGGGCCGGGCTCGGCCCTCCACGGCTCGTTGGCCTCGAGGTGCGAGTTGGTGGCGCGCACCAACTGCCAGGTGGCGTCGAGCGCCTTGCTCGGCTGGACCCCGGCCCACTGCGCCGCCGTCTCGGCGTACGCGGTCGCTGCCACCGCCGCCAGCGGGCTCTCGGGGTCCGGTGCCGTACCGACCCCATCGCACTTCTTCGCGACCACCGTGGCCACGCGGGCGAGCAGGTTGCCGAGGTTGTTCGCGAGATCGGAGTTGTAGCGCGACGTGAACCCCTCGATCGAGAAGTCACCGTCGTTGCCGTAGGCGGTGTCCGCGAGCACGTAGTAGCGGAACCCGTCGAGGCCGACGTCGTCGATCAGGTCGAGCGGGTCGACCACGTTGCCCGACGTCTTCGACATCTTTGCGCCGTCGGACAGCAGCCAGCCGCCGATCGCCCACCCTTTGGGCAGGTCGACACCGGCCGACATCAGCATCGCCGGCCAGTAGACGCAGTGCTGGCGCACGATGTCCTTGCCGATCAGGTGGTAGTCGACCGGCCACCAGTCGCGGTAGGCGTCGGTGCCGTCTCCGAACCCGACGGCGGCGAGGTAGTTGGTGAGCGCGTCGAACCAGACGTAGGTGACGTGCTCGGGGTCCCACGGCAGCGGGATGCCCCACTCGAGCGAGGTTCGGCTGATCGAGAAGTCGCGCAACCCGCTCTTGATCAACCCGATCGCCTCGTTGCCGCGGTGCTCGGGAGTGAGCGCGGTCGGGTGGGCGGCGTACCAGTCGAGCAGGCGATCCTCGAACCGCGAGAGGCGGAAGAACCAGTTCTCCTCCTCGAAGTACTCGACCGGACGCTGATGGATCGGGCAGCAGTCGGTCGATCCGTCGATCGTGACCAACTCGTCGTCGGCGTAGTACTCCTCGCACGCCACGCAGTACTTGCCGGCGAACGTGTCGAGCTCGATGTCGCCGGCGTCGTAGCAGCGCTGGAGCAGCTCGGCGACGGCGGCCTTGTGGCGCGGTTCCGTGGTGCGGATGAAGTCGTCGTTGCTGATGTTGAGCCGATCCCAGGCGGCCGCGAACTTCGGGGCGATCTCGTCGGTGAAGGCCTGCGGTGACACGCCGGCGGCCTCGGCGGCCTGCTGGATCTTGAGGCCGTGCTCATCGGTGCCGGTGACGTACTTGACGTCGTCGCCGAGCAGGCGATGCCAGCGAGCGAGCGCGTCACCGACGATCGTGGTGTACGCATGGCCGAGGTGCGGCTCGGCGTTCACGTAGTAGATCGGTGTCGTCAGGTAGAACCGGCTCACCCCGTGCACGCTAGAGGTTCGCCCCGGCGCGCCCACCGGTCGGTTCGGGCTCGTTCACCGCGCCGGTGGCGGGCCGGACCCGCCCGGCGCTCCGGTCGAGGTGCGGCGCGTCGAACGGGCGATCACGACGACCACCATGGTCACGCCGAGCGCCGCGACGAACCCGGCGGCCATCGTTCCGTCGAGCGTCGTCATCAACAGGCCCTGGAGCGACTGGAGGAACGAGATGACGCCGATCACCAGGATGGGGACCAGGCGGCGGGCCAGCCCCACGGCGACGACGCCCACGGCGGTGATCGTCATGGCTGCCGCCGCAGCGAGTTCGCTGAGGTCGGCGAGCATGCCGGCGCCCAGCATCGCGGTGACGGCGGCGACGGCGAGGACGTACAGCTCGGGTCGCAGACGTTGCGAGATCGCCGTTGCAGCCAGCGACGCGGCGATCAGCCAGACGATGATTCCTCCGGTCCAGGGTGGGATCCCGGCAAGTGCGCCCAGCCCGCCGAAGGTGAGCCCGGCGCCGATCGCGGTGGTCACCACTTGCAGTGGCCGATCGAGATTGCGCCACAGTGCGCCGCTGATGACGAGTACGGGCAGGCCGATCATCGTCGCGTTCCAGGCGGGTTCGGCGAAGGCGGCGGCGTCGACCAGTGCTCCGGCCGTCAGGGCGACGCCACCGGTTCCGATGAGCCACATGAACGAAGCGAGCCGGCGCGTGCCGGCATCGTCGAGGCGGATCAGTCGAGCGCCCGCGACGAAGCCCAGCGCAGCGAGCACGGCCCCGACGGCCACACGGACGGCCAGATTCATCGTGTCCCAGGTCTGAGCGACGATCATCGCACCGCTCATCAGGGCGAGCACGCTGCCCAGGTACACCGCCAACTCGGCGACGATCGGGAGTCGGGCCGCCGGCGGTGTCGCTCCCCGTTCGTACTCGCGGATCGCCTCGACCTGGTCGTTCGAGACCAGGCCGCGCTCGACCCACTCGTCAGCGTGTTCGTCGAACCAACCGGATGCTGTTCGACCGGCTCCCTGGGTGAAGACGGAGATCATGGCGTCCTCCTCGATGCTCGATTCCCACTTCGAGCGTGCGCCCAACTGGCCGTGTTCGACAGAGCCGATCGTCCCGGCGCATCGCTACCGTGCGGCCGATGCCCGGAGTCTTCGCCGATGCCACCGCTGTGAGCCGCCTCGTGACCGAAACCGCCGGTGCGGCCTACGACGGAGCGTCAGTGGTGGGCGCCGAGGTGTCGCGTTTCGCCGCCGAGGTCAAGCCCGGCTGGGACATCGGCGGCAACGCGAACGGCGGATACCTCATGGCGACCGCCGGTCGGGCCATGGCCGAAGCGGTCGGCCGCCCACCGGTGACCCTGACGGCGCACTACCTCCGGCCGGCGCCTGCCGGACCGTGCGACATCGAGGTCACCACGATCCGTTCGGGGCGCCGGTTCGCCACGGCAACCGCCTCGCTCGCGATGGAGTCCGGTCAGGTCCTGCAACTGCTCGGCACGTTCGGCGATCAGACCCCGGGCGGCCCGTCGCTGACGCGGGAGCCGCCGGTCGACCTTCCCGACTACGACGACTGCGAGGTGCCGCCCCCGCCGACGTCGGGCCCACGGCCCGAGATGTTCCGTCGGCTCGCCGTCCGAATCCGTCCCGGTGACGAGGGATTCCGCACCGGCAACCCGTCCGGCAGTCCCGAGATTCGCGGCTGGTTCGCGTTCGCCGACGGTGAGCCGATCGACGCGATCGGCCTCCTGCTGGTGGCCGATGCGTTCCCGCCACCCATCTTCAACACCGATCTGCCCGTCGCCTGGGTGCCGACGGTCGAGCTGACCGTGCACGTCCGCGGCGTCCCGCGCCCGGTCCGCTGCGGTGCTGGTTCCGGTCGCGGTTCATCCACGACGGACTGCTCGACGAAGAGGGCGAGATCTGGGACTCGACCGGCACACTGGTCGCCCAGAGCCGCCAACTCGCGCTGTTCCCTCGGCCCCCTGCCTGACGCGTGCTCTAGCGTCGTCGACGACCGCCGCGGCCCCGGCTGGAACCGCGGGACCCAGCGACAGCAACCCCGGCCGCGAAGCTCACCCCGGCGATGCCGATCGTGCCGATCGAGGCGGCGGTTCGCCGCACGACCGACTTCGTCTGCTGGCTGAAGATCACGATCGGCCAGCCGTGCCGGCGGGCGTGGCGTTCGAGCTTGGCGTCGGGGTTGACCGCCACCGGATGCCCGACCGCTTCGAGCATCGGGAGATCGCTCGCCGAGTCGCTGTAGGCGTAGCAGAGGTCGAGTTCGTAGCCGTTCCAGTTTGCGAGTTCGACCATCGCTTCGACCTTGCCGGTGCCGTAGCAGAACGGGCCCTCGAGGTCGCCGGTGTAACGCCCGTCGACGACGTGGCTGCGGGTACCGATGCCGGACGTCATGCCGAACGAATGGGCGAGCGGCTCGACGATCTCCTGCGGCGCCGCCGACACGATGAAGGTGTCACGGCCAGCGTGGCGGTGCCGATCGAGCAGCCGCCGCGCCTCGGGTCGGAGCTTGGCGAGCAGGCGGGGGAGGACCTCGACGTTGAGTGCCTGGAGGTCGCTCTGGCGCATCCCGGCGACCGCCTTGAGGACGCGCGCCTTGACCGCGTCGGTCGTGTCGTCGTCGGCGCCGAACAGTTGGAACGAGATCGCTCCGGCTGCGTCGCGGGCGAACTCGAGGTTCGGGATCAGTCCGGCCTTGCGTGCCTGGAGCGCCAGTGTGAATGCCGACGATCCCGAGATCAGCGTGCGGTCGAGGTCGAAGAACGCGGCACTCGGGCCGGAGCTGGCGACGTTGACGTACTCACTCATCGCGGGCCCCTTCCGTCTGGCTGCCGAGTCCGACGGCGAGCGCATAGACCTCGCGCTTCGGCCGCCCGACGTCCTTGCGCGACGGCCGCCGCCGCGTCCGGGTCGACGATCCGGCGGCGAGTTCGCCGCGCAGTGCTGTCGCGGACGTCGTCGTCGCTGATCGGCGCGCTCGTCGATCGGTGCGCCTTCGAGCACCAGGACGTACTCGCCTCGCGGACCGCCGATGTCGATCGTGCCGAGCGGACCGCGCACGACCTCCTCGTAGAGCTTGGTCAGCTCGCGGGTGACCACCACGACGCGGTCGTCGCCGCACGCCTCGCGCAGGTCGTCGAGCGTCCGCTCGACGCGGTGAGGCGCTTCGTAGATCACGGTCGTTCGGTGTTCGGCGGCGATCTCGGCGAGTCGTGCCGCTCGATCGTTGCCCTTGCGGGGGATGAACCCTTCGAACACGAACCGATCGGCGGCGAGCCCGCTGATCGTCAGCGCCATGATCGCCGCGCTCGGGCCCGGCACGGCGCTGACGTCGTAGCCGGCGTCGATCGCTGCTCGGACGATGCGTTCGCCCGGGTCGGAGATGCCGGGCGTGCCGGCGTCGCTCACGATCGCGACATCGCGTCCGCTCGCGAGCACGCGCCAGCGCGTCGGCGACGCGGTCGACCTCGGTGTGGTCGTTGCACACCGCGAGCCGCTCGGCCTTCACTCCGGCGTGCTGGAGCAGCAGTCCGGTACGGCGCGTGTCCTCGCAGCAGATCAGTCCGACGTGGGCGAGCACGTCGACCGCCCGCGGCGACAGGTCGCCGAGATTGCCGATCGGGGTGGCGACCAGCCAGAGCGTGCTCATGGCGCGCGCTCGGCGCCGTCCGGACTCGGCGTCGGCGGAGTTCGACCTCGTCGCCGACGCGGAGGCCCCAGCGTCCGAACGCCCCGCCCTCGGCTTCGATCACCCAACTCGCCCGCCACACCGGCACGCCGAGCCGGAAGCGGTTCATGTGCATGGTCTTCACGACGATGCCGTCGTCGTCGAGGTAGGCGACGTCGATCGGGAAGCGCATGCCGATCGTGTGGATCCACCGGCATCGCTCGATCACGAGTGCGCCGTCGAGTCCGTCTCGTCCGAGCAGCCCGCGGCGGCGGGCCCGGCGGGTGTCCGCCACTTCCGCCGAGGCCAGCACGCGAGCGTCGCTGACCAACCAAGCCATGATCGCAGTGTGCCAGATGGTGGCCGATCGCGGTGGGCGTCTCGCGTCGGGATCGCCGCTGGGCGTGGAGCGCGATCGCCCTGGGGTACGTTCGGCGGGTGACCCGGGTGCCGCTGGATCGACGATGTCGTCCGCTGACGCGTTCGAGCTGGTCGGTGTCGATGCGGGGCCGGTCGACGGCGACCCGATCCTGCGCTCGATCGACCTCGTCGTTCCGGCCAACGGCGTCACGGTGCTGGCCGGTCCGTCGGGGGCCGGCAAGTCGACGCTGCTGCGCCTGCTGAACCGGCTCGACGACCCGGTCGCCGGCGAGGTCCGATGGCGGGGACGAGCACTCACCGAGTGGGCGCCGACCGAGCTGCGTCGCCAGGTGGCGATGGTGTTCCAGCGCCCGCCGATCTTTCCCGGCACCGTGCTCGACAACCTGCAGGTGGCGTTGTCCGACGTCGACGCTCGAACGGGCGGGGCACGTACTCGAACACGTCGGGCTGAGTGCCGAGCTGCTCGATCACGACGCCGACAGCCTGTCCGGCGGCGAGGCGCAGCGGATGTGCGTGGCTCGGGCGCTGCTGACCGAGCCGTCGGTACTACTGGCCGACGAGCCGACGGCTGCGCTCGACCGGGCGGCGCGGACGACGGTCGAGGACCTCGGGCGGATGCTCGCCGACTCGGGCGTCGCAGTCATCTGGGTGAGCCACGACACCGACCAATTCCGGCGCCTTGCCGATCACGTGATCGTGCTCGCCGACGGAGCCGTCCGCGCGGTCGGCCACCTCGACGAACTCGACGCCAGCAGCGACCCGCTCGTGCGTCAATCGGTCGGTGCGCCGTGACGCCCCTCCCCGACGGTCCTCCCCGGCCCCGTCCTCGCCCGGACCGTGAGTCGCTGGGCCGCGAGGGGGTCGTCGCATGATCGGCGTCGAACAGGGTGACATCGGCGTCGTCGGACTGGCAGCGTCGGGGATCCTCGTGGCGGTCGCCGTGGCGATCTCGCTGTGGCGCCAACTCGGTCTCGAACGCAGCCTGCTGTGGGCGGCGCTGCGGGCGCTCGTGCAGTTGCTGCTGGTCGGCTGGGTGCTGCAGTTCGTGGTCGACCCCGACGATCCGCTCGTCTTCTCCGTGCTGTGGCTCGTGGCGATGGTGGGCTTCGCCGCGTACACGACGTCTCGGCGTGCCGCCGACGTTCCCAAGGTTCTGCCGCTGTCGCTGGTCGCGTACACCGCCTCGGCGATCGTGGTGCTCGGGGTGCTGTTCGGATTCGGCATCTACGAGTTCGAGGGGCGGACGCTGGTCCCGCTCGCAGGAATGGTCGTCGGCAACTCGCTGGCCGCCACTGTTCTCGTGTCGCGTCAACTGCTGATCGCGGCCACCGAGCAACGCGGCGTGATCGAAGGGCGACTCGCCCTCGGGCTGTCGGCGTCCGAGGCGTTCCAGCCGCACCTGCGACAGGCGTTGCGCACTGCGCTCGTGCCGCAGATCGAGTCGACCAAGGCGGTCGGGATCGTGTTCCTGCCGGGTGCAATGGTCGGCTTGATCCTGGCCGGCGTCGATCCGGCCGATGCGGTCAAGGTGCAGGTGTCGGTGATGTACCTCGTGCTCGGCAGCGTCGCGACCACCACCGCAGTGATGAGCCTCGGGATCTCGCGTGAGCTGTTCACGCCGGCCCAGCAACTGCGCCGCCCGGCACAGCGCTCCGACGCTGACTGAACCGCAGAAGGGCCATTGACAGCGGGGGTACCCTGCCAGCAGATCTGCTTGGATCGACGAAGAGGGGGGTTCTGATGCCCGATTTTCCTGCTGTGCAGCACGTCGCGCTCGACGGTGAGTGATCTCGAACGGAGTGCGCCGTGGTATCGGTCGCTGATCGGATCCGATCCGGTGCTCGATGAGGACACCGGCCCGTTCCGTCATGTGGTGTTTCTCGTGGGAGGCACGCTGCTCGGCCTGCACCAGTTCCACGATTCCGACCCGGGAACGGAGTTCGACGAGCACCGCCTCGGGCTCGACCACGTCGCGTTCGGCTGTGCGAACCGAGCGGAGCTCGAGAGCTGGCAGGCCCATCTGGACGGCCTCGGCATCGAGCACGGCGGCATCGTCGACGCGTCGTACGGCTCAGGGCTCTCGTTCCGCGACCCGGACAACCTGCCGCTGGAGTTCTTCGCGCCGCCGGGCTGAACCCGATGACCCGTCGTTGATTGCATCAGGGCTCGGCACCCCTGATGCAATCGGCGAGTCGCGGATCACACGTTGAAGCGGAACTCCATCACGTCGCCGTCCTGGGCGACGTAGTCCTTGCCTTCGACGCGCATCTTGCCGACATCCTTCGCTGCATTCCACGACCCGAGCTGCAAGAGTTCGTCCCATTGGATGACCTCAGCCTTGATGAAGCCGCGCTGGAAATCGGTGTGGATACGGCCGGCGCACACCGGAGCGGTCGAGCCTTCGTAGAACGTCCACGCTCGTGGATTCCTTCTCGCCGGTGGTGAAGTACGTCCGCAGGCCGAGCAGGTGGTAGGCGCTGCGGACCATCCGGAACAGGGCGCCTTCGCCGAGACCGAATCCCTCGAGGATCTCGGCGCGTTCGATGGGATCCTCGATCGCCGCGGCCTCGGCTTCCATCTGGACGCACATGCCGATGATCTCGACGTTGTCGCCGGCGTTGTTGAACTCGGCGGCGACGAGCGCCTCCTTCTCGGGGATCGCCTCGATGTCGTCCTCACCGACGTTGACCACGACGAGTACCCGCCGATTGGTCAGCAGGAAGTACGGGGCGAGCGCTTCGCGGACGTCGTCCTTCAACCCGGCCCGGTACAGCGGCAGGCCCTCCGACAGCGCGTCGTAGGCGACCTGGAGGTGGGCGGCCTCATCGGCCATTGCCTTGTCGAGCTTGGCCTGGCGCTGGGTTTGGTGGAGGCGCTTCTCGACCGTCTCGAGGTCGGCGAGGGCCAGTTCGATCTCGACGACCCGGAGGTGTTCGAGCGGATCGGTCGGGCCGGTGATGTCGTCGTTGACGAACGCCCGCAGCACGAACACGATGGCGTCGACCTCTCGGATGTTGGCGAGGAACTTGTTGCCGAGACCTTCACCCTGGCTGGCGCCCTCGACGAGCCCGCCGATGTCGACCACTTCGACCTGGGCGTGGATCGTCTGCTTGGACTTCGACATCGCCGAGAGCTGGTCGAGTCGGTCGTCGGGCACCTTGGCCACACCGATGTTCGGGTCCTTCGTGGCGAACGGGTACGGCGCGGCGAGCGCACCACCGCCGGTCAACGTGTTGTACAGCGAGCTCTTGCCCGCGTTGGGGAGACCGACCAGTCCGAAACGTTCCATGAGCCGCCCGAGGCTACCGAGCGGTGCGGGTCCGGGACGCCGGCCGTGCAGTTCTCAGCGGATCTGGTCGCGACAGTCGAGACCAGATCCGCTGCGAATCGCATCGGTCGGGGGAGCAGGGGTCGGGCGACCCTCGGTCAGGCTGCGTCGGGAGGGAGTGAGTCGCGGGGATCCGAAGGCGCCCAGCGGTCGAGTGCTGCGCGGATCCGGTCTGCGGTGGCCTTCGGACGCGTGGTGATCGAGCGGTACGTGAAACGCAGCACGATCCAGCCGGCAGCCACGAGGTCGGCGTCGCGTTCACGATCGAGCTCGAACGTGTGCCGGTCGAGACCGTGGTACTGCCATCCGTCGCACTCGAGGAGCACCGGGGTGTCGACGACCCGGAAGTCGACCTCGTGCCCTTCGATCACCGGATGGAACTCCACCGGCGGGAGACCGAACCGGTCGACCAGGCGCCGCATGACCAGCTCGAGGATCGAATCGGCAGGCTTGTCGTCGATCGACCAGTCGGCGACCGCGTCGCGGAGGGCGACCGTCCCGCCGCGGCCCCGGCGGGCGTGGTCGGCCGCGGCCGACTCGATGGCGGCGAGCGATGCCAGCCCGCTCGTGACCGCATGACCGACCGCGGCGTGGACAGCGGCGTGGTCGACGGCGCCGAGGTCGACGAGCGTGCGCAGGATGTTGGTGCATGGGATGCCGTAGCGCCGCAGCTGTGTCAGGCGGCTCCGGTCGGTG
Organism: Ilumatobacteraceae bacterium; assembly: GCA_963698435.1. GTDB lineage: Bacteria > Actinomycetota > Acidimicrobiia > Acidimicrobiales > Ilumatobacteraceae > Sva-07. The sequence continues at coordinate 24,278 of CAVOQV010000016.1, read as the reverse complement.
GGCCGATGGATGACGACGCCGTCGAGCCGGAGGTCGCGTCGCTGGCCGGTGATGATCACGTCGATGGGATCGCCCACTGGTCGAGGGACGCCCCAGAGGCGGGCTGCCGACCGATGTGAGGCAAGGGTCGGCTCGCCGATCGCCAGGACGGCCGCGACGATCCGTTGTTCCGGGGTCTCGGGGGTACCGACGAGCCGCGCCACGTAGGGGTGGAGCTGGACGAGATCACCTCGCGCGATCGCCCGGTACCAGGCGGACCGGGTGAGCCCTGACGCCTCGAAGGTGATGGTGCCGTGGTGCGCGCGGGCCCAGTCGTCGAAGTCGGAGAGTCGCATGCCCGAACAGTGGGTGCCGGTCGGCTCGATACGGAAGGTGCTGCAGTTCGCAGCGGATCTGATCTCGGCTGTCGCGACCAGACCCGCCGAGAAGTGCGGTCACGGGTGCATGGCAACGAGGGTGTGATGGCAAGGAGGGTGCATGGCAAGGAGGGTGCATGCAAGGAGGGTGTCATGGCAACGAGGGTGGTGGCGGTGACGATCGTGCCGGTGGGCGCCGTCGCGTCCGGCCGGGCACCGGGCACCGCTGAGTACGATCGTCGTGATGACGCCCGAGCAGGCGCTGCAGCGTGTGATCCACTGTCTCGACCGGGCGCACGAGTCCGGGTTCAAGGCCAAGGCGTTCACGCGGGCGCTCGACGTGGTGCGCTCGACACCGCTCGACGAACTCGCCGAGCGGGCCGAGGCGGGGACGCTCACCGACCTCGACGGCATCGGGTCGTCGACCGCCGCCGTGATCGCCGACGCGCTCGCCGGACGTGAGCCCGCCTACCTCGCCAGGATCGAAGCCGAGTCGCAGGTGCCGATCACCGCAGAGGGCCAGGTCTACCGCGACGCCCTCAAGGGCGACTGCCATCTGCACTCCACGTGGAGCGACGGCGGTGCTCCGATCGAGGCGATGGCGGCAACCGCGATGGCAATCGGCCACGAGTACATGGTGCAGACCGACCACTCCGCCCGCCTCACGATCGCCCACGGCCTGAACGAGCAACGACTGGCCCAGCAACTCGACCAGATCGCCGCAGTGAACGCCGACATCGCCGCCGCGGGCCACGACTTCCGGATCCTGGCCGGCATGGAGGTCGACATCCTCGAAGACGGATCCCTCGACTCTGTCCGACGAGATGCTGTCCCGCCTCGACGTCGTGGTCGCCAGCGTGCATTCGAAGCTGCGGATGGAGCGCCAGCAGATGACCGAGCGGATGCTGATGGCGGTCGCCTCGCCGCACGTCGACATCCTCGGTCACTGCACCGGTCGGATGATCGGCAAGCGGCCACCGTCGGAGTTCGACGCCGACTACGTGTTCGCCGCCTGCGCCCAGTTCGACACCGCCGTCGAGATCAACTGCCGGCCCGAGCGACTCGATCCGCCCCGTGAACTGCTCGACGTGGCGATCGAGTACGGCTGCTGGTTCTCGATCGACTCCGACGCGCACGCCACCGGCCAACTCGAGTGGCAACCCCTCGGCTGCGACCGTGCCGCCGAGCGCGGCGTGCCGATCGATCGGATCATCAACACGCTGTCCGCCGACGATCTCCTCGCCTGGACCGCGGCGACCTGATCCGGCCGCCCTGCCGGTGCTCGACGACGTTTGCGTGCAGATCTCGGTGGACCGCTCCACCGAGAATCCGACGCAAACGTGGGAGTTGGCGTGTGGGAGTGAGGAGTCGGGTGGGGGAGCGCGGGCGTGGGGCGTGGGCGAGCGGATGGGTGGGCAGGTGGATGGGTGCGTTGGGCGCAGTCAGGACGTGAGAGCGCCGTAGGCCGCCATGAGCAGTGCGGCGCCGCGGAGGTCGCCGGTGGTTCCGTCGCCCATCTTGTTCATCACATAGCTGAAGCTCATCTGCGCATCGACGTCGATGATCGCGAGCGACCCGCCCCAGCCACCCCAGAAGCAGGTGCGCGGGTTCGGCACCGGGAGCATCGGGCTCGGGAGCCCGAAGCCCATTCCCATCTTCAACTCCACCGGCAGGATCAGGTCGGGACCCTCGTACTGGGCGTCGAAGATCCGAGCGACGCCTTCGTCCGACAGCAGGCTCACGCCGCGGGCCGATCCACCACAGGCCGTCGGCGTGTGACACAGCGCCACCGATCGGGCGTTGCCGTGGCCGCCTGCTGCGGGGATCTCGGCGCGCCGCCAGTCCTTGCGCCACGAGTACTCGGCGGCGAGCGCCGGGTTCCCGAGGGTGCGGGCGGCGATCGAGCCGGGTTCGGCGTCGGCCCCCTCCAAACCCGCCTCGGGTGGAATCACCCGCGCCACCCGGTCGTCGCACGACGCCGGTGTGCCGATGTGGAAGTCGGCACCGAGCGGCCCGGCGATCTCCTCGGCGAAGAACGTCCCGAGGCTGCGGCCGTCGACGCGCTTGACGATCTCGCCCAGCAGGTATCCCTGGCTGATCGCGTGGTAGCCCGACCGTGAACCCGGTTCCCACCACGGAGTCTGATGAGCGTGGATGCCGACCAGCTTGTCGTGATCGAGCAGGTCGGCCGTCTCGAGCGGCTCGTCCCACCCCGGCAGCCCGGCGGTGTGGCTGAGCACGTGGCGGGTGGCAACGGTCTCCTTGCCTCCGGCGGCGAACTCCGGCCAGTAGGTGGCGATCGGCTCGTAGAGGTCGAGTTCACCGCGGTCGGCGAGGATCAGGCAGCACAGCGCCGCCATCGTCTTGGTGGTCGACCACACGTTGATGATCGTGTCGTCCTGCCAGTCTCCCTCGACCCCCGGCACACCGGCCTCGTCGTCGTCGGGTCCATCGAACGTCGCCGTACCACCCCACAGGTCGACGACGAAGTCGCCGCCGATGGAGATCGCCACCGATGCGCCCACGTCTGCTCCCGTGTCGAAGTTGCTCTCGAACGCGGCGTGTACTGCTTCGAATCCGGGTGCGACGGTGCCCTGGATCTCTGCCATCGCCGCAACGTAGACGTTGCCCGCCGATCACCCCGACCCGAAGCAACCCCGTTCTGTTCCGTTTGTGCGCAGTTCTGGGTGGCCCGGTTCACCCGAAGTTGCACGCAAACGTGGGCACGCGGACGTGGGCGCGTCAAGGTGATGGGGAACCGGGGCTCCGTGGGAGTGGCTAGTGTCGCCGCCACGACGGGGAGAGACGACTGGGGGGTCGCACGATGGTCGACAAGTGGTTGGTGGAAACCGATCTGAGCGAAGAGTGGGATTTCTACACGCGGGCGAACATCGGGGAGGTGTTCCCGGATCCGGTGGCCCCGCTCACGTTCCAGTACTTCCAGCACGAGGGCGGCCTCGGCGGCTCGGAACTCGGATTTCGCAACGCCTACTACCGCATCGGGGTGATGACACCCGACGAGTTGCCCGACGACGAATGCGTCTTCCTCGGGGTCACCGGTGGGTACGGCTATCTCAACGCGGGTGCGTTGCGCATGCTCGGCCATCGCGCGCCGGGGATGACCGCGAAGGACATCGACGATGCGTTCTTCGGTGACGCTCCCGGCGTCCCCGAATTCGTCGTCAAGCCCGGCTTCGACCGTCCAGAACTGACGGAGAAGATCGGTGCGACCTTCAACTGGGTGCTCACCACCCCCAACCTGCCCGACGTGCTCGCCCACGAGCGCACGATGAACGAGCTGCGCGCCAACCGTCCCGACCTCACCGCGATGACCGATCGCGAGCTGATCGCGTACGCCACCGAGCTGGCCGACACCCATTTCGAGATGCTGTTCACCGAGCACATCTTCATCACGTTCCTGGCGACGTTGCCGATGGGCATCATCTCCAAGGTCTGCGCGGCGGTCGGACGACCGACGGACGCACTCAAGCTGCTCGCCGGCCTCGGCGATGTCGAGTCGGCGGCGCCGGCGATGGCGATGTGGGACCTCGGCCGGATGGCGGCTGCGTCGGCCGACCTGAACACCCTGTTCGACGAGGGGTACGACGGGCTCCACCAACGGCTGGTGGCGAGCGACAGCGCGGACGCCGCAGCGTTCCTCGCAGCATTCGACGACTTCGCGTTCAAGTACGGCTGTCGCGGTCCCAACGAGTGGGAAGCCCGTTCACCGACGTGGGAGACCGAGCCCGATCTGGCACTGGCCGCCATCGATCGCATGCGCCTGTCGGGTGACGCGGCGGCGCCCCGTCTCAACAACGCCGACCGAGCGGCCGACCGCGAGCGCATCGGCGCCGAGATCGTGGCGATGCTCGAAGGCGACCCCGAGACCCAGGCGCAGTTTCAGGCAGCACTGCACTCGGCGACGGTGTTCATGCCCGGGCGCGAGCGCACCAAGACCAACAACATCAAGCTCGTACAGGAAATGCGCGTCGCCTACCACGAGTTCGGCCGGCGCCGGGTGGCCGACGGTTCGTTCCGCAAGGTCAACGACTTCGGACTGCTCACCCGCGCCGAGCTCAGCGATACGGTCGACGAGCCCGGCACGTACACCTCGGTGCTCGCCGAGCGTGAGGCGTTGCTGGAGGAGGTCGCCGCCCTCCAGGAGCCGTTCCTGTTCCACGGTGGCCGACCCGACATGTCGAGCTATCCGCGCCGCGACGCCGTCGAGATCACCACGGTCGAAGCCGGCGAGGTCGTACACGGCGTGCCTGGCTGCCCAGGCATCGTGCGGGGAATCGCGCGCGTCGTGCTCGACTCCCACGACCCGAGCGCGCTCGATCCCGGCGACATCCTCGTCGCGCCCATCACCGATCCGTCGTGGACCCCGCTGTTCGTGCCGGCGGCTGGCGTGGTCGTCGACGTCGGCGCGCCGCTGAGCCACGCGATCATCGTCAGCCGTGAGCTGGGGATCCCGTGTGTGGTGTCGGCGACCGACGCCACCAAGCGCATTCCGCACGGCGCGTTGATCGAGGTCGACGGCGACACCGGCGTCGTCACCATCATCGACCTCCCCTGACCATCCACACCCACAGCCACTCCCACACCCACACCCACACCCACGTTTGCGTGCAGATCCGGGTGACCCGTCCCACGCGAAATCCGACGCAAACGTTGGGGGAGCGGTCTGTGCGGCGGCCCGGGCGAGTGGTGCCCGGTTGGGGGTGACCTCGGGGCGCCGTAGCATGACGGGTCTATGTCGAAGAAGACCAAGAAGAAGAAGGCCAAGATGCGCCGCTCGAAGGCGAATCACGGCAAGCGTCCCAACATGGGTCGCGGCTGACGTCCAACGACGTACCAGTACGCGTACCACCCCGCTGAAGCGCTCGATGCGTTGCTCCGATGGGAGCGGCCGATCGGGCGCTTTGTCGCGTTCGGGCTCGAACGCTCGGCTTTTGCGAACGACTCCGGGCGGGGGAGACTGCATCGATGAGCGAGCTCGCTGACACGTTGGATCCCAAGGTCGAGTGGCTGACCGTCGCCGGTGACGCCGACACCTGGCGCTCGATCGGGCTGACCGTCGACGGCGACGGCCTGATCCCACTCGTCGGCACGTCGATCCGGGTCGTGGCAGCAGCGTCCGGCGGCCACAAGGCCGGGATCACCGGTTGGGCACTCAGCGGCGTGAACGAGACGATCGACATCGACGGCTTGGCGACCGAGGTGGTCGTGCCGATGACCCCGGTCTACGCGGAGCACCCGCTCCGAGCGTCAGGTCTCGATCACGTCGTCGTCTCGACGGCCGATCTCGAGCGCACCAGCGGTGCGATCGCGTCGGCGACCGCATGCGAGCTGAAACGCATCCGGGAAGTCGGCGCGATGCGCCAGGGCTTCCACCGCATCGGACGCGGCGGACTGATCGTGGAACTCGTCGAGCGCCCCGACGTTCCGGACGGCCCAGCGACCTTCTGGGGCCTCGTTCTCATCGTCGATGACATCGACGCTGCGTGCGACGTGATCGGTGCCGGGCGGATCTCGCCGCCGAAGGACGCGGTTCAGCCCGGCCGGCGCATCGCCACGATCCATCCCGACGTCGGCCTCGGCCTGCCGGTGGCACTGATGACCCGCTGAGCCGTCGGGGCTCCGCCGTCGCACCTGCGCCCGGCCGGCGACGCGGTGTGAGTCGGATCAGTTCGGGTTGGGCGAGTCCTTCGGATGCTGCCGACGGCGAGCCGCCGTGAGGAACAGCAGGCCGGCGAGCAGGGCCGCGACGCCGAGGACCAGCGCATTGCCCGGACCGCCGCCAGTCCTGGGAAGGGCGCAGTCGTCAGCAGGATTGCCGTCGTTGTTCTGACCCGGCACGCAGACCGTGGTTGTCGGCGGTGTCCCGTCGGGCGGGTTGGCGCACGGCGACGTGTTCGGGGGATACGCCACGGTGGCAATCGCCGTCGGTGCGGGGTCGACCGTCACCTCGATGAACAGCCCCTCGCGCAGGAACGAGTCGGAGGGGTCGGGAATCCACGACGTGCCGTCGTCGGCGAGTGTCCAACCCGGCCAGTCGGTCGCGTTGCCGGCGGCATCGACCGTCGCGCCGGGCCAGAGGATGGTGCCCGAGAAGCTGTCGACCGTCTGGGTCTCGACGAGGTTGCCGTTGCGATCCTTGATCGCGAGCGTTGCCTCGCTCGTGGCGGGGGTGAAGCCCTTCGGCACGATGGTGTACCGGATGAACGGTGCGTCACCGATGCACTCGGGTGAGAACCCCGAGACGTCGATCGAGGCGAACGGGGCCGTCGTGGTGACGTAGTAGCCGCCCGCGTCGGCGGTCGTCGTGGGCGGTCCGTCGGTCTGGGCCTGGGCGGTGATCGGAGCCACCGTCGCCGCGGCCAGTGCGACCAGCAGCCCGATCCGGACTCGCTGCCAACGTCCGTACCGAGGGGTGTGCCCTGTGGTCTCAGTTGAGCTCATGATTCCGCCTTTGGTGTCCTCCGCCGAGAGTGCAGTCGAAGATCGACCACGCTCAGTGGTCTGAAGGGTAGCCGGGACCAACGGCGTCTGACAAGTGCTTCTCGGCCAAATCCCTTGAAATCATTGAGCTTCAAGGAAGCGTCTCGGTGTCGATCGGATCGTCACGGATGGCGGTCGCCCAACCACATGCGCAGAATGTCACCGAGAGTGGCGGCAAGGGCGTTGTGGGCGCTGTTCACCGGTCGCTCGTGCGATCGCCGATCGCGAGACGGAACTGGCCAGGGTCCGCACGGCGGTCGGCGACCAGATGCCGGTGGCCATCACGGTCGATCCAGGTGGCGACGACGTCGAGTGGGGTGGGTGCCACCGTCGGTGGAGCTCGTCCGACGAGGACGTAGCCGTCGGCGACGCCCATCCGTCCCTCCAGTTCGAGCGAGAGCGTGGCGGTGGCGCCGGCCGGCAGCACGACGTACACCGACGTGACGAAGTAGTCGGCTTCGGCGCCGGGTTCGATGATGGCGGGCTGGTCGTTCAGCGAGGCGGCCGTCACGGGCAGCCGGGTGAAGACCGAGATCCGGGTGCGGTTGGTGCCGACGGGCAGGCCGACCGGATTGCCGATCACGTACCCGGGCTCGCCATCGGTCGGCGCATCGTTCGTCATCGTGACGTCGAGTCGGGCTGACGCCGATCCGGTGCGCGCGTCGGCAGTCACGCGGTAGGTCGTGTCGGCGGACAGGTAGTAGTCGATCTTGTTGCCGCCGGCGTTGTTGAAGACGACGGCGACACCGTCACCGGCTCCCGGCTGCGGCAGCGTGCCGGCCATTCCCGTCTGTTCGAGCACCGCCTGCTCGTCGGGTCGCGCCATCCACCCGGTCAAGCGCCCTTGGTCGACCATCGGGCCGAGCGTGTCCATCAGCGTCGTCGGTGCGGGCAGCGTGCCAGAGAGCAGCGTGTCGATCACGGTGCGGGAGAACCCCTCGAGGACGTCGACGCGAGCGTCGACCTTGGTCACGTCGTACTGGTCGTTGAGCAGGAAGTCGGCGGCGGTTTCGACGGTGACTACATCGCTGCCGCCGGGGAGCGGGATCGGACCCGTGAATTCGAGGAAACGGGCGAGTGTGTACGCGTCCATGATGAAGACCCCGTCGAGCTGGCTGCCGCCGCTCTGCGGATACAGGTCGGCGATCGCCCGGCCCGTGGTCGCGATGTCGGGCGACATGTTGATGTTCTTCCACGGTTCGGGTCCGGTGGTGCCATCGGGTCCCGACGAGAGGTTGAACGGTCCGTATCGGGCGAGCCACTCGTCGAGGTCGGACCCGTTGCCGGTGCTGAACCTGCGCACGCTCGGATCGCCGCCGAGGTTGAGGTCGTCGGCGCGGCCGAACTTCGTCATGTCGATCTGGCCGTCGGTGACGGTCATCTCGGCCCAGTTCCCCATGAACCCGCCGCTGCCGCGCGCTTCGGCCGGCGTGGTGAATCCGATGAAGTAGGTGCGCGGACCGTCGCCGCCGAGCATGGCCGGGGCGGCGCTCACCACCTCGAGGGCGTCGGCACTGCGCTGGCGCTGCGCGGCGAGTTCATCGGCGAGGTCGTCGACGCGGTCGCCCACGGGTGCGATCAGCCAGTCGCTGTCGAGTTCGTCGACGGTGTGCTGCAGTCCTTCGACGCGGCGTTGGATCGCGAGAAGTGGTGTCTGCAGGGCTGCGACCCGTTGGACGTCGATCCGTCCGTCGGTGACGCTGAGGCGGTCGAGGTCGACGGCGTCGAGTTCGTTGCTGAGGAAGCGGGCGGCGTCGGCTGCCTCGCTGCTGAGTTCGGTCACCGTGCGTTGGTGCTGGGCGAGGCCGGGGACGAAACGTGCTGCCGACACCAGCGGGTTCGCCAGGAGCGAGTCGGCCGACTCGAACGAGTCGGCGGCCGCGTCGAACGATGCCTGAGCGCCCTCGACATCACCGTCACCGAGGGCGCTCAGTCCGGCTTGGGTCTGTGTGCTCCCTGCCCGCAGGTCGTCGGCAGCCAGCACCCCGAAGATGCCGAGAGCGACGGTTGCCACGAAGGCGACGACGAGGGCTGCGCCACCGATCGTTGCGATCGCCCGTCGACTGCGCTTCGTGCGGCGGAGGAACCCGACCGTGGCGACAGTGGCACCGAGCGCGAGAGCGATCAGCGTGGACGAACCGAAGAACAGATCGAACTGGCTGCGCACCGCGATGTTCATCGCAAGACCGACGAGGACCGCGTTGACGATGGCGCGTCGTCCCGGCGCGACGGGGAGCAGGAACCCGGCAACGGCGGCCACGACGCCAAGGGCGGTGCCGATGATCGAGAACGATGTCAGCCCGGCGATCAGCGTGACGAGTGCGGCATCCCACCTGAATGCTGCAGCACCCAGCCAGGTGACCATCGCGACGGCGCCGGCAACGAGCACGGCGTCGAACACCGGAGCTGCCGTCGGCTGCGGTCCGCCGACGGTGGCGAGCAGCCCTGCGACGACGGACGCGACGACGACGAGCCGGCGCACCTGCGCCGGCGACCATGTGGTGCCGTCGACCGTGTCGGGAGGTGCCAGCGTGTTCATCCGGTCACCACCGTGGCTGGTCGTGGGCCCGCGCCCGTCGAGCCGCCGCTCGTTCCGCCCTTCATTGCAGCCGCCACGCTAGTGGTGCCCCGACGTCGGTGCCGGAGGACTGACGATTCCTTGACGATTCGACTGCAGCCATCGGGAGCGGGTCAGCGTCGCCGGCTGGTCGGGCGGCGAGCGGTGGACAGCAGAGTCCCTCCCGCGAGGACCAGCGCCAGCGCCGTGATCGCGAGCGAGCGGGAGCTGTCGGTGCCCGTGCGTGGGAGGGCGGCGGGTGGCGCAGTCGTGGTGGTCGGCGGTGGTGGCTGGCTCGATGGAGGGCGCGGTTCGACGATCGCGGGTCGGGTGGTCGTCGGCGGCGCCGTGACGGGAATCGTGGTCGATGTCGTGACCGGCGCGACCGGGCGGGCGAAGCGGATCGTCTGTGCGGTCGCGTGGGGATCGGCGTGCGTCGCGATGACCCGTCCCGACGAGGCGACCATCAACCGCTGGTAGACGACGACGGCGTGTCCGATCAGGAGCGGGTCGGCTGGGACGACGAACTCGACGGCAACGCTCCCGGCGGGTCCGACCGGAGCAAACCTGGTCGAACCGGTGATCGCCGTCGGGATCATCTCCGTCGGCGCAACGGTCGGTCGCAGCATCAGCTCGCCGGTGACGATGTAGTCGGTTCCCGGTACGAGGCCGCGGTAGGTGACGGTGTCGATGATCGTGGCGCCGGTGTGTTCGAGGTGGACCACCCGATCCCCGTCGGCGGCATCTCGGGCGGAGGTCACGATCGACGCATCCGGAACCGTATTTGTGTACTCGACCTCGTGAACGTCGCTCCCGGTGGCGGGTTCGAGGTCGACCCTCACCGCTCCGGTGTCGCCGAGGCCGGCACCCCACGGTGGCCTCGCCGTCTCGCGGATCTCGTACGTTCCGGCGCTCGCGACGATCGGAGGTGTTCGCCCATCGGCGGCGGTGGTGTGCCGCCCCATCGACGTCCCATCGCCGGCCGTCACCTCGAACTCGAAGCCGGACATGTCGCGCGCTCCTTGGACGTCGGGGGCGTCGAGCACCTTGCGCACGACGAACGCGGAGACCGCCGTCGTCGTGGCCGGTGGAGGTGTCGTGGTCGGTGGAGGTGTCGTGGTCGGTGGAGGTGTCGTGCCGGCGACGTGCTCCGATGCGGACTGCGGTCGGCCGCTCCACGTGACCTGGCCCTGGATGCCCGTGCCCGCGTAGAGCGACACGTCGGCGGTCGGCGCCTGGGCGTGGAAGGCGAGTTCCCATGCGCCGGAGGTGATCGCGACGGTGAACCGCGCCACACCCGAGGAATCGGCCACGTCGGCCGACAACGGGTTCGTCGCCAGGCCGAACCGGGCGTCGGTGCTCATCGATGCAGCCATGTCCATCGTCGGCCAACCGAGTGCCTCAGCCGCGTTCCACCGGGCGGTGTCGTCGGGCGTGTCGCGGTCTCGGTCGACGGTGACCGTTGCAGCGACCGTGCGGGCGCCGCCGAGCCCGAGATCGGACATGGCCACGACGGGGATGTACCCGACCGGCTTGCCGGTGGCGTCGACCGCCCGTACCTCGAGTTCGTACGTGCCTCGCCGAGCGGGCGCAGTGCCATCCGGTGTTGCCCAGATCAACTGGAGTTGGATCCCGCCGATGGCGTGTTGGATGTCGGCGACCGTGGCGAGGCGTTGCGCCATCGTGTACCCGTTGCGCAACGCCGAGAACTCGCCGCCGGATCCGTTCACAACAGCGGTGTCTCTCGCGAGCTTCAGCCCGGAGACGGCGCCGGTCGGGCTGACGTCCTCGAGCAGCATCTTGACCCCGAAGTTCACGGCGACGTGGCGGCGCCGGGTGTACTCACCGCCGCCGAACAGCGTCGGGTGCCGCCATTCGCCCGACGAGGTGTCGTAGGTGCCCGACGAATCGATGCCGTACGGCACCACCCGGTCGCCGCCGAAGCTCGACATCAAGGCTGCGGCTCGAGCCATCTCGCCCGCGTTCCACTGCGCTGGATCGGGCTGCAGCGACACGGCCCCCTCGCCGGCGACATCCTCCATCACGCAGTAGCCGACACCGTCGCTGTTGTTCTGCGTGGCCGGGATCCTCCACATCGGGCCGTGGTGGGCGCCGATGAACGCGAACGGCCCGCCGTTGCCGCCCGGGCCGGTGCCCGGCCACGATCGCATCGTCGGAGACGGCGCGATCGATCCGCCGAATCCGTTGCGTCCCGAACCCGCGGCACCGTGTGAGAAGCTCCCCGACGGTGGCGGAGCAGCGTCGCTTGCCGGTGCCCGCCCGTCGCCCGCAACCACCATCAGCCCGACGATCGCCAGCGAGAGCGCAACGGTCGTGATGTCGATTCGCCACGAATGGTCGGGCGGTATCCAGGTCGGTCGTCGTCGTGAGCAGATCATGCGTGGGCTCCCTCGATCGTCGGACGTGCACCCGGGCAGTGGGGGCCGTCGCCGCGAAACGGGAATGCGCCGAGAGCGAGGACGTCGTGTTCTCGGGACGCGGTGGCTCAGGAGCAGCGGTTCGAACGAAGGCCCGCGTTGAACCTGTGCGGATGTGCAACGAGCCAACAGCGTCGGCGAATCTTGTGTGGCTGCAGGCTGGGTGGAAGGATGACCGTCGCCGGGGGGAGGCATCCGTATTCGTCCGGCGTATCTCGATGCGGTCCGCCCAGAACTCCTTCCTCGCATGGTCACTGTCCATGCTCGTTGCGGTGGTTGCGGCGTCCGTCGTCGTGGTTGCCGGACCGGAGTTCGGGGCAGCAGCCGGCGGGCCGCGGGTGCTCTATGTCGCCGGTACGACGAAGCCTCCGCCCACCGACCGGGCACTCAGTGCGGCTCTTCACGACAGCCGGATTCGATGTCTCGATCGTGGACGACGACGACGTCGGGGCAGCGGACACCGGCGGGTTCGACGTCGTGTTCATCTCCTCGTCCGTCGTGCCGTCGACGCTCGGGTCCGCGCTTGCCGGCGTCGGGATCGGCATCGTGTCGACCGAGCCGTATTCCTTCGACGATCTCGGAATGACGGGGCCGTCGAATTCCGACCGTGGCGAAACGGCGGCGACGACGGTACTCATCCGAGATGGGGGCCATCCCATCGCTTCCGGACGCGCTGGAGAGGTCGCCGTCGTGACGGGAGGTTCGCTCTCGTTCGGCCGTCCAGCACCCACCGCTTCCATGATCGCTTCGGTGGGCGGCGGCGATGATGCCGCGATCTTTGCGTACGAGTCGGGTGCCGCGATGGTCGGCACGACCGCGGCGGCTCGTCGCGTCGGTGTCTTCCTGACGTACGCGAACGCGGACGCCCTGACGGTCGATGGTTCCGACCTCGTTCTGGCTGCGCTCGAGTGGGCCGCGCAGAGCGACTCGAGCGGTCCGACGACGACCACAGTGGCGCCGACCACGACGGACACCACGACCTCCACGACGGACACCACGACCTCCACGACGGACACCACGACCTCCACGACGGACACCACGACCTCCACGACGGACACCACGACCTCCACGACGGACACCACGACCACGACGACCACGACGACCACCACGACCACCACGATGGCTCCGGCGACCGGAACGACGTCGACGGTGCCGGAGAACGTGGGTGGCGATCCGGTGTCGGTGGGGCAGACGGAGCGGACGCCGGCGGTGACGGTGACGCCTGGGGTTGGTCGTCTCGATGTGGAGTGGTTCCATCCGGATGCGTTGCAGTATCAGTTGCGGACCCGTCGTGTTGACGTGAGCAAGTGGGAGTGGAATCCGGCAACGACAGACACGACGGGGTCGGTGACCGGTCTGGTGCCGGGCGCGACGTATTCGGTCGAGGTGCGGTCGTACATCCGTCCTTCGTGGCAAGCGTGGGTCGGACTCACCGTCCAGATCGGGGATTCGACGACCACGACGGTGGCTCCGACGTCGACTGATTCGACCACGACGGTGGTTCCGACGTCGACTGACTCGACGACGACGACGGTGGTTCCGACGTCGACTGATTCGACCACGACGGTGGTTCCGACGTCGACTGACTCGACGACGACGACGGTGGTTCCGACGTCGACTGATTCGACGACGACGGTGGTTCCGACGTCGACTGATTCGACCACGACGGTGGTTCCGACGTCGACTGATTCGACCACGACGGTGGTTCCGACGTCGACTGATTCGACGACCACGGTGGTTCCGACGTCGACTGACTCGACCACGACGACCACGACCACGCCGACCGTGACGGTGTCGGTGGCGCAGACGGCGCGGACGCCGGCGGTGACGGTGACGCCTGGGGTTGGTCGTCTCGATGTGGAGTGGTTCCATCCGGATGCGTTGCAGTATCAGTTGCGGACCCGTCGTGTTGACGTGAGCAAGTGGGAGTGGAATCCGGCAACGACGGAGACGACGGGGTCGGTGACCGGTCTGGTGTCGGGCGCGACGTATTTGGTCGAGGTGCGGTCGTACATCCGTCCTTCGTGGCAAGCGTGGGTCGGACTCACCGTCCAGATCGGCGGAACCTCGGGCACCACGACCACGACCACCGCGCCATCCGGAACCACCACCACCACGCCGACGACAACCGTTCCGCTGCCTCCGGGCGCCGTCGACAGCCACCGATTCGGCCCGTGGGTCGATGCCGAACGAGGGCTGCGCGTCCAGGTCGCCGTGGCCGGGGATGGCGTCGAACGCGAGGATGCCGTCGTTGGCGTTCCAATCGACTTCGTCGCGTTGGCAGCCGCGCAGGGTGCGAGTGGACGGGTGGCCTCGGACTCGCTTCATCTCGTGCGCGTGGACGACCAGGGTCGCCGAGTGGGCGGCGCGGTCCCGGTGCAGTTCGTCGAAGAGGTCCCCGGGGCTTCACGGGGTGAGTTGCTGCTGCTCGTCGAGGGACGCCTCGGGTCGACCGACGTCGCCCACTTCGATCTGTACTTCGATACGACGGATCGATCGCCGACTCCCGTCGCAACGTCCACCCTCGTGGCCGTGGAGTCGGCCACCGATGAGGGGCTCGACACGCTTCGAATCACCACACCGGGGGCGACGTACCACTTCGACACCGCCGGCGGTGGGTTCTCGAGTCTCGTCGACGCCGATGGGAACGACTGGATCGGGTACTCGACCGCGCCGCGTAGTTCCGGGGAGTTCCGGGGTATTCCCAACTTGATCTACCCCGAAGGGACGTTCCATCCTGGCGCGACCGGCGTGACAACGAGCGTCGTCGAGGAGGGGCCACTTCGGACCGCGTTCACGGCGGTGACCGCCGACGGCCTGTGGGAGGCGCGCTGGGAGATCTACCCGACGTACGTCCGTCTCCAAGTCATCCGCGCCGGGCATGCCTACTGGTTCCTCTACGAAGGGACGCCAGGTGGCACCTTCGAGCTTGCCAACGACGTCTACGTTCGCAGCGATGGCACGTCGGTGTCCGCCGACACCAACGTGCCCACCGACATCGCCGGAGCCGAGTGGGCGCTGGTCGGTGACCAAGCGCTCGGACGCTCGATCTTCGTGTCGCACCTCGGGGATGACTCGATCGCCGACGGTCACGCGCCCTTCGAGGGCGAGATGACGATCACGGCCTTCGGTCGAGCGAGTCCGGCGGCCGTCCCGCTCCTCTCCGCTGTCCCGTCCGAGTTCGCTTTCGGCCTCGTGGACTCCGTGACCGCTGTCGACGCCGCCGCGACCGTGGAGGCCGCCCGCACGCGCCTGCTTGCGGTGCTCGGAGGTACCGACCGTCGGGCACTCGGCGAGCGGGTCGGGTTCTCGGTGCTCTCCCGGGAGTCCGGCGATCTCCCGTTTCCGCCGGCCGGGTCCACATCCGAACAGGTCGGGTTGATCCGCGCCGACCTCGATCGCGACAACGACGATGACGTCGTCGTCGTCGGACGGGCCGGAGCGAACAGCCTCCAGTGGTACCGGCGGGACACGTCGGGCAACTGGTCGTTGTCGGTGATCGAACCCGACGATCTTGCCCTCGATCCCAACGGGACTTCCAGCGACATCGACGGCGACGGCGATCTCGACCTCGTCGTCGGCTCATCCGTCGCCGGCAACGAGATCTGGTGGTGGGAGAACCCTGCACCGGATTTCGCGGCGGAACGTTGGGTCCGCCGGGCAGCGATCAGTTCAGGGTCCAACAAGCATCACGACCTCGGTGTCGGCGACGTCGATGGTGATGGTGGTCTGGAACTCGTCTACTGGACACAAGGGTTTGCCCGCGATCGTCTCGACGAACTCTGGATCGCTGACGTTCCGAGCGACCCGACCCAACCGGGGGAGTGGGCTGCGTCGCTCGTCCATGACTCCGAGCCGCGCCGGGAGGGCCTCCAACTCGTCGACGTCGACGTCGACGGCAGGCTCGACATTCTCGGTGGTGGTAGCTGGTGGCGATTCGACGGCGCCGGATTCGTCGAGGAGGTCATCTCTCCGAACACCGAAGTCCGCGTCGCTGCCGGCCAAGTGATTCCTGGTGGTCGCCCCGAGATCGTGCTGTCGGCCGGCGATGTGGTCGGTGATCTCGAGATGTTCGAATGGCAGGGCGGTGCATGGGTGCGGCGTGGTCTGCTCGAGGGGCCGGCACCGTTCGATTCAGCGTGGCGCCATGGGCACTCGCTCGACATCGCCGATGTCGACCTCGACGGTCATCTCGACATCTTCTCGTCGGAGATGGTCCTCCCGGCGGTGGGTGACTCGGCGAAGGACGAGGCGCGTACGGTGCTCTTCTTCGGCGATGGTGCCGGGTCGTTCACACCGGAGCTGCTGACGCGGGGGCTCGACCATCACGAGTCCGGGTTCGCCGACGTCGACGGCGACGGCGACATGGACATCGTGCGCAAGTCGTTCAACGTCGGAGCGCCGATTCCCGGGTTCGACATCTGGCTGAACGACACCGTCGGCCGCAACCCACGTCTGGCCTCGTGGTCCAAGCACGTGATCGACGTCAAGCCTGCCCGGGCGACCTTCATCCACGCCGCTGACGTCGACAACGACGGGGACGACGATCTCGTCACCGGAGCGTGGTGGTACGAGAACACGGGCAGCATCGCCGACGGTTGGATCCGACGGTCGATCGGCGACCCATTCGGTGACGTGTTGCTCGTCGAGGACCTCGACGGCGACGGTGACATCGACCTCTTCGGCACCCGGGGTTCGGTGGGCACCGGCACCGCGACGCGCCAGTTCGTGTGGGCGCGAGGCGATGGAAGCGGCGGCTTCGAGACCTTCACCAACATCGACAGTGGAACGTCCTCGTTCGTCCAGGGTGTGGAGACGGTTCGTCTGACGCCGGACGGTCCTCTCGAGATCTGGATCTCCTGGAACGAGCGATCGAACACCATCCAACGCTTCGTCGTCCCCGACGATCCCACGTCCACCCAATGGAGGCTCGAGACCGCCGTCGAGCCGTCCCAGGGCGAGGAGATCGACTTCGCCGACCTCGACGGGGATGGCGATCTCGATCTCCTGCTGGGTCACTACTGGGTCGAGAACGATCCGGATGGAGCCGGTTGGACGCTCCATCAGCTGCACGTGCCCTCACTGTGCTGCTTCGCGGGCAACATCGACACGATGCCACTGCCCGATCGCGTGGTCCCCGCCGACGTCGACGGCGACGGCGATGTCGATGTCGTCGTCGCTCACGAGTACGACCCCGCGAATCGCGTCGTCTGGTACGAGAATCCCGGTGCCGAACCGAGGGAGACCTGGGACGAACACGTCATCGGCACCGGAGCGACACCGATCCACAGCCTCGACGTCCGTGATCTCGACGGCGACGGCGACGTCGATGTGGTGGCCGGTGAGCACCGACTGGTCGAAGAGGGCATCGAGCAGGGTCGAGCGTGGGCGTTCGAGAACCGTGGCGGGGGCAGGAACTGGATCGCCTACGAGATCGATGACACCGATGCGCACCACGACGGGACGCAACTGGCGGACCTCGACAACGACGGTGATCTCGACGTCTTCAGCGTGGGTTGGTTCCACAACCGAGTGCTCGTCTACGAGAACGAGGGCGGGACCGACAGCCTGCCGCCGGACATCTACGGCGTGCAGGTCTCCGCGGCGGAAGACACCGCCACGATCTCGTGGCGGACCGACGAGTTGGCCGAGTCGTCGCTGCGCTTCTCGACCGGCGGCGCGGGCCCGATCACCGCGCCGGTGGCGTCAGGGTTGCGGACCGCTCACACCGTGATCCTCGACGGGCTGGCATGCTCGACGACCTATGAGTTCACGGTGACCGCCGTCGACGCCGGTGGTCGCTCGACGACCACCTCGCCGAGGCGCTTCGAGACGGCCGCATGTCCGCCGGAGCCCCCGTTGTTCGAAGCGCTCGTGATCGACTCGAACCGACCCCATCGGGCGACATCGATGTTCACCGGTGACGTCGACGGTGACGGCGACGACGATCTCGTGCTCGGGGCGTGGTGGTACGAACATCCCGATGGTGACGTCAGGGCGCCATGGATCCGGCACGTGATCGGGTCTCCGCTGAACGACGTCGGAGCGCTCCACGACTTCGACGGCGACGGTGACCTCGACGTCTGGGGAACCGAGGCGTTCTCGCCACTCGGTGTCGACGACGTCATTGCTGCTCACTGGGGCCGCAACGACGGCACCGGGAACTTCGAGATCTTCGGAAACATCGACCCGATCGACGGCAACCTCCTGCAGGGCACATTCGTCGGTGCGCTCGACCCCGGTGGACCGCTCCACCTCGCGGTGTCCTGGCAGGATGCCAGCAAGGGCACTCAGCTGTTCGATGTGCCCGCCGATCCCACCTCTGGCACCTGGACGTGGGAGACGATCTCGACCGTGTCCTTCGGGGAGGCGGTCGACGGGGGTGACATCGACGGAGACGGTGACCTCGACCTCCACCTGGGTCAGGCCTGGCTCGAGAACGACGACCTCGGCGGCTGGACGACGCACACCGCGGATTCGACAGGACTTCCGGGTGGCCCGGATCGCGTCGTGCTCGCCGACGTCGACGGCGACGGCGACCTCGATGCGGTCGTCGGTGAATCCGGGAGACGGCTCCCAGCGAGCGTTGTGTGGTACGAGAACGCCGGCGATCCGACCGATCCGTGGACGCGCAGGACGATCTCGTCCGCCGTGCGCGGTGGCGGTATGAGCCTCGACGTGATCGACGCCGATGGCGACGGTGACGTCGATGTCTTCGTCGGCGAGCACGGCGACGACCTTCCAGCGGACCCGTATCGCCTGCTCCGTTTCGACAACAGCGGTGACGGGTCGGCCTGGACCGAGACCACACTGGATGCCACGGGGTCGCACCACATGGGGACGAGGGTGCTCGATCTGGACGCGGACGGCGATCTCGACGTGGCGAGCCAGGGTTGGTTCCACTCGCGGGTCACGATCTACCTCGGTTCCTGACGACCGCTGCCTGGTGGGGGACTGGTGAGTGGGATCGGTGAGGGGCTCGCGGTCATACCCGATGATACCGATCGCTCACCCGCTCTGAGCGGCTGGCTCAGCAGAGCGCGATTGAACAGCCGGCGTTGCTTGTGTACATTCGGCCGCGGCTCGTGCTCGTGCCGGGCGACAACAGAAAAGGCGGAATGTGATGAATCAGTCAGACTCGGGGAGAACCCGGCGGGGAACGCGCGCGCTGGTGGCGCTCGCCCTCTCAGGAGCGGCGACCCTCGCTGCTGTGAACGCGTGGACCGTTGATGCCGCGCCCGGCGATACCGACACCACCTATGTCCCCATCGCTCCGTGTCGCCTGTTCGACTATCGGCCGGCGCCGGACACCGTCGGCAGTCGCACAACGCCGTTGCGCGAGCGCGAAACGTACGTTCAGGCAGCGACCGGCAGGAACGGCAACTGCACCATCCCGAGTGAGGCGACCGGTATCGCGATCAACCTCACCGCGGTGAACCCGACCAAGGCGACGGTGATCCGCGTGTTCCCGGCGGACGTGACGACGCTGCCGCTCGTCTCGGCGCTCAACGTCGTGGCCGGCCAGGCGCCGACGCCGAACCTGGTCAACATCAAGCTGTCGCCTGACGGCAAGTTCAAGATCTACAACCAGAACGGATCGGTGTCGCTGCTCGGCGACATCTCCGGGTACTACACCGATTCGTCGCTGAAGTCACTGCAGGACCAGATCGACGATCTCGAAGCAAACGGAATCGCCGGTCCTCCAGGTCCGGCCGGTCCCGCCGGGCCGGCCGGTGCGGACGGTGCGGACGGTGCGCCCGGTCCTGCCGGTGCCGATGGCGCAGATGGTGCCCCACGGTGCTGACGGTGCTGCCGGTCCGGCCGGTCCTGCCGGTCCTGCCGGTCCCGCTGGAGGTTCTGGGAACCGGCTGGCAACGGACGACATCGCCGTGCTGCGCTGGGATCTCGACCCGGGCAGCCGAGCAACGATCCCCGTCGGCACGCAGCCCACCTTGCTGGCCACCAACGGGTCGTCGGTGTACGTGACCAACTTCGGCTCGAACAACGTGTCGGTGATCACCGCCGCGACCGGGTCTGTCGCGGCGACCGTGCCCGTGGGCGGCCAGCCCTACGGGATCGCCTTCGACGGCATCGACATGTGGGTCGCCAACTCTCTCGACGGCACCGTCAGCAGGTTGAACGCGGCATCGAACACCGTCACCGCCACCATCCCTGTCGGCACCGTGCCGGTTGGTGTGGCATTCGACGGCACCAACATCTACGTCGCCAACAGCGGTGACGACACCGTCGACGTGATCGATCCGGCCACGGGCACCGTCGTCGACACGATCGCTGTCGGCGACCAACCGCAGAGCATCGCCTTCGATGGTTCGAGCCTGTTCGTCACGAACTTGACGGATTCGACGGTGAGCGTCATCGACCGGTCGACCAACACCGTGACGGCGACGATCCCGGTGGGAGCGACGCCGCGTGGAATCGCTTTCGACGGCACCTTCGTCTGGGTCGCGAACAACGGCGCAGGATCGGTGAGCGTGATCGACCCAGCGACCAACACCGTCATCAACACCGTCACCGGTGTGGGGGGCGCACGAGGCGTTGCCTACGACGGCAAGTACGTCTACGTCGCTCGTTCGAGCGGAAGTGAGGTCGTCGTGATCAATCCGTTGACGTACGGCAAGGTCAGCGTGCCCACCGGCGCGGGCTCGTTCGGTGTCGTGTTCGACGGGACGAACGTCTACGTCGCGAACCAGAACGCTGGGACCGTCTCCAAGCTCACCCCGTTCTGACCGCCTCATCCCGGTCGTTTCGTCTCCCTTCGTTGCCGTTGGTGATCATCTTCCCCGGGCGCGCCCGCCGTGGGTTCTGGGCTCAGCGACGTGCGATCAGGCGCCTGGGATCGTCGATGTGGTCGTGGTTTCGGGGTGTTCGGGACGCCCGATTCCGTCCACGCAGCGTCAAGCTGGGCCGTGCGTTTGAGCACAGGGCGGCGAGAATATCACTCAGAGTGGGTTCAGTGCGAGGCGAAGTCGACCGTGTCTGGGCCCTGAAGCCCAGCTGATGCAAGCGAATTCCTCGACCGCACCCACGGGATCGGAAACATGACGAAATCCTGATCGATTCGCATGACCACGAAGAGTGGCAACGGCCTAGTGTTGTGGGCGCAGGGACCGACGTGGGAAATGCAGGGCGGGCATGAGCGAACGAGTACGACAGCAGATACCACTGCGGGCACCGGCCGAGGAATCGGCGGCGCGGTCGCGTCGTGCGGAGGGTGGTGAACTGCAACTGTTCGAACCGCTCGCCGATTCCGCACCGGTCGGCGAGCCCCCACCTGCACAGCCGAGCCCGCAGCGTCTGCGGCGCATGTTGATCGCCTCCGACGTCGCTGCGATCGTCGTCGGGTATGCGGTGGCGACCGCGACCCAGCAACTCGTCAATCCCGTCCCCGATGCCACGCTGCGCGACGAGTTGCTGTTCGCCGTGTTCATGGTCCCCGTCTGGGTGCTGATGATGGGAGCGAACAACCTGTTCCTCGCCCGTGCGGTCAACCGGTTCGGTGAGGAGCTGCGCCGGTTGATCGTCGCCGGACTGGTGGCAACCGGGTTCCTCGTCGCGGTGCTGTTCCTCGCGCAATACGACCAATTGTCGCGGCTGTGGGTCGGCCTGGTGTTCGTCTGCGTGACCTCGACGCTCGTCGTGTCGCGACTCATCGCTCGCCAGGTCTTCAGCACGCTTCGGCGCAACGGTCGGATCCGTCGTCCGGTGATCATCGTCGGTACCGGTGCCGAGGCAGTGTCGTTGCTGCACGCAGCTCAGCGCCGCCCGGATCTCGGTTACGAGGTCGTTGGATTCACCGGGGATCGGCTCGGTGGAGCCGGCGCCGACGTGCTCGGTTCGATCGACGAGACGGTCGACGTCGTTCGCCGGACGGGAGCGATCGGAGCGATCTTGTCCGTCGCATCGCTCGAGCCCGACGTCGTCAACCGGCTCGACCCGGACGCTCACCGAGGCCGGTTGTCACGTGACGTTGTCGTCGTCGCTGCACGACATCGATATCACCCGCACGAGGTCCCAGTCGATCGACGGGCGTCTGATGATCTACGTCGAGCCGACCAACCGATCTCGTGCCCACATGTTGCTCAAGCGGGCTTTCGACGTCGTCGTGTCGGGTCTGGCGCTCCTGCTCACGTCGCCGATCATGCTGATCGCGGCACTGGCGATCAAGCTCGACTCTCGTGGGCCCGTGCTGTTCCGTCAGGTTCGCGTCGGCAAGGACGGCGAGCTCTTCGAGATCCTGAAGCTTCGTTCGATGGTCCAGGACGCCGAGGAGAAGCGATCGGCGCTCGAGGATCTCAACGAGCGGACGGGGCCGCTGTTCAAGATGCGTGAAGATCCGCGGATCACACGGACCGGCCGAATTCTCCGCATGACGTCGATCGACGAGCTGCCGCAGTTCTGGAACGTGCTGCGGGGCGAGATGAGCGTGGTCGGGCCGAGGCCGGCGCTTCCGTCGGAGACCGACGCCTGGACGCCTGACCTACGCGAGCGTTTGCGGGTGCTTCCCGGCATCACCGGCATGTGGCAGGTCTCCGGACGAGCGGAAGCGGACTTCGAGCTCTATCGCCGGTTGGATCTCTTCTACGTCGACAACTGGTCGCTCTTGCACGACGCGAAGATCGTGGCGAAGACGTTCCTGGTCGTCCTGACGCGCCGAGGTGGGCAGTGAGCCCCCGGTCCTGCCTCATCCACGTCGTGACCGTGCAGACCGCCTATGACTGGCATCGCTGTAATGTCTGACGCGCCGAGCCGACGCGCCGCCCGAGACGGCGGAAGGTCGCCGCAGCGCCGGGTATGGTCACCGCGGTGAGGATCTCCGAGCGAGTCGACAATGCGGTGCGGGCGATGGCCGAACTCGCCGACGCTGACGGCTCCAGCTCGAAGGCCGAGGCGATCGCCACGAATCAGGACATCTCGCTGAAGTTCCTGTTGGACATCTTCCGGGATCTGAAGCGCGCCGAGCTCGTCCGTTCGAAGCGCGGCCCAGACGGCGGCTTCACACTGTCGCGGCCGCCGGGGGACATCTCGCTCGCCGACATCTTCCGCGCCGTGGACGGTCCCTTGGCCGACGTCCATGACGAGAGTCTTCGCGATCTGCGCTATCCGGGTCCGGCGGCGGGCTTGCCGGAGGTGTGGATGGCGGTGCGGGGAAGTCTGCGGCGCGTGCTCGAGACCGTCACACTCGCCGATCTTGCGGCTGTCCAACTGCCACCCGAGGTGGCCGAACTGGCCACCGAGTACCGCCGCAGCACTGAGGAGCGACATGGCACACAACACTGACCACCAGGACCACGAACTCGCCGAAGAACTCGCAGCGGCGCTCGCCGCCGTGCGGGCGGCGTCGATCGTATGCGGTCGAGCCCAGGGGCGTCTTCTGGCCGGGCACACCCTGACCAAGGGTGATCAGAGCCCGGTGACGATCGCCGACTTCGCCGCGGCAGGCCGTGGTGTGCGCTGAGCTGACCGACTCGCTCGGCGCGATCGAGATGATCGGCGAGGAGGAGTCCGACGATCTGCGAGCACCCGACGCGTCGGATCTGCTCGATGCTGTGGTTGGCCTCGTTGCAACCCAGCGCGGCGATGCGGCGTCGAGCGGCACGGTGCTCGACTGGATCTCGGTGGGTTCGTCCAACGGCACCACCGACCGCTACTGGACGCTCGACCCGATCGACGGCACCAAGGGGTTCCTGCGGGGCGAGCAGTACGCGATCGCGTTGGGTCTGATCGAGCGCGGTGAGGTGATCCTCGGTGTGTTGGGGTGTCCGAACCTGCCGAATCCTGACGGCTCGACCGGTGCGATCTTCGCCGCCACCGACGGGGTGTGAGGCGTGGTACGGATCTGGCGTGACGCCGCAGCCGATCCGGGTCGCTGCACCGGCCACGCTCGCCGAGGCGCGCTTCTGTGAATCGGTCGAGTCCGGGCACTCGAACCAGGATCACTCTGCACTGATCGCCGCCCGCCTCGGGATCACCGCCGAGCCGTACCGCATCGACAGCCAGTGCAAGTACGCGGCCGTCGCCCGTGGCGACGTGTCGATCTACCTCCGGTTGCCGACCCGGCTCGACTACGTCGAGAAGATCTGGGATCACGCGGCCGGCAAGTACGTCGTCGAACAGGCCGGGGGAGTGGTCACCGATGTCACCGGCGCGCCGCTCGACTTTTCGCACGGAGCGAAGTTGCGGGCCAACAGCGGCGTCGTCGCCACCGACGGTCGCTTTCACGACCAGGTGATCGAGGCCGTCCAAGCAGTGCTCGGCTGACCGGCTTGATCGACTCTTGACTCCGGAACGGGTGCACGTCGGCCGATAACACACTATTCTCCACCGGGTTGGTAGAGAATCGACGACGGAGGAACCCATGACCGAGACGACCACGAGCGCCGTGGCCAGACCGACTGCCCAGCTCAC
>CAVOQV010000015.1:0-25124 GCA_963698435.1 Ilumatobacteraceae bacterium | reverse complement strand
TGGAACTCTGCGGGCATCGAACGACTCGGTCTGCGTCCAATCCGACGTACCGCAGCCGTCGCGTCCGCTCCCCGCCGACGTCGGCGACATCGGCTCGTGGCCGCTCGTCGCGTTGAGTCCGAGGAGGGCGGCATGGCCGCCTACTCAACCGGAACCAGGCGGATTGCTGATCTCACCCGCGGACGAGACGCTTTCACCCCGTCGACGCGTGCCCCGAGGAGATCGATGTCGCTCGAGCCATGGACGTCGTCGGTCAATGGACCACCCTCGAGCTGCGGCACATCCGAACGACATGGGCGCCTTCGCACGTTCGTGGCCGACCGACGCCGTGGCCGGTTTCGCCCCACGCCCCCGGCTTCTCTGGCTCGCTGGACAGGGCGGCTACGGCATCCAGACGGCGCCAGGGCTCGCCCGAGCGGCGGCAGGGCTGATCCTCGATGGCGAGTTGCCGGCTGACCTCGCATCGGCAGGGCTCGACCTCGGAGCACCTGGCGCCTTCCCGACCCGGGATCCGAGGAACGCTCGCGGCGGGATAGGGATCGGGCGCGACGCTGCTTCCGATCGCGTTACGTTGGCCGACGGAAGCATCGGAGACGTCTCATGGCAACTGCACTCTCAATCGAACCCCTGCCCGGCTCGACGTTCGGAGCGACCGTCGAGAACCTCGACGTCGACGCGGTCGTCGGACCCGGGGTGACAACCGCTGCATGGGACGAGCTGTATGCAGCCTGGATCGAGTACGCGCTCTTGATCTTGCCCCGGTTTTCTCACTCGGGACCAGCAGGTCGCCCTGGCGAAGAGCTTCGGGGCGATCGAACTGATCGGGGGCCGAGAAATCGTTTCGTTGAGCAACGTCACCACGGGCGGCGCACTCCGAGGCGAGGACGACATGATGAAGATTCTGCGGGGCAACATGGACTCGGCATTGCGACAGCACGTACATGGAGCTGCAGTCGAAGGGTGCGGTCTTTTCCTGCTGAGGTCGTCCCGACCGACGGTGGAGGTACCGAGTTCGCCGACATGCGTGCCGCCTACGCCGCACTGGACGACCAGACCAGGGCCCGGTCGGCGAGCTGTCCGCACATCACTCGCTGCATCACAGCCAGCGAGCTCACGGGCACGTTCACTCCGAGGACTCCGACTATGTCGGCTACGGGACGGAACACCAGGGCGCCCCGTTGCGACCGCTCGTGAAGCACCATCCGGTGACGGGCACCCCGTCACTTCTGATCGGCCGCGACGTGTACGGATTCCGGGCCTCGAGCGGACGAATCAGACCGGCTGCTCGCTGAACTCGTCGACCAGGCCTGTCAGGGATCACGGGTACACCAGCATCACTGGCAGCGCGGCGATGCCGTCATCTGGGACAACCGCTGCCTGTTGCATCGGGCGTGGCCGTGGGACATGTCGGAGCCCAGAACGATGTGGCATGTGCGAATTGCCGGAGATCCCGTGACGGAGTACGCGCCGCTTTCTCCTGACACCGACGCCGCTGCCTGCGCACGTCACCCGGGGTGGCCCGACGTTCACCCACGCCGAACTCGCCCCGAGGACCGAGGGGGCCTACGTTCGCTTCGTGGTCGAATGTTTCGGCTGCCGCACGGTCGGGTGATCCGACCGCCTCACTCATCGGAGATCAGCCATGTCATCGCAAGAAAACCTCGTCCTGTATGCCGCCACCTACGCCGATGGCGACAGCGCGGCTGGCCGATTTCGACGACTTGA
Source organism: Ilumatobacteraceae bacterium (assembly GCA_963698435.1). Classification (GTDB taxonomy): domain Bacteria; phylum Actinomycetota; class Acidimicrobiia; order Acidimicrobiales; family Ilumatobacteraceae; genus Sva-07. Next base: position 23,399 of record CAVOQV010000015.1, on the reverse strand, counting down.
AGGCAGCCGAAGGATCAGATCTCGTGGTTGCCGCTGCGATCGTGACGAGTCGCGATGCGAACGGTCGTGTCGATGTGCTCGAGGTCGGTGACGGCGACACCGCAGCCGGAGCGATGCTCGGCGGCGGCGTGGGCGTCGTCGTCGGCCTCTTTGCGCCGCCGCTGCTCGCCGCGACGGCGATCGGTGCCGGGATCGGTGCGCTGCTCGGACACCTGACCAAGAAGCACGAGGAGAAGGAACTCGGTGTCGAACTCGACGAGTACTTCCCGGCGAATTCGTCAGCGGTCGTCGCCGTTGTGGACGACGTCTACCTCGACCGCCTCGAGGCCGTGCTCGCCAAGTCCGCCAAGCGAGTCAGCAAGGCGATCGACCGCGACGACTACGACAAGCTCGTCAAGGCGGTCTCGAAGTCCACTGACCAAATCGACGACGCACTCGAGTCCTGAGCCTCCCGCGGGCGACGTCGCCGGCGTCGGAGCCAACGAAGTGAGAAGCAGCCGAGAAACAGGAGCGTGAACGCAATGCTGTCCGGGGAGACCCCCACGTATGTCCTCCGATTCTGCGGCGCTCGGCGGCGGACGCGGGCGTGTCGACGTGGGAGTGTGTCGCCCGTGACCGAGTGAACCGAGTCGTGTCAGGCCCCGCTTGCGGCAGCGCTGGTCGTGATCGGTGGCATGGTCACCCTGATCCTCGCGTCGATCGTGCTGTTCGGCGAGGGCGCCGAGGACGGTCCACTGCAGGTGGCGATGACGCTCGGGTTGACGTTGGCCATGGTGGTCTCGATGGCGTCGGGGTTCTCGGCGGAGGACCTGTCCGCGTCGGCGAGCAAGAGCATCAATTCGGCGTTGGGCACGATCTTCGTGCTGCTTGCGGTCGGGGCCCTGATCGGCGCGCTGTTCCTGTCGGGCACGATTGCGTCGGTCATCTACTACGGCGCCCAGTTCGGGACGCCGCGAATTCTCTACATCCTCGTGTTCGTCGTTGCGTCCGTTCTGTCGTATGCGATCGGGAGTTCGTTCACGACGATCGCCGCCGTCGGGTTGCCGTTCGTTGCGTTGGCGCCCGCGATGGAGGTGTCGCCGGTGATCACGGCGGCGGCGGCAGTCGCTGGGGCGTTCACCGGAGACAGCCTGGGGCGGATCTCCGACACATTCATCCTCACCGCAGCGGTCGTGGGGGTCGAGCCGAAGGACCATCAACGGTCCCTGGCAATGGTGCTTGCGCCGGGCTGGGTGATCAGCGCAGTGGTGTTCATCGTGCTCGGGTTCCGTGACGGGAGCAGCAACGGCTTCGACAGTGGGCCGGTCCGCGAGGCGATCGAGTCACAGTTCTGGGTGTCGCCGCTTGCGCTGTTGCCGTTGGTGATCGTGCTGGTGTTGTCGGCGCGGACGACCGCGTTCCTGTCGCTGATGGCGGGTGCGATCTCAGCGGTGGTGCTCGCCGGCATCACGCAGGGCGATCTGATCTCGCAGCTGATGAGCGGTGAGAACCTGAACGGGTTCGCGCAGTGGCTGAAGCTGTCGCTGGAGTCGTTGGGGAATGGTTTCGAACTCGTCAGCGGCATCGAGCAGCTCGACGAGACGTTCTCTGGTGGTGGTGTCGTTTCGATGCTGAACACGATCTGGTTGATCCTGGTCGCGGCGGCGTTCGGCGCGATGGTCGACTACACCGGGATGCTGCAGCGTGTGCTCGCTCCACTGATCAACTGGGCGCAAACGAGCGGTCGGTTGATCGCCGCGACGGCGGTGACCTCGATCGGGCTCAACGCCACCACGGCTGACCCGTACATGTCGATCATCCTCGGCTCGACCACCTACCGCAAGCAGTTCATGCGTTCGCGGCTCGAGCCGCACGCCGAGTCCGTGTCGATCGCAGGGTCGGGATCGATCTTCTCACCGCTGATTCCGTGGAACGTCCACGGGGCGTTCGTCGCCGGCACGCTCGGGATCGCCGTCCTCGAATACGCCCAGTACGCCGTACTGTTGTGGATCACACCGATCTTCCTGATCGTGTTCGGCCTGATCAAGTTCTCCAACGACGAGCTTCCACCCGAGGAGACCGCTCAGGACAGCTACGGCGACGAGCCGGCCGAACTCCCCGAGCGCCGAACATCGGTCTGAGCCGACTCACGTCGACGGCGGGTCGTCACCGTCGTGTCGGCGCGGGTCGGCCGCTTCGTCGATGACGAAGGTCGGTAAGCCCAACTTGTAGCGCGCCCAACAGGGCTCGGCCGAGGACCTGATCTCGGGGCGCTCGAAACCATCCAGCCGATACTCGAGTACCTCGGCGCGATCGTGTTCGCGATCACCGTGCGCTGGTCGCCGGCCGCAATCGGATGGACACCAGCGGCGTGCTCGTGCTCGGAGCGATCGTGTCGGTGGGCGGCGGCACCCTGCGTGACCTGCTCCTTCAGCGGACGGTGTTCACGATGGGCGCCCCCGGAGCCGGCGGTAGGTGACACTGTTGGGCGGGTCCACGGGTCAGGGCACTCGGTACGGGTAGACATGCCAGTGATACACCCGCCCGTTCTCGCTGTCGGTGACGATGGTGCAGAGCGGGATCCCCACCCCTGGTCGTTCCGATAGGGAACCGTTCCATCGGCGAACTCCTCGTTGTCAGCCCGACGAAGGTGGTCTCGGGTTCGTCGGGTCCGATGTCGGCGTCGCCTCACGATTCCCCCGCACATGGGCTACGGAGCACCGGGCGTGGGTGGCGTGATCGCACCGAACGAGACCCTCGTCTTGGTGGTCAAGCTCACCGCCGTGGGCTGAACCTCAGCAAGGGGCGGGGCCAGGATCGCTGGCCGCGATGCGCCGGGCGTCGTCGATGCACGCACGCAGTTCGTCGCGCGCGTCGACGTGGAGGGCGATCAAGGGTGCGAGCCCCGTTGCGTCGACGACCAGACCTGGGCCCGACGTGCCGATCCGCACCCCGACCGGGTCGGTCACGGCATCGATATCCACGGTGACGGGCCCCGGCGGGTCCGGGGACTCCTCGCTCGTCGTCCCTGATCGCCAGGACCAAGGTCGCTGCCGCGGCGACGACCGCGATCGACCCCAGTCCGATTCGAAGCGGCGAGTTGGTGAGTGCGGACATCCGACGGCGAGCGTAGGCAGGTCCGGCGTGGCTCGTCTCGTCGGTCAAGGCGGGAATCTCGTGGAGTCGACGTCGTAGGTGATCTCGTCGAGCTCGATCTCGACGTAGGCGAACTCGCCCTCCGGGGCGGGGGCGTGCCCCCCGGTCCCGCAGGACATCACCCACCGATCGCCGAAGCTTCGAGACCGCCCGAGGGGTCGACCACCCTTGCAGGGTGTGGTCGTGTCGCCGGTCGTCGGAGACAAAGTCGATCAGCTGGTCGGCGCCGTCGACCTACACCGTGGCCGCCACGGTCTAGTGCCGTGTCAGAAGACCTTTGCCCGGTCTACGTCACGCAACCGGCGGTAGGTGACAGCGTTGGAGGCCACCGTGGATGTCGGTGATCCACCCGCCCCTTCTTGCCGTCGGTGACGATGGTGCAGGGGGCGCGATCGGAGGATCACATGAAGCCCATTTCGTTCCCGAAGCTGACGCTTCCTGACCCGGGTTCGCGCGTCGCTCCGACGCTCGGCCACCCACTCGTTGACGACTATCTGGAGTCGGTGCATGCGCGCCTGCGACCGAACTCGACGTTGGCGGTTGTCTACGACTTGAAGGTGTTCTTCACCGTCATCGACGTCGACCCGCTCGATGTTCGGCGACGTCATGTGCTCGAGTTCATCCGCGTGCAGCGGACCGGTTCGGCCGACGCGACGGTGATCCCGATCGACTCCTCGGAGGGGTTGGCGTTGTCGACGATCCGACGTCGTCTGTCGTCGCTGGCAGGGTTCTATTCGCACCTCGTCGCGCTCGGAGAACTCGACCACAATCCGGTGCAGCGCGGCATGCCGGTGAGGTCCCCGGTGACGCGTGACCGGCGGGTGATTCCACTGGTTCGACCGGTGCGGCACCTGCCGCGGATCCTCGATCACGACGACGTCATCAAGTTGGTCGCGGCGCTGCGCAAGGATCGGGATCGGGCGATGATCGACGCGATGCTGCTCGCCGGTCTGCGGCGTTGCGAAGTCCTCGGGCTGCGACTGTCGGATGTGCGTTGGGGTGAGCGACGACTGTTCATCGCTGACGGCAAGGGCGGCCATCAACGCATCGTGCCGATCTCGCCGCGCTTCTTCGACACGCTCCGCCGTTATCTGGATGACGAGCGACCTGCGGACGCGGAGACGTCGTTCGTGTTCGTCGTGTTGAAGGGCCCGAACCGTGGTCGACCGCTCACGGCGAAAGGCCTCGACGAGATCATGTCGGGTGCACGCACGCGTGCGGGGGTCGAGCACGCGACGTGTCACGAGCTGCGCCACACCTGTTTCACCCGGCTCCGCGAGGCCGGCATGGCCCTCGAAGCACTGCAGGCCCAGGCCGGTCACCGCTCGATCTCCGCGACGCAGATCTACCTGCACTTGGCCAACGATTGGCTCGCCGGCGAGTACATACGTGCAGCTCAGGCCGTTGATGCCCAAGCCGCACTCGGCCGCAAGGTCGTGGCGTCATGACCATGCTGTCGATCGAACCACAGCCACGTGACGAACGCTGGATGCACATCGCCTGCCACGCCCCGGTGCTCGCGTCGACGTGTCAGGACTACGTCGCCCAGATCTCGGTGACCGCCCGACCATCGACGACGAAGGCCGTCGACGCGTGCCTGGGGATCTTCTCCGAGTGGCTCATTGAGCACGACCCGACAGTGATCGCGTTCCGTCAGATCAACCGCCGCCACATCGAGGCGTTCAAGCTCTGGCTCGCCACACGCGAGAACCAGCGCGGTGAACCGTTGAAGAAATCGACGATCCATCTCCGACTGTCGACGCTGCGCGTCGTGTTCGAGCGGCTCATCGAATGGGACCACCCCGACACCCCCGCTCGGAACCCGATCATGTGGACCGACCTGCCCAAGATGGACGAGCCGTTGCCGAAGTTCCTCGACGACGAAGACGCCGCGAGGTTCATGGCTGCCGCCGTCCGGCTCGATCCACAACGACGGCTCGTGGTCGAGATGCTGGCGCGCACCGGGCTGCGCGTGACCGAGTTCTGTGAGCTCACCGACGACGCCATCGTGAAGATGAACGAGACCCACTGGCTGCGCGTGCCGGTCGGCAAACTCCACACCGACCGCTACGTCCCGTTGCACCCGAGCCTCATCGAACTGCACCGCACCTGGCGCGAGTGGGCCGGCCCCGACGACACCGGTCGCCTCATCTCGAACCACGGCCGCGTCCTCAACCGCTACACCGTCGCACGCAACGTCGCCGTGTGCGCGTGGATCGCCGGCATCGGCCACGTCCACCCCCACCAGCTGCGTCACACGCTCGCGACGCAGTCGATCAACAACGGCATGAGCCTCGAAGCCGTGTCCGCAATGTTGGGGCACCGATCGATGCGAATGACCCTCGTCTACGCCCGCATCGCAGACCGCACCGTCGCCGAGGAATACTTCGCCGCCGCCGACAAAGTCGACCAGCTCTACACCACCCACTTGACAACATCACCGGCATAAGGGCCGCATTGTGGCGCGCCAGCTCGATCGTCGACTGGATTGCGGAGCGGTCGTTATGTGTGGGTCGTCGGCGAGCATCTTGCCGGATCCAGGGCGGGTCGAGGGTGCTGTTGCCGAGTGTCGATGTCGGACGTCCTCCTCCGCGAAGCGGACGACTCGACAGAGTCAGCCGACGTGTCACCCGAAGGTGAGTCGGACCCCATCGGGTGTGCCGTAGCTGCGAGCACGAAGAGCTCTCATGTCACTGCTCCCCGCTGCCGTCTCGTCGCGTCCGGCGTTCCTGGAACACATCGATCTCCTCAGTCGTCGATGCAGCGAACGACGGTCGGTTGAGCCAGACGACGAAGCCGTGGACCGCGATGCCGATGCTCCAGCCGAGGAGCGCCCACACTGACCACCAGGCATTCCATTCGTCTGCGGTTCCGGCGGAGATGTTGGTGACGAGGTTGACGGCGAACATGATGAACATGCCGGTCGCGAACCCGCCGAGGTGGCCGTGGAACGCTCGCAGCTGCTCGGCGTACCGTCGGGCGTCTTCGTCGCGTTCGTTGGCCGCATGACCGATGTCGCTCGCGGCTTCGGTTGGGGTGGTCATCGTTTCGCTTCCTTCGTTGGTTTGGTGCTGAGGTCGGCAAGTGCTCGGTCCCGTTGGGGACCGGCCTGTGGGTCGAGTCGGGTCCTGAGCGAGGTCAGCGGGCCGACGGTGGCCGCGATCCACAACGCGAGCGGCCACGCCGGTTGGTCGGTGGCGACGATGACGACGGCCCAGGCGGCCGACAGTCCGAGCCACAGCCAGGGAAGGGCGTTCACGAGGCGAGCGTGGCGCTCCGTGCCGCCCACGGTTGATGTTGTCGAGTTCATGGAGTCTCCGACGTTCGATCAGTTGCGCGGGCTCAGCGGGCGAGGTCCGGAGCTGGAGCGGTGATCTGGGGACTGCGGAGCAGGACGAAGCCGGTCCAGGCGAACCAGGCGATGGACCCGAGGCCGAAGATCATTCCGACATCGGACAGGCCCGGGACGAGCGTGATGAGCCCGGCGACTGCGCTGATGATGCCCAGCACGTTCAGCCCCTTCGGAAGACGCTTGGTCCCCCAGGCAGCAAGACTCACCAGCAGAATCCACATCCCACCGACCAGCTCGTTGCCGCCTCCGAGACCCTCGGTGACGGTGTCGATGCTCGACCACAGCGCCTGCGCTGCTGCCGGGTCGGTCTCCTCCATGTCGGCGACGGCGGTGATGCCGACGTTGTGGATCATGCCGGTGGCGAACATCAGGCCGGCCCAGATGTAGGCGAAGACGGCGCCGATGTCGGCGAGTTGCGGGCTGACGTCGGCAAGACGTCGATGTAGGGCCCGGGCCAGCGGGATGATGGCGACCCCGAACACGAGGAAGATGACGAAGTACCAGGCGAAGAGTGTGGTCTGGTGCGAGACCAGGAAGTCGACGGACTCTGCGACGGTGGAGTCTCCTTCGGCGTAGTCACTCAGGCTCGTGACGAACAGTGCTATGCCGAAGATGAAGGTCGCAGCGGCGATGAGGGCGCCGACTGCGCCGGAGCGGGACGAACCGAGTTGGTCGGCCGTCGGGGTGGGGATGGTGGTGGTCATGGTTGCCTTTCAGTTGGTCTGGAGTGGGCTACGGGGGTCAGGTTCGGCGGGCGTGAGGCTGACGATGTCGATCGCGAGCGAGGTGAGTTGCGTGACCACGCCATGGAGGTGGGCGGCGTCACGGATCACGCCGACCAGTCGGGTGTCGCGACCAGGGATGGTCTCGATCGAGAAGTCGTCGCAGAGCCGGGCGAGGATGCGCTCGCTGGCCCGACCGCGGATGACGATCTCGTAGGTGGTCGGCTCGTTCATGACCTCACCATCGGGCACGACCGTGTGGTTCGTCTTCGCCTCCCAGGCCATCTCACCCGGGTGAGATCACCGACTGCCGGGGCTGACCTCCTCTGATCGTCGGCCCTAGAGTTCGGGGATGGGAAGCGGCGGCGAGACGAACCTGGTGGCGACGAAGCTGACGCCGCCGACACCCCCCGGCCGTCTCGTCGACCGCACCCGTCTCAGCGACACGCTCGACGCGGCGGCGGCTGACCCCACCGTTCGCGTGGTCCTCGTGAGCGCTCCGGCGGGATCAGGGAAGTCGACGATGGTCGCCTCGTGGCAACGTCGTCGATCCGGCGGTGCGTGGGTTCAGGCAGATGCGTCAGACCATGATCCTGCGCGTTTCTGGGGCTATGTCGTCGGTGCACTGGCCGACGTCGTTCCGGGCGTCGAAGCAGCGGCACGTCCGGCCGTCTCGGCGGCGGGCACCGATGCTGGCCCGCTGGTGGAACGTATCGCCAACGAGCTCGCCGCCTCAGCGCCCGTGACGCTCGTCATCGACGACTACCACCTGGTCGGCAACTCGAAGATCGACGAGGCTCTGGAGCGGCTCATCGAGCTGGCGCCGGAGGGCTTCCTCCTCGTCCTCGGCACTCGCGTCGATCCGGGCCTGCGCCTCTCGCGACTGCGGGTGCGGTCACAACTGGTCGAGATCCGGGCCGACAGGTTGCGATTCGACGTCGGCGAAACCCACCTGCTGCTCGACGGCCGTCACCTCACCGAGGAGCAGTCCGCGTCACTCTGCGCCCGGACCGAAGGCTGGGCCGCCGGGTTGGTGCTGGCCGGCCTCTCGCTCGACCGCAGCGACGACCACGACGGTTTCGTCGAGGCCTTCCAGGGCGACGACCGCCTCGTGGTCGACTATCTCACCGAGGAGTACCTCGCCGGCGTCGGCGAAACCGACCGCCAACGCATGCTCGAGAGCGCCGTTCTCGACCAGATGACCGGTCCCTTGATCGACGCCGTCTGCGGCACGGACGACGGCGCCCGTTGGCTTTCCGCCTTGGCCGCGACCAACCAGCTCCTCATCGGCCTCGACAACACCGACACCGCCTTCCGGTACCACCACCTCCTCCGAGACCTGCTGCTGATCGAAGCCGAACGCGACATCCCCCATCGGCTCGCCGATCTCCACCTCGCCGCCGCCCACTGGCATCACGAGCACGGCGACACCTACCAGGCCATCCACCACTTCATCTCCGGCGACGACCTCGTCACCGCGGGAGATCTCATCGCCGTCCACGCCACGAAGCTTCTCAACGACGGCCAGTTCTCCACGGTGATGGCCTTGCTGGCACGGCTCGGCGACCTCCCCGAACACCACTCGAGAAGCGCCGGCACCAAGGGCTGGATGGACTTCAGCACCGGCCGGTTCACCTCGGCACGTCGCTACTACGACATCGCCGCCGCCCACGACGACGGAACCGACGCGAACCTGATCGCCGCCCTCGGCATCATGGTCAACCTCGCCGAAGGAGACCTCAACACCGCGTTGTCGCTCGCCGCCACCATGAGTCAACCGGTCGAGTCGACCCAGGCGATCGGCCTCGCAGCCGTGCACACGTGGGCAGGGCAGTTCGAACAGGCCCGGCGCTACATCGCTATCGCACGGGAACTGGGCGCCAGCGAGCCCTCCGACTACGCCATCGCCGTCGCACCCGGCTTCGCCGCCGTGCTCGGCATCGAATCTGCCGACCCGCACCAGGCAAGCGCCGACGCGGATGCCGGGCTGAGTCACGCAGCGGACCGCGGTATCGCCGACGCACCGCAGCTGTCCATATCTCACGCCGTCATCGCACGAACCACCACAGACCCGCAGACGAGGGAAACAGCGACGGCTCGGGCGATCGACCTCATCCGCCGCGCTCCCGAACCGTTCACCAATGCGTACGTGCACGCCCTTGTCGCCGATGCCGCGCTCGAGCACGGCGACCCCGCTGGGGTCACGTGGTTGGCCGAAGCCCAGCGAGCGGTCGTCGGCTGCTCAGACCCCGGCATTGCCGGCCGCTTGGTCGCCAGAGTCGCGTCTCGGCACGGACAGACCACTCGCCCCTCGAGCCAGGCCGGGCTTGTCGAAGAACTGACCGACCGAGAGATCGCCGTCCTGCGGTATCTCCCGTCGCCGATGTCGCAACGCGACATCGCACGTGAGCTGTTCGTCTCGCTCAACACGGTGAAGACGCACTGTCGGGCGATCTACCGCAAACTTGCAGTGACCGACCGCAATGCAGCGGTCCAGGCCGCCCGAGACGGCGGCCTTCTCTGAGCACCAGGGCGCCGTGCTGTCCGGCGGCACCGACTCTCGGGTCCGAACCGGGGCTTCGTCGCTGCGCATGATCGATTCGGAACCAGCGGCTCCGTTCCAACGCAGCACGAGGGACGAACCCGAGGAGCGGCGTCGGTCGACCCCGGTCGCGCGTTCGATGAGCTTCGGGATGAGAACCTCGTCGTACTCGTGTATCGCCACGACGAGGCAGACCGAAGCCCCGCCCATCACGGCACTTCGCGGTCGGTGCGATCCGCGCGAGAACGTTCAGTCGCTATCGCCGCTCCGACCGCGAGACTGTGAGTCATGGCTGACGAAGAGGTGCTGCACGGCGGTGTCGCCAACGCAGGTGCCGTTGTCCGGGTCGGGGACCACGTGCTGCGTCCGTCGAACCCGCACTCGGAGTCGATCCACCGGTACCTGACCGCGCTCCGCCGAGTCGGTTTCGCCGGCGCGTCCGAACCGGTGACGATCGACTCGGACGGACGAGAGCGACTCCGCTTCATCCCCGGTGAGGTCGCAACGCCGCCGTACCCGAGTTGGGCGCGCTCGGATGCAGCGTTGGGCTCGATCGCTCGCCTCCTCCGACGGTTGCATGACGCATCGATCGGTCTCGACCTCGGGGCAACCACGTGGAGCAAGGAGATGGCCGATCCAGTGGGCGGCGAGGTGATGTGCCACAACGACGTCTGCCTCGAGAACGTCGTGTTCGACAACGGTGAAGCCGTTGCGCTGTTGGACTTCGACTTCGCCGCACCCGGTCGCCGCGAGTTCGACGTGGCGGCGTTCGCACGGATGTGTGTTCCGATCGATGACGACATCAACGCTGCCCGACTCGGCTGGGAGCGCAACGACCGCCCAGCGCGGCTTCGACTGGTGTGCGATGAGTACGGACTCGACCAGGATGGCCGAGGCGTCGTGATCGACTGTCTAGCGGAGTCGATCGCACGCGGCGGCGAGTTCGTTCGGCGGCGGGTCGAGGCCGGCGAGGCGCCCTTCATCGAGATGTGGGAATCGATGGGCGGCCAGGAGCGGTTCGATCGGCGACGCCGGTGGTGGAACACCACCAGCGAACAGTTCGCCGCCGCACTCCGGTGATCAGACCCGCTCAGAAACGCGCACCAGCGTCGCCTGCCCAAACAGCGTGAGAACGGCACGTACGCGCTCGCCCGACCCGCTCGGAAATGTCGGGGCTCGAAGGCGCTCCTCGCGCTCGCGTTCCGGCGCAGTCGGTCAGGCCGACTCGTTGAGGTGCCGCACGTAACGCGATCACCAACAGTCGCCGGTTCAGCGTTTGGCCACTGGGATTATGCAGTGTGCGACTTGGGCCGATACCGGGTGGTATCCCGCCGTCATATGTCGGGCTACGGCGCTCGTGTTATGTGCGCCCTGTTGAGTTGACGCTCGTCAAGGTTCGGTCCGGCTATCTGACGGGTGCGGCTGGGATGACGCCGGCGTCTGTGATGGTGCGGGCTCCGAGCGGTGCATCAAGGGAGATCTCGAGCGGGAAGTCTGGGTTGCTCGGACATGTCTGCCCGCCGTCGGGGGTTCTGATGAGGACGAGTATGGAGATGGTCGAGCTGGTTTCGTCGACGCGCGTGTAGACGTCGTCGAGGGGTGGGGTTCGGCCGCCCGCGCAGGCGGTCTCGTTAGCGAGGATGTGAAGCACGGATGAGGTCGAGTCGTCCGTTTGGGTGGGATCGACGGCCAGTGTTGCGACCGACCAGCCGTTCGCCTCGATGGTCATGTTGCAGTAACCCACCGCTCCCACACCTGGCAGTACCGTCTGGAAGGAGTCCCCATCTCGCCTTACCGCTGCGGTGGCAAACGGGCCTGACGTCATCGGTTCCGGGATGCCGAGGAGTCGCACCCAGTCAGGACCGTCGGGGTCGCTTGGTCCAAGGCGCCAGTCATAGTTGGACGGGTCGAAGTCCGATGGCACCCCTTGGTCGACGGCGAACTCGAGCGCGGCGGCGCCATCGGAGTCGAGCGTCGGCAGCTGCGAGAACGACGCGCTATCGCCCATCAGGTCGAAGGCCATTCCGTCACAGGTGGCTCGCAGACCTTCGGGCGCTGCTGCAACGTGCCCGTTTCCGGTGGTGTTGCCGACCGACGGGATTGTGGCGTGCACTTCGCTCGATCCGGTGGGTGACGTAGCGGTAGCCGATGACTCGGTCGATGATGCCGGTGTGTCAGCGGTGCGGACCGCCGCAACCACGGCGACGCCGACCACGATCAACACTGCGGCCGCCGCCGCAACTGGCCAACGACCACTCGCGACGGTCGACGCCGGTTCGCTGGCGCGTTCAACCACGCCGTCCCACGCCAGAGACGGCGGCGCCGTCTCCGCCTGCTCTCGCGCGAGCTGTCGCAGTCTGCGATCCATTTCGTCGTTCATGCGAGCACCTCCCGTAGCGCGGAACGGCCCCTGGCCAGATGTCGTTTGACGGCGCCTTCGGATACACCCATCCGTCGAGCGACCTCGCTCACGCCGAGATCCTCCCAATACGTGAGGAACACGGCCGCTCGCTGACGCACACTCAAGCCGGCCAGCGCAGCAGTCACCGCCGGCTCGCGGAGCAACTCGCCATGCTGCACTGCCACCGGCCACGCCTGTTCGCGTGCGCGTCGGCGTCCACCGGAACGCACGTACATTCGTGCCGAATTCGTCACCGAGCGGAACAGGAATGGCCGTGCATCACGGACCTCTACCCACGCAGAGTCGCCACGTCGAATCAGCACGACGAATGCATCGGCCACTACATCAGCAGCATCAGCAGGCCCGACCAGTGCGGTCGCGTACGTCACCAGATCGTCCGCCCAGTTCCGGTACGCCTCCTCCAGCGTGCACGACACCTCCACACTCTTACGATGCCGCACGCCGGCCAACAGGGTGACACTCATCGCGTCGAGGTGGCTCTACGCGATGGCGAGCGGTTCGATCTGGTTGAGGGTTTCCGAGAGTCGGTCCCGTTCGACCTCGAGCTCGTAGCGGCTCTGAAGGTTCAGCCAGAACCGTTCGCTGGTGCCGAAGTACCGGGCGAGGCGCAGGGCTGTGTCTGCGGTGATACCGCGCTTGGCGTGCACGATCTCGTTGATCCGGCGCGGTGGAACGCCGATCGCGACCGCGACGCGGTGCTGGGTGATCCCGAGCGGCTCCAAATATTCGAGCATCAGGACTTCACCGGGATGGATTGGCTCCGTCGTGGATGTGGTCATGTCAAGTCCTTTCAGTGGTAGTCCACGATCTCGACGTCTTCGGCTCCCGCGGTCGTCCATCGGAAGCAGATACGCCACTGGTCGTTGACGCGGATGCTGTACGAATTTGCTCGGTCGCCCTTGAGCTTCTCCAGGCGGTTACCTGGGGGAATCCGGAGATCCCCGATCTCTTCTGCGGCGTCCAAGATGAGCAGCTTGCGCAGAGCGGCCCGCTGGGTGGGTTGATCGAGACGCTTCGATCGTTGTCTTCGCCACACCCGTTCGGTGTCCTTGTCGCGGAACGATTGCAACACCCGGCCAACAGTAACGCATTCCGTTATGAACGACAATCGTTATGGTCGGCGTACTGCTTCCAAACGATGCGTCGGCCCCGATCACCGACGGTCGGTGGCACGCACTCCGATCGTGCTGTCGGCGCCGCCGACCCGCATGGTATTTGTCGCATCGATCGGCGGGTTGCCCCGTCAGACGCGAGCGATAATCCCGGGGCGGGACGCTAGGCCCAGCGCTCGGGTACCGGCGAACTGTTGGACTTCTTGGCTCGATCGCCCCACCGCATATTCACGTCATTCGACTGGCGCCCCTGGCAGGGATCGAACCTGCGACACACGGTTTAGGAAACCGATGCTCTATCCACTGAGCTACAGAGGCGGGGCCGCATCGCACCAGCGTGCGGCGGATCGCACGATATCTGCCCGCCGGAGCAACAACCGAGAGCCGGTGACGGCACGCCGCTGCTCGAGACCCTCCCAATACCGTGCCCGGGGCGCTGATCGGCATCGCGTCGGTTCTGTTGACGATCATGATCGTCCACAGAACGATCGGCCTGATCGGCAAGGGCTACGACATGTCGATCGCGGTGCTGTCCACGGTCGTGCTCGGCATCGGCGTCGACTTCGCGATCTACTCCGTCGAGCGATTCCGCGAACTACGCGCGGACCTCGGCACATCGTCTGCCGCCCTCGAGGCATTCGCCGAGGAACCGGTCCGTGCGGCCACCCGCAATGCCGCGGTGATCGCGGTCGGCTTCCTGCCGCAGCTGTTCTCGTCGCTCACGCTGTGCGTGATCGTCGGCATCTTCCTGGAGTCGATCATCGCGCGTACCTCCCGCAACAACACGCCGAGAACCTCACCGCACTCCTCGACGACCTCGATGTCGAGAACGCAACGCTCGTCGTCTGAGACCGGGGCGGCCCGATCGGGATGTCATGGGCGATCGCGAACCCCGACCGCGTGTCAGGGCTGGTGATTGCGAACACATGGATGTGGCCCGTCAACCGGTCCCTCTACTACCAGGGGTTCAGCAAGGCGATGGCTGGCCCGATCGGCCGGTACATGATCCGCAGCCACAACCTCTTCGCCGAACGAGTGGTCAAGCGAGCTTGGGGACACGCACATCCCTGACTCCCGAACTTCACCAACAGTTCACCGGTATCCACCCCGTCAAGGCCGAACGCAAAGGCATGTGGGTGTTCCCTGCCGAGATCATCGGCTCCACGAAGTGGCTGGCCGGCCTCTGGGAGCAGCGAGACGTCTTGCGGCGGTTCGACATCACGCTGCTCTGGGGCATGAACGACATCGCCTTCCGGTCCGACATCCTCGATCGCTGAACCCGTGAGTTTCCCGACGCCCACGTCGACCGGCTGGACGACGTCGGGCACTTCGTGGCACTCGAAGCCACCGACGCGCTCGTCGAGGCCATCAACACCGAAGAACGGGTTGCGGCCGACTGAGACCCGTGCGGTGCGGGTGGTCGACGATGAAAGGAGGTACTGCCCGAGCGTTGCGTCAGTTCGTGCCCGTGACACCTGCCCACTCGCAGAAGTTGGCGATCAGCTGGCGCCCGGCGGGGTGCTCGTCGGTCCACCACTCGGGATGGAACTGGGTGCCGGCAAGTGGCAGTGTCTCGTGGGCCAGGTACTGCAGCTCGGTGGTGTCGGTGCGCGCAAGATTGATGAACCCGGCGGGTGGGTCCTTCAGCTCGGAGGTGTGCGCGTGGCGGAACACGGGCCGCCGCTCGATGCCTGCGAGCAACGGATGCTCGCCGACCAGATCGACCGGTTCGTAGCCAAGTTCTTTCCGCCAACCCGGCTCGTACTTCGGGTGCGGGTCGACTTCGTCGTCACCGAGTCGGCCGATCCGATCGAGGCGTGCGCCGAGCGTGGTGCCCATGAACTGCAGCCCGCCGCAGAACCCGAACACCGGGGTGCGACCTGCTCGGACGATCTCGGCCAGACCCTCCAGATCCGCTGCGTCGTACTGTTCGGGTGGCGCACCGTTGCCGCTGATGAACACCGCAGCGATGTCGAGTTCGCCGATGATGCCGGCGTCGACATCGGTGTAGCGCTGCAGCAGGCAGCGATGGCCCGAGAGGTCCTGCAGCATGTACGAAATCCGGACACGGGCGGCGAGCAGCCAGTTGGCATGCGGCTTCAGGTGGCTCGACGCGTGTTCGTAGTCGACATAGAGGATCATCTTCGTGAACCCGGTTCGATCCTTGGGTCTCAGGCGAACGCATCGAAGATCTCGGCGACCGCCTTGGCCTGGCCGCCCGAGGTCGAGGAGGGGACGACGATCGGGGTCACACCGGCATCGAACCACGCCTCGACGCCGTCGCGAACTCGCTCGGTCGGACCCGACAACGTGCAGTCGTCGAGCCACGCGTCGCTCATCGCCGCCATCACGGCGTCGCTGTCGCCCGCGTCGATCGCGGCCTTGGCAGCGTGCATCTCGGCCTCGTAGCCCGCCTCGATCCAATAGTTGCGGTAGTTCGGGAGCGCCACGTAGCCCTGGAGCGTCTTGCGGTTGCGGGCTCGGGCAGCGTCGAGGTCGTCATCGATCACTGTCGGGATCATGTTGCCGATCCAGAACCCTTCGGCTCGACGACCGGCGGGCACCAGCCCGACCGAGTGTCCCATCCGGCTGAGCGATCCATTCGCCCACACCGCACCGTCGCCGACCTCGACCGACAACGCGACCATTTTGTCGCGGAGGGTTGCGAGGACCACCGGCGGGAGGCCACCCATGTGCTCGGCGGCGCTGCGCATCGTCTCGACGTACTCGCGCATGTCCGACAACGGCTTGCCGGTGTCGACGCCCAGCCGCTTGATCACCGGTCCGTGCGTGACGCCGACACCGAGGCGGAACCGGCCCTCGGCGATCTCGTGGAGGTAGCTCGCCGACGTGGCGAGCGCCACCGGGTGCTGCAGGTAGATCGGCTGGATCGACGTACCGACCTCGAGGGTGGTCGTCGCCTGAGCGATCGAGAGACACAACCCCATCGCGTCGCCGAAGCTCGGGCAGTACACGCCGGGAAAGCCGCGGGCTTCGATGTCCCTCGCGAGCTCGATCGTTCGGGTGCGGCGGCCGGGTGAAGCGGCGAGCGACAGGGCGGGGAGGCGAGCGGTCATGGGCCGAACGTATTCGCCCGTCACCGGCTCGCGACAACTGGCAGGACTCAGTCGAGGGTGTCGACGAAGGCGGAGAGCGCGGCGTTGGTTGCCGCCGGCGCCTCCTGCTGGACCCAGTGGCCGATACCGGGGATGATGGTCGAGCCCCGGAAGTCGTTGCAGAACGCTGGGGCGAAATCGAACAGGTCCATTCCGGGCACGAAGTTGCGAACCCCGTCGAGCTCGCCGGCGACGAATGCCGCCGGCTGGCGCAGTTCGGGATCGGGGAGCGATCCGATCTCGGCGGCATCGAGCGCCTGCGCCCGGTAGCGGTTGAACGGCCCGACCCATCCGCTGGTCATGAACGCCTCGACGTAGACGGCGAGGTCGTCCGGTGACATCCATGCCGGGAACGGGTCGGGGTCGATCGTACCGTCGAGCAGACCGGCATCCGGTCCCTTCTCGCCGAACAGCGACCGGTCCGCGTCGCCGCTCGCGCCGTAGTAGATCCTCCGAAGTGCAGCGGCGTGGTCAGCCTCGCATTCGGCTTCGGCGACTCCAGGCGTCTCGATGTACAGCTGGTAGAAGAACTTGCCCTCGTAGCGCTCCCTCCACATGTCGAGCGGTGGCGTGGGTCCGATCGGTGTGTAGGGCACGCTCAATCCGGCCACCGCTCGCACCTTGTCGGGATGGAGGCGGGCGGTGTTCCAGGCGATCGGGGCGCCCCAGTCGTGGCCGAACACGATGGCCTCGCCGTTTCCGAGTTCGTCGATCACGGCGGCGGCGTCGGCACACAGTTCGGTGAGGCGGTATGCCTCGATCTCGGGCGGGTTCGAGCTACCGCCGTAGCCGCGCACGTCCATCGCCGCGACGGTGAAGCCGCGGGCCGCGAAGTACTCCATCTGATGGCGCCACGAGTACCACAATTCGGGCCAGCCGTGGATGCAGAAGATCAGCGGACCCGACCCGGTCACGGCGACGCGGCAGATCGATGTCGCCGTGCGGAACGGTCACGAACGAGGGCTCGAACATCCGCCCGATCGTAGGTCGCCGGCCGTTGCCGCCCGCCGATCAGACGGTTTCACCCCAGTGTTCACGGGTCTGGACGAGCCAGAAGATGGCGAAGAGCGTGATCTCGGTGGCCTCGAGCACCAGCACCATGTGCTGCCAACTCGATCCGAGCGGGAACATGATCGCGGCCGCGATCAGCATCGTCGCGGCGATCGCTGCGTAGAGCCAGAAGTAGGTACGTGGACCGGGGTCGTGGCGACGGTCCCAGGCGTTGCCGCCGACGGCGAGGGCGAGGAAGAGGAACATCAGCACCGCTGCGATGCCATGGGCGCGGGTGTCGAAGTCGTCCCACCAGATGAACAGCCCGGCACCTGCCAGGAGGAACACCATCGCAGCGAGCAGCCCCAGTCGCATGCCGACATCGCCGACCTCGGCGACCGCCTTGACGTTGCTGGTCGCGATGCTCGCGATCACCGCTGCGACGAGCAGTCCGGCGATCCCGGTGATCAAGAGGGCGGTGATGTTGTTGTCGATGTTGGCGATCACCCAGCCGGCGAGGTTGCCGTCGCTGTCGACCGGCAGGCGGCCGGGGCTCTGCGACCAACATGCGCCGACGTCGGTGGTCGGAACGACGGCGACGACCGGTGCCAGCATTCCTGCGGCGTTGAGGGTGGCGTCTTCCCAGGTGGTGCTGCCCTTGATCACGATCAGGCAGAGCCCGATCGCCAGCAGCATCCCGACGAAGATCGCACGAACGGGCGTGTAGTAGTAGGCCGACACCGACGTCTGCCAGCAGTCGACGCTCGACCGCTCGATCAGGATCGAGACGCCGAGCAGCACGACCGCGCCCACCATGGCGATCCGCAGATACCGGTAGGTCTTGATCGCAGCGACGTCGGCCATCTCACCCTCCTCGGTCAGCGCTCGTTCAGCCTGGTGACGTCATTCGTGCCAGTCGAGGGTGTCTCGCATGACCGCCTCGAACTCTTCGAATGGCATCGACGACTTCACCGAATGGATCAGCTGGGCGTCGGTGCCGACGAAGTTGCGGAACGGTGCGTCGACGTCGAGTGCAGCACGAACGATCGCGTCGGCGACGTCCTGCGGGTCGGGCGCCGGTCCGTCGCCGGACAGCACACCCTGCGACTCGCGGAATCGTTCGGCTCGATCGAAGTACTCCGACTGTTCCCATCGGTCGACGCTGACGATGTTGTCGCGGAAGCCCGTGTCGAATCGGCCCGGCTCGATCAGCCGGACTCGGATTCCGTACACGCTGGTCTCGAAGTGCAGTGCCTCACTCAGGCCTTCGAGCGCGTGTTTCGATGCCGCGTAGGCCCCGCCGAACGGCGACCCGACGACGCCGGCGATGCTCGACACGTTGACGATGGTGCCAGAGCCTCGTTCGCGCCAGGTCGGCAGCACGGCTCTCGTCACGCGCATCGGGCCGAGCACGTTCGTGTCGAGCTGTCGTGTCCACAGGTCGTCGTCGACGAGTTCGAGCGCACCGCCGACCTCGAAGCCGGCGTTGTTGACGACCACGTCGATCTCGGTCGGATCACCGACGCCGTCGGTCACCGACGCGCGATCGCTCACATCGAGTGGTCGGATCTCGATGGGCAGGCCCTCGGCCTCCGCTGCCGATCGGAGGTCGTCCCCCTTCGCGACGGAGCGCATCGTGGCGACCACCTCGTGGCCCCTCCGGGCGAAGGTGAGTGCCGCGAGCATGCCGAAGCCGCTGTTGCTGCCGGTGATGAGGATGCGTGTCATATGGTCCCGATCGTCGCGGAGATGGAGTGCGAGCAGACAGATCCCGCGGTCGCGTTCCGAGCGGGCCCGTCGGCCGCGAGCTTCTCAGATCGCCGCGGCGACCAGCGAGGCGGTCACGACGACCACGAACGTCAGCACGATCGCCTCCGCGGTCACGGTGGAACGCGCCATCTGTCGGAGCGCTCCGTCGTCGGGATCGGCCCCGAGAGCTGGGAGGAGGCGGAAGTGATTCCATGCACCGAACGCCATGGCGACAACGGCAGCCGCAGTCTTCAACAGCAGCGTTTGGCCCCACTCGGTGCCGGTGAGGTCGGAGAACGAGTCGGCGATCAGCACCGCCATCACCAATCCGGCTGCGACCACCGCAGCGAGCGCAACGGCTGCGACGGACGAGAAGCGCACGACCAGATCGAGCGCTCCGCTCGGGCGGGCGTGGCGATGGCGTCGCCACATGATTGCAGCCATCGCAATCACGCCGCCTGCCCAGATCGAACCGGCGACCACGTGCACGCTGTTCACCAGCGCATGGAACGGGCGGAAGCCTTCGGTGACGGTGTGGCCGTCGAACCAGAACGATGCGACGAGGATCCCTCCGCCGATGAAACCGAGCAAGGATCGACGGTCCGGCACCCAACGGGCGATCTGCTCGGCCCCTGCGATGCTGTGGCCGCGTGTCTTGCCGGGCAGCGCACGCGTACGTGTGACACCCGGATCGGTGTCGACCGCAGCCGACAGCGGCCGAGGTGACCGCGCGCGGACCGCCACCGTGGTTGCCGCCAACCCAGCCGCGATGGCGATACCGGCGACCAGCCGCATCATGGGGGCAGCACCGGCCGACGACGACCACGCCGACGACAGCGTGTCGTCGGCGGTGCGGGCGACACCGACGTACTCGATTGCTGCTCCGACCGCCAGGGCGATGCCCGCGAGACGCACCAGACCAAGCAGCCAACGAATGTCGGCAACGGGCGCCCTCAGTGCCGTGAGAGCGAATGCCGCGCCTCCGAGCACGAACACGGTCGTCAACAGCGTGAGCGTGCGCCCGACGCCTGCGGTGGTCTCGCCGGGCGTCGTCTCGTCGACCTGGAGGAAGCTCGCCATGTCGATGGACTCGCCCGACGATCCAGGTGCAGCGGCGTCGTCATCGGGTGTGTCGGCCATGCCGATCATGCTCGACGTCGCTGGTGGCGAGGCGTTCTCGGAAACCGATGTCGGCATGTCCGCCTCGGGTGTCGGACCGCCAGCGATGAAGGAGAAGCTGCCTTCGATCGGGTGTGCGTCACCGGCACGCACGCTCCATCGCACACCGATCTGCCCGCCACTCAGCGCCGGGTCGAAGCTCAGCGTGAACGTCTTGCCGTCGGCGCTGACGACCGACGTGGGTCGCCGGAGCTGCCCCGCGGCATCGAGGACGGCGAACCCTTCGCCTGCTTCGGTCGACGGGCTGGTGAACCGCAGCACGATCTCGCTGACCGGTCCATCGGCGATCGAGCCGTCTGCAGGATCTGAACCTGCGAAATCGGTGTGCGCAAGGGCTGGGGCGGCGGAGCCGAGCACGGCGACCATGCACGCCACGAGCGCGGCGAGCGCTGATCGGCGCAGCGTGTTGCCACGCAGCGTTGCCTCTGATGCCGACATGGCCGCTCAGGCTAGGACGTCTTCCGAGGCGACCGGTCCCGTGGCGCGTCAGTCCTGTTGTGCGACGGCGTCGCGGAGTTCGCGCTTGAGGATCTTGCCGGAGGCGTTGCGGGGCAGCTGTTCGGTCACGATCGTGACTCGGCTCGGCACCTTGAAGTTGGCGAGCCGCTCACCGACGAACTGCTGCAGCTCGTCGACGGTCAGCATCGCACCTTCCTTGACCATCACGTGGCAGGCCAACTCCTCGCCGAGACGCTCGTGGGGGATGCCGTACACGGCGGCTTCGTACACCGCGGGGTGTTCGTAGATCGCCGCCTCGACCTCGGCGGAATAGATGTTCTCGCCGCCGCGGAACACCATGTCCTTCGCTCGGTCGCTG
Source organism: Ilumatobacteraceae bacterium (assembly GCA_963698435.1). Classification (GTDB taxonomy): domain Bacteria; phylum Actinomycetota; class Acidimicrobiia; order Acidimicrobiales; family Ilumatobacteraceae; genus Sva-07. The sequence goes on along the minus strand of CAVOQV010000015.1, from coordinate 2,263 downwards.
ACATACACGAAGCCCTCGTCGTCGATGCGGCCGATGTCGCCGGAACGCAGCCAGCCGTCGACGATCGTGTCGGCGGTGGCGTCGGGCCGGTTCCAGTAGCCACGGATCAACATGGGGCCCCGGAACCAGATCTCGCCGGTCTCGCCTGCGGGCAACACATCGCCGACCGGGTCGGTGACCCGCAGGTCCATGATCGGGACTGCCCGCCCGGTGGAGGTGGGGTGCGCCAGGAAGTCGTCGCCGGCGTTGCCGGGGCCGTACGCGTTCGTCTCGGTCATGCCGTAACCGAGACTCGGGCGGCCCTTCGAGAAGTTGTCTTCGATCCGCTTCACCAGCTCGGGTGGCATCGGGGCGCCACCGCCGCCGACGGCGAGCAGGCTGGAGGTGTCTCGCTGGTCGAACGTCGCAGCTTCCAGGAGATCCCAGCTCATCGTGGGGACGCCGACGAAGTTCGTGACCCGTTCGCGCTCGATCAGTTCCAATGCGCGGTCGGGGTTCCACTTGTAGGTCATCACCAGCTTCGATCCGCCGACGAACGCGCCGAGCATCACCGGCACCAGACCGGTGACGTGGAAGAGCGGGACGGGCAGCATCAACGCCGTCTGCGGCTTGTTCGGGTCGGGATCGCTGGGTTCGCGGAACGCATTGATCGCACCGCGAGCAGCGAACGCCATCAACGAGCTGAGCACGGCGCGATGCGTCGACACCGCACCCTTGGGGTGGCCGGTGGTGCCAGAGGTGTAGAGGATCGTGACGTCGTCGTCCGGGTCGATGTCGACGTCGGGGAGCGAGACGCCCGGAGTGAGGAGGTCCTCGAGTGCAACGACCTCGAACGGGTCATCGGGTCGAGGCTCGGCACCTTCACGGACGGTGACCACCTTCGCGGTGATCGATCCGGGAGTGGCAGCACGCATCCGGTTCAGCCGGTCGGCGTCGGCGATCACGATCTTCGAGCCGGAGTCGTCGAGTGCGAACACCACCTCGTCGGTCTGCCACCAGGCATTCATCGGCACGGCAATCGCACCGACCGACGTGATCGCGGCGAACGCCGCGATCCATTCCGGATAGTTGCGCATGGCGATGGCCACACGGTCGCCGTTGGTGACGCCGAGGTCGTGCACCAGGGCGTGGCCGATCTGGCCGACCAGCTCGAGTACCCGTGGCATCGTCCAGCGCTCGTCTTCGAAGACGATGAAGTCGTCGGTACGAGCTGCTGCCGCAGCGAACAGTGACCGCATGTTGGGCGGGGTCCCGGCAAATACCTTCGTCGGCACGCCGAAGACGTCGACTTCCTGGATCTCGAACCGTGTCCCCGGTGCGCAGACGGCAGCGCAGGCTTCCTGGAATGTCATCGTCATGGCTGCCCGTCGTAGCACATCTCCCGACCGTCACACGGTGCCGGGCCCGACGTGACGGTCGTGGTTCCCGCAGACCTGGGCGAGGGGGACCAGGGGGCGGATGTAGCGTCGGCGGTGTGTGCGACACGTTGGTCTCGTTGACGCCGGACGGCGTGCTGTTCGCCAAGAACAGCGATCGTGACCCCAACGAGGCGCAGACTCCTCGTTGGTATCCGGCGTCCGACCACGACCCCGAGCCGGGTCAGGTCGATTGCACCTGGATCTCGATCCCCCAGGTCGAACACACCCATGCAGTGCTGCTCTCGCAGCCGTGGTGGATGTGGGGCGCCGAGATGGGAGCCAACGAACACGGCGTCGTCATCGGCAACGAGGCGGTGTTCACCAATCAACCGCTCGGGGATCCGGCGTTGCTCGGCATGGACCTCCTTCGCCTCGCGGTCGAGCGAGCTGCCACCGCACACGATGCGGTCGCCGTGATCGTCGAGCTGCTCGAACAACACGGTCAGGGCGGCCCATGTAGCCACGAGAAGCCCGGGTTCTCGTATCACAACAGCTTTCTCGTCGCCGACCCGTCGGGAGCGATCGTGCTCGAGACCGCCGGCGTCAACTGGGCGGTGGAGCACGTCACCGGTCGTGGCCGTTCGATCTCGAACTGGCTTTGATCGCCGGGTTCGCCGAGGAGTTCACCTCGACGACAGCCGCTCGCAACACGTCGTGCACCTCCCGTCGGCTCGCACCCAACCGGCGGCCGACGCCGCGTGACATCGCCGACTGTTCGCCGTGCCCGCGATCACGGTGGAGGTCCCGTGCCGATCTGGTCGCCGACCGACGGCGCCATGGCGGCGCCCTGCGTGCACGCCGGGCTGGTGCCGTGTCGTCGTCGCAGAGCACGGCGTCATGGGTCA